>NZ_PIUM01000052.1 GCF_002845745.1 Telmatospirillum siberiense | reverse complement strand
GAATCACATTGCTTCTGCCTTTGGTAGAATCTTTTTACGCCGTCATCTTGTGCGCAGGACTCGTCTTACGGGAAAATGGGGCGCGGCATCGGTAATTGACGACACGCCCTAAGTCCAAAGACGGGATGAGGGGATACCATCCGTAATAAACGATGCTTCTGGACAGTAAAGCCGGCATCTGTGATGCTCTCGAATCCCGTCCTGTGATTTTTGAAAAGCTGATGTCCCCACCTTTCCCATTGCCCCATCCGCCGCGCGCCTCCACCAAGACGGGAGACGAAGTGCCCGCCGAAGACGCCTCCAAGATGGTCAAATCCGTCCGCAAGCTGGATCCCGAAGGAACCAAACGCGAGATTTTGCGCGCGGCGCGCGCCGAGTTCGCCGAAAAAGGATTCAGCGGCGCCCGCATCGATGAAATCGGCGCCCGCACCAAGACCGCCAAGCGGATGATCTATTATTACTTCGGCAACAAGGAAGGGCTCTATATCGCCGCCCTCGAACAGGCCTACAGCGAAATCCGGGCATTGGAGCGGACGCTCGAACTCGACGACCTGTCGGCCGACGACGCCTTGTGCCGAATGATCGATTTTACCTTCGATTACGAACAGGCCAATGTCGAATTCGTCCGCCTGATCAGTTGCGAAAACATGAACTACGCGCGGTATATGAAGGATTCAAAAAAAATCCGCGAGGTAAACAGCAACATTATCGAAGCGATAGAAAAAATTCTCGACCGTGGTTATCTGGACGGATCCTTCACAAGGCACGCGCCCCCCGAAGACGTCCATTTCATGATCAGCGCCCTGTGCTTCTACAGAGTTTCGAATCAATACACGTTCTCGGAGATTTTTGGCTGCGATCTTGCCGCACCTGACACCTCCGCCCGTCATAAGAACATGATCCGCAACGCCATCCGCAGCTATCTGAGAAGCACCGAAGACCACGACTGACATCACCCTCGCGGTGATCCGAACCGATCACCTGCGGGCCGCCATTCAAGACGGTCAGGCATGGGCTCCCTGCCAGAGCCACTCTGTTTTATCCATGACAGCCGGAACTATTTCGCACCCTCGCCGAATGGCGAGAGGATGACCAGCGGGTGGCCGCCCGCCCGCCACGCCTCGATGCCGTCCCGATACCAGAAGACATGACGGTAGCCCAGGCTCAAGGCCCGTTTCGCCGCGTTCCAGGACATCCAGCAATCCGAACGGCAGTAGAAAACCAGCGCCCGGCCGGTATCGCCAGCTGTAAGACGCTCCAGGCTGTCGCTGAAATAGGCGAGGACGGTCGCCGGAGGACGGCCATGACCGACGTTGGGCAGCCACACCGCGCCGGGAATGCCCTCGTGGGGCGGCGGCATCCAGACATTGTCCGGCGCCAATCGCGGCGGCGGCGGCTCACGGGGCAGAACGTCGATGAGCAGAACGCGGCGATCGGCAAGGCGTTCGGCCAGCCCCGGCGTGTCGAGCACCACGGCGCCCCGCAGGGTCAAGGGGACCGGACTCCGATAGTTTTCCTCGCGGTAGCCGGCGGGTTCCGGCGGCGACACGGACCCTTGCGCGCAGGCGCCCAGGGCCAGCAGGACAAGAAGCGGAACCACGGGCGGGCGGGATATGCCCATGGTCATCGGCTCACCAGGGTTCCCCCTTGCTCGTCCAGGAGCGGCACGCCGTAATCGAGCAGGATCTGATTGATCTCGCCCTGTTTGGAACGGATAAGCCCGTTGATCTTGCGGCGCCAATCCGGCTCGTTGTGCCGCACGCCCATGGCGATATGGTAATCCATGCGGGGCGCCGACGGTTCCCCCTTCAGCAGGGCCACGCCGAGCGGCAACTTCTCCCGGCGGATGTAATAACCGGCCAGCGGCCCCCATAGCACGCCGGCATCGATGCTCCGCGCGGCAACGTCCTCGATCATCCGGCGGCTGGGCGCGTCCACCCGGGTGTCGACGGTCAGGGGATAGGGCCGCGCCCTGCCCATCAAACCGTGCCGCAGCACCAGATCGGCGGGCGGGGTGCCGCTGATCACCCCGATGCGAAGCTCTTTCAGCCGGGGATCGTCGAGACCGGAGAAAGGGGGATCGACGTCGTTGCGGAACACCAGCACATAGCTGGTGTAGTAATAGGGGTTGGTGGTGTCCAACTCGCCGTCGCCGGCCACCGTGCCCATGACCAGGTCGCAGCGCCCCGCCCACAGCGTATTGCGCAGGAAACCGATCACCTGGGGATACCAGACATATTCGACGGGCAGAGACATCTCGCGTCCGAGCAATTCGGCGATCTTGTTTTCGAAGCCCTCGCCCTTTTCGTTGGAAAACGGCAGATCGCTCGGGTCGGCGCAGACGCGGAGGCTGGTCCGCGCCACCAGATCGCCGGTCGGCGACTGAGCCACGGCCGCCTGCCGGCCACCGCCCAAGGCGAGCAGAAGCGCCGCGGCGAAGACCGTTGGCAACCATCCCGCCCGGCGCGCCCGCCTCATTTCTTCTCATCCTTGAAACGTTCGGGCCGTCCGCGATCGAGAGCCCCGTCGGACCGGGCTTTCAGATAGCCATAGATGTCATCGATATACATGGCCACATCCTCGACATTGGCGAACATCGGCATGACATTCTGGTTGGCTTGTCCGACATTGACCCGCCCGCCCATCACCGTCGCCTTGAAGGTGTCTTCCGACATGGTTTTCAACGAATTGGTGAGGTCGGGGGCATAAGAGCTTCCCGATCCGTCGGGGCCGTGACAGCGCAGACAGGATTCGCTGTAGCGCCGCCAGCCGTTGTAGGTGTTCTGGTCGGTCTTGCCATCCTTGACGACATAAGGTTTCTGATCCGCCGTGGCATTGGACAAGGTGGCGCTCAGCACGAGGGCGGCGAGGGCGAGACCCCCGCCAAACAGACGCAACATCATCAAGCGATCTCCTGAATTTCGGGGACCCGTGCGCGGAAACAAGGGGGGAAGGGCCGCTTCGGGATCGCGCCCCTTCCCTCCCGCCCTTAAGGCGGGCTTTTCCCTCAATCCACGGCGAACACGGTGAGAACCCCGCCCAACTGGGTATAGCTGGACAGCGCCTTGTAGGCGCCGACGGCGCCCAGACCGTCGGTTCCCTTGGTCAGGCCGGCCGCCAGGCCGATCCCGGCCCAACCGCCGACACCCGAGAGCACGGCGACATACTGCTTGCCGCCATGAACGTAGGTCATGACGTTGCCGATGATCCCGGACGGCGTCTTGAAGCGGTACAGTTCCTTACCGGTCTTGGCGTCCAGCGCCTTGAGATAGCCTTCGAGCGTGCCGTAGAAGACGACGTCTCCGGCCGTCACCAGGGCGCCGCTCCAAGCCGAGAACGGTTCACTGTTGGACCAGACGATCTTGCCGGCGCTGGCGTCCCAGGCGATGAAATTGCCCAGGTTGCTGTCGCCTTTCGGCGGATACATCGACAAGGTCGCCCCGACATAGGGCTGGCCGGCGGTGTAGGACACCTTGAACGGCTCGTAATCCATGCAGACATGGTTGGTCGGCACATAGAACAGCCCGGTCTTCGGCGAGAAGGCGGCCGGCTGCTCGTCCTTCGAGCCCAGGGCCGCTGGACAAATCCCTTCGCTGTTATGGTCGGGCCCGTTCAACTGGGTGCTGTACTGCGCCACCACGACCGGCCGGCCGGTCTTCATATCGATATGGCTTGCCCAGTTGACCTTGGGATCGAACTTCTCCGCCACCAGAAGCTCGCCGGTTTCGCGGTTGAGCGTATAGCCGAAACCGTTGCGGTCGAAATGAACGAGGGCCTTGGTCGGCTTGCCCTTCACCGGAATGTCGGCCAGGATCATCTCATTGACGCCGTCGTAATCCCATTCGTCATGGGGCGTCATCTGATAGACCCACTTCGCCACGCCGGTATCGGCGTCGCGCGCGAAGATGGTCAGCGACCATTTGTTGTCGCCCGGCCGTTGGGCGGGGTTCCAGGTGCTGGGATTGCCCGATCCGTAATAGACCAGATTGAGCTTCGGATCGAAGGAGATCCATCCCCAGGTGGCGCCGCCGCCGATCTTCCACTGATCGCCTTCCCAGGTGGAAAGCGAGGAGTTGGCGCCGACCGGCTTGCCCAGCGACAACGTCTTCTGCGGATCGAACAGGATCTCCTCGTCGGGTCCGACGGACGCCGCCTTCCAGGCCAGGGAACCGTCCTTGAGATTGTAGGCGGTCATCCGGCCCTGCACGCCGAACTCGCCGCCGCTGACGCCGACCAGCACCTTGTCCTTGATCACCACGGGAGCGCCGGTGGAGGTCTCGCCCTTGGTGGCGTCGCCGTTCTTCACCTGCCAGACGACGTCGCCGGTCTTGGCATCCAGGGCGACGAGAGTGGTATCGGCCTGGCTGAGAAGGATCTTGCCGCCGGCATAGGACAGGCCGCGATTGACCGTATCGCAACACATCACCGGAATGACCGCGGGATCCTGCCTCGGTTCGTATTTCCAGATGACCCGCCCCTCGTGATTGAGATCGAGGGCGTAAACGATATTGGGAAAGGGCGTATGGACGTACATCACATCGCCGATGACCAGCGGCGCCCCCTCATGCCCGCGCAGGACGCCGGTGGAAAAGGTCCACACCGGATGCAGGCGCTTGACGTTGTCCTTGGTGATCTGAGTGAGCGTGCTGTAACGCTGCGCGGCGTAATCATGGGTCGGCATCACCCATTGATTGGGATCCGTTTCCAGTTTCAATAACTCGTCGTTGGCTTTCGCCCCGACAAACGGAAACAGACATATCGCTGTTACCGCAAAGAATGTCCTCCATCCCATGGCGCTATCTCCCTGTTATTTGGTATCGTTGTGATGCGATTCACCAACACCATTCTTTTACAAGAGGTCCACACTTACTTAATATCCAAGACTATAAATTTAGTATTACAGATATTATACAAACAATATCTCAACAAGATATGGTTCTTATGGCGCATGTACCAAAGCTGATACTTTGGTACTGCTTTAAAAAAAGAGGGGACCCGAAGGGATGCGGTCCGCCCGCCGTGACGCCCGGCGGACCCTTGAGGGCCCCCTCTCCCGCGTCACGCCAGAGCCCTGGCGTGCCACCGCAGATGGTCGGCGACGAAGCTTTGAATGAACCAGTAGGAATGGTCGTAGCCTTCGTGCCGCCGAAGCGTCAGATCCTGTCCGCCGGCCTTCGCCGCCGCCTCCAGCGTTTCCGGCAGAAGCTGGGTTTCCAGGAATTTGTCCGCCAGTCCCTGATCCACCAGGATCGGCCCGGGATGCCGCCGCTGGGCCATCAAAAGGCTGGCGTCGTAGGCCGCCCACAGGCTGGGGCTGCTGTCCGGCCCCAGATAGCTGGAAAAGGCCTTCAATCCCCAGGGAACGGCGACGGGATTGGAGATCGGCGCGAAAGCCGAGACCGATTGCCAGCGTTCCGGCTGGCGAAGAGCGACGACCAGCGCCCCATGCCCGCCCATGGAATGGCCGAAGATGCCGCGCCGGTCGCCGAGAGCCGGGAAATTCGCCTCGATCAGGGCGGGCAGCTCGCGGCTGACGTAGGAATACATGCGATAGGCCTTGTTCCAGGGCGCCGCCGTGGCGTCGACATAGAACCCCGCCCCGGTCCCCAGGTCCCAGTCGTCCTCCTCGCCGGGGATGGCGGCCCCGCGCGGGCTGGTATCGGGGGCGACCAGCATCAGGCCGAGTTCGGCGGCCAGGCGGATGGCGCCGGCCTTGATCAGGAAGGTCTCCTCGTTGCATTCGAGGCCGGCCAGGTAGAAGAGGGCCGGCACCGGCCCCCTGTCGGCCTGGGGCGGCGTGAAGACGCCGAAGCGCATGTCGGTGCCCGTCTCTCCGGAGCGGTGGGTGTGGAAGCTTAAGCTTCCACCGAAACACCGATGCCGGGCGCGTGTCGCGATCTCGCTCATCAGTAGACCACGACGCTACGGATCGACTCGCCCCGGGTCATCAGATCGAAGCCGTCGTTGATCTTCTCCAGGGGCAGGATATGGGTGATCAGGTCGTCGATGTTGATCTTGCCGTCCATGTACCAGTCGACGATCCTCGGCACGTCGGTCCGTCCGCGGGCGCCGCCGAAGGCCGAGCCCTTCCAGACGCGGCCCGTCACCAATTGGAACGGCCGGGTGGAGATTTCCTTACCGGCGGCGGCGACGCCGATGACGACGCTGACCCCCCAGCCGCGATGGCAGCATTCCAGGGCCTGGCGCATCACGTCGGTATTGCCGATGCATTCGAAGCTGTAGTCGGCGCCGCCCTTGGTCAGTTCGACCAGATGGGGCACCAAGTCGGCCCCGACGTCCTTCGGATTGACGAAATGGGTCAGGCCGAACTTGCGGGCCAGGGCCTCCCGCTCGGGATTGAGATCGACGCCGACGATCATGTCGGCGCCGGCGATGCGGGCGCCCTGGATGACATTGAGCCCGATGCCGCCGAGGCCGAACACCACGACATTGGCCCCCGGCTCGACCTTGGCCGTATAGATGACGGCGCCCAGGCCGGTGGTCACCCCGCAGCCGATGTAGCACACCTTGTCGAAGGGCGCGTCCTCGCGGATCTTGGCCAGCGCGATCTCGGGCAGCACCGTATAGTTGGAGAAGGTCGAACAGCCCATGTAATGCAGGATCGGCTTGCCGCCGATGGAGAAGCGGCTCGACCCGTCCGGCATCAGGCCCTTGCCCTGGGTGGCGCGGATCGAGGTGCAGAGGTTGGTCTTGCGCGACAGGCAGGACTTGCACTGGCGGCATTCCGGCGTATAGAGCGGAATGACGTGATCGCCCTTCTTGAGACTGGTCACGCCGGGCCCGACATCGACGACGATGCCGGCCCCCTCATGACCCAGGATGGCGGGAAAAAGCCCCTCCGGATCGGCGCCGGACAGGGTGTATTTGTCGGTATGGCAGATCCCCGTCGCCTTGATCTCGACCAGAACCTCGCCCGCTTTCGGCCCTTCCAACTGGACCGTCTCGATGACCAGAGGCTTTCCAGCCTCGTAAGCAACCGCTGCCCGCACATCCATCTTGATCTTCTCCACGATTACGAAACCCGCCCCAGGCCGGACGCGGCGGCACGCCGCTCCGGCGGGTTCCGGGGTCCTTCCTCCGCCGTCAGGCGTGAAGGACTCCGGATGCCTTGGCTATATGGGTAGCGATGAAGTCCATCAAAGGAGGCGACAGGGCGTCATAGGGTTCCAACCCCAATTCCTTGAGGCGCGAACGCACCGCCCCCTGGTTCGCCGGATCGGCCCCCGATTCGATGATCGAGGAGACGAAGGCGGCGAATTCCGGCGCCGACCATCCCGTTTGCGGCGAAAGTTCGGTATGGATGAAATCCAGTCCGTAGAAGGGATGCTTGGTGTTTTCGATGCGGCCGAACATATGCACGCCGCATTCCTTGCAGGCATGCCGCTGGATGGTGGCGGAAGGATCGACGACGGCGAGTTTGTCGGCGTTTTTCGTCACGCTGACGGAATCGCGGGGAACGACGGCGATCATGGCGAACTGCGCGCCCTTCGGCTTCCAGCATTTCGTACAGCCGCAGACGTGATTGTGGGCCGACTGGCTCTTGACCGTGACCTCCACGGGATTGCTCGCGCATTTGCAGTGAAGCGTCCCGCCGGTGAAATCCTTCGCCGTGGGCTTTATTCCATGATCTACGGACGGATGAATCGAAACCGCGCCTGCCATCGCATGCCTCCCGATGTTTTGTCCCGGCCGAATGGCGGAACGTTTTGGAACGACGTCGATTATCGCCGGCTCCGCCCGGTGGTGGCTTGCCCGGCAGGGAAGCCTCCCTTGCCTGCCGGAGAAACAAGGCGCCTTTCGCCCCCCGACAAAAGTCGGATTGGTTCGCCGCGACCTCCTCCCCTACACTTGATCGAACTCTCAACCAAAGGGGGCTGGCGACGTGCCCGATAAACTGACGCTCCTCGGAACGTCCGAGATATCCGTCTCGGACCGCCCCCGTTTTTGGTCGGACTGTCTTTCGGAATTGTGCGGACGGCTGCACAGCGACCCCTTCGGCGCCGAGACCATCGACGGCCGCATCGAATACGGAACCATCGGGCGGCTCAAGCTCTGTCAGATCGAGGCCAGCCGGCATCGCGTGGCGCTGCCGGCCGAATGGACCGGCGAAGGCAAGCATCCGGTGGTCAAGGTGGTCTTACAGACGCAAGGGTCCTCGATCTTCGAACAGGACGGACAATGCGTCAAAGTCTCGCCGGGCGAAGGACTGGCCTATGACGTCTCGCGCCCGCACCGCATTTCCAGCCCGGCCTTCACCCGGCATCTGGTGGTGATCATCCCGCGCGATCTAGCCCTCCAGCACGGGTTCAAGCAAAGCGCCATCGCCGGGCACCATTTTTCGGCCAGGGGCGGCATCGGCCGCCTGGCCTCCGACCTCGTTCATTCGGCCTTCAAGGAAATGCCGGCCATTTCGCCCGATTGCGAAAACGAACTGGCCGAATCGATCCTGAACCTGCTGTTCCTGCCGCTGCCGCAAAACCAGACGGCCCGCAACGACCTTTCGCCCGGCGAGACGATGAAGCGGCAGATCAAGGATTACATCCGGCGCAACCTGCATGACCCGGATCTGTGCATCGAGCGGATCGCCGCGGCGATGAACTGCACCAAGCGCTATCTGCACATGGCCTTCGCCAGCGAGGGGACCACCATCGCCAAATATATCTGGCGGGTCCGTCTCGACCAATGCCGCCACGAACTGGAAAGCGCCCAGGGTTCCGGCACGACCATCACCGACGTGGCCTTTTCCTGGGGTTTCAACAGCTCGTCCCACTTCAGCCGCGTGTTCAAGGAGAAGTTCGGCGTCTCGCCGTCCCATTTCCTGCGGTAGGGGCGGACGATTCCCGACGGGAACACGAATGCTCTGCGCGCACGGAACGACCCGAAAACAGCCTTCGTTCGATGCCGGCGAAATAACGCTTCGTCACCAATAACCGATAACCTTCCACCAGACGAGTCCGACCGAGAAGGTCAGAATCACATTGGTCGTCACGACCGCAAGGTTGATGGCGTAGAAGCGTGGACGGTTGAAATAGCCCTGGGCGAAATAGATCGGACCCGGGCCGCCGCCATATTCGGTATTGCCCCACATCAGATTCGAGAAGATCCCGAAGCAGATCGCCACCATCATCGGCGGCGCGCCGGCGGCGATGGCGACGGCGGTGAACGGAAGATAAAGCGCGGCGACATGTCCGGTGGCGGTCGCGAAAGCGTAATGGACATAGATATAGCTGACGCCGAGGATGATGAAATTGGCGATCCAGCCGACCCCGCTCACACCGGTGCTGAACTGGGCGGTCATCCATTTGATGAACCCGAGATCCGACAAGCCGGTGGCCAGACTGATGATGGCGCCAAACCAGATCACCGTGTCCCAGGCGGCGTGATCGTTCAGCACGTCTTTCCAGTCGACCGAACGCACGACGAACAGATAGGCGACAAGACCGAGGCCGACCGTCGTCGCGTCGAGACCGGTCAGCAGACTGGTTCCCCACCCGATCAGCGCGAGCAGAAAGCCTACGGCGACACGCTTCTCCTGGCTCGACATCGGCCCGAGGGCCGCCAGTGATTTGCGCCCCATCTCGCGCGCTTCCGGCGTGCGCTTGAGTTCGGGATCAAGCAGCTTATAGACAAGCAACGGCATGATGCAGAAACAGACCGCCGACGGCACCACGGCCGCCACGAACCATCCGAACCAACTGATTTCCAGATTGAGCGACTGTTTGGCGAGATTAACGATCAGCGGATTGGCCGCCATGCTTGTCATGAACATCGCGCCGGTGATCGGCGTGAACTGAAAGCAGACCATGGTCAGAAAATCGCCGATCTTCTTACCGGAAACCCCCGGCCCCGAGCCGAGGACCTCGTTGATCGACCGGGCCACGGGAAAGATGATCCCACCGGAACGGGCGGTCACCGACGGCGTCGCCGGCGCGATGATCAGATCGGTCACGCCAAGCGCATAGGCGATCCCCAGGCTGCTGCCGCCGAACAACGAAAGCATTTTATAGGCGATGCGTTTGCCGAGCCCCGACTTGATGAAACCCAGCGACAATATGTAGGCGCAGAAAATCAGCCAGACGGTGCCGCTGGCAAAGCCGGACAAGGCCTTCGCCTGCGACAGCGTGCCGGTGAAAACCGCCACGCAGAGCGCGATGATCATCACCGCGCCCGATGGCAAAGGCTGAGTCAGGATCGCGCATATCATGGCGGCGAAGATGGCGAACATGTGCCAGGCCGGCAGGGTAAGGCCGTTCGGTGCCGGCGACAGCCAGATTGCCACCAGGATGACGAGCGGCAACGCGGTGGCGATGACGGTTTTGCGTATGGATTGAAATCCGGTTGAAGACATGGAGCCCCTCCCAGGGGTTGGAGCTTTCCGGTTTCTCCGAAAAGCTCCGTCGCTGCGGTGCGGAAAACCCGGTAAGGGCCTGGGACGGAATCACCGAACCAGGCACTCTAGCCCGAGCGGCGCCTCTCGCCCGCCGACAGCGGAGCGGAGGCGTCATATCAAACCTAAGGGCGTGGTGCGATTACTTCGCGCCACGCCCTTAGCGCTTGGCGCTTGGCGCCCGCCAGGACGCGGTCGACCATTTGCGATGCGACGCCCAGATAATTGACCGGATCGGTCAGGCGATCGATCGCCGCCCGGTCCAGATAGCCGGAGACTTCCGTGTTGGAAGCCAGGATATCGGCCAGTTTCCGCCCGGTTTCGTTGGCGGTGCGGCAGGCGCCGTAAACGACGTCATGGGCCTGTTGCCGGCCGATATGGGGCGCCAGTCCCATCATGACCGCCTCGGCGACGATCAGCCCGTTCGTCATGTCGAGGTTCTTGCGCATCCGCGCCTCGTCGACGATCAGGCCGCCCAGCATGAACTTGGCCTGATTGAGCGCGCCAGCGGTGAAGACGAACCCTTCCGGGATGGCGATCCATTCCGTGTGCCAGGGGCCGGTGGCGCGTTCGAAATCCTGAACCATGGCATCGACCATCAGCCCCGCCTGCTGGCGGACGGATTTGGCTGCGGCCAGCATGAGTTCGCTCGAAATGGGATTGCGCTTCTGCGGCATGGTGCTCGAGGCGCCGCGACCGGACACGAAGGGCTCGAAGACTTCGCCGAATTCCGTCGAGGCCATCATCATCACGTCATAAGCGATCTTGCCCAAAGACCCGGTGACCAGCGCCAGGAAGTTGATGGCTTCGGCGAAGCCGTCTCTGGCGACGTGCCAGGTCGAGGCCGGAATGCCGAGACCAAGCTCGTGCATCATCGCTTCCTGCACATCGAGCCCGCGATCTCCAAGCGAGGCAAGGGTTCCCGCCGCCCCGGCGAATTGCCCGACCAGAACGCGGGGACGAAGCTGCGCCAGGCGCTCGGCATGCCGATCGAACATCGCCAGCCAAATCGCCGTCTTGTATCCGAAGGTGATCGGCAACGCATGCTGGAGATGCGTGCGTCCGGCCAGCGGCGTATCGCGATACCGCAGCGACAAATCGGCGAGAATGCGACGAAGCTCGGCGATATCGGTCGCGACGAGGTCGAGTGCGGCGCGGATCTGCAGCACGACCGCCGTATCCATGATGTCCTGGGTGGTCGCCCCCCAGTGAACGTAGCGGCCGGCTTCACCGCACATCTCCACCAACTGGTGGACCAGGGGCAGAATCGGATATCCGACGATCTCGGTTTCGTGCCGCAAGCGGTCCAGATCAAGCTTGTCGAAATCCGACCGCGCGGCGATTTCCCGGGCGGCCTCGGCCGGAATCACGCCGCATTTCGCCTCGGCCCGCGCCAGGGCGATCTCAACCTCGATGTAGCGGGAGATCAACGCGCGATCCGAAAAAATCTCACGGATCTGCGGTGTCCCGAAGGCGTCGCGATACAGGATCGAATCAACGACGGTGGTGGAAGTCAATTGGCTGCTCATTCTGCCTGCCTCATTTTGTCCGGACATTATATACTGCGCGAACCATACATAATGTCCGGACAAAATGCAATCGACAGAAACGAGGGGCAGAAGCGATGGGTTGACTGCCGGGACCTTTTGGATCGAGCATGGGGACGACATGAAAGAAACCCGATACGCGCAGGTGGCGCGCGATATTTCAGAGGGAATCGCCTCCGGACAATTCCCGGTCGGCTCCCAGCTTCCGACCGAAGCGGTGCTTTGCGAGCGTTATGGGGCGAGCCGCCATACCGTGCGCAGCGCCATGCGCGAACTCCAGGAAATGGGGCTGGTCTCGCGCAACAAAAAAGCGGGCACGCGGGTGGAGGCGACCCCGGCGTCGATCGGCTATCGCATCTCGCTTGCCTCCATTGACGATCTCAGCCAATTCGGCGCCAACCATGTCCGCGTGGTGCGGCAGGTCCAGCCGTTCGTCACCGACGAAACTCAGGCGAAAATCTTCGGCTGTCCGGTCGGAGCCCGCTGGCTTCGCATATCGAGCGTGCGGTTGAGCAGCCATTTCAACGATTTGCCGATCGGGTGGACGGACGTTTACGTCGAGGAGATATATCCCGGCCTTCCGGACGTCGTCAGAAGACAGCCGGAACGTCTGGTATCGTCGCTGATCGAGATGAATTACGGCCTGTGCGTCGCCGAAGTCCGCCAGACCATCGAGGCCACCGTCGTGCCACCGCATCTGACGGACGAGTTGCGCGTCCCCCCCGGTTCGCCAGCCCTGAAGATCATGCGATATTATTTCGACGTGACGGGAAAATCCTTCGAGACCTCGATCACGATTCATCCCGCCGATCGTTTCGTCTTTTCGATGCGCCTGACCCGCGAAAGAATGGCCGGTTAGGGCTTGGGGCGAAATTATCGCTCCAAGCCCTGAAGCCCGAGCGGCGCATGAGCCGGCCGAAGCCGGAGGCGCAGGCATCATATAAACCCTTAGGCTCTGGAGCGATTGTTTCACACGATTACGAAAACGCGCAGGCCGAATCGCCTCTCAATCTGCCGTTTGATGGGAACAGAAATCCCGGATCAATCATGCTGCGGTCTGGTCCTGGATGGTCAGCAGGATCAGCGGCCGGCCGCTGGCTTTGCAGACAATTCGGCGTCCGTTGAGCAGCATCTTGCGATGCCCGAGTCCCGGGAAGCTATGGTCCACCTCGAATCCATCGAAGGTCTGCTGGTTCGGCAGGATGGTTTCCAATAGCTCCCGCAAGGCTGGGATATCCCATTGATGGTTACCGAGTGAATGGATCGACCGACCCTGGATCTCGGCCGGCGAAACTCCGAACTCGTGATAGAATGCGCCACTGGCAGAAATGACGTTGAAAGAGCCATCCAGCACCAGCATGGGCTTCCCGATGGCATTGATGATACCTTCGGCAATGTCGTGCACCTCCTGCTCCGCCACTTCGGCCGCTATCCGGGCGCTGATATTGGAGAAGGTCATCACGACACCGTCGATGACGTTTTCAAGAGTTCGGTAAGGCTGGATGCGGGCCAGATACCAGTCGCCACCGATGGTCCGCACCTCCCGTTCGTAGGGTATCAGGGTATCGATCACCGTTTGGGCCTTGGCGAGCAGCCCATCATCATCAAGGTCGGATTTGATGTCACCGAGGGGGCGACCGACATCAGAGGCGATAAGGCGATATACCTTGGCAGCCTCGCGGGAGAAGCGCCGGACGTTCAGATGATCGTCAATGAAAATGGTGCCCACATTGATGTTGTCGAGCAGGTTCTTCATGTCACTCTGCATTCCGGCCAACTGCTCGATCTTAGCCTGAAGCTCGGCATTGATGGTGGTCAGCTCCTCATTGACCGATTGCAACTCCTCCTTGGACGTTTCCAGTTCCTCGTTCGTGGACTGGAGCTCCTCATTAGTGGACTGAAGTTCCTCATTGGTAGATTTGAGTTCTTCGTTCGACGATTGCTGTTCCTCGATTGTGGCCTGAAGATTTTCCTTGGCGTAGGAGAGATCCCGCTCCAGTTCTTCGATACGTTTTAGATCGGACGGATCGGCGGCCCGCTTGTGTCGCAGCGGCTTGGCGGGAGGCAGTGCAGGCAAATCCTGAAAACTGACCAACACCACTCCCTGGCCGGATTCCGCGTCGTGCAGGGGCCTTACCTCAAGAATTACTCTTCGTGCTTCCCCACCGGCCATGAACGAAACCTCGTGACCAAGGGTTGCCTTCCCTTGACTAATGGCAAGACCGAAGGCCGTGCGCACGGCCAGTTGCAATCCATCCTGGACCATCTCGATGGCGTTGAGGGTGGCGTGACCGGGCGGTGGTCGCAGATACCGGTCGGTATCTCCGTGAATATAGAGCGTTTCACCCTTGAGATCGGTCACAACCGAAGCTGGAGCGAAGGCCTGAAGCAACGCCCGCCGGGTCAGCTCTGCGATATTGGTTTCTTTGGCCTTGATCATCTGTACCTCGGGAAACTTGGCGCCATTATCGGTAGCCCAGGACAGTCCTCCGGGCATCACCGCACAGTGCGAGGTAATGGACCCGGTGGTTCGATAAAACTTCCATTTGCGGCTGATGAGCGTGAACAGCTCAGTGTGGCTGCCGATACTTTCCGATGGGGAGAGAAACAGCACCCCACCGGGTTTGAGGGCGTAGTGAAAGGCCGGAATGAGGCGGCTTTGCAAGCCAGATCCCAAATAAATCATCAGATTGCGGCAACTGACCATATCCATCTTGGTGAAGGGAGGATCCTTGATGACGTTCTGGATTGCGAACACCACCATTTCCCGCAGTTCCTTCTTCACCCGGTAGCCGTTATCCTCCTTGATGAAGAAACGACGCAGTCGCTCGCTTGATACGTCCCGTGTGATGTTGTGAGGATAAAACCCAGCGCGGGCAAGGGCGATAGCGTCGTCGTCGAGGTCTGTGCTGTATAGCTGGATTTTGAATTCACGGTGAGCTTCCTCCATGATCTCGCGCAGGATCATGGCGATGGAATATGCCTCCTCGCCGGTGGCGCATCCCGCCACCCAGAGACGGAGTACATAGTCGTCGGGCTTGTCAGCAAGGATTTGCGGCAAAATTTCCTGCTTCAGCAACACGAATGCCTCTGGATCGCGGAAAAAACTTGTGACGTTGATCAACAGTTCCTTGAACAGAGAGTGCACCTCGTCCGGCTTACTCTTGAGATGCCGTGCATAGACCTCGATGTCCTCGATGTTGTGTTGCGCCATCCGCCGCTCGATGCGCCGCCCGATAGTGCTTTTCTTGTAACCTGAAAAATCGTGGCTGGTGCCCGAGCGCAGCAGCATCATGATCTGGTTCATGCCGCTGATGGTGGCCGGAGCGGGCTGCGCGCTCTTGAGGCTTGACTGAGGGGAACGACTGAGCAACAGCAGATCGGCCATTTGGTCGGGCGCGACAACATGAGTAGCGACGCCAGCGTTTATGGCGCTCGATGGCATGCCGTCGTATTTTGCCGTAGCTGGATCTTGCACCAGGGATACACCGCCTTTGTCGACAATGGCGCGGAGTCCCTGAGTCCCGTCAGTGCCGGTGCCAGACAGGATGATGCCTATGGCCCTTTTTCCCTGATCCTCGGCCAGCGAACGCAAAAAAGTGTCGATGGGCATACGATGACCACGCTCCTGTTCGGGAGCGCTCAGTTGTAGAGTCCCATGGAGCAGAGTCATGTCGTGGTTGGGCGGGATAACATAGACCCGGTCAGGTTCAATCGCCATTTGGTTGGCAACCTCGACAACCGGCATGGAGGTGGCCCGTTGCAGGATTTCGGTGAGAATACTGACATGGCTGGGATCAAGATGCTGCACCAGCACGAACGCCATGCCGCTATCTACCGGAAGATGGCGAAAGAACGCCATGAATGCCTCCAACCCTCCAGCGGACGCTCCAAGGCCGACTATGGGGAAATCATTCGAGGGCGTCGTCCTGACCTTGGGTTTTGTCGTCACAAAATGTCTCCTGAGTCTTGGACAAGACTACAATGGTCGACAGCGTATCCGTCGATACAGAGATCTCCCTCATTAGGGGCCGAGGATGGTGAGATTGATCTCGGCGATCATTTAGCTTCGATCAACGGCACCTTCCTTATAGTCGGTATGTTTGGTGACGACCAGTCAGTCAGAGGACGCCACTGTCCGCCTTTTGGATCAGAGGCATCCTGGAATCCAGCAATGAAATGGGGGACCATCGGATCGATCTGGCGACGACATGGGCGGGAATGGTGTCGGTAAGCGGATCCTCGATGAATGACGGCTTGGGGTCGGGCTTCGCCGATGCACCCGCCGATACCCCGAAAAGCGTCACTTTGCGGCGTGCCTGGAAAGCTGACTGAAGTGAAGGACAGTCAGCTTTCCAGGTCGCCAGACTGGAATAGGCCGCGATCTAACGGGTCTCCCTCCTTGAAGTCTTAATGAAGTCGATGAAGGCTCGCAGTGGCGCTGGCACCAGTCTTCTGCCGGGATAGTAGAGAAATGGTCCGGAGAAGCTTGTCCACCACGGCTCCAGCACTGGGACGAGCGCACCGCTGATAAAGTGCGGACGCAGCCAGTCTTCGAAGAGGGCAACGATCCCCACGCCTGCAATGGCTGTGTCGACCGCCAGTTCCATCGCGGCACCGGCTTGGACGGTGAGCGGCCCTTTCGGCTCGATGCGAACATGCTCGCCGTTGTGCTCGAAATCCCAAGAGAACAATGTCCCGCTGGGAAATCGTCCCTGAAAGCAGGCGTGCTGCAGCAATTGGCTTGGATGATCAGGGGTTCCTCGACGATCGAGGTAGGCAGCCGCCGCACCCAGGGCAAAGCGCTGAATGCGGGGACCTATTGGCACGGCAATCATGTCCTGCGCCAGGCGCTCTTCGTAGCGAATGCCGGCATCGCATCCGGTCGCCAGGATGTCAACGAAGCTTTCCTCCGCCACGATCTCCACCTTGATGTCGGGATAGGCAGACAGGAAATGCGGGAGAATGGCGGGCAGGACCGTGCGGGTTGCGCTCACGGGAACATTGAGGCGAAGCGTGCCCATGGGCTGTTCCCGATGCGCATTCACGGAATCGGCTGCCAGTTCGATTTCTTGCAAGGCAGGAGCCAGCCGGACAAGCAGATCCCGTCCCGCTTCAGTCGGAGATACGCTGCGCGTCGTCCGATTGAGCAACCGCACGCCCATTGTCGTTTCTAGGCGCCGAACTGCGTCGCTCAGACCGGATGGACTCTTGTTGAGTTCGCGTGCCGCGTCGCGGAAACCACCCCTCCGGGCAACGACAGCAAAGACATTCAGATCGTTGAGATCGAAATTCATTGTCCGCTCCGCCGCACAACCCGTGCAGATTGTTGGTGGTTATCGCGGCAATCCGCAAGGGCTATCTAATTCCGGACATCAATGGAGACCATCATGTCCAATATCGAAGCAGCCAGTACATTCACTTTGGGCGACCGGCAGGTGAAACGGCTGGGGTATGGGGCCATGCAGTTGGCGGGGCCGCAGGTTTTCGGCCCTCCACGCGATCCCGACGCCGCGCGGGCGTTGTTGCGTGAGGCCATCGCGCAAGGCGTCAACCACATCGATACCAGCGACTTTTACGGGCCGCATGTCACCAATCAACTGATCCGCGAAGCCCTTTCGCCTTATGCCGACGATCTGGTCGTCGTCACCAAGATCGGCGCCGTTCGCGGCTCCGACGCTTCATGGCTTCCGGCCTATTCGGCACGCGAGTTGGTTCAGGCCGTGGAAGACAACCGGCGCAATCTGGGCGTCGACGTCATTGACGTGGTCAACCTCCGTATCATGTTCGGCATGGGGCCGGTGGAAGGCTCGATCGAGGCGCCGCTGACCGCTCTGGCGGAGATGCGGAGCCGCGGTCTGGTCCGCCATATCGGCCTGAGCAACGTCACTCCGGCCCAGGTCGCCGAGGGACGCGGCATCACCCCGATCGTCTGCGTGCAGAACCATTACAATCTCGCCCATCGCGAAGACGACGCCTTGGTGGACGCACTTGCTGACGATGGCATTGCCTATGTGCCCTTCTTCCCGCTTGGCGGCTTCAGCCCGCTGCAGTCTTCCACCTTGTCCGCAGTGGCGAATCGGCTTGGCGCAACACCCATGCAAACCGCCTTGGCTTGGCTGCTGCGCCGCTCGCCCAACATCCTGCTCATTCCCGGCACCTCTTCGGTGTTGCACCTCAAGGAAAATCTCGCCTCCGGACAGATCGAGCTTTCGGATGACGACCTGGCCGAACTCAACGGCATTGCCGGGTCTTCAAACTGATGCGCGAAGGCGCATTGCGGTGGCGAACGCCGCCTGCAATGCGCCCCGGTGTCAAGTGGACGATCGTGCCGCCACGACTGCTTTTCAGGCAAGCCGGGCTTCGTTCTGCGGGAACAGGACGGCGTGCCTCGCTGTCGAGTTCGCCCTTGTGAGCCCGCTCAGAACGGCAACCAACTGCTTCCGCTCATCCGAGAACTGCCAGACAGCAACCGGCCCTTCGCGGCTGTTTTGCGCCCATTCAAGCCGTTCCGTGAGTCAGTGCGGATTTCCGAAATCAGACGTTACGCGGAATGGCTGCGCCGGCAGTGATGCGCCCAAGGACGTCGTTCAAGAGCATTGTCGCAACGCCCGAAAGCTGCCGTTGATTTCCGTCGCCAGATTCAGGGTCTGATCCCCATCGTCGGATAGGCCCTCCATGATATAGCACCCTTGAAATATAGCACAGAGTTCTACATATTGGGTTTGCGGGACGGGCATGGGAGCGGTCGGCGGTTGAGAATCTACAAGAGCAAGTGGTTTGTCCGGTTTGCCAAGAAAGAGCGCATTGCCGACGCCAAACTTTGCGAAGCCATCGAGAACGCGGAGATGGGCCTGATCGATGCGGATTACGGCGACGGCTTGATAAAGCAGCGCATTGCCCGCCCGGGCGAGGACAAGTCGGGCGGATACCGGTCGATCATCCTCTTTCGAAAGGGCGAACGGTCGTTTTTCGTCTACGGCTTTGCGAAGAGCGACCAGGACAACATCGATAAAAGTGACGAACGCGATTTCAAGGAATTGGCCGCCGTGTTGCTGAATGCCACGGAAGAGCAGTTGGCGGATCTGCTGGAGAGCGGAAAGTTTCAGGAGGTTCAGTACAATGGCCAAAACTAAGGCTTACAAGAGCGACGTGAAGGCTGCAATCCACGAGACGGCGCTGGACCTGCATGAGACGGGGCTCATTGACAAGCACACGATGCGCCGGTTTGACCAATCCTGCCTGACGCCGGTCCGGAAGTTCACGGCCGAAGAGATCCGCGCCCTGCGCGAGCGTGAACAGGTCAGCCAGACCGTGTTCGCCATGTATCTCAATGTCACGAAGGATTCGGTAAGCCAATGGGAACGGGGCGACAAGCGGCCCGCAGGCCCGGCGTGCAAGCTGTTGTCCATCGTCGCCGAGAAGGGCTTGGCGGCCATCGCCTGAGGCTTTGCGGATACCATTCTCCCGGTCACTGTTGGCCAAGAGGAGAACGACCATGGGACATTCCGAATATGATCCAGGCGTTAAAGATCAGCGACCGTGGAACGCAGGCCGAAAGATTGGTGCCAAGCGCGCACTGAAGCCGCAGCAAGTCTGGGCTATCAGGTTCTGGTTGGATCAGGAGCGCCGGCTGCGTGACCGCGCGATGTTCGATCTGGCGATCGACAGCAAGCTTCGCGGATGCGATATCGTCAAAATTAAGATCGGCGAGCTTGTCAGCGGCGGCCGGGTGCGTTCAAGAGCGATCGTTATTCAGCAGAAGACCGGCCGGCCCGTTCAGTTCGAACTCCTTGAGACGGCCCGCATTACTCTCCGCATCTACCGCCCGACGTACAGCATCGATTGCTTGGCCGGTCGTACAAGTGAACCATTCACCATCGAATTTATGCGTTGAAAGCATCCTCTGAGCGCGGTGCTCAGCATCTTTGGCAATCGATGGCGCACAAGGCTCGATGTGAAAAAGCGCAAGACGAAATGGCGAGCCCGTTTGGAGATTCTGGCGACGAGTCTTAGGATCTCCGGAGCTGCCGATCTTAATCTTTCCATCCTCAGATTTCAGGGCATAAACGAAGGATTCCATTATTGTTGAATCGTCGCCGAGCATGCGTCTGGCCGCTTCGGCGTGCTCAGCGTTCAGGCATTTGATCGCAGACCATTTCGTCGGCATGGCCATTGGCAGCGTTTGCCCTGAATGAAATCGAGGTCTGCCGCTTTCTTCAATCGCCAATAGGCGCCTGACACCTTTTATTATAGAAACTCCGATCCCGTGGGGCTCCCTGTAGTCCTGCCATATGCCGAAAACGAGATCACAATTTGAAATTATTCTGTTTACTGGATGGGTTGTCCCATCCATGTACAGAATATTCTGGTTCGCCATGGCGACGATCTCGACCAGTTGTTCACGATTCATCTTTTGGGAGTCCTGCGCTATGGCCGATCAATACGGTTTGACATTGTTACAGAGTATAAAATCAAAGGGCAGAATTTAGTTGGCGTCAATTTCGTCTTTCCCAACGCCATTCAACAGGCATGTCACCGATGGGTCCGATTTTGTCAAATAACCTTCCCACGTCAACGTCTGGTTTACCTGTTGCGCATCAGATAGCCGCCACTCTGGTTTCGGCCCCTTGCGTCCATAGCGTTCTCGAACGGGCCGGCGAACCGATGACGCTGGAGCAGGGGATCCATCACCAAGTGCGAGACGATCGGCGACAGAGGAACGGCTGGACCGTGCAGTCATTGGAATCGGGTAAGATGGGGGGATTGCAGCCCGATGTCGATCTGCCCCGAAGTTCTCGCCAGACAATGTCGTGACAAATTTAGTGTGCTTGTGCTAGGAAGGGGGCAAGGAGATTTTCTCATGGCCACGGTAACGCGTTCCGAAAAACTTGATCTGCGCCTGACACCCGAGGCTAAGCGGATGCTGGCCGCCGCCGCCCGGGCGACACGGCGTTCGGTCAGCGATTTCGTGCTGGAAAGCGCGCTCGCCCGCGCCGAGGAGACGCTGCCCGACCGCCAGCATTTCGGGCTGGACGCCGAGCGCTGGGATGCGTTCCTGACCGCGCTGGAGGCGCCACCGCGACCGATGCCCCGGCTGCAGCGGCTTTTGACCGAGCCAAGCGTATTCGAACGCGATTCCGTCGAATAAGGGCATGCCATTTTATATCGAGAAACTGCGGCGCGATCACCGCGTCGACGGATTCGACTGCGGCAAGGAACCGCTCAATCGGTTCCTGATCCGGTTTGCCCTGCAGAGCCAGTTGTCGAACAGTTCGCAGACCTATCTTGCCCTGGCGGATGACGCCGTCGTCGGCTTCTACACCCTGGTGTTTGGCGATGTCGCCTATGACGACGCTCCCGAGCGGCTACGCAAAGGGGTGGCCAGGCATCCGATCCCGCTGATGATCCTTGCCCGTCTTGCGGTGTCGCGCCCCTGGACAGGAAAAGGTCTGGGCGGCGGCCTGCTGAAGGACGCCATGTTGCGGACGCTTGAAGCGGCGGAGATCGCCGGTCTCCGTGCCTTTGCCGTTCATGCCAAGGATGACGAGGCCCAGGCCTTTTACAAGCGGTTCGACTTCATTGCCTCGCCCAGCGACCCGATGCATCTGTTCGTGCTGCTGAAGGATGTCCGGGGGATGATCGGTTAGCCGGGCCCATCGCTGGCGGCCGCCAAAAGCGGCACGACCAGATCGCTGATTGGCGTAGGAATGCCATGAGATCGGCCATATCGCTGTACGACCCCATTCCTGATGTCCCATTCGAGAGGGCGGCCAGCCTGCCGGTCGGCGAGGATGGACGTGCCCAAGTCGGCCGGGAACGCATGAAACTTATCGACGATCTCCTGCGGCACCTCGTCGCCCAGGACTGCCCCCTCCGCGCGAGCGACCGCAAGACATTCCCGCAGGTAAGCGAGGGACAAATCGGTGATATCGTCTCGGGAGAACATGCCGGCACGACGGCCCGTCAGAACCATCAAACCCGCCACCGCGTTTTGCAGAAGCTTGCGCCAAGCGATGGAGGTAAAATCCGCGGCGACATCGACCGAACACCGCGTCCCTTGCAACGCCGCCAGCACCACGCCGGTCATCGGCGTATCCGGCAAGGTGAGGCGGGCTTTTCCACGCAGCCAGACCGAGGCGTCCGGCTCGCGCTGGGCGGGAAACCACACCACCGAGGGTAGCACCGGGCTGCCGGGCAGGTACGGCGCGACGAGGGTCCTCTGCTCCACGCCGTTTTGCAGCACGCAGACAACAGTCTGCGCAGCGCACAATGCGGAAAGCCACGGCGCCGCCGCCTCGACCTGTGTTGATTTCACCGCGACGAAAACCAAATCGACCGTCTTTTTGATCTCGGTCGGATCCGTCCGCACGGGGCCTGGGACAACGACATCCCCGCCGTCAACGCGCAACGTCAGATGCTCGTGCGCCGAGCGGCCGCAAATCGTCGGCGTGCGCCCGGCCTCATGAAGCGCCGCCGCGATGGTGGTGCCGATGGCCCCCGGACCAACGAGGGCGATGGTGGGATTTTCAGACATCATCATGATCCTTCCGTCCTGATTGTCATGGATTGCCCCAGCGGCTGGGCAAGTGGGGCAGCAGCGTCAGTACAAGCGGAACGATCAGGACAGCGGTCGCCGCCGAGGCCAGGCCGAACTACGGCCAACGATTTCCGGGAGTCGTCTTGGATCGGTCTGTCGGGGACGTCATCTGCAGTGTTCGGTCGAGCCTGTTGTCGATCGCAACGGTATACAGGTGAGATTTTATCGACTAGCCTGTTTTACATCACGAATAGCGTTCGTTTTTCTCACGGGTTTGCCGAATGCGTCGTCTTCCCCCCTTGAACGCCCTGCGCATCTTCGAGGTCGCCGCCCGGACGGGGAGTTATGCCGAGGCCGGAGTCGAACTTGGCCTCACCCATGGTGCGGTCAGCCGGCAGATCGCCGCGCTCGAAAACTGGCTGGGGCAGAGGCTTTTCACCAGGGACGGCCGCCGCATGGTGGCGACGCCGATGGCGAAGATCTTCGCCGCCGAGGTCGGCCTTTCGTTCGATCGCCTCGCCGTCGCGGCGGAAGCCTGCGGTCGGCCCGCCGCGCGCCGCATCCTGCGGGTGAGCGCCCCGACCAGCCTGGCGATGCGCTGGCTGATCCCCAGGCTCGATCGCTATCACGCCGAGCATCCGCAGGTCGAAGTCGTGGTCACGACGGTTTCATGTGTGATGGAGGATTTGCGCGGTGGCGTCGATGTGTCGATCCGACGCGGCGTTGCCCGGGAGGATCTCTGGCCCCAGCATCGCGTCGTGCCGGTGCTGGAGGATGTGGATACGCTGATCATGAGCCCGGCACTGTTCGCACGTCGGCCGGTCCTGAAGCCGGCCGACATCGAGGGGCACACGTTGCTGGCCAGCGAAACCCGCGCCGGCGATTGGGCGAACTGGCTCGACGCGGCCGGGCTTCAACACCTTGCCGGACTTCCCCGCCAGACATTCGACCACTTCTTCGTCGCACGCCAGGCGGTGGAAGATGGGCTGGGTCTCGGGATCGGCCCGCTGCCAATGCTGGAGATCGACGTTGCCAATGGACGGTTGATGACGCCACTGCCGGACATCCGGGTTCGACGGACGGGTTATGTCGCGATCACCCCACGTCATGCCGATGCCGGAAACCTGCTCGCCGGCTTCGTCGACTGGCTTGTCGAAGAGGCGCGCGGCTCGGTTGGTGGCGTTCAGCGGGAACATTGAGCGCAAGTAGGACCAGTCGTGACGGGTTTGCTCCCATGTCGGTCGATCCGTAGATCAGCGCCAGTTTTCTAAAGCGGACGTTGCTTTGATCTGTTGCGTCGGCCGTTGAGGGCTAATTGCAGTCACCAACGTCGACTGACGCGGCCAACAAATCTGCGCATTGTGGTGGTCGGCACTCTTCCACTTTTTAGGGAAGATCTTCGCGTGAACACGGCTGCTCGCCAAATCCAGAGTTGGACGACAAATAATGCGGCCCACAGGTGCTCTAAAGGATTCGTAGCGGCATATTTCGCAGCGGTCGCAGGCCAGAAGTACTTGACTAATTTTTTCATCCCGTAAAATCTTAATGGCGTCATGTCTGCCCTGTATAGCTAGCAATGGATTAATTTTATCTTAGTCAGTGGCCATCATGACAGATAAAATATGATGCGGGGTGTTTCTGAAAAATAGATAGTATTGCGTGTCGACGCTTTCAATATTATTCGTATGGAAATTTAGAAAATGGTTAATTTCATAGGTGTTATTTTTACTGTTCTTGGCGCATTGGTTGCGATCATCGCATATATTTGGCCGCCTGCGCCGGCTGTCCAGCCGCCTCCGAATGTGGTCTCTCCGCCAGCGGCCACTAGCCAGACAGCGGCCGCCACCAATAAAACGGGCAATGAGGCTAGCGACCAAGCGACGCCCCCGCAGGGCGATTATGCCAATAAAAAGAACCTGCCTGAACGCACTCAACAATCTCAGGCGAAAGCCAACCCATATAAAGGCCTTCCCAACACAAAGCCGCTCAAACTAGTGCATTGACGCAAACGGAGGATTCACAGGCAGCCTGAATCATGCGATTCTCTCGGCATGGCTCAGACCGTCTGCATCCTGCTTTCCGTCGAAGACCGCGAGCGTTTG
>NZ_PIUM01000051.1 GCF_002845745.1 Telmatospirillum siberiense | reverse complement strand
GGCCGCCGTCACCGACGACCCCGCAACACTCGTTACCAGGCGGGCGCTACCCCTTACCTGGGCCGGACTTCCACCGGCCGGATCACGCCAGCTTTCCTGACGCACCGCTCAACGCGCCAACGCGACGAGAATCATTTTCGGAAGAACAACTCGCGCGCGTTCACCCGATTACCCTGTGAGGCTTGCCGGGCTCCGAACTCAGGGTTCGATTTTGTTGACATTGGCGTCATGGCCGTGCTCGACACGGCCATCCACGTGACCGCTTCAAATGACGTCGGCCAATCCATGATTTGCATAGATTGCCGAATCAAGTCCGGCAATGACAGTTTTTGGTTGTGGTCACCGCTCGGGGCGGAGGAATCCCATGACGACGTCGACGATATGCTGTTCGCGGGTCAGCACCTCCTCGACCGAATCGAGACGCCGGTCGAAAATCGCCGACAGGGTATGCTGGTTCGAGCAGAAGAAATAACCGAGGCCGACCATCGAAATATAAAGCTGCATGGGATCGACGTTGCGGCGAAAGACCTCGGTCTCCTGCCCTCGGGCCAAAACTTCGGAAATCAGGGTCAGCAGAGGTGAGTAAAGCTCGGCCACACGATGGGATTCCTTGAGATTTTGCCCTCTTTGCAAATTCTCGTCGTTCAGCATGGCGAGAAACTCGGGATGCTGGGTGTGATAGCGGAAATTGAACCGGATCAGAACCTGCATGGCCTCGGCCGGCGGCAGCCGCTGCAGATTGAGCGTCCGCTCGTCGCGCCGCTTGGCCTCGTAGACCCGTTCCAGCGCGGCCAGCCAAAGGGCCTTCTTGTTGCCGACATAGGCGTAGAGCATCCGCTTGTTGATCCCGGCCCGGGCCGCGATGGCATCGACACGGGCGCCAGCGAAACCCTGCTCGGCGAACTCCGTCACCGCCGCGTCGAGAATACGTTCGCGCGAGGCCACGGGGCCGCTTTCGGCGGGAATATCTGTCGAGGCGGCCGGCCGGGCCGCGGGGGATCTTTTAAGCATAATCAAGGATGAAACACTCGCCCGCCCGAGGCAAGCCCCCAATCTCCCGGCCGCCAAGGTAACTATTTAGTTATTTTTATCTTGGCATTCGTTCGCTGGACTGACACACTCCCCTCAAAAGAAATCATGGAAACGAGCCTCAAGGGCACCCCAGGAAAGGTCTGGTGACAGGAATGTCTTCGCTTTCTCAGCAACGCAATGTCGTGGTTGCCTGCTTCCTCGGATGGACGCTGGACGCCTTCGACTTCTTCATTATGATTTTCGTTCTCTCCGACATCGCCAAGGAGTTCGGCACAGGTATCACATCGGTTACCTGGGCTATCACGCTGACGCTGGGACTGCGCGCCGTCGGCGCCATTCTCTTCGGGCGGCTGGCCGATCATTACGGCCGCAAACCGATCCTGATGTTGAACGTGCTGACCTTCTCGCTTTTCGAGCTCGCCTCGGGTTTCGCGCCGACGCTGACCGCCTTCCTCATCCTGCGCGCCGGCTTCGGCATCGCCATGGGCGGCGAATGGGGAATCGGCGCCTCGCTGACCATGGAAAGCATCCCGTCCCGCTGGCGGGGAACGGTATCCGGCATCCTGCAATGCGGATATCCGTGCGGCTATCTTCTGGCCGCCATGCTCTATTGGCTCGCCTATCCCTATCTGGGCTGGCGCGGCATGTTCATCGTCGGCGCCTCTCCGGCGCTGCTCATCCTCTATATCCGCTCGAAAATCGACGAAAGCCCCGACTGGCTGATACAACGCCGCACCAAACCGCCGGTGAATATCTTCGTCGTGGCCAAACAACGGCTGCCGCTGTTCCTGTATGCGATCCTCATCATGTTCGCCATCAACACCTTCTCGCACAGCTCGCAGGATCTCTATCCGAACGCCTTCCTCAAGGTGCAGCACGGACTATCCAGCCAAACGGTCTCGACCATCGCCATCGTCTATTCCTTCGGCGCCATTTTCGGCTGCCTGACCGCGGGGACCCTGTCGCAACGCTTCGGCCGCCGCCGAACCATCGTCATCACCTCGCTGGGCTCCATCCTGGTCATTCCCGTCTGGGCCTTTTCCTCGGATCCCGTCTGGCTGGCGGTCGGCGCCTTCTTCATGCAGTTCATGGTCCAGGGATGCTTCGGCGTGGTGCCGGCCCATCTGAACGAATTGTCGCCGCCGGAAGCCCGGGGAACCTTCCCCGGCTTCACCTATCAGTTCGGCAATCTGCTGGCGGCCGGCAACGCCACGGTGCAAAGCATGATCGCCGATCACATGAACCACGACTACAGCGTGGCCCTGGCCGGCGGCGTCGGATTGGGGGCCATCGTCGTCGCCCTGCTGATCGGCTTCGGAATCGAGGCCCGCGACGCCAAGATGGGAACGGAACTGGCCTCGCCCGGACATCGGCCGGAAGGCTGACCGGCGTTCATCCGGCCGGATATCGAACAGGCCGCCCGGGGAAACCCGGGCGGCCTTTTTTTGATGCTATCGAGGAATGGCGGGGATGCCGCTAAAGCCGGTCGATGGTCAGACCGCCGTCGACATTGACCACCGTGCCCGTCGAAAAGACCATCTCCGGCCGGGCCAGGGCGCGGACCGCGGCGGCGATATCGGCGCCTTCGCCCCAACGCTTGGCCGGCACCAGTCCGCCCTCGATCAGCGCATCATATTTGGAAGACACTCCGGCGGTCATGTCGGTGCGGATGATGCCCGGCCGAATTTCGAAGACGCCGATGCCATCCGCCGCCAGACGCGCGGCGAAGCCTTCGACGGCCATGGCCAGCGCGGCTTTCGAGACGCAGTATTCGACGCGGTTGATCGAGACCATCTCGGCCGAACAGGAGCTGACGAAGATCAGGGCGCGGGACTGTTCGGTCCGGCCATGGGCGATCATCCTCTTGGCCACCGCCTGGGCCAGGAAAAAGGCGCCCCGCAGATTGACCCCCAGCACGATGTCGAAATTCTCCGGCGTCGTTTCCAGGATATCGAGACGCTGCGGCGGCGCGATCCCGGCGTTGGAAACGAAAACGTCGATGCCGCCCAGGGCCGCCTCGACCGCGTCGAGAACGCGGCCGTGATCCTCGACGGCGGCAACGTCGCCGGCCACATAAGTCCCCGCGACGCCGTGGCTCCGCAATTTGGCCACCGCCGCCCGCGCCACATCGTCGTCGCGGGTGCCGGTGATCGCCACGTCATAGCCATCGGCCGCCAGGCCCTCGGCCACGGCCAGACCGATTCCGCGGCGGCCTCCGGTGACCAGCGCGACACGCCGTCCGGTGTGCGGATTCATGATGGGTCTCCTTCCGTTTGGTAAACGGTGGACACCGGCAGGCACGCCGGCGCCACAGAAAAATCCTATGGCCCGAAGAAGGTCACGTAAGGCCCGTTTTCGGCCAGCCGCTGCACGTAAAGCGCCAGTTCGCGCATGTGATAGTCGCCCCACATGGTCGCCTCGCCGAAGGGAATCTTCTTATCGGGCGGCACGTAATCCCAGCCGTTCGGCCGATGATACTGACTGTGCAGGACCAGCCCCTGATGGCGGGAATCGGTGGAGAGATAAGGCTCGCCCAGCAACGTGCGCAACACCGTCAGTCCCGCCTGGCGGTAACGTCCGCCGTCCCCTCCCCGCCCCTGGCGCCAGGCCCCGAACCGCAGCAGTCCTTGCGCGGCGATGGCCGCCGCCGAACTGTCGACCGGTTCGAAATCGTTACCGGGATCGGACGCCCGCCCGTAGGGATCGCCAAGATCGCGCAAGCCCGGAGCGCCGGTGTCCCAGTAGGGGATGCCGTCCAGGGCCGTATGGGCGATGTAGAACTCGCAGGTCGCCTCGGCCGCCCGCTCCATCATCGAAACGGCGGCCTCCTTGCCGCCGAAATCGGCGAATTCACCGGCATCGCGCGATTCGACGAACTCCAGCATCTCGGCATAGCCGCAGATCGCCCAGGAAAGCCCCCGCATCCAGGTGGAAAAACCCGAATAGCCCTGCTGCGTGCCGACGCAGCGGAAGGCGCCGTTGGTGACGTTGAAAATCGCCTCATGCGCGGTGCGGCCGGGCACGTCGTAGATATCGCGGCCCTCGCCATAGAACACCACATGGCGGGCCGTCGTCCGGGCATGGGCCAGCAGGCGGCCGAGAAGAGGGACGACCCGGTCCCCCTCGTCCTTCATCACATGACCCAGCTGATGGGCGAGCGCCAGGGCGCGCAGCGTGCGCATGGTATCGACGAACAGCGAATGGGGGCCGTTGAAGGAATGGATGAAGCCTTCGCCGTTGCCGAGATCGGTCCAGCGATGGGCCTGCACCGCGCCCGAACAACGGAGCGCCAGATCGACATAGTCCTGACGCCAGGGATCTTCGGGGATCCGCCCCTCGCCGGTCAGGCGCCGCAGATTGCCGTAGGTGCTGACCTGATTGAAGCCATGGTCGTGAACGCCGAAATGGGTGATGTGCGCCGGCATGTCGGTGCGGATCCGCTCGATAGCCATGTCGAGGAACCGTTTCTCGCCGGTGGCGTCGAACTGCAGGATGGCGCTGCCGAATTCAAATCCCTGGGTCCAGTCGGTCCAGCCGCGCGGCTGGTAGCGCCCGGCCACCGTGTGAACGGGGGCACCCTTGCCGCGGTCCATCGAGCTGTCGATGGCGTCGATCTTGACGGCCGAGACGTCCCACATCCGGCGGATGGCGGGAAGCAGATCGAGAGGCGCTACGGCGTGATCGATTTTCATGGACGTTCGCCTTTTCCTTATTGGATGTCTTTCAAATGCAGGTCTTGCCCCGCGCGACCATGGCGCCCAGGATCTCGTCGATGGTTTTCGGCCACCATCGGTTGGCGGAGAAGATCTCCACCTCGCAGAAGCCGTCGTAGCCGGCCGCCTCCATGGTCCGGCGGATGGCGGGAAGATCGATGACGCCGTCGCCCATCATGCCGCGATCGAGCAGCAGGTCGGTGGTCGGCACCATCCAATCGCACAGATGATAGGCGTAAAGCCGCCCGTCGCGGCCGGCCCGGGCGATCTGCCGGTCAAGATCGGGGTCCCACCAGACATGATAGACGTCGACCGCCACGCCGATGCCCTGCCCCAGGCGATCGCAGATATCCAGGGCCTGCCCCAGGGTGTTCACGCAGGCGCGGTCGGCGGCGTACATCGGGTGCAGGGGTTCGATGGCCAGGCGGACGCCGGCCGGACGCGCGTATTCCAAAGTGGCGGCCAGACCGTCCTCGACCTGCGCCCGGGCATCCTTGAGATCCTTCGAGCCGGGCGGCAGGCCGCCGACCACGAAGACCAGGCAGGACGAGTCCAGGGCCGCCGCCTCGTCGACGGCACGCCGGTTGTCTTCCAGGGCGCAGCGGCGCCCTTCCGCATCGGCCGCCGGGAACATGCCGCCCCGGCAAACGCCGGTGACGGAAAGCCCGGCCCGCTTGATCATCCGGGCGGCCTCGTCGAGGCCGGCCTCGGCGATCTTGTCGCGCCAGGGCGAGATGCCGCCGATCCCATGGCGCAGACACCCTTCCACCGCGTCCTTGAGCGAGCGTTTCGGCCCCAAAGTCGCGGTATTCAAACTCATCAATTTCGCGTCGGCGGAAAGATCACGCATCGTTCGAACCTCCCAAAAGAGCGGGGGCGCCGGGACGCCCCGTCACTCTCCTCAGAACTGCAGGTCGGGAAGGTCGATCCAGCGCCGTTCGCGCCAGGACTGCAAGCCGGCCTCGGCCAATTGGACGCCCCGCGCCCCGGCCTCGAGATTCCAGGGGAATTCCGGCAATTCACCGGCGAGATGGCGCAGGAACAACTCCCACTGGGCGCGGAAGCCATTGGGATAGGCGGCATTGTCGGGGACGTCCTGCCAATTGCCGAAGAAGTCGATGGTCTGCGGAATGTCCGGATTCCATACCGGCTTCGGCGTGTTCACCCGTGCCTGGGTCCAGCATTTGTGCAACCCGGCGACCGCCGAACCGTGGGTCCCGTCGACATGGAAGGTCACCAGATCGTCGCGGCGCACCCGCGTGCACCAGGACGAATTGATCTGCGCGACGATACCGCCATCCAATTGGAAGGTGGCGTAGGCGGCGTCGTCGGCATCGGCCTGGTAGGGGCGGCCATTCTCGTCGACGCGCTCGGGAATATGGGTGGCGCCCAGGCAGGACACCGACCGGACATTGCCGAAGGTGTTGTCCAGCACGTAACGCCAATGGCAGAGCATGTCGAGAATGATGCCGCCGCCCTCGTTCAGCTTGTAGTTCCAGGCCGGGCGTTGGGCGGCCTGCCAGTCGCCCTCGAACACCCAATAGCCGAACTCGCCGCGCACCGACAGGATACGCCCCAGGAAACCGCTATCGATGACCATCTTCAGCTTGCGCAGACCCGGCAGAAACAGCTTGTCCTGGACCACGCCATGCTTGATGCCGCGTTTCCTGGCGGTGCTGGCTATGTCCACCGCGGTGGCGAGATTGTCGGCGGTCGGCTTTTCGCAATAGATGTGCTTGCCGGCGTCGATGGCCCTTTTCACCAGCTCGGCCCGCAATTGCGTGGTGGCGGCGTCGAAGAAGACCTCGTCCCTGGGATCCCTGATCGCCGCGTCGAGATCGGTGGTCCAGCGGTCGATGCCGTGCGCCTTGGCCAGCCCGGCCAGTTTTTCCTCGTTGCGCCCGACCAGAATCGGATCGGGCATCACCACGTCGCCCGAGTTCAGACGGACGCCGCCATCGGCCCTGATCGCCGCGATGCTGCGAATCAGATGCTGATTCATGCCCATCCGGCCGGTCACGCCATTCATCACGATGCCAAGACGCTTAACGCTCATCGCCCGCTCCCTTTCCGCCGTGACCTCGGGAGAACTCTCCCCCGCCACGATTCTCTTGAGTAACTATTTAGTTACTTAGCCTGACGGAAGCGGCGTGAGTCAAGCGCTTTCAAAGGGAAATGGTATAATCGGAAGTCTGACCGGCTCCCGTCCGTCAGGCCGGCAACGGTCCCTGACTCATCCAGACCAGGGTCAGATCGTCGGTGACCGGCCCCCGTCCCTCCAGGAAACGGGCGATCAGGCGCCGCAATGCCTTCGCCGCCCCATCCTCGCGCCGGCAATCGTCGACCAGACCGGTCAGGGTGGAGGAGTCCAGATAGAGCCCCCTGCGGTCGACGCTCTCGGTCAGGGCGTCGCTATAGAGGAACAGGACGGACCCTTCGGGAAACGGCACCCGGCAATTCTCGTAACGGGCCTCCAGGCTGATGCCGAGCGGCAAACCGCTGCCGTCCAGAAGACCGATGCCGGGATTGCCGATAACCGGACAGGGGGACCCCGCCGCCGCGAAGGTCATCCGGCCATGGCGGCTGTCGACGATGGCCAGAAACATGGTGGCGAACTGGCCGCTGGGCAGCAGATCCACCAGCTTGGCGTTGAGGGCGGCCAGATAAGCCGCCGGATCCTCGGGATCGGGGGTCATCTGGTTCATCAGGGCGTGCAGCCGGAAGGTGTTGAGGGCGGCGGCCAGCCCATGCCCGGTGAAATCGATGATCGACACGCCGGTCCTTCCTTCGCCCAGCGCGTGGACCGACCACAGATCGCCGCCCAAATTGGCCGACGGCTGGAAATGCGAAGCGATGGCGAGACCGGTTGCCGCCGCCAGGGATTCCAGCATGTCCTCGCGCGGCAGCAGGTTTTCCTGCATGTAACGAGCGAGTTCCATCTCCCAGGTCATCAGCTTGACATGGTCTTCCAGGCTACGGATCAACAGCCTGTTTTCCAATTGCAGACGGACGCGGGCGATCAGTTCGGGCCCATGGATGGGCTTGGAAATCACGTCGCTGGCCCCGGCCTGGAACACGGAGCTGCGATCTGCCGCCGAATCGAGCGCCGTCTCGACCAGGACCGGCAGCGTCCTGGTCCGGGGATCGGCGCGCAGGCGGCGGCAGACCTCGTATCCGTCCATACCGGGCATGACGATGTCGAGGATCACCAGATCCGGCTCGAAAGCCTCCACCTTGGCCAACCCCTCGCTGCCGTTGGCGGCGTTCTCGACGAGAGGAATGCCGGCGTTTTCCAGAAAGGCGCCGATCAGCTGGCGGATGGCGGGACTGTCGTCGATGATCAGCACGCGGCATGTCGAAAGATCGATGGCCTGCCCGGCCGGAAGATCAAGCGTCGCTTCGGGCAAACTCATCGGGCGAACCGCATGCGGAGTTTGCGCCCCCCTTCACCGACCTCGACCGCTTGGGCGAAATGACGGATGAGCTCCAGCCCCCGCCCCGATTTCCGGTCCGGCCTGTCGTCCGCGGCAAGGCTCTCCGCCTCATAGCCGGGACCGCTGTCGATCACCGCCAGCTCGACCTCCCGCTCGGACACCACGGCCGTGACCTCGATGCGGCGGCTGGCCAGGGACGGGTCCCGCAATTGCGTCGAGATCGTCTCGCCGAAGCGGCGCAACCCTTCCAGGCTTTGCCGATCGCCCGAACCGATTTCCAGATTGCCGTGCAGCAGACCGTTGACCACCGCCTCATGCACGGCCAGTTCGATGGCGTCGCGCAATTCCGGGGAAAGGTGATGACGCTCCGCCAGGACATTGCAGAACATGTGGGCGGGGGCCAGCGAATAGGCCGTCGCGGTGGAAAGCGCCATGTAAAGCCCATGCCGTTCGAGCGTCGAGAGAAGATGCTCGCCCGAGAGCAACTGACCGTAAGCCACTTCGACACAACCGCCGAAATCCGAAAGCGCCCGCTCCATTCCCGCCTCGTCGACGCCGCCGACGACGGAGACCACCGGCTTGCAGGCGCACTCCGGATTGTCGTTCGGACAGGTCGTCCGCTCCACCACCAACGCCTGCAGATCGGCCGGGACTTCGATGCCGCAAAGGCGGGGAGTCCCGCGGCGGTTGCAGACGACGGTCGGCACGATCTTGGGAGCGGTCATCGGATCAGACTCCATCGGTTCGTCGGCCCCTCTCCGCTAGCGAAAATCCTCCGCCGACAGATTGAAGCGGCGCAATTTGTCATAGAAGGTTTTGCGCGGAATGCCCAGCGCCTCGACCGTGGCCTTGACGTTGCCCCCATGCAGGGTCAGCTCGTTCTCGATCACGCTCTTTTCGAAAAAATCCACCTGCTCGGCCAAGGTCAGCCGCGCCTCCTTGACCGGCTCGCCGCCCAGGATCTCCAGTTCGTCGCCCAGGCCAAGGACGAAGCGATCGGCGGCGTTCTTCAATTCCCGCACATTGCCCGGCCAGGCGTAGGAGGTCAGGCGGTGCAGCACCAGCGGCGTCACCCTGGGCGCCTCGCGGCCGTAACGCGCCGCCGCCTTGCTGACGAAATGCTGGAACAGCAGCGGAACGTCCTCGCGGCGTTCGCGCAAGGGGGGGACGTGGATCATCACGACATTGAGCCGGTAATAGAGGTCCTCGCGGAAATGCCCCTCGCCGCTCGCTCCCTTGAGACTGATCTTGGTGGCCGCGACGACCCGCAGATTGACCGGGACCACGTCGTTCGACCCCAGCGGCTCGACCACGCGCTCCTGCAGAACGCGCAGGATCTTCACCTGCAGGGGCATCGGCATGCTTTCGATCTCGTCGAGAAACAAGGTTCCCTTGTGGGCGAACTCGATGCGTCCGATGCGGCGCTTCGAAGCGCCGGTGAAGGACCCCACCTCATGGCCGAACAATTCGCTCTCGAAGATATCCTCGGGCATGGCGCCGCAGTTCAAGGCGACGAACTTGTGATGACGGCGGCTGCTCTGGTGATGCAACGCCCTGGCCACCAGTTCCTTGCCGGTCCCCGTCTCGCCCATCACCAGAACGTCCGTGTCGGTCTTGGCCACCGCGGCGATGATAGTCCGCATCCGCTCGATCGCCGGCGTGCGGCCGATGATGGTGGCCTCGGCAGTGGTATCGAGTTTCCTCTTGAGCTGCCGGTTCTCCATGACGAGACGGCGCCGTTCCAGGGCGCGGCGCACCGTATCGAGCAGGATCTCCGAGGGAAACGGCTTTTCGATGAAATCGTAGGCGCCGGCATGGATCGCCCGGACCGCCATCGAGACGTCGCCATGGCCGGTGATCATGATGACCGGCAGATCGGGATCGATGGAAAGAGCCCGCTCCAGCACGGCGAAACCGTCGATGCCCGGCATGCGGATATCGGTGATGAGAACCCCGCAATCGGGATCGATCATGCTTAAAGCCCGCTCGCCGTCTTCGGCGCATTGCACGGCATGGCCGGCCAGGGTCAGGGTTTGGTGGCCGGCCTCGCGGATCTTGCGGTCGTCGTCGGCCAGAATGATCGACAGTGTCATCATGACAAGCCCGCCCGCCGCAGTTGCAGCGTAAAGACCGCTCCGCCGTCCGCCGCGTTGGCCGCACTCAATTGCCCCCCAAACTCGCGCACGATGCCGTCCGAGATCGACAGCCCGAGCCCCATCCCCTCGCCCGCCGCCTTGGTGGTGAAGAAGGGCTCGAAGAGACGGGGCAGCGCATCCTCGGGAATTCCCGGCCCGCTGTCGCGCACGTCGAGGCGGATCGTCTCCGCCTCGACGGCCAGGGCAAGCTCCAGCCTGCGCGACGGGGTCTTGCGCATAGCGTCGAGAGCATTGCGGAAAAGATTGATCAGTACTTGTTGCAATCTCACCTCGTCCCCCCAAACCTTCAGATCGGCCGACGGCGAAGTCCATCGCACATCGACCCCCTCGGCGCGCAGACGGCCGGCCAGCAGCGAAAGCGCGCCCTCGACCACCGCTCCCACGGCGACCGGCTCGGCGGCGCCCGAGCTTTTCCTGGCGAATTGTTTCAACTGACCGGTGATGCGCGCCATCCGCTCGGTCAGGCCGGCGATTTCGGCCAGATTGTCGCGAACCTGTTCGGTCCGTCCCAGATCCAGCAGGGTCACCGCGTTGTCGGCGAAGGAGCGGATGGCGGCCAGGGGCTGGTTGACCTCGTGCGCCATGCCGGCGGACATCTGTCCGAGCGCCGCCAGCTTGGTCGCCTGCACCAACTCCTCCTGCTTGGCCTTCAATTCCTCTTCGGCGCGGCCACGTTCGACCACTTCCGCTTCCAGACGGTGATTGGTCTCGACCAGCGCGACGGTGCGCTGATCGACGCGGCGTTCCAGATCCCTGGTGTAACCGCGCACCATGCGGGCGCGCTGGAGGAAGAAGCCGGCCGCCAGCAGGGCGAGAAGGAGCCCCGCCGCGACGAGGAGCCCCAGGTCCCGCGCCCTGGCATGGCTGGCGGCGACATCGAGAAGAACATGCAACGTCCAGCCCTCGCCATCGACCAGGGGGCGCGAGACCATCACATAGGTCTGGCCGTCCAGGGAAACCAGACGGGTCCCGACCACGAGACCGAGCGGAGCCAGGGGGGCATCGCCATATTGCCGGCTCTCCCCAATCCGGTGGCGCAGTTCGGGGTCCAGCGGCGCCAGACTACCGAAGCGCCAACGCGGCTCGTTGCTCAGGAAGACGATGCCGTGCCGATCGGTGACGAAGACCTTCTCCCCGCCGCCGGACCAGCCATGCTCCAGATCATCCATCGTCGTCTTCACCACCACCGCCCCGACGATCCGGCCGCCCCGGCGAACCGGCAGGGCAATGTAATAACCAGGCAGATTGGACGTGGTTCCCAAAGCGAAATACCGGCCGTCACGCCCCTCCATCGCGGCCAGAAAATAGGGACGGAAGGCGAAGTTCTGCCCGACGAAGCTCCCGGCCCCCTCGGTCCAGTTGCTGGCCGCCAAAGTGGTACCGTGGGAGTCGAGCAGATAGATGGCCGAAATTCCCAGCGCCTCGCTCAACCCTTGCAGGCGGCGATCGATATCCTCGGCGCGGGGAGAGCCCCCCGTCCCCCCGGCCGCGACCAAAAAATCGATCAATTGGGGATCGCCCGCCAGAACGAGAGGGATGTTCCGCGTCTTGTCCAGTTCGCTGTGCAAGGCCGCGCCGTACAGGGTAAGCCGGCTACTGCCGGTGGCGGCGAGCTGGGCGTAAGCCTTCTGTTCGCTCCAGGCGATGCCGCGCCAGACGAGCCAGGGGGCGACCAGGACCACCACACAGAGCGCCCCGAGCAGCAAAGGCCACGACGAAACGCCGCCGGTCCGCGCCGAAGAAGGTGCCCGGTCAGATGAAGAAATCATCAAGAACCTGCCTGTGACGAGGGAAACGGGAGCCTTCGAAGGAAATACGGACAAGGCGGCGACGAAGCAACCATTCGTTACAGACCAACCCATAAGGACACGTATTTGGAGCGAAACATCGCCTTATGTGTGGAAATCCACACATTGAACAGGGGTAGTATGGGCGAAAATCCAGCCATTTGAAATCCGGATGTGCGGATTTTCGCCAATTAATCTCTGGCACGCATGTTGCTGGTAGACCCTGAAAGTTCGAATACGCAGAACTTCCTGCGACACAGCCGTGAGGAATTTCCAAGATGCACGTTCCCAATGTGGCGGGTCAGGCAACACCGAAAAAGAAAAAGAAGCTCTACGCCGACCTCACCTTTCAGGTTCTGGTGGCAATCGTCATCGGCATCGTCGTCGGTCATCTCTGGCCGGAGTTCGGGACCGAGATGAAACCGCTGGGCGATATCTTCATCAAGCTGGTCAAGATGGTGGTCGGACCGGTGATCTTCCTCACCGTGGTGACCGGCATCGCCAGCGTCGGCGACATGAAGAAGGTCGGCCGGGTGGGCATCAAGGCGCTGATCTATTTCGAGGTGGTCACCACCTTCGCCCTCGGCATCGGGCTGGTGCTGGTCAATCTCATGGGGCCCGGCCGAGGCATGAATGTGGTGGTCAGCGGCATCAATAACGCCGAAGTGGCCAAATATGCGGGCGCCGCCGCCAAAGGGCAGAGCACCGCCGATGTGCTGCTGCACATCGTCCCCGACAATCTGATCGGCGCCTTCGGTTCCGGCGATCTTCTACAGATCCTGTTCTTCTCGATATTGTTCGGCGCCGCCCTGTCCCTGCTGGGCGAACGGGGCAAGCCGGTCGAGGATTTCCTGGAACGGCTTTCCTACACATTCTTCGGCGTCATCAATATCGTCATGTATTACGCCCCGGTCGGCGCTTTCGGAGCCATCGCCTTCACCATCGGCAAATTCGGCATCGGATCGCTCACCTCGCTGGGCGAGTTGCTGCTGGGCGTGCTGATTACCATGGTGCTGTTCATCACCGTCGTCCTGGGCAGCATCTCCCGCATCTACGGCTTTTCGATCTTCCGCTTCCTGGCTTATTTCAAGGACGAGTTGATGATCGTCCTCGGCACCTCCTCTTCGGAGACCGTGCTGCCGCGCATGATGGACAAGCTCCAGCGCCTGGGCTGTGCCAAGCCGGTGGTCGGACTGGTGATCCCCACCGGCTATTCCTTCAACCTGGACGGAACCTCGATCTATCTTTCCATGGCGGCCATCTTCATCGCCCAGGCCTACAACGTGCACCTGTCGATCTGGCAGCAATTGTCGATTCTCGCCCTGCTGATGGTCACCTCGAAGGGGGCGGCGGCGGTCACCGGCGGCGGCTTCATCACCTTGGCCGCAACCATGTCGGCCACCGGCGTCCTGCCCATCGAGGGACTAGCCCTGCTGCTGGGCGTGGATCGCTTCATGTCCACCGGCCGCGCGCTGACCAACATGGTCGGCAACGGCGTCGCCACCATGGTCATCGCCAAGATGGAAAAGGAATTCGACGAGACCAAGGCCCTGCACGAATACCAGGTCTATTTCGAACGCCCGGCGATGGAGGCGATGTAATACCAAGTCTCGATGAGGATGCCTCATCGAGACTTGGTCTGGCCCATTGAGGGCCCGCGCCATCGTTGGCGCGAAGCCAAGGGTTTCGGAGAAACCCGCCCGGCGATTGAGGGCTCGGTGATCGGTTCCGATCACCGAGAGTTGGTATAACACCCCGCCGATCTCGCGGGTGCCGCGGAAATCACTCCGGGGCACTCCGGGCGCGGGCGCCATCCGAATAGGCTTGGAAATGGAAGATCTCGGGGAAGAGTGCGCCAGGACGTTCCCGGCCTGGGTGGGGTGGGATGGGAGAGAATTGGACCGCGAAACCCCCTGGCGACGGAAATACCTTAGCGGCCCGCTCCACCGCATAGTACTGCGCGATCCGCAGGGCTGGGGGTTGAGAACGTCATGCCGGATCTGGACGAAACGGTTTATCCCCCTCCCGTCCATGATCCCGGCAAGACCAACGGCCAGTTTCCCTTTCATCCATCCGTGGTAAAGTTTCAACAGTCACATAATTGGGGGGGATCCATGCACGGACCGACGGGATATCGATCGGGAATAGGTATCGTGCTGATGAACCGCCAGGGTCGGGTTTTCGTCGGCCATCGCAAGGACGGCCGCGATCCCCCCTGGCAGATGCCGCAAGGCGGCATGCAACCGGGCGAACCGCCGGAACAGGCGGCGCTCCGCGAATTGAAAGAGGAACTGGGCACCGACCGGGCGGTCGTCATCGCCACCTGCCCACACTGGCTCCGCTACGACTATCCGAAGGCCGCCTCGACCAAACGGGCCCTGCTTTTCCGTGGCCAGCGCCACAAATGGTTTCTGATGCGCTTCACCGGCAATGACGGGGATATCGTCGTGGAAACCGAGCACCCCGAATTCTCGTCCTGGCGCTGGATGGCGCCGGACGAGGTCGTCGCCAATGTCATTTCCTTCAAACGCGACGTCTATCGCGTGGTGATGCAGCAGTTCGCGCCCTTTCTCGGCCATATGCAGGATAACCGGCAGGCCGCCCCCATTTCTCCCGTCCTGATCACCCCCAGCCGCCAGCACGATCTGCGCGGGTAAGAAAGGGCGGGCAAAAGCCCTTCTCCCCTCGCGGGAGAAGACTATGAAGCCCGCCCTTTCGGACAAGTTCAGTGACTGATCGGAATGCGTTTGCTCGCGCGCTGCGATTTGGGCTTTTTCTCGACCGTCACCATCCGCAAACCGACAAGGCCCCTCCCATATGGGGGGGTGGCTCCGCCCGAACCTCGATGGCCGGCCGCTCGGCCCAGTAGGGAACGACCACGGCGCGGGAGTGCAGATGCAACGGCTGAGCCCCATCGGCCGCATAGACGCTCTCCCCCAGGATCGGGCAGTCCAGGCCCGTCGCGCAATGAACGCGGATCTGGTGGGTTCGCCCGGATTGCGGCTGCAGCTCCAGCCAGGACATCCCATCGCCGGTCCCCAAAAGACGCCACAGGGTCACCGCGGAAGACCCTTGCGGATCGGCGACCATCCGCCAGCCCTGGCTGTTGGACACCTTGCGCAAGGCCAGATCGATCCGCCCCTCCGTCCCTTGCGGGCGGCCGGCAACCACCGCCCAATAGGTCTTATGGACCTTCCCCGCCCCGAACAGACGCCCCAAACGGGACAAGGCCTTGTCGTGGCGGGCCAGAACCAGGCATCCCGAGGTGTCGCGATCCAACCGGTGCGCCAGCCTGGGCGGCCGGGTCAGGCCGAATCGCAGGACGTCGAGCATGCCCTCCAGATGGATCGGCGTTTGCGGCCCCCCATGCACCGCCAGACCGGCCGGCTTGTCGAGAATGATGAGGTTGGAATCGCGGTGGAGAACGCGAGACAAAAGATCCTCGGGTTTCCATTCCGGGTGGTGAACCGGACCATGTGCATGTCGAAGGGCCATCGGCTATTCCCGCTCGGAGGTCTGTTGCGCCGGGACAGTGCGCCGGGGCACTCCGGGCGTCAAGACGGGGAAACCGGCAAGGGACCGTGGAGCCAGACGATCCAGATCGCCAGACACAGGGAAGGACCGAAAGGCACGGGGCCCGCACCAGATATCGGACGCGTCAGCCGCAGGACGGCCACCCCGGACAAGGCGATCACCGCTCCCAAAAGGATGACGGAAGGCAAGGCTTGCCAGCCCACCCAGGCACCGGCCACGGCGGCCAGTTTGACGTCGCCGCCACCGATCCCGTCACGGCCGCGCCACATCCGGTATCCGAAGGCCAGGGCGGACAGGCCGCCATAGCCGGCCAAGGCGCCGATCCCGTGGGCTGGCGCATCGGCCAATCCGGCAAGCAGGAGCCCCGACGCAACCAGGGGCAATGTCAAAGCATCCGGCAGCCGCAGGGCGATCCAATCGGTCAAAGCCAGAGTGAGCAAACCCCAGGCGAGAAGCAGACTTTCGGGAACCCACGGAAGGGGCGCCACCGACGCCGACCAGAGGGTCAGCCCAAGCTGTCCGCCAATCGCCGCCGGCGGCAGCCAGAACGACTTTTTCCCGCCGCTCAGATGCCGGACGACAAGGGCCCCGGCGGAGCCCAGCAGCAAAGCCCCGATCACCATCGCCGTCCAAAAATCGCCGATCATCATTCCCGCCCGATGCTATTGATACCAGCGCACCCGGAAAGGCCTGGTCCGGCTACCGGTGAATTGGACGATGGTCGCGCGGGAGAGCCGGGTGCCGTCGGGAAGCGCGGCCTCGACCCTGATCGTCAGGGGTCTGCCGCGCAGGGAAACCTCGGCGACGTTTTCCAGCGCCGTCCAGGTGCCGTCGGTCAATTTCTTTTTCCACGCCGCCATTTCGGCGGGATTTTCGCTGGCCCCCTGCATGGCCATGACGGCCAAAGGCGTGGCCATCGTCGCATTGAACGTCCCCGGTTCGCCGAAGAACAAGGTGATCGAGGGGGCGATGCCGGCGAAGATCTGTGGTGTCATCCCCAGGACATCGAGCAATTCCTCGCGACTGCGAAACCTGCCGTTGCGCGGCAGCAAGGCGGCGCCGGCGGCGCGATAGGCGTCGGCCTCGGCGCCGTAGACGCGCGGAATGTTGTCCTGGTCGATCCAATCCAAAATCGATTCGGCCAGACTGTCGAGTTGCCGCCCCCGCACTCCGGCCGCCGACAGCAGGCGGCGCAGGACGTCCTCGTTGGCGCCGTTGATCGGCACTTTGCTCCGCTCGTCCTCGACGGCGATGGTCAGCAGCACGCCGTCGAAACGGACCTGCCGCGCCGTGCCGTCGATCGCCCAGCGGCGCCCCCGTTCCTCCACCCCCAGGCCGTGCAACGCCATGGCCAGCCCGGCGGCGGCGGCGGCGTCCAGGCGCGCCCGGTCGAGCCGGGCCAGGATCACGGCGTCGTCGCCCCAGTTGGCCTGGACGATCAGCAGCGAGAGATAGGCGAAGAGGCCGGCGGCGACCATCGCCATCACCAGGGCGTAGCCGGCCTCCCCGCGCCGTTTCACCGCGCCCGTCCCGCCTGTGGGGGAATCGGCTCCATGCTGGAGATCTTGCGACGCAATTCGTCGGTGACGGCCTGCGCGTCGACGGCGCTGCGGACCACCCTGGGCGTCATCAGCACCATGAGCTCGGTCCGCACCCGGGTATCGTCGACGGAGCCGAACAGATAGCCCACCCCGGGAATGTCCTTCAACAGGGGGACTCCGCTGGCCTCCTTGGTCAGGGTGTCGCGGATCAGGCCTCCCAAGGCCACCGTCTGACCGTCGCGCACGGCGACCGAACTCGATATCCGCCGTTGCTGGATGGTGGGTGAATCGAGACTGGAGGTGGTGGTCGTGGTGACGGCGCTGACCTCCTGCGCGACATCGAGCAACACCAGCCCGCTGTCGTTGACCCTGGGGGTCACCTTCAAGATGACGCCCGTGTCGCGATATTCGATGGAATTGACGATGGCGGCATTCGACGTCGTCGTACTGACCGACGATTGGGTGGCGACCGGCACCTGATCGCCGACCTGGATCGATGCCGTCTGATTGTTCAGCACCAGCAATTGCGGCGACGACACCACATTGAGGGTCGTCACCTCGTCCAACGCGTTGACGACGGCCTGGATGCCGCCGCCATTGGACAGAAGATAGGAAAAACCGGGAAAGGTCTGCGACGGCTGGTTGGTGGAGCCGGAGGTCAGGGTGAAATGACTGGTGCCGGTCTTGAAATACCATTCGACGCCGTAACGCAGCGTATCGTTCAGCGTCACCTCGGTGATCATCACCTCGATCAACACCTGCAATGGCAAAACGTCGAGCTTGCGCAAAGCGTTTTCGATCGATTCATATTCGCGGGCGGTCGCATGGACGACGATGGCGTTGTTGATATCGTCGCTGGTGACGCTGACGAGATGCCCCCCTTCCGCCAGCCGCAATTGCTGGGCGGCGGCCGGAAGCTGGGAGTCGCGGGAAAGCCCGACGCCGGACGCGGAGCCTTGCGGGGAAACCGACGGCGACGATGTCGCGAAGGACGAGGTCTGGCCGGAGTTGCGTGACGACGTCGTCGTCGACGTCATGCCGGCCGGCGTGCCGGTGCCGGCGGTGCCGACGCCGCCGGCACCGGTCGTCGAAGCCGCCGTCTGGTTATCGGTCCCGCCGGTGCCGAAAACGTTGGTCAATACGCTGGCCAGATTGGAGGCCCGGCCGTTCTGCACCCGGTAGACGAACAGACGCCGCTCGCTCCCCTCGCCGTCACGATCCAGCGATTCCGCCCAATAACGCACGTCCTCGATGTAATCGGGCTGCGGCGAGATGACGACGATGCCGTTGAAACGGGTCAAGGGCACCAGGCGGACCAGTCCGGCCGAGGGCGAGCCCTCGGCATTGACGATCTGATTCAGCTCCTCGACCATCCGGCGGCTGTCGGCGCGCTGGAGGGTGATCAGGGCGAAAGACATTCCCTCAAGCCAGTTGACGTCGAACTGTTCGATCATCGCCCGCAGCGATTTCCGCTCGGCGGTGGAACCGGCGATCAGCAGGACATTGCGCGAAGGATCGGCCTGAATGGCGTTTTCCGGCACCATCGGATCGAACAGTTTCTTCAAGGCCGCCGCACTGGCATATCGCAGTGAAACGGCCTCGGTGCCGAACCCTTGCGTCTCGTCGCCGACCAGGGCCGGCTGCCGCCGCGCCTCGGCCAGGGTAAGGATGGAATAACCCGAGGCGCGTTTGACCAGCCCCATGCCGGCCGCCTTCAGCCCCGCCTCAAGAGCGGGCAGCACGTCCTCGCGGCGAACCGGCCGGGCCGTCTCCACGGTCACATTGCCCTGCGCCGAGGCGCCGACATCGTAATTCACCCCGAGGATATCGCCCAGGATCGCCTTCGCCAGATCATGCACCTCGACATTGACGAAATTGAGCGAGACGGCCCCCTCCGCCGCCGCAGCCGCTCCTCCCGGACGGGATGGCGCGGTGATCAGGCGCTGGTTGCCCCGGATCACTTCGGTCTTCGTCCGGGGCGCCGCCGGCTCCAGGGCGCTTTCGCTGACGGCCGGCGCCGCCCCGGCCTCCTGGACCACCGGCGGCGGCGGCACCGTCGACGGCCTCACCGCGAAGCGATCGGCCGAGCAACCGGCGATCGCCAGAGTGGCAAGAAGGACGAAAAGACACCGCTGGAGGAAAAGGAGGAGTGACGAACCCTCGCCCCTTGTGGGAGAGGGTGGCCGCTTTAGCGGCCGGGTGAGGGGTACGCGCGTCTGCGCGACATAAAGACTTGTTTGTTTCTGCACACTTTTTCCGCGCTCGGCGCGCGTAAGTCCCCTCACCCCACTCGCTTCGCTCGTCCCCTCTCCCACAAGGGGCGAGGGAATATTTTTCTTATCCGCACACGCCCTCATCGGGCCGCCGCCTTGCTCCGGTCGGCCGGTTGACGCAGCCGGCGCGCATCGAGGGGAAGGACGCCGATCTCGCCGGAGCGCTCGAAAACCAGACGCATCGGCTCGATCGCGCTCAGCGTCCAGCCATCGAGCTTCTGTCCGGGCAACAGCCGCGTCGGCTTGCCGCCCGGCGATTTGACCAAGGCCGTCGCCGTCTGCCCCATAATGCCGATCCCCAGCACCAGATACCCATCGAGAACGGACGCGGCCACGGACTCCGCCTTGCCCGGACGACGATTGGGCGAGAACAGCGGACGTTCGGCAATCGCCGGCCATTCCCCGCTCACCCGGGTCACATCCTCGGCCGGGCCGGCCGGCGCCGCGGTCCCGCCCGGCGATGTCGCCGGACTGTCGGGAAGCCCGATTTGAACGACGGCAAGGACGGACAGCGCCGCGAGGATCAGGAGCGGCAGGCCCCGGCTTTCGATCACCCCCCTCCAGGCGAACGAAGGCGGAAATCGCCAGGGTGACGTCAAGCGGTTCCATCCCGCCCGCAACGGCCGCGCGATCGGCAGCAACCGACAGATAGTCGACGACGACATGAGGATCCTCGCTCTCCAACTGGCTCAGACTATGGTAAAGCTGCTCGTTGGTCAGGGTCAGGTCGGCCCGAACCCGGACCCAATGATCGGGCACCCCCTCTTCCACGCTTTGCATCGATTTCACCGTTCCCCCTTCCCTGCCGATCGTTCCACTCAGCCGTTCCTTCAATGCCTCGGCGGCCAGCGCCGGACTCGGAGCCCGCAGCGCGAATTTCCCGGCGGTCGCGGACTGGGCGGCGGAGGCCTCCTTCCAGAACGGCAGACCGGCGATAAGCCGTTCGTTGCGAGCGATCTCCGCCATCAGTTCCCGCCTTTCCCCGGCACGGCGAAAGGCCCCTCCGATCACCGGATCCACCAGCGCGTACCAAAGAACCGCGACCGTGCCGAGCAGCAAGGCGATGGCCACCAATCGCCGTTCCCGCGCCGTCATGGCCTTCATCTCCCGCCTCCCGGCTTCCGCTCGGCGACGATTTCGAAAGGCTTGGCGGATGATTTCGGGGATGCCGCAGCGTCCACGGGCCGGACGTTGGCCAGCAGGGGATTGCCATCGACCAGGGCCAGGACGTCGGCGTCGCCACGGTTCCAGCCAATGATCCGCAAACTGGCGCCATTCCACTCCAGACGCTGGATCCACACCTCGTCCGGCAGCGAACGGGTCAGGCCGTCCAGCACCGGCAAGGGCGAGAACGACCGCTGGCGCCGCACCAGGTCATCCCGCCGCGTCCGCTCGGCCTCGACCGCGATCCGCAGCTTCCCCGCGACCCCGATCATCGGCTGCTGGGCTTCGATCCGCTGGTGCAAGGTCTCGATCGACAAGATGTCGTAAAGCGTGAAGAGGCCCAGGTTGAGGATCAGCAGGGCCGCCGCCGCCATCCACAGCCGGCTGGCGGTCCAGCCGCGACGGGGACCGTCCCCGGTCCGCGTCGCGGGCAGGAAATCGAAACGAGGCCGGCCGTCCCCGTCGGCCAGGCTCAAGGCTTCCGGCACCAGGCCGCTCCGCCTCAACCGCTCGATCGCCGCCAGGCTCCGCTCCCTGGGCAGGACGCCGATCAGGACGCGCAGTCGCCCGCCCAGTCTTTCCTCGATCTCGAAATCGAACAGGACGTCTTCGGTTTCGAATGGCGTGAGGCGATCGATGTCGAGGGCGATCATCCGGCGCAAGTCGGACACCGGTAAAAGCGGCAGATCGAGACGGCGCAACAATCCGGCGCCACATGGCAGACACAGGCACAACGGCCCCTCGGCCGGAGACCGCCCATCGAGGGCGGCATCGAAGCGGAAGCCGTCACCTTCGGGACGCACGACGGTCCGGGCCTTGGCGCCGGACCATCTTCGCCAGCGCTCCGGAACCAGGGCGAGCAATTCGTCGCGCCACCAGGACAGCCCCCGTTCCACCATGCGGCCGATGGTCTTGAGATCGGCATTGAAGAGATCGGCCGGCGTCATCCGCGCCCCCTGCAGCGGTTGCCGGAGTCGTCCAGGGCACATTCCTGATCGACGTCGGTCATCGGGTGGACGACGAGGTCGGGCCACCAGCGGCGGTCGCCGGGAGGAAAACGGACGCGCACCCGGATCAGCCGGGGGGGATCCGGGCGACGGCTCCAGGAGGCGTGCCATGCGCCCGGATCGTCGGATGCCGACGGACCGAAATAGGCCAGTTCGAGGGACTGCACGCCGCGCAGCAGCACATCGTCGCGACGCGATGCCCCATCCCGCGCCAAATCGTTGGTGCTGGACAGGATCAGACGTCCATCGGGGGCCAGGGCGAGCGAATAACGAAGCAGCGCGCCCGGTCCCCGGGAGTCATCCGGCGGCGCCAGGAAAACCAGGGACCCGGACGTGCCGGTGAAATCCGCCGATGCGACACCGCCGTCGTGGCGCGTGGCGGGCACGGCATTTTCCATCCGCCGCCGCAAAACCGTCTCGGCCCCCTCCGTCGCCTCGCCCCCGTTCATCCGGCTGCCGGCACGCTCCCAGACATGCCGGGCGCCGTTCAGACCGGTGACCACCAGCAGGCTGGCCATCCCGAAGATGGCCAGGCTGACCAGCATCTCCACGAGGGAAAAGCCGGCCTGACGGGAATCGGGGCCTTTCGCGATCGGATTGGATCTTCTTCTGTCGTCATGGCCGGGCTTGACCCGGCCATCCACGTGGATCCCCGGGTCAAGCCCACGGTTGTCCGGCACAGTTTGTGCGTTGCTCGCATTTGAGTGGTAGCTGCAACCAAAAACCGTCATTGCCGGGCTTGACCCGGCAATCCATGATTGCATAGATCGGTCGACATCATTTGAAGCGGGCACATGGATGCCCGGATCAAGTCCGGGCATGACGACTTTTGGTGGATAAACCGGGCGTAATTTTTCCTGAATATCGAGGGCAAAATCCGTGCCGGACAGCCGTGGATCAAGCCCGGGGATGACGAAAAAGGAAAGCCGGCCAATCCGATGGCGAAAGGCTCTAGTAGGTGGACGCAAGGCGAAGACTCCTCAGTTCGACCAGGCTCGTCGATCTGCTGCGCAATCGCACCGCCACGCTGACCTGATAGACATCCCCGGCATCGCTTCGCCCCACCGCCATGCGATAGGGGTTGATCGCCACCTCCCAGGTGAAAGGCCCCTCGACGCCGGCGAACGAACCGACGCGCACCGGAATTTCGGCGCCGACGGCGGCAAGCCGCGATTCGGCCACCAGCAACCCCAGACGCTTGTCCTCGGCCAGACGCGAGCGCGTCGCGCCATCGATCATCACCGCGAACATCGCGACCAGCGCCCCGGCGATGATGGCGGCGGCGACGATGGCTTCGACCAAGGCGAAACCCGCCTGGCGCTTTCGGCTCATGGCACGACCATGGTGACGGCCCCGGTCGCGGACTCCACCGCCACCCCCAGGGACCGGGTGGCACCGGCCACCACGAACAGGCCGCCGGAGGCCGTCCCGTCGGCGAAAAACCGGGTTCCGGCACCGCTGATGACGGTTCCCTCGGGCAGATGGCGAACCACCCCGTCGGGCAGGACATAGCCATGCCCGTCGCGGGTCGGCAGCAAAGAGGCGGGGGCGCCGCTGCGCAGGGCCAGGGACCGGGCGCGGCGCAGATCGATGGACAGCGCCTGGGCGCCGGCACGGACGTCGACGGCGCGGATGGCCCGCTCCGGCAAGGGATAGACGATCAGGGCGATCAGGCCGGCGATGGCCAGCGCCACCAGGGCTTCGAGCATTGACATCGACGCCCCTCACCAGTTGCCGACGTCCTGGGCCTCGCCCGTCCCGCCCTCGGCATTGTCCGAGCCCAGGCTGAACACGTCGATGTTTCCGAACTTGCCGGGATTGCGATAGCCGTAGGGATTGCCCCAGGGATCGCGCAAGGCGTCCATCTTGCGCAGATAGGGACCGTTCCAGCCGGCCATCTCCGGCGGCGCCGTCACCAGGGCCTTCAATCCCTCGGCCTCGGTCGGATAGCGGTGGAGGTCCACGTAGAACAGCTCCAGGCTGGCGACGATGTTCTGCACCTGCACCCTGGCCGTCTGGGTGCGCGACGAGCCCAGATATTTGAGGACCTGGGGACCGGCGAGACCGGCCAGCAGGCCCATGATGGTGAGCACGACGAGAAGTTCGAGCAGGGTGAAGCCGGCCTGGTGCCGGTGGCGGCGGGAAAGGAACGTTGTCTCTGTCATGGTTGGATCGCCAGATCGTTGATGCCAAGGATGGCCGAAAAGATCGCCGCCATGATGCCGGCGACGGTCAGGCCCATGATCACCGTGATAAGCGGCGTCATCACGGTGATCATGCGCTGGGTCATGGTGCGGACGTCCCGGTCGAGAACATCGGCCAGCCGGGCCAGCATCAGGCCCAGGCGGGCGGTTTCCTCTCCGGTTTTCAGAAAGCTGATGGCGACCGGGGGGAAAGCGCCGGTCGCGGCGAGCGGGACGGAAAGCCCTCCGCCCTCCTTCAATCCTTCGGCGACCCGGGCGATCGCCGCCGCCATATGGCTGTTGCCGAGGGCTCTCTGGGCGATGGACAGCGCGTTGGGCAGCGGCACCCCGGCATCGACCAGACTGGCCAGCGTGCGCGCCAGCCGCGCCGTTTCGGCGCTGGCGATCAAGGCCCCCAGCAACGGCACCGCCAGGATCCGCCGGTCGGCGGCGGCGCGCAAGCCGGGCCGCCGCAACGCGCGCAGCGTCAGCGCGCCGGCGCCGACGGCCAGGGCCAGCCCGGCCGCCCCCCAGTCCCGCACGGCGCGGCTGATCCGCATCAGCATTTCGGTGACGAAGGGGACCTTGCCGGAAAGATCGTCCAGCATCGATTCGAACTGCGGCACCACCACCAGCAGCATGATCAGGATCACCCCCACCGCCACCACCAGCAGCAGGCAGGGATAGACCAGGGCCGATCCCACCGATTGCCGCAGGGCTTCGGCGCGGTCGAGGGATTCGGCCAGACGGCCCAGGCTGGCGTCCAGCCTGCCGCTGGCCTCGCCGGCCTCGGCCAGGGCACAGGCCATGGGGGGAAACAGTCCTCCCGCCTCGGCCATGGCCCGCGACAGGGGCGTGCCCGCCTTCACCCGGTCGCGCAGGGCGGCGAAGACGGTCCGCAACGCCGGCTGCGGCGCGTGCTCGACGACGATCGCCAGGGCGCGGTCGAGCGGCAGTCCCGCCCCCAGCAGCACGGCCAGTTCGCCCAGCGCGTTCGGCAGGGCCTTGCGCATGGCGCCGGAAATGCGCGAGGGTGAGCGGATGGCGGCGGATGGCCCCTTGTTTTCCACCGCCTCGATCGGCATCAAGCCGTCCTGACGCAATTTCCGCAGCACGGCCGCGACGGAATCGCCCTCCAGCGTGCCGGTGCGGATCTGCCCGGTGGCGGGAACGACGGCGCGATAGCGGAAATGGGCCGCCATCAATGATCCTCCCGCGTGACCCGCAGCACTTCGTCCACGGTGGTCAGGCCGGCGCCGGCCTTGCGCAGGCCGTCGACCAGCATGCCGACCATTCCGGCCTCGACCGCCACCTTGCGGATTTCCCGGGCCTCGGATCGGTTCAGCACCAGCCGGACCACCGCCTCGTCCATCGCCAGCAGTTCCATCACCGACAGGCGTCCGCGAAAGCCGCTGCCCGAACAGGCGGAACAGCCCCCCGGCCGGTACAGCGTTCGCACCGCCGCCGCCTCGCTCTCGGCCAGTCCCAGGGCCGACAAATCCTGTTCCGAAGGCGTGTATGGCCGACGGCAGACCGGACAGAGGCGGCGAACCAGCCGCTGGGCCATGACCGCGTTCAGGGTCGAGGTGATCAGATAGGGCTCGACCCCGATGTCGAGCAGGCGGGTGACCGCGCTGGCGGCATCGTTGGTATGCAGCGTGGAAAGGATAGTGTGGCCGGTCAGCGCCGCCTGGACCGCCACCTGCGCCGTTTCCAGATCGCGGATTTCGCCCACCATCATTACATCGGGATCCTGGCGCAGGAACGAGCGCAGGGCGGTGGCGAAGGTAAGACCGATCTGATGCTTGACCTGGGTCTGGCTGATGCCGGCCAGGCGGTATTCGATGGGATCCTCGATGGTCAGGATCTTGCGGTCGACCGTGTTGAGCGCCGCCAGCGAGGCGTAAAGCGTCGTCGTCTTGCCGCTGCCGGTGGGACCGATGACCAGGACGATGCCGTGCGGCCGCCGCAGAACCTCGAGATAGCGCTCGAGAAGCGCCGGTTCGAACCCCAGGGTTTCGAAATCGAGGGACAGCGAGGATCGGTCGAGGATGCGCAGAACGACGCCCTCGCCATGGATGGTGGGCGCGGTGGCGACGCGAAAATCGATCTCCTGGCCGCGCACCGCCAGACGCAGGCGCCCGTCCTGGGGCAGCCGCCGCTCGGCGATGTCGAGCCCGGCCATCACCTTGATGCGCGAAACCACCGCCGCCTTGACCTGATTGGGCAGCGACTCCTCCTCGCCCAGCGCGCCGTCGATTCTGAGACGCACCGCCAGGCGGTCCTCGGCCGGCTCCAGATGGATGTCCGAGGCCCGGGCCTCCACCGCCCGGGCGATCAGGGCATTGACCATGCGCACCACCGGCGCGTCGCTGGCCGTGGTGTTGACCCGGCTCGGCCTGATTTCGGAACAGGCTCTGGCGGCGGCGATGGCCGAAG
>NZ_PIUM01000050.1 GCF_002845745.1 Telmatospirillum siberiense | reverse complement strand
TACCCGAGGTGGGAGCCGTATGCGGGAAAGCCGCACGTACGGATCTGTGCGGGGGGCGCTCAGCAATGAGCGTCCCTACCGCGATCCCCGAAGCTTTAGCGAAGGAAGCCCGAGGCGGACGGATGTCCGCCGCCCGGCAACCGAGTGGCTAAGAATTTAAACCAGAACAATCGGGGACACCCGATTGTTCTGATCAGTGACGGGCTTCGGCCAAACTCTCGGGAACGATGGCCGGCATCCAGACGTCGGCGCTCTCCTCGGCCGCGGCCCGGCCCGCATCGAAGAGTTTCGCGATCATTGCGGGCTTGGGATCGAACGCCGATCCGCTTGTGGCGCCGAAAAAGGCATGGTCGATGGTGATCTTGTGCAACGCCAGGTCGCGTAGCCGCAACAAATCAGCCGGCAGGGGACTGGTGCGATGCAGAAGCTTCTGCATCTCGGTCAGGGCATCGAGATCACGCAGCAAGGGGGCATTGAACAGTATCCTCTTCAGCCTGGCGAAGATCTCAGGTGCCGCCTTCGGCAGATCGGGCTCGTCATCGGCCGTCAGCTTGACGAGCAACAGGGATCGGCAAGCCGTTTCCAGCACCAGCGGTAAAATCGGCGGGTTGGCCGAGAATCCACCGTCCCAATAGGGCTGCCCATCGATCACCACCGCCTGGGAAAGATAGGGAATGCAGGACGAAGCCATGAGAACGTCGACCGAGATCTCCTCCTCGCGGAAGATACGCTGCTCGCCCGTGTTCACGTTGGTGGCGGAAATGAACAACGGGATCCGGCCGTCGGCCGACAGACGCTCGAAATCCACCATATCAACCAGCAAATCGCGCAATGGATTGATATTCAAGGGATTGAACAGATAAGGCGAGATCACTCGGGTCAACAGGTCGAATTGAAGACTGGCGCCCGGCAGGCCGAGCGGGCTCAGCAGCGACATCTTCCCCACCGACGTCCACAACCGCCGCAACGCATCGCGGGCACCGGCGCGTCCTCCTTCCAATAGTCCCCAGGCCGCCACCACCGCATTGATGGCTCCGGCGCTGGCACCGCTGAATCCGGCGATGGGAAGATCCTCTTCCTCAAGCACCCGATCAAGGACGCCCCAGGCATAGGCGCCATAAGCGCCGCCACCCTGCAAAGCGATGGCGAGAGGCTGTTGGGTCTCCGACGGTACCGGCAAGACATTGGCGGTCCGCTGCGACAAAGATCCCCAGAACATATGTGTTACAACTCCATCACACCAAAAAACGATCAATCCTCACGAAAAGACCTTTCCTTTGGCGTTTTACCCTTCAAATACGACAATCAAAAATTGAAAAAAAATTCATGATTCTCACATTTGAAATGAACAAATCTTCTCTGCAACCATAAGGTGACTATGGCTTTCCACCAAATGCTGCGATGCAACATAATAAGGGTGGATCAAACAACATTTCAAGGGCGGATTATTCGAATCCGCAAAACAGGTAAATACTTAGCGTATTTCCAAACCAGCTCCACAACCTCAGATAGGGGAGACAGAGCGAGCCACCTTTGTTAACCTCCCCCGTGACGTTCAAGACCCAACCCGGCACCGTCGCAATCCAATAACGGAGACAGCCGCCCATGACGCCCTACAGTCCGCCCCTTCGCGACATCACCTTCGTCCTACGGGAATTGGCCGGCCTGGATGAAATCGCCGGATTGCCGGGTTTCGAGGACGCGACGTCCGATGTGGTGCAAAGCGTCCTCGATGAGGCAGGACGGATCGCTTCGCAGGTCCTGGCTCCCCTCAATCAGACGGGCGATCAGCAGGGAATCCGACGGGAAAACGGAACCGTCAAAACTCCCGATGGCTGGCGCCAAGCGTACCGCACGCTGACGGAGGGCAACTGGATCGGGCTTTCCTGTCCACAGGAATTCGGGGGAATGGGACTGCCGGGGGTGGTCGATGCCGCCGTCAGCGAGATGTGGCAGGCCGCCAACATGGCTTTTTCGTTATGCCCGATGCTGACCCAGGGCGCCATCAACGCCATCCGGACCTGCGGCGACGAAGCGTTGCAGGCGAAATACCTGCCACGCCTGGTTTCCGGTGAATGGGCGGGAACGATGAATCTGAGCGAGGCGGCCGCCGGCTCGGACCTGGGAGCCATCCGGACCAAGGCGGTCCGCAAGGACGGGCACTATCTGGTCTCGGGCCAGAAGATCTTCATTACTTATGGCGATCACGACCTGACCGAAAACATCATCCATCTGGTCCTCGCACGGACGCCCGACGCACCGGTGGGCGTCAAGGGAATTTCCCTCTTCGCCGTTCCCAAGATGCTGATCGGCGACGACGGCAAGACGATCCGGCGGAACGACGTCCAATGCCTATCGCTCGAACACAAATTGGGTATCCATGCCAGTCCGACGGCGGTCTTATCCTTTGGAGAGAAAGAAGGTGCGATTGGCTTCCTGATCGGCGATGAGAACCGCGGTCTCGAATATATGTTCGTGATGATGAACCATGCGCGTCTCAATGTCGGGCTGCAGGGCTTGGCCATCGCCGAACGGGCCTATCAACAAGCCCGCGCCTATGCGCAGGAACGAATCCAGGGGCGGCCCATCGGGTGTTCGGCACCGAGCGCCATCGTCGACCACCCGGATGTCCGTCGCATGTTGATGGGAATGAAGGCGGAAATCGAGGCCATGCGGGCGCTCGCCTATCTGGCCGCGGCGGCCCTCGACAGGGCGCAGGCCCATCCTCTTCCGGCCGAACGCGACGCCGCGAAACGTTATGCCGAACTGCTCAACCCCATCGTCAAGGGATGGTGCACGGAACGCGGATTCGAGATTGCCTCGACAGGCGTGCAGATCCACGGAGGGACGGGCTACATCGAATCGACGGGCGCGGCACAACATCTGCGCGACGCCCGCATCACCACGATTTACGAGGGAACCACCGGCATCCAGGCCAACGACCTGATCAATCGCAAGATCCTGAAGGATGGCGGCCTCACGCTGGACCGCAGCCTGGACGACGCCGGGAAAACCGCGCGAGAGCTCGCCCAACATGACGATCCGATCCTTCAGGATATCGGCAACGCCTTGAACCGCGCCGTCGGCGATGCCCATCGGGCCAGCCGATGGCTGCAAGACGTCGCCGCCGAGGACCCCCGCCAGGCCGCCGCCGCGGGCGTGCCGCTGCTGCTGCTGCTGGGAACCGTGCTCGGCGGGCATGAAATGGCGCGTGCCGCCCGGCTTGCGGTGATCCGGGCCGCTGAAACGGACACCGACCAGGGATTTTACCGCACCAAACTCAAAACCGCCTGGCATTACGCGGAAGCCATTCTGCCACGCAGTTCCGGACTGCTGGGAACGATCATCCGCGGATCGAGAACCGTGATGGTCCTCGATCGCGAGGAACTCTAATATTGTGATTCGTTTGGATGGATCTCAATATTAGAAGCATAACCGATAGGGCAGCGAATCCAGGCTAATAAACGGTTGGAACCGACAAATTCCATCTGTGTTCATCTGCGTTCATCGGAACTGATCTGTGTTTCCTTATGATCGATTCCGATGGGTAATCCCGGGGCCAATCGAGCTGCTCCCGATGGCCCGGCCCGGGACCGGGGACTTGTCCAAAGGAGCACAGATAAACACAGATGAACTCAGATAGGCGTAGATGCGCACGGCCATGACGCCGATGTTAACAAAATCGAAACCCGAGTTCGGAGTCCTGGCATAAACGACGCCTTCGCCTCCGGCTTCGGCGGGGCTCAGACGCCGCTCGGGCTACCGCGTCGCATTGAACCATTCGAATGGTTCACCGAATATCCGAGCGGATTTGGCGAATTACACCGCCCGATATGCAGGTGACGATCCGTATCATTCACATGACGACATGCATTGGCAATGCCGACAAGGCACCAGTCGCGCGGAACATTCACGCAGATGAATGAGGAAACTTCCAGCTCTGCCTTTTCATCTGGAAATGGAGTGGACCGATGATCACACCCGTTCAGCAGACGCCGCTGCCGCTCGATCCGATACGCCAGCAGATCACGCCGACACCGCCGGTCGCCCCGCCCCCTCCGCCAAGCCTTGCCGAGACTCCGATCCGGGCCGCGGATTCGTCGCAGGACAAGTTCTCCCCTGAAGACGATGGAAATCGCGACGAACAGAGAAGCAACGACCTGACCGAACAACAGCGAAACGAAACCGTGGGAAAGCTGCGCAGCGCCTATCTAAGGCTGCATGAGCTGCAACGCGAGGCCAACACCGCTTACGCGTCCGGCAATGCCACCCGCGCCAAGGAACTGGCCTCCGAGGCGGCGGGAGTGGCCCAGTCCATCCCGGCCAGCGTTGGCTTTTTGCAGCCGGCGGTGGCCGTCTTATCCCAGGGCAGTGAAGGCATCTCCAGCGTAGCGGCGACCTTCGACGTTGCCCGCGAAGGACTGAGCACCGCCAAGGACGTCGTCGATACCGCCGCCAGCATCCCCTATCACCCCGTCGCCGACAGGATCGCCATCAACGGCATGAGACTGCAGGTTCTCGACGCCATGGCCGGTGTCGAGGATTTGGCCGCCAAGACCGCCGAAGCCGTGGCGGCGGCCTCCGCTGACACATTGACCGCCCTCAATCAACATCTCGACGTCAAGGCCTGACATCCGGGAGAAACCTCCCCGCCGAAGACGGCGGGGAGGTTTCATGATTTGGACGCCAACCGGATACCTCCGATGATCGTCACCAATCCGGCGGCATGAAACCAGCGGAAGGGCTCATCCAGGAAAAAAACCGCCAGCAGCGCGGTGAAGATCGGAATGAGATAAGTGTATTGACCTGCGAGATTGGCCCCTAGGCTCGCCACCCCCTGATTCCACAAGTGATAGGCCAGAATCGAAGGAAAGATCGCCACGAAGGCGATCAGTCCGGCGCTTTGAACCGTCAATAGGAAGGCTTGGCCGGTGGTCAGTTCCCAAAGATAGAAGGGCGTCAGGAACAACCATCCCAGAATCATCTGCACCGTCAGCAAGGCCAATGGCGAAAGACCGGGTGGATAGCGGCGCAACAGTACGGAATAGATCGCCCAACTGACCACGGCGGCCAACACCCAGAAATCCCCGGGTTCCAGGCCCAGCGTTTGCAGGTTTCCGGGATCACCGCGGGTAATGACCAGGACCACCCCACTCAAGGAAATGGCGATCCCCAGACTCTGACTCAGGCCAACCTTCTCGCCCAGCCACAGCCAGGAAAGCAGGACGATGGCCACCGGAATGGCGGCGCTGACCAAGGTCGCGTTCACCGCCGTCGTGCTGGTCAAGGCGACATAGAGCAGCGTGTTGTAGGCGGTGACGCTGAAAAGAGCGATCAAAGCCAGGACTTTCCAGCGATGGCGCACTTCGTTCCATTGCGCCATCATCTTCGGCAATCCGAACGGCAGAACGATCAGCAGGGCGAACAGCCAACGCCAAAACGCCAGGGCGATCGGAGGCAATTGCCCGACGGCCATGCGGCCGGCAATGGCGTTCCCCGCCCAGAATAGGGGCGGCAGTATCATGATCACGGCGGGAGAGGTCAGGCGGGTGCGAAACGACACGAAAAGGGCACCGATCGGAAAAAAACGAGAACAGCGCCCACAGTAACGACGAGGCGGAAAGCCGGCAAGCTCGCTCGTCCCCTTGCTTGCGGGCGGTCTATTGGAAAATAACGCCGGCAGCGGTTGCCCTGGGCCTTCGGGATGAGTACCCTGACGCTCCGTTGACAATAATTCTTTCAGAAGCATGGTCGATCAGCCCCTGTCCGTTCTTGTTTACGTCGGTCTCGATCTCGTGGGCGACGGCCTGATGAAACTGCCCTTCCTGCGCGCCTTACGTGCCGCGTTTCCATCGGCGCGCATCACCTGGCTGGCCGGTCAGGGCAAGACGGTCTATGCCGGCGCCCTTGCCCCGTTGATCGAGGGCCTGGTGGACGAAGTCATCGAAGACGCCCATATCGGCAATCGTTGGTGGGAGTTGTTGCTGCCGCGTCCGCTGAAAGGACGCCGCTTCGATCTGGTCCTCGATTCGCAGCGGCGCGTGCTGACCACCCTGATCGTCAAGCGCATCCGGCATGGACGTTTCCTGTCGGCAAGCGCCGACTGGCATCTGTCCGATCAGTGTCCCGCCGCCGGGATGGCGAAACAATCTTCGATGATCCGCCAGATGCTGACCCTGGTTGAGTTGGCCTCCGGTCGGCCTGCTTTGCCGAACGCTCCTTTGCGGCTCGACGACCGCATGGAAACCGAGGCCGAACGGCGGCTTCCCGACGGGCCGGTTTACGTCGGCCTCGCGCCGGGAGCCGGCGGCAAACATAAATGCTGGCCATTGGAAAATTACATCGCCTTGGCGATGCGCCAGGTCAAGGCGGGCCGTGTACCGGTCGTCTTTCTCGGCCCTGCGGAACGGCAGTGGGAGGACGAGATCCGCGACGCCGTTCCCGGCGCGCTCTTGCCTCTGGATTACGCGGCGACGCCGCTGCTGACCATCGCGCTGGCGCGCCGTCTGGCCGTGGCCGTCGCCAACGACAGCGGCACGGGACATATGATGGCCACCGCCGAGGTCCCCCTCATTTCCCTGTTCGGACCGACATCGCCGGACAAGTTCGCGCCGGTCACGCCGCACCTGACCATCTTGCGCGCACAGTCATTCGGCGACAGCGGCATGGAATTCATCCCCCTCTCCGCAGTTGCGGACGCGATAGAGACCGCCCTCGGAAACATCCAACCCCAAGGCTGAGGTTGAAGGCGGCCCTCCCCCACCCAAGATGGAGAGGGATTTAGCCTTGAGGGACAAAACATTGCCCGCTCAGACCACCGGTTTACCTCTCGATCCCAATGCGCCCATCATCGTATGGTTCCGCCGCGATTTACGTGTCGTCGACAATCCCGCCTTGAGCGAAGCGGCCCAACGCGGCCAGCCGATCATTCCGCTCTATATCCTCGAAGAGGACGCGCCTCGTCCGTTGGGCGGCGCCGCGCGATGGTGGCTCCATCACAGTCTCAAGGCGCTCTGCCGGGAATTAACCGGCATGGGAAGCAAGCTGATTTTGCGACGCGGACGGGCAAGCGACGTCCTGCTGTGTCTGGCGCGGGAAAGTGGCGCCCGTACGGTGTTATGGAACCGCCGTTACGACCGCATGGAAACCGGGAAGGACTGCAAGATCACCTCTGCCCTGGTTTCAGAAGGCATCCAGGTGGAATCGTTCACCGGTTCCCTGCTGTTCGATCCCCGGACTGTCCGCAACCGCAATGGACAGCCCTTTCGGATTTTCACTCCCTTCTGGCGTTGTTGCCTCACCCTCCCCGATCCGCCGCGTCCGCTTCCCCGACCGAGGGAACTCATGACACACGCGGACATGGCCTCCGACGCTCTCGCCGACTGGCGTCTCCCACCCGAAAAACCCGACTGGTCAGGCGGCATCGCCACGGCCTGGACGCCGGGTGAAGACGCCGCCGGCGCACGCCTCGCCGACTTTCTGGAGGATGGACTGTGCTGCTATGCGCAAAGACGCGATCATCCGGATCAGGATGCGACATCGCGGCTATCACCCCATTTGGCCTTCGGAGAGATCAGCCCCCGGCAGGTGTGGTATGCCGCGCGGACCGCGGGATGTCATCCGACGGAGAGCTTTCTGCGGGAGTTGGGGTGGAGGGAATTCTGCCATCACACCCTGTATCACGCACCGGATCTGGCCAGCCAACCGCAGCGCGGGGAATTTCAGAACTTCCCCTGGGCAACCGACGAAGCCGCCTGGCAGGCCTTTACGCACGGGCGCACCGGCTATCCCATCGTCGATGCCGGCATGCGGGCGCTGTGGGAAACCGGCTGGCTGCACAACCGGCTGCGCATGATCGTCGCCTCCTTCCTGGTCAAGGATTTGCTGATCCCGTGGCAAAGGGGCGAAGCGTGGTTTTGGGACACATTGGTCGATGCCGACCCCGCCAGCAATGCGGGGGGATGGCAATGGGTCGCCGGTTGCGGCTTGGATGCGGCTCCCTATTTCAGGATTTTCAACCCGGTCCTCCAGGGTGAAAAATTCGATCCGCACGGACGCTACATCCGACGCTGGATCCCAGAACTGGGGGGACTGCCCGACAACGTCATCCACCGCCCGTGGGAGGCCTCGGCGGAGGTCCTGGCCAAAGCCGGGCTCCGTTTGGGAAAAGATTATCCCACCCCCATCGTCGAGCACGGCGCCGCCAGGCTTCGCGCCCTGGCGGCCTACGAGCGGATGAAGAACTCCGCTCCTATTCCAGGCGTCCCAGAGCCCGCGCCAGAACCAGATACAGCTTGCCGACCTCGGCACTGGTGAACGTCCCGGTCAGGACATCCGCGCGGTCTGCGGCGCGGGCCTGATTGAGCAGCGTTTCGAACTCGGCCAGGTACCGGTTCACATAATCGCGGAACTGGCCGTCCTCCTCGTAACGCGTCCGGATGGCGGCGATCTGGTGGCGGTCGAGATTCTTCAAAATCTTGCGCAGGAAGACGGACTGATCGCCGGAATGGAATTCGCGCCATGTCTTGTCGTCGATGCCCGACTGGAAGATACGGCTGATATCGACCGACAGGGATTGCAGCTTTTCGACGACATAGGCCGCAGTCTGGAGGAAATTCTCGACATTGACGTTGCTGCGATTCTGCTCAAGCTGTTCAGCTTGGTTTTCCGCCAGCTTCGAGGCGTTCACCAGATCCTCGGACTGTCGGGCGAACGTCTGGACAAGAGTTTCGGCGTGGTGCGACAGGCGTTCCCCGGTCATCCCCAGATCGCCCGACTTCTGGCGGAGCATCTCGAAGACGCTTTCCAACTGGGTCGAGGTGTGTTCCGTCGCCTCCGCCAATTCCTGCGACTGGCGGCGCAGGCTTTCCCCGGCTCCGCGCACCTGGGCGCTGATGCGGTCGGAGGATGCCGCGAGATCCCGGATGCCGCTTTTGAGCTGATCGGCGGTGGTAATGACCTGAGCCGTCGTCTTGCCGGCGGTTTCTTCGAATTCCCGAGCCACCTGGCGCAAGGAATCGCCGGACGCGCGCGCCTGCAGTTGCGCCTGCTGCACCGTGTCGCCGAGTTCGACGGCGTTTTGCCGCAACTGCTGACCGAACGCTTTCAGCAGTTCCGAAGAGTCTTCGGCGATGCGGCCCAAATCTCCGGCCTGGGCGCGCAAGGTCTGACCGACACCGGCCATGCCGGCCTCGGCCTGATCGGACGCGGCAACAATGACTTCGGTCTGCCGGCGCAGATCCTCGCCCACCAGGCGCAACCGACTGCCGGCCTGCTCGGCGGAAACGCTCAAATGGGCGCTGCGATCGTCGAAAACGTCGGAGACCTGCTGCACGTCCTCAATGGCGCGCTGCGAAGCGGAGGCGACGTCCTCGCTTCTCAAACGCAAGACCTCGCCGGCCGACTGCAGCTCAGCCCCGACGCGGCTGGAAACCGCGACCAGATCGTTGACATTCTGGCGCAGAACGTCGGCGACGTTCTTGACCCTGGCCATGATCTGTTCCGACGTCGAATGCAGATGCCGCGCCTGCTGGCCGAGCGAAGCCTCGCTCAACTTGGTCTGCGTCGAAACCAGATTGGCGATATCGGCCAATTCCTCCGCTTGTCCGCGCAGGCTCTGGCGAATGGCCTCGGCCTGAACGCCGGCTTTTTCAGCGGCGCGGTTCAGTTCCTCGACATGCGCCCGCAAGGCGTCGTTCAATTCGCGCGCCCGCACGCCCATCTGATCGGAAGCCGCCGTCAGAACGCGGTTCTGGCCGGAGAAAGCCTCGCCGGCCTCGCGAATCCGGGCAATCGCCCGATCGGCCGAAGTGTCCACTTCGTCCTTCCGCTGCAGAAAGACCTCCCCCACATCCCCCAATTGCTGACTGGCATCGTCGGCGGCGGAGCGAAGCGATTCGACATGGCGGGCCATCAGTTCCGAAAGCTCGCGGAACCGCACCATCGCCTGGTCGGAGGCCGAAGAAAGTTCGCGGGTCTGAACGCCAAGTCCCTCTTCGACGATCTTGACGCGAGCCAGTACGCGTTCGGTTACCTGATCAAGTCCGGCGGCCTGCTGTTCCAGGGCGACCGTAATCCGCCCGGCTTGCTCGGTCAGACGGCCGGAGGCCGCGGACAGATCGACGTTCTGCCGGCTGAAAAGCTGATCCAGCGCATCGGCCCGGCGCTTCAATTCGTCCGTGACATCGATCGCGCGCTGCGAGGACCGGTCGACCACGGTGGTGATCAGTTCGGACTGAGCTCCGACCACACGCCCCAGTTCCTCGACGCGCCCGCTCGCAGTGCCGATGGCTCGGCCAAGACTTTCAACGGCACGTTGAACATCGGCATTGGCTTGGTCGGCCTGCTTGGCCGTCGCGCTGGTCACTGTTTCCAGGCGTTCGATCTGCACCCCCATGCCGGTTCCGAAGTCCTTGGCCTGTGTCGCCGCTTCGTCGGTGGCGGCAATCAGGTCCTGGGTCACCGATCGCACCTCGACGATGCGTTGCATGGCGCCTTCGGTGCAACGGCCCAAGGCCTCGATCTCACTTTTCAGGCCGTCGACCACCCGCTGGGTGTCATTGCCGACGCGGGCCGCCAGGGTGTTCAGATTCTCCGTCTGTCTGTAAAGATCCAGACGCACCTGCTCGGCCTTTTGCACGGCGAGGTCCGACACCTGGGTCAATTCGGCCGCCTGACGACGAAGGGATTCGCTGACTGCCGCGATGCGCCCTTCCGCCCCCTCCACCGGATAGGTCAGCCGATCGAGATAACGTCGCAGTTCCGCCGCCTCGCGCTTCAAGATGGCGCCGCGGTCCAGAAAAGCGATGACCAGCCAGAGAATGGCCAAAGGCATGACCGCCGCGCCCACCGCGCCACCAAACTCAGGAGGCTGGAGATCGAAGAGGTTGCCCCAACCCAGCGCCTTATCCACATAGGTAAAACAGACCGCAAGCCACGCCAGACTGGCCAGGCTGGCCGAGCCGTAGGTCACCCGGATACGCCAGACGCCATCGCTCTCACCCGCCCGCTCCTCTCCGAAGCGGTCGGTCGGCGTCGGGACGATTTGTCGTTCGGGGACCGGAAGGACTTCGCTTGAAGCCGGACCGGAAGCTATGCTGTCGGTGGATAGAGCGGCGGTCTGTTTATCATCAGCCATGGCTAATCCCATCTGGCTTGAAATATTTTAAGCGACGTTGCCACAAAGCCCGTTCAGGTCAACGGCTTTCCGGCGTCTTTCCGGTTTGGCATAAGAGCTGATTGGCAGGATAAGCCCATGGCGAGAGCCCCCAGGAAATCCAACGCCCCCTTTTCGCATACTCACATATTAAACGAAGAGACGCCATCCCGATGCGCGGTCTATATAGAAGACCATTCCCCAATGAAACCAACCCGACAATTCCCTAAGAAATCACCAAACCCTATTGTAGACTTGTCAGCGCGCGGAAAAACGAGGGAATCATCATAATGGTGAACGATCGGTCGCCTGACACACAGCGCTTTTCCAACATGAAGATCCTTCTCGCCGACGACAACATCATCAACCAAAAGGTAGCGGGCGCCCTCCTGACCCGCCTCGGCCACCTGGTCAGCTTCGCCGGAGATGGCCGGGAAGCCGTAAAGGCTGTGCAAGAAGGAACCTTCGACGCCGTCCTGATGGACGTTCAAATGCCTGACATGGATGGACTGGAGGCGACCAGGGCCATCAGGGCCTTGCCGGACGGCAAGGGCTGCCTACCGATCATCGCGATGACGGCGGGAGCCAGCGAGGAGGACGTCCGGCAATGCCAGGCGGCAGGCATGGATGGCCATGTGACCAAACCATTCGATCCGCAGAAATTTTTCGCCCTGGTGGAACAGTACCGGGGGCGAAACGGAATCGGCGAATAGATCGGCCGGGGACACCATCGATCTTCGCCTTAAGAAAAACGCAGCAACCCAACGAGGGATTGCTGCGTTTTTTCGATACCACCCGCCAGGAGCGGCGTTCCTTTTTAGTCCAAGGGCTTCAGGAACTTGGGCAGCATGTGGTTGACGGCGGCCAAAGCCATCTTCCGGCGCAATTTGCCCAGTTGCTCCTGCAAGGGGATCTGCTTGGGGCAAACATCCTCGCACGCCAAAAGCCCCATGCATCCGAAAATGCCCTCGTCGGTGCCGACCAGGTCGAAATAGGCCTGGGTCGTACGCTCGTCGCGGGGATCGAGGATGAAACGGGCCAAACGGTTGAGTGCGACCGCCCCGAGAAAATCCTCCCGCATGATCGCCGTGCCGCATGCGGCAACACAGCATCCGCATTCGATGCAGCGGTCGAGTTCGTAGATTTCCTCGGCCAGGGCGTTGTCCATGCGCTCTTCCTGAGCGTGCGGATCGAACTCCTTGTCCGTATGAATCCAGGACTCGACCTTTTGATACATCTGACGGAACCAGGTTCCCGTATCGACCGAGAGATCGGCGACGAGCTTGAACGCCGGAAGCGGCAGCAAGGTGATCTCGTCGGGCAGATCGCGGGTCTTGGTGCGGCAGGCCAGTCCGGGCCGGCCGTTGATCACCATGGCGCAAGCGCCGCAGATGCCCGCGCGGCAGCAAAAATCGAACTGCAGCGACGGATCCTGCTCGGCCCGGATGCGATTGAGCGCGATGAACAAGGTCATCGACTCGGTCTCATCCAGGGTGAACACCTCCTGGTGCGGCCGAGAGTCCGGATCCTGCGGATTGAAGCGGAAGATATTGAAAGTCAGGGTTCTAGACATGATCAGATCCTCGCTCCACTAGGCTTTTTTCTTGCCCGACTTGGGCGGGGTTTCCATGGGAATGATCTTGCCTCCGCCGTAGCCGCGCTCGCCGGGGGGCAATTCGAAGGACGGCGTGGCCGGTTCATAGGTCAGCGTCGGCAATTCGTCGCTCTCGCTTTTCCAGGTTGCCAAGGTCCGGTTCAACCAATCGCGGTCGTTCCGGTCGGGATAGTCCTCGCGGGTATGGGCGCCACGCGATTCGGTGCGCATCAAGGCACCCTGGGTGACACACAAGGCCAGCTTGACCATGCCTTCGATCTTCAAGGCCAAGGCCAGTTCCGGATTGGCGCCGATACCGTTGGATTCCAGTCCGACCCGCTTGGCCCGGGCCAGCGTCCCCTTGAGGGTCTCGACGGATTCGGCGAGATCCTTGCCGTTACGGAAAATGCCGGCGCCCTTGATCAGCGCGTCATGCATCTCCTCGCGAACGGCGAAGGCGTTTTCGCGGCCATGGGTTCCGCCGATGAGATCCTTGATCCGGCTTTCCTGCTTGGCATAGACGTCACGGACGGCGCCCATCTTGACCACCGTATCGGCGCCTTTCAGGAATTCGACCACCTTGGCGCCCACCACCATGCCGGCGACCACAGTCTCCGACAGGGAGTTGCCGCCCAGACGGTTAAAGCCGTGCATATCCCAGCACGCCGCTTCGCCGGCCGAGAACAGTCCCTTCAGACCATAGACGGCGCCATCCTTGTTGGTCCGAACGCCGGCCATGCAGTAATGCTGGGTCGGACGCACCGGGACCAGTTGGCTGATCGGATCGACGCCCAGGAAATTTTCGCAGATATCCTTCACTTCGCGCAGATTGGTATTGATGTGATGCGCGCCGAGATGGCGGATATCCAGCCACAGATGGTCGCCATAGGCGCTCTTGACGCCCAATCCCTTCCGCATGTGCTCGGTCATCCGCCGGGACACCACGTCGCGGGAGGCCAATTCGGCCTTCTCGGGTTCATAATCCGGCATGAAACGATACTGGTTGACGTCGAGCAATGTGCCACCGTCACCACGGCAGCCTTCGGTCACCAGAATATCCGTCGGCACGATGCCGGTGGGATGGAACTGGATCGCCTCGGGATTGCCGATCGGCACGATACCGGTATCGAGAGCCGCGATATGAGCGCCGCCATCGTTGATCACCGCATTGGTGGACGCCCGATAGAGACGGCCGAAGCCACCGCTGGCGATCAGGGTAGCCCGCGCCAGATAAGCGCGGAGTTCGCCGGTCTTCAGGCAGCGGACGATGGCGCCGAGGCAGGTTTCGCCATCATGAATGAGGGCGATGGCCTCGGTCTTGTCATGCACGTCCACGCCCAGCTGCGCCGCCCGGTTGTCGAGCGCGAACAGCACCGAATGCCCGGTCCCGTCCGAGGTATAACAGGTGCGCCATTTGGCCGTCCCGCCGAAGGAGCGCGAGTGGATCAACCCCTCGTTCTCTTTCTTTTCAACCGCGGTGAAGGGCTTGCCGCCCTTGTAATAGGTCTGCTCGCCGGGAACGACACGGCTCCACGGCACTCCCCAGAATGCCATCTGACGCATGGCGATTGGCGCATTGTCGACGAAAATACGCGCCACCTCCTGGTCGGCACCCCAGTCGGAGCCCTTCACGGTGTCGGTGAAATGCACGTCCGGGCAATCGCCCTCGCCCATCGCCGAATTTCCCAGCGCCGCCTGCATGCCGCCTTGCGCCGCCGAAGAATGGGATCGCCTTGCCGGAACCAACGACAGACAGACGACCGAAAAGCCGTTCCCCGCCGCTTCGATGGCGACCCGCTCGCCCGCCAGGCCCGCCCCGATGCACAGAAGGTCGGTTTGGAAGATCTGCATGATCGTTTCCTTAATGAATGGTGAGGAACATGAAGCGCGCCAAAGTGACCACGCCGATGCTGATCATGATGATGGTCAGCATGTTTTCCTTGGCGTGGAATCCCTTGCGGCGGGCGCGGGACAGGAATCCCCACTTCACCGCGATCCGGTAGAACCCGATACCCACATGAAGTTCAACCAGAGGCAGCAGCACGAGATAATAGACCAGCCACGCACCCCCTTGGATACGGGCGGCGCTTTTGGCGGCGGTGATCGGCAGATCAGTCAACACCACCCAGATATGGGCGGCCCCCATGATGAGGATGACCATGGCGGTTCCCGCCTGGACGATCCACAGCCAGGTATCCTGATGCTGCATCCGCTTGGCATTGTCCCACATCGCCGTCTGCTGCCTGGTGACCCATGGAATCTTCCGGGCGGCGAGAACGAAATGCAGAAGAAAGATCAGGAAAATTCCTGGACCGAAGACATAAACCAAGCCGGTCGCCTCGAAGAACCAGGCGATGGCGTCCATCACAGCGGGACTGATGATGACGCTGGAAACCAGGCAAAGGTGAGTCCACATAAATATAATCAGCGCAGCCCCGGACAACATCTGCAGCCAATCCAAATAGGCCGATGTTTTAGGTGGGAGTGCCGAATTCTTGGTGCTGACGGCAGAGTTCGACATGAACGTCTCCAGTGGGAAACGATACAACCAGGTCCGCCGAAAGGCAGGCGATTGGATCGTCAAAGCAGATCCGCGTCGACTTCACTGTCGACAGACGCAATGTGCCTACCAGATTAAGGGGAATTCATCCACAAAAATATTGTGACTATTGCAGAAAACGTACCGGAATCCGCGCTCAGCGGTGCTTCCTAGAATCAATTACTCGGGCATTTCACCACGGGCATGAAAACGCCATTGCCGGAACGATCGCCCCTCCAGACGCCCCGATCTCCTCTAGATTATCGGAAATTCATATACATTTTTTGCATCCTGCATGTTGGGTGCGCATAAGTCCCGATATGGGTCGATCGCCCCCGCTCAATCCTGACTGTCGTTCTGAGGTTTTGGAAAAATTTTCGCGCGGAATTATTTTTCCCCCGACTCTCAAGAAACCATTCCGACGCCTTCAATCTGGGATATCAACCGCAAGAGGTACCCTCGACCGACGGCGGGGCGCCGGCATCGTTCTTGCCGGAATCCTTAACCTTGTACATCGCCATATCGGCCGCCCGCAGCAAGGCCCGACTTTGCCGCCCATGCTCGGGGAACAGCGCATATCCGACGCTCGCAGTGGTTCTGACTTCCCCCGAGCGCAAGAAAAATGGTGCCCGCATGGCCTCGACGAGACGCGAGGCCAGTGTTTCAGTGCCTTTCGCGTCATTGTGGACCAGAAGAACGAACTCATCGCCGCCGAACCGCGCCGCGCTGTCCGCCGAACGGGTCAAGAAGAGCAACCGCTTACCGACTTCGATCAGCAATTCGTCGCCGACTTGATGGCCGAAGCGATCGTTGACTTCCTTGAAGCCGTCGAGATCCATAAACAGAACGCCAAGCGGCGAACCGTCCCGCTCCGCCAGGGCAATGGCCTTGTCTAGATTTTCGATGAAGCAGTTGCGATTGAGAAGACCGGTCAGGGAATCATAGACGGCCAGGGAGCGGAGTTCCCGTTCGACCCGATCCCTTTTGGCGGCCTCGCGGCGCATCAACCCATAAAGCAGAAGAGCCGTCACCAGGGCGAAAACCCACCCTTTATAAAGACTGATCAGGGGGAAATGCGACGGGAACAAGAGCGACAGGGCCCAATCCGATCCGCCGATCCAAGCGACGGAGAAGGCCAGATAGACCACCGAAATCCTTGTCGCCGATTTCATTCGCAATTCCATGGAAAGGCCGAACATACTAAAGGATGTGGAATACGGCTTATAAGAATTGCATTTGCCCAACTGCAATTCAACCCATGGATAATTTTCAACCGACACGCCGATATCGTTAGACGCGCCGCTTTATGTCAACCGGCGCGAATACTCCGAATGAAGGCATCCACCTTGTCGTTCAGGGTTTCGGTCTGGTGCGACAGATCCCGTGCCGCATCGAGCACTTCGCTGGCGCCGTGCCCCGTCTCTCCCGAGGCCCGCTGCACGTCTCCGATGTTTGCCGTGACGTCGCGGGTTCCGGCCGCCGCCTGCTGCACGTTGCGGGCGATTTCCTGGGTCGCCGCCCCCTGCTCTTCCACGGCCGAAGCAATGACGGTGCCCACCTCGTTGATTTCGGTAATGCTGCCGGTAATACCCTGGATCGCCTTCACCGCCTCGGACGTGGCGGCCTGAATGCCACCGATCTGCTGTCCGATCTCCTCGGTGGCCCGCGACGTCTGATTGGCGAGATTTTTCACCTCGCCGGCGACCACGGCGAACCCCTTGCCGGCCTCTCCGGCGCGCGCCGCCTCGATGGTGGCGTTCAAAGCCAGCAAGTTCGTCTGGCTGGCGATATCCGTGATCAGATTGACCACGTCTCCGATCTTTTGCGCCGCGGCGGCCAGGCTGACCACGAGCTCGTTGGTGCGATGCGCCTCGGTCACCGCCGCTTGCGACATCGCGGCGGAACGGCTGACCTGGCTGCCGATCTCGCCGATCGACGCCGCCAGTTCCTCGGCGGCGGAGGCCACCGTCTGCACATTGGCCGAGGCCTGCTCGGCGGCGGCGGCCACGGCCGTCGATTGGCGGGAAGCCTGCTCCGAGGTCGCCGACAGCGAACTCGCCGTCGCCTGCAATTCATTGGCCTCGGCGGCGACGGCCCTCACCACATCCTTCACCTGCGATTCGAAATCGTCGGCCAATCCCAGCAACGCCCTCCGGCGTTCCGTTTCGGCCCGCTTTTCCGCTTCCGCCTGCTCGGCCTGAAGCTGCGCCATGCGGATGGCGTTTTCCTTGAACACCTGCACCGCGCGCCCCATGTCGCCGATTTCATCGCGATTGGCCAATGCGGGCACATCGACCGTCTTGTCGCCTTCGGACAGGCGCCGCATCGTTCCGGTCATGTCCACCAGCGGGCGGATGATGCCGCGGGCGATCAGCCAAGCCAGCGCACCTCCGAACAGTAACGCCGTCACGCTCAGCACGACGGTCCAGCGGACGGAGTCGTTGATGGCCTCGGACGTCTGCTGCGACAGCGTGGTCAATTCGCGCGAGGCGGACTGCTCGATATCGGTCGCGCTTTTGCCCATGGCCTGGCCGGCATTGGTGAAAGCCCCCAGATAAAATCCGTTGAGTTCGGATTTCAGCGCGATGCACTGCTCGACGGCGGCGCCGTAGTTATCGCCGGATTTCCGGATCTCCTCCATGGCCTCCTGGGCCGCCGCGTCGGGCGCCACCTTGACCAGGGCGTTCAAACCATCCTGGGCCTGCCGGAGACTCTTGCGAACCTCCTCGGCGACGGACAGATCGTTGCCCATGGCAAAGCGGTGGACGGCGGCTTGCACTTTCAGGAAGTCACGCGCGGCCCCGCCGATTTGCCCGGAGAAGATATGAGCGCCGCCATGCCGGGCGGACTCCAGGGACGTCTCCAGTTTCTGTTCGATTGCGGTCCCGAGGGGATCGAGATGATCATTAAATTCCTTATTATAACGCCCTCTTATGTCGGCGATTTTGTCCAAACCAACGAGGAATTCATCGTGATTTTTTAAAATTATTTGCAGGGATTGGCGCCGTTCCTGATTTTGGACAATCGTCAAAACCTCATCGATCTTCTTGCGCATCACCCCCATTCTCTCCCGCATGGCGGCGACTTCTTTGGGGCTGTTGGTATAAAAATAACCGCGGGCCAGCCGTCTGATCTCGGTGACGTCCCCGCCGATAGCCAATGCCTGGTTAGCCTCCGCGGCCACCCTGGCGTAATCGGCATAAGCGCGCTGGCTGTTGGTTAAACCGCGCGCTCCGATAGCGCCAATTCCTGCGAGTAAAAGGAGAACAAGGCCGAATCCTGCATAAATTCTAGTGCCGACCTTGATATGCGAAACCGCGCTCGCCGCCCCGAAGGAAGCCATCGAATTCCCCTTAACTCTCAGCACGTTAGAAAAAGACATTAAAATTGGACGATTTCAAATTGTCAAACATGCCTTTTTATTTTCTTTAAACCGGACAAATCCTCCATTGGCTCTTCCCGGATCAGGCCGTCTTCGGATTATATTTTGTCATGATATTCCACCATCGATTACCGTCTGAATAACAAAATTTAGATCGTGTCGAATGAAAGGAATTGCCCGAAACCAACGCATCGGGCAGGGTGGCGCCGCCTCGAAAGCCGGGTTCCGTTTCCGAAGTTCAAAAACGCACCGCTCGCGAGGAACTGGATTAGCAATGACGTCTCACCCCTTTAAATTCTCCGTATCGAAATGACCAAGCTCGACAATAGTTTCGGATTCAGCCAGGTGCCCCCCGAGGAACGTCGGGACCGCATCCGCCACGTCTTCACTGCCATCGCCGGACATTACGACCTGATGAACGACATCACCTCGTTCGGCATTCACCGCTTGTGGAAACGCCTGTTGGTGCGGGCGGCGGGGGCCTCGGCGGGTCAGGTCATCGTCGACCTCGCCGGCGGCACCGGCGGCGTCGCCGCCAAAATGGCCGGAGCGGATCGCCGCGTGGTGGTCTGCGACCCCAGTCTGGCGATGATGGAAACCGGCCGCCAACGCGCCGACACGGCACATGTCTCCTGGCTGGCGGCGGAAGGCGAGGCGATTCCTTTCGCCGACGGCAGCGTCGACACGCTGACCATCTCCTTCGGCATCCGCAACGTGACCCACCTCGAAACGGCCATCGCGGAAATGCATCGAGTCCTGAAGCCGGGCGGGCGTCTCCTCTGCCTGGAATTTTCCAAGCCTCATTGGTTGATCCGCCCGTTCTACGACGCCTTTTCCTTTCTGGTGATCCCCCGACTGGGGGCCTGGATCGCCCAGGCGCCCGAGGCCTACACCTATCTGATCGAATCGATCCGGCGCTTCCCCGATCAGGAGACCATGAGCGGATTGTTCCGCGACGCCGGCTTCGCCGATGTGCGCTATCGCAATCTGGGCTTCGGTATCGCCTGCCTGCACATCGGCACCAAGGCGTCATGAGCTGCCCGGAAGCCTGGCTGCGCCGGCAGGCACGCCGAACACCCGATGAAACGGCCCTGATCTGTGAAGGCCGCACGGTCACCTTCGCTGCGCTCGATCACCAAATCGACGGCCTGGCCCAGACGCTGCTGGACCAGGAGCTGGCGCCGGCGCGGCCGCTCGGCTGCGTCACGGCCCATGCCGAAACCCTGGTCCGCCTGGCTTTGGCGGGGCCACGGGCGGGGATCCCCCTGCTTCCCGCGAACCCGAAATTGACACAAGAACAAATCGAAGCCCTGTTCGCCAAGGCGGGCGTGGTCAGCGTTTTGTGCGATGACGGGAAAGCCGATCCGGCGATCGGACGGCGGATCGGCCTGCCCGAAACCCTTCCCCGGGATGCTCCCCAGCGAGCGGCCGATCCGGCCTCGGTCCATCTGATCATCGCCACCAGCGGCAGCACCGGCACCCCGAAGGGGGCCATGCTGACCGGCGCCAATCTGGCCGCCGCGGTCCGTGCTTCCCGGCAACGCCTGCCGATCGGCCCGGGCGACGTCTGGCTGGGGTGCCTGCCGACCTATCATATCGGCGGCCTGTCTGTGATGTTCCGCTGCCTTGAGGCCGGGGCAGGCATGCGTTTGCATCCGCGCTTCGACCTGCCGACGGTGGCCGCCGATATCGAGGCGGGCCTCGTCACCCACGTCTCGCTGGTTCCGGCGATGCTGGCGCAGTTGCTCGACGCCGGATGCCGCCCCTCGCCAAGATTACGCTGCGCCTTGATCGGGGGGGCCGGGCTTCCGGCCGCTCTTGCCGAAAAGGCCGCCGCGGCCGGCTGGCCGATCTGCCCCAGCTATGGCATGAGCGAAGTGGGATCCCAGGCCGCCACCTGTGTGCGGATCGAGGACTGGCATCCCGGAATGGCCGGAGAGCCGTTACCGGGACTGGAAATCGGCACTTCTCCCGCCGGCCGCATCCGCGTCCGCGGCCCATCGCTGATGGCGGGCTACGTCAATCCCGAGCTCCGGCCGGGCGATGGCCTGACCGAAGACGGCTGGTTCGAGACGAACGATCTGGGAGGGCTCGATCCATCCGGGCTGTTGCGGGTCCTCGGGCGGGCCGACGATCTGCTGATCAGCGGCGGGGAAAACGTCCATCCCGCCACCGTCGAGGACATCGCCGGCCATTGTCCTGGCGTCTCCGCCATCGGGATCACCGGCCGCCCGGACCCGACCTGGGGCGACCTTCTCGTCGCGGTGGTGGTCGGAACGGTGGAGGAAACCAACTTTCTGGACTGGTGCCGCGCGCATGTGCCATCCCATCAGCGCCCCCGCGCCATGGTGAAAGCCGCCGCCCTGCCGATGAACAAGGGCGGCAAACTGGACCGCGCGGCGTTGCGCGAGATGGCCGCCCTTCTAACAGGCTGCTAAATTTCGGGCGTCACTCCCAGCCCCCGCCCTCCGAGATCCATCCATCCGCCCCGCACGGAATGCGCCTGCGCGACGTCGGCGGCCAGCCATTCGGCGGTCGCCAGGCCATGCGCCAATCCGCTCCCGTCCACCGCCGCCGCCAGATGGGCCGCGGCCGCGACGCCGACGGCGGAATCCAGGGCCGAGGTCACCACGCAGGTCATACCCGCCGCCTTGGCCGCCGAGGCCAAGGCATAACTCGCCCGCAGGCCTCCCAACCCGGCCGGCTTCAGAACCAGCCGGCGAACCGGCGCCTCTTCGATGACCCTGAGGGGGCCAAGCGAGGGCAGGCTCTCGTCGAGCGCCAGATCGATCGTCGTCCGCCGTTGAAGCGCGGCAAGGCCGGCCATTGTCGGCTCCCGCAACGGCTCCTCCAGCGATTCGACGGGAAGACCGGCGATGCGGTCGAGAAAATGGCTGGCGTCATCCCATGACCAGGCCCGATTGGCATCCAGACGCAATCGGATGCCGGCCGGTAGATCCAGGGCCGTCAGCATAGTGGCTTCCTCCGACGGATCCGCCTTGCCGACCTTCATCTTGATCACGCGGTACCCCCGCCCGGCGGCGGATGTCACGCCGTCGGCCTCGGCCACGGCGTTCACCGCGACGCGCGTCGGCGCCTCGGCATCGAATAACCGGCAAAGCGGCAAATTCCGCTCACGCGCCATGGCGTCGAGCAAAGCGCATTCCACCGCCCAGCCCGCCGGCGCAATAACCGTCAGATCCTCGCAAGACAGGGCCAGGTCCAGACCGACGCGCCCCTGCGCGAGCCGGCGCAGAGCGTCCTCCTCCCCGGCCGGTTCTCCCTGTGTCGGCGGCAGCACGTAATCGCCGAACCCGCGCAGCCCGCCGGCGGTCTCCACGACCACCAGCCATCCCCGTCGGGAGCGGACTTCGGCGCCGGACATCCGCCACGGCCGCTTCAAGGGCAGATCGTAAGGAACGACCCGGGCCGTGACGATGCGGCTCATCCGGATCACGGCCGGCGGCGAAACCGGCTGAAGTCCGGGGCGCGCTTCTCCAGGAAGGCGTCGCGCCCTTCCTGGCCTTCTTCCGTCATGTAGAACAGGGCGGTGGCGTTACCGGCCAATTCCTGGATTCCCGCTGCACCATCGCTATCGGCGTTGAAGGCCGCCTTGAGCACGCGCAGCGCCGTCGGAGACAAGGTGAGCATCTGACGGCACCAGGCCACCGTCTCCTCCTCCAGCCGCTCCAGGGGAACCACGGTATTGATCCATCCCATCTCCAAGGCCTGCTGGGCATCGTACTGCCGACACAGGAACCAGACTTCCTTGGCTTTCTTGACACCGATGGTCCGGGCCAGGATACCGGCGCCGAAACCGGCATCGAAGCTGCCGACCCGGGGTCCGGTCTGACCGAAACGGGCATTATCGGCGGCGATGGTGAGATCGCAAAGCAACTGGAGCACATTGCCCCCCCCGATGGCCCAACCGGCGACCATGGCGACGATCGGCTTCGGGCAGGTCCGGATCTCGCGCTGCAGATCGAGCGCGTTCAGATGATGCACGCCCTCCTCGTCCTTGTAGCCGCCGTCATCGCCGCGCACCCGCTGGTCGCCGCCCGAACAGAAGGCCTTGCCGCCGACGCCGGTCAGAATCACCACGCCGATCTCGGGATCGAAGCGGGCATGGCGCAGCGCCTTCATCACCTCGACCAGGGTTTCCGGACGGAAGGCATTGTGCACATGCGGCCGGTTGATGCTGATGCGGGCGATGCCTTCCGTCCGGTCATAAAGGATATCGGTGAAAGCCTGACCTTCGACGGCGGTCCATTGGGTCATGGGAGTACTCTCCTTAAAGGGATTGGGCGCCGGCCCACAATGCCCGATGCCGGGCGACGCTGGCGGCGCGGTCGATTGGAAAATGAAGAATGGTAACGCCCTGCGCGTCGAGAGCCTCGGCCAGGGCCGCGTCGAAACGATCGGCGTCGACCCGGTGGTAGGCATGCCCCCAGACGCGCGCCGCGGCGGCGAAATCGGCTTTCTGGGGAGTGAGCCAGCCGGCCTCGAATTCAGCGAGCCCGGCTTGCGGCAAATGTTCGAAGATCGCCCCGCCGCCATTGTCGAGGACGCAGATCACCGCGTTGATTCCCTGTCCCGCCGCCAGTCCGCCCAGATCATGCAAAAAGGTCAGATCGCCGACCACGGCCACGGCGGCGCCATAGCGTCCTGACGCGGCGGCGCCGAAAAAGCTCGCCAGATTGCCGTCGATGCCGCTGGCCCCGCGATTTCCGAGCACGGAGAGACGTTTGGCCACCGTCCCCGAAAAGCTGTCGAGATCACGGATGGCCATGGAATTGCCGACGAACAGTAAACCGTCCTCCGGCAAAAAATCCAGCACCGAGCGCAAGGCGCCCGCTTCCGGAGGCTGGTGACGCGCCGCCAGACGAAGCGCCGAGGTTTCCGAAGTTCGCACCAACGTCTGCCAGCCTCGCGGCGCCGGACGGCGGACGACTCCGGTCAAAGCCTCGGCGAAAGCGCCCGGATCGGCATGGAAGACGATTTCGGCGGCTCTCTGCGGATCCGCCCAGCGGCTGTCGGGGCTGATCAACACCTGACGGGCCTCCGACGCCTTCAGCCAGGTGGCGATGGGCTTGGAAACCGGAAAGGCGCCGAAACGAAAGACCCATTCGGCGGCCAGGGCACCGCCGCGCAGGAAGGTATCGGCAGCCGCCATGACCCGGCTCAGATCGTGAGTGCCGAACCGCAGGCCGCTCAGCGGATCGGCGAGGATCGGCCAGTCTAGGGCCGCCGCCAGCCGGACGATCGGTTCGGCGGGCAGGGGTTCGGCGCCGGCGACGATGACGCCCCGCGCGTCCCCGCACAAATCGGCCAGCCGGGCGATTTCCGCGACCGGAGGAAGCAGCTCCGGCAAGACCACGCGCGGCCCGCTCTTCCCCCATTCCGCGCTCTGCGACGACGGCGCCAGCAGGGGCTCGCGGAATGGCACGTTGATCTGCACCGGACCGGACAGGGGCCACAGGCTCTGGCTTACCGCCCGCGCCGCCAGATGGACCAGCCAATCGCTCTCCACTTCGGCCGGTGGCAACAAATGGCAGGCGCGCAGTTGAGCCGTGAAAATACCCCGCTGGTCGATCGTCTGATTGGCTCCGCAGTCCTGCAACTCGGGCGGCCTGTCGGCGGTGAGAAGAATAAGCGGCAAGCGGGCCAGATCCGCCTCGACCACCGCCGGATGCCAATTGGCCACCGCCGATCCCGACGTGCAGATCAACGCCACCGGCCGGCCTTCCGCCCTGGCCAACCCGAGGGCAAAGAAGGCCGCGGTCCGTTCGTCCAGCAGGACCCGGCAGCTCAACGACGGATGGCGCAGGCAAGCCAGGGCGAGAGGGGTCGAGCGCGATCCCGGCGAAATCACCGCCCGGGCGACTCCGGCGGCGGCCAAGCCTCCGATCAGCGCCTCGGCCCAGGACCCGTTGATCTGGCCTTGCGATTCCATCTCAGGCGACCCGCAACGCGTCCAGCATGGTCTGCAGCTTGAGTTCGGTTTCCGCAAACTCCGCCTCCGGCTGCGATGCCGCGACGATACCGCCCCCCGCAGCCAATTCGGCAAGATAGCCGTTGAGCAGCGCGCAACGCAGCACGACGGCCAACTCGCCGTCCCCCCGCCGGTCGATCCAACCGGTGGCGCCGGTGTACCAGCCCGACCGGCTTTCCCCCAGCGTCTCCAGAAGCTTGCGCGCCGCGATGAGCGGCAATCCGGCGACGGCCGGCGTCGGATGCAGCCTCTCCGCCGCCTGCAACAGATCCGCCCCCTCCCGCAAAGTACCGGAAATCGGCGTCCAGAGATGCTGCAGCTTGCCCAGCGTCATCCGCTTCGGCTCCGCCGGGACATCGAGGGTCTCGCATAATCCGCCCAGTGCGTCGGCGATCCAGCCGACGACCAGGCGATGCTCGAGACGATCCTTGGCGCTGCACAGAAGACGCCCGCCGAGGAACGGATCATCCGCATCGCACCGGGCCGTGCCGGCCAGGGCATAGCTCTCGATCCGCCCGCCATGGCAAGCCACCAGACGCTCGGGACTGGCCGCCACCAGCACGCGCGAGCCGAAGTCGGCGGTGAAGATGGCGCATGTCGGATGCTGTTCGGCCAGGGCCGCGGCCAGACGGGCTGGAACGAACGGCCGGCTTCCCGCCATCGTCACGCGGCGCGACAGCACCACCTTTTCGACGTCGCCGGCCCCGATGGCCCGGGTCGCCGCCCGGACCCGGTGATGAAACGTCTCGGCATCCGGTGTCTCATCGACACGCGTCAGGCAATTTTCGGACAACTCCGGCATCGGAGTCAGCAGGGCCAGCAACAAACGGTCGGCGGCGTCGAGCCAGTCGCGGCGGACCGCCTCGCCGTCCCCCTCGCCGGCATGGCTGAACACCATATCGGTCCGCCCCGCCCGCTGGCGCAGCAGGAGCCGGGGAATGCGCAGCAGCCCACACGGCAATCCGGCGGAATCCTCACCGCCGAAGCCATGCCCCAGAAAGGAGACCGGCGGATCGTCGCCCGTCCCCATCCAGCGCCAGTCGAGGCCGCGCACGGCGGCGGCCAAGGCCGCGGATTCGGCGAATTCCCGATGGAGCGCAGCCCCCAGGCCGATCAGGGTCAGTCCCTCGGCGGGACGAGCCCAAGACCAGATGTCGGGAAGATGCAGCGGCATGGTGCTGATCGCCATTTCGCCCAGCGGCACGCTCACGCTGATCACGGCGCCGGCCGCCGGAAAAACGTCCGGCAACCGCTGTTCCAGCATCGCAAGCAGCCGGCGGCGGTCGAATGACGGCAAATCGGGTGCGAAAGGCGCCGGTATCATCCCCGGACCGGTGCGCGGCAGATGAAAACAACAAACGCGGGAGCAGCGCAACCCATGTCGACAGGTAGCCCTTTCGAAAATTCGACAACCCGACGCGATGGACGGCGATCAGGATGTGACGGGGTCGAACAGCAAGCTTCAGACATATCCGCTCGACGGATTTTGGTCAAGATGATGAAGAAAACACCCAAGGCAATCGCACTCACCCGATGGCATCGAAGGCACGCCCCTCCAGAATGGCCCGGGCGGCGGGCCCATCCAGGGCGGCCTCCTCCAGGCCCCGCAACGCGGGGGCGATCCGCAAGGCCGGTGAATCGGTGCCGAAGACCATGCGCTCGGCGCCCAGGACGTCGGCCGCCAGGGTCACGCCGCGCGCACCGAAAGACGCGGTGTCGACGAAGATACGCCGCAGGCGCCCTCCGGCCAGCCCGGCGGGCAGTTCCATCCGCTCCGCCGTCATGGCGATTCTCTCGGCCAGAAAGGCGATGGTTCCCCCCAGATTGGCCAGATGGACGACGGCGTTCGGATAGGGATCGAGAAAATCGGTGAATTCGAAGGTGATGGCGGCCGCCGTCAGACTGTCCTGGAAAGCGACGGCGCGGCGGCGCACCATTTGCGCCTCGTCGCCGGCGGCCGACGGAGAAAGCCCGCCGGGCAGCGGCCCCGGATGGATGAAAAGATGGGCGCGCAGACGATCCGCCACCGCGAAAATGTCCTTCAGGCGCGAGGCCGCCGCCTTGTCGGCGAAAGCGTCGGCGGGCAGGATGGCGCCCAATAGTCCCTGTTCGGTGACGGCCTTCTCCAGGATGGCCGGGGCCTCCTCCAGATGCGCCATGGGCAGGCTCGCCAACCCGGAAAACCGATCGCCACGCGCCGAGACGAGACGGGCAAGCCCGATATTGACCGCCGCCACCAGCGGCAATTCGAGAACGGCTGGCAGGCGCGCCATAAAATGACCGAGAACGACAGCCAGGGACAACACTTGGCGCTGAACGCCGCACTTGTCCATTTCCGCGATCCGCGCGGCGATATCGAGTTGCACCTCCCGCAGCGGCTGGCGCCGTCCCGGCCCGGTGACGATGAAACGCTGCCCCGCCTCGCGCACCACGCGGGGCTCGGCGCCGCGGTCACTGAGCAGAGCGACGACCTCCGGGGGCACCCAATGGGCATGCCAATCGACGAGATCACCCATGGATCCGCCTCACGCCGTCCCGCTCATCGAACTCATGCGAGTCGCATCATTGCTGGGGCGTTGTCGGCTGCACCGGCCGCCAGCCGGTGTTGCAGTTGGCGACGTAAGGGTAATAGCCCTTGGGGTCGTCGCAATAATACCAGGTGGCGGCGGGCGCCGGCCCCTGTACGGCCGGAGCCGGAGCCGGAACGACGATGGTGGTGGGGGGCGCGACATACACCGGCGGCGGCGGATAATAATACACCGGCGGCGGCGGAGCGTAATAATAAGGCGGCGGAGGCCCATACCAGCCGGGACCGCCGCCGATGCCGACCGACACCACCGTGCGGGCCGCGACCGGGGACGCCGTCAGGCCCGCAGCCATCGCGACACCGCCGGCCAACAGCGCCAAGACGGCCCACCGCCTCGAAAAAACGCGCATTCCCCGAACTCCCTTATCTTAAAATCCCCGAGATCTCGCTCGGAGCCGCTCTCCATTGCGGGACAGGATAGCACAAAGCTCATACCCCAGGTCATCCGGCGAGAGGCCTTTCGGCAGGCGTCCCCTGGATAATTCCCGTCACCAGGTGACGTTCGTCACAGGAATGTCCCAGCCGACATCTATATGATGCTTGCCGGGCTTGCAATGGATGGGTTTGCCGGTATGACCGCTCGCGCCGCCACCGACGAGAACACCAGGACCATCGGCCGCATCAACGGCGTCTTACGTGGCCCGGTGACCGATGTTTTCCGCCAACTGGTCCCCGATTTGCGGGCAAGGACCAGGCGCGATGCCTATGAGCGGATCATGAGCAGCCCCGCCGTGGCGGCGACCTGCTTCCGGGAGTTCCGCACCAAGCCGGAGCTGTTCCAGGGCCTGATGATCGGCCCCGACGCCCATCCCGTCACCAGCGACGAACAGATGCTGAGCTGCGGACGGACCCTGGGCCAGGTTGTCACGCTTGTCGTGCGTGCCGTCGCCAAACGTCACTTCCGGACCCGCCTCGTCATCATCCGCAAGGCGCCCGCGGCGCAAAAGGCCAAGACCCCGGGCTTGTTCGCGGTGATTTTCGGCGCCTTCAAACCGCCACCGCCGGCGAGGCCCGTCGTCCGTGAATATAGCCGGGCCGACGCCCTCTACCAGGCGATGCGGTCCCATCTCCTGTTCGACTGGCAGGTCAGCCTCATTCCGCATTACGCCTCGCTTCCCGTCTCGGTGGTCACTCAACTGGGTTCGCAGATTCTCGAATATCGCGAGGTCTCCGAGATCGAAGCGCTGGTGAAGGCCGCCAAGACGCCCTTCCCCGAACTGGCTTTTCCCAAGGAACAAGCCGCGCCCGTCACGCCGGACGAATCCCGTTCGCAGCCATCCGTCCCACCGCCGCCAGCCGCTGCGGCACCGGCGCAAACGGCGTCACCGCTCGCCACGCTGCCGACGAAGATCGATATCCTGCGGTCGGTCTCCCGCCGGTTCGGGCTCGCCGCCTTGTTCGGCCTCGACGAAGGTGCGATGAACCGCCTCATCGATGTGGTGAATGGCCCCGCCC
>NZ_PIUM01000004.1 GCF_002845745.1 Telmatospirillum siberiense | reverse complement strand
CGAGCACAACAAAAATTCAAAGCCATTCGTTTGGACAAAGCCGGCCGACGTCATCCTTGCAAAACTTCAGCGCCTGCCCGTTGTATCTTCTGTTTGAGTCAATGCACTAGGGCTCATCGCGGATTTTCTCATCTTATCGAATATTCTGCACGGCTTGAGCAGATAGAGAAAATTGTATTCCCGTCTCAGATATTTGTTAGTTCTGGATTAATTGTGGACCATCAGATCTGTTCAATTTGTGGCAAGGAATATGGTGATTGCGATCACCTTGCTGGCTTTCCTTATATGGGGGAATTTTGTTTAATTATTCAACGTGGCATCCGAGCAAACCACGTTGCTATCGTTCAAAACCCGGCGGACAAGAGGTGTCGGCTTACCAGTTTCGAGGTTGACGGTGGATACAGAAATCGAATGACTTGGAAAGTTGAGCCGGGAAAAAGTAATAGTGATAAATCTCATGGACTAGAAGCGCAAGCAATTATTATTGCATCATCTAGTAAGAAAAAATTACCAAGACCATGGATGAGTGATGAGTGATGCGTTGTTATTGCACGACTAAATTCTCTGAAGCTGCAATACCAACAAAATTTCCGTCTTGGTCGTTCCGTCTGTATTGGCCCTGAGAAACGACGGAAGGAACGACAGCCCGGTTGACGCCTCGCTGGTCTTGTTCTCGGCCAGCCCTCCGAGTAGCACGATATCCCCATTTCCCAGGGATACCGCTGTCCTCACCTCGCGCTTGATCAGCGTCGGCGAATTGTTCACCCCGGTATCGGTCGCCACGAAATTGGAAAGCTGCTGATTGATCACCAGTTCGGTCACGTCCTGGCGCACCTCGGGGCTCAAGTCAAAGATGACGCCGGAAGAGCGGTATTCGACCGATTGCACGGCCTGACCGGCGCCGGTCGGATAAGCGACGGAACCGAGGACCGGCACGTCCTGGCCGACGCTGAACCGCCCGTTGCGTCCGCTGGCGATGCGCAAGACCGGGCTGCTGACGATCTTGAACCGGCTGTCACTGGAAAGCGCGCTGACCACAGCGTCGATGGTCGAGGTCTTCAACTGGATGAAGCCGTCCAGGGGCGTGCTGCCGGCGTTGTAGGACAGCGAGAGCTTCTTTCCCAGCAAGGCCGTCACCATGGAAATGGCCGAGCCGTTCTTCTCGTCGGTCTGCACCTCATAGACGGCGCCGCGCACCACGACTTCGCCGGCCGGCGTGTCGATCTGCGGAATGATGGCGTCGAGCTTGGCCCTTTCGGCCTGCGTTACCCATAACGCCAGGACGTCCTTGGCTACCGGTTGGTTGGTCGCGGTGACGGCCGGGGCCGAGAAATCGGCGGCGCTGGTCTGGCTCAAGGTCCGTGTCGCCGGAAAACTGATCCCGGACGAGAGGGCAGCGGCGGGCAGGGCGCCCGGTTGCCCGGTGGTGGCCGTCTGCCGGGGCATGGCTTCGGGGAACATGGGACGCAACAGCTCGGACAGATAGGCCGGATCACGGTAACGGGGCCGATAGATCCACGGTTGTCGCTCCGCTGCCGGTGGCGCAGGTGGTTCCTTGGCCTTGGCGACGACATCGAGCGTGCCGCGCCGTTCGATCTCATAGCCGAGGGCATGGAAGAAGTCGGCCAGGAAGGCATGCAACTGCGAGGGCTTGCCCTCCCAGCGGAACGACACCGCGCGGCTGTCGTCCACCACAGCGGGGTCGAGCAGATAGGGTGTGTGCAGGGCATCGCCATAAACCAGCCGTGCGACTTCCGAAACCCGCACGCCGTCCAGTTCGATCTTCTGGTGATCGGGAGTACCGGCAAGGGCGGCGAGGGGCCAGACGATGGCCAGAGGTAAGAGCCAAGCCCTACGCATGACCGGAGACCTTGAGTTGGGCGTCGAGGATGACGCGAAGCTGGCGGATGCATTCGGCTTCCTCGGCGGTCAAGCCCGGCCCATGCCGCATGCTATAAATAGCGAAACAATCCAACATGTTGCGCATGCCCTCGAAGATCTCGCGGGAAGATGGCATTTTGTCCTTGTCGTCGGTTGTCATGCTTTCTCCTTTGCTAGAATTGATTTGGTTTCATGCGGGCATGAAACCCGGGGCCGCGTGAGCGGCGGGGGATCCGAGGTCAAGGGCCGCCGGGAGTACGAAACGCCGCAAAGCTTGGGAGTCCACGACCTTAGCTTTGCGTGTGTTTCGCAACGGACCGGCGGGGAGCGGAGCGACTTTACCCTTGACCGTCAAGAAGGGGGCGGCGCCCCCTTGTGCGGGGTCCCGCGAGGAACGAGCGGGTTCGCACCATGCACAACGACTTGCCTTTGAATGGAGAGGGAAAATGACTCCCGACGAATATGGAGATAAATTTTCTGACCATAAATTTGAACAGTATAAGTTGTTCATACAAAAAAGTGAAAATGAAAAAAATGGACGATTTCAAGTTCATAAATTCTATTTGTGGATTATATCTGCACAGCTACTATCTATAGCGTCCCTGTGGGGAGTTAGAAAATCAATTAATTTTAATCTATACGTAGAGATTATCTTACTTATACTTGCCTCTATGGCCATTGCGAGTGCCTTGTGGGCGTATTGCAGTTCTCATATGGCAAAAGCCTATCGGAAGCAGATCCACATTATATTGAATATGGAAAAATTTCTTCCAATTTCCCCATATTCACAAGAAATAGAAATGTTATTCGGCGAAAAAATTGGAAACAATGCGCTACTACATGATAAAGAGAGCAACCTTGTTTGCGCGCTTACAATATCTATATGGGCGGTATGTGCGACCATTGTGATATTTTTGTTTTTTTATCGTCTTTGATATTTATGTGATTTTGATTTTAGTTTTGACACATTAACCGGATGGAGGTTTACGATCTTTGCAATAGCGGTATTCTGGACGCCAGCCTGTGACAACCACGCGATCACGATATCCCGTTCTTCACGGTGTTTCCGTCGAACCATGGCAACGGCCGCTTGCAAACCTTCCTTGGCATATGCGGTTTCAGCCATAACCTGGGCGTAGGCGTCATCCGTTTGAATGCCTCCGTCAATTAGCGCGATGACCTTTTGGGCGGCCGCTAAAACCGCCGCCCGGATTTCACTTCTCTGAGTCTTCGCCTGACGCTCTCTTTTCGCGCTGCTGGCGATCAGATCAGCATGATTGCTGATTTGGTCGGCAAGTTTGCGCAGATAGGCCGCAAGATCGCGGAGAGATTCCGGAGGGAGACTATCGAGGTCGTTTAGCATGCGTCGGATTCCTGCCTGGGAACGGAGTTTCATAAGCCATTGATATAATGGGAATTATTTTTTCGCTTGCCAGTCTTATTCGTCATAATATACATTATGCGACAATTGGATCCGGCTAAAACGCTGGTTCAAAAGGCTTTGGCGGAGGCCGCACCCCTGTTACCTGGGGTAAGTCGATGTTACCCACCCCATAGGGCCTGTGGTACAAAGGTCTCCGCCATGGAGCCTATTGTCATCAGAATCGACGGCGATCTGAACGCCCGCAGCCTGCGCGAGACTTCAGAAGGTCTGAACGGTAGTTTTGGAATCAACGTTCGTTATGCAGTAACATAGTCATCAACGTTACCGCGTATTGGTAACGGGCTTTCCGAATATAAGCCAACAATATTAAGGCAGCCACCGTTTCCAAACGGTCAAAACAGTGACAAGAGAAGCTGTTGAATCGACATCGTAAATCAACAGATACGACGGATACCTAACCACTAGCAATTCGCGTGTCCCCTCCTCACCCTCATGGACCGAGATAAGGGAACCGCCGAAGTCGCCGTGCGGTCGTACGAATGGCGGCAACAACACGTTTCGCCGCATGCGGATTAAGTGGGGTGAAAACGATGGTAACAGCACATGGGGCACCTCGCACGCTCTTTCCAGGCTGACTTTGAGGCATTGACGCTCCCCCAGGCCGTGCCCCTTGAAGTCACTGGGGTGGCGGCGGGAAGGCCAAAATCTGCCGCTGGTAGACCTCGTCCACTTCGGAGAACGGCACCTTGTCTCGCGTATAGAGGACCGCCCGGTGCTCGAACAGGGCATCGGGAATCGTCAAGGGAGCGGCCTGCGGCGCCTGGGAAACGGCGGCGGATTCCCAACCGCCCGGCAAGGGCGACCACAACAGGGAAGCGGCGAAGGTTTGGCGGGTCGGCTCCAGCGCCAGCACGGCCTTGCCGAACGGGGTATTCGTGGTCTCCAGCAGGCGATTCATCTCCGCGGTCAGCCGGCCCGGCACATACCAATTGTCGGCTTCCGATAAGAGACGCTCGCCACACAACAACTGCACCCGGCGGTACTTCACCGGCTCGCCCGGCTCCACCTGCAGCCGCTTCCGCTGTTCCGCCGAAGGCGGCTTATCGCCCCCACCTTCCCGCTTGAGGATCGCGACGATCTTGGCGGGATCGGCCAGATGGTGATCCCGACACCATTTCTCGAGGGTCAGCGTCGCGCTGCGGCTGGCCAGCAGCTCGGCGTTAAGGCTTTGCATGAGCGCCAAGGTCTCGACCCGGGTCAGAAAGTTGTCCGGCCAGACCGGCTCGTCGGCCGCCTGCACCGGTGATCCGATGGAGAACAGGGCGGCAATGGCGAGATGGCGGATTGAGATGATCTGCATCGTAAGGTGTGCCTCCCTGAAAAATGCCACCCTTTAGAAATCCAGCGGCGCATTGTCGACCACTTCCTTCATGACGAAAAAGGTCCGGGTCTGGCGTACGCAGGGCAAGGCGATCAGGTCTTTGCCGTGGATGACGTTGAACTCCGCCATGTCGCCGACGCGAATCTTCAGGAAGTAATCGAAGTCGCCGGCCACCAGATGGCAGTCGATGACGAAGGGCAGCGCGGCCACCGCCTGCTCGAACTGGGCGAAACTTTCCGGTGTCGAACGATCGAGGACGACACCGACCATGACCAATGTCCCCCGCTCGACCTTGTGTGGGGCAATGATCGCCCGGACACCCGCGATATAACCCTTCTCGAAAAGCCGTTGAGTGCGACGATAACAGGTCGCCGGGCTGATATTGACCGTTTCCGCCAGTTCCGCATTGCTGAGACGTCCATTCTGCTGCAGCAGATGGAGGATTTTCTGGTCGATTCTGTCCGTCTCATTCTGAGTGGTTGATTCTTCCATATTTTACGCCAAATCTGAGATATATGTACACTAATATCATATTGGATGAAATATATATAAAAAAATATTTCAACATATGAAAGCACATTTCATTATTTAGATGCTATCGGTTGTTTCTCTCCTCCCCCATCGGATGGACCGAAAAGGAACCGATATGCTTAAGAAATTTGAACGCTATCCGCTGACATTCGGACCGACGCCCATCGAGAAGCTGTCGCGCCTCGGCGAACATCTCGGTGGCGACGTCGAAATCTACGCCAAGCGCGAAGACTGTAATTCCGGTCTCGCTTTCGGCGGCAATAAACTGCGCAAGCTCGAATATATCGTCCCGGACGCCATCGCTTGCGGCGCCGACACGCTGGTATCCATCGGCGGCGTCCAGTCCAATCACACCCGCATGGTGGCCGCGGTCGCCGCCAAAATCGGCATGAAATGCCGTCTGGTTCAGGAAAGCTGGGTGCCCCACGAGGATGCTGTCTATGACCGCGTCGGCAATATCCTGTTGAGCCGCGTCATGGGCGCCGATGTGCAGTTGGTCGACGAAGGTTTCGACATCGGCATCCGCGAGAGCTGGGAAAACGCCATCGAGGACGTTAAGGCCAAGGGCGGTAAGCCCTACCCCATTCCGGCCGGCGCCTCGGTGCATAAATACGGCGGTCTCGGCTATGTCGGCTTCGCCGAGGAAGTCCGCGCCCAGGAGGCCGAGCAGGGCTTCGCCTTCGATTATATCGTCGTCTGCACGGTGACCGGTTCGACCCACGCCGGCATGCTGGTCGGCTTCGCCAAGGACGGCCGGGCCAACAAGGTGATCGGCATCGACGCCTCGGGCACGCCCGCTCAGACCCGCGCCCAGGTGATGGAGATCGCCCGGCGGACCGCCGATCTTGTCGAACTGGGCCGCGAACTCACCGATGACGACCTGGTGCTGGTCGAAGACTATGCCTATCCGGCCTACGGCGTTCCCTCCAACGAGACCAAGGAGGCGATTCGCCTGTGCGGCCGCCTCGAGGGCATGATCACCGATCCCGTCTATGAAGGGAAATCCATGCAGGGCATGATGGATCTGGTGAAAAAGGGATACTTCCCCAAGGGTTCGAAGATCCTCTATGCCCACCTGGGCGGCGCCCCGGCGCTCAACGGTTACAGCTACGCCTTCCGTAACGGCTGAGGCTCCCTCTTCTCTCTTCGCCATGGCCGGAGCGGATTCCGGCCATGGCGGCTGATGCCCTTAAGCTCTGAGGCGAAATAATCGCTCCAGAGCCTAAGGTTTATAGGACGCCTGCGCCTCCGGCTTCGGCGGGCGAGAGGCGCCGCTCGGGCTCTTAGGACGGGGACGTGATTATTTCGTCCCAAGTCCTTAGCCGATTGCCGTGACGGGCGGGCCGGCGTAACGGGCCCTGGGACGGATCAGGCTGCCCGTTTCCCCCTGTTCGACGCTGTGAGCCAACCAGCCGACGGCGCGGCCGACGGCGAACAGGGAAAAAGCGGCATCGGAAGGCAGGTCGAAGCGGATCACCAAGGCCGCCAGGGCTACGTCGATGGTGGGGCGCAATCCGGTCAGCGCCGCCACCTTCTCGACCATCTCGGTGACGTCGGCAGGAGGCGTGAAGGCGTCCAGCAGCGCCACGGCGCGAGGATCCCCATCGGGATACAGGTGATGGCCGAACCCTGGAATGGGCAGGCCTGAGGAAATGTGGCGGCGCAGGGTCTGATCGGCGCCGGTCCTCGCCACCTCTTCGAAAAGACTGCTCACCCGCACCGTCATATCCCCGTGCAAGGGGCCGCACAGGGTCGCCAGACCGGCCAACATGGCGGCCGCCAGCGGGGCGCCGGTGGACGCGGCGACACGGGCGGCAAAAGCCGACGACGTCAATTCCTGGTCGGCAAGCAGGACCAGCGCCCGGCGGATGACATCGGCCGCCGCCTCGTTCCCGTTCCAGGCCCGCGTCAGCCGCCGGTGCAACGGATCCCGCCCTTTCGGCAGGTCACCGAAGGCGGAAGCCAGAAGGCCGATGAGGGCGGCGCCCTCATCGTACAGCACGGCGCCCGCCCGCCCCTGGGAAGGCATACCCGAGGCCGCGGCCCGCCCCAGTACGCGAAACGCCCGTTCGCGCGGCGTCTCCCCGGGCGATGTATTGACGGAAACGGATGGAAAATCGGGCGGCGAGGCCATCCCCCACAGCAACCCCGCCGTCTCCTCCATGGTACCGGCGGCGGATTGCGCCACGGCATCCCTTCCCCGGTAATAAAGGCGTCCCTTGGCAATGGTGGAAATCGTCGTGGTGATGCTGGGTTCGCCCCAGGACATGGTGCTGGCGGCCAGCACCGACGGCTTTCTCCGCCGTTCCCGCCGCTTGATCAGATCATCGATATCGTCGGCCCGATAGAGACTGCGCCTGGCGTCCGTCGGATCCGGACAGACTTCGATCCGGCCTCGGCTGACATAGGAATAGAGGGTCTGAGCCCTCACCCCGAGGGTCTTTGTCGCTTCGTCCTGGGTAAGCCAGTGCGTCATGTTGATTATATGAATCGAGATTGATCGTTATATTCCATATAGCTCATTCTCGCCTTCCTGGCTCAACTATTTTGCAACCGGCGCATGGCGTTCCCCGGTCAACGGGACGGATTCGCGCACCGAACAGGAAAGGTCTGAGGAAAGATGCATCCGGAGTCTGACGTCCGGCGCCTTGTGGTCGCCAGACGGGTTCCCCTCGCGGTGGCCGAACGGGCCCGCCGCGACTTCGACACGGTTCTCGCCGATCACGACCTGAACGCGGCGGAGGTCATCGCCGCCATGCGAGACCATCGCGCCCAGGCGGTGTTGATTGGGCACAAGGCGGCATTGACCGCCGCCGACATCGCCAAGCTTCCCGACTCCGTGCGGATCATTGCCAATCCCAGCGCCGGATTCGAACATATGGACGTCGAAGCGGCCCGGGCCCGCGGCATCGTGGTGACCAATGCCCCCGACGTGCTCAGCGACTGCACGGCGGATTTCGCCGTCATGCTGATCCTCGCGGCCTGCCGCCGCGCCTCCGAATACGAACGCTACCTGCGCTCGGGCTGGCCGAACCGTCTCGGCATGCCCGACATGCTCGGCAAACGGGTTCATGGACGGACGCTCGGCATCGTCGGAATGGGCCGCATCGGGCGCGCGGTGGCCAAGCGGGCCCGCGCCTTCGACATGCGGATCATTTATCACAACCGCTCGCGATTGCCGGCTGAGCTGGAACAGGGCGCCGAGTTCGAGGCCGACCTGAGGCATATGCTCCCCCGTTGCGACATCCTTTCCCTGCACCTGCCCGGCGGATCGGGAACCCTGATGACCCGCGAGATGTTCGCCCTGCTGCCGAAAGGGGCGGTATTCGTCAATACCGCCAGGGGATCCCTGGTCGACGAGGATGCGCTGATCGATGCCCTGACATCCGGACAGCTTTACGCCGCCGGGCTCGATGTGTTCCGCGAGGAGCCCACGCGCAACGGAAGACTGGCAGAACTCCCCAATGTCTTCCTGACCCCCCACGTGGCCAGCGCGACGGAGGAAACCCGCGATGCCATGGGCTTTGCCGCGCTCGACAACATCGCCGCCGTACTTTCGGGAAAACCGCCGATCAATCCCGTCTGAAAAATAAAAATCGGCAAGGAAACGAACCCAGGATGAAGGACTCCCGCCATGTCAGAGGAAGAGGCCCCGACGACCGGACAAGTAACTGACAAGAAAACAAAAACCCGTTTCTGGATCCTGATGCTGATCCTTCTTCTTTCGACCATCGCCTACGCCGACCGGTCGATCCTTTCGGTTGCCGCGCCCGGCATCAAGAGCGAGTTCGGGCTGTCCGTCGTCCAGTTGGGCTACATCATGTCCGCCTTCAGCTGGGCCTATGTCCTGGGGCAACTGCCGGGCGGCCTGATCCTCGATCGTTTCGGTACCAAAAGGGTCTATGGCTGGACCCTGGTTCTGTGGTCGCTGGCGACATTCGTCCAAGGGTTCGTCGGCGCCTTCGCCGCCAATGTCATGGGCACGGTCGTGCTCCTGTTCGGCTTACGCTTCGTCCTGGGCCTGATCGAAGCCCCCAGTTTTCCGGCCAACGCCCGGGTGACCGCCATGTGGTTTCCGAAATCGGAACGGGGCCGCGCCTCTTCGCTGTTCGCCTCGGCCCAATATTTCGCCGTGGGACTTTTCTCGCCGCTTTCCGGCTGGCTGGTCTCCCGTTTCGGCTGGCCCTGGCCGTTCTTCGTCTTGGGCTCGGCCGGTTTCCTGGCGGCGATCCTGTGGCTTTTCTGCATGCATGAGCCGCGGCGTCACCCCGGCATTTCCAAGACCGAGCTCGCTCACATCGTCGCCGGCGGCGCCCTGGTCGATATCGACGAGGTGAAGGAGCGCACGGCCAAATCCCGCCTGTCGGGACATATCGTCAACAGCCTGCTGACCAACCGCATGCTGTGGTGCGCCTATATCGGGCAATACTGCACCATCGCTCTCAGCTATTTCTTCATCACCTGGTTTCCCGTCTATCTGGTGCATGCGCGGGGGATGAACATCATGCAGGCGGGCTTCGCCACCCTGGCGCCGTCCCTGTTCGGATTCGCCGGCGGGATCTCGGGCGGCATCATTTCCGATTACCTGATCCGTATCGGCTGGTCGCTGTCCTGGGCCCGCAAGGCTCCTTACATCGTCGGCATGCTGATGGCATCCAGCCTGATCATCGCCTCGGTCGCCGACAGCGATGTCCTGGTGATCTCCTTGATGTCCTTCGCCTTTTACGGCAAGGGTATCGCCGCCGGCGCCGGAACCTGGGCGGTGGTCAGCGACACCGCGCCGAAGGACGCGATCGGACTGGCCGGTTCGATCTTCAATTGCGTCGGCAATATCGCCGGCATCGTCACCCCCATCGTCTTCGGTTACATCGTCGCGGTTACCGGCGACTATAATGTCGGATTGGTCTTCGTCGGCGCCCATTGCATCGTGGCCGCCCTGGTGTTCCTGCTGTTCATGGGTCGGATCGAACGGGTCGGAGAGGCTTAATACCAAGTCTCGATGAGTCATCCTCATCGAGACTTGGTATAACAGGCGGGCTTCCTCACACGCCGCTGAACCAGTTGTAGCCCTGGTCCTCCCAATATCCGCCGGGATAGTCGTTGGTGACGAAGATCTCGGCGATATGCTTGGGGTTCTTGAACCCGAGCTTGGTTGGCACGCGCAGCTTCAGCGGAAAGCCGTATTCGGCCGGCAACGGATCGGCGCCGAAATCGAGGGCCAGCAGGGTCTGCGGATGCATCGCCGTTTCCATGTCCAGGCTGGAATAGTATTTGTCGGCGCATTTGAACCCGACGTAACGCGCCGTCATGTCGGCGCCGATGCGTTCCAGGAAGGTGCGGAAGGCGACGCCCCGCCATTCACCGATGGCGCTCCATCCCTCGATGCAGATATGCCGGGTGATCTGCCCGCTTTGCGGCAGCGCGCGCAGATCGGCTAGCGTCCAGGCGCGCTTGTCATCGATCTTGCCCGACAACTGAAGCCTGAAGGCTGCCCCATCTATGTCCGGGGCGTCGTATTCCGGATAGAAGGCGTTGAAGGGAAACGGCCGGGTGATCCGGCTGGCCTCGTAGGTCGGCGCCAGACGGGTGCGGCTGAACAGTTTGGCCTGCACCCGGTCGTTCCAGCGCGACATGGTCCATAAGACCTTGTCGACGGCGTCGCCGTCCTGCAGGTCGCACCCCGCCAGCATGCCGAGCGCGCCCAGCGACAGCATTTCCTTGAGCAGCAGGCGCCGCTGCAGGTTCTCCACCTGTCTTTTATGGACCGAGAGATCCTGCTGCGACCGGCGACGCGGCGTTGTCATGATGAAACCTCATGGGATGATGAGTGCCGGCCGGTCAGCATCGGCAGCAGGGAGCGCGGCACCAGGACGACGAGTATCAGATGAACGGCGACGAAGCCCACGATGCCGGCCATCGCCAGGAAATGCACATAACGCGCCGTGGCGAAATCGCCGAACGCGGCGCTGAGCCACCACAATTGCACGGGCTTCCAGATGGCGAGACCGGAGGCGACGGCCAGGACGCCCAGAAGCAGCACCAGGATGTAAAGCAGGCGCTGCACCGCGTTATAGGTTCCGGCCTCGTGCGGCAGGCGGAATTTTAGGGCGGCCAGCAGGTCGGTCATGATCCCGGAAGGGCTTAACGGCAGGAACCGCCTGCGGAAGTGGCCGCTGGCCAGTCCATAGGCCAGATAGAAAAGGCCGTTGCCGGCCAGCAGCCACATCGCCGCGAAATGCCAGGCGACCGCCCCGCCCAGCCATCCGCCCAACGTGGCCCAGGCCGGGAAAGTGAACCCGAACAGGGGCGAGGCGTTGTAGATCGCCCATCCGCTCGTCGCCATGCAGGTCATGGCGAACGCATTGAGCCAGTGAAAAACGCGGATGGGCAAGGGATGGACCGGCATGGCGTTCCCCTTCCCTCACATCGGCGGGGTGACGCCATTCCGGCCGGCCGAGATGAACAGGGCGGTCAGCGCCCCGTCGCCATCCTTCCGAGCGAACAGCACCACATGGGTTCCCGCTGCCAGCAGGGAGCGGTCGCCCGGTTCGAGATCGACGATCGGCACGTCGTCCGGAACCACCACCTTCTTTTCGCCCTGCTTGTACTTGACGGTGATCGTCCGCCCGTTGGCGACCACCAGATCCCCGACGGCACCATTGGTCATGGAACTGTTGGGCGTCAGGTCCCATGGGCGGTGGCCGTCGCCGGTCCCGGCCATTTCCGGCGGAAAAATGTGGACCTCAAGCGCCTTCAAGGTGCCGTCCGGCTGCGGTACGGCCGCCGTGCCGATATAGCGGCCGGGTTGAATCTCCGCGATATTGGCCAGGGCGACGCCGCGCACGCCGGTAGCGCCGTCGAGTTTGACGTCGATGTCGGTCCCGCGATTGGTCTTGATTTTCAAGATGTCGGCACCAACCGTTGTGATGGTGCCGCGCACGGCGACCGGCGGCGCGTCCTGGGCCCCGGCGGCGCCGATGCCGACGGCCAGCGTGCCCGCCAAGATAACCGGGGCCAGCCACGAGCGAGAAAGACGGAACGGAATGGACGGCATGATGCGATCCCTGAAGAAGTTATAGAATAAACACGACTATACGCACCGGCGATTTTCGCCATACCAACTTTACAATTACAAAAATGTCATTCAGGGACGCCTGGCATCCTTGCCATGGTAAAAAGAAAAAATGAGCATTCTTGTCATCGAAGACGATCCCAAGACCGGCGACTATCTGCGCAAGGGGCTGAAGGAAGGCGGCTATGGGGTCGACCTGGCGCGGACCGGCACCGACGGCCTGCGCATGGCCCTGGAGCGCCCCTATGATCTGGTGATCCTGGACGTCATGCTGCCCGGCATCGACGGCTGGCGGATCATGCGGGCCTTGCGTGAACGCCGGGATGTCCGGGTGATCTTTCTGACGGCGCGGGATCAACTCGACGACCGCATTCACGGCCTCGAACTGGGGGCCGACGATTATCTGGTGAAGCCCTTCTCCTTCACCGAGCTGCTGCTCCGGATCAGGACACTGCTGCGCCGCGGTGTCGCCACCGAGCCCGATCTGTTCGAATTCGGCGACTTGCGGCTCGACGTATTGCATCGCAAGGTCACCCGCGACGGTGTCGAGATCGCGCTCACCAACAAGGAGTTCCTTTTGCTGCGCCTGCTGGTCAAGGGCCGGGGTAGCGTGCTGTCGCGGACGCAGATCGCCTCGGAGGTCTGGCACATGAACTTCGACAGCGACACCAACGTGGTCGACGTGGCGATCAAGCGGCTGCGCGCCAAAATCGACCAGCCGTTCGAGCGCAAGCTGATCCACAGCGTGCGGGGCATCGGCTACACCTTCGGCGAGGAACCGTGAGCCGGCGGTGGCCCGCCTCGCTGATCACCCGGACGGCCCTGCTGTCCGGCCTCGCGGCCTGCCTGATCACCGGTTCGCTGGGCGGCTATCTTTTCCAGTCGGCCAGGCGCTCCATTGAGGAGAACACCGATCGGCTGCTGGTTGCCCGGGTCGAGCATTTCAGGAGAGTGGTGGCGGACATGCCGTCGATCGCCGATTTCGCCGGACGCCCGGTATTGTTCGAATCCATGCTGGGCGCCGAACGCGACGTGCTGCTGTTCCAGCGCGCCGGGGATGCTCCTTTCATCCGGGTCAATCCCGCCGGTCTCCCCGTCCCCGAGCTGGCGGCGACACCGTTCGGCCGGATCACCGGGATGGCCGACGTGACCCGGACCAGCCCGCCGGACGGCGTACCGGTCCATTGGGTTGCCGCCGTCACCCGGACCGCCGCCGGAGGCGAACCGATCACCGTGATCGCCGGCCATCCGATGTACCGCGAGATCGGAATGCTCGAGGCCTATGGCGAGCGGGTGATCCTGGCCACGCTCGGCGGCATGCTGGTTTCGGCGTTGCTGGCCTTCCTGTTGCTGCGGGGCGGTCTCCGCCCGCTCGGGCGTCTTGCCGCCCGGGCCGGAGAGATCAATCCGATCACCCTCGCGGTCCGCTTCGATGAAACGAGGCTGCCGTCGGAGCTGCGCGCGATGACGGGCGCCTTCAACGCCATGCTGGAGCGCATCGCCGCCGGCTACCAGCGCCTCAACCAATTTTCCGCCGACCTGGCGCACGAGATCCGCACCCCTCTCGGCGCCCTGATCGGACAGACCCAGGTCACGCTCGGCCAGCCCCGCCAGCCCGCCGAGTACCGGGACGTCCTGGCATCCAATCTGGAGGAGTTCGGGCGCCTGCGCGCCATCACCGAGAACATCCTGTTCCTGGCGCGGATCGAACATACCGAGCGGGAGATCGAACGTTCCCCGATCGATCTCGACGCCGAGCTGAGAAAAATCGCCGACTATTTCGATGGCCTGGCCGACGAGCGGAGTATGCGTTTCGAAGTCAGCGCGGCGGGCGCGGCCTGGGCCAATCCGCAGCTTTGTCAGCGGGCCGTCAACAATCTGGTGATCAACGCGGTCCGCTATGGACGGGAGGGAACCACGGTGCGACTGATCGGCCGGCAGGACGCCTGCGGCGCCAGCATCATCGTCGAGAACAGGGGCGTGCCCATCCCGGACGATCAGCGGGACCGCCTGTTCGACCGATTTTACCGCGGGGACGCGGCGCGCAGCCGCCCCACCGAATCCAACGGCCTGGGTCTGGCCATCGTCAAGACGATCATGACCCTGCATGGCGGCACGGCCGGGGTCGCCTGCCGGGAACCGGACCTGATCCGTTTCGAATTGCGCTTTCCCGCCGGCCTTGCCGGCAATTATCGGGAATGTGCGCGAAGCGCACAGGGCGTTGGCGCGTAAGCCAAGGGCGCGGATGCGCCCGCCCGGCGCTTGAGGGATCGGTGATCGCTTCCGATCACCGAGAGTTGGTATCAGACCGGAAGCGTCGCGATACTCAAGGCCAGCGCCTGGGCCCGTGGCAGCAGGGTGTCGAGCCGGCAGAACTCGCGGTCCGTATGAGCCTTGCCGCCGACCGGCCCCAATCCGCAAAGCGACGGGACGCCGAGCGAGGCGGTGAAGCCGGAATCGGCACAGCCGCCGGTGAATTCCCCATCGACGGCGAAGCCCACCACCGCGGCGGCCTGCCGGTAGCGTTCGAAAAGCTCGGCGCTGTGGCGCTCCTCCAACGGCATGAACTGGGCGCCGTGCACCGAGCTGACCCTGGTATCGGGAACATCCGGCGCCGCCAGGATGGCTTCGATCCTGGGCAGCAGGTCATCGAGTTGGGCGAGCGCGATGAAGCGGATGTCCAGTTCCGCCTCGGCATGATCGGCCACGATGTTATGGGCATGCCCGCCATGGATCACCCCGACGTTGGTGGTGATGCCGCTCTGGTAATCGGTCAGGGCATGCAGTTTGACGATCTTGGCGGCCAGGGCGCCGATCGCGCTGGCGCCATCGGCGTGGTTGACCCCGGAATGGGCTGCCCGCCCTTCGGCGATGAGGTTGAGGGTGAGCCCGCCCTTGCGGGAGGTGACGACATTGCCGCTGACCCGTCCGGGCTCGGTATTGAAGGCGGCGCGCGCGCCCTTGGCCTGGGCTTCGATCACGGCGCGCCCCGAGGGCGAGCCGATCTCCTCGTCGGCGGTGAACAGGGCGACGACGGGAAAGCCCGTACCGCCCGCTGCCTTCAAGGCCCGCATGACGAAGGCGCTGACCACCAGGCCCCCCTTCATATCGGCGACCCCTGGACCATAGGCGATGTCGCCGTCCCGCGAATAACCCCGCCCCGATACCGTTCCCTTGGGAAAAACCGTATCGCGATGGCCGAGCAGCAGCACGGGCGCTCCCTGCCCCGGAATTTCCGCGCGCAGCACGTCGCCATAGGTGTCGTTGCCAATCCGTTGCACGGTGATTCCGTCCGCTTCCAGCATGGCGGCGAGCGCGGCGCCAACCGCATCGACGCCGACCTTGTCATGGCTGTTGGAATCGATCTCGACGAGGCGACGCAGAAAATCCTCCATCTCGCCGGCGCGGGCGGACAGCCAATGATGGGCCTCGGCGGGAATCATCGTCGGGGCCGGCGTCATGGCTGACGCGACCGGATGATGGCGCTGCCGTCCTCGCCGAGATCCCAAAAGATCCCGGCCATGATCCGCAGAGCCTCCTCGGCGACGGATCCCAGCATGTGCTCGTTCGGCGCGTGCTGCGAGCAGGCCGGATAGGAGTGGGGAATCCAGATGGTCGGCAAGCCAAGGATTTCGGCGAACACGTCGTTGGGCAGAGAACCACCGAGGTTGGGAAGCAGGGCCGGCTTCTTGCCGGTGCTCGCGGCGATCGAGACAAGCGCCCAATCGACCCAGGGATCAGCCGGATCGAGACGGGTGGCTGCGAAGGTTTCGGCGCTGGCCACCGTAACGGCGACGCATTGGAAGCCATGGGCGTCGAGATGGCGCCGGACGGCATCGATCACCCCTGCCCCATTGGTTCCGACGACGAAACGCAACTGCAGGGTCGCCTTGGCGACCGGCGGCACGGCATTGCCCGGCGCGCGCGGATTTCCCGTCTCGAACGCAAGCACTTCCAGGCTGTTCCAGGCGAAAACCCGTTCCTCCGGCGTCAGGCCGGGCTCACCCCATCCGGCGTCGATCTCCGGATCGTTCGGTCCGCCGCCGACGCGAATATCGGTCAAGGCCTTGCGAACCGTTTCGGGGATTGCCGGCGGACGCAGGTCGTCGACCAGGATGCGACCGCGCTGATCGACCAGCGAGGCGATGGCGTTGGCCAGAATGGTTCCCGGATTGGCCAGCAACCCGCCCCAGTTGCCGGAATGATGGCCACCCTCGCGCAGATCGGCGACGAGGTCGAAGTTGATCATGCCGCGCGAACCCAGAAAGACGGTCGGCCGCTCGGCGCTGAGGCGCGGTCCGTCCGAGGCGATCAGCACATCTGCGGCCAGGGCGGTTTTCTCGGCCTTGGCCAGGGCCTTCAATCCCGGCGATCCCGCCTCCTCGCCCATTTCGATGAGGAGCTTGACGTTGAATCCCAGCCGTCCCTGGCGGGCCTTCAGCACCGAGGCCAGGGCGCCGAGATTGACGCTGTGCTGCCCTTTGTTGTCGGCGGTGCCGCGACCGTACCAGCGGTCCCCCTCGACGGTAAGGGTCCAGGGGGCGCAGCCTTCCCGCCAATGACGCTCATCGCCCCGCACCACATCGCCATGTCCATAGATGAGCACGGTCGGCAGGGCGGCGTCCTCCTTGCGTTCGGCGATGAGAAAGGGACCAAAGCCGGCCACCGGATTGTCGATGACGCGCGAGGTAAACCCCAGGGCGGTGGTCGTGGGGATCAGTTCCTCGTCGAGATAACTGCGCAAAATGGCGATGCGGTCAGCCTCCTGGCTTTCGGTGCGGAAGGCGACGCGCCGGGAAAGATCGGCGAGAAACTCGCCGGAGGCGTGATAGGCGGCGGCGATGGCAATGGCGTCTTGGCGGGTCATGGCGTGATTTCGACCTAACGATTAAGGAGAAGACAGGAGGCGAAGCCGTCGGCGATTTCCCGCGGCGGCGGGGAATCGACCTTGCAGCGGGACTCCGCCCGCGCGCATCGGGGATGAAAGGCGCAGCCCGACGGCGGCGAGATCGGATTGGGAAAGCTGCCCCCCAATCCGTTCTCGGGAAGACCGAGCGACGGGTCGGGAGTGAGGACGGACTCGAGCAGGGCCTGGGTATAGGGGTGGCAGGCATCCTCGAACAGGCCTGCGCGGCGGCGTTCCTCCACCACCCGGCCGAGATACATCACCGCCACCCGGTCGGCGATATGCTCGATCACCGCGAGATTGTGGCTGATGAAGAAGTAGGTCAGGCCGAATTCGTTCTTGAGATCGAGCAGCAGGTTGAGAATTTGCGCCTGCACCGACACGTCGAGGGCCGAGGTCGGTTCGTCGCAGATCAGCACCTCGGGACGCATGACCAGGGCGCGGGCGATGGCGACGCGTTGGCGCTGACCGCCGGAGAGCTGATCGGGCGTGGCGTCGATCAGCCGTTTCGGCAGCCCCACCACATCGAGCATATGGCTGATCCTGGATTGCCGTTCGGCATGGTCGCCGATTTTATGGACGACCAGGGGCAAGGCGATCAGGTCGGCGATGGTTTTGCGGGGATTGAGCGAGGAATAAGGATCCTGAAAAACCGGCTGGATCCGCCGCGCCACCTTCCTGCGGTTGGTCTTGGCGATCGGCACGCCGCTGATCAGGATTTCTCCGGCGGACGGCGGGGTCAGCCCCAGCAGCATGCGGGCGATGGTCGATTTCCCCGATCCGCTTTCGCCGACCAGGGCGAACACCTCTCCCCGCTCGACCTTCAGCGATACCCCATTGACCGCGGTCAGGGTCGCCTTCGGACGGAACATGCCCTGCGAGATGGGATAGGTCTTGCAGACCCCGCTCAGTTCGAGAACGGTTTCGCTCATGCCGCATTCTCCGCCGACTGTCCGGACAGGCACGCCACCCGGTGATCGTCGGCCAGCCAAAGATCGGGAAAGGATTCGCCACAGGCCGACCGGCTTTGTCCGCAGCGTTCACGGAAGGCGCAACCGCGAAGCTCCTCGACCAGATTGGGAACCTGGCCGGGGATGGCGCCCAGCCGCTCGCCCGGCTTGGTGCGTCCGGGCGTCGGAATGCAGTCCATTAGCCCCCGGGTATAAGGATGTCCGGGGGTCGTGAAGACCTTCGCCGCCGGCCCGGTTTCCACCAGCCTGCCGGCATACATGACGCCGACGTCGTCGGCGATGCGGGCAACCACGCCGAGATCGTGGGTGATGAGAATCATCGCCATGCCGAATTCGCTCTGCAGATCTCGCAGGACCCGTAAAATCTGGGCCTGGATGGTGACGTCGAGTGCGGTCGTCGGTTCATCGGCGATGATCAGGTCGGGTTCGCACATCAACGCCATGGAAATCATCACTCTTTGGCGCAAGCCGCCGGACAATTGATGGGGATATTGGCCAAGACGGGTGCCCGCCGAGGTGATCCCGGCTTTTTCGAGGAGCATGACGGCACGATCGCGGGCTTCGGTCCGGGATACCTTTCGATGGCGGAGCAGAACTTCGCAAAGTTGGTCACCGATGGTGAAAGCCGGATTGAGCGAGGTCATCGGCTCCTGGAAGATCATCGCCATGCGGTTTCCGCGCAGATCCTGTTTCTGGCGTTCCGTCGCGCACATCAGGTCGACGCCGTTGAAGCGCAGGGCATCGGCCCGCCTCACCGCCCGGCGGGGCAGAAGATCCATCAAAGCAAGGGAACTCAAGGATTTTCCGGAACCGCTCTCGCCGACGATGGCCAGGGTCTTGCCCCGCTCCAGTGAGAGGGACACCCCGCGCACGGCATGCAGCAGACCGCCGGAGGTCGGAATGTCGATGGTGAGATTTTGAATTTCGAGCAGAGCCATGATCAGTTCCTCCGCTCGGGCGCGGTGACGTCGCGCAGACCGTCGCCCAGCAGGTTGATGGCCAGAACCAGGATCACCAGGGCCACACCCGGGACGGTGATGACCCAGGGACTGAAGAACATGTATTGCTTGCCCTCGGAAATCATCAGGCCCCAGGACGGCAGCGGCGGCTGGACGCCCAAGCCGAGGAAAGACAAGGCGGCTTCAAGGAGAATGGCATGGGCCATTTCCAGGGTGGCGACGACGATCAGCGGGTTGAGGATGTTGGGCAGGATTTCCGAGAAGACGATACGGCTGGTCGAACAGCCGATGGCTTGGGCCGCCGCGACATAATCGGCGCGGGCCACCTGCATGGTGGCCGTCCGCGCCACCACGGCGAAGCGATCCCACAGCAGCAGGCCGAGAACCAGGATCACCATCGAGAGCGATCCCCCGACCAGGGCGGCGCCGGCCAACGCCACCAGAACCACCGGCAGGGCCAGGCGCGTGGTGACCACATAGCTGACCACGGCATCGACCCGTCCACCGAAAAAGCCGGCGGCGACTCCGAGACCGGTGCCGATCACTCCGGAAATAATGACGGTGGAAATGCCCAGCAGCAGCGAAATCCGCCCCCCCCAGATCAGGCGGCTGAGATAATCGCGTCCCAGCTTGTCGGTTCCGAGGACATGCTCCCAGGTTCCCTTGGCATGCCAGATCGGCGGGATCAGGCGCCTGGAAAGGTCCTGGGCGTAAGGGTCGTGCAGTCCCAGCAGCGGCGCCATCAGCGCCAGGCCGGCGATCACGACCAAAACGACGAGACCCGCCATGAAACTGGGGTTGGTCGCGGCCCGGCGGCGGAATTTGTCGAAGCGCGCGCGCCGTGACGGCAGGACGGCTTGCATCGATGGAGATTGCGCGGTCATGCGATGCGGATCCTCGGGTCAAGAATGGCGTTGAGAATGTCGGCCAGCAGGGTCAGCCCGATATAGAGGACGGCGAGAACCAGCACGATCGCCTGCACCACCGGGAAATCCTGGCGAGCGATGGATTGCCAGGCCAGCTGGCCGAGCCCCTCCATCGAGAAGACGGCCTCGACGACGATGGAGCCGCCCAGCATGAAACCGAATTGCACGGCGGCCAGGGCGACCACCGGGATCATCGCGTTGCGCAAGGCGTGCTTGAACAGCACCGTGGGCATGCGCAGGCCCTTGGCCCGGGCGGTGCGGATATAGTCGGAGGCCAACACGTCGAGCATGCCGTTGCGGGTCAGCCGCATCACCGCCGGAATCGCGTACCAGCCGAGAGCCACCGACGGCAGGACGAAATGGGCCCAGGTGCCGCTCCCCGAAACGGGCAACCAGCGCAAGGTCACCGAGAAGACGATGATCAGGGACAGCCCCAGCCAGAAGGTGGGAAGCGCCTGTCCCAACACGCAGAACATCAGCGCCGCGCGATCGATCCAGCCGCCCTGCTTGACCGCCGCAAGCACACCGAGTGGAACCGAGATGATCAGGGCCAGCAGAAGGGAGATGCCGCCCAGCGCCAGCGTGACCGGCAGGCGCTGGGCGATCAGCGTGGTGACCTGGTCCCGGAAATAGAAGGACGTGCCGAAATCGAAGCGGAGCACGCCCCAGGCCCAGTTCAGATATTGCTCGACCAGGGGACGGTCGAGGCCGAATTGGACGCGGATCTGCGATACCTGCTCGGGCGTCGCGTCCGTTCCGGCGATGGCTTGCGCGATATCCCCGGACATGTGCAGCAAGAAGAAGGCGACGATCGAAACCGTCAGGGCGACGCAAAGTGAAATGGTCAGCCGCCTTATACCGAATGCGAGCATCGCTATTCTCCCGAGTTGGCGAGGACTATTTCCAATGAGCGGAATAAAACCGCGGCAGTTCATCGGGTTGGGCGGTGAAATCGAGATCCGAGGTGAAGGCGTAATTGGCCGAATAGGAGAACATCGGCAAAACGTAAGCCTGCTCACCAATCCTTTTCAGGGCTTCCGCATAGGACTTCTTGCGGGTCTCGGGAACGGTCGAGGTATCGGCGACATCGAGGAGCTTGGTGACCTCCTGATCCTTGCTCAGATCATCGTCGCCCCCCTTGAACCAGGCGCCCAGGAAGGCCGAGGCGTCGGAAATCGAGAACGAGCCCCAGGTTTGAAAGTAGATCGGCACCTTGCCGGCCCGGCTCAATTCGCGGACGGTATCGTACTTCATGTAGTTGAGATTGGCGCGGATACCGACGGCACGCAGATAACCGACCACCGCCTCGGCGTATTCCCGTTCGCGATAGGCGTAAATCTGGGTCTCGAAACCGTTGGGATAACCCGCCTCGGCCAGCAATTTCTTGGCCTTTTCCGGATTGTAATCGTAATGCGGAACGCCTTGGTCGGTACAGCCGAACTGATCGATGAAGCAGGCGGAATTCATCACGCGGGAGCCGCCTCTGACCAGGCTGTCGACCATGGTTTTGCGATCGATGGCATAGCTGATGGCCTGACGGACCAGGGGATTATGCAGGGGCTGGTCGGCGGCGCTGGTGCCGGTGTTGTTGAATTGCAGGAAGCCGACACGCATGGTCTCGGCCGACAGTACGCTCACATTGGGAACATCGGCCAATTGCTTGGCCTGATCGGCCTGGACACGCCAGATCCAATCGATTCCGCCGGTCATCAACTCGGCCAGACGCGTTTCGCCATCGGGAATGACGAGGAATTCGATCTTGCCGATGGTGGGCTGACCGATGGGGCTGCCTTTCCAATAGGTGGGCGACTTCACCATCTTGACGCCCTTGCCGTTTTCCACCGTCACCACCCGATAGGGTCCGGTTCCGATCGGCGCCTTGGCAAATCCGTCGAGACCGACCTTCTTGAAATAAGCGGCGGGATAGATGGGCAGCGGACCGGCCAGATATTCGAGAGCCGCCGGAAAGGGCTTCTTCAGATGGATGCGGACCTTGTAATCACCCAGCTTCTCGGCGCTTTTCATCCATTCGACGTTCTGCTTGGTGACGACCTTGGAGTCGGGATCGAGGACGTAATTGAAGGTGAACACCACATCATCGGCGGAGAAGGACGAGCCATCGTGGAAGGTGACGCCCTGGCGAAGGTCGAGATCGATGGTCAGGGGATCGACCCAGGTCCAACTGGTGGCGAGTTGGGGTTGGTAGGTGCCCGTCTTGACGTCGCGATTGAGCAGGGTATCCCAGATCAGCCGGGCGATGATGACACCTTCGCGGACATTGTTGTGGTACTGGCTGATGTTCACCAATTCGCTGTCGGAGGCATAAACCAGCGTGTCGTTCGCCTTGCCGGCCCAGGCCGGGCTGCTTGCCGCAAGCAGAGCCGATATGAGAACCGCCGGCCCGAGTCTCGTCACCTTCATCTACCGCTCCTGTCGTTGGTCGATCGATCTGCACCAAATTTGTGCAGCACCCATAATTGATAATTTATTATGCAGAACGGTGTGCTTCAAATATATTATTTAGAACAATTCATTGCTGAATCGGCAAGGCGTGGGCGCTTCCCACCGACAACCTTGCGCTATTTCCAGGAAATGACTGGACGGAACCTCGGGCTTTCGAGCCCCCTTGAGCCTGTTTTCCCTATCGCCCCACGCCAAGGGCATGTTTAAGCAATAGCTGGGAAAAGGCTTTCGGCGCCGGGGCGAGTTCGATCATCGCCCGTTCGACCAGACACATGTCCGATTCGGGAATGGGTTCCGCCACATCGATGCAGTCGAGGTGGCGGCCAAGCGAAAGCTTCCGCAAGATGATGCGCGGCGCCAGGAAGAGGTAGTCCGAACTCGATATCAGATCGATCGTGTCATAGAGGGATTCGACGCTCCCCACCATATTGGGTATCCCCAACCCATTGCCGGCGAACCAGTCGGCGAGCCTGTTCGACGGCGTGCCGATTCGTCCGAAAGGGCGCGTGTTGACCCATTCCGCTTCTCGAATCTGGTGAATGGAGCGCGCGTCACGCAATGGGTGGCCTTTGCGACAAAGTACGCAGGGGTCTGATTTCTTGAGGAATGTCGCGTGAAAATCGCCGGTGTCCGTACCGGACGAGATGAGCGTCAACGCGAAATCCAGCCTTCCCTCCCGCAAGGCGGAAAGCAGGGAGGTCGATGGCCCGGCGCTCATATGCACGGAAACCCGGGGATGCATCTTGCGGAATTGCTGAAGCACCGGCGGCAACAGCAATGCGAAGAGCTCGGAGGAAACACCGACATTGATCGATCCGGAGAGCTCGCCGTGCAAATTCCGGAAGATCTGCTCGGCACGGTCGCATTCGCCGAGGATGATGCGCGCCCGCGCCAGGAGTTCGGTGCCTTCGGAGGTCAGCGAAATCCCCTTCGCGGCCCGGATGAAGAGTCTGGCGCCCAAACCGTCCTCCAGCCGCTTTATCTGCTGGGTCAGCCCGCTTTGCTCCATGTTCAGATGGCGCGCGGCGGCGCGAATGCTGCCGTGCTCGACGACCTCGACGAAGGCTCTCAACTGATTCAGGGTCATCCGGAAGTCCGAGTATGAAAGATAATCATGATAACAATAATCATATCTTATGCACTCGGCCGTCCATCCCTAGATTGCGTCTCGTGACTGGACGTTTGAGCAAGGATCTATTCATGAGCGACGACCTTTTCGCCCTTGGCGAACAAATCCGCACCGAAGTCCTGGGGCCGGACTATGTCGCGGCTTCCACAGCGAACACGGATGCCTTCAGCGAGCCCATGCGGGCATTCGCCATCAAAAACCTCTGGGGCGACATCTGGGCACGCCCGGGGCTGGATCGGCGCGCGCGCAGCATCGTCAACCTGGCAATTCTGTCCAGTACCAACCGGGCCGGCGAGTTGAAGATTCATATCCGCGCGGCGCTGAACAACGGGCTGACGCGCGACGAGATCGGCGAAATCTTCCTGCAGGTCGCCCTCTATAGCGGCATCCCGGCGGGCAGCGAGGCCACCCGCATCGCCAAGCAGACCTTTGCCGAAATCGACGCGTCGACCAGGTGAAGCGAAAGACGGGAACCACCGGAGGTCAGCCGCGCCATGCCCCATTCCAACATACCCGATCTCTTTGAATCGCTACGCGACCGCCTCGTCGGCGATGCCCAGACCGTCGGTTCGTTCATCGATGGCACCAATGTCCCCGGCGAAGGCCGGGAACTTGCGCTGATATATCCCGCAGACGGATCGCTGCTGCAAAACTACCGCGACGCGACCCCCACCATCGTCGAACGGGCGTTGACATCCTGCGCACGCGGACAGCGCGCATGGGCGGATCTGTCCGCGCAAAGACGAGGAGAACTGCTCGCGGAAGTGGGGTGCCTGATCAAAAAACATGCCGAAGATCTGGCGATCCTGGAGTCCATTTCGTCGGGAAAGGCGATCAAGGGGGCCAGAGCGCAGCTCGTCGCGGTGTCGGAGATCTTCCGCTACTACGCGGGGTGGGCCGACAAATTCGGCGGTAGCGTCATTTCCGTGCCGGGCGGTCAGCTCAACTACACTCTGCGCGAACCGATCGGCGTGTTTCTCCAGATCATGCCTTGGAATTCGCCGCTTTACCTAGCCGCATGGCATGCCGCGCCGGCGCTGGCGATGGGTAACGCCGTGCTCCTGAAACCGTCCGAACTCACCCCTTTGACGGCGCTGGCACTGGCCCGGCTTGCGATCGACGCGGGCCTGCCGCCGGGCGTCCTGAACGTGGTCGGAGGCCTGGGTCAAACCATTGGGGAGGCCGCCATCGCCAACACCATCGTCAAGAAGGTCGTCTTCGTGGGCTCCATCCGGACCGGCCGCCAGGTGAGCGCCGCCGCCGCCAAGCGCCCCATCGGATGCCTGCTGGAACTGGGCGGGAAGTCGGCGAACATCGTCTTCGAGGACGCCGATCTGGAGGCCGCCGCCAAAATGGCCGCCGTCGCCGCCTTTGCCAATACCGGACAAAACTGCGTGGCGGGTTCGCGCCTGTTCGTGCAACGAGGCATCTATGACGAATTCATGGAACGTGTCGTCGACGCGGCCTCGAAATATCGCATCGGTGCGCCGCTGGACGAAAATTCGGAAAGCGGCCCGATCAACAACGCCGCCCAATACAAACGGGTCTGGGACATGATCCGGCTGGGCCTGGACGAGGGGGCGGAGCTCGCCTTCGGCATGGCGGAGGCGCCGAAGCGGCAGGACGGCTTCCTGGTCGGTCCGACGGTCCTGAAGAACGTCCGCAACGACATGCGGATCGCGCGCGAAGAAGTCTTCGGACCGGTGCTGGTCGCCATTCCCTTCGATGACGAGGCCGACGCCGTCGCTCAGGCCAACGACAGCGAGTTCGGACTGGGCGGCGCCGTCTGGACCCGGGACATTGCCCGCGCGCATCGCGTGGCCGCCAAGGTGCGTGCCGGAATCTTCTGGATAAACATGTACCGGGACATGCATGTCGCGACGCCCTTCGGCGGTTGCGACAACAGCGGCTACGGCCGATCCAGCGGTATCGAGGCGCTCTATGAATACACTCAGACCAAGAGCGTCTGGGTTCCGACGGCGCATGGAGCCTGAAAAGAACGCGATTATTTTCGGACAACCGGGCCAATCCTTCGGTGGCACCGGCGTCCCTGCCGGTGATCCGGCGTAAGCCGGAAAGGGCCCTCCTTTCGGCGGGTCACCAGCAGATCGCTATGAAACAAGTCCCACAACAAACGCTCAAAGGATATTGAAATGACTGAAGAACGGATGATAGGCGTCGTTGGCTTGGGCAATATGGGGCGCGGCATGGCGCTTTCGTTGATGCGCGGCGGATTCGCCGTCCTGGGGCTGGACAAGAACCCGCAGACGGCGGAACGCGCGAATGCGGACGGTGTGAACCTGGCGGCGGATCTCGCCGAGATCGTAAGGCGTTGCGAGACGATCGTCCTGTCTCTTCCCAACTCGTCCATCGTCAAGGAATTGCTGGTTGGTGACGGGGGGATCCAGGATCTGGCCCAAAGAGGCCTGATGATCATCGACACCACCACGGCCGATCCCGAGGTCACCCGGGAACTGGCGAGCGCCCTCAAACTAGCGGGCATCGTTCTGCTGGATGCCCCCGTCAGCGGCGGTTCCCGCGGCGCGCTTCGCGGCGAGTTGACGATGTTCCTGGGCGGCAGCGAGGCGGACGTGGATGCGGCCAGGCCGGTTCTTTCGGCGATGGGCGGGAAACTGTTCCATATCGGTGACACAGGTGCGGGGAATATCGCCAAGATCGTCAACAACCTGCTGACGGCGTCGCACCTTCTGACCGCGAGCGAGGCGTTCCGCATGGCTGAAGCCGCGGGCGTCAAGACCGGGCAGCTGCTCGACGCGGTCAATGCCGGATCGGGACGCAGCGGCGTCACCCTGTACAACTATCCGAGCCGGATACTGTCCGGCACCTTCGACTCCGGCTTCACCATGCAACTGATGCGCAAGGATGTGGCCCTCGCCGTTTCGCTGTATGAGAAACTGGGCGTCGACGTTCCCGTCACCAGGGGCGTCGGCCAAATATGGAGTGAAAGCGCGTCCGCGCTCGCCGATGGCGAAGACTTCAACAGAATCGTCAATTTCCGGAGCACCGCCGCGAACTGTCAATGATCATCGCGAAGAGGACCGACGCCGACGATAATTCTCTATGTTGGGAGGAATGCTGTAAATATAATATCCAGGACAATTCGTTGCCGCTTCGGCAAGGCGAGGTTGAGATGCAATCGACAGCCCTGCGCTATTTCCTGGAGGTCGTCAGGACCGGTTCGATTACCGAGGCTTCACGACGGCTCAACGTCGCCGGATCGGCCATCAGCCGCCAGATCTCGCGGCTTGAGGAGGATCTGGGCGTTCCGCTGTTCGAACGGCGTCCTCGCGGCATGATTCTCAGCCAGGCCGGGGAACTGCTTGCCCATCACGCCCGGCGAACGCTTCTCGATCTTGAACATGTGGTCACCGAAATCCGCCGGCTGCGCGGATTGACCACCGGCATCGTTCGCCTGGGCGGCACCGAGGGATTCGCGGCGGGTCTGTTGCCCGACGCGATTTACGATTTCCGCAACCGTTATCCGGGGATTCGTTTCGATCTTAAAATATTACCGTCGGCCGAAGTCACTAAGCTCGTCCGCGACGGCGATCTGGACATCGGCCTGACCTTCGTGCTGTCGCCCGAGCCGGGCATAAAGGTCGAGGCGACCCGCCGGGCGCCGCTGATCGCCCTGATGCCGCCCGGCCATCCCTTCGCCTCCCGCGAGGCGCTCACATTGGCCGATCTGGTCGCGCAGCCCCTCGCCCTGCCCGAGCGGAATTCAACGGCGCGTCAATTGTTCGATATCGCCTGTGGTCTGGAAGGTCTCTCCGTAGAACCGGTGCTCACCACCAATCACATGGCCTCCCTGTGGAGATTCGTCTCCTCCGGCGGCGGTTTGACCATCGCCGGCTATGTGACGCCCTACTCCCATATCCGGCAGGGCTTGATGGTCGCCCGGCCCATCATCGGCGAGGCCCTCGACCAGCGACGCTACGAAGTTCAGACCATGGCCGGCCGCCGCCTACCGGAAGCCGTCGCCGCTTTTCTCGATCATCTCCTGGCCTATCTGCAGGAGTGCGAGGAAAAGGTGGTCTCGTTCCTGGCCGGTGCCGATACGGCGCCGCCTTCAAGCCTCGGCCTTGACACCGAAAAGTGATTTGGCGGCGGCTTTGCCTGAGTCCGTTAAGGAATAATTGCCGACCCCCGAAGACCCTCCATTCTTTTCGTAGGATACCAATCCTCGGTTGACGAGGCTTTTCAGGGTATTCGTCGGTTTGGTCATATGAAAAAGATGGCTTCGATCGCTCACGTCGAATGGGTTGTCGATCAAATGACGCAGCGCGCACTCCTGACTAATCGATAATTTTTTCATAATGGAGGTTCCGCTCCTGAAAATCATCAAATCGAGGGGATTTTATCATCAAAAGGAAAGACGCAGAATAGCTTTCCCTGAACGGATCGGGATCAGTCGCCTCCGCCGGATTATACCGGCTTATGATGGCGGGAACAGCTCTCGGCTCTTCATGAAATCAAGCCGGATACCTTCGAATCCGTTAGTCGTTTCGTTCGGTCTTTGGGCCGCGCGGCGCCGAAGACGCCGCTGAAGCCGGCATCTTCGACGACAAGACCGCAGGCCCGATAAACCTAACCGATGTTCGATGTCCCAGCGGGGCCACCGCCACCCATTCCGGACAGAAGGCCATGCATCAACCTCGACGCGATCTCGTTGGTCAGGGCTTGCGTCGGTTCGGCGGCGGCGGCGGCGGTCGTGGAACTGGCCGAGGCGGCCGCGCTTGACGAACTCGTCGAGTCACTGGACGAACTGGCGGAAGTCGAGGTCGAGGAGGACGCCGAGGTGGTGGTCTCCGTTTCCGTGCCGTCGGCGTCGGTGGTGATCGTCGTAATCGAACCGTCCGGGTTGACTCGCGTGACGACGGTCGATGTCGATGAAGACGACGATCCGCCCGCCGCGGATCCCCCCGCTGATCCGCCGGATGCGGATGTGGATGTGGAGGAGGCCGTGCTGGTCGTCGTCGTCGAGCTGGAACTAGTGGAACCGCTGAGATCCGTCTGTGACGTTACGGCGGAAGAGGAATCCTGATCAGAGCTATTCTGCTGCAAAAGCAGAGACTGCAGATCCGAGGAAATCTGCTGGAAGGGACTGGATATCCCCGACAGGCCGGCGGTGGTGTCCGTCGACGCGGAGCTGCTGCTCGATGACGTCGATGCCGACGACGATGCCGAATCCAACGTCGATGCCGTCTCGCTCTGCTTCGCCTGCTGGGAAACCAGGTAGCGATGTAGTGCGTTCAGGGATTGTTGCGAAGATACGCTGTCAACCATTTCCGTCTCCAAAATGCCCCTGTTGCGAACCCACCGACGCTTGGACAAGCAAAAATCATGCCTTGGAAAAGGGTTGCCGCCACAGATCATACTTGCCACCCAATATATTGATTATTATGAATTTTTAGTCCGAAGTTTAATGTCCTCCGCTGGAATATGACGGGACCGGCCCCAGCAAAAATTGCCGGACGAAATCACCTGCGGCAAAAGTTGCCTGGACGGTCCGGCAAAATTGCGCATTCAAATGCCCGACAAACATCAACTAATAGTCATGCAGGCAACGATGATTTCCGATTACCGCGGTTATTTTAATAAAAATTTAGGAATTTCAAAAAATTAATATGCGAAATGCTCTCATTAAAAAAACTATTGTTTGATATTCCCCTTTCTCTCCCCTACCGTATTTCTATATCAATTGTCTGGATGCATTCGTGATGTTTCAAAGACTGAAGATTGCGCCGAAATTGTTGTCGATTGTGGCGGGAAGTTTTATCGCTTTCGTCCTTGTCGCGTGGGTGGCCTTGCATTTCCTGCACGACGCCATGATCGCAGACCGGGTCACTCAGGTTCGCAGCCTCACCGAGATGGCCCGCACCATCGCCGCCAGTTTCCACGACCGCGCCGCCAAGGGCGAATTCGACGAGCCGACGGCCCAAAAGCTGGCCCGCGAGCAGTTGCGCGTCGTCCGTCACGGCAACAATGACTACATCACCGTTTTCACCACGGACGGCATGGGCGTGCTCAATCCCGCCGTGCCGAAATATGAGGGCGTTCCCCGGATCGACAGCACCGATTCCGACGGCGTGATGATCGTCCGCGGCTTCATCGAGGCCGCACAGAAAGGCGGCGGGGCCGTTTTCTTCAAATTCCCCCGCGCCGGTGAAACCATCCCGACGGACAAGGTGTCCTACGCATTGAGCTATCAGCCCTGGTCCTGGGTCATCACCGCCGGTATCTATATCGACGATGTCGAAGCGGAATTCCGGACTGTCGCTTGGCGCCTGAGCGCCATTGTCCTGACCATCACCCTCATTTCCGCACTGGCCATCGCCTTTCTGGCCCGCCATATCGCCAAGCCGCTGGCCCGCCTGTCCGCGGTGACGGACCGGCTGGCCCATCACGACTTTTCGGTGGAAGTCGGAGAGGTCGAGCGTGGCGATGAAATCGGAATTCTAGGCCGCTCGATCCGGGTGCTGCGCGATGCCGCCCGTGAAGCCGACGCCCTTCGCCTCGAACAGGAACGCGGCAAGGAATTGGCCGCCGAGGAAAAGCGGATGGCGATGAGCCGCCTGGCCGATACATTCGAGGCCAATGTCAAAAGCGTCGTCGAAAAGGTCGGCTCGGCGGCTTCCGGCATGCAGGGAACGGCACAATCCCTGTCGGCCGTAGCCGAACAGGTCAGCCATCAGGCCTCGGTGGTGACCACGGCCTCGGACGAAGCGGCCGAAAATGTGCAGACGGTGGCCTCGGCGGCGGAAGAACTCAGCGCGTCGATCGTCGAGATCAGCCGCCAGGTCCACAGCGCGGCCGATATTTCGGCGAACGCCGTCGCCCAGGCGGCCAAAACCAACGATATCGTTACCGGCCTCGCCTCCTCGGCCGAAGCCATCAATGCCGTGGTCAATCTGATCCACGATATCGCGTCCCAGACCAACCTGCTGGCACTGAACGCCACCATCGAGGCTGCGCGGGCGGGCGATGCCGGAAAAGGCTTCGCCGTGGTTGCCGGTGAAGTTAAAAATCTCGCCAACCAGACGGCGAAGGCCACCGAGGACATCTCCCAGCATATCGCCGGAGTGCAAGGGGCGACCGGCGACGCGGTAGAGGCCATCCAGGCGATCTCGTCAACGATCGGCGAAATCAACAAGATTTCCGCCTCGATCGCCTCGGCGGTCGAGGAACAAGGGGCCGCCACCCGCGAAATCGCCCGCAACGTCGAACAGGCCGCCGGCGGAACCCGCGACGTCTCGGTCAATATCGCCGGCGTCACCCAGGCGGCGAGCGAGGCCGGAACAGGCGCCGGACAGGTTCTCGACGCCGCCACCAGCCTGGTCCGCGATTCCCAGCATTTGGCAAGCGAGGTCAACCAGTTCATCGCGCGGATCCGTTCCGCCTAGAGGGCGATTCAGACTTTATTGATTAATTGAATTGTGGTGTAAGCGCGGCCACGGCGAAAAGCTGTTCACGCAGCCAGATGTGAGTTGGATCGGCGGTTACGCGCCCGTGCCAAATAGCCGAAAGGGAGAAATCGGCCATGGCGAAAGGCAGGTCGTGGATTTCCAACTGCGATCGGTAGCGGGCGAGAAGCCGGCGCGGCAGGGTGCAGAGGCAGTCGCTTTGCGCCACCACCGTCGGCACCACGGCGTAACTTTGCACCGAGACGGCCACCCGTCGTTCGCGCCCCAGCCGTGCCAGCGCTAAGTCGATCGCGCTGCTGAAGTGGCCTCCGGCCGCCGAAACCATCACATGCGGCAAGCTGGTGTAGGCGTCCAGATCCATTGGGCCCGGCAACAGCCCCGGCCGGCAAGCCACTTGATACCCATCCCGCAAGAGATCACGGCAAATCAATCCTTCCTTCGCTTCCGGCGGCGAGCCGATGGCGATATCCGCCTCGCCGCTTTCCAGCGCCCCACCGATGTCGGAGCGAGGGTGGAGAAAGGCCATCCTGATCCCCCGGCCGCCCGCTTGTTGCGCGGCGGCGATAAGAGGACCAGCCAGCATGGCCGCGGCGTTGTCGTTCAGAATGAGTGTAAATGTGCGTTCGCTCCGGGTCGGGGTGAAGGGCACGGGCGGGGCGAACACATGGCGCAATTGCGAGAGCGCCGTGCGCAAGGGCTCCTTCATCGTGCTCGCCTGCGCCGTCAGGACCATCCCTCGCCCGCCCCGGGCCGGCACGAGAAGCGGATCGCCGAGGAGTTCGCGCAAACGAGCCAGTTGCGCCGAGAGAGCCGGCTGGCTGATGCCGAGTTGGCGTGCGGCTTTTGTTACGTTGCCGTGCTCGAGCAGGGCGTCAAGCGCCACGAACAGCTTGAGGCTGTCTGCCGACATATCCAATTTGGTTATACCTCAAATATAAGCAAACGATTTTGCTTATGCTATGCGAGGAGGGCATGAATAGTCATGGTCAATCTCGGAAGGCTCTCGCCAAAATGACGGATCACGCATCGAAAATCGCTCTCGCCCGCCAGTTCCATGCCGCGCTGGCAGCGCGAGACTGGGCGGCCATCCGCTCTCTGCTCGCGGATCAGGCGGAATGGACATTGCCCGGCAGCAACGCCATTTCAGGACCCGCGCAGGGCGCCGACGCGGTAGTGGAACGCGCACGAAAAATCGCGGGTTATGGGTTGAAGTTCGAACTTCTCAACATTCTGTCGAGCCGCACCGACGTCGCGCTGCATCTGCACAACACGGCTGAACGCGACGGCGTGAAGCTGGACGAATATCTCGCCACCGTGCTGCGAATTGAGGGGGAAAAGATCGCCGCGATCGAAACCTTCCTCTCCGACGTCGACGGGATGAACGCTTTCTTCGCCGAACGGTAACATGGATGATTCAATGCACTAGCGTGTCCCGGCGGGTGGTCCTCCGCCCGCCGGGATGACCGTCTTCGGGAGATTGTCGCGAATGAGATCGGCCAATTTCCTGAATTCGTCGGCATGGGCGCCACTCGGCCGCCAGACCATGCCGATCAGCCGTTCCGGCGTGTCACGGAACGGCCGCATGGCGATCTGATCGTCGTCGAGGGCTTCCGCCGCCACATAAAGCGCCGGCAAAAGCGTCATCCCCAAACCGGTGGCGACCATCTGGCGCAGGGAATCCAGGCTGGTGGCCCGGAAGCTCGTATGTTCCGCCGCCCCCACCCTTACGCACAGGGCCAGCGCCTGATCGCGCAGACAATGCCCCTCCTCCAGCAGTAAAAGTTCCTCGCCGGCCAGATCGCCGGGGTCGAGGGTGGTCGCCGACGCCAGACGGTGGTTGAGCGGCAAGGCCGCCCACAGGGGTTCATGAAACAACGCCTGGGCGTAAGGCCCCTCGCCTTCCGTCAATGAAATCAACATGGCGTCGATGTCACCGCGCGCCAGGTCGACGCGCAGACGGTTCGCCGGTTCTTCGCGCAGGTAGAGTTTGAGATCGCCGTAGCGCTGACGCAAAACCGGTAGGATGTGCGGCAGCAGATAAGGTCCCAAGGTCGGCAGAATGCCGAGCCGCAAGGTGCCGTTGAATGGTTTCGAGGATTCCCGGGCCGCCTCGGTGAAATCGGCGACCTCGCGCAAAATTCTCGTTGCCCGCTGAACCAGTTCGCTGCCGAGAGGCGTCATCAGGACACGATGACGCGTACGCTCGACCAGCAATACGCCCAGCATATCCTCGAGTTGACGTATTTGGCTGCTGAAGGCCGGCTGGGTGATGTGACAGCGTTCGGCCGCCTTACCGAAGTGAAGCGTTTCGGATACGGCGATCAGACACTGCAGTTGTCGTAAGGTGATCATCGTCTCATGATAGAAAAAACCTATCACCGTGACAATTTTAATCTTTTGGATTTATTACAGGCGACTCTCTAAATCAGATCCAACCGTTATGTGTCGGAATGAGGATCGTGGATTTGGAGCAGCAAGCGTATTTCCTGGTGGCTTTCGCCGTGCTGGTCGGTGGTCTACTGGCGGTCGATCTGGGAATCTTCCATCGCCGCAGCCATCCGGTCCGCATGCGCGAGGCCTTGATCTGGAGCGGTGTCTGGATCGCGACCGCGCTCGCCTTCAATCTCGCCCTGGTCCCCTGGCGCGGCAGCGAAGCCGCGTTGCAGTTTCTGACGGGCTATCTGATCGAGCTCTCCTTGAGCGTCGACAATCTTTTTGTGTTCCTGCTGCTTTTCACGCGCTTCGCGGTCCCTCCCGCCTTGCAGCATCGCGTGCTGTTCTGGGGGGTGATCGGCGCTATCGTCATGCGTGTGGCGATGATCGTCGCCGGTGGCGTGCTGGTCGATAAGTTCCACGGGGTTCTTTATCTGTTCGGTCTGTTCCTGGCCGTGACTGGCGTCCGCATGGTCTTCTCCCGCGACAAGGAGACGGACCCGGTTCCCATCACCGACCGGTTCCCGATGAGTTGGCTTCGCCGTCACCTTCCGCTCACCGATACGCCGCACGACGGCCGTTTTGTCGTGAAGATCGATGGACGCCGGATGGTGACGCCACTCTTTCTGGTCCTGATTTCCGTGGAGATTGCCGATCTGATGTTCGCGGTCGATTCCATTCCCGCGATCTTCGCCATCACCACCGATCCCTTTGTCGTCGCCACGTCCAACATCTTCGCGATTCTGGGACTGCGCTCCCTTTACTTCGCCCTGAGCGGGCTGACCGAACGGTTGCGCTACCTGAAATACGGCCTGGCCCTCGTTCTGATGTTCATCGGCGCCAAGATTCTGCTGGCCGATCTGTATCCGATCCCGATCGTCCCGGCCCTGGCCATTACCGCCTTCATCCTGGCCGTGGCGGCCATCGCCTCCCTGGTCAAGACGCGGCGGGAGGAAACGACGCCTCGGAAGGCGGTTCCGGAGGCGTCTCACTGATAGGCGGACAATCCGTCGAATAGCGGAAAAGGAGAACCACATGAGCATTTACGATCAATCACCGTCCCGGATGAACTGGGGGCCGCAAGCGACCGCTGCCGGACTGGCGGCCTTCGACCAGGCGCTCCGCCAACACATGCTGCGGGTCTATAATTTCATGACTCTCGGCCTGGTGGTCACCGGGCTGGTCGCGGCACTGGTGGCGGGCACGCCGGCGCTGTACGTCCCGATTTTCAGCTCGCCCTTGAAATGGGTGGTGATGCTGGCGCCGCTGGCGTTCGTCTTCGTTCTCTCCTGGCGATTCGAAAGGCTCTCGGCCGGCGGCCTGCAGATGCTCTATTGGGCGTTCTGCGGTGCCATGGGCCTGTCGATGGCGTCGATCTTCATCGTCTTCACCGGTGCCAGCGTGGCGAGGGTTTTCTTCATCTCGGCCGCCATGTTCGCCGGCACCAGCTTGTATGGCTACACGACCAGGGCCGATCTGTCGAAAATGGGCTCGTTCCTGATGATGGGACTGATCGGCATCGTGCTCGCCGGCCTGATCAACGTCTTCATCGGATCCAGCATGATGCAGTTCGTCATCTCGGTGATCGGCGTTGTCGTCTTCGCCGGCCTGACCGCTTATGACACCCAGCGCATCAAGGAGGAATTCTCCGAGCATTACGCCCATGAAGCGGCGACCAAACTGGCGGTGATGGGCGCGCTGACGCTTTATCTGAACTTCATCAACCTGTTCCAGATGCTTCTGCAACTCATGGGACAGCGCGAGGAATAACCGGATGGCGCCGGTTTATCGTTCCCATGAGCGATTCGAACGGGGAATCGACAGATTGGAACGAAGGCTGCCCGGCCAATGGGCCGGGCGGCTTCGCCGCTTACGCTCTCCGGGGGCGGGATGGCTGCGCGTGCCGGTAGGCACGCTTCTCATTCTGGGGGGCGTGTTCAGCTTTCTTCCCGTTCTGGGACTTTGGATGCTGCCCTTGGGTCTGCTTCTGCTGGCCTACGACATCCCGCTGTTGAAAACGCCGATCGGCGGGACGCTGGTGCGGGGCGAACGGCTCTGGCGGAGATGGCGGCGGCGCGGGAAAAACTGATCGCCACTCACGGTTGACGTCTGGGGCGCGCGCCCTTCGACTGGGGAATCTCTCCAGCCAGAAGAAAGGGCGCGGTTCTCCGTTCGAAGGAAGGCCAGCGCCGACGGGGCGATTTTCCGGTCGCGGCTTGCACGCACACATCGAGATGCGCGGCGACGATTTGAACGATGGTTCCGTCAATCCGCTTCTTTGCCGCCAGATCGGCCAGGATGGCCATCGCTTCGTCGGGCCTTTTGCCCCGCCGGTAGGGCCGGTCCTGCAGCAAAGCCTGAAAGATATCGGCGATCGCGATGATCCTCGCCTCGATCGGCAGTTCCTTTCGGCGAAACGGATATCCCGTTCCCAACAGATTTTCGTGATGCCATGCAGCCCAGTCGGCGAGAGGATGGTCGCCGAAAAGCCGGCGAAGCAGTACATGGGTTTCGAAGGAATGGCGGGCCATCACCCGCTTTTCACGGAGATCGAGGGATCCCTGCTTGTCCAACACCTCGTCGGGAACGCGGAGCTTGCCGAGATCGTGCAGCAACCCCGCCAGTTCGACGTCCCCGCACCTCTGACGGGGCAACCCCATCAAGGCGGCGAGAAGCCGGGAAAGAGCGCCCACATGCAGTGAATGATCGGCGGTGAATTCGCTTTTGGCGTCGATGATGCGGGCGAAGAGAACGCTCAAGGCATGCATCTCATGCCAGTTTAAAGCATGCCGGTCGTGCGGGAGAGGAACGATATCGAGAGAGAACTCGATGGCGTCCGGTTCCAACGAGAACCAGAAAGCCTCGCTCCGGGACACGTCTTCGGCGAGATCGACGAAATCGGGATGAAAGAGACGGCCTCTTTCGGCATTGAGAGCCGTCATCAGGCGGTTGATGCCCGCGGGATGATGAGTAACCTGATACTGGGCCCTGAGGGCGTCCATGCGATCGGCCATGAAAATAAGATTGGCGGTTTCGGCGATGGTTTTATCGAGCCCCGACGGCATTTCGCACCAGCGCTGATGATGCCAGCGCACGATCGGCGCCAATTCCCGAAAAGCCGGCACACCCGACAGATAATCGGCCCCCCTGACGCAATGCGCCTCGGCCCCCGGCCATTCCATCTGCGCAATCAGTTCATGATGTTCGGTACTGCGCGAGACGCCGCAATCGTGGAGCATTGCCGCCCGATGGGCAACGATGCGGCGCGGCAGCGGCCATCCGAGCCGTTCCGCCAAAGTCGATGCCATCAGAGCGACACGCTTGCCGTGATGCACTTCGTCGGTACCGACCAGATCAACCGCCGATGCCAACGCGCGAACCGCATCATCCAAGCTGATCAGATAGCGCATCGACGCCTCCTCGGACACGGCCGGACGGTTTCCGGCGAAAGAGTACGCGCAATAAGATTGATAAATAAAATGTTTATCAATCAAAAGAATATGCACCTGAAAATTCGCCTCTTCAACTCCGCCTTTACGGGGTGGCTCCCACACTGATGCATGGAAGAAACCCGAAATTCGCGTAATATTCCCAGGCGCCCCCAATCCCTGGTCGAAAGTCATGGGATATTTGAACGGACTGCTCGTAACGGTATGACCGGGCTGAATATGATCTCGAAAGCCGCCTGCGCCACGACCGTTGGTCTGCTGGCCACGATGTCCGCCGCTTTCGGTCAAACGATGGATTACAGCGCCGCTCAGGACTTGTTCGGCGAACCGGTCACCACCAGCGTCACCGGCACGCCGCAGCGACTTTCCTCAGCTCCGGTCAATATGGATGTCATCACCGCCGACGATATCCGCCGTTCCGGCGCCGCCACCCTGCCCGCCATCCTCTCACGCCTGAGCGGCATCGACGTTTATAGCTGGTCGAACAACAGCGCCGACGTGGCGATTCGCGGCCTCAACCAGGGAGGTTCGAATCGCCTGCTGGTGATGGTCAATGGACGGGAAACCTATACCGACGCCCTGGGTGTGGTGTTGTGGGAAAACATCCCGGTCCGCCTGGACGAGATTCGCCAGATCGAGGTGATCAAGGGTCCGAACTCGGCGCTTTACGGATTCAACGCGGCCTCCGGCGTGATCAACATCGTGACCTACAATCCCCAATTCGATGAGATCAACGCCGAACGCCTCACCATCGGCAGCGACGGTTCGCAGGCGGCATCGGCCGTGCGGACGGCGCAATGGCGGGCTGGCGGCATCCGGCTGTCAGGAGGCTGGAACAAGGATCCCGAGTCGGAATTTCATCCCCGCTATGCGGGAGACCGCCTGGCCGGCAGCGACCCATCGATCAACCGAACGGTCAATCTGGATGGACAGACGGCGCTCGACGACCGCTCCACGCTACGCATTCAGACGTCGGCGACAGACGGCTCGATGCGCGCCAATTATCTGATGCCGTTCTACATCGATCTCAGCTTGGCCGCCGGCAAGATCGAATATTCCCGCGACATCGGCTTCGGCCAGATCGAAGCCAGCCTGATGCACAACCATTTCGACGTCGGCCAATACCGTAACTCTCTCGCCACCGGTTCGCTGTCCAACGATGTGACCATCGCCAAGCTTCAGCATCTTTTCAAATCGAGTGCCGACGACACCTTGCGTTTCGGAACCGAATACCGGCGCGACGAGATGCCCAGCTTTCCCGCGAAGGGCGGTCATCTGCTTTCCCAGGACGCCGCCTTGAGTGGCATGTGGAATCATGATTTTTCAAACGATGTCAGTCTGTTGACGGCGCTACGCGGTGACCGCTACTGGCTGCAGCGCGATGGTCCGGTCATCGACGGATCACCCTGGACAAACGAGGATTACAACCGCTCGATTTACGCATGGAGTTACAACAGCGCCCTGGTCTGGCGTCCGACAGCGCTCGATTCGGTAAAGATTTCGGCAGCGCGGGGGTTGACGCTGCCCAGCCTGCTGGAACTCGGCGTCGCCAATCCGATGACGGTTCCCTTCGCCCCTCCTTCCGTTCCGACGGCGAAGCTTCTTTCTCTCGGCAATCCCCAACTGCAACCGACCAAGATCACCCATTACGAACTGTCCTACGAACGGTCTGTGCCGCAATGGAACACCAGCGGGAAAATCGCCGCCTACCATCAGCTTGTTTCCGGATTACGCGATATCTCGGCCACGCAACTGATCGAGCCCTTGCCGACGCCAACCCTGCTGTCGACTTATGTCAATACGGGCGGCGCCCATCTGAACGGGGTCGAGATCGATCTCAAAGGGCGCCTTGGCGAAGGCTGGCGCTGGAACGCCAACTACAGTTTCGAGGCTGTCGCCGATCAAGGGACGCCCGATCAATATCACGATTTCAGCCGTTCCACTCCGCGGCACAAGGCGAATGCCGGGATCGGCTGGGACATCGGATCCTGGGAAAGCGACCTATCCCTGCGCATCGTTTCGGCGACCGAGATGGCGCAGCAGATCGCTTTCGGCGTCTATGAACTGGTCCCCATCAAGACCACGGTCTCGCTCAACCCCCGCCTCGCCTATGTCATCAATCCAGCGCTACGGCTTGAGGCGACGGGACACAGCGCCTTCGCCGACAATCCGGTGTCCAGCGAAAAGCGCCGTATCCTCTTTTCGGTCATCGCGAATTACTGATCGGGTCCCGCCCCGTCAGCCCTTCAGCGCGGCCAGACTGACCTTGACCACGACCTTGCGGATCGCCTGCGGGCCGTCCACCTCGCAGAGAGGCCGGTGGACGTCGCTGGGAAAAAAGACGGCGAAATTCCCGGGCCGCAAGACAAGCGAAGATTCGTTCTCGGCGGCACGATAAAAAAGCAGATCGCGCTCCGCCAGGAGATCTTCGGCCACCTCATTGCGGCCGGTGTCGACGGCGACGCCAATGCGTTCACAGCCCTTCACCATGAACTGGACGTCGATGTATTTGCGATGGATCTCGGGGCGGGTATCGGCATCGTTCTTGGTGCTCAGATCCATCACCTGCACATAGACGTCGCTGCCTTGCAGATCGTATCGGCCGGCGGGAACATTGGTGAAATCCGTCTTCTTCAGATGTTCCAAGGCCATCCGCAAGGGAGCGGGAAGCCATCCCTGCAAATTTTCCAGATGATGTACGCTGCCGAAAATCATGATGTCCCTCCGACCAAGATGCTGAAAGGGCGAAATGCTGATCACCCCGTCAGGCGGCGTTTCCCCGCCGCGCGGGTAATATACTTAAAATATCAGTTTTCAGGATCGCCAAAGATTGGGACCTGCCCCCGGCGTTTTGCACGCGCGGGGGCAGGTCCTAACGACGCCTGCGCCTCCGGCTTAGGCGGGCTCAGGCGCCGCTCGGGCTGTTATAAATGACGCCTGCGCCTCCGGCTTAGGCGGGCTCAGGCGCCGCTCGGGCTGTTATAAATGACGCCTGCGCCTCCGGCTTAGGCGGGCTCAGGCGCCGCTCGGGCTAAAGGGCTTGAAGCGATTATTTCGCTTCAAGCCCTTTTTGTCGATCAGTGCTGCCGTTGGGTGACCGGCAAGGTCGTGGTGATCAGGGCGGAGATCACCAGGAAGCCGACCAGGCAGAAGACACCGTAATCGGTTCCGCCGAAGATGTCCTTGAGCCAGCCCAGCAGGAAGGGCCCGAGGAAGCCGCCCAGATTGCCGAGGGCGTTGATCGCCCCCCGGGCGCTGCCCGCCACCGAGGCGGTGAACAGCATTGGCGGAATGGTCCAGAAGACCGACGCCGCCGCCTGCAGGAAGCCGCCGGCAAGCACCAGGCAGGAGAACGACAGCCAGATATGCTCTTTCAGGAACACCGATCCGGCCAGACTTGCCGCCAATCCCAGCAGCGGCAGGATAACGTATTTCTTACGTTTACCTGAGCTGTCGGACAGGCGCCCGATCGTATACATGCCGATCATGGTCCCGATATAGGGAAGCATCGACAGGAACCCGACCTCGGCGATATTGGCCTGCGTCAGATTCTTGATGACGGTCGGCAGCCAGATGACGAAGCCGTAAATCGCCGTCTGATAGAAGAAGTTGATGACGATCAGCTTCCACATCGAGGCATTGCCCATGACCTGGGAAAAGGAGGCGTTCTTGATGGCCGGCGATCTGGCCAATTCCTCCTGCTCGGCCTTCAGTCTGCTGACGATATAGGCTTTTTCCTCAGGCGAAATCCATTTGGCCTTTTCGGGATCCTCCTGAACCATGAAAATCCAAGGAATGATCAGGAAAAACGAGCCGATTCCCTCGAACAGGAACAGGTCGCGCCAGCCGAAATTCTGAATGACCGAACCGGCGATCGGTCCCGAGACGATATTGGCGATCGGGACGAACATGATGACGATGGCGGTCGCCCGGCCGCGTTCCTCGTCGGGAAACCACTTGGCGACCATGGTGAGAACGACGGGCAGCATGCCGCCCTCGGCGACGCCGAGGGCGAAACGCAGGACGATCAGTTGGGTTTCGCTGGTGATGTAGGCCGTGGCGATGGAAATCACGCCCCAGGCCACCATCGACCAGGTCAGAAAATTCTTGGCCACGCCCCGCGACGCCAGATGGCCGCCCGGCACCTGAAGAAACAGATACCCGACGAAGAAAATACCGGCGGCGAAGCCGGCAAACGAGGCCGACATCGCCAGTTCCTTGCTCATCCCTCCCGGAATGGCGAACCCGATATTGGTCCGGTCCATGTAGGAGACGATGCACAGAATCATGATGGGGACGATGATATGAAACCAGCGTCCATTCGGTATGCCCGCAGATGCGTCCGCCCGCATGACGCCGCCCGATTGTGTCGTGTTCGGCATGATGTTCCTCCGAAAATTCGTTTATTGAACAGGACGCTAGCTAGAGCGAAGTGATCTTCGCCCAGACGCCGTCGTCGACGGGGATGCCCTGTTCCTGATTTTGTTTGCGCAGCCGTGGCCCCTTCTCGCCCGGGAAACGGACGGCCTGTTTTTCATCGGCGGGCTGGGACGCCTTGAGATCGTCGAGGACCTCGTTGACGGCCCCCGCCAGGAATTCCTCGCCGGCGATGCTTTTGGCGTCGATGGCGATCATCACTTGCGAAAGCTTGTACTCGTCCCCGCCCAACTGGCCGACCCGGAAGGTCGACAAGCCGCCGGAAAGGACCGTGGCGACCAGGTCGAACACGATGGAAAGCGCCGAGCCTTTCCAGAAGCCGATGGGCAGGACCCGCCACGTCTTGGCGATTTCCGCCGGATCGGTGGAAATATTGCCAGCCTCGTCATAGCCGCCGGGAACCGCGAGTTGCTCGCCGCGCAGCTTGGCCCCTTCCATATGACCGTAGGAAAACTGCGACATCGCGGCATCGACGATGACATGGCCGCCGTCCCGCGGAATGGCGACGATGAACGGGTTGTTGCCGATGCGCCGATCCTTGGCTCCCCAGGCCGGCATGTTCGGCTGCGTATTGGTCCAGCAAATGCCGATACAGCCCGCGTCGGCCGCCTGCAGTCCATAGCTTCCGCCGCGCAGCCAATGATTGGCGTTGCGAAGCGCCACGCAGCCGATGCCGTTCTGGCGGGCCAGCTCGATGGCGCGGTCCATGGCCAGTTTGGCCGTGACGTTTCCCAGCCCGAGGTTGGCGTCCCAGCGCTCGAAGGCGCCGATTCCATCGACCTTGGTCGGTTTGGCGTTCAGATCGATGTAGCCCTTATCGATATATTCGACGACCCGGGAAAACCGGTTGACGCCGTGGGAATAAACACCGTCGAGGCTGGTCTCGGCGATCATCCGGGAGGAAAGCTCGGCGATATCCTCCTCGCATCCCTTTTTCACCAGGATCCGTTTGAATTCCGCTTTCATGTCCTCGAAGCGAACCTTTGGCATGACTTTGCTCCAAAATCGGCGTGTATCAGGAGTGGCCGCGGAAACCGGCCAGGATTTCGTCGGCGACCCAACTGGCGCGGGCGGCGCTCTCGGGATCACCCGGGCACCGCCCGGTTCCGGTCAGCTCGTCGACGATGCTTTGGATGAAGGGTTGCTGAACGTGGGGGGGATTGGGAATGTCGGCTTCCTCCAGCCCCTTCCCGGTGATCAGGCGCAACGGCCGGTCGGAAAAGAATTCCATCTCGATACGCCCCTGCGATCCGATGATCTCGACCTGATCCTGCTGATCGGAGGCGACGTAGCACCAGGAACCGCTTCCCTGCACTCCGCCCTTGTGGCGCCAGGTCGCCGTGACGGTATCCTCCACGTCATAGAGCCGGCCGAGATTGGCGGCGATGCCGTGCGCCTCGACGAGCGGACCGAACCAGAAGTCGAAGATGTCGAGCGTGTGGATACCCATGTCGAGGAACTTGCCGCCGCCGGCCACGTCCGGCAGCAGTCGCCACGGCAGGGTCTCCCGCGACAGGTCCTCGGGTGCCGGCGGCTGATGCTGCATGGCCCGCACGGCCCGCACATCGCCGATGACGCCCTCGTCCAGCCAGCGTTTCACCTGGAGAAAACGCGGCATGGCCCGGCGGTAGAAGGCCACGAAAAGCCGCACCTTGTTACGCTCGCACTCGGTGATGATCTCGCGGCATTCGGAAAAGCGCATCGCCATCGGCTTTTCGACGTAGACATGCTTGCCGGCCCGCGCCACCGCCAGGGAAAGCGGCTTATGGAAGGCGGGCGGCGTGGCGATGTAGACGGCGTCGACATCCGGGTCGGCCAACAGGGCCTCGGTGGTATCGTGGGCCTTGGCCACGCCGTGGCGCTCGGCGAAGGAACGCGTCATCTTCGAATCGGCGCTGGTCACCGCCACCAGGCTCGAATGTTGGGCCTTGTAGAAACCCGGCCCGCTTTTGACCTCGGTAACGGCGCCGCAGCCGATCATCCCCCAGCGGACGGTCTTCACTTGGCGTCCCCCTTTTTCAGGAGATCGAAACGGACCTTGACCACCACCTTGCGGATCGCTCGGGGAGCGTCGAGCTGACAGGCTGGGCGATGAACGTCGGAAGGGAGGAAAACGGCGAAGCTGCCGGGCACCATCTCCAGCATCGATTCGTTTTCGGCGCCCTGGTAGAACAGCAGATCCCGTTCAGCCAGCAAATCCTCGGCCACGACGTTGCGGCCGGTGTCGTCGGCAAAGCCGATCCGCTCCGCGCCGCTGACCAGGAACTGGACGTCGATATATTTGCGATGCACCTCCGGCCGGGTTTCCGACAGGGCCTTGGTCGTCAGATCGATCACCTGAACGTAGATATCCTTGCCCTGCAGGTCGTAATTACCGGCTGGCAGCGCCTTGAAATCGGTGGTGCGCAGATGTTCGATCGCCGTTTGCAAGGGAGCCGGGAGCCAGGCAAGCATGTCGCCGGCATGATGGACGTTTCCAAAAAGCATGTTTCTCTCCTATCGCTTCCACTTTTGCGGAAGCCCATTCAGAATTCGATGACGACCTTGAGGTGATGCTCCCGATCCTTGGCCATCAGGAAAGCCTCGCCGGCGTTTGCCATCGGCACCACCGCGGTGAGCAGCGGCGAAACGTCGATAAGGCCTTTCTCCAGACAGGCGACGGCATCGGCGAAAACATTGCCGAAGCGGAACGCCCCTCGGACATCCAGTTCCTTCGCCATGATCCGATTGGCGGTAACCCCTTGCGGCCCCGCGGGAAGCGAACCGACCTGCACGATGGTCGCACCCGGATGAACCGCGTCGATGGCGCTGTTCAGGGCCGGAGCCGCGCCGGAAACCTCGAAAGCGACGTCGAAGCCGTCGATGGCGCGGGATGTCTCGGTCAAGGCGTCGGGCGTCCGTCCGACATTGATGGTCGCGGCGGCGCCGATCTGGCGGGCCTTGCCCAATGAACTGTCGAGCAGATCGGTGACGACGACGTCCCCCGCGCCGGCCCGGCGCGCCGCCAGCAACAGCAGTTGACCGATGGGCCCGGCGCCGGTGATCAGCACCTTCCGTCCCATGATGTCGCCGGCCCGGTGTACCGCATGAAGCGCCACGGAAAGGGGTTCGGCGAAGGCGATCAGGGGAAAGGCGATGTCGGTCGAAATCTTGTGGCACTGGCTTTCGTCGACCGACACGAACTCGCAGAAGCCGCCCTGCATGTGGGGAAACCGGCTGGCGCTGCCCATGTAGAAAACGGATTGGCACAGGTTGGGGCGCCCTTCCCGGCAGCGGGGGCATCTGCCGCAACTGCGGCCCGGATGAATGGCGACCCGGTCGCCAGGCTTGAGCGTTGAAACCTTGGCTCCCACCGCGCAGACCTCGCCGGCGACCTCATGTCCAGGGATCAGCGGCTCCCGGATAATAAAATCACCAATTCTTCCATTGGAAAAATAATGAAGATCAGATCCGCAGATTCCTCCGGCTCTAATTCTAACCTTCACATAATTATCGGATAACTCTGGTTCTTTTACTTTATCGAGACGTAGATCAAGCGCCCCGTGAATGACACAGGCTTCCATATCGACTCGCATCCTCTAGATGAATGCTTTTCATGGCATTCAATTGATTTGCTGCCATGGTAGTATACGTTATTGCGTCGTACAAGCCCCTTTTTTCGAGAAGGAAATTCCACCTGAAATTCCGCTGTCCCGGCAAATTTCGTTGACACGCTGCCATGGTAGTATACCATTAACCAGCCTATAGCACGGGCATCCGATGGATCCCGTTCAGCCTGAAGAGGATTTGAGGGACGTGATGGCCATACTCCCCGCGAACAAGCAACTTCGCCTGGCCGTCCAGGTCTTCGAAACGGTGAAGGAAGAGATCGTCAGCGGCGCATTGCCGCCCAACGCGCAACTGTCCGAGGCGGAACTGTCCGATCGCCTGGGGGTCAGTCGCACACCGGTCCGCGAAGCCCTGATCAAACTGTCGGAGGACGGCCTTGTCCGGATCATTCCGCAGGTGGGTACCTTCGTCGCTCCCATCTCGATCGATTCGGTCAACGAAGCCCAGTTCATCCGTGAGCATTTGGAATGCGCCCTCATCGTGGACGCCGTCCGGCGGATGGACAAGGCCACGCTCCGTCTTCTCCAGGACAATCTCGAACAGCAGGAGCGCGCCGTCCGCTACGACGACTGGGACAAGTTCTATGAACTCGACGAGGCCCTGCACACCTTGCTGGCGAAAGCGTCCGGTCACCTCCAGACATGGCGCATCGTCCAGCAATCCAAGGTCCATATGGACCGGGTCCGTCATGTCAGCTTCCGCATGCCGGATCACATGGCGAAACTGACCGGGCAGCACAAAGCCATCGTCGACGCCGTCGCCCAAGGCGACGAGGTGAAAGCGCGGGAGGCTTTGCGATGCCATCTCAGGGAGATCATCACGACGGTCGAAAAGCTCGGCCTGAGCGAGACGGGCCAGGACCTCCCGCCTTCGCGCAGGCGTTCCGCCCGTTCCTGACCCCCTTTTCCAACGCTTCGCTTTCAAGAAAAATCGCCGGTCCCGACACCGGCACCGGCACCAACATCGTTAAGGAGACACGCGACATGAAAATGACTTTTCGCTGGTATGGCGACAGCGATCCGGTGACGCTCGATTACATCCGGCAGATTCCCGGGATGGACGGCATCGTTTCGGCGGTCTACGACGTCCCGGTGGGCGAGACCTGGCCGGTGGAGAAGATCAAGGCGCTGAAAGCCAAGATCGAATCCCACGGCTTGAAGTTCGACGTCATCGAAAGCGTGCCGGTGCATGAGGACATCAAGCTGGGCAAGCCCTCGCGCGACCGGCTGATCGCCAACTACGCCCAGACCCTGCGCAATCTGGCCGCCTGCGACCTGAAGGTCGTCTGCTACAACTTCATGCCGGTCTTCGACTGGACCCGCACGACGCTGGAAATGGTTCTGCCCGACGGCTCGACGACATTGGGCTTCGACGTCGATGTCGTCGATAAGATCGACCTCAGCAAGGGGATCGACCTGCCCGGATGGGACGCCAGCTACAAGCCCGAGGAATTGAAGGCGCTGCTGGCCGAGTACGCCAGCATCGACGAGGAAAAGCTGTGGGCCAACCTCACCTATTTCCTGAAGGGCGTCATCCCGACGGCCGACGAGGTCGGCATCAAGATGGCCATCCATCCCGACGATCCGCCGCGCCCGATCTTCGGCCTGCCCCGCATCGTCAAGAACCGCGCCGACCTCAAGCGCCTGCTCGCCATCGTCGATACGCCCGCCAACGGCCTGACGCTGTGTTCCGGATCCCTGGGCGCCGATAGCAAGAACGACATCGTGGCGATGGTCCGCGAATTCGCGGGCCAGGGGCGCATCCACTTCGCCCATCTGAGAAACGTCAAGAACAACGAACGGGGCGACTTCTTCGAAACCGGCCATCGTTCGGAAGACGGCTCGCTGGACATGGGCGAGATCATTCGGGCTTATTACGAAGCCGGCTTCGAGGGCTATGTGCGTCCCGACCACGGCCGGATGATCTGGGGTGAAACCGGCAAGCCGGGATACGGCCTTTATGACCGGGCTCTCGGCGCGGTCTATCTCAACGGTCTGTGGGAGGGCGTCGCCAAAGCCAAGAAAGCCGGGGAGAAACGGGCATGAGCATTCCCTTCTCCATCGACCTGTCGAATCGCGTCGCCGTGGTCACCGGCGGCGGTGGCGTCCTCTGCTCGCAACTGGCCAGGGCCCTGGCCGAATGCGGCGCCAAGGTCGCCATCCTCGACCTCAATGCCGAAGCCGCCGAAGCCGCCGCCGAAGGCTTGCGGGCCGACGGCCTCACCGCGAAGGGATTCGCCGCCAACGTGCTGGAGCGGGCCTCGCTGGAAGCGGCCGCCGAGGCCGTCAAGGCGGCCTTCGGACCCTGCGATCTGCTGCTCAACGGCGCCGGCGGCAATCATCCGAAAGGCACCACCAGCAAGGAATGGCTGGAAGAGGCCGATCTCGACGATCCGTCGCTCACCACCTTCTTCGATCTCGATCCTAAGGGCATCGAATTCGTCTTCAACCTGAACTTCCTGGGCAGCCTGATCCCCTCCCAGGTCTTCGCCCGTCAGATGATCGGCCGCAAGGGATGCTCGATCATCAACATCTCCTCGATGAACGCCTTCTGCCCGCTGACCAAGATCCCCGCTTACAGCGGAGCCAAGGCGGCGGTCAGCAACTTCACCCAATGGCTGGCCGTGCATTTCTCCAAGGTCGGCATCCGCGTCAATGCCCTGGCGCCGGGCTTCTTCCTGACCAACCAGAATCACAAGTTGCTGATCGACGAGGCCAGCGGCGAATTCACCGCCCGCGCCAAGAAGATCATCGATCACACGCCGATGGGCCGTTTCGGCGAACCGCAAGAACTGGTCGGCACCTTGCTGTGGCTGGTCAGCGATGCGGCCTCGGGCTTCGTCAATGGCATTGTCGTGCCCATCGACGGCGGATTCGCCGCTTATTCGGGAGTGTAAACCATCCCTTGTCAGCCTGGAGTAAAGGCTCCGGGCTGACAAGGACCGCCATACAACCCCTCGCCCGTTTCCGTGGGCGGGGGGTTTTCCTTTTTCGGACCAGAGAGGACCGCCGGTTGCGGCGAATGATCGAACATCCATAAAATCGTCTTGAAAATAAGAATTATTCTTATTATTGATAAGAACAACCTCGCACCCAGCCAGCTTTCCGCCCTCGAATACGGATGCCAGCCAGGTCAGCTCTCCCCTTCATCCCGGAGCTTACCCATGGCATCGCCGTCGCGCGTTCTTTTCCCTCTTCTTGCCTCCACGCCTTCCCTCGCCCTGTCCGCCGTCGGCCTGGCGCTGGCCGGCTCCGTTCCCGAGGCCGCCGCGCAATCGGCGGACGGCGGCGCCATTCAACTTCCACCGGTTTCGGTCGAGGCCGCGCCGTCGGGCGACTACAAGGTAGACCAACCTTCGCTGCCCAAGCTGACCCAGCCGTTGCGCGATACGCCGCAGACCGTCGAGACGGTCTCGCGCCAACTGATGGACGACCAGGGGGTGGCGACGATGCGCGACGCGCTGCGCAACGTTCCGGGCATCAGCCTCGCTGCGGGAGAATACGGCGCGCAAGGCGACAATCTGACCATTCGCGGCTTTACCGCCCGCAATGACATCTATCTCGACGGCATGCGCGATTTCGGCAGCTATTACCGCGATCCCTTTTATCTCGACGGCATCCAGGTCCTCAAGGGGCCGTCGTCGATTCTGTTCGGTCGCGGCTCGACCGGCGGCGTGGTCGAACAGGACGGCAAGTCGCCCCAGCTCGCCCCCTTGACCGCCGGCACCCTGGGATTCGGCACGGATGCCACCAAGCGGCTGACCGCCGACGTCAACCGCGCCCTGCCCGACCTCGGACCGGGGACGGCGATTCGCCTCAATGTCATGGGTCATGAATCGAACGTCGCCGGCAGGGATGTCACCCAGAACGACCGCTTCGGCTTCGCCCCCTCCTTCGCCGTCGGCCTGGGCACGCCGACCCGCCTGACCCTTAGCTATCTGCATCAGACCGAGTATGACGTGCCGGACTATGGGCTTCCCTGGCTCTACCAATCGGCATCGGGCGTCAAATCGGCGACCGCCCGCCCGGCATCGGTATCGGGAAGCAATTTCTATGGTTTCGAGCATGGCGATTATCTGCGGACCAATGTCGATGTCGGCACGGTGAAACTGGAGCATGACGTCGGATCGGCGATCGTCCTGCGCGATCAGTTCCGCTACGCCCATTACACCCGCCAGTTCCGGATCACGGAACCGCAGATCTACGGTACCACGGCGGCCGGGGCCACCGGCTCCTCGATCCTGGTCAGCCCGTCCACGTCGCTGGGCTCCCTCAATGTGTCGCGCAACCAGCTCTATGGCGACAGCGTGGAAACCTTTCTGCAAAACCAGGCCGACGTGACGCTCAATGTGCGGACCGGTCCGATCGCCCACGCGTTGGTGACCGGCTTCGAGGTCGGCCAGGAGACGTCGGATCCCAACCGCAACAGCACCATCGGTCCCTACAGCACCACCTCGCTGGTTTCCCCGGATCCCGCCCAGGCCTACAACGCCAACACCTATCGTTCCTCCATGACCAGCACCACGGCGGATACACTGGCCGCCTATGCGCTGGACACCATCACCCTCGACGAGCATTGGCAAGTCATGGGCGGCGTCAGATTTGACAGGTTCGACGCCAGTTTCGACCAGACGACCTACGCCAATCCGGTGACCGGCAGGGGCGCGGGCGCCCTGTCCTTCTCCCGCGTCGATGACATGGTGAGCTGGCGCGGCGCGTTGGTCTTCAAACCCCTGCCCAACGGCAGCATCTATTTCTCGGCCGGCACGTCCTTCAATCCGTCGGCCGAAGCGATATCCTTGCAAAGCAGTACCGCCTCCTTGGCGCCGGAACGCAACGAAACCTATGAAATCGGCAGTAAATGGGACCTGTTCGGTGAAAGCCTGACCCTCAACGGAGCGCTCTATCACACGGAGAAGCTCAATCAGCGGGAGACCGATCCGAACAATTCGAGCTACCAGATCCTGGCCGGGGACGCCGTGGCCAAAGGGGTGGAATTGGAAGCGATCGGCCGGCTGACGGATCGCTGGCAGGTCAGCGGCGGCTACGCCTACACCTACAGCGAAATCGTCAAATCTCCCAATACCTCGGCGACCAGCGATCTCGGCCGTCCGCTGGCCAATGTGCCCCGGCACTCCGGCAATGTCTGGACCACCTATAAACTGCCCTGGCTGATGCAGATCGGCGGCGGGGTCAACTATGTCTCCAGCCGTTTCGCCAGCGCGACGCCGAGCACCGTCGGCGGGGTGAATTTCTGGAAACAGGTGCCGAGCTATTGGACGGCCAACGCCATGGCGAAATATCCGCTGACCGACAACGTCAGCCTCCAACTCAACGTCTACAACATCACCAACAAATTCTATTACGACCAGCTTCACCCGTCCCATGTCGTCCCCGGGCCGGGCCGCTCGGCCTTATTCACCATCAGTTACAAATATTAAGCGGAAAAAATGCTCACTCACATTCCGGGCGTCCTCGGCGCCGATCAATTGACAGCGTTCCGGAACGCTCTCGACCAGGCCGACTGGATCGACGGGCGCGTCACCGCCGGATACCAGTCGAGCCGGGTGAAGAACAACCACCAACTCGCTCCCGGCGATCCCACCGCCGAACGGCTGGGCGCCCTCATCCTGGCGGAACTGGCCCGGACTCCCCTGTTCATCGCGGCGGCGCTGCCGCTCAAGGTCGTGCCGCCGCTGTTCAATCGCTACGCCGTCGGCCAGACCTACGGCAATCATGTGGACGGCGCGGTCCGGCCGGTGGAGGGATCGTCGGAACGGGTACGTACCGATCTTTCGGCGACGCTCTTCCTGAGCCCGCCCGACGACTATGATGGTGGCGAACTGGTCATCGAGGACAGTTTTGGCGCCCATCGGGTAAAGCTGGCGGCCGGCGACATGGTGCTTTATCCCGGCAGCAGCCTGCATCGGGTCGAACCGGTGACCCGGGGCGTCCGGCTCGCCTCCTTCTTCTGGATCCAGAGCATGATCCGCGAGGACGGCCAGCGCCGGATGCTGTTCGATCTCGATTCGGCGATCCAGCAACTCGCCCAGGTCCTCCCCGAGCATCAGGCGGTTCCGCTGGTCACCAGCGTCTATCACAATCTCTTGCGCCGATGGGCCGAAGCATGACCGACCGATCGTTTCGCACCATTTCCTGGCGGCGAATCGTCGGGGAAATCCATCTGTGGGCCGGCTTGCTCCTTTGCCTTCCGCTGATCCTGCTGGGAGTGACGGGAACCATCCTGGTCGGCGCCGATCATCTCGGCGGCCCGGTGAAAGATCCGGCTCGGCAAACCGCCGGTGCCGCCGTCCATTCGGTGGGTGAGATCATCGAAGCCGCCCGGGCCGCCGCGCCGGACGGGTTCATCGCCTCCCTCTACGCCGCGCCGCCGGAACCGGGAGAGCCCGCCTCCATACGCCTGCAATCCGCCGCCGGACGGGGAACGCCCCCCATCCGCATGGAAATCGACGGCGCGACGCTCACCCCCGTCACCCGTCCCGAAGGCACGGCGCTGCGTTGGCTGCATATGCTTCACGCCAATCTTCTGATGGGCGAGGACGGCCGGCACATCGTCGGCTGGTTCGGGCTGGTCATGCTGACGCTCGGCATCAGCGGATTGATCAATTGGTGGCCACGTCGCAATCGATGGCGGGCGGCCTTGACCATGCGCCGGGGCTTGAGGGGCGCCGCTTTTCACCGCGCCTTGCACGGCGTGGTCGGCATCTGGACGCTGATCGTCTTTCTGGCGGTCGGCTTTTCCGGCGTTGCCCTCGCCTTTCCGCAGACCATGCGCGATCTGGTCGACGTCTTTTCGCCGGCCCGCGATTTGCGAGCGCTGGCCGGCGCCATCCGGGTTCAGCCAATCCCCGGCAGCCGGCCGATCACGGTGGACGAGGCCATCACCCTGGCGATGACGGCAATCCCCGACGGACGGCTGGCCTCCGTCGCCCTGCCGCTGCGTCCCGATCAACCGTTCCGTATCGGTTTGCTGCCGTCCGGCGGATTACAGGGCTCGCCGCAGATCGGCGTCTTCATCGACCCCTGGCGCCGCGATGTCGTCACGGTGCTCGATCCCCGGGATTTCAGCGCCGGCGAGAGCCTGCTCGCCTGGCAGCACGCCCTGCATTCCGCAAGGGGCCTCGGCGGCGCATGGACCACCCTGGTTTTCCTGTCGGGAGGACTTCCCTTGCTCTTTTCGGTAACCGGCGTGGCCTTGTGGTGGATAAAACGCGCGAAGAAGACGGCTCGATAACCGCCCTCGACTTCATTCCACCAGCAAATCGAATTTTCGCGCCAACCATTTCGTGGTGGTCGCCTGGATGAGGATGGTCATCAGCACGGCGATGAAGGTGACCGAGGCGATCACATCGGCCCCGGGGGCCTTCATGCCGACCAGCATGCCGGCCAACGCCGCCGGAATGACCCCGGTTTCGCGCACCCAGCACATGAACAACAACTCTTTCAGGCTCCATTTGGCCCGCCGGTCCGGGGTGGCGCACAGAAACACGGTCACCGGGCGGGCAACCAGCATGAAGACGGCGACCACCGCCACGCCGCCCGCGAGATTTCTGTTCATCACGGCGAAATCCACCTGGGAGCCCAGCAGAATGAAGACGAACATGCGCAGCATGGCGGTCTGATTGCCGATCCAACTGTCGAAACTGTCCTCGTGCCGGCCGGGCATGGCGAAACCGAAGGAGCGGCGATTGCCGACGATCATGCCCAGCACGAAGACGGCCATGAAGCCGCTGCCGTCCATGCGATCGGCCAGAAGATAGGTGGCGATGGCGGCAAGAATGGATACCGCCGGCGCGAACTCGGCGAAATGGCCATATTTCGAATGGGCGACGAGAAACGCCGCGGCATAACCGATGATCACCCCGGCCCCCAGGCCGATGGCGGTCTGCCGGATGAAATCCAGGACGGAATGGCCGAGCGAAACCTCGCCAGACCCCATGGCGACCGCCAGGACGCCGAAGGTCATGACGGCGCCGGTGGCGTCGTTGAAAGCCGATTCGCTGATCACCGTCTGGGCGATGCGGTCCTTCACATGGACCTGCTTGAAAACCGGCACCAGGGTCGCCGGATCGGTCGAGGCGATGGCGTTGCCCAGCAGCAGGGCGACGATCATCGGCAATCCCAGCAGGTAATGAGCGGCGGCGGCGGTAATCAGCGCCGTCACCACCACGCCCGGGACCGCCAGAATGACGATGGTGATCCAGACCTCCTTCAAGACGGCGAAACGCAGCGACGCGCCGCCGTCGAACAGAAGATAGGACGCCCCGAAGATGAGGATGATCTGGTTGGTGGTGCTGGCCGCCGGAATGTTCACCCATCCCAGCATCCCCGGCCCCAGCGCGATACCGACGAGCAGATAGATGGCGACGTCGGGCAGTTTGATCCTTTGCGCCACGACGGCGAAAAAAGTTCCGACGGCAAGGATGATTCCCACGTTCAGCAGGATTTCCTTGGCCGCCTCGGTCGATCCCATTCCCCCACTCCCCCAGCCGCGCCGATCATTATGGGTTGGCAATAATCACTGGTCTCCGACGAGACTATAGATCATCGAGGGGAGAGGATGAAGCGAAGGGGAGCGGCCCCGGATGTCATCGTTCGGGGCCGCTCCTTGTGTCAGGCCTCGATACCGGCCGGAGTCTTGCCGGATCCGGCTTTCGGCAGGATCAGATGCATGACCACCAGTCCGATCAGATAGAGCGACGAGGCGATACCGAACAGCAGTTGATAATTGCCGTTGGTCGCGTCGAGCAGCCGGCCGACCCCCATCGAGACGAACATGCCGACGATATAGGCGCAGAAGCCGCCGATGCCGACCACCGAGCCGACCGCGTTCTGCGGCATGGTATCGGACACGATGGTATAGACGTTCGCCGAATAGCCCTGGTGCGCCGACGCCGCGATGCCGATCAGGATCACCGCCCACCACATGCTCGAGACCTGCGAGGCCATGAACACCGGTACGACGCACAGACCGCAGACCAGGAAGGTGATCTTGCGGGCGGTCAGCGTCCGGACCCCCCGCTTGATGAGGTGGGACGACAACCAGCCGCCACCGATGCTGCCGACGTCGGCCATGCAATAGATGACGACCAGGGGAAGCATGGCGGCCATCAGATTGACGCCGTATTGCTTCGAAAGGAAACCCGGCACCCAATTCAGGTAGAACCACCAGACCGGGGCGCTGAAGCAGGTCCCGGCCACATTGGCCCAGGTGCCGCGGTAGCCCAGCAGCTTGAACCAGGGGATCTTCACGGTGGGCTGCACCGGATCGCTGCGGATATAGGCCAGTTCGGCGGCCGACAGCTTCGGATGCTCCTCCGGTTTGCGATAGGTCAGGAACCAGAAGATCACCCAAAGGAAACCGATGCCGCCGGTCACCAGAAAGGCGGCCTGCCAACCCCAAGCCATCACCAGCAGCGGAACGAGAATGGGCGCCACCACGGCGCCGACGTTGCTGCCGGCATTGAAGATGCCGGTGGCCAGGGCCCGTTCCTTGGCCGGGAACCATTCCGACACGGTCTTGATGGAGGCAGGGAAATTTCCGCCTTCCGTCAGGCCGAGACCGGCACGCGCCACCTTGAAGCCGAAAATACTGCTCATGCCGGCATGCAGGCAGGCGAAGAAACTCCAGGCGGCAACCGCGCCGGGCAGACCGATGCGGACACCGATCTTATCCATGAAACGCCCGACGCCAAGATAACCGAACGCATAGAACAGGGAAAAGACGGCGACGATGTCGCCATATTCGGTTTCCGTCCAATGCAGATCATTCATCAATGTCGGCTTCAATAAACCGAACACCATGCGATCCATGTAATTGATGGTCGTCGAAAAAAACAAAAGCGCGCAAATCCGCCATCGATATTTACCGACGACGGTCAGCGCTGTGTCAGCAATACTTGATAGAGTGGCTGCTTTCGACTGCGACATGTTTCATCCCCAGATGACCTTCGGGTGCCTCGATACCAGGCCTGCGAAAACGCGCCAGGACCTGGTGGCTTCCCATTGTTGCGATGTGGCGGCGCGGATGTCTCACGGCAGACCGCTTTCACCACGAATCCCTCCACTTCCCCACCCACGCTCAATCCTTAACGCGCGGTGCCTGACAGCCCATCGCGGTGGGTGCGTCCGCAACATTAGCATTCTAGTATGGTAGTTTGTCAACAACTGCGTTTTGATGGGTCAAAACCCGAATTATTATCATATGACATTAAAAAAATATCATAAATTACTAGTTAATAACATTTTTTTATACATATCGCACGACCTGAGGCATGACCATCGGAGGCATTTCACCAGCGCACCCATGCCTTCTGGCTTGTCGTTTTTCAAGCTTGTATGGTAGTATATCCAAATTGGTTCGTTTAGTGAGGATATATCCGAAAATGTCTAAGACAGGTCGCGCGGACGAGACTGCGGCACTCCACCGTCTTTCCATGGAAAGTCTGCCCACTTTGCCGAAGGAGGTCGCGCGCCCCAGTTATGATCGTGCCGCCGTTTCCCCCGGTATCGTCCATCTGGGCCTGGGAGCCTTCTGCCGTGCACATCTCTCGGTCTATACCGACGATATCCTGGCCGCTGGCGCCACTGATTGGGGAATCGTCGGCGTCGACCTGCTTTCCCCCGCCATCCGCGATGCCTTGAAACCGCAGGATTGCCTCTATTCGGTGTTCAGCCGCCAGGCCGGCGGCGACCAATTGCGCGTCGTCGGCTCCATGCTGGACGCCCTGGCCCTGCCCGACGATCTCGGTCGCGCCTTCTCTTTGATGATCGCGCCCACCACCCGCATCGTCACCCTGACGGTCACGGAAAAAGGCTATTGCCAGGATGCCGCCACCGGCGCCCTCGATGAGAATAATCCCGCCATCAAGGCCGATATCGCCAACCCGTCCGCCCCCCGCACCGTTCCCGGCGTGCTGACCGAAGCCATCCGCCTGCGCCGTGCGGCCGGGGTTGCCCCCTTCACTGTGCTGGTCTGCGACAATCTGGCGCAAAACGGCGCGACGGCACGGCGCATCGTCGTCCGCTTCGCCGAGTTGATCGATCCGGAACTCAGCCGTTTCATCGCCGAAAACATCGCCTTTCCCTGCACGATGGTCGACCGCATCACACCGGCCACGCGCGATGAGGACCGCGCCGCCATCGCCAACGGCTTCGGCATCGAGGACGCCTGGCCGGTGGTCTGCGAGCCATTCCGTCAGTGGGTCATCGAGGATAATTTCCCCCTCGGCCGGCCGCGCTGGGAAGATGTCGGCGCCCTCTTGGTCAAGGACGTCCACCCTTTCGAACTGATGAAGCTGCGCTGCCTGAACGGTGCCCATTCGACCCTGGCCTATCTATCGGTGGCCGCAGGCATCGAGACCATCGCCGAGGCGATGGGTGACGCCGATTTGAATGCCGTCGTCCACCGTTTGTGGAAGGAAGACCTGATCCCCACCCTGCCACCGGTCCCCGGGACCGATGTGACGGCCTATACCGCCGCGCTGGAGGAACGCTTCCTCAATCCGGGCGTGCGGCATCGGACCTTGCAAATTTCCTCGGACGGATCGCAGAAGCTGCCGCCCCGTCTTCTGGAGCCGGCCCTGTCGCGGCTGCAAGCCGGAGCCCTGCCGCAGGCCATCGTGCTGGCCGTCGCCGCCTGGATGCGTTTCACCACCGGTGTGAACGAACGCCAGGAAAGCTATGACATCGCCGACCCCATGGCGGCCCGTCTGCGCGCCATCGGCGAGCGCAACGGCCACGACGCCAAGCGATTGGCCGGCGAATTGTTCGCCATCGCCGACATCTTCCCGCCGGAGCTGCTGGGTTACTCCGCGTTCCGCGACGCGGTCGAGAAGACCCTGCACAGCCTGCTGACCAAGGGGGTCCGCCCGACGTTGAAAACCTTTCTGGGCTGATCGGCCCGAACGTCAAAAGACAAAAAAAATGGTTAAAGGAACGTTTCCATGAATGAGATCGAGCTTACGATGACGGGCGCGGCCGAAACGACCGTGCAAGAGGTCTCGTCCCCGGCGATGTTGAGACGCGTCGCCATGGCCTCATGCGTCGGCACCACGGTGGAGTGGTACGATTTTTTCGTCTACGCCACCGCGGCAGCCCTGGTTTTCAATAAACTCTTCTTTCCGCAGTTCGACCCGCTCGTCGGATCGCTCGTGGCCCTGGGCACCTATGCGGCGGGCTTCATCGCCCGTCCCGTGGGTGGCTTGGTCTTCGGTTATGTCGGCGACCGTCTGGGCCGGAAAAAAGCCCTGGTCACCACCCTTTTGATCGTCGGCATCGCCACCTTCGTCATCGGTTTGATGCCGACTTATGCCGCCATCGGCTTGGCGGCCCCGATCATCCTCATCTGCATCCGCATGCTGCATGGTTTCGGTATCGGCGGCGAACAGGGCAATGCCATCCTCATCGTTTGCGAGCACGCTCCGGCGGAAAAACGCGGCTTCTACGGCTCGCTCGTGCAAATCGGCGCCCCGGCCGGCTTTATCATACCGCTGGGGCTGTTCGCCCTTCTGACGGCGACGATGACCGACGATGTCTTTCTCGACTGGGGATGGCGCCTGCCCTTCCTGGTGAGCATTCTGCTGATCGGCATCGGCCTTTATATCCGCGTCAATCTTTCCGAATCCCCCCTGTTCGCCTCGGCTCACCAGCACAAGGGGCCGCGGCCGTCCATGGTGGCGATGCTGACGAAACATACGCGCGGCATTCTGCTAGGCTGGGGCGCCAAGCTGTGCGAGTCCTCCATATTCTCCATCTATGCCGTGATGATTTCGGCCTATGCGGTCAACCGCGGCATTCCTAAGTCCCTGATGACCACCGCCATTCTGATCGCCATCGTGATCGAAGTGGTGACTCTGCCGCTGTTCGGCGCCCTGTCCGATCGCATCGGCCGGCGGACGGTCTATATGTTGGGGTCGGTGATGACCATCCTGCTGGCCTTCCCGGTTTTCGGTCTCGTCTATTACGACGTGCGCGGCCTGATCTGGCTGGGACTGGTCGGCGCCCTGGCGGTCGGCCATGCCGCCATGTACGCGCCCCAGGCCGCCTTCTTCGCCGAATTGTTCCCGACCTCGGTGCGCGCCACCGGTGTGGCCATCGTCCAGCAGTTCGGCGCCCTGATCGGCACCATCTTCGGATTCGGCGCCGGCTGGCTTCTCCAGGTCGGCAACGGTACCCCGTGGCTTCTGGCCGGTTTCGTCGCCTTTACCGGCGTGGTGACCACCGTCAGCGTCTTCCTGATGTACGAATCGGCGCCACGCCACGCCACGGCGTCCGCCGTGGCCTTCCACTGATCTTTGTTCAAACACCGGCCTGGCGGCGCGAGGCCGCCGGGCCTTAAGCCCTCAGCAACGAAAAGGAAAATTTTATGCTTCAGACATGGCGATGGTTTGGTCCCGACGACCCGGTGACTTTGGAAAATGCCCGGCAAGCCGGGGCGACGGGCATCGTCACCGCCCTGCATCACATGAACACCGGCGGCGTCTGGACGGAGGACGAGATCGAGAAGCGCCGCAGGATGATCGAAGCGGCCGGTCTGGAATGGACGGTGGTCGAAAGCATCGGGGTCGGCGAAGAGATCAAGACGCGGAGCGGCAACTTCCGCGAGAAGATCGACAATTACAAGCAGTCGATCCGCAACGTGGCGAAGTCCGGGATCAAGGTGATCTGCTACAATTTCATGGTGATCACCGATTGGAGCCGCACCAATCTGATGTATCGGCTGCCCAACGGCGGCTATGCCCTGCGCTATGACAGCATCGATTTCGCGGCCTACGACATTTTCGCCTTACAGCGCAAAGGCGCCGCCGACAGCTACACGCCCGAGCGGGTCAAGCTGGCCGAGGCGCGTTTCAAGGCGATGAGCCCCGACGAGGTCGCAGCCCTCGAAAAGGTGCTGATCGACTGGCTGCCGGCGCGCGATTTCGCCTATGACCGGACCAGCTTCAAGAAGATGCTGGAGATCTATCAGGAAATCGATACCGAGGATCTGCGGGCCAATCTGGTGGCCTTCCTGAAGGAGATCACCCCGGTCGCCGAGGAAGTGGGCGTGCGCCTGTGCATCCATCCCGACGATCCGTCCTTTCCCATCTTCGGCCTGCCCAGGGTCATGTCGACGGCCGAGGACGTCCGCGCCATGTTCTCCGCCGTGCCCGAGGAGGCATGCGGCCTGACGCTGTGCACGGGATCCTTCGGTTCCAATCCGAAGAACGATCTGGTGGCCATGGCCAAGGAATTCGCGCCCCGCATCCATTTCGTCCATCTGCGCAACACCAAGCACGAGGCCGATGGCTCCTTCTATGAAGCCGATCATCTCGATGGCGACACCGATCTCATCGGCGTCGCCGCGGCGATCATGAAGGAAGAGGACCGCCGTACCGCCGGCGGTCGATCGGACGCGCAGATTCCGATGCGTCCCGATCACGGACATCTTCTGGGCGACGACGTCGGCAAGAAGATGAATCCCGGCTATTCCTTCATCGGACGCCTCAAGGGCTTGGCCGAATTGCGCGGCGTGATGCGCACGGTCGAGGCTTTCCGCTCCGGAAAGATCGCCTGACGCCAAAGACCGCGTCCCGTCCCGCCGTCATCCGGTTCCAGGCCCGGCGCCTGGAACCGGATCGTTTCGGCGATGGATTGCCCTGGTCCCATATTGCCGTTAAATAGAACGGGGCGCCGGTCGCGGGAATCCGGCGGCAAACGGAGAGAAGGTTTATTGAATGGCACCGACCATGCCGCTCGAAAATCGGCACAGGCGACTTTCGGAACAGGCCCTCGATGCGGTGCGGCGCCAGATCGTCACCGGCGTCTATCCCCCTGACACGCGGCTTTCCGAAGTCGAATTGTCCGAAAAACTGGGGGTCAGCCGCACTCCCGTCCGCGAGGCGCTGATCCGTCTGGCCGAGGAAGGCCTGGTCAAGATCGTTCCGCAGATCGGCTCCTTCGTCGCGCCCATTTCCCTCGACGCGGTCCGTCAGGCCCAATTCATCCGCGAACATCTCGAATGCGCCCTGATCGCCGAGGCCGCCAAGCATATCGACATCGGCGTCAACCGCCAGATGTCCGACAATCTGAAACAGCAGGCCATCGCCGCCCAGAAGGGCGACTGGGACAGCTTCTACAGCTATGACGAGGCGCTGCACGCCATCTGGGCGACGGCGTCGGGCAACAGCGGCGTCTGGCGGGTCATCCAGCAGTCCAAGGTGCATCTGGATCGCGTCCGCCAGATCAGCGACCGCCGCCCGGAACATATGGCGCTTCTCCTGAAGCAGCACACCACCATCGCCAATGCCGTCGCCAAGGGCGACGTCGCCACGGCGCAGACCGAACTGCGCAACCATCTCCGCCTGGTCTTCGTCACCATGCGGAAACTCGATATCGCCCGGAACGCCGCTACAGCAGACCAGCCAGATTGAGCCGTCCGTCCTTCTGCGGGGGACAGTAATAATAGGCGCCGGTTTCGGCCTGGGTGTATTTCAGCAGGGAATCGGGCACCTCGTCGAGCAGACCGCACATGCGACGCAGAACCAGATCGACGACGCCGAGATCGGCGACGAAGGCGACGAACAGCAGGCCATGGGCCTTCAGGTCTCCCCAGGGCATCGAGCGGCGCAGCATGAAGGCGGGCTCGTCGAAACCTTCCTGGTCCGTCCGCTTGACGTGCGACGTCTCCGGCGCCTCGTCGAACTCCTCGTTGTCGGAAAGCCGGCGCCCGATGATGTCGTCACGTTGGGCTTCCGGCAGATGATTGAAGCGTTCGCGGAAATGCACATAGCGTTGAACCAGCGCGAAGGATCCGCCCGCCTGCGGACCTTCCGGAATCACGGCCACCTCGGCCTGTTCCTCGGGCGGAGGGTTGCCGGTGCCGTCCTTGTAGCCGGTGAGATCGCGTCCATCCCGGTAGCGGAACAGCGGCAGAGTCTCGACCAGGCTGAAAGGCCCGGCCAGTTGGCGGTCGAGTTCCTCGGCGCGGTCGAAAGCGGCCCCGGCCGTCTGTTCGGGGATGAAGGCCCACAGCGCCCGCTGGGTCGCCGGCATGCTGGCCGGGCCCTCCAATGGGCTGAACGGACGCAGCCCGGGAACGCTTCGGCCCAGAGCGGCGGCCAGCGGCGCGCCGATGCCGATGACGGCGCCGGCGGGATCCAACGCCTTCAGCGCCGCCAGCGCGGCGGCGGGATCGCCTTCCAGCGACCATTCCAGACTATGTCCGGCCTGGGCTTCCTCGACAAACAACCCCGGCTGGGCCAGTCCCTGCAATCCGTCCATGATGTTCACCCCGTCACAAAAAAACGCCGCTCACCGAAAGCCCCCGGCGTCATGGTTTCGCCGAATGCAAGCGGAAACCGGCACCAACATCAAGGGCGAAAAGCCCAGATCGACGATTCGCCGGTATTACCCCTCGAAAATCGTTCTTTTTCCCGTGCTTGCCAAGCCATCCCCGCTCGGCGATCATTCCCCCCGTCTTCCCCTTAGGCTTTTTCCATGTCCTCTTCCGAGCATTTTCCCCATTCCAGCCAATCCGCCATCGACCGGCTTCTCTCCATCATGGCCCGCCTGCGGGCGCCCGAAGGCGGCTGTCCATGGGATATCGCCCAGACCTTCAAGACCATCGCGCAACACACCATCGAAGAGGCCTATGAGGTGGTGGAGGCCATCGAAGCGGACGACAAGACGGCCCTGAAGGATGAATTGGGGGATCTGCTGTTCCAGGTGGTCTTCTACGCCCAGATGGCCAGGGAGGAAGGCAGCTTCGATTTCGAGGATGTGGTCGGGGCCATCTGCGACAAGATGGAGCGCCGCCATCCCCACGTGTTCGCCGACGCCTCCATCGCCGACGCCCGGGCGCAAACCGCGCAGTGGGAGGCCCAGAAGGCCCGCGAGCGTCAAAGAAAGGCCGGAGAGGCGCCGCAAAGCGCGCTTGCCGGCGTCTCGACCGCCCTGCCCGCGCAAACCCGGGCCTTGAAACTTCAGGCGCGGGCCGGCCGCGTCGGTTTCGACTGGCCGGAGGCGGAACAGGTCCTCGACAAGATCGCCGAGGAAATCGGCGAGGTTCGCGCCGAACTGGGAGAGACCGTCGATCGGGACCGCCTGGAGGACGAAGTGGGCGATTTGCTGTTCGCTTGCGTCAATCTGGCCCGCAAGCTGGAAATCGATCCGGAAACGGCATTGCGCCGCGGCAACCGCAAATTCGAACGGCGCTTTCATCACATCGAGGCCGAGCTCGCCAAGCGCGGGCGGACGCCCGGCGAATCGAGCCTGGCCGAGATGGAGGCCTTTTGGGTCGAAGCCAAGAAATTGGAACGGGGGGAACCATGAGGAAATTCTTCATGTGGAGCAGGCGCCGAAAGGGATTTCTCGCCCTGGCGGGCGCCCTGCTTCTGGCATTGTCCGCTTGCTACGTGCCGGACAATTTCAAGTCGGAAATCCGCCTCGGCCGAACCGGCGATTACGCCATCGCCTTCTGGGGCGATCTGATCTGGGCGCCGCTTTACCGCGACATCCAGAAAAACAGCATTCCGGCGGCCGAAATCCCGACCAAGGTCGCCGAAATCCAAAAGGATCTGCAGCGCGATTCGCATTTCAAAAAAGTCGAATCCCTTGGCAAGGGCCGTTTCAGGGTCGAATATCAGCGGGAAGGTCACCTGGACGACAACGACATGGTCACCTTCGTGCGGCGCAACGCCATCATCATCCAAATCGTTTCGAAACCGGATGGGCGCGTCATCGTCAACGGCCACACCATGAAGCCGTCCGAGGCCCAGCAGGCGACGACGCTCGGGCTCGACGTCAAAGGCGAATTCCGCATCGTCGCCGATGGACTGGTCAAGGAGCATAATGCCTCGGAGGTCAAACCTTTCGGCCGCTACCAGGTTTATATCTGGACCATCCAGAACGCGTTTTCCCCACCGCCCCATTTCGTCATGCAGCGCGAAGGGGTGTGGCCTTCCCAGAAGCAGGAGCAGAAATGACCGATCTTTCCACCGCCACCATTTTCATTACCGGCGCCACGTCAGGCTTCGGCGCGGCGGCGGCCCGGCGATTCGCCGGTGACGGGGCCCGCCTCGTCCTTCTCGGGCGGCGCGCCGACCGCCTGGAGGCCCTGAAAAGCGAATTGAAGGTGCCCGTGCATGTGCTCGCCCTCGACATCCGCGATCGCGAGGCGGTGACCGAGGCTTTCGCCACCCTGCCCAAGGATTTCGCCCAAATCGACGTCCTGCTGAACAACGCCGGCCTGGCGGTCGGCCTCGAGATGGCCCCGAAGACCGATCTCGACGACTGGGACGCCATGGTCGACACCAACATCAAGGGCCTGATGTACTGTACCCGCTCCGCCCTGCCCGGCATGGTCGAAAGGAAGCGCGGGCATATCATCAACATGGGCTCGGTGGCCGGCACCTATCCCTATCCCGGCGGTAACGTCTATGGCGGCACCAAGGCCTTCGTCGAGCAGTTCTCGCTCAATCTGCGGGCCGAACTGTTGGGGTCGAAGGTGCGCGTGACGAACATCAAGCCGGGCATGTGCGAGACCGAATTCTCGGTGGTCCGTTTCCGCGGCGACGCCTCCAAGGCCGACAATGTCTATGCCGGCATGAAGCCGCTGTCCGCCGACGACATCGCAGAATGCATCCATTGGGTGGCGGCATTGCCGGCGCATATGAATATCAACGAACTGGAAATCATGCCGGTCGATCAGGCGTTCTCGCCCTTCGCCGTCCATCGCGAAGGCAAGTGATCGGGTCCCTGTCCGCCTGAAACAGCAAGCGGCGTGGGCGTTTAGCCCGCGCCGCTTCGCCTCGAAAGGCCCCTATCCGAGGTTCTCCCCCGTATCCGGCAGCCGCTCGACGCGGCCGACGATGAAGATGTAGGACATGGCTCCCAACAGGGCCATCACCGAAATATAGGTCAGGGCCGGCGAGAAATCGGTGCCGCTGACCAGGATGCCGATGATGATCGGCACGGTTATTCCCGACAGATTGCCGATGAAATTGAACACGCCGCCGGTCAGGCCCAGGAGCCGCTTGGGCGCGATGGCGGACACCAGCGACCAGGTGATCGACGCCAGGCCGTTGCCGAAGAAGGCCACGGTCATGAAGGTGATGACCAGAGCCGGACTGTCGACGAAGTTGGCCCCGACGATCGAGGTGGACAGCAACAGGCCGCAAACGATCGGCGTCTTCCGGGCCAGGGCGAGAGAACATTGCCTGCGGACCAGAAAGTCGGAGATCAAGCCCGAGCAAAGCACTCCGCAGAAGGCCGCGAGGAAGGGCAAGGAGGCGAGGAAGCCGGCCTTGACGTAGCTCATACCCCGGTATTGCACCAGATAGGTGGGAAACCAGGTCAGGAAGAACCAAAGGGTCGAGGTCAGGGCATATTGACCGAAATAGATGCCCCACAGCTTGCGGCTGCTCAACACCGTGGCGAGATCGCGCAGCGAAAAGGCCGACTTGGGCTTGACGCCGGTCTGCTCGCCGAGGTCGACCAGGCCGCCCCCGTCGCGGATCAACTGGATCTCGGCGGCGTTCGCTGCCTTGAAATGCCTGGGATCACGGTAGACGAGGAACCAGACCACGGCCCACACGGCACCGATGCCACCGGTGACGGCGAACACCATATGCCAGCCGAAATTGGCCTGCAGATAGGCCAGGACCGGAGTCAGAAAGGCCAGGCCGACGAATTGCCCCGATGTATAGAAGCCGATGGCGGTGGCGCGTTCCTGTTCCGGGAACCAAGTGGTCACCACGCGGTTGTTGATCGGAAAGGATGGGGCTTCCAACCCGCCGACCGCCAAACGAAGGACGAAAAGCGCCGTTAATCCACCGGCGAAGCCGAGCGCGAAAGTGGCAATCGACCACAGCAGGATGAGAAGCGCATAGAAGCGCCGGGGGGCGTAGCGGTCGACCAGCCAGCCACCGGGGATCTGGCAGATCGCGTAAGTCCAGCCGAAGGCCGAAAAGACCAGACCCATCTTGACCGAATCGACGCCCAGGTCCTTGGTGAGCAACGGGGCGGCGATGGAAAGATTGGCACGGTCGAGATAATTCAGCACCACGGTGGCGAACAGGAGCAGCATAATGATGAAGCGGGCGCGCGTGGGCGCCTGCCCGGCCGCCAGCCGACCAGGTTCCAACATGGGTTTTCTCCTTTTAGAAGGCTTCGCTATTGATCGAAGGGGGGCCATCATCGCTTCGCCAATCGCTGGCGATGACGGACCCCGATCAACAGGACTTTCTTTTAAGTCATTGTTTTATCGTTACCATTCGGCGAATGTGCCGTCGGCATGCCGCCAGACCGGATTGCGCCAGCGATGCCCGATGGCGGCTTGGCGGACGACGAACTCCTCATTGATTTCGATGCCGAGCCCCGGCCCGTCGGGAATGGCCACGAAACCGTCGCTATAATCGAAGACCTTGGGATCCTTAAGATAATCAAGGAGATCGTTGGTCTTGTTATAGTGAATCCCCAGGCTTTGTTCCTGGATGAAGGCATTGTAGCTGACGGCATCGATCTGCAGATTGGCGGCCAGGGCGATCGGTCCCAGGGGACAATGCAGGGCCAGGGCGACGTCGTAGGCCTCGGCCATGGCCGCGATCTTGCGGGTCTCGGTGATGCCGCCGGCGTGGGATGGATCGGGCTGAATGATGTCGACATAGCCTTCGCTCAGGATCTTCTTGAAATCCCAGCGCGAGAACAGCCGCTCGCCGAGCGCGATCGGCGTACTGCAATGATTGGCGATTTCCTTCAGGGCTTCCGAGTGCTCGCTCAGCACCGGCTCCTCGATGAACATCAGCTTGAAGGGTTCGAGTTCCTTGGCCAGCACCTTGGCCATCGGACGGTGCACACGGCCGTGGAAATCGACGCCGATGCCGAAATGCGGCCCCATCGCCTCGCGGATCGCCGCCACCCGTTCGAGCACGGCATCGACCTTGGCGTGGCTGTCGACGATCTGCATCTCCTCGGTGCCGTTCATCTTGACGGCGGTGAAACCGCGCGCCGCCACCTCGCGCGCCGCCTTGGCGGTATCGGCCGGACGATCGCCGCCGATCCAGGAATAGACGCGGATATTCTGGCGCAGCTTGCCGCCCAGCAACTGATGGACGGGAACGCCCAGGGCCTTGCCCTTGATATCCCACAACGCCTGGTCGATACCGGCGATGGCGCTCATGTGGATGCCGCCGCCGCGATAGAATCCGGCGCGATACATCACGGTCCAATGGTCCTCGATCAGGAACGGATCCTTGCCGATCAGATAATCGGAAAGCTCCTCGACGGCTGTCGCTACCGTGGCGGCGCGGCCCTCCAGCACCGGTTCGCCCCAGCCGACGATGCCCTCGTCGGTTTCGATTTTCAGGAAACACCACCGGGGAGGAACGATGTAGGTGGTCATCTTGGTGATTTTCATGATGTCTCTCTTTTTCGTTTCTTCGTCTGAATGAGTGACGGTACCCAAGGTTCAATCACCGCTCGGGCTTAAGCGCCTGTTGATTCGATAATTTATCAACAGGCCCCTAAACCCGGCGGCCGGTCCTTTGCCAGGCCGCGACGAAAGCCCGCGCGTTCTCGCCGGTTTCGGCGGCGCTCAACCCCTTCATGTACAGGGCCCCGCCGAGGCCGAAGCCGTCGGCGCCTGCGGCAACGTAGGAGCCCAGGTTCTCCGGCGTGACGCCGCCCACCGGCATCAGATGCGTCTGCTTCGGGAACACCGCTCGCCAGGCCTTGACCACGGCGGTGCCCAATTGCTCGGCCGGGAACAGCTTCAATCCGTCGGCGCCGTTGGCCAGGGCGGCGAAGCCCTCGGTGGGCGTGGCGACGCCGGGAAGGCAGACCAGTCCGGCCGCCTTGGCCGCCCTGACCACCACGGGATCGCTGTGCGGCATGACGATCAGGCGCCCGCCGGCACCGGCGACCTCGGCCACCCCGGCCGGGGACATCACCGTGCCGGCGCCGATCAGGCAGGTGGCGCCGAAGGCCTCCTGCAGGCGTCGGATGCTTTCGATGGGATCCGGCGAATTCAAGGGAACCTCGATGATGACGAACCCGGCCTCGACCAGGGCATGTCCGACGGGCAGCGCCTCGTCCGGCGTGATTCCCCGGAGAATTGCGATGAGAGGCAGGCGGTTCAGATAATCATTGACGTCGATGGTCATGGACACCTCCGGCACGCGTCTATGCGCATGCGACATGGGGAAAGGATTGGGCGGCGATTCGCCACAGCCCGGCGGCCGAGGCTCCGGCGATGATCGGCGCCTCGGCGATGCCGAACAGGACGAGCGCCCGCCGATAGCGTTCACACAGCGTCTTCTCGCCGATCAGGGCGAGCGGCCCCCCATCCCCGGCCTTCCTTGGGGCGAGAGCGCCGCGAAGCTCCTCGCCGATCACCAGACCGGAGAGGTAATCAAGACTGTCCGATGGCGCCAAGCGACCGGCCAACACCAGCGTTCGTGCCGAAAACAACAGGGAGGACAGTCCGCGCGAGGGCGTATCGCGCACCATCCGCACACCCCGCTCGAAGGAGTCCCACGAGACCGGCGCGTTTGCGGGCGGCACGTCCCTGGCCGCCTCGATTGCCGGACGGCCGAGGATCGAATGCCTGGCCAGGACGGCGAACAATTCCCCGGTCAGATAGGTGGTGAAATCGGTGATCGCGCCATCCTGAACCGAGACCCATTTGGAATGGGTTCCCGGCATCACCAACAGGGAACGGTGAAACAAGTGGGGCGCCAGATGGAGGGCGCCTAAAACCTGCGTTTCCTCGCCGCGCATGACGTCGGGAATGTCGCCATCGATGGATACTCCCGGCACGATCGGCAGCGGAATGTTCGGGTCGGCCGCCTGCCGGCCGATATCCGCCGCCAATTCGGACGGGCCCGCCGGACAGGAAACGTAAGGGACCTGCCGCCACCCCTGGGCGCTGCCGATCATGCCCGCGGCGATCATCGGAAGATCGGGGTGGACCCGCCGCCATGGCGCGGTCGCGGTTTCCAGGGCCTTGGCGAAATCGCCGTCCGGCGTCGCCATGATGCCCCAGGGCAGGGAAACCTCGTCAAGAACCGCGCCGCCATCACCCAGCAGATAAGCCCGCAAGGAGGATGTGCCCCAATCGAGAGCGATCAATCGGGCCGACGCGCTCATCGCACGTCCCCCTTCCGGGAAAAACACGACGCTTTTTTATCGAACCGCTGGTTCCGCCGCCGACCGTTTGTTCCGGGCATGCCGCCAACCTCCCTTATCCTGATGGTCAGGAAAAATATCAGGGTGACGGCGATAGTTCAATATATAAACATCAATCCCATTATATGGGATTTACGATGATGGAGAGGCAAATGCCACCACTCTCAGGTTCAGTTCCGTGAGAGAAAGGTCTCGGAGATCAGACGCGCACCCAAGGCGCCGATGACAGATCCGGCGACCCGATCAATCCAGCTTTTCGAGCGTAGATAGACGGATCGCGGCCCCTGTGCCGAAAAGGCAAGCGCCACGATCGCATACCACGACGCTTCAAGCGTGAAGACCAAGGGCGGGAGGACCAGGAGTAGCCACAATGGAGCCGAGGGGGGCAGGAGAGCGGCAAAGATGCTGGCGTAGACGACGGCCGTCTTCGGGTTGCTGAGCTGAGTAACGAGCCCAATGGCGAACGACCGCAGGGTGGACGCCGGAGGAACCGTGGTCGAATCAGGGATGTCTATGGGATCGGAAGCGCCGCGCCAGGTACGGATACCAAGATAAACAAGGTAGAGGCCGCCGAACACCCTAAGGGCAAGGTAAAGCCCTTCGACCTGCGTGAGAATGGCGGTGAGACCTAGCAGGGCAAGAGTCGCGAAGATCGCTCCTCCAAGCCCCATGCCGGCGGCCGCCGACAGGCCGTCCATGCGGGAGAATTTGGCGGCGATGCGCGAGACCAGAACGAAACTCGGGCCAGGACTAACGGCTCCGACCAGAAGTGCTCCGAGGATGCCGAAGAGAGCGAGTGACGCGGACATGGGCAGGCTCCTTTTTGCCGAATTACTACCGCCTGATCAGCTTTATTATCCACCTGACGGCGGCGGGGATCGGCGCCACGATCGGTATTGAAAACATCGGTTGAAGATGAAGGGCCGCCTGCCCCAGGGGACCGCCGCCGATGATCACGGCCTCCGCTCCATCGACGTCGATGCAATCGGCGACAACCTTGGCCAAAGCCGACTGCAATCGCTCGGGATGGGCAACAAGGTCATGGGGATCGCCCGGCGTAAGCCTGATTCCGCTGAATTTGGCGAGCAGGCCCAGGGAGGCGACTTTCGCGCCCATGGCGGCCGTCAGGTCCGGCGTTGTGGTGGCGATGCCGAATTTCCGGCCCTTTTCAGAGGCTTCAAACATCGCCGCCTCGGCGATACCCACGGCCGGGATGCGGATTTCCGCTTGAATTTCGGTCAATCCGGGGTCGCCAAAGGCGGCGACGATAATGCCGTCATGGTCTTCCGCGTTCGCACGCGCGATTTCAATCACCTCGGCGGCGGAGGCGGCGAGAGCCCGGGGATGGGTAATCATCGAAGGGCTTCGGGTGGCAGTCGCTCCCGTCACCTCGAAGTCGCCGCCGGCCGTCCCGGCGGCGATGGCGAGCATCATCTCCGTCGTCGCCGACGAGCTGTTGGGGTTGATCAAAAGGATCCGCTGAGGACGCCGCGACGTCCTCACCCTTAAGCCCCGATCAGTTGCGCCAACCGGTCCCAGGATGGGCGATCGGGCGCCAGCAGAATGCTTCCCGGGGTCGGCACCGGCCGATAGGCCTGGCCATCCAGCAGGGCGTTGTAGCCACCGGCCTCGGCATGCAGCAGAACGCCCGCCGCATGGTCCCAGGGATGCAGGCGGCGGAAATAAGCGAATTGCAGCTTGTTATCGACCAGATCGAGATAATCATGGGCGGCGCTGCCCTGGCAGAGCAGGCCGCCGACCTCGGCGGCCAGTCGCGCGGTGCCGCGATATCCGGCCGCTCCGGTCATGCCGGCCAACGCCCCCGCCGCCGCGATGCCCAGCCGCCGGCCGTCCCGCCAGACGCCGCCTCCCTGTTCGGCGATGGTGGTGCGGCCAGCCATGGGATCGTGGATCCATCCCTGCATCGTCCGCCCCGCCACCACCAAGGCGACGATGACGGCGAACCGCTTGCTGCCCTTGACGAAATTCGCCGTGCCATCGACCGGATCGAGAATCCACACGGGATCCTCGCCATCCAGATGCCCCAACACCTTGGCGTCGGCGCTGACCGCCTCCTCGCCGACCACGCGGGAGCTGGGCAGAAGCGCGCCCAGACGCCTGGTCAAAACGGCCTCGGCCTCGGTGTCGGCGATGGTCACCAGATCGCCGGGCCCCTTCTCCCGCACGTCGCCCGACGCCAGCTTCTGAAAGCGCGGAAGGATGACTTCGGCGCTAATTTCACCCAGGATGGTCGCGACGCGGAGGGGATCGATGTTCGGCATGTCTTCCGTTGAAACATGAAACCTGGTGGAAGACAAGGGGGCAGGACAATCGCCATGGCAACCTGTTCAGGTTGACGGGTGGGACTGTCTGGCCGGGCGGCGTAAGAAACGCCGCTCAAGTTCAGTCTGGCCGTAGTTTCGTGTCTCAGGCATGGGGGGCAGTCCACTTCGATCCGCATCTGTGCTGATCTGTGTTTCCTTATGATCGATTCCGGCGGGTCATCCCGGGGCCAATCGGGCCGCGCCCAAAGGCCCGGTCCGGGACCGGGGTCTTGTCAAAAGGAGCACAGATAGACACAGATGGGCGCAGATGAACGTTGCTCCAGGCGGCCAAGGCTCCGAACTCAGGTTTCGATTTTGTTGACAGCGGCGGCGACACACGGCTGTCCGGCACGGATTTTGCCCTCAATATTTAGGAAAAATTGGGCCGAGTTTAACCACCAAAGGTCGTCATGCCCGTGCTTGACACGGGCATCCACGTGCCCGCTTCAAATGATGTCGGTCGATCTATGCAACCATGGATTGCCGGATCAAACCCGCCAATGACGGTTTTTGGTCGTGATCACCACTCCAATAGAGGCGACGCACGAGCCGATTCGTTACTCTTCCGCAACGTCATCCAGGGCCGAGGGATCGCCGGGAGCGGTCTGCCAATCGAGGCCGGGCAGGACGATGACCCGACTGCCGTCCATTTCCTCGCGGCAGACGATCAGCCCACGCTGCTCCATGTAGCCGACCATGCTGCGCGCCCGGCGGGGCGAACGGCTGCCCAGGGCGCGCGCGATCAACAGATCCGACGGGCAATCCCTTCCTTCCAGGGCGGTGCGAGCCAGAAGCAGGAATACGCCGTGCACATCCTCCGCCAAACCGGCGGCGACATCGAGGGCCTTTTGCCATTCGCCGTCGGTCTCGTCGTGGGCCGTCGCCTCGTCATAGCCGGCGGTGGCCGCGCCGGCCCGCGCACCGGCGAGCTTCCGGCGAAAAGCCACAAGATCAAGCATGCGCCCATTCAATCCATGCTTCCGGCACCGCACCAGAAAATCCTGATAGAGCACCGAGACGGAACGAAAAACCGCATCCTGATCGCCCAGCAGGTCGGCCAGGACCCCGTCATAGCCTTCACGCCCCGCCGCCGCCGGTTCGGACGCGGACGGCTTCGAAGCAACCTTTGCCCGATGGCTTTCACCTTCGGACGAAGCGGTTGGCGATGCGCTGTCGTCATCGACATCGCCGGCAATGCGCTCGCCCCCCTCCTCCGTGATCTCGGCCGGTGGCGTCGGCGGGACGGGCGGCCGGGCCGGCGGGCGGGAATGGGCCAACTGCTGGAGGATTTCGCTGGTCGACATGCCGACCGGACGCCGCGCCGAATAGCGGGGCGCCTCGCCCTGCCCCGGCTGGAACAAAAGGTCGCGGGCATCCTCGCGCGGGGTTTCGGGCAGCGGCAGCAGATGGGGGCTGACGGCGCGAGGCTGGGTGGTCACGCCCCCGACGCGGATGGACAACGGCCGCCGGGCCAGCGCCGGACCGAGCGCGATGAAATGACCGCGCTGAAGATCGCGGAACGCCTCGGCCTGACGGCGTTCCATGCCCAGAAGATCGGCCGCGCGGGCCATGTCGATATCGAGAAAGGTCCGCCCCATCAGAAAGTTCGACGCCTCGGCGGCGACGTTCTTGGCCAGCTTGGCCAACCGTTGGGTGGCGATGATGCCGGCCAGTCCGCGCTTGCGGCCGCGGCACATCAGATTGGTCATGGCTCCCAGCGAGGCCTTGCGCGCCTCGTCCGACACGTCGCCGGCGGCGGAGGGCGCGAACATCTGCGCCTCGTCGACGACGACCAGCATGGGAAACCAGTAATCCCTTTCGATATCGAAAAGGCCGCCGAGAAATGCCGCCGCATGGCGCATCTGCGCCTCGGCGTCGAGATTTTCCAGGTTGAGGATGACCGAGACGCGATGCTGACGGACACGTCCGCCCACCATCTGAAGGGCATTTTCGGTCAAGCTCGAGGCATCGATCACCACATGGCCGAAAGCGTCGGCCAGACTGACGAAATCACCTTCCGGATCGATGATCGCCTGTTGCACCCAGGGGGCGCTCTGTTCGATCAGACGGCGTAGCAGATGGGATTTTCCCGAACCGGAATTTCCCTGAACCAGCAGTCGTGTCGCCAGCAATTCCTCGAGATCGAGGTTAGCCGTCGCACCCGACGTCGTCACCCCCATGTCGATACGAACCGTCATTGCTTGTTCAAAATCCTTACCTATTCGGCCGCGGTCGATTCCGATGCCCGCGACCGGGCCCCTCCTATACCCGAAAGCGTGGCAGCCGACGAGGATGTTCATCACACCGACGCTCCGGATCGGATCCGGAAAAAGCATTTCCGGAATATTTTCCGGGGTTGGCTCCACCCCTCCCAATGGTTCGGCAGAAGGAGATTCACTGGGATATTACTTAATGAGAAATGAGAAGAATATCGCACCACAAAAATAAAAATTTATTATATAAATAATTCATATAATGACACTAATTTTTTGTAAAAACTCATATTTACGACGAAAAAATAAAATACATTTATTTGTTTGTACTAAAAATAACAAACATGTCGTATTCCGTATACGGTAAATCAAACTTGACCGCAGTATTTTGCTGGTTTATCGAATCGATATGTTCTTCGGATATATGACGATTGTGAGAGGCTTTCAGCTTCGCCGCCAACGGAAACGAACGCCCGCGTGGACCGATGCGGAGCAGGTGTCCGTCCAGGTTATCCGACTGCCCCGCGTTCTGCTGACGACCAGGACCGGCTGCGAAACCCTCACCGAAACCAATCTGGCGGCGCTTTACGGCGTACCGCTGAAACGCCTGTCCTTCGAACATGACGGACAACCGGTGGAAACCTTCGCCCCGGTATTGCTGCCCTTCCGCCCTTCCCGCTGAAAGTTTGCGCCATGTCCCCCATCGATCTTTCCCTGACGACGATCTTTCAACAAGCCACCGGCGTGGTGCAGGCGGTTCTCGTCATTCTAGCCCTCTGCTCGGTGCTCTGCTGGAGCATCATCTTAGAAAAGGCGGTGCTGCTGATTGGCTTGTCCCGCCAGACCCGGGCCCTGGAAAAAAGCCTGACCGGCGGGTCCCTGGCCGGTCTGCCGGCGAACGGACTGGCCGGCGCCATCGCCCTCGCCGGAAAAGAGGAGGCGGAGGAGACGAAATCCGGTGAAAGCGTCTCGGAACGGCGGCAGCGCATCGAGCGGGCCATGCGCGACGCCATGTATGAAACGCTGGTCAAATCGGAAACCCGCCTGCCCTACCTAGCCACCATCGGCTCCTCGGCGCCCTTCATCGGATTATTCGGCACTGTCTGGGGCATCATGCATAGTTTCGCCGCCATCGCCTCGGCCAACGATACGAGTCTCGCGGTGGTGGCGCCCGGCATCGCCGAAGCCCTGTCGACCACCGCCGTCGGCCTGGCCGCCGCCATTCCGGCCTCCATCGCCTACAACAAGCTGGCCGCCGATTTCGGTAGCCTGGCCCGGCGCCTGGCCCTGGCCATCGGCCGCATGGTCCGCCGCATGGATGGCGGCACCGCCCCGAACGGAGCGGCGCGATGAACGACCCGCTGGAGGACTGGTACGGCGCCAAGACGCCGTTGCTTTCCGAAATCAACGTCACGCCCTTCATCGACGTGATGCTGGTCCTGCTGATCATTTTCATGGTGGCGGCGCCGTTGATGATGGTGGGCGTGCCGTTGAAACTGCCGAAAACGACGGCCCAGACCGTCCATAAGCCGCAAAGACCGGTGGTGGTCAGCCTGGACAAGGATGGCGGATTGTTTTTCGACCAGGAGCGGCTGGCCCCGGACAAACTGTCCGAACGACTGTCGATGGCGATCAAGGCCGATCCCGAGACCGTGGTCTATGTCCGTGCCGACAAGACCATCGACTACGGCAGGATCATGGATCTGCTGGGCAAGGTCGGAAGCGCCGGCGTGGCGCGCCTTTCCCTGGTCGCCGAGGGCCAGCTTCCCCCGAACGCGCCGCCGGAGCCCTGATGAAACCGTCGCCCTGGCGCCGCCGCTGGCCGCTGCCGGCGTCCGTCCTTCTACATGTGGCGGGAATTTTGTTCCTTTTCGGTCGGGCAGCGGTTTTCCCCCCGCCCTTGCCCGTGCCGGGAATCGAGCTGTCACTGGCGATGCTCCCGCCCGACATACGTGAGGAAAAGCCTGGCAAGGCACCGGAGGAAGCCCCGAAACCTGAGGTGAAACCGGATCCCGCGCCGCCAAAACCCATTTCGAAACCGCTAAAGCCCGCGCTTCCGAAACGACAAAATCCCAGGCCGGCGCCAGCCGCTACGGAGACTCCGTTGTCCACCAGCCAGGAGCAGACGGAAATGGCATCGCAAGCCCAATCGCGTCTCGCCCCAGCCACGCCCGACGGCGAGACCGCCGCGCCGCCCCCTTCCGCGCCACCCGCCCTGGCCTCGGCGGCGGGCGGCCCGCCGGCCGATTACATAGGCCAAGTGCGGGCACGGATCGAAAGGAACAAACGTTATCCCTCGGCGGCCAGAAAATACGGTCAGGAAGGAACGGTTCTGCTAGCGTTCGATCTTGACCGATCGGGGCAGGTGACGACGTGGAAAATCGTTCGGGGATCGGGCTATCCCGCCTTGGACGGGGAGGTCGGCGAGATGATCGGGCGAACGACCTTTCCACCGTTCCCCGAATCCATCACCGGCAATCGTTTGCGGTTGCAGGTGCCCATCGAATTCTCTCTCCAGCGGCCGTGAATGGGGTTGGGGGCCTTTCCTCCCCCATGAGGCCTATTCCGACTTGTGCTATGCTGACCGACCAGGAGGGGACCATGAGCGGCGTTAGAAAAGCGAGACTCCTCGACGCTCCGGCGATAGCCCGCATCGAGGTCGAAACCTGGCAGACAACCTATGCCGGCATTCTGACCGACAAATCCCTTTTGAACATGTCGGTTGCCCGGCTCACCACCTCCTGGACGGCGGAACTACGCCGCTGGCCCAGGGGAATCGTCGTGTGGGACGGTGACGAACGAGGGTTGCTGGGCTATGGGCAATGCGGCCGCCAGCGCGATCCCGCCCTGCCCTACAAGGGCGAAGTCTTCATGCTCTATGTGACGCCGGATGCGCAGGGAATGGGAATCGGCCGGCAACTGCTGCTGGCGCTGATGGCCAATCTCGTGGCCTCGAACTATCCGTCGGCCCTGGTCTGGGTGCTGCGGGCCAATCCGGCCCGTTTCTTCTATGAACGGCTGGGGGCCAGATTGGTCATGAACCGGCAGATCCCTTTCGATGGCCGATTGGTCGACGCCCTGGGCTATGGTTGGGACGACCTTTCCGCCACGCTCGACCAGTGGGTCCGCAGCGGTGACCGCTCGACCGGTCCGTGAGAGGAACGGACGAGACCTTAGGCAACCCCGGATATTTTGAACCACCAAGGCACCAAGACACCAAGGCGTCTTTCGGATCGGTCGGCGGCGGCCAATCTGCGCCGCAGGCATACGGCCGACAGCCGATGACGGGACGGGAAAATGCCTGTGGCACGCTCCGCCACCTTGGTGTCTTGGTGCCTTGGTGGTTAATCAAAAGCCGGAGCGCACAGGAACCATAAGAGAACGAAGAGAAGCTGGCCAAATGTCCTCAAGCGGCTGGAGGCCGGTTGATTCGATAATTTATAACAGGCCCTTACCGGAAGCGGATCATCGACAAACCGACGGGTTTTTCCGCCTCTTCCTCGCCGTAATCGGTAAGGTCGAGCAGCAACTGGATCAGGCCGGCATCGGTCACCCGCATGGCGGCTTGTCCCGGCGTCAGCCATTCGCGTTGTCGCTGGTGGCGTTCCGGCCAATCGTCGAGCACCTGATGCACCGCCAGGGCATAGACCTCGACCTCGCACAATTTGCGAACGGCGCCGTCAAGACGTTTGGCATAACGGAAGGAACTCAAGGGGACCAGATCGACCTCGCCGACCAGTCCGGCCTCCTCGAAGGCCTCGCGAGCGGCGACCTCATGGCCCGACAGACCTTTTTCCGGCCACCCCTTCGGAATGATCCAGCGCCCGCTCTGCCGCGACGTGATCAGGGCGACCATCAGCTCGCCATCCCGTACCGCATACGGTAGTGCCGCATATTGCTGGAACAACTTCTCTTTCGTTCTTCCGTCGCCCATGGTTCCGCTTCGTCCATATGGCCCTGTCCGGCCTTATCCCCGCGATCACCCGTTCCCGCAACAAAATTGTCATATCGAAGCCGCCTTTTCGACTTTAGACGGATCATATGCACCCCACCGGTAGCAAAGCCTGCGACCTCTCCCCATCTCTCTGGAAAATTCGGGGAGATGACGACATGACCAACCAGATCCAAGACAGCCGCGCCGCGTGATCCGCAAGCTCGGCTATCTTTTGTCGCTGGCCCGCGAACGGCATTTCGGCAGGGCGGCGGCGGCGGTTCACATCTCGCAACCCACCCTGTCCAACGCCATCAGGCAGTTGGAGCAGGATCTGCGCGTCCCCATCGTCGTTCGCGGCCGCGTGTTCCAGGGGTTTACGCCGGAAGGAGAGAAGGTCCTTGAATACGCCCGGCAAATTCTTGCCGATTGCGCGGGATTGCGCCAGGAACTGGGGTCTTTCGGCCAGGGCTTGAGCGGCGTCGTCCGAATCGGCGTCATTCCGACGGCGCTTCCGGCCGTGGCCCATCTGGTGACCCCCTTCTCGGCCCGCCATCCCCATGTCAGGACGCAGATCCTTTCTTCCAGTTCGCGCGATATCCAGCGGGGCCTCGACGAATTCTCCCTTGACGCCGCCGTGACCTATCTCGACAACGAAGCCCTGGTCAATGTCCGCATGGCGGCGCTTTATTCCGAACACTATTTTCTGCTGACCCAGCGCTCCGGCATCTTCGGCGGACGGACTTCGCTCACCTGGACGGAGGCCGCCGGCCTGCCGCTTTGCCTGCTGACCCCGGACATGCAGAACCGGCGCATCGTCGAATCCGCCTTCCGGATGGCGGGATGCGCGGTGCGCCCGGCCATGGAAACCAATTCCCTGATCAATCTCTGCACGATGGTCAGCCACGGCCCGTGGTCCAGCATCATTCCCGGTCAGCTGGTGGCCTTGTGGCCGCCGGGCGACAATCTGATCGCGCTGCATCTGACCGGACCCGATATCGCCCATGTGGTCGGACTGGTCTATGCCGACCGGACCCCCGCCATCCCCAGCGCGCTGGCCCTGGCCAAGACGCTGACCGAGGACGACGTCCCGCGCCGCATCGCCGAGATGACCCGACAGGCATTGATGAAAGCGGGTATCGATAGCCCGGCCCTATTGCCCGACCGCTATCGGAAAGTTGAAAAAACAAATATCTCACATGATAATATTATTAGTAAAATCATATAGTTATAATAATATACCGACGTTCTTAGCCAATAGGGAGCCTTAACAGGCCGGGTAAGAGCGTCTATGATTGCTTGCGGCAATCTGCCGGCGTTCCTTTCGAGGATCGAGCCATGACATCTCAAACAATCCAAACCTACGAATACGACGTCGATGTCGCCGCGGACGACATCGACGAAATGGGCCACGTCAATAACGCCGTCTATCTGAAATGGGTGCAGGCGGCAGTGCTGCGGCATTGGTACCGCCTCGCCCCGAAGGATGTCGCCGCGGCCCATCTTTGGGTCGCGTTGAAACACGAGATCAGCTACCGGCATCCCGCCTTTCTCAACGATCATGTGGTGGTCCGGGTGGTCCTGGAAAAACTGCAGGGCGCCCGCGCCTTCTATGAAACGATCATCCATCACGGCGACGAGGTCCTGGCGGAGGTGAAAAGCTGCTGGTGCTGCCTGGATTCCGTCACCAAAAAACCTGTTCGGCTGGCGCGCGACATTGTTGCCATCTTCCTGCCGACGGAAGCCCAAAGGCCCGGCTAAAACCGAAAAACGGGCCGTGGCCGCCAGCAGAAGACGCAGAGTGATCGATTGATAGCTTTGTGCTATTGCGGCATGTGAAAATTAAAATTGTAACAGCTCCCACCGCTCCCAACCTGCCCTAGCAATCGCCGTCGGATCCGCGAACGACAAGGATCACCGCCCTTCCATACCGGAAAAAGGCGGACGTACGGCCCGGGACGGGAGAGCCGATGCCACGATTTGCCGCCTGGAGCGCCGAGCGGGCGCGGGCCATCATCGACGACTATCGCGACACTTCGGGGGCGCTGCTTCCCGCGCTGCATGCCCTGCTGGTGGAATTCGGCCACATCGCCCCCGAGGCGATTCCGCTCCTGGCCGAGGCCTTGACGCTTTCCCGGGCCGACGTCCAGGGCGTGATCACCTTCTATCACGACTTCCGCACCACGCCTCCCGGACGCCATCTGGTCAAGCTGTGCCGGGCGGAGGCCTGCCAATCCATGGGATCGGCCAGCCTGGAAGACCATGCCCGGCATCATCTGGCGATCGGCTGGGGCGAAACCACGGAAGACGGGGAATTCACCCTGGAGCCGGTCTTTTGCCTCGGCAACTGCGCGCTCAGCCCCGCGGTGATGGTCGACGGCGAGCTTTACGGACGGGTCAGCCCCGAACGTTTCGACGCCATCCTGGCCTCGGCCGGGCAGTCGACGGCCGCGCCGGAGCAAACGCCATGACGGCGGCCGGTCCGGTCACCGTCTATGTGCCGCGCGACGCCGCGGCGCTGTCCATGGGCGCCGAGGCGGTGGCCGACGCCATCCGTCGCGAGGCGACCCGCCGGGGCGCTTCCCTGCGCCTGGTCCGCAACGGTTCGCGGGGCCTGCTGTGGCTGGAACCGCTGGTCGAGGTGACGACGCCGAAAGGGCGCGTGGCCTATGGCCCGGTGGCGGCCGAGGACGTGCCCTCCCTGTTCGACGCGGGTTTTCTGCAAGGCGACGCCCATCCGCTGGGCCATGGCCCGACCGAGGACATCGACTACCTGAAACATCAGGAACGCCTGACCTTCGCCCGCTGCGGCATCATAGATCCCCTGTCCATCGAGGATTACCGGGCCCATGGCGGCGGCGGCGGCCTCGATCAGGCATTGACCATGACGCCGGCCGACGTGATCGCCACCGTCACCGATTCGGGCTTGCGCGGACGCGGCGGCGCCGGCTTTCCCACCGGCCTCAAATGGAAGACCGTGCTGGAGGCCGAGGCGCCGCAAAAATACGTCTGCTGCAACGCCGACGAAGGCGACAGCGGCACCTTCGCCGACCGCATGATCATGGAGGGCGATCCCTTCCTGCTGATCGAAGGCATGACCATCTGCGCACTCGCCGTCGGCGCCACGCGGGGCTATGTCTACATCCGTTCCGAATATCCGCACGCCATCGACACCTTCCGCCAGGCCGTCGCCCGGGCCTATGAGGCGGGCTGGCTGGGCGACGCCATCCACGGGCACCCGAAGACCTTCCATCTGGAGGTCCGCGTCGGCGGCGGCGCCTACATCTGCGGCGAGGAAACCTCGATGCTGGAAAGCATCGAGGGCAAGCGCGGCGTGGTCCGCGTCAAGCCGCCGGTTCCCGCCATCGAAGGCCTGTTCGGCCGGCCGACGGTAATCAACAACGTGCTCACCCTGACCTCGGTCCCGGTGATCCTGGCCAGAGGCGCCGCCTTCTATCGCGACTATGGGATGGGCCGCTCGCGCGGCACCCAGCCCTTCCAGCTGGCCGGCAACATCCGGCGCGGCGGCCTCGTCGAGAAGGCCTTCGGCGTCTCGCTCTCGGATCTGATCTATCGTTTCGGCGGCGGCAGCGCCACCGGCCGGCCGATCCGCGCCGTCCAGGTGGGCGGGCCGTTGGGGTCCTACATCCCCCCCGATCAGTTCGGCATGGCCAAGGATTACGAGACCTTCGCCGCCCATGGGGCGATGGTCGGCCACGGCGGCATCGTGGTCTTCGACGACGGCGTCGACATGATCGTCCAGGCCCGTTTCGCCCTGGAATTCTGCGCCGAGGAATCCTGCGGCAAATGCACGCCGTGCCGGATCGGCGCCGTGCGCGGGGTCGAGGTGATGGACCGCATCGCCGCCGGCATCGACCGCGAGGCCAATATCAGCCTGCTCAAGGACCTTTGCGCGGTGATGGCCGATGGCTCGCTCTGCGCCATGGGAGGCCTGACGCCGCAACCGGTGTTGAGCGCGCTTCTGCATTTTCCCGACGATTTTCATCGGCAACCGGACGCCCGAGCGGCCGAATGACGGAGAGAGCGACATGGCCCTGATCCAGGAAACCGATTTCGGCACCCCCGCCCGCCCATCCGAACATCTGGTCACGCTTTCCATCGACGGGCGGACGCTGCAAGCCGCCGAGGGAACCTCGGTAATGCGTGCCGCCGCCGAGGCCGGCATCGCCATCCCCAAGCTTTGCGCCACCGACAGCCTGGAACCCTTCGGATCCTGCCGGCTGTGCCTGGTGGAGATCGACGGGCGGCGCGGCACGCCGGCGTCCTGCACGACACCGGTCGCCGAAGGCATGACGGTGCGCACCCAGACGGACCGTCTGGCCGCCTTGCGCAAGGGGGTGATGGAACTCTACATCTCGGACCATCCGCTGGACTGCCTGACCTGCCCCGCCAACGGCGGTTGCGAGTTGCAGGACATGGCCGGCGTGGTCGGCCTGCGCGACGTCCGCTATGGGTTCAAGGGCGCCAACCATTTGGACCAGCCAAAGGACCAGAGCAACCCCTACTTCACCTTCGATCCGTCGAAATGCATCGTCTGCTCGCGCTGCGTGCGGGCCTGCGCCGAGACGCAAGGCACCTTCGCGCTGACCATCGACGGCCGGGGCTTCGCCTCCAAGGTGGCAGCCGGCGCCGGCGATTTCATGAACTCCGAATGCGTCTCTTGCGGGGCCTGCGTGCAGGCTTGCCCGACCGCCACCCTGATGGAAAAATCGGTCATCGCCCAGGGTCAGCCGGAACATTCGGTGATCACCACCTGCGCCTATTGCGGCGTCGGCTGCTCCTTCAAGGCTGAAATGCAGGGCGACCGCGTCGTGCGCATGGTGCCGCTGAAAGACGGCGGCGCCAACGAGGGCCACTCCTGCGTCAAGGGACGCTTCGCCTGGGGATACGCGACCCACAAGGACCGCATGACCAAGCCGATGATCCGCGAGAGGGTCACCGACCCCTGGCGCGAGGTGAGCTGGGACGAGGCCATCGCCTATTCGGCCCGGCAGTTCAAGGATATCCAGCGGCGGCACGGTCGCGGCGCCATCGGCGGAATCACCTCGTCGCGTTGCACCAATGAGGAGGTCTATGCGGTCCAGAAGATGATCCGCGCCGCCTTCGGCAACAACAACGTCGACACCTGCGCCCGCGTCTGCCATTCGCCGACCGGCTACGGGCTCAAGCAGACATTCGGCACCTCGGCCGGCACGCAGGACTTCAAAAGCGTCGCCAAGGCCGACGTGATCCTGCTGATCGGAGCCAATCCGACCGACGGCCACCCGGTCTTCGCCTCGCGCCTGAAAAAGCGGTTGCGTCAGGGAGCCCAGTTGCTGGTGGTCGATCCGCGCCGCATCGACCTGGTGCGCGGGCCCCATGTCCGGGCCGCCGCCCATCTGCCGCTCAGGCCGGGAACCAATGTGGCGATGATCAACGCCCTTGCCCATGTGATCGTCACCGAGGGACTGGTCGATCAGCCGTTCGTCAAGGAGCGCTGCGACCCACGGGATTTCATCCGCTGGGAAAACTTCATCGCCGATCTCCGCCATGCCCCCGAAACGGTGGAGGCCGTCACCGGCGTCCCCGCCGAAGACGTCCGCCGGGCCGCCCGCCTTTACGCGGGGGCGGCGAACGGGGCCATCTATTACGGCCTGGGCGTCACCGAACACAGCCAGGGCTCGACGATGGTGATGGCCATGGCCAACCTGGCCATGGCCACCGGCAACATCGGCCGGGACGGCGTCGGCGTCAATCCGTTGCGCGGACAGAACAATGTCCAAGGCTCGTGCGACATGGGCTCCTTCCCCCACGAATTCACGGGCTACCGTCATGTGTCCGACGAGGCGACGCGCCGGCTCTTCGAAATCGACTGGGGAATCGGCCTCGACGGCGAACCGGGCTTGCGCATTCCCAATATGTTCGATGCCGCCATCGAGGGCAGTTTCAAGGGCCTGTTCGTCCAGGGCGAGGACATCGCCCAATCGGACCCCAACACCCATCATGTCAGCGCCGCCCTGGAAGCCCTTGAACTCCTTGTCGTTCAGGATCTCTTCCTGAACGAGACGGCGACCTTCGCCCATGTCTTCCTGCCCGGCACGTCCTTCCTTGAAAAGGATGGCACCTTCACCAACGCCGAACGCCGGATCAACCGGGTCCGTCCGGTGATGGCGCCACGGAGCGGCAAGCAGGAGTGGCAGGTGGTTTCCGAATTGGCCGGCGCCTTGGGCTATCCCATGTCCTGGCCGAATGCCGCCGGCATCATGGACGAGATCGCCCGCCTCACCCCCACCTTCCAAGGCGTCAGCTTCGCCAAGCTGGACCGGTTGGGCAGCGTGCAATGGCCCTGCAACGAGGCCTCGCCGGAGGGCACGCCGATCATGCACCGGGACGGTTTCGTGCGCGGCAAGGGACGCTTCATGATCACCGAATTCGTCCCCACCGAGGAACGGGCCTCGCGTTTCTTCCCGCTGATCCTCACCACGGGACGGATCTTGAGCCAATACAATGTGGGGGCGCAGACCCGGCGCACCGACAACGTCCAATGGCACCCCGAGGATCTGCTGGAAATTCATCCTCACGACGCCGAGGAACGCGGCATCCGGGACGGCGATTCCGTCTCGCTGGCCAGCCGGGTCGGCGCCACGAGCCTGCGCGCCGTCATCTCGGAACGCATGCCGCAAGGCGTGGTCTACACCACATTCCACCATCCGATAACCGGCGCCAACGTGGTGACCACGGACTATTCCGACTGGGCGACCAATTGCCCGGAATACAAGGTGACCGCGGTCCAGGTGACGCGCAGCAACCATCCTTCCGACTGGCAACGTCTGCGCCGGGAAACCGATCCCCTGCGCCGGCGCGTCCTGGCCCCCGATACGGCGGCGGAATGAAACATCGCGCCGTCTTGCTGATTGACGACACGGAGGAAAATTCATGCACCACCAGGATCTGATCAGAATGGCCAACCAGATCGCCCAGTTCTTCGATGTTTATCCCGAGGAACAGGGGGTCGTCGGAATAGCCAGGCATTTGAGGGATTTCTGGGATCCGCGGATGCGCCGCCAGCTCAAGGATTACGCCGGCCAGTCGCCCGAGGACCTGGCCCCGCTGGCACGCCGCGCGGTGGATTCTCTGAACGAAAGGGAATTGGTCAGCACCATCGGCCTCAGGACCGGCGGCGACAAATAAAGAAAACAGCGGGGAGGAACGTACCATCGCACAAACCGGCTTCAATCGCGGGCTGGTTCCGCCGGCGACGCTGGCCATCCATCTGGCGCTGGTCCGATAGGCCGTCGCTCGCGAGCCCTTGGGCGACGCAATCCAGTCCGGTCGCCGGTTTCCGGATTGCGTCGCTGCCGCTCGCGAACGACGTGAGTCCCCGAACTACAGCGTCGCCATATCGATGACGAAACGATAGTGGACGTCGCTTTTCAGCATCCGCTCATAGGCCGTGTTGATCTGCTGGATCGGGATGATCTCGGTATCGCAAGTGATGCCTTTTTCCGCACAGAAATCAAGCATTTCCTGGGTTTCCTTAATGCCGCCGATGGCCGACCCGACGACCGCCCGGCGCTTCAGCAGCAAGGGCACCGTATGCAGCGCCGGATCAAGCGGCCCCAGGAGACCGACCAGGATATGGGTGCCGTCGCGCTTCAGCGTCGCCACGTAGGGATTGATGTCGTGCTCATTCGGCACGGTATCGAGGACGATGTCGAAATGTTCGGCGACCGCCTTCATCTGTTCCGGATCGGTCGACAGGATCACCTGGTCGGCGCCCAACCGCCGGGCCTCGGCCTCCTTGCCGGGACTGCGGGTAAAAAGCGCCACCTCGGCCCCCATGGCCTTGGCGAATTTCAGGCCCATATGGCCAAGGCCGCCCAGGCCGACCACCGCCACCTTGGTCCCCTTGCCCACCTTCCAATGGCGCAGAGGCGAATAGGTGGTGATGCCGGCGCAAAGAAGTGGCGCGGCGGTCTTGGGATCGAGCTTTTCCGGCACGCGCACGACGAATTTATGGGAAACGACGATTCGCTCGGAATAGCCGCCGTAGGTCGGCATGCCGTCGCGACGATCCAGGGCGTTGTAGGTCCAGGTCGCCCCTTCGTCGCAATATTGCTCCAGGTCTTCGGCGCAGGACGCGCAATGCTGGCAGGAATCCACCATGCAGCCCACGCCCACCATGTCGCCCGCCTTGAAAGCGGTGACGGCCTGGCCGACGGCACTCACCTTGCCGATGATCTCATGTCCGGGAACCATCGGGAAAATGCTGTTGTGCCATTCGTCCCGGGCCTGATGGAGGTCGGAATGGCAGACGCCACAGTAAAGAATATCGATCACCACGTCGTCGGGACGGGGATCGCGGCGGGTGAAATTATGCGGCGCCAATGGAGTCGTCGCGTTCTGCGCGGCATACCCACGGATCGTCAAACTCATGGCTTTCTCCTCTGAGGCATTTGAAACCGGCTGATCGCCAGCGTTGCCGGAGTGTGCACGCCGAGCCCCCGGAAGGGGTAGACCGATCCTCCGAGATTATTGCCCGATCCTGCAAACCTACACGATGCCTATCGGTTAGGCCGGAAAATACGGCTAAACTCCTTTAGAGAAAACTTAGGCGATCCCCATGCCGATGCAACGATTACAGACCGTGATATCCCTGCCCGACCCATCGCTCGATTGCGCGCCCTTGGCGGCCACCATTGCCCGATTCGCCGAGACCGACGATTCCTACCACACGGCCATCCCCTCGCTTCGCTTCCATCGCATCTCGGCGCCGAGCGAACCCACTTATTGCGTCTACGAACCCGCGCTGACCATCGTGGCGCAGGGAACGAAGCAGGTCGTGCTCGGGGAGGAAATCCTTGAATACGATCCGGCCAATTATCTCGTCACCTCGGTCGATCTGCCCGTGGTCTGCCAGGTGGTCAAGGCGACGCCCGGCGCCCCCTTCCTGTGCCTGAGCGTCGCCCTCGACCTCCGCAAGATCGCCGATCTGTTGAGCGAGATGCCCTCCGATCCCGTCGCACCCGTCCGCCGCGGCATGAGCGTCGGCCGCCTGACATCGCCGTTGTTAGACGCGGTGCTGCGTCTGGTCCGCCTGCTCGACAATCCCGTCGACATTCCCATCCTGCTGCCGGTCATCGAACGGGAAATCCTCTACCGGTTGCTCACCGGCGATCAGGGGGGACGGTTGCGCCATATGGCGGCGAGCGACAGCCGGACCCATCAGGTCGCCCGCGCCATCGATTGGCTGAAGAACAACTACGCCCAACCGCTGCGCATCGAGGATCTGGCCCGGACCGCCCACATGAGCGTCTCCTCGCTGCATCATCATTTCAAGATGATCACCGCCATGACCCCGTTGCAGTATCAAAAGCAGCTTCGCCTGCAGGAGGCGCGCCGCCTGATGCTGAGCGAACGCGTCGACGCCGCGTCGGCCGGGCATCGCGTCGGCTATGAAAGCCCCTCGCAGTTCAGCCGGGAATACCGGCGGCTTTACGGCGCGCCGCCCCTGCGCGATATCGCGCAGTTGCGATAAGGCACTTCAGGATTGGATGGAACTGACGCAGACCCGCCGGCCGGCGCCGGCATCGAGAATGGCGACATCGACGCCGTAGACCTGCCGCAGGGTTTCCGCCGTCACCGTCTCGGCGGGGCTTCCCGCCGCCAGGGCCCGCCCCTGGTGCAGAAGCAGAACCTGATCGGCGATCTGTAAGGCATGATCGGGATCGTGGGTCGACAAGATGACGCCCAGGCCGCCGTCGGCCAGGCGCCTTATTTCCCGCAACAGCTTCACCCGATTGCCGAAATCGAGACTGGCCGTCGGCTCGTCCAAGATCAGGATCCGCGCCTCCTGGGCGAGCGCGCGGGCGACGAGGACCATCTGCTGTTCGCCACCGCTCAACTCGGGAAAGGATCGGGTGGCCAGATGATCCATGCCCAGACGCGCCAGACTGGCGTGGGCGACATCGTGGTCTTCGCCCGAGGGCATGGCAAAGGCCCCGATATGGGCCGTCCGGCCCATGATCACCAGATCGAGCGCCGTGAAGGAGAAGAACGAACGATGGGATTGGGGCACATAGGCGATGGCCTTGGCGAAGCGCCGTCGCGACCAGTCGCGCACCCGCTCCCCGTCTAGGCGCACCTCGCCCTCCAGGGCCGGCAGAAGACCCAGGATGGTCTTGAACAGGGTGCTTTTTCCACTGCCGTTGGGTCCCAGCAGGCACATCACCTGTCGGGCGGCCAGCGTGAACGACAGATCGCGCCCCACCACCGTCCGGCCATATCCGATCGCCAGCCCGTCGACCTCCAGCCCCATCACCAGCCTCGCCGGGTCGACATCAGCAGCCAAAGGAAGAAAGGCGCCCCGATGACCGAAGTGTAGAGGCCGAGCGGCATCTCGGTGGTGCCGACCATCCGGGCCAGGCAATCCATGGCGACGACGAAACCGGCCCCCAACAATACGGACGCCGGCAACAGACGGCGGAAATCGGATCCGACCAAAAGGCGGGCGACATGGGGGATCAACAGACCGATCCATTCGATCGGTCCGGCGATGGCGACGCTGGCCGAGGTTATCAAGGTTGCCGAGGCCACCAGCGCCGCCCGCATATATCGGGTTTCGACGCCCAATGTCCGTGCCTCCTCCTCGCCCTGGCTCATGACGTTCATCTGCCAGCGCAGGACGAACAGCGGAACCAGCCCCACCGCCAGGGCCGGAGCCGAGGCGGCGACGTCGTTCCAACTCACCCCGTTCAAGCCCCCCAACAGCCAATAGGTGATGGTGGGCAACTGGCTGTAGGGATCGGCGATCAGCTTGATCAGCGACGACAAGGCCTTCAAAAGCTTGTCGAGGGAAATGCCGGCCAACAGCAGCATCAGCACCGGATCGCGGCGCTTGATCAGGGACGCCGCATACCAGGCGCAGCTCACCGCCAGCAATCCGCCCGCGAAGGCTGCGCCCTGAATGGCGATCACCGGCAGCCCATAGAGAATGGCGCAGGAGGCGCCCAATCCGGCGCCCGCCGAGATCCCGAGCATTTCCGGGGATACCAGAGGATTGCGAAACAGGCCCTGAAACGTCGCTCCCGCCGCCGACAAGGCGGCCCCCACCATCACCGCCGCCAGGACGCGGGGCAGACGGATGTTCCAGACGACCGAATGCAGCACCGGATCGAGGGACGCCGGGATTCCCAGCAGATGTTCGCGCAGAACGGCGGCGATCGTGCCCATCGACACCGGATATTTGCCGAACTGAAGCGAAACCGCCACCGCCGCCACCAACAACAGCAGGGGGAGACAGCGTTTTCCCCAATCGCGGATGCGCGGCGGGCGACCGACGCCGGCACAGGCCGTCATCGAGCGCCCAACAGCCCGTCGAGCGCCTTGTCGCTCAAGCCCACGCCATAGAACAGTTGGTAGAACTCACGAACGATGCCGGACAGATCCTCGGGAAACAGCGACGGATAGAACCGGGCGGCCAACCAGCGCACGCCGATCAAACGGTTGACGCCGGGCGGCGCGTCGATCCAGCCGAACGGAAAAGGCGGAGCCTGGTACACCCGATGCTCGCGGACGGCGCGCAAGTCGCGCCACAGGGGCAGCTTGGCGATTTCAGCGAAAAACACCGGCGAATCGACGATGATCATATCGGGATCCCAACGAAGCACCTGCTCCATGGAAACGCGCCCCATGCCGCCCTTGTCGCCTTCGATGGCGACATTGACGGCGCCGAGATAGTCGATCAGTTCCGCGTTGCTAGACCCTTTCGTCCCAGTCTCCAGGCCATCGGCGGAGCGTGCGTAATAAACGCTCGGCCGCTTTTCGCCGGCATGAGAGGCGATCCGCCCCGTCACCTCAGCAAGCACCCCCTCGGCATAGCCGGCCAGGGTATTGCCGCGTTCGGGAACGCCCAGCAGATCGCCGGCCTTGCGCAGCATGGCCGGCGTATCGGCGATCCTGCCGTCGATCAGCAGATAGGGAATGCCGGTCTGCGTTTGTACCCGCTCGGCCAGGGAAACATAGGTCGGATCAATGGAGCCGGCATCGAGGATCATATCGGGATGCAGGCGGGCGACCATCTCGCTGCTGGCCGTGCTGCCGCGTCCGGCCAGACGACCGATCACCGGAAGATCGGCGTATCGAGGCGCCAAATACGCTCTTGCCTCCTCGGAGCGCAGATAGGGCCAGCCCATCAGCTTTTCCGGGGCGACGACATAGACCAGCACGCCGGCGGGGGGCCCGGCCGCAAAAACATGATCGACGACGGCGGGAATCTCCACCTTGCGCCCGGCATCGTCGACGACGGTTCTACCCGCCGCCCAGCCGCCCATCGGCGAGACGAGAACAAGCAAGCCGATCAGGCCGCCCAGACTTGCCGCCGGAAAGCCGATCGCCCGGGAAAAGAAGCGCATCAGGGCTGCCTGGACAGGACGACCAGTTCGGCGCTCTTGTCGAAAACGCCCTGGGTGCCGCCCCCTTCCGCCAACACATCGAGGAAGCGGTCGCCGTCGGTGATCCGGATGGTCGCCAGGAGATCCGCCCCCTTCGCCGCCAGCACATCGGGCAGCATCGGGGTGCTGGGGCCGACCACCATCACGCGGGCATCGGGCCTGGCCAGGGCCAGCAGGTCATCCATGGTGTCGTTGACGATGGTCGAGCCGGTCATCAGGACGACGTCGGCCGCAGGAATTTCCTCCGCCGCCTTGTCCGCCGGCACATAGTAGCGCAGCTCGTCCGGCAGGAAGGGGGCCGTGGTCAATTCCAGCACCGAAAGCTTCTCGTGATGGGTTTTCAGCGCCCGGATATAGGAAACGAAGGCGCCGACCATCACCATCTTTTCCTCCGGGCGCAATCCGGCGGCTTTCAGGGCATCGACGCCCGTGATCATTTTCCAGCCGGGAGCCGGTCGGCGCCGCCAGGCCGTCTCGGCGAGGGCGTTGATCACGGCGATGCCGAGAGCCCGGCAATTGCCCAGGTCCTCCCACAGATCGGCGAGAAATTCGCCGACCGGGCGCCCGGTCAAATGTCCGGCCAGCAGCACCGATTTGGGCAGGCTGGCGCAACAGTCCGAGGTGATGAGCGCCTTGGCGGGGCTGTGACAGGCCCCCGTGGCGCCGTTGTTCAATTTGACGGCGGTGAAAAACTGCCCGACCACCGCCCGTTCGACCACCAGCCCGTCCATCTCGTCGCCGAGAATGGTCGACAGGGCGCGGACGGTTTCAGTCAGGACGCTGCCGGGGTACTCCCTTTGATCGCCTTTACCCAGAGTGTCGAACCAGCGGCGCAGCGCCACGGGCGTCGGGGGCAGCAGGGTCGCGCCGCCACCGGTGAAGGTCTGCCACTTTTCCCGCCACAGATCGCCGACCGCCGTGACCATGGGAATGCCTTCCGACATGGCGGCCAGCATTTCATCGGCAAATCCCCGGCCGGTGGCCTCCTGCTCGCCGAACCGGTTGGCGACCAGCAAGGCAGGCCGCTCTTCAACGGCGCGGCGCAGCACCGTGCTCGCCGCCGCCAGTCCCGATTGATCGAGATGGCAGGATCCGGCGGCGCGTCCCAGCTTTTGCGTAATGCCGAAAATATCCCCGGTCTCGATGTCGATCAGATCCATCTGGTCATGACCGCCGTCGGGGTCCGGTGTGTTGCGCTGCACGACCCCTTTGACCACGACGCCCTTGTCTTTCAGTTCGAAAGCGAAATTGGCCAGCAAACTTTCGACTTTCTGATCCCGCGTATGGATGATGGCTGCGGCATCAAGCGTTAACTCGGACATCGGTGGTCTCCTTCCCCTTGGGGCGGCGCGGGCCCGATCGACGGGCGCCTGGCCGCCATATATACAGATTACCGAACGAACGGGATGAATGGAAAGAGCCTCCCGTCCGCGACCGGTCGTCCATGCGGTGGATTATTCCAGCCACACGGACGACCACCCTCGCGTCAGAATTTCACGCGGATATTGGTGAAGTAGCTTCTGCCATAACCGTTGTAACCATCCTCGACGACATAGTTCGTATCGAATAGGTTCTTGGCGCCACCTTCAATTTCCAGGTTGTCCGTCAATTTATAGGAGACTTTCAGATCGACGAGCGCTGAATCTCCACCACGGTAATAGTAGGATGTATTTGCGGTGCTTTGCAGCCACCGCTTACCACCGATTTCGATACTTGGAACAACCGACAGCTTGTCGATCGGCTGCCAATTGACGTAGCCGAAGATCTTATGTTTAGGGGTTTCGGTGGCCAAAGTGGCGTAGCTTTGAATCTGGCGCAGCAGATAGGAATAGTTGGCGCCCACTTCCAATTCCTGCAGGATTTGGCTGGAAGCCTCCAGTTCGAAACCGCGATGGACCTCGGCGCCGACATTCCGGTTCTGCGATACGGAACTCGTCACCTGAACGGATTCGATGGCATCCCTCAACCGGCTGTGGAAGATGTTGGCGCCCAGACGGGTCTGGCCGAAGCTCTTCGCCACGCCGGTCTCGACATTGAACGACTTTTCCGGCTGGAGATAGGCATTGCCGGTGGCGAGTCCGAACCGGCTGCTGAACATCTCGAACAAGGTCGGAAAGCGCGTGCGATCCGACACGCTGACATGGGCGACGCCAGTGGAATCGAAATGATAGGCCAGCGCCGCTTCCGGATTGACCGCGCGCTTGTCGGACAGCGGATAGGTCACATGGACGAGGCTGTTGCCGCTGCTGGGAGCGTTCCAGTCCTCGGCCTTCAGCATCTGGCGGTAATCATAACTGACGCCGGTGGTGAGATCCCAGGCCCGGGCGGGATGGAAGATATTCTCGATGGCGGCGGAATAGGTGTTTTCGCTGTCTTCCGTCCATGGCTTGGTGATCCAGGACCCCGCCTTGATCAGATTGCCCTTGTCCTGGGCATTATGATCGTCCCAGCGGTAATGGAAAGCCGTCCTCAGGTTGTCCTGGCCGCCCAGGAACATCTGGCTGTATTCGATGCTGCCTCCGGCCCCGCGGTCGTCGTAGGTGCTGACCTCGCTGCCCTTACTGGCCATCGTGTTGTAGTTGGCGTTATCCCAGATCTTCAGCACGTTGTAGTAACGGTCGTAGTAGGCCTTCACCTTCACATAGGATCCGATGTCGTCGAGCGCCGTCTTCGACAGCCAATAGACGCTTTGCTTGTCCCAATCGGGCCAGGTCCAGTATTTGCTGGCGGTGGCGGTCGCCGTCGAGGGGGGCGGCGTCTCCTTGTCGCCCATCTGGTTGATGAAGTTGAGACTGTACTCGTCCAGCGCCGACGGCGTGAAACCGACCTTAAGATTGATTTTATAGTCCTGGGAATAGGACATGTTCCGGTTGCCGCCGTTCTCATAGCGCGTCGGCGTGTAATCGTCGGAAAGCCGCCAATGATTACGGTAGTTTTCGGTCCCCGAGGCCTGAACGTACCATTTATCCTGCTTGGATCCGGTGAAGATATCGGTGACCACGCCGTTGAAGGCGCCGTTCTGGTCGAAGCTGCTGCCCAGACGGGCATCCCCCTCGAAGGGTTTGGTGACCTGCCGGCTGACCAGATTGACCGATCCGCCGAGGGCACCGGGACCGTCGATGACCGAGGTGAATCCCTTGGTCACCTGGATCTCGCCGATGTCGGAGGTGGTGAAGCGGTTGAAATCCAGGCGGTTGTCGTAAGGAAGATAAATTGGGATCCCGTCGATGGTCAGCGGCACGCGCCAGCGGTCGAAACCGCGAATCCAGATATTGCTTTCATTGCGCGCGCCCACCGCGCTGGTCGAGGCTCCCGGAACCAGGTTGATCGCCCGATCGAGGGTGTCGCGATTGAATTCCTTCAGATCGTCCTGCGTCACCGTCGAACCGCCCTGGGCGTCGAGGGTCGGCGCCGATGTGGTGACCGCCACCTCGCCCAGGGAGAAGACCTTGCCGACATCCTCGGCCCGCGCCGCGCCGCTCAAGGCGCCGACGGCTACCGTGGCGAAAACGCCACCTTCCCGACACCCTTCCCCGCTGAAAGCGCCTTTCCCGATGTGATACCCAGCATTTCCGACCATCCCCCTTCTGATTAAGCATCCACGAGCGGCGCTTTTGAGGGGCCATCGAACCGGCCAATCGGAACCCAAGCGATTTGTCCAGCCGCGACCGGCGCCACCTTCAGGGTGATCGTTATATATACGAAATATATAGCTAACAACTCAAAACAGTATAACCACTCCTTATCAAGTCATTTGACGGAAACATCACTCAGTATGTTTCATAAAATTCCTCGTAATATCGCAAATAACAAGGCATACCATCGGGCACACCGACAGTATCAAAAGCACATTCATAATAAAAAATAGAGGATCAGACCCGTTTTTCGAACCGGCCGGCATCGGCGGGATCCAGCCGAACGGTCACATGGGCCGCGGTTTCGTCATCCTCGCGATGGAGGACTTCGCCATGCCGGTAAAGCCAGGCAAGGGCCGCGCCGTCGGTCAGCGGGATGTCGAGCGACAAGACCCGCCGCTCAGCCGAAAGCGTTTTATCAAGCAAGGCCAAAAGATCAGGCAATCCGGCGCCGGTGACAGCCGACAAGGGCACGGCCCGCGGTGAGCGCTCGGCCTGATTGGCCAGGGCTTCGAAGCGAGCCTGATCCAGAAGATCGATCTTGTTCAGGGCTTCGATCAGGCCGCGATCAACCGCATCGGCGGTTCCCAACTCCCGTAGAACGGCCTCGACGTCGCTGCGCTGAGCCTCGCTGTCCGGATGGGCGACGTCGCGCACATGGACAATGACGTCGGCTTCCAGCACCTCTTCCAGGGTCGCCCGGAACGCCGCCACCAATTCATGCGGCAGATCGGATACGAAGCCGACGGTATCGGACAGGATCACCGTTCGCCCCGAAGGCAGGGACAAGGCCCGCATGGTCGGATCCAAGGTGGCGAACAACTGGTCCTTGGCCAGCACCTCGGCACGGGTCAGGGTGTTGAACAGCGTGGATTTGCCGGCGTTGGTGTAGCCGACCAGGGCGATGATCGGATAAGGCACGCGGCGGCGGGCCTGCCGATGCAGTTCGCGGGTCCGCTTCACCAGGATCAGGTCCTTCTTCAGACGGACGATCCTGTCCCCGATCAAGCGGCGGTCCGCCTCGATCTGGGTTTCACCCGGCCCACCCAGAAAGCCGAAGCCGCCGCGCTGACGTTCCAGATGGGTCCATGACCGCACCAGCCGGGAACGCTGATAGGACAGCGAGGCCAATTCGACCTGCAACCGCCCTTCCCGGGTTCGCGCCCGCGCCCCGAAGATTTCGAGAATGAGCCCGGTCCGGTCGATGACCTTGCTGTTCCAGGCCCGTTCAAGATTGCGCTGTTGGACAGGCGACAAATGGCCATCGACGACAACGAGGCCAGCCCCCTTCTCGTCGATGACCTGCCCCAACCGTTCGACGGTGCCCTGGCCCAGCAACGTGGATGGCCGGGGTTTTCCCAGGGGAACCGCTTCGGAACCGACGATGGTGAGATCAATGGCTTCTGCCAGGCCGACCGCCTCGGCCAGACGGGATTCGGCAAGACGAAGATCCATGCCCCGTCCGGCTTCAGCCTGCCGGGGCGCCGGATAAACGACCATGGCCCGGGACGGCGTTTTTTCGCAGTCCCCGTCAGAAGGTTCGCTGCTCACGCCTCCTCGGTCGCCTCGTCGTCCTTGCCCGTCGGTTCGAACAAGGCGATCGGACCGCCCGGCATGACCGTGGAAATGGCGTGCTTATAGACAAGCTGAGTGTGTCCGTCACGGCGCAGCAGCACCGAAAAATTGTCGAACCACGTGACAATGCCTTGAAGCTTGACGCCGTTCACCAGGAAAACGGTCACCGGTGTCTTGTTCTTGCGGATATAATTCAGGAAGACGTCCTGAACGTTTTGATTTTTTTCCGACGACATAGGTTTGGCTCTTTTCTTATTGCGGCGGGCCTTGTTGCGGCAGGCCGACGGCCGACCAGATTTGCCCCTGTACCTTCGTTAGCATCAATTCAGTGATATGGGAACCTATAGTTCGCTGACAAGCCCGGACAAAGCGGCACAATTTTCAAGCCGATGCCGGAACGGAAAGCCGTCGAACTCTCCCGGACGCGGCGGCTCGCAGCGCAGCAGAACCGGAACGCATCCCGTGTTGGCGGCGCACTCCATGTCGACGGCGGCGTCGCCCACGAACCAAACCGGGTCACCGGACTCGCAGCCCATCGACTCCATCGCCAGCAGCACGGGCGGCGCGGCCGGCTTGTCCCGAGGGGCGTCGTGCGCGCCAACGAGACGGTCGAACAGAGGCTGCCAACCGAGGCGAGCCGCCTCCTGCCGAAGATAACCGCCGTTCTTGTTGCTGACCACCGACAGACGGACACCGCTCGCCCCCAGCGAGCGAAGCATCTCGGCGGCACCCGGCAGGGGCTTCAGATAATCGAGATGAATGGCCTCGAAGGCGGCGTAAAAAATATCGCGCGCCTCGGTCCAGCGATCGCCGAACAAGGCGGGAAAGGAATCGCGCAAAGACAAGGCGACGCGCGATTTAATTTGTTCCATGCCCCATTCGGCATGTCCCATGGCCGACAAGGTCCGGTTCAACGCCTCTCCGATGCAGCCCCAGCTATCCACCAGGGTGTTGTCCCAATCGAAGATGATGCCCCTGGGCTTGACCAGCGCCGGTTCCATCCGCGCATCGAGGCCGCGCCGCATGCTCAGAAATACTCCAGCCGCACGGAAAACATCTTTTCGACCTTCTTGACCACGTCGCTTTCGGCGAACAGGATGACCCGATCGCCGCTTTGCACCACCGTGGTCCCTCGCGGACTGATCACCTTGCCTTGACGAACCACGGCGCCCAGCAAGACGCCGTTGGGCAGTTTGATTTCCTTCAACGGCTTGCCGACCAGCGGCGAAGTCTCCATGGCATCGGCCTCGATCAGTTCGCCGAACCCCTCATGGATGGAATGAACGGCATGAATGCGGCCGCGACGGACATGATGCAGAATGTTCGACACGGTGATCGCCCTGGGGCTGATCACCACATCGATCCCCAACGTGCTCATCAACGGCCCGTAGTCGGTCTTGTTGACCAGCGCCATGACCCGTTTGGCGCCGTGCCGCTTGGCCAGCAGGGCCGAAAGAATATTGGTTTCGTCGTCGTTGGTCACGGCGACGACGGTCTCGGCCGTACCGACGCTGGCCTCGTCCAGCATGGCCGCGTCGAGCACGTCGCCGTTGAGGACGATGGAATTGGGCAGGCTTTTCGCCACGACCTCGGCCCTGGCCCGGTCGGCCTCGATGACCTTGACGGCGCATCCGGCCGAGCAGGCGCAAATCTGCTGGGCGAGGAACTGGCCGATATTGCCGCCGCCGAAGATCACCACGCGGCGGGCTTCAGGTTCCTCATGGCCGAAGGCGGTCATGGCGCGACCGATATGCAGGGTATCGACGACGAACATCACCTCGTCGCCGGGCAGCATCTGGTCCTCGGCCGTCGGCACGATGGCCTTGCCCTGACGGACGATACCGACGATGACGATATTGAGATCGGGAAACAGAACGGTCAGTTGCCGCAGAGGCGTATTGACCAGCGGCGTATCCTCGGTGCAGCGCACGCCGATCAGGCGGACCTTGTCTCCGGCCAGCGGAATCACCTCGATGGCGCCCGGCACCTGGAGTCGCCGGGTGATGGCCCGGGCCACCTCGATCTCCGGCGAAATGATGACGTCGATGGGCAGATGTTCCGGGCTGAACAGATTGGACCAGATCGGCTGCAGATAATTCTGGCTGCGCACCCGGGCGATGGTGGTCGGCACCTTGAACAGGGAATGGGCAACCTGGCAGGCCACCATATTGACCTCGTCGGCGGCCGTCACGGCGATGATCATGTCGGCATCCGCCGCCCCCGCCTGTTCAAGCACCGGCGGATGGGAGGCATGACCGAGAACACACTGCACGTCCAGCGTATCGCTCATTTTGCGGATCAGATCGGCGCGCTGATCGATGACGGTGACGTCATTGTCCTCGTTCGACAGATAGCGCGCGATGTTGAATCCGACTTGGCCGGCACCGCAGACGATGACTTTCATAATCGCACCGTAATTTCCGAATCAAATCGATGAAAGGAAGAAACCCGAACCGCCAGGGCGCCGTTTCGACCCCTTGGCGGTTCTCCGAGGACGTTCACAGCCCGTCAAACACGCGGTTTTTCGTCCGAGTTGACGCCGAGAGACTTCAGCTTGCGATGGAGCGCCGAGCGTTCCATGCCGACGAAGGTGGCCGTCCGCGAGATATTGCCGCCAAAACGGGTCACCTGTGCCAGCAGATATTCCCGCTCGAACACCTCGCGCGCCTCGCGAAGCGGCAAAGTCATGATCTCACTGGATTTTTCCCAACGCAGGACGGCCGGGGTGATGGCGCCGATCTCGGGCGGCAGCATATCGGCGCGCATCGGCTCGCGGGAATCGCCGGGCGCCATGATCAGCAGCCAGTCCATCACATTGCGCAATTGCCGCGCGTTTCCGGGCCAGTCATAAGCCTGAAGGGCCGCCATCGCGTCCTCGGCGATCGTTCGCACGGGCAAACCGGCAACCTGCGCCGCGCGCTGGAGGAAATGGTTGGCCAGAAGGGGAATATCCTCCCGGCGTTCGCGCAGGGCCGGCAGGCGCAGCGGCACCACATTCAGACGGTAATAGAGATCCTCGCGGAAACGGCCGGCGGCGATCTCGGCGGGAAGGTCACGGTTGGTCGTCGCCATCACCCGGACGTCGACCTCGACCCGCTTGCCGCCACCGACCCGCTCGAAGGTCTGCTCCTGTAAGACGCGGACGATTTTGCCCTGGGTTTCCAGGGGCATGTCGGCCACTTCGTCCAGCACCATGGTCCCGCCATGGGCCTGTTCGAAGGTGCCGATCTTGCGTTCGCCCTCGGGCATCGATTCGATGCCGAACAGTTCCGCCTCCATCCGTTCCGGATGCATGGCGGCGCAATTGACCACGACGAAGGGGCCGGATGCCCGCTTCGACAGGCGATGCAGCAGACGGGAGACCACTTCCTTGCCGACCCCGGCCGGCCCGGTGACCAGAACGCGCGACCCGGTGGGCGCCACCCGCTCGATGGCCTGGCGCAGGTGACCGATCGCCGGGGAATGCCCCAGCAATTCCTCGTCGCCGCCGGCGCGCTGCTTCAGTTCCTCGATTTCCCGACGAAGCCGGGCCGACTCGATCGCCCGCTCGACGGCAAGCAGCAAACGGTCCGACTGGAAGGGCTTCTCGATGAATTCGTACGCACCCTGCTTGATGGCGGCGACCGCCGTCTCGATGGTGCCGTGACCGCTCATCATCACCACGGGAACGGTCGGATGATGACGCTTGATCTCGGCCAGGATGGAAAGGCCGTCGAGGCGGCTGCCTTGCAGCCAGATGTCGAGCAGCACCAGGCTGGGACGACGCGCGCGGATGGCTTCCAGTGCGGCGTCGCTGTCGGCGGCCTCGCGGGTCTGATATCCCTCGTCGCCCAGCAAGCCGGCAACCAGGGATCGAATATCGGATTCGTCGTCGACGACGAGAATGTCATGCGCCATGGGAAGTCACCGTGTTCGTCGCGCCGATGCGTGGTTGGTCGTCCTCGATGCGGAAGACCAAACTGACACGGGCGCCTCCCCCGTCCATATCTTCCAGCACCAGCTCACCCCCATGGTCTTCCATGATTTTCTTGACGATGGCAAGACCCAATCCCGTTCCTTTGACACGTGTCGTGACATATGGTTCCGCCAGGCGATCGCGTTGTTCAACCGGTAGTCCGCGACCATTGTCCCCCACCGAGACGACGACGCAACCCAAACGTTGCTCGACGCCGACGACGACGCGGCCTTTGGGGAGATTCTCCCCTTCCCGCCCCAGGATAGCCTCCACCGCGTTTTTCAAAAGATTGGTCAAGGCCTGGCTGACCTGACGGGTATCACAAGGAATCCTGACCGCCGCACCGGAAAAGGCGCATTCGAAAGAAACCTGGGGATAGCCCGTTTTGGCCAGAAAAACAGCCTGATTGATCGTCTCGACCAGATCGTCCTGCTTCATCACCGGGGCCGGCATACGGGCAAAGGCCGAGAATTCGTCGACCATCCGACCGATATCGCCAACTTGCCGAATGATGGTGTCGGTACAGTTCAGGAACGTCTCGGGATCGGTTTGAATCTGTTTCAGATATTTACGCTTCAGCCGCTCGGCGGAAAGCTGGATCGGCGTCAGCGGATTTTTGATCTCATGGGCGATTCGCCGGGCGACATCGGCCCAGGCGGCCTTGCGCTGGGCTGACAGCAATTCCGTCATGTCGTCGATGGTGACCACGAAGCCCGTCACCTCCCACTCGTCCTGTTCGGCGACGATCCGCACCAAAAGTGTCCGGGAACGGCCATTTCGGACGACTTTCAACTCATCTTGGACCGATCGTTCGGGACGTCTTCTGATCATTCCGAACAGCGCCGCCAGCTCCGGCACGAGGTCCTCGAGGCGATGTCCGATCATCAGCTCTGGTTCCATCGACAAATATTCGGCCGCGTAACGGTTTGGCAGTTCCACATGGCCTATCCGGTCAAGCCCGATGACACCGGCGGACACGCCCGCCAGAACCGCCTCCGAGAACCGCCGTCTTTCGTCCAACTCGCGGTTGGCGCTCATTAAATCATGCCGTTGCGTCTCAAGCTGGCCGATCATCCGGTTGAAGGCCCGGCTCAGGGACCCCAGTTCGTCCACGGCCCCCTCGTCGGCGACGCGGGAGGTCAGATCGCCGGTGCGTACCCGTTCGGCGGCGTCGATCAGACGGATGATCGGAGTGGCCATCTGGGTCGCCAGGGTCAGGCCGATCCACATGGCGGCCAACAGCAGAAGCAGCGCCACCATCACGAAAATCGCCGAAAAAGTCACTTCGAGACCCGACCGGGTCAATTCAAGCTGTTTATATTCGGCCACCGCCCGATTGGTGCGGTCCATATGGTCGATGACCTTGGGATCGACGGCGCGGCCGACATAGAGATAGGAATCGATCAGGCTGCCATCCAGCTTGACCAGGGCCCGCACCCTCTGGTCCCCCGAATTGGTCAAGACCGCCACTTCTCCCGAGCGGGCCCGTTCCAGCGCCCACTGGGGAATGCCGTCGATGGACAATTCCATCGAAAAGGCGAGGCCGGCGCGCGCCAGGACCTGCTTGGTCGAATCGAAGACGATCGCTTCGGACAGACCCCGCACGGCGGCCTGGGCGCCCACCATCTGGGTCAACCGATAAGGATTGCGCAACAGGGCCGGACCTTCGCGATTGATGTCGTTGGCCATGGCCAGGGCGTCGCCGCCGATAACCTGCTGATGTTCCTCAAGATAGGCCTTGGCCACCGCCAGCGATTCGTCGACGGCGGTACTGACCCGCTTATTGAACCATTGCTCGACGCCGAAATTGATCACCAGGGTGGAAAAAGCCGCCACCATGATCGCCGGCGTAATGGCCACCACCGAAAAAAGGACGACCAGCCGCACATGCAGTCTGGCGCCCGCCGTTCCCGCCCGCCGTTGCGCCCACACCCTGAGCAGCCGCCGGGCGACCAGGGCGGCCAGCAGCAGCATGAACACCAGATCGAGGGTGAGCATGGAGAAGACGGTCTGCGGATTGGGTCCCCGCAAGGGACCGCCGCTGCTCAACACCGCGTAGGTGGCGATGCCCGAGGTGATCACCGCCAGGGTGAGGGTCATGGCCAGCTTGCGGCCCAGCCCCTTGCGTTGCCCCCAAAGGCTCAGCCGTTCGATCAGTCCCTGCCCGTCCGCTTTGATCATGATCGCTTCGCCGCCCGGAAGGAGGCTATTTCAAACCCCGCACCACCTGGATATCCAGGTCCTTGATCTTCTTGCGCAAGGTATTGCGATTGAGTCCCAGAACCTGGGCGGCCTTGATCTGGTTGCCGCGCGTGGCCTCCAGCGCAAGGGTGATCAGCGGCCGTTCGACCTCGCGCAGCACGCGGTCATAGACGCCGGCGGCCGGCAATCCGTCGGCGTGAGCGGCGAAATAGTCGCGCAGATGCCTCTCCACGGTGGCCGACAAACCCTCGCTTTCCGCGGCGGCCTGCGGTTCGCCCGAGGTCACCGCCCCCGACAGCTCGGCCTCGACCACCTCGATGCCGATCACTTCCTGCGAATAGAGCGCGGCCAGACGGCGCACGAGATTTTCCAGTTCGCGGACATTGCCGGGCCAGCGGTGGCGTTTCAGCCGTTCCATGGCCAGGGAATCGATGGTCTTGGTCGGCAATCCCTCCGCCGCCGCCATATTCAGGAAATGACGGACCAATTCGGCGACGTCCTCCGTCCGCTCCCGCAACGGGGGAAGCCGAATCGGCACGACATTCAGGCGGTAGAACAAATCTTCGCGGAACAGTCCCTGGCGAATCAGCAAGGTGAGATCGCGATGGGTGGCGGCGATGATGCGCACATTGGCCTTGATCGGAGTCCGCCCGCCGACGGTGGTGTACTCTCCCTCCTGGAGGACGCGGAGCAGACGGGTTTGCGCCTCGGGCGGCATATCGCCGATCTCGTCGAGGAACAGGGTCCCGCCCTCCGCCTGCTCGAAGCGCCCGGCCGCCCTTTGCGTGGCGCCGGTAAAGGCGCCCTTCTCATGGCCGAACAACTCGCTTTCGATCAATTCGCGGGGAATGGCCGCCATATTGATGGCCACGAAGGGACCGTTGCGCCGCTTGCCATAGTCATGAAGCGCGCGGGCCACCAATTCCTTGCCGGTGCCCGACTCGCCGGTGATCATCACCGACAGATCCGTTCCCATCAGGCGCGCCAGCGTGCGGTAGATCTCCTGCATGGCCGGTGAACGGCCGATCAGGGGAAGCTCCTCCTCGCCTTCCGCCGCGTCGATCTCGGATGAGGCCGGCTTCGCCGCGGCAAGGGCGCGCTGGACCACGCTGACCAGTTCGCGAATGTCGAAAGGCTTGGGCAAATATTCGAAGGCGCCCCGCTGCGCCGCCTTGACGGCGGTCAGCAGGGTATTCTGCGCACTCATCACGACAATCCGGAGATCGGGACGGATTTTCTTGATCCGCGGCAGAAGATCCAACCCGTTTTCGTCGGGCATCACCACGTCGGTGATCACCAGATCGCCGTCACCGTCGGAAACCCAGCGCCACAGGGTGGATGCATTGCCGGTGGTCCGCACTTCGTACCCGGCCCGGCCCAGGGCCTGGCTCAATACGGTCCGGATGCCGCGGTCGTCGTCGGCGACGAGAATGGTCGAGGGAACCATCAGGCTTCCTCCCCGTTCTGGACCATCGGCAGCATGATGCGGAAAACCGTGCGGCGAGGCTGGCTGTCGACCTCGATAAGGCCGCCGTGGTCGCCGATGATCTTGGCGACCAAGGCCAGGCCGAGACCGGTTCCGGTGGATTTGGTGGTGACGAAGGGATCGAACAAGTGAGGCCTCAGATCATCGGGAATGCCATCGCCATTGTCCTGGACACTGACGACCAAGGGCAGATGCATGCGGCTGTCGCTGCCCGGCACCGCCAGACGAACGCCATGCTGGAACGAAGTGGTAAGAACGATCTCGCCGCCGTCGGCCGGCGCCGCCTCGGCGGCGTTCTTCACCAGATTGAGAAAGACCTGGATCAAATGGTCGCGATTGCCGAGCACCGCCGGCAGCGACGGATCGTAATTCTCGACGAAACGCAAATGACGGGCGAATCCGGCCTGGGCAATTCTGCGCACATGTTCGAGAACACGGTGGATGTTGACGGCGCCGCGCTCGATCGGACGCTTGTCCGAGAACACCTCCATCCGATTGACCAGACCGACGATCCTGTCCGCCTCGTCACAAATCAGGCGCGTCAAGGTGCGGTCCTCGGGCGGGCAGCTTTGCTCGAGCAACTGGGCCGCGCCGCGAATTCCGGAAAGCGGGTTCTTCACCTCGTGGGCCAGGATGGCGGCCATGGCGGTCACGGAACGGGCCGAGTTGCGATGGCTGAGCTGATGGCCGATCTTGAGGGCGATCGACTGTTCGTACATCGAGACGACGACCCAGCGGTTCATCTCGACCAATGGCGAGATCTGGATATTCATCGTCCGGTTGCCGGTGCGCGGACTGTCCAGCACCATGCCATATTCCGAAACGTTGACCGCTTCCGCGCGCACCTGCTCGATCAGGCCGAACAACGGGCAGTCCGGCGGCAACAGTTCGGACAGCTGCAAGCCGCACAAGTGGCTGGCCGAGGATTCGAACAATTGTTCAGCCGCGGCGTTGATCTGCTGAATGACCCCGTCTTCGTCCAAGACGAGAACCGACGCGGTGAGCGCGTTCAGGACCGTCGAGGCATCGATCTGGGCATTGGCGTGGCGGCCACGAAGGAAGACCAGTTTCCGCGTCATGCTGCCAGCCGTTGCAGCAGCGGATCGTAATATTCAATTATCATCCGCCGCACCACGCCCGCCTCCAGTGATTGATTGACCGCCGCGCGGAATTCGGCCGAACCCGCCAGACCCTTGGTGTACCAGGCCACATGCTTGCGGCCGAGCCGGCATCCGGTTTCCTGACCATAATGTTCGATCATCGAATCGAAATGTTCGAGTAGCAGAGCCAACTGCTCAAAGAGAGGCGGCGCCTCGCGGCGTTCCCCGGTCATCAGGAAATGCGCGACCTGCCCCGGAAACCAGGGGCGCCCATAGCTTCCCCGCCCGACCATAACGCCGTCGGCGCCCGAGGCCTCCAGCAACGCCTGCGCGTCGTCCAGGGTGGTGACGTCTCCGTTGCCGACCACGGGAATGCCGACCGCATCCTTCACCTGGCGGATGAATTGCCAATCGGCGGAACCGGTATAGAGCTGATTGCGGGTCCGGCCATGGACGGTCACCATCTGGATTCCCGCCTCTTCGGCGATTTTCGCCAGCCGCGGCGCATTGCGGTTCCGCTCGTCCCAGCCGGTCCGCATCTTCAAGGTCACCGGTACCTTCACCGCCTTGACCACCGCTTCGCAAATCCGCCCGGCCAGCGCCTCGTCCTTCATCAGGGCCGAGCCGGCGTCGCCATTGACCACCTTCTTCACCGGACATCCCATGTTGATGTCGATGATGGCCGCGCCCCGGTCTTCGTTCAGGCGAGCGGCCTCGGCCATCACCTCGGGCTCGCAGCCGGCGAGCTGAACGGCCATCGGAAACTCCTCGGCGCAGCCCGTCGACATCTTCATGGTCTGACGGTTGGCGCGAATCATCGCCTGGCTGGCGATCATCTCCGAGACCACCAGACCCGCGCCGCAACGCTTGACCAGACGACGAAACGGCATATCGCTGACCCCGGACATCGGGGCGAGCACAACCGGATTGTCGAGAGAAATGGGACCTATCTTAAGGGGCATTGGTAAAACTGTTCATGAAAGGAGCGTGCATAATAAATATGCATTGCCAGCACCGCAATGCAAAAAATTTACGCATCTTTGCGCAAAAAACGATACTTGCCTAGGATAGAAGCACTTGATGGACAAACTTCATCCCGAAATAGCCCAACACCACGAAGGTATAGGCCATCAAGACGACCCGCGCCGCCATCTGTCCGCGCACACCGCAGACCCTTCGCCCGATCAGCAGCAGGCCGATGATGACGAAGGCGATCATGCCGAACAGGCTCTTGTGATCGAAGGTGAAAACACTGCCGGTGCCGGCCTTTTTCATGGCCAGCCCCGAGACCACGCCGATGGCCAGAATCAATTCCGAGACGATCAGCAGGCGTTCGAACAGCCGCTCGCTTTCGGTAACCGCCGGCAGGAACCGCGATAGCCTTGTCGGGCGCTTGAGCTTCAGCGCCCGGGCCTGCAGGAAGGAGGCCAACGCTGCGGTGGCGGCGACGGTCAGGCAGGCCAACGTCACCATGGACACCAGGATATGCAGGTCGAGCCAGGCCTCCGGCATGGCTTCCGTCAGCGGTTCGGCCGGCACGAAGGCGAACAACACCGCCAGCAGGCCCAGCAGGATCATATAAGGGACCAGCAACGGCGTCAGACGCCAGGCTTGGCGGTTGATCGCGGCGATCAGACCGAAAACCACCATGCTGCCGGCGATGCCGACCCACAGGTCGACGGACAGGCTGGTTTGCCAGCCGTCGCTCAATTGCCCCAGGGCCCAGCCCAGGGGGACGACGATGGCCAAAACGAGGCTCGCCCAATAAGGCAGATCACGACCGGCGTTCCGCCGCAACGGCAGCAGGGCGACCGGTATCAAGGCGAACAATGCCGCCAAATTCCAGGCAATGATGTTCCACATGGCCAGGACTATAGCGTCGCTTGGCAGCGGCGCAAAGGGGGGGTTTACAATAACTCCCCGCGGCGAATAGTCTCCGCTCGCACTTCGATGGTGAAGGATATGGGAGTTGTGGCGATGACGCGTTGCGTGGCTTTGGTGGTGGCGGCCGGACGGGGAAGCCGTTTCGGGGGCGAGATTCCGAAGCAATGGCGCGATCTCGGCGGACGGCCGGTACTCCGCCACAGCCTGGCCGCCTTCGCGGCCCATCCGTCGGTCGACGCGGTGCGCGCCGTCATCCATCCCGATGATCGCGGCTTCTACGACACGGCCGCCGCCGGGCTCCACCTCGGGGAACCGATCGCCGGCGGCCCGACCAGACAGGATTCGGTGCGTCTCGGGCTCGAGGCGATCGCCGAGCTGAAACCCGATCTGGTGTTGATCCATGACGGCGCCCGCCCCTTCGTCGACGGTGGGGTCATCGGTCGCGTTCTGGCCGGATTGAAGGATCATTCCGGCGCCATTCCGGCCCTGCCCGTCCACGATACCCTGAAGCGCGCCGGCGCCACCGGCCTGATCGAGGAAACCGTGCCGCGCGCCGGCCTCTGGCGGGCCCAGACTCCCCAGGGATTTCACTTTCCCGCCCTGCTGGCGGCGCATCAGGCCGCCATCGGCCATGAATGGACCGATGACGCCGCCGTCGCCGAGCAGGCCGGCATGCGGGTCGTCCTGGTCAAGGGCAGCGAAGACAATCTGAAGATCACCACGACCGAGGATCTGCGCCGCGCCGGCGCCCGTCTGGCCGAACCGGGCGACATCCGGGTGGCGAGCGGCTACGACGTCCACCGCTTCACCGATGGCGACCATGTCACCTTGTGCAACCTGGCCATACCGCACGATGCCGGCCTGGAAGGTCATTCCGATGCCGACGTCGCCCTGCACGCCCTGACCGACGCCCTGCTCGGCTGCATCTCGGCGGGCGACATCGGACGGCATTTTCCGCCGACCGACCCCCGCTGGAAAGGTGCGGATTCGGCGATCTTCCTGGCCTATGCGGGAACCCTGATCAACGGGCTGGGCGGTGAGATCGTGCATCTCGACGTCACCGTCATCTGCGAGCGCCCGAAGGTCGGCCCCCATCGCGCCGCCATGGCGGCAAGAACCGCCGAGATCCTGGGAATCGACGAACATCGGGTGAGCATCAAGGCGACCACCACGGAAGGGCTGGGATTCACCGGCCGCCGCGAAGGCATCGCCGCCCAAGCCACGGCAACGGTGCGCCTGCCACGCTAGGCTTGCGTGACGCTGAAAAAACTCCGTTTTTTCAAATGCTCAAACGCCACTCAGGTAATTGGGGCAAAAGCCCTTCTCCCCTCGTGGGAGAAGGGTTGGGATGAGGGGGCATTACGCCGACAGGCGGAAGAAAATTCTCAGGCGTCGTGCGACTTCCCCCCTCACCCTCCCGCTAACGCGGGCCCCTCCCTCTCCCACAAGGGGCGAGGGATAAGACGATGAAGCCCGCCCTTTTGTCCCTCTTACCCGCTCAGACTAACGAGTGCGATTCAATCTAAACGCAACGCGATCTAGCAGCCCGTCTCGGCGCGAATCCAGCCCAGGAAATCGGGATTTCCGGCGACGATGGGTAAGGCCGCGACGCAAGGACAAGAATAGGGGTGCAACTCCTTGACCCGCCTGGTCACGGACGGCATCAACGTCATCGTGGTCTTGCCGATCAGCAAGGCTTCCGCAGCCTCCTCGATCCTGCCTTCCCACCAGTAAAGCGAGGACGCTCCATCGATGACATTGGCGCAGGCGATCAAACGGTCCTCAAGCAAGGCCCGCGCGATGGCCAGGGCGGTACCCCGGTCCGGCGCCGTCAAATAGAGCAATACTTCGCCGTTATCGGTTTCCGTCATGATCGCCTCCGGTCGATACCCCACAGCAACGAATGGGATCTTTTATAACTACTTACGCAAGCATCCGGTGACCCGTAAAGCCCCGCAGAGCGCCACGGCTCCCTCCTCCGCCCCATCCGGCATGACCAAGGGTCTGGCCCGACAGGAAAACAACATGTGGAGTTGTTTTTTCAGGATATCCGGATTCAAGAGATCATCGGCCCTGATGGGCAGACATTTTCCACGTTCCGTCAGCCAATCGACAAGGTGCGGATTTTCCGGCCAATCCGGCCGTGGCACGAAAAGGACCGGAACGCCGTTTACCGCCGCCTCGGAAAAAGTGCCGTAACCGGGCTTGGTCACCACCACGTCGCTACTGCCGAGAGCATCGGTAAAGTCCAGTTCCGCGCGGTTGAGGACCACCATGTCGGGGTGCCCTTCGGGATTTTCGGCAATCAGCCAGCGCCAGCCCTCCAGCCTGGGCCAATTCCTCAACGCCAGCCCGGACTCCACGCCGCCGAAGGCGATCAATCCGAGGCGCATCCCAGCCTCCACGCCGAGATGGCGGCGGATTGCCGTCCTATCGCCACCGGCAATGGCGGCGATAGGACCGATGGGGCGGCCATTGGACAAGCGGGGCATCGGCATGGCCGGGGCGGGCTGCAAAAATGTCGCGGCCGAGCGATAGCCGGCCAGCATGTCCGCCTGGACGGCGGCGGCCTCCGGGCGATGGGAGAAATAATGGCCGTAAATGTCGGCCCAGTTGAGGCAGGACAGCGCCATGGCGGGAATGCCCGCCTTTTGCGCCGCCAGCAGCGGAACATAGCCGATGTTCGACAGCACGAAATCGACACCCAGATCGCGCATGCGATCGGCCTGCTGCCCGACCGCCGCTTCCAGGCGATCATGCAATCGCCGATAGGCTTCCGCGGTTTCATTCAGATCGATGCGGGTGGCGGAGAGCATCATCAATCCGAAATCGTCGTCGCCGGGAATCCGTTCGAAGGGAACCTTGAACCGCTCCGACAGGAAATCTTTCGGATGATTACTTTGCAAGGTCAGCCGAAATGCGGGTAGCTTGTCGGCCAACGCATTCACGACGGGGGCGGTCATCGCCGCATGGCCGAAACCGTGCGCCGTCAAAGCCACCAGAAGATGGGGAACCCGATCGGACAATGCCCAAATGCTCCTCTCGCCCGGTGCGGGCCGGAGAAAAATATCCGCCGCGACGGACACTTTCACCGCCCCACGTTACCGAAGCCTTAATCCTTCCGCTGAATACTTACCCGCTTCCGACGGATAGAACGAGATGATCATGCGACGGTGGCTGCACGCCCGTATCGTCACAACCGGAACGGCCGTCGTTCTTTGTGCCCAACTCGGCGCCTGCGCGTTGTTGCACGACGAGCCCTCCGAGCCGGCCGCGCCGCCGCCGCCGCCCAAGCCGACCGCGGAAGCGCCGACGGTTAAACCCGCCCCCTCTCCGGCCAAACCGGAAAAGCGCACGGCTTCCCCAACGACGCGGCAGGCAAAAGCGCCACCGGCATCGCCGGAGGAACTGATCGGCCTCGATGAAACAGGAGTGCGCAAATTTCTGGGATCACCGGCCGAAACGCGGACCGATGGAGCTGCGAGAATTTTGTCCTATCGGTCCGTCGGATGCACTCTGGAAGTGATTTTTTTCCTCGACTTGAAGGCCGGAGATCTTCGGGTCCTCAATTATCAGTGGGATGGCAACCGGACGCAGGCCGCCAAGGGATGCTACTCCGAACTGCGGGTGGCGCAATGACCTCCAGCCTCACTCTCGTCGACGACGACGACATGCTGCGCGCGGTGCTGGCCGGCAATCTGGCCGGGGCCGGCTACGAGGTCCACCCGTTCGGCGACCCCGTCGAAGCCCTGTCTTTTCTCGAAAGCGGCCGGACCAAGGCCGATCTGCTGATTCTCGATTGGAGAATGCCGGTGATGACCGGCCTCGACCTGCTGAAACGCTTGCGCGCCAAGGGCATCGACACGCCGGCGCTCTTCTTCACCTCGCATAACGATATTCTTTTCGAGGAAGCCGCCCTGGCCTATGGCGCTGTCGATTTCATCGACAAGACCCGCAGCTTTGCGATTTTACAAAAACGGATCGAATTGATCCTGGGCCGCGCCGGACAAAACAGCGAAGGAACCGCGCCGTTACGCAGCGGTTCCCTGACGCTCGACGCCAATAAGCATGACGTGCAATGGCGCGGACGGACGATCGAATTGACCTTTGGAGAGTTCCGTGTGGTTTCGCTGTTGGCGCAAGCCGGGCGGGACGTGACCTACCGGGAGATCTACGACACCTTGCGCGGCGAGAATTTCATCGCCGGCGACGGAACCGAGGGCTATCGCGCCAACGTCCGGGCGCTGATCAAACGGTTGCGCGAAAAATTCATCACGATCGATCCGTCCTTCAGCGCCATCGTCAACTATCCCGGGTTCGGCTATCGCTGGGTGGAGGCGGCGTGATCAGAATCCTGCGCCTCATCAGCCGGTCGCTGGCCGGAAAGTTTCTCGCCCTGGCGACGATGTTCCTGGTGGTTCCGGCCATCCTTTACGTCAAGTTCGCCGATACCGACGCCGAACGTCAGGCCTTCCTGCTGCACAGCCTGCAGGTGGAAGGCCGGCTCGCCGCCGAAGTCCTGGAGCCCGTGCTGAACCGGGCCGGAGGAAGGGCCCTGCTGGACGCCGCGAAAACGGTCCAGGACCTGGCCATCGACCAGGTGCATGTCAAGCTCCTGCTGCGGCCCGCCGGACGGGGCGACGCCTTTTTCCTGGTCGCCGCCAGTCCGGCGATCGAAACGGCGGACCTCGACCGGGAGCGTCAGCGGCTCGATCAGACCGGCGTGCTGTCGCGTCTCGACGCAAGTTGCGCCGGGACCGGCCCCCTGGCCGTGCAATATGCCGGAACGTCCGGAAAAGACGAACTGCTGACGTCGATGTCGCCCCTGCACACCTCGGCCGGCTGTTGGGTGATTTTGACGTCCTACGGCCTGGACGATCTCGCCGGATCATCGCTCTCCCGCCCCTTCTCCGAGGCGCCGGAGGTCCGTTTGGCGATGCTGCTTTACGCTCTGATCGCCGTATTGACGGCGATGGCGGTGGTCGGCACATTGATCGATCTGCGCTCTTTCGCGAAACTGGCCAAACGCATCCGCCAGGGCGGCCAAGCCGACAACGAAACATTCGCCCAGGTCGCAGCCATCCCCGAACTGATCCCCGTCGCCGGTGAATTCGACCGCATGGTGGCCACGCTCGACGCCTCGGCACGGGCCATGCGCGAGGCGGCCGAGGATAACGCCCATGCCTTCAAAGGGCCGATCGCCGCGATGACCCAGTCCATCGAACCCCTGCGGCAGACCGCCGGAGACGATCCGCGCGCCAGGCAAGCCCTGGAAGTACTCGAACATGCCCTGGACCGGCTGACCAGCCTGGTCCAGGGGGCCCGGCGCCTCGACGAAGCCGCGGCCGCCCTGATCAACGCCCGCCTGCAAAGTGTCGATATGGCCCGTCTGTCCGATGACATGGCCAAGGCCTTCCAGCGGATACACGCCGCCGAAGGAGTCACCATTCAAGCGAAAGGCGCAAAATCGGCTTATGTGGTTGCCACCGAGGAAAGCCTGGAGACGGTTCTGGAGAACCTTCTGGACAACGCCATCGGATTTTCGCCGCCGGGCGGCACCGTGACATTGACCGTCGACGCCCTTCCCTCCAAGGTCCGCCTTACCGTGGAAGACGAGGGACCGGGCGTGCCTCCCGATCAGCTCGATTCGATTTTCCGCCGCAACTTCTCCTACCGGCCGAACGACCGACGTCCAAAAAGTCAGGCGCATTTCGGTATCGGCCTGGCCGTCGTACGCCGAACGGTCGAAGTGTTGGGAGGCCGGGTCCACGCCGAAAACATCGCCGGAGCCGGCCTCAGGATCGAGATCGTGTTGCCGGCCGCATAGCCGCAGTGCCCACGTTCGGACGGATTTGTCCCGGCGAATATCACAGATATCTCACAGCTTGGTTGCAAGCATTATCACACGACGGATCCCATTGTATGGAGGTGGCAGACGATCGCCTCGCCAACTAGGAGTCCGTCGTGAACGTGAAGAAACCTGTCGTCGTTTGTTTCATCTGCTTGAGCCTTCTCTCGGTTTCAGGCTGTTCGCATATGTCGACGGAAGCCCAAAGAGCTTTATCGGGTGGCGCGATCGGCGCGGCCGGCGGCGCAGCCGTAACGGCGCTGGCCGGAGGTCCCATTCTCGGAGGAATGCTGATCGGCGCCGCGGGCGGCGCTGCCATCGGCGCCTTGACGACGCCCAACCAAGTCAGCCTCGACAAGAGACATTAACCTTTGACCAGGAGGGTACCGCCGATGACTGATCGAAATATGTTCGTCGACGAAGCGCAACGCCAAATCGATGCTTTCCGGGCTTCGACGGTCCGCCTGACCCTGATGTCGGTTTCGGCACCGGCGTTGCCGGCACCGGTCCTCGAATCCGCCGTCCGTACCGCCGCATCGCCTTATGACGAGGTCGGCCCCCTGGGCGACGGCAGCCTGGGTCTTTTATCGCTACGCTCCGTCGGCCCCGAGGGCGCGGCCGGCGTGCAGCACCGCTTTCTGTTACGGATGCAGACCATTCTCGCTCCGGTGGCCAGACGCCGCGACATCGGAACCGTTCGCTTCCGTGCGGTTCATCGCTGGGCATGCGAGTTGGGCGACGCCAACGATCTGTTCAACAGCCTGTTCGACGCCCCGCCCATCGTGCTGACGATCCCGACGGCGGCGCATGCCTCGCTGAAGTTGGGACAGCGCCCTCTGCGTCCGCACGCTCCGCCCCCTTATCCCTGGCAGCCGTCGTTGATCCGCATGTCGGAACGCAATTCACGGCCCTGACCCGGAAATGAAAAAAGACCGGCCTTGCAGCCGGTCTTTTTTTTATGCGCGAATGTCCATGGACCCTAAGCCGGACTATTCCCGCCGCAGAATGAACTTGATGATGACGCCCGCCAGCCAATTCTCATGAAATTGGACCTGGATCTTCGCGCGGTCGTAAACCGTGGCGATCCACCGGCGAAAGGCCTCGGGACTTTCATCTCCGTCGGCGAGGAACTGTTCCAAAACAAAATCGAGCACGCCGGTCTTGGCCTGTTTCACATGGCCATACATCAGCGACAGATGCTTCCGCATCGCCTCGCGCAGTGGCACCCCGCCCTTCAGGAACAGATAAAGCGTCGACATCAAACCGGCGCGATCCGCTCCGGATTTACAGTGCATCAGGACCGGATATTCGATTCGATCAAAGATATCGATGGCCGCGAGCAGGGTCTCCCGGTCCATCGGACTGCGAGACCGGATGGGAAAATCAACCAGGATCAGGCCCAGGCGCTCGCATTCCTCGCGCTCGAGAATGTAGGCTCCGCAGGTGTCCCGCCGTCCGCGCAGATTGAGGATGGTGCGGATACCCTGTCGCTTGGCCCACCGCAAATGGCGCGGGGCCGGCTGGGCTGACCGCCAGACACCTTCGGTAACCGGATGAATGTTGCAATAAATGTCGCGAATGAAGCCATGGTCGACCAACCACATATCGAGAAAGGCACGCAACCGTCGACTTTTAGTCAATCCGGGGCTCGTCTGGGCGAGCGTCGGCAAATCCATAATGCTTCGAAACTCCGCGGCGGCAAGGAAGCAAAGGCGTAACACAAAGCGGCGGCGCAATCATCAGGGCAATTCGTCTTCAAGCAAACTCTGGCCCCATTCGTCCCGGATGGTGTATCACAGCAGCCATTTCCAAGGACAAGGGCTCCAATGACCGACGATCAGAAGACCGAAGCGAAAATCCCACTGACTGACAACCGGTCGTTCGGATTGATGCGCCGCCTGTTCCATGAGTCGGTCCTGCCCTATCGTTACCATATGCTGGCGGCGCTCGTCTGCATGGGCGTCGTCGCCGGCATGACCACCGCCTCGGCCTGGCTGCTGGATCCCGTGGTCAACAAGGTCTTCGTCGAGCGCAACGGTTCGATGCTTTGGTTGATCGGCAGCGGGGTTCTCGCCGTCTTCGCGCTGAAGAGCCTGGCCAGCTATTGCCAGGAGGTCCTGCTGGCAACCGTCGGCCAGCGCATCATCTCCGACATGCAGAACCGCCTGTTCCACCACATCGTCCATCAGGATGTCGCGCTCTTCCAGATACGAACCTCGGGTAGTCTGGTATCGCATTTCACCTATGATATCAACGCCATGCGCTCGGCCGTCTCCTCGGCCTTCGTCGGCATTGGCCGTGACGCTCTCTCGGTGGTCTTCCTGGTGGGCCTCACCTTTTACCAGGATTGGCTGTTGGCCACCGTCAGCCTGGTGGCCGCTCCGCTCTCGATCTATCCGCTGCAGCGTCTGGGCAAACGGATGCGCAAGGTTGCCACGCAAACCCAGGAGAAGATGGGTGGGTTGACCACCTCCTTATCGCAGACGTTCCAGGGCATCCGCGTCATCAAGGCCTATGGCCTGGAGGAGTTCGAGCAAAGCCGGGTCGATCGCCTGGTAACCTCGCTTTGCAACCTGGCCATCCATGCCACCCGGGTCGAGGCGGCGGCACAGCCCATCATCGATGTTTTCGGCGGCATCGCCATCACGGCGGTCATCGTCTATGGCGGCGCCCGGGTTATCGAGGGGGCGACGACGCCCGGCGCCTTCTTCTCCTTCATCGCCTCGGTGCTGATGGCCTACCAGCCGCTGAGATCGCTGTCCAAGGTCAATGTTTCGTTGCAGACCGGCCTTGCGGCGGCGCATCGCATATTCGCCCTGCTCGATCAAAAGCCCCTTCTTACCGAACGCGGCGATGCCCAGGACCTGCCCAGACAGTCGGGCGCGGTTCGCTTCGAGGCTGTGCGCTTTTCCTATGACGGCATCGACAATGCCCTGAACGGGGTCAGCTTCGAAGCGCCCGCGGGCGGCATTACGGCCCTGGTCGGACCTTCGGGCGCGGGGAAAAGCACCGTCTTCAGCCTGATTCCCCGTTTCTACGATCCCAACCAGGGCCGTGTCGTCATCAATGGACAGGATATCCGGGACGTCACCTTCTCCAGCCTGCGAGGGGCGATCGCCGTCGTCAGCCAGGAAGTCGTGCTGTTCGACGACAGTATCATCAACAACATCCGCTGCGGCCGACTGGAGGCCAGCGACGAAGAGGTCTTCGCCGCCGCCGGAGCCGCCGCCGCCGCCGATTTCATCGATCATCTGCCCGAGGGCTATCAAACACGGGTGGGCGAACATGGCCTGCGCCTGTCCGGCGGACAGCGCCAACGCATCGCCATCGCCAGGGCCATTCTCAAGAATGCCCCCATTCTGTTGCTCGACGAGGCGACCAGCGCGCTGGACACCGAATCCGAACGGGCAATCCAGACGGCGCTCGGCAGCTTGATGAAGGGGCGAACCACCATCGTCATCGCTCATCGCCTGTCCACCATCAAGGACGCCGACGTCATTCATGTTTTCGATCATGGACGGGTCATCGAAACGGGCGATCACGACCAGCTACTGGCCAAGGAAGGACTTTACGCCCATCTGCACGCCCTGCAATTCTCCTCGGCGTCGCAGCAGGACGGGGAGACGGTTCCCACCCTTTGATTTATGCATACTCTGGTGTGATAGCAATCACGGAGAGAACGTTCATAATTCACTATGTTCGTAGCGTTCCGATTGCCATCCCGCGAAGAGGACCGTCATGGACGCGCCGTTCCATCCCCATCCCACCGGGAGCTCCGCCCGACAGCCCTATTCGCTGGGGCTGAGCGCCCTTGTCGCCGGCATGGCGGTTTTTTCAATCGATACGGATCTCGATTTATTGGGATACACGCTCATCGGCGTGGCCATTCTGCTGCTGCTGCACGCCGGCCTCAACGTCGCGGCCACGATCGACTGCCGTTCGCCGAAAAACTCCGGCCTGCCCGGCTATCTCGATCGCCCCCCACCCCACATCCGGTCTTGTCCGGATCGCGAGTCCGCCTCCAAGGCGTAACGCCTGTCCTCCACCAGAATGTGCTGTGCGCACCACTCGTCGAGATATTCGACGATTTCCACCGACAATACAGTTACATCCTCATCGGCGCCCCGGCGCAAAAATGATTGCATTTTCACAATGAAATCATCGTGCGCCACCTTATGTGCCGGCATCCGGCTATAGCGCATCTTCGCCATATAGGATTCTTCGTGGAAGAAATGCTTTATGGCGAAACAGATCAGTCGGCCAAGACAGTTCTCCAACGTATCCTGACTTTTCATTTTTTTGATCGCGTGTAAAGAATTCATTTCCTCAATCAAAAAACGATGTTCCTCATCCAGAACGAGGACACCGACACTCATGTCCGAAGACCATTTAGCAATGGTGCCTGCAACCATTTTTGCTACTTTCAAGAGGAAAATGTATACTGATTATTTCAAATGTAAACCTTGTCATAACTCAATAATCACATCATAGAACTCATATTTATTTGATAACTGCCATCTCGTCCACTTCATCAAACTTCCGCCATAAAAAAATTCTCTCTGTTTAGAAGCACCCGTCCGTCGATTGGACAGGCCGATCTCCCGAAAAACCGGGAAAACGGAGGGAGACGTGGTGAGAAAAAGCCCCGGCTATCTATGCATCTCACGCCAACCCAGGGGGCATCAGAGACGGCACCACCGTTTCCGCCGCCACCCGAGATGGTGGTTGGGATTGGCGATCTGCCTTGCCATCCTTGCCTGGCTGGCTGTGGTGGTCTGGGGCTGGAGCGCCATCATCCAGAAGCCGCATCGGGTTCCGGCGGCGAGCGAAACGACGGCGCCCTGCCGGACGAGGCGGGACAGGTTTTTCCGCCCGGCAGGCGAACCGGCGGACCGCTCAAAGCATCCGTGAAGACGGCAGGCAGAAAAGCCAACGCCGCCCTCGGGAGAGGACGGCGTTGCTGGCCTATAACGACTTTTGGAAATTTGGTCGGAGCGACAGGATTCGAACCTGCGACCTCCAGTCCCCCAGACTGATGCGCTACCGGGCTGCGCTACGCTCCGACCTGTTCTCCCCGTCACCGGGAAGAGGCGCGCACTATAGCCACACGATTTGCCGAACGCAACCGCCGAAAACGCGGAAAATCGCCATATCGTCCTATAAATCGCGGAATTTTTGTCTGAGACGAAATTCGTCGGAGGTTACCTGGGCCTCGATCGCGGCGAGACGTTGGTCCAAGTGCCGGAAATGGTCCTTCAAAGCGTCGATCCGATCACCGGACGCAGCCGTATTCCAAGCCGGCGAGCCCCCGGTTCCGGGAAAATCAACGCTCTCGCTTTCCGCCACCGTCGGCAACAGCATGGTCAGCAGGACATAGCCGGCCACGAGAGGAATGAACAGGCCAAAAACGCAGCCCAGGACCAGGGCCACGCGGATGAATTTCGGGCTGACCTCGAAATAGGTCCCAAGGCCGGCGCAAACGCCGGCGATCTTGCCATGCGCCGGATCTCGGCGCAGTTCCGAGGGCCGCTCCGGCCAGTGAAACGAGAAGTTCATCAAGACTTTCCTTTGGTCTGAGCGGCTTCCAGAAGCCGCTCAAGAGCTTCGATGCGCGCCTGCATGCGACCGGCAAGAACGGTGAGCTCGTCGAGTTTGGCCGACAAGTCGCCACGCCCCATGCGGCCCGCCGCATTGCGCGCCCGGTAGTGCAACGACAGCCAGATCGGCCCGATGACGACGATCGCCACGATCAGCACGCCCGTCATATGTCCGCTCCACCCCATCATCGGCACTCCTGTCCAAGCGTTTCAGCGGGTCTCGCCGGTACCGGCCAATTTGGCCTTCAGGGCCGCCAACTCGCGCTCCACCTGATGGTCGGCCTGCAACTCCGCCAGCTCCTCGGCGACACCCTTCGGCTTCGCCATGTCATAGATATCCACCTTACCCTCCAATTCGTCCAGGGCCCGCTCGATCTGTTCGAAACGGGCGAAGGCATCGCCCACCCGGCCGTCATAGGTCGAAGACCGCAGCTTCAGCCGATTGGTCGCGGTCTTGTGACGCGCGATCATCGTCGCTTCGCGCGCCTTGGCATCGGCCAGTTTCTGCTGCAGGGCGGCGACATCCTCGCCCTGCTTGACAAGCCCCGCCTCGATCTGCTCGTGCCTGGTCTTGAGGCCGTCCAATTCATGTTGCAACTTGGACTTCACCTGCAAGGCGCCCTTGGCCAGATCCTCCCGCCCCTTGACCAGGGCGAATTCGGCCTTGGTCTGCCATTCCTCCACGTCCCTGGCGACGGTGGCGATCTTGCGGTCCAGTTCCTTCTGTTCGGCGATGGTACGGACCGCCGCCGATCGCACTTCGACCAGCGTGTCCTCCATTTCCTGAATGATCAGGCGAATGATCTTCTCGGGATCCTGGGCCCGGTCGAGAATGGCGTTGATGTTGGAATTGATGATGTCGCTGATACGAGAAAAGACACCCATGGAACCGCTCCTTCATGCGTGCGCCGTGTTCGCGGCAAGCCGGCTATGCCCTTATCAAGGATCATGCCAAGCATGGAGGAATCGATAACACACTGAAATAGCGAGATTAATTTACAAAAATCGACGAAGCGGCATTTTATATGTAGTCTATTTCACTATTTAATAGCGAAAATATTCATTTTTTCAGGAGCGTATGATTTCAATCCCTCCCGACGCTCCCACGCCGATCGGTCGCAGTCCATTGTTTCAGGAGACCATGGCCGACGTCTCGCGGATGGCTCCCTTGTCGCGGCCCGTCCTCCTGGTTGGAGAACGCGGCACCGGCAAGGAACTGATCGCCGCCCGCCTCCACTACCTGTCGCCACGCTGGAACCAGCCATTTCTCAAGCTCAATTGCGGCGGGCTGACCGACAGCCTTCTGGAGACCGAATTGTTCGGTCACGAGGCCGGCGCCTTCACCGGTGCCCAACGCAGAAGGTTGGGACGGTTCGAATTGGCCCATCGCGGCACCTTGTTTCTCGACGAGATCGCCAACGCCCCGATGACCGTCCAGGAAACCATCCTGCGAGTCGTCGAATATGGCAGTTTTGAGCGGGTCGGCGGCAGCGAGACGGTCGAAGTCGATGTTCGCCTGGTCGCCGCCACCAACGAAGACCTGCCGTCGTTGGCCGCCAACGGGCGCTTCCGTGCCGATCTGTTGGATCGCTTGGCCTTCGACGTCATGACCCTGCCGCCCCTGCGCGAGCGACCGGAAGATATTGAGGTGCTGTCCGAACATTTCGCCCTGCGCATGTCCCAGGAACTCCGCCGCGACGTCTTTCCGGGCTTTACCACCCGGGCATCGGCCACCCTGCTCGGGCATTCCTGGCCGGGCAATGTCCGTGAACTGAAGAATGTGGTGGAACGCGCGGTCTATCGTACCGATCCCGGCCGCAAGGTCGACAACATCGTTCTCGACCCCTTCGTTTCACCCTGGCGGCCAGCGCCTTCCCGCGAAGCCGGAAACGCCGGCCCCGCGATGACGGATGGCATCGCCCCCCCTTCGGGACCTTATGACTTCGCCGCCCATGTCAGGCATTTGGAACGCAGCCTTCTTCACCAGGCGCTCCTCGCCAACGACCACCATCAAAAACGGACGGCGGCCTTCCTGGGCATGACCTACCACCAGCTGCGCGGCCAATTGTTGAAGCACGACCTGATTGGAAGGGAATAGCAGGCTTATTCGCGGGATGATTGAGCGGAACACCGCCAGCGGCGTTTGCCGCTCAGCCCTGATGGGCCTTCGCCAGCAGGGAGCGCAATTCGAGCAGTTCGGCCAGAAGCTCCTGCAATTCCTTGCGATGGCTCGAGCTCAGCCGTTCCGCCGCGGGAACAGCCGGCTCCAGCGCCAACTGCGCCTGTGTGACGGCTTCCACGACGGAAGCCGTCTCCGAGGCCGGGGACGGGGCTTCGGGGGATGGCTCCTCCGGAACGGCAGCCATCGCCGCTTCCGGCTTGGCGTCGGCGATGACCTGTCCACGCGACTGATCGCGCAACAGCTTCTGCACGCCTCGGATGGTATAGCCGTCCTTGTAGAGAAGATCGCGAATACGCTTCAGGAGAACGAGGTCCTCGGGCCGGTAATAACGCCGGCCACCGCCCCGTTTCAGCGGCTTGATCTGTGAAAACTTGCTTTCCCAGAATCTGAGGACGTGCTGAGGCACATCGAGGTCCTCAGAAACCTCGCTGATGGTGCGGAAGGCCGCCTCCGACTTGACCGGCTTGCGGACGACCGCGTGCTCGCTGTCTTCTGCCTCGATCACGTCGTTGTCTTACGGCCCTGCGCCGTCTTGGACAGGCCGTCGTTGATCCGGTTCTTCAGCAATTGCGAAGGACGGAACACCATGACCTTGCGGGGCAGGATGGGAACCTCCTCCCCCGTCTTCGGATTCCGGCCAAGACGTTGGCCCTTGGAGCGCACCGAAAAACTTCCGAAGGATGAAATCTTCACCGGTTCGCCTTGCGCCAGCGCCGTGGAGATTTCACTCAAGACCAATTCCAGCAAATCAGCCGATTCGTTACGCGACAGGCCGACCTCTTGATAGACAGCCTCGCTCAACTCCGCACGGGTAATCGTTCGCTCAGCCATGCCGCTCACCCTCATAAAGTCATTGGGATGACCGTACCCCCTTGCCAGAAATCCGTCAATATCAAAGGGATGGAGGGGTTCGTTGCGGAAGGGGGAAAAGACCGCAGTGTTAATACGGATACTCGCTCAGAAACGGACCAGTGCCGCCCCCCAGGTGAAACCGCCGCCCATGGCTTCGAGCAACACCAGATGCCCCGGCTTGATGCGGCCGTCTTCAACCGCCTCGGTCAAAGCCAGGGGAACGGACGCCGCCGAGGTATTGGCATGACGTTCGACGGTCATCACCACCCTGTCGAGCGACAGCCCCAATTTGCGGGCAGTCCCCTCGATGATCCGTTTGTTGGCCTGATGCGGCACGATCCAGTCGAGGGAACTGGCGGCCATTCCATTGGCCTCGAGGGCCTCGTGAACGACCGAGGCGAGATTGACCACGGCGTGGCGGAAAACCTCGCGCCCTTCCATGCGCAAATGACCGACCGTCTGTGTGGAGGACGGGCCGCCATCGACATGAAGTAATTTGTAATGCCGGCCATCGGAATGGATATGGGTCGACAGAATGCCGTTATCGCCGTTATCGCCCCGTCCCTCTTCCGCCCTCAGCACCACGGCACCGGCGCCGTCGCCGAACAGAACGCAGGTGGAACGATCGGTCCAATCGAGAATGCGCGAGAAGCACTCGGCGCCGATGACCAGGGCGGTCCGTGCTTGGCCGCTCTTGATGAAATTATCAGCCACCGACAGGGCGAAGATAAATCCCGAACAGACCGCCTGCACATCGAATGCGGCCCCCCGGGTCATCCCCAGGGCGGCCTGAACCCGCGTCGCGGTCGAGGGAAACGTATTGTCCGGCGTGGCCGTCGCCAGGACGATCAGATCAAGGTCGGCGCCGGTCAGGCCGGCCGAGGCCAGAGCCCGCTCCGCCGCGGCGATGGCGAGGTGGGAGGTGAACTGATCTTCCGCGGCGATATGGCGCTCGCGAATACCGGTGCGTTCGACGATCCACTCATCGGTGGTATCGACACGCTGGGTGAGGTCGGCATTGGTCAGCACACGCTCAGGCAGATAGGCGCCGACGCCAACGATACGAGAACGAATCATCGACATCAGATCGCGGCCGCCTGTGCTGGTTGCTCCTCAATGGCCTTCAACCGCTCCAATTCCTGCTTGATGCTGTCGTTGAAGCCATGAGTGATGAGATCGGCGGCCACTCCGATGGCATTGGCGAAGCCAACCGCATCGGTGCCGCCGTGGCTTTTCACGGCAATGCCGTTCAAACCAAGGAACATGGCGCCGTTGTAACGCCGTGGATCGGTCCGAAGTTTCACCTTGACCAAGGCCGAGCGCGCCAGCAGATAGCCCAGTTTGGCCAGCCAGGAACTGGAGAAGGCGTCACGCAGGAAGCGCGTGTAAAGCCGGGCCAGCCCCTCGGCGCTCTTCAGCGCGATATTTCCGGTAAAACCGTCACTGACCACGACATCGACAGCGCCACCGGCGATATCGTTACCCTCAACGAAACCGTGGAAGGTCAACGGCAGGTGACCCTGGCGCAGGATCGAAGCGGCGGTCCTGACCGAATCGTTGCCCTTCATCTCTTCCGAACCGACATTGAGCAAACCGACGGTCGGATTTTCGATACCCAGGACGATCCGGGCGAACACTTCGCCCATCACCGCGAATTCCACGAGATTGTTGGCGTCGCAATCGACATTGGCGCCGAGATCGAGCATCACGCTCTCGCCGCGCTCGGTCGGGAAGAAACCGGCGATCGCCGGCCGATCGATTCCAGGCAGCATGCGCAACACATACTTGGACACGGCCATCAGGGCGCCGGTGTTGCCCGCCGAGACCACCCCGGCGGCTTCACCACGGGCCACGGCGTCGACGGCAAGCCACATGCTGGTCTTGCGCCCCTGGCGCAAAACCTGCGATGGCTTGTCATCACCCTTGACCGCCTGATCGGTGTGGCGGAGCTGGCAACACCCCTTCAACTCCGGCGCCTGCGCAAGCAACGACTCAAGCTTGGCTTGATCGCCAAAGAGCAAAAAGTCGACATGCGGCAATCTATTGCGCGCAATTTGCACGCCCTGAACAACCACGTCCGGGGCGTTGTCCCCGCCCATGGCGTCCAGCGATATCGTTACGCGCCCAATCAATCTCGCTATCCTTAGGACATCCACAAACGGTAGCGATGTTAGGCGGCGGCTCCGGATTCGGCAACCACTTCGCGCCCATCATAGTGACCGCAAGAGCCACAGACATGATGGGGCAGTTTCGGTTCGCCGCAGTTCGGGCACTCCACGTGGCCAACGGCCTTCAAAGCGTCGTGGGAGCGGCGCATGTTGCGACGGGATTTCGAGGTCTTTTTCTTCGGGACAGCCATTTGAATTACTCTCTGCCAAGGGGCAAAAGCGGAAAGGCGCCTTTCTTAACGAAAAACAGCCAGGGGAGCAAGCCTAATCCGGTACTATTTACGACACTCCGGCAATACCATGCCAGAATGGCGCTTTTCGAGGTGAAAACCTCTATTTCTTTTTCAGCGACGCCAGGGCGGCGAAAGGGCTGACCTTCGGCGGCGGCTCGGGCTCGGGGGGCTCGTCGCCTCCCTGAAAGGATGCGCCGGGGGCGCGCGGAAACGGATCCAGGGCCAGGGCCAGATGTTCGGCCGCCGCCTCTCCCAGATCGATGACACCGCCTTCGATCGGCTCGGGGGGATCCTCTTCCGTCAGACCGATATCCACCTCGACGTCCTCCTCGTCAAGGTCTGCAGCATAGACCAGGCTGAAATCCTCTTCCAGATGGGCGGACACGGGTTCCAGGCTGACCACGCAGGACTGAACCACATCGGCGGAAAAGCGTCCCTTCAGAAGCAGCCGCTCTCCGGATATCCGCCTCAGCCGCAGATGGGCGGTGAAACTGTCGACGGACAGGATACCGTAGCGCTCGGCCAGGGCCGCGCGCTCCTCGCCGTTGGCCTCGATATCGTAACGACGTTCGTCGTGGCCAAACCGATCGACCTGCACCGGTCGCGAAAATTCGATAGCGATCATGATGGTACCACGTCCTCCGGCATCGGAGCGGCAAAACGCACCTTGCCGTCCCGCAAATCATCGAGCGACTGTTCGATCAGGATGGCGTCGGACCGCCGCACATAGGCCGCCATGGCGTCCAGCGCGCGTTCCTCCACCGGTTCCCCCCGATAGAGGTTGCGGGCCAGGGCGTCGCGCAGGACGGCGGGATCGCCGCTGGCCGCTTCCAGTCCCGGTTCGTAGGCGGCGATCCGTCCATAAAAGGCCTTGGCCATGGTCTTCACCCGCCCGCCGACGGCCATATCGGAAACCCCCATCTCGCGCAAGTTCGCCTCCATGTCGGCGAACATCAGATCGAATACGACCTGCGACAAGGCCTTCGCCGGCCTTCCGCTCTTGCCCAGGCGATGGAGCAGCAGAAAGACGTGCAGAGCCAGAAGATCGAAACGACCGTCGACGCTGTCGGGAACCCCGAACGAAAGATAAAATTCCTCACGCCGCGCCTGCCGAACGGCGGCGGCATAAAGCGCCTGTCCGGCCTCGGCGACACGACCTCGGGAAAACAAAGAACGAAGAACCATCCGACCGATCCATTCATGAGAGCACCGCCGCCCCGCCTCAAGGGCGCCAGCGTCGTCGGCAAGTTAGCGCAATGCGCCAGCCGGGAAAAGATCGGAGACGAAAAGGCACCGGGAAGATTGACAAGGTGCCGCATGGAAGTGCACTTTCTGCACACTGTCGGTCGCGCCGCCGATCCGTCGTCCGAATCGCCTGCCAAGTGCAGTCTCGGAATGTCCTGTCCAGGCGGCTATCATATCGGGGCAAGATGCACTCCAAGTCCACCGTCCGTTTTCTTTTGGCCATGGCGTTTCTGGGAACCGCCACCGCCTGCGAGCCCGTTGTCGATCTGCGCGGCAATCTGCCGACCCCGGAACGCCTGACGGAAATCAAACCGGGCCGTTTTACGAAGAGCGACGTCACGGCGCTGCTCGGCACGCCGGCCAGCACCTCGGTGTTCGGCGATGAGCGCTGGTACTACATCAGCAGCAAAATCGAGACGATCGCCTTCTTCAAGCCCGAGGAACTGGAGCGTCAGGTCGTCGTGATCGATTTCGACCGCACCGGCACCGTCACCGATGTCCGCAAGCTGACCCTGCAGGATGGCAAGGACGTCACCATGGTGGCCCGTGAAACGCCGAGCGCCGGGCGCGATCTCAGCATCCTTGAGCAATTGCTGGGCAACGTCGGAAAATTCAATTCGAAAGGCAAGGACGACGCCCAGCCGGGCGGCTGATCCAAGGGCCTCTCAACACGAAAAAACCGCCGTCTTTCTCTAGACGGCGGTTTTTTTATGCCTGTTTGCCCTACCGCCCCGTCAGGGGATGGGACGGTAGGGACGAACAGATGGGGTTTCCGTTAGCCGGCAACGATCGCCAGCAGCAGAAGCGCCACGATATTGATGATCTTGATCATCGGATTGACCGCCGGTCCGGCGGTATCCTTGTAGGGATCACCGACCGTGTCGCCGGTCACCGCCGCCTTATGGGCGTCGGACCCCTTGCCGCCATGATTGCCGTCCTCGATGAACTTCTTGGCATTGTCCCAGGCGCCGCCACCCGAAGTCATCGACAGGGCGACGAACAGGCCGGTGACGATGGTGCCCATCAGCATGGCCCCCAGGGCCGAGAAGGCCGCCGCCTGCCCCGCCACGGCCAGAACCACCACATAGAGCACCACCGGGGCCAAAACCGGCAGCAAGGAGGGCACGAGCATTTCCTTGATCGCCGCCTTGGTCAGCATGTCGACGGCACGGCCGTAGTCAGGCTTGGCGGTGCCTTCCATGATCCCGGCGATCTCCTTGAACTGACGACGGACCTCGACGACGACCGAACCGGCCGCCCGTCCAACCGCCATCATGCCCATCGACCCGAATAGATAGGGCAGCAGGCCGCCGATGAATAGACCGATGACGACGAAGGGATCCTGCAGGCTGAAGCTGACCGTCAGCTTGGGAAAATAATGATGCAGATCTTCGGTGTAGGCGGCGAACAGCACCAACGCCGCCAAGCCGGCGGAACCGATGGCATAGCCCTTGGTCACCGCCTTGGTGGTATTTCCGACGGCGTCCAGAGCATCGGTGATCTTGCGGACGTCCTTCGGCAAGTCGGCCATCTCGGCGATGCCGCCGGCGTTGTCGGTCACCGGACCATAGGCGTCGAGTGCAACCACGATACCGGCCAGGGCCAGCATGGTCGTCGCCGCGATGGCGATGCCATAAAGTCCGGCCAGCATATAAGAGACGATGATGCCCACCGAAATGACCAGCACCGGCAATGCCGTGGCTTCCATCGAAACGGCCAGCCCCTGGATGACGTTGGTGCCGTGTCCGGTCGTCGACGCCTGGGCGACGCTGCGCACCGGACGATAATCGGTACCGGTGTAATATTCGGTGATCCACACCAGAAGTCCGGTGATGAGGAGCCCGACCACGGAGCAGCCCATGAGGGCCTTCACCGTCAGAACCAATCCACCGGTGGTGGTAAAGGAGGCCTCGAAGCCGCCGAACAGATATTGAGCGGCGGCGGCGATGGCGATCAACGACAGGATGCCGGTGGCGATCAAGCCCTTGTAAAGGGCCCGCATGATCTTCTGCGATGCGTCGAGCCGCACGAAGAAGGTTCCGATCACCGAAGCGATGATGCAGACGCCGCCGATCAGCAGCGGGAACAGCATCAGCTTTTCCTGATCCGCCCCGGAGAAGAAGATCGAGCCCAACAGCATGGTCGCCACCGTGGTGACGGCATAGGTCTCGAACAGATCGGCCGCCATGCCGGCGCAGTCGCCGACGTTGTCGCCGACGTTGTCGGCGATCACCGCCGGATTGCGCGGGTCGTCCTCGGGAATTCCGGCCTCGACCTTGCCGACCAGGTCGGCACCGACGTCGGCGCCCTTGGTGAAGATACCGCCGCCCAGACGGGCAAAAATGGAAATGAGCGAGGCGCCGAAGGACAAGGCGACCAGCCCTTCCACCAGATTACGCGACTCGAAGCCGAAATGACGCAGGACGACGTAATATCCAGTGACCCCCAGAAGCCCCAACCCGACCACCAGAAGACCGGTCACCGCGCCCGAACGGAAGGCGACCGACAGAGCCGGCGCCAGACCGCCCGAACGGGCCGCCTCGGCGGTTCGCACATTGGCGCGCACCGAAACATTCATCCCGACATAGCCGGCGATGCCGGACAAAAAGGCGCCGATGACAAAGCCGATGGCCACATGCAGACCGAGGCGCCAGCCGAGAATGATCGCAACGATGACGCCGACAACGGCGATGGTGGAATATTGGCGATTGAGGTAGGCGCGCGCGCCTTCCTGCACCGCAGCGGCGATTTCCTGCATCCGGGCGTTCCCGGCGGGCGCCGAGAGCACCGCGCGGCCGGCATACACCCCGTAAACGAGAGCCAGCACACCGCACGCCAAAACAAACGTATAGGCCATTCTTGTCCTTCCTATCCCCTGAGGTGCCGTTTTTTGAGCTCGACATGCCCATCCGAACACAGCGGAAACCAAAAAACGTTCGGACGGAACGACCGAGACAGCGGCCACAACCTGCCAGAATGGACCGTTTGGCGCAACTAAAGTGTGGGAAAAAAAGGATATGAATTAAGACTTGGCTGAAAAGAATCCAAGCATTGGACTGACCATTTTACCAATGACAGAGAAAATCCTGATTTAGCGGTCGTAAAGAGATTTGATAACCACGTCGTGAATGGCTTTTTCGCCAAACAGCCGACAGGCCACTTTGATCAATCGTTGATGAATGGCCTCGCGATCACCGGCGGAATGGGCGTCGGCATGCTGCGGAACGAAATCGTAAAGATCGACCAGAAGTGCGTTTTGCAGGCGGGGAAGCTCCGCCGCGACCTTGCCGGCCGATTCGACGTCGACGACGATGGCCAGATCCATGCCGATCTGCCGGCCGATGGCGTGCTTGGCGACCAGTGGAATGATGAAGGTGCCGAGATCGTACACTCGGTCCCGCGATTCCGCGGCCACCGGCTGTTCGGCCGGCGCGGCTTTCTCCTCGGACTTCAAGGAGGTCAGAAGATTGGGAAACGGCCCCATGCCGAACATCGACAAGCCGCCGATGACACCGAGGATCAAGATCACCACCAGGACGACGATAATGATGACCTTTTTCATATCTCACCCGCCGAAATGACGATATCCGCCGCCGGAAAGGGAAAGCGCGCGGCCATCGGAGTCTTCGACCCGCACCCCCTCGCCCTCGATGATCCGCCCGATCGGCGTCAGACGCAAGTCGAGCTCCCGACCCAGGGCCTCGATGGCCGTGGCCCGCTCCGCCGGGGCTGAAAACAGCAGCTCGTAATCGTCGCCGCCGGTCAACACAGTGACGATGCTTCCGAAGCCGGCCGAGATCGCCATCCGCACCGCGTCCGAAAGCGGTACTTTCTCCGCTTCGATCACCGCACCGACGCCGGACGTTTCGCAGATATGACCAAGATCGCCGACCAGTCCGTCCGAGATATCCATGGCGGCGCCGGCGAGACCGACGAGAGCCGGCCCCAATGTGGTGCGCGGCCGGGGCAGACGATAGCGCTCCAACAGCCACTGCCGCTCGGCCGGGCCCACCGGCACGGGCTCTCCCCGTCCGACCATCAGGCCGAACGCGGAATCGCCGATGGTGCCGGAAACCCAGATATCGTCTCCCGAACGAGCGTTCGAACGCAATAGGGCCGAATTTCGGCCAACGTCGCCGATGGCCGTCAAAGCCAGGGTAAGCGGTCCGGGCGTCGCCACCGTATCGCCGCCGATCAGCGCGATGGAAAATTCCTCGCAATCGGTTTTCAATCCGGAGGCAAAACGATCAAGCCAATCGCCGGTCACGTCCCTAGGGAAGCAACTGGCCAGAAGGACGGCGAAGGGGCGCGCGCCCATGGCGGCGAGATCCGAGAGATTGACGCGGATCAACTTGCGGGCGATCAGATCGGGCGGATCGTCGGGCAGGAAATGAACGCCCGCCACCATGGCATCGGCGGTCACCGCCCATTGCCGCCCCTCCGGACCATCGATCAACGCCGCGTCGTCGGTCAACCCCAATGCACCCGGATGACGCGCCGCCAGGGGCGCGAAAAGCCGGGCGATCAGGGAGAATTCATCGAGACCGGACATCACCGCCGATCTCGCCGGCCCGCACCACCCGCCCTATGCGATCGAGCACGGCATTGACCAGCCCGGGTTCGGGGCCGGAATAAAAGGCGTGCGCGATGTCGACATATTCCGAAATGACGACCCGGACGGGGACGTCGGGAAAATCGGCCAATTCGCAGGCACCGGCTCGCAAAATGGCGCGCAGCACGGTTTCAAGCCGGTCCACCGTCCAGTCGGCGCTCAAAGCCCCGGCGATCATTTCATCGAAATCGTCACGTCTCGCCAAGGTTCCCCGAAAGATCGCCGTGAGCATCAGCGGATCCGGGTCGGCCAGGACATGCTCTACCTCGCCGAACCCGGCGGGGTCGACGCCCTCCGGCGTCAGCATAACCTTGCCGCCGATTCCATGCTTGAGGAAATCGTCGAGGACAAGGTCCGGGGTTTGCCCGGACAATTCGGCATTATAAAGGGCCTGCACGGCGGCGAGCCGGGCGGCGGACCGCGCCTGCACGGATTTTTTCTTTTGGCCTTTGGGGGCTGTCATTTCGGTATGAGACTGAGTTCGCGTTTGATTTCGATCATGCGGAGGCAGGCGCGGGCGGCTTGTCCACCGAAGTTTCGCCGCTCCGGGGAGCAGCGTTCCATCGCCTGGGCGCGGTTATGCACGGTCAGGATGCCGTTGCCAACCGCCAAAGTGTAATCGAGGGCTAATTTCTGTACGCCGGAGATGGCTTCACGGCTGACATGCTCATAATGATCGGTCTCGCCCTTGATGGCGCAACCGAGCGCGACATAGCCGGAATAGCGCTCATCCGTGGCCCGCAACTCCATCGCCCGGATGGCATAGCGGATCGCCGCCGGAATCTCCAGGATGCCCGGCACGATCAGGCGTTTGTAGCCGGCACCGACGGCGGCCAGTTCCTTGACAGCGCCCTTGACCAGGTTATCGGTGATGTCATCGTAGAATCGCGATTCCACGATCAATATGCGTACGCCGCTGCTCATTGCCTCTCCTCGTGAATGGGGATCGCCCGCTGCTCGACGACGCTAAGGCCATATCCTTCAAGTCCAATGATAGTCTTTTTCGTATTCGACAAAAGAATCATCTCGGAAACGCCGAGATCGATCAGAATTTGGGCGCCAATTCCATAATCGCGGAGCTGCCCCGGTTCCTCGCTGCCGTCGAGGCGCGCCTTGACGCGGTCGGTCAAACTGGATGGACGCGGCTCACGGATCAGAAGGATGACCCCCCTGCCCTCCGCCGCCACCATCTCCATGGCCGTATGCAACTGACCGCCCTTTCCGGAATCGAGATCGCCGAGGACGTCGTCCAGCACGTTCAAGGCGTGAACCCGCGCCAGCACCGGCCCCCCCGACGCGATGTCGCCTTTGACCAGGACGACATGCTCGGCATAGGCGGCCGTATTGACATAGATGATCATCTTCCACTCGCCGCCATGGGTGGACCGGAAGCCGGTTTCCAACGTGCGGCGGATGATCTTGTCGTTGCGGAGACGATAGGCGATCAGGTCGGCAATGGTGCCGATTTTCAACCCGTGGACTTGCGCGAATTTGACCAGATCGGGCGTGCGGGCCATGCTGCCGTCGTCGTTCATGATCTCGCAGATGACGCCGGAAGGGTTGAGACCGGCCAGGCGGGCCACGTCGACGGCCGCCTCAGTATGACCGGCCCGCGCCAGCACGCCTCCTTCGCGGGCCATCAGTGGAAAGACGTGACCGGGACTGACGATATCCTGCGCGCCCTTTTCCGGATCGATGGCATCGGCGATGGTGCGGGCCCGATCCGCCGCCGAAATGCCGGTGGTCACCCCTTCGCGTGCCTCGATGCTGACCGTAAAGGCCGTCTGGTGCCGCGACGCATTGGCGGGCGCCATCATCGAAAGACCCAACTGCTCGATACGCTCCCTGGTCATCGCCAGACAGATCAGTCCACGCCCGTATTTCGCCATGAAATTGATCGCGTCCGAGGACGCCATGCGGGCCGGAATCACCAGATCGCCCTCGTTTTCCCGATCCTCGTCGTCGATCAGGATGAACATGCGACCCGCGCGGGCTTCCGCGATGAGATCCTCGACCGGTGACATATGGGCGCGGAAGTTCGGCAATCGATCAATCCTTTTCGAGCAGGCGCGCGACATAGCGGGCCAACATGTCGATTTCCATATTGACCTTGGATCCCACCGCATAACCGCCGAAGGTGGTCACGCTTTTGGTATGGGGAATGATATTGATGCCGAAACGCGCCCCCTCGACCTCGTTGACCGTCAGCGAAACGCCGTCGATGGCGACCGATCCCTTGGGAGCGACAAAGCGCTTCAGATGATCCGGCGCCTCGAAGGTGAAACGCAGGGAATCGTTCTCGGGGCGGATGCCGACCACGGTGGCGACACCGTCGACGTGACCGGAAACGATATGCCCCCCCAACTCGTCACCGATTCGCATGGCGCGTTCGAGATTGACCCGGCTCCCCGGCGCCCACCGCCCCAGGGTGGTCTTGTCGAGCGTCTCGGCCGAAGCCTGCACGGCGAACCAATCGGAACCGCGATCGATAACGGTCAGGCAAACGCCGTTGTTGGCGATAGACGCCCCGATCGGCACCTGCTTGACGTCGAAAGCCGTGCGAATCTTGAACAGCACATCGCCTTTTCCGGAAATCTCCAGAACCTCGCCCAAATCGCTAACAATGCCTGTGAACATAATGATTTCCTGTTTTATTGGTGATGTCCGAAGGTCTCGGATTTCTTCATCGCCGACCTCCGCCCCACCTTAAAGTCAGTCCCTTGTCAGATATTCAAACAGATCGGATCCCAGTTCCGCCAAGGTAAGGCGCTTGAAGCGTGGCGCCACCGCCAAATGATCGATCCCGAAGGACGCCACCGCCGGCAATCCGTCGCCGCCCACCAGCAGGGGCGCCCGGAACCAGGCCACCCTGTCGACCAGGTCATCGCGCAACAAGGCGGCCGCCAGATGGGCGCCGCCCTCGACCAGAATTCTGGTCAGTCCCCGCCTGGCCAATTCCCGCAGCGCGTCCGGAAGATCGATCTTGCCGTTCGCCGCCGTCGCCACCTCGATGATCTCGACGCCGCAGGCGGCGTAGGCTTGCAAGCGCTCCGGATCGTTGCCCTCGCGGGTGATCAGCCAGGTCGGCCATTGCCGGGCGCCGATCACCAGTTTTGAGGTGAGCGACAAGCGTAAATGCCCATCCATCACCAGACGGATCGGCGTGCGATCCTCCAAACCGGCCAACCGGCAGGTCAGATCGGGATTGTCGAACAAGGCCGTACCGCTGCCCACCATGATGGCGTCGTTTTCCGCCCGCAGCCGATGCCCGGCGGCACGCGCGTCCTGCCCGGTGATCCATCGGCTTTCCCCACTCACCGTGGCGATTCGCCCATCCAGGGAGCTGGCCAGTTTCAGCGTCACCAATGGCCGTCCATCGATGACCCGGCGGAAGAATCCCGCATTGATCTCCGCCGCGGCCTCGGAACCGGGACCGACCTCGACCTCGACGCCGGCGTCGCGCAAACGCTGCAGACCTCTTCCCGACACGCGTGGATCGGGATCCTCGATGGCGACGACGACACGGCCGACCCTGGCGGCGATCAGGGCGTCCGCGCAGGGGCCGGTTTTTCCATGGTGGCTGCAGGGTTCAAGGGTAACGAAGACGGTGGCTCCCGCCGCGGCCTCTCCGGCCTGGGAAAGCGCGATGGTCTCGGCATGCGGCCGGCCGCCCTTGGCCGTCCATCCGCGCCCGACGACACGTCCGTTCCTCACGACAACGCATCCGACCGAGGGATTGGGCCACACGGACCCAAGACCGCGCCGAGCCAGGCTCAACGCGGCCTGCATATGGGAAAGATCAGTCGTCGAGGCCGATTTCGCCACCAAGTTTCCCCACGAAATCCCCGAAGTCCTTGGCTTCGCGGAAGTCTCGATAGACCGAGGCGAAGCGTACGTAAGCGACCTGATCGAGATTGGCCAACGCCTCCATCACCAGCTCTCCGATGCTGGTGGTGGAAATTTCGGCCTCCCCGCAACTTTCCAGCCTGCGCTGGATACTGTTGACGATGCGCTCGACGCGATCTGGATCGACCGGACGTTTGCGCACGGCGATGGCAAGCGAACGCGCCAATTTATCCCTGTCGAAGGGCGCGCGCTGACCGTTCTTCTTGACGACGATCAGTTCGCGCAATTGTACCCGTTCGAAGGTGGTGAAGCGTGAACCGCAAGCCGTACAGAATCGCCGGCGGCGAATCGCCGAATTGTCCTCGGTCGGCCGAGAATCCTTAACCTGTGTATCGTCGTGACCACAAAACGGACAGCGCATCGCCTTCCCCTCCATCGCTCGTCCCGCAGACGCTCACCCCTGATAGATCGGGAACCGCTTGCACAATTCGCTCACCTGGGCACGCACCTTGCGTTCCACCGCTCCGTTATCATCGGGAGAGACCGTCAGACCATCGAGAACGTCGCCGATAAGATTGCCGACCTGCCGGAACTCCTCGACCCCGAAGCCCCGCGTGGTAGCGGCGGGAGACCCCAGACGCACGCCCGAGGTGATGGTCGGCTTCTCGGGATCGAAAGGAATACCGTTCTTGTTGCAGGTGATGCCGGCCCGCTCCAGGCTGGCTTCCGCCGCCTTGCCGGTCAGCTTCTTGGGCCGCAGATCGACCAGCATGAGATGGGTGTCGGTACCGCCCGAAACGATGTCGAGACCGCGGCGCACCAGCGTATCGGCCAGGACCGCGGCGTTTTCCTTGACGGCCTTGGCGTAAAGCTTGAACTCGGGCTTCAAGGCCTCGCCGAAGGCGACGGCCTTGCCGGCGATAACATGCATCAGAGGCCCGCCCTGCAGGCCCGGGAAGATGGCCGAATTGAGCTTCTTTCCGAGATCGGCGTCGTTGCTCAGGATCATGCCGCCGCGCGGCCCGCGCAAAGTCTTATGCGTCGTGGTGGTCACCACATGGGCATGCGGCAACGGGCTCGGATGTTCGCCACCGGCGACCAGACCGGCGAAATGCGCCATATCGACCATGAAATAGGCGCCGACCGAATCGGCGATGGCCCGGAAGCGCGCGAAATCGATGGTCCGGGGATAGGCTGATCCGCCGGTGATGATCAATTTCGGCCGATGTTCCTTGGCCAGTCGCTCGACCTCGTCGAAATCGATCTGCGCATCCTGCAGCCGCACGCCATATTGCACGGCCTTGAACCATTTTCCGGAAAGATTGGGCGGCGCGCCATGGGTCAGATGCCCACCGCTGGCCAGCGAAAGACCGAGGAAAGTATCCCCCGGCTGCATCAACGCCAGAAACACCGCCTGGTTGGCCTGGGATCCGGAATTGGGCTGGACGTTGGCGTAAGCGCAATCGAAAAGTTTCTTGGCGCGCTCGATGGCCAGTTCCTCGGCGATGTCGACGAACTCGCAGCCACCATAATAACGCTTGCCCGGATAGCCCTCGGCATATTTGTTGGTCAGCACCGACCCCTGGGCTTCGAGCACCGCCTTCGAGACGATGTTCTCGGAAGCGATCAACTCGATCTGATCCTGCTGGCGCGCCAACTCCTTGCCGATCGCGGCAAAGATCTCGGGGTCGCTCTCCGCCAGGGAGGAACCGAAATAGCGTTGAAGGGAACCCTGTTCGATCGACATCAGCTCTATCCTCAATTAATGGCTCGCGCGGTCCTGATCGCCTCAGCGGGCCGCGCCACTCATCTTGGCCACCCTGCGGGCATGGCGGCCACCTTCGAATTCCGTGGAGAGAAACAACGCCAGACAATCCTTGGCGACTTCCGTACCGATGGTCCGCCCCCCGAAAACAATCACGTTCGCGTCATTATGCTGCCGGGCCAGGCGCGCGCCAAAGGCGTCGTGCACCAGGGCCGCGCGCAATTCCGGATGACGGTTGGCGGCGATGCTGATGCCTATTCCCGTTCCGCAGATCAGGACGCCCTTTCCGGCACGGCCCTCGCGGATGGCATCGGCCATGGCGTCGGCAAAATCGGGGTAGTCCACCGACTGGGGACCATCCGTCCCCAGATCGAGTACGGAAACGCCTTGGGCCTCAAGGGTTTGACGCAGGAAGGCTTTCAGCTCGTAGCCGCCATGGTCGGCGGCCATCGCGATGATCTCTTGGGGCATGTTTGCGCAGATCGCTCAATGGATTAAGACCGCCGTTTGATACCATATGTCGCACCGCCTTGCCAATGGACCACAATCGCTCGGGCAATCACGGGTCGGCAATCATACCCCGGGCATTAACCAGAAAAATTTTATTACTACTTACAGATAAGGCCGCCTGACCAATTCCCCACAGGCATACGATTTCGACTCATGGTCCATGGTCGGACCTCTGCTGACAAGTCAACAGGCCGCGAAAATACTGAGCAGAGCCGTATCCGTAACGATCTTCCGCGATCTTTTTATTGGTTTCGACACTCCGTGAAAGAAATCAGTATTCTATCATGTGCGTTTTCCATTGACACCCGACTCACACCATGCGATTAGTTGGAGCATTCGGTGTTCTAGTATCAGGTCGTGGCAAAATGAGTGAAGCTAACGCTGAGAAGATTTCGCACGATGACATCCTTCGCATGGCAGTTGACGTCGTCGCCGCCTATGTGAGCAAGAACCCTCTGCCGGCAGGACAAATCCCCGAGGTCATTCATACTGTCTTCAATTCTTTGAACCAGTTGGACGGCCAGACGCCGGAAGTTAAGGTCGAGGCTCCGCGGCCAGCCGTGCCGGTAAAAAAATCCGTAACACCGGATTACATCGTCTGTCTGGAAGATGGCAAAAAGTTGAAGATGCTGAAGCGTCATCTTCGCACCACCTACAATATGACTCCCGATGAATACCGGGCAAGGTGGGGTCTGCCGCCAGACTACCCGATGGTGGCGCCAAATTACGCCGCGCAGCGTTCGGACTTCGCCAAGAAGATAGGCCTCGGCCGCAAGGCCGGTGAAGACGAGAGCAGCGAAAAGAAGACCCGTCGGCCGCGCGGTCGCTGATCGAACCACCCTCTTCCGTGGTTCATACCTGATTGAACGCCGTGAATTTCAAAGGCCGCGCTCGTTAAAGACGCGGCCTTTCGCTTGGAGTGCGGAGATAATGCCGTCACTGCGAGCGCGGAGAAGCAGTCCAGGGCAGTCGAGATTGCCGCGTCGCTTCGCTCCTCGCAATGACACTTGGACTTTAATCAGGATCATCGGCAGGGACGCCGGTGCCACCGCACTGATAAAACGACAAAGATGCACGAATCCGATAGCGCTGGCGCCGGCTACCCCTTTTTGGCCAGCACATAGCGCAGTTTCTGGATCGCGGCCATCCTGAGCGCGTGCTCTCCAGCCGTAGCCGGACCGACAATGGAGACCTCGGTATTGGTGACCGGTTCGATCGCCGACACCTTCACCGAATTACCGATGCGCCGGAATTCGATCAAGACCTCATCCAAGTCAGGTTGCCGCCCCACTCCGTCACTCCCGTTCGAAATATGATGCCACAGACATATAGCGGCATTGGTGCGCCACGGAAAGTGGCCAACTATATAATACGTATTAATAATGTATTATTTTATCTTTTTACAAATTTACTGAGCAGTTCATCTTGACACCCAATCTGGATCGGTGTTTGCTCAGGCCCTGCCATTTCGCAAGGCCAAGTCGCCCCACATCAACGAAAAGGGATGCGACTTAAAGCCATCCGGCAAACTGAAAAGGGGGTACCAATTCATGAGCATCGCCAGTCGCCATCCCGAAACTTTGGTCCTGCATGAAGGTTACCGCGCGGACCCCGCGACCAATGCCGTCGCCGTGCCGATCTATCAGACCACGTCCTATCAGTTTCGGGACACCGAGCAGGCCGCCAATCTTTTTGGCTTGGCCGAACTTGGCAACATCTATACCCGCATCATGAATCCGACCAACGATGTCCTGGAAAAGCGCGTCGCGGCCCTCGACGGCGGCGTTGCCGCCCTGGCCGTCGCCTCGGGACAGGCGGCCAGCACCTTCTCCATTTTGAACGTCGCCCAGGCCGGCGATAATTTCGTCACCTCGACCGATCTCTACGGCGGCACCTGGAATCTTTTCGCCAATACCTTCAAGCAGTTCGGCATCGAGGCGCGTTTCGTCGATCCTTCCGACCCCGAAAACTTCCGCCGCGCCACCGATTCGAAAACCAAAGCCTATTACGCCGAAACCCTGCCCAATCCCAAACTTCAGGTCTTCCCCATCGCCGAAGTTGCGAAAATCGGCAATGAGTTGGGCGTCCCCCTGATCGTCGACAACACGGCGGCGCCGATCATCGCGCGCCCCATCGACCATGGCGCCTCCATCGTCGTCTATTCGACCACCAAATATATCGGCGGCCATGGCACCTCGATCGGTGGCATCATCGTCGATTCCGGAAAATTCGATTGGGAAAAGCATGCCGATCGCTTCCCCCTGCTGAACCAGCCCGATCCCAGCTATCACGGCGCCGTATGGACCCAGGCGGTAAAGCCTCTCGGCCCCATTGCCTACATCCTGCGTGCCCGGGTCATCCTGCTGCGCGACATCGGCGCGGCCGCCAGCCCGTTCAACGCCTTCCAGACCATCCAAGGCCTGGAAACCCTGCCGCTGCGCATCCGCGAACATAATCGCAACGCGCTGGCCGTCGCCGACTATCTGAGCAAGCATCCCAAGGTCACCAAGGTCATCCACCCCTCCTTGCAGACCGGAGAGGCCCGGAGGAGGGCCGACGCGGTACTGAAGGGCGGGTACGGCGCCCTGGTCGGCTTCGAGCTGAAGGACGGCATCGAGGCGGGCAAGCGCTTCATCAACGCTCTTCAGCTTTTCTACCATGTTGCCAACATCGGTGACGCCCGCAGCCTGGCCATCCATCCGGCCAGCACCACCCATTCCCAACTTTCGAAGGAAGATCAGTTGGCGACCGGGGTCACCGAGGGGTATGTTCGGCTTTCCATTGGCATTGAACATATCGACGACATCCTCGCCGATCTCACCCAGGCTCTGGAGGCCGCATAACAAAGTGTTCGGACCGCTCGTCGCGGGGAGCTTTCCCCAGACTCGCCTCCGCCGCAATCGCCGCGACTCATGGTCGCGGCGATTGGTCGCGGAAAATGTTCTCACCACTGCCGACCTGATCTGGCCCGTCTTCGTCACTGAAGGCAGCGGCCAGCATGTTCCGGTCCCCTCCATGCCCGGTGTCGTGCGCTATTCGCTCGACACCCTGGTCGAGGCCGTGGGCGAAGCCAGGGATCTCGACATCCCGGCCGTCGCTCTCTTTCCATCCGTCGCCGCCGAACTGAAGACTCCCGATGCGCGCGAGGCGGTCAATCCCGACAATCTCGTCTGCCGGGCGGTGCGCGCACTCAAAAAGGCCTATCCCGATCTCGGCGTCGTCTGTGACGTCGCCTTGGATCCGTTCAACAGCGACGGTCACGACGGCCTCGTCGTCGACGACTATGTCGTCAATGACGAAAGCGTCGATGTCCTCTGTCGCCAGGCCCTCGTCCAGGCCCAGGCCGGCTGCGACGTCATTGCCCCTTCCGACATGATGGACGGTCGGATCAAGGCCATCCGCAAGACCCTGGACGACGCCGGCCTGATCCATGTGCAGATCATGTCCTACGCCGCCAAATATGCCTCGGCCTTCTATGGTCCGTTCCGTGACGCCTTGGGCTCCAACGTCGCCCTCAAGGGCGGCAACAAGAAGACCTATCAGATGGATCCGGCCAACAGCGACGAAGCGCTGCGCGAAGTCGCCATGGACCTCCAGGAAGGGGCGGACATGGTCATGGTCAAGCCCGGCATGCCCTACCTGGATATCGTGCGCCGGGTCAGGGAAACCTTTGCCGTGCCGACCTTCGCCTATCAGGTGAGCGGTGAATACGCCATGCTGAAGGCCGCCATCAACAATGGCTGGCTGGATAACGACAAGGTCATGATGGAAAGCCTGATGGCCTTCAAGCGGGCCGGTGCCGATGGCGTTCTGACCTACTTCGCCGTCGAGGCGGCGAAACTGCTCAAGCGGGGCTGAGCCCCTCGGCGACAGTCCCCTTCTCTTGCCAAACAAAATGCTTCCCGGGCACCGCCCTGGAGGCATTTTTGTTTCGCGTGACGCAAGAATTGCCGTGCCGATGACTAACTGCCAGAATATGGCAGCAAGCCATAGGGAACGTCGATGTCGCGCATCCATCGTCTCTTCGATCTTTTGCAGATCCTCCGCCGTCACCGCTGCCCCGTGAGCGGCGCCGACCTGGCGCGGACAGCCGGCATTTCACTGCGAACCCTCTATCGCGACATCGCCGCCTTGCAGGCCATGGGGGCTGAAATCGAGGGTGAGCCCGGCGTCGGTTACATATTGCGTCCCGGCTTCCTGTTGCCGCCCCTGATGTTCTCGGAAGAGGAAATCGAGGCGCTGGCGCTGGGTGCCCGTTGGGTCGGCAAGCGTACCGATAAGGCCTTGGCCGAAGCGGCCCGCAACGCCATCGCCAAAATTTCCGCCGTTTTGCCCTCCGATTTACGCCACCGTCTGCAAGACGACGCATTGTTGGTCGGCCCGGGCTGGGAACGGACACAATCGGTCGATCTGAAGGATCTGCGCAGGCTTCTACGCGAAGAGCGCAAACTCTCCATGGCCTACCGGGACGAAAAAGGCTTGCTTAGCCAAAGAACCGTTTGGCCGATCACGCTCGGCTTCTTTGAATCGACCCGCATCCTCGTCGCCTGGTGCGAATTGCGCCAGGATTTCCGCCACTTCCGCATCGATCGAATCGAGGCGGCTGACCTTCTGCCGGAACGTTATCCCCGCCGGCGCGCCGCTCTGATGAAGGAGTGGCGGCAACAGAACATACTGCCAGATTCTGACAGTATGTGAGTCTATAAACGCCTCCAGGTCACCCCGGACAAGGAGAGCGAAATGATCGACACCCTCACCTTCTATACCCACCCGCGTTCGCGAAGCGCCATCGTCCATTGGATGCTTGAAGAAATCGGCGTCCCCTACCGCATTGAGGTCAAGGAATTCGGAACGACGATGAAATCACCGGATTTTCTTGCCATCAATCCCATGGGCAAGGTCCCTGCGCTCCGCCACGGCGGGACGGTGGTCACCGAATCCGCGGCCATCTGCGCCTATCTCGCCGATGCCTTTCCCCTGGCGGATCTGGCTCCGCCGCCCCAGGACCGCGGCGAATATTATCGCTGGCTGTTTTTCGCGGCCGCCTGCGTCGAACCGGCGATTATGAACCGTTCGGCCGGCTGGGATCCCGGCACCCTCGAACTTTGGGGGCGCTTCGGCTATGGCTGTTACGCCCAGACCGTGGAGGTTCTGGCGAAGGCCGTCGCCAACCGGCGCTATATCGCCGGTCCCACCTTCAGCGCCGCCGACGTCTATGTCGGCTCGATGCTGGGCTGGGCCATGCAGTTTGATGAAATCGACAAGCGCCCGGAATTCGAAGCCTATTGGAATGGGCTCAAGGAAAGACCGGCACGGAAACGCGCCCTGGCCCAGATCGAGAGACTGGCAATGGAACGGGCCGACGCCTGATAAGGGCGCATATTCCGCTATAGCGGCAAACCTATAGCAGTTCGCGCTTCGCTTGAACTGCTATAGGTTTGCGTGACGCTGAAAAAAACTCCGTTTTTTCAAATGCTCAAACGCCGCTCGGGCTAACGAGCGCGATTCAATCTAAACGCAACGCGCTCTAAAAAAAGGCCGCGGACACCCTTCCGCGGCCTTCAAGCTGACGCACCCTTGAAAGGGCGATCGAAAAACTACTTCTGCACGCCGAATTTATAGACGATCTTGCCCTTGTACCAATCCCCGGCGTTCAACACGGTCGATGGGAAGTTCGGCTTGTTGACAGAATCGGGAAAATGCTGCGGTTCCAGAGAGAAAGCCGCGTGCACATTGTAGACTTGGCCACCCTTGCCGACGTCACGGGGTGCCTTTCCTTCCAGGAAATTGCCGGAATAGAACTGAATCCCCGGCTCGGTGGAATAGATTTCAAGAACGCGGCCGGATGTCGGCTCGACGACACGGGCCGACAGACTCAGTTCCTGCCCTTTCTTGTTGACCACATAGTTCACGTCGTAGCCGGGACCATATTTGATCTGGTCGTAATCGGCGGCGATGCGCGCGCCGATCTTCACCGGTTTGGTAAAGTCCATCGGCGTTCCCTGGACCGGACGGAATTCCCCGGTGGTGATCAAGGTGGCATCGACCGGCGTGATGGCGTCGGCGGGGATGGTCAGCAAATGGTCGAGGATATCGCCCTTGCCGGCCAGATTGACGAAGAGATGGCTGGTGAAGTTGACGATCGTCGGCTTGTCGGCGGCCACCGCTTCATAGGAAATTTCCAGGGCATTGCCGTCGGTGACCTTGTAGATGACGCGAGATGGCAGCGTGCCGGGGAAGTTTTCCTCGCCATCCTTGTAGGTATAGGACATCTCGATCGTCGAATCGTTGATCTGATGGGCATCGAAAACGACGAAACGCGACCCCTTCTGTCCGCCATGCAGCGTGTTCGGCGGATTATTGATGTTCAGTTGGTAGTCCTGCCCGTTCAGGGTGAACTTGCCCTTGGCGACACGGTTGGCATAGCGGCCGATGAACGCATTCATCGATGCCTGACCATTCATCACCTGATCGATCGATTCATAGCCCAGCACAACGTCGCCCAGTTTGCCGTGCCGGTCGGGAACAAGGATCTGCTCGACCCGGGCGCCGTAGTTGGTGACCTTTACCACCATGCCTTTCTTGTTCTTGATGGTGTAGAGGTCGACCGGCTTACCGTCGACATCCTTCTGGAATTTGGCGCGGTCCAAGTCGACATAGGCCTTGCCCTCTCCCGAGGCGGCGAACGCCGAAGTCGCCAACGCCAATGTTGAACCGATAATGCAGGCCGTTCCGAATGTGGCAAGATTTCGCAATTTCCGTTCCCCTAACAATATTTGTTGGCCGACGATCCGAAAGGTCTGCCCGGATCGCCTGAGCGCCTCGCCAAAGACCATGGCATTGGGAAGGATACCCCGCGATTTCATCGCCGGCAATGGTCAGGCCACTTTGTGGCCAGACCAATTTGAACAAGCTTGCCTATTCATCGTTCAACCATTTCTCAATCACGGCGATTTGCTCCGGCTCCATCAGGGCTGGCGCATGACCGCATCCGGCGAATTCCACCAACCGGGCTTTCGGTCCGCGGGCCGTCATTTCCCGGGCGGTTTCGGGCAGCAGGATATCCGATTCGACTCCCCGCAACGTCAAAACGGGACAGGCAAGAGCGTCCCACGCCGCCCAGAATTCAATGTCGGAGGAAACCGACTGGTGAAAACCCTCGGCCAATCCGGGATCGTAATGAAGCCGCAAGCCGCCAGCGCCATCCGGTCGCGTGCTGATATCGAGCATATGCTGCCAATGCTCGGCCTGGTGAATACCGAAGCTCGCCATGGCGGTCTGAAGAAAAGACAGTGCCTGGGTCCGGTCGCTGAAATGGGGATCGGACCCGACGGCCACGCCGATCCGGCGCAAGCCGGCGGCAGGAATGAACGGGCCGATATCGTTGAGGATCAGTCGGCGGATGGGACTGCCGGGCATGGCGGCCAGATGAATGCCGATGATTCCCCCCATGGATGTCCCCAGCCAGTCGACCGTATCCACGCCGAGGCGCGCGATCAGAGCGGCACAATCGGCCAGATAGGTGGGAACGGCATAGTCGCTTTTGACCGGCAACCATTCGCTGTCCCCCCTGCCCGGCATATCCGGGCAGACCACCCGCCAAGTCGAGGCGAGCCTCCGGGCCAGATGATCGAAGTCGCCGCCGCAACGGGTAAGACCGTGAACGCAGAGCAACAGCTTCGGATTGGCCGGATCGCCCCACTCCCGGTAAGCCAGCCGGTGAAACCCATGCAATCCGAGAACGGGAAGATATTTGCGCAGCATCGCCGACTTCCTTTTTCCGAAACGACGAGATTTCCATGATCGTCCATTGCCAGCACGCCAAAAGCAATGTAAGAACGCTGCTCCTTTGGGGAGTAGCCGCCCGACGAACTTTTGGTCGGGCCGCGCGTCAACATCCTTGACCGTCCATCTTCGCTGATGGACGTCATGGCGCGCGGAGCCCACCGGGCCTGGCGAGACCAACGGCGGATTCCTTACGGCCGGGCGGCGGCGGGGATCGGCCGTGGTCTTTGTCTCCGCCCACAAGGTATCCTCTCTTGGAAGCATTCCTGATATCCCTCTCTACCGTCGGCATCGCCGAGATGGGTGATCGCACTCAGCTGCTGTCGCTGTTGCTTGCCGCGCGATTTCGACGTCCCTGGCCGATCCTCGCCGGAATTCTCTGCGCGACGATCGCCAACCATGCCGCGGCGGGATTGGTCGGCACCTGGTTCGGCCGATTGCTGACACCCTTCTGGCTGGATCTGGTCGTGGGCCTTGGCATGATCGTCATGGCCTTGTGGGCCCTGAAGCCCGACCGGTTGGATGAGGACGAATCCCTGCAAAAGAGCGGAACGGGGGCGTTCCTCGCCACCCTGACGGCCTTCTTCCTGGCCGAGATGGGGGACAAGACCCAGATCGCCACCCTCGCCCTTGCCGCGGCCTATCCCAATCTGGTGGCGGTGGTCGCGGGATCGACGGCGGGCCTGATGATCGCCAACACGCCGGCGGTGCTGCTCGGCAGGGCTTTTGCCAATCGCCTGCCCGTGGCCGCCTTGCAAAAGGGCGCGGCGATCATCTTCTGCCTGATCGGCCTGATCTTCCTGGGCCGGGCAATGCTGCCATATTTCCACTGATACCATGTTGCGGTGATCTGAACCGATCACCGCTGCCCTCAAGCGCCGGGCGGGTTTCTCCGAAACCCTCGGGCTTTCGCTCGCTGGCCCGTTGATTTCACATATCGTTGCGGATGGAGGCCAAGGCCCGGTCGAGGAAGTCCAGCCGGTCCTGGCCCCAGAACACCTCGCCATTCAGCACATAGGCCGGCACGCCGAAAATCCCTTTATCCAGGGCTGCCCGGGTATTGGCGTCGTGCGTACGGCTGAGTTCCTCGGGAGAAAAGCGCTGGCGCAGATCCTCGACGTCGATGCCGAGTTCCAGCGACGTCTCGTCGAGGACGGCCCAGTCGGCGATATTCTGATTGCGGTTCCATAGGGCGGCTCCGATCGCGCCGGCCAGCGCCAAGGCGTCAAAGCCAGCGCTTTCGGCGGCGATGACCAGATGGGCCGCAGCCGTTTCATCGGCGGGAAAATACCGAGGCTCAAGAATCAGGGGCAAATCGAGATAGCGGCTCCAACGCTGCAATTCCACCAACCGGTAGGCTTGCCGCTCCGAGGATCGCTTGGCAAGGGGAACTCCGCCGGTTTCGGAGAAGACCGCCCCCAGCTTGATCGGCCGTACGGCGACCTGCGCTCCGCGCTTGGCCGCTATTGCCGCAAGCCTCGCGCTCCCCAGGTAACTCCAAGGTGAATTGAGCGCGAAAAAATATTCGACGACGCTTACCATGAATCCGCCCCACGTCCGTGACCGCGCCACGGCATTGTAACGTTAAACGGAAAGCAAGCCACGCCTTTCCCTTATAAACCAAAGGGTGATTTTCATACTTAAATTTGCACGCAATAAGATCAACTGAGAGAATCGGACAAGCCGACGTAGTTTCCTCTCCAGTAAATCAAGGGTTTTCCCTCCTCGGATTGGCGCATGCGCTCGACCTGTCCGACGAAGATCCGGTGATCCCCCCCATCATGAACGGCAACGAGCGCACATTCGAAATTGGCAAGGCAACCATTCAGGATGGGAACCCCGCTGTTCCAAGGCTCCCAGGAAACACCGTCCCATTTTCCGCTTTTGCGGCTGGCGAAACGATCCGAAAGATCCTGCTGCGCGTCGCTCAGCACATTGATCGCGAAATGCCCGGCCCGCAAGAAAGAGTCCAGCTCACTGTTCCTGTCGTCCAAACAAAACAGAACCAGTGGAGGAGAGAGTGAAAGAGAGCTAAAAGAGCTAATTGTAACCCCTATCGGAGCACCGTCTTCTTTCAAGGACGTGACGATTGTCACGCCGGTCGGAAAACAACCTAAGGCATTCCGAAATGTGCGGGGATTGAAGCTCATTATGACACCAGTCCTTGCATGTCGAGAGCCAGACTAATACAACAAACAGGGAGGGGCTATCAAATTTCCCGTCATGGCCAAATGCGAGTCACTTAACCTTTTTTTATGACTAATGTTGTTGACTGGCGACAGGATGCTCGAATTATAGCATCGTTCGTATGGTAAGGGGCACGCCGGTCAATGCGGCGCGACAGGGGTAGCGGATGTTCGTAATTGTTGGCACTGCAGTGGTGCTTATCTCCGTCCTTGGCGGCTATATCGGCAATGGCGGCGAAATCGGGGTTCTGATCCAACCCTTCGAATGGCTCATCATTCTAGGAGCGGCATTCGGCTCCTTCATCATCGGCAATCCCAAGAACGTCGTCCTCGGCTTCGGCAAGGCCATGGTCACCATGCTCAAGGGATCGCGGCACAACAAGGCGTCCTATCTCGAACTGCTGAGCTTGCTTTATTCGCTGTTCAAGCTGGCGAAGACCAAGGGTGACCTGGCGCTCGAAAGCCATGTGGAAAAGCCCGACGACAGCTCGCTGTTCCAGAAGTTTCCGAACTTCTCGGCGGATCACCACACGCTCGAATTCCTTTGCGACTATCTGCGTCTTCTCACCCTGGGCACGAACAACGCCCACGAGGTCGAGGCGGTCATCGACGCCGAGATCGAATCGCACCACCACGAAATCGCCATGATCGCCGATGCCATCACCCTGATGGCCGATGCCATGCCGGCACTGGGCATCGTCGCCGCCGTGCTGGGCGTCATCCACACCATGGGTTCGATTACCGAACCCCCCGAGGTGTTGGGCCATCTGATCGGCGCCGCCTTGTGCGGTACCTTCATGGGCGTGCTGTTGTCCTACGGTTTCTTCGCCCCCTTCGGCCGCAATCTGGATCTCGTCTACAAGGCCGAGACCGACTATCTGATGTGCATCAAGAGCTGCCTGCTCGCCCATATGATGGGTTATGCGCCGCAGGTTTCCATCGAATTCGGCCGCAAGACCCTACCGCCGCACATCCGCCCCAGTTTTATGGAGGTAGAAGAGACCGTCACCAATCTGCCTCCAGATTGAACCGGTCTTAAGCTCAGCCCATGGCCGAACAACAACCGATCATCATCAAGCGCATCAAGAAGGGCCACGCCGGTCATCACGGTGGCGCCTGGAAGGTCGCCTATGCCGATTTCGTGACGGCGATGATGGCCTTCTTTTTGCTTCTCTGGCTGCTGAACGCGGTAACGGAGGAGCAACTTCAAGGGGTCGCGGACTATTTCGCCCCGACCACGGTCTCCAGTTCCAAGAGCGGAGCCGGCGGCATGTTGGGCGGCAAGGTGGTTGGCGAAGGATCGATGTCCTCCAACGGGACGACGCCCAGCTTCACCCTCTCGCTGCCGCCTCCGACCATTGGACAGGGGGGGGACGCCCTGACAGATCCCAAGGAGGGGGGCGATGAAGGAGCCGGTGAAGGCCAGGGAGGCCAGTCCGCCGGCAAAGCCGATGCGCAAGGCCAAGGTCAGGCCAAGGCGCTGACCGAGCAGCAGATCATCCAGGCCAACGCGCAACGCGAGCAGCAGCAGTTCGAACGCGCCCAGGAATCCCTGCAAAAAGCCATCAATTCGATCCCCGAACTCCGCAAAATGGCTGACAGCCTGATGGTGGATAACACCCCGGAGGGTCTGCGCATCCAGATCGTCGACCAGGACGGCCTGGCGATGTTCCCGCGGGGATCGCCCGACATGTACGGGCACACGCGTGCGCTGCTCGACATGGTGTCCCGCGTGGTCAAGCAACTGCCCGAGAAGATCTCCATTTCCGGACATACCGATTCGACCCCCTTCCCCGGCGGGCCGGGATCGGGTTACACCAACTGGGAGCTTTCCGCCGACCGTGCCCTGGCGACCCGCCGTACGCTGCTTGCCTCGGGGGTGCCTGCCGACCGGGTCGATCGGGTGGTCGGACGCGCCGACATGGATCCGCTGGCGCCAAACGATCCGGCCAATGCGCGGAACCGGCGCATCACCATCGTCCTCTTGCGTGACACCCAACCTCCGCCGACGGTAACGGTAACACCGGATGCGGCGAAATCGGGCGTTCTGCCTGAACAATTGCGGAGCGCGGCTCCGCCCGCTCCCGGACAGGCCCTGCCGCCGCCGCCGAAACCGGCGACCGGCCCGCAGCCCTGATCTTGGCCGGGCGGGATTGAGGATCGGCGATCCCCATTCCACCCGGCTTTAAGCCTCATGGCAGTCTTGGCGCGAACGCGAGTTTCGTCCAAGCTATCAATCTTGAAGTCGTTGTCTCGGGACAAGGCCGCCTGATAACATTTACGCGGGCCGCGAATCGCAGGATAGTAAAGACCGACGGGGCCAGGACGGAGACGAACCGGACATATGGATCACATTCCGCTCAAGCGTCCGCATTTCTTCTTCACCACCGCACCTCTGCCCTGCCCATATCTGCAGGGCAGGTTGGAGCGCAAGATCGTCACGGAACTATCAGGTCCGGACGCCGAAGCCCTGCATGAGGCGCTGTCGCGCGCCGGCTTCCGCCGCAGCCATTCGATCGCCTATACGCCAGCCTGTCCCGGCTGCAACGCCTGCGTCCCGGTTCGCATCCTGGTCGATGATTTCCAGCCCCGGCGGACGATGCGCCGTATCGTCAAGATGAACGCCGGTTTGCAGATCCGCCAGTCCCCGGCCCGGGCGACGGCCGAGCAATACCGGCTATTCTCCCGCTATCAGGAATCCCGGCATGCCGGCGGTGATATGGCCCTCATGGGATTTTACGACTATCGCTCGATGGTCGAAGACAGTCCCATCGATACCTTCCTCGTCGAATTTCGCGGCGCCGACAACCAGCTCAAGGCCGTGGTTCTGACCGACCACATGAGCGACGGGCTGTCGGCCGTCTACAGCTTCTATGATCCGGAATCCCAAGCGGCCAGTCTCGGCAGCTATATGATCCTTTGGCTGATCGAAGAATCGCACCGCCTGGGACTGCCTTACGTTTATCTGGGCTATTGGATCGCCGACAGCTCGAAGATGTCCTACAAGGCCCGCTTCATGCCCCTGGAGGCGTTCGTGCCCGGCGGCTGGCGGTTGCTGAAGCTGGATGGCGAGGCCGATCACGACGGCCCCCCACCCATCCATCCATCCCACGCCCTCAGGTGAACTTATTGTCGCGGGGAAAGCCGGTCGGCGGCATCCGGCCGACGGTGGCCCGCTTGCCGAGCCAGGGCTGAAGATTGGTTTCGGTCCGTGTCCGTTCGCCCATCTTCCAGCTCAACCCGTCCGCTAGAACGAACAGCTTGATATCGGACGTCCCGCCATCCCGATATTTTTGCAAAATGACGCCGCGTCCACGGGTCATTTCGGGGATTTCGTCCTGCATGAAGACCAGCAGCTTGCGATTTTCCCCGACGACGGCGACAGCATCGCCCTCGACCGGCAGGCAGAAAGCCGCCCGTTCGCCCTCTCCGAGATTGAGGATTTGCTTCCCGGCCCGGGTCTGCGCCAACACTTCCTCGCTTTTCACCAGGAAGCCATGGCCGCCGGTCGACGCGACCAGAAGCCTGGTCTCGGCGCGATAAGGCATCGCGGAAACGATGTCGGCGTCGTTCGGCAAGTCGATCATCAGGCGCAATGGTTCGCCGTGGCCGCGCCCACGCTGAAATTTGTCGCCCCCGATGGTGAAGAAGCGCCCATTGCTGGCGAAGAACAGGATCTTGTCTGTGGTCTGAGTGCGAATGGCCGCCTTCAACTGATCGCCGTCTTTGAACTTGAAGTCGTCCGGGTTGTCGGCATGCCCCTTGACCGCGCGGATCCAGCCCTTTTCGGAGAGAATGACGGTAATATCCTCCCGCTCGACGAAGGCCTCGATGGGAACGACGATGGCCGACGGCGCATCGCCAAGCTCGGTACGGCGGCGCCCCAGAAGGTCATCCGTCCCGAATTGTCCCTTGATGGCGACGATTTCCTCGGCGATCCGGCGCCAGCGCAGGCTTTCGTCGGCCAGCAGGGACTTCAGCCCCGCGCGTTCCTCCGACAGCTTGCCGTGCTCGCCCTTGATTTCCATTTCCTCGAGCTTGCGCAAGGAACGCAACCGCATATTGAGGATCGCCTCGGCCTGCGGCTCCGTCAACTCGAACGCCGCCATCAGGGCCGGCTTGGGCTCGTCCTCGTGGCGGATGATGCGGATCACCTCGTCGAGATTGAGGTAGGCCTTCAGGAAGCCTTCCAGAACCTCGAGCCGCTTTTCGATCTTGCCCAGACGATGGGTCGCCCGGCGGGTCAGCACCACATGGCGATGATCGAGGAAGGCCCGCAGGACCTCCTTCAAAGACATCACCCTCGGCACCGAATCGGCGTCGAGCACGTTCATGTTGAGCGACACGCGGACTTCGAGGTCGGTCTGACGGAACAATTGCTCCATCAGGGTTTCAGCCTCGACCGAACGGTTGCGCGGCTCCAGGACGACCCGCACCACATCCGTCGATTCGTCACGCACGTCGGCCAGCAATGGAAGCTTCTTGGCCTCAAGAAGTTCGGCGATCTTTTCGATCAGTTTCGATTTCTGAACCTGATAAGGCACCTCGGTGATGATGATCTGGAAGAGCCCGTGCGATAGTTTCTCGACCGTCCAGCGGGCGCGCAGACGGAAACTGCCCCGCCCGGTGCGATAGGCCTCGAGAATGGCCTCCTTGTTCTCGACCAGGACGCCGCCAGTGGGAAAATCCGGTCCGGGCAGGAACGTCACCAGATCGTCGACCTGACAGTCGGCATGATCGATCAGATGGATCAGCGCGTCGCAGATCTCCCCGACATTGTGCGGCGGAATGTTGGTCGCCATGCCGACGGCGATACCGGACGAGCCGTTGGCCAGCAGATTGGGGAAAGCCGCCGGCATCACCACCGGCTCTTCCTCGGTGCCGTCGTAGGTCGGACGGAAATCGACCGCGTCCTCGTCGAGACCGTCCATCAGGGCGGTGGCGACAGCGGTCAAGCGCGCTTCGGTGTATCGCATGGCCGCGGCGTTATCGCCGTCGATATTGCCGAAATTACCCTGTCCCTCGACCAGCGGATAACGCACGGCGAAGTCCTGGGCCAAACGCACCATGGCGTCATAAACCGCCGTATCGCCGTGCGGATGGTATTTACCGATGACGTCGCCCACCACGCGGGCACATTTCTTGAAGCCGCCCGTCGGATCAAGCTTCAACTGCTGCATGGCATAGAGAAGCCGGCGATGGACCGGCTTAAGTCCGTCGCGCACGTCGGGCAGCGAACGGGAAACAATGGTCGACATGGCATAGGCGAGATAACGCTCACCCAAAGCCTCGGCGAGCGGCGTGTCTCTGACGTCGCCGGCGATGGCGCTCTCAGTCATACCCTTCCTCAACTTCCAATTACTACATCTAGTAGATCACGCCAGAAGCCGATCTACAAGTCGCGATCGTGCCGGCGGCAGCCCTCTGCCTTGCGGAGCCAGCACATGTCGTTCGAGAAAATAGCCGGTCAAGGACAATCCGTCGATGACCGCCTGCCGGTCACCGGACGAATCATCCAAAAGGAAGCCCGGCAAGGGCAGAAGCCTGGCGTGATAGACCTGCCCCGCCGCCCGGCTGACCGCCCGGCCGCTACGCGGCGAGACATAGACCAGATCCTCGGTGGCGCCGCTGGCCGCGCAGGACGTCAGGTCGAGGCTGTAACCCAACTCCGCCAGCAGCCCCAATTCCCAGCGGACATAGAGGCTGGGCCAGTCCTGACCGGCAAGACCTTCGATCACCGCCGCCAGACCTTCGTAGACGGCACGGTGAGGTTCCCGCTCGGGCAGGCAGAGATCGGACAGGGCGCAAGCCGCCGAAACACCGGCGAGACGAAGCGGATCGTGCAGCCAGACGCTTCCGGAGGCGCCGGCCAGTTCCCAGGAGAAACGCCCCAACTGTTCCGACAAGCGGGCGGCCCAGGTCACCTGAAGGCGGTTCCCCGTCTGCAGCGCCGCCCGCGCCGCCTTTCCCGCGCCGCCGTGGATCAAGCCGGCATGCCGCCCGTGCTTCCGGGTCAACAGCGTCGCCACCGCCCCGGTCTCGCCATGCCGGCGCAACGACAGCAGAATTCCCTCGTCGGTCCAATCCATGGAGCCTTCCGTTTGCTCCGCCGCTTCGCGGTGAAAATGTTCACCCCGTCAGGTCACACTTGAGGGCTCGGTGATCGGTTCCGATCACACTTGGCATTCTGTCACGCGTCGAAATCGAGCCCCAGATCGCGGTAATGCTGACGGTCATCGAGCCAGTTCTCGCGCACTTTCACATGCAGGAACAGATGGACGCGGCGCTCCAGGATCTCTTCCAGCTCGACGCGGGCCTTCTCGCCGATCGATTTGATCTGGCGACCGGCTTTGCCGAGCACGATGCCTTTCTGGCTGTCTCTTTGCACATAGACGATCTGGTCGATGCGCACGCTTCCATCGTCCTTTTCGGTCCATTGCTCGGTTTCGACCGTCGCGGCGTAGGGAAGCTCCTGATGGAGTTGATGGAAGACCTGCTCCCGGGTGATCTCGGCCGCCAAAAGCCGCATCGGCATGTCGGAGACCTGATCCTCGGGAAAATGCCATGGCCCTTCCGGCAGACCGGCGGCAAAATATGCCAATAAATCGCCGGTGCCGTCTCCCGTCCGGGCGCTGACCATGAAAACCTTGTCGAAAAGCCCCGCGGCATCCAGGCCGGCGGTCAGCGCCAGCAGCTTCTCGCGCTTGACGAGGTCGATCTTGTTCAACACCAGAACAGCGCGCCGGCCGGCCTCTTTCAGACGATCGATAATGGACTGACTGTTGTCGTCCACTCCCCGTTCGGCGTCGATCACCAGGGCGATCTGGTCGGCATCGGCGGCCCCGCTCCAGGCCGCCTGCACCATGGCCCGCTCGAAGCGGCGCTTCGGTGCGAAGATACCCGGGGTGTCGATGAAAATGATCTGGGCGTTCGAGGCCTCCACCATGGCGATGCCCAGCACGCGGCTCCGCGTGGTCTGCACCTTGGGCGAGACGATGGACACCTTGGTGCCGACCAATTGATTGACCAGGGTGGACTTTCCGGCGTTGGGTGCGCCGACCACGGCGATAAAGCCGCAACGGGTAGAATTCTCGCTCATTTCGTCACTTTTTCCAGCATGGCGGCGGCGGCGGCCTGTTCGGCGACCCGTTTCGATGCGCCACGTCCGGTGACCGGGGCGAATCCTTCGACAGTAACGGATATCATGAATATGGGATCGTGCTGCGGCCCTTCCATGCCGAGAGTCTGATAGACCGGCAACGGCTTTCCGCGCCCCTGCGCCCATTCCTGAAGACCGGTCTTGGCATCCTTGGGCGGCGTCACCGCCTCGGCCATCAAGGGCTCCCAGTTGCGGCGGATGATGGTAACCGCGGCCTCCAGCCCTCCATCGGCGTAAACGGCCCCAAGGACGGCCTCGCAGGCGTCGGCGAGCATGGTCGGATTATGCCGACCACCACCCTCCTCCTCGCCTTTGGACATGATCAGGGCCGCATCGAGCCCGATGGTCAAGGCGACACGGGCCAGGGCTTCGCGGCGGACCAGGGCGGCGTGACGACGGGCAAGCGCGCCCTCGTTCTCCTGAGGGAAGGTATAGAACAGCATTTCGGCGACGGCCAAGCCAAGCACGCGATCGCCGAGAAACTCCAGACGTTCGTAGGCAACGCGGGGGCGTGCCGACGACGGGCTCCGCCCCCGGGCCGGACAGGCGCTGGAATGGGTCAGCGCCTCCTCCAGCAGTTCCAAGCGATGAAACCGGTAGGCGAGCGCCCGGCAGATATCGTTCAGGCGCTGATCCATGGCCGCACGAAAGTCAATGAATCAACGAGAAGAATCGGTCCCAGCGAATTGCCCAAGGCCATTTCCAGAGTTCCCACAGAGCGGCCGATCCATCAGTGGAGAAGAAGATGATCTCCGCCCGGCCGACGAGATTTTCGGCAGGCACATAGCCAACCACGCTCAAATACCGGCTGTCCTGCGAATTATCCCGGTTGTCGCCCATCATAAAGTAATGATGATCGGGCACCACATATTCCGGCGTGTTGTCAGCCTGACTTTCGCTGCCGGGATATTCCAAGATGAGATGGGACCGGCCGTTGGGCAAGGTCTCGACATATTGGGTGTAGATCTGGCTGCCGCCCCGCGGATCGCGATCCGTGTAATCGCCGACCTGCTTGCGCTCAACCGGCTTGCCGTTGATATAAAGGACGCGATGGACGATCTGGATATGATCGCCCGGCAAACCGACCAACCGCTTGATGTAATCCGTGCGGTTATCCGACGGCACCTTGAAGACGACGACATCGCCACGTTCCGGCGTCTGTTCGAAGATCCGGCCGTCGAACAGATGTAGGCTGAGCGGCAGTGAATGGCGACTGTAGCCATAGGAGTATTTGGAGACGAACAAATAATCCCCGACCAGCAAGGTCGGCACCATCGACTTGGACGGAATGTTGAAGGGCTCGAAGGCGACGGTCCGCACAACGAGGGCGATGAGGACGGCGTAAACGATCGTCTTGATCGTTTCGCCAATGCCACCTGTTTTCTTTCGAGAGATGCCCATGGATCGCGGTTCTGTGAAAAAAAATGCGCCCTCCCGAAGGGAACGGGCGCTGTGCATGGTCCGCCGATCAAGCCTTAGCCGAGCGCCCCTGTCAAGAGCCCTTCGCCGTCATCGTCATCAAGCGGCGGCGTTCCGGAAAAGAATGCATCGGTTTGCTCTGCCGAGAGGCATTTCTCAGGCCCGCCCCAACCGGCGCTCCGCCGGAAAGCAGGGCGCGCTACCTCCCGGAATTGCCGTCGGCATCGGGTAGATCGGGACGGAACAGTTGGACAATCATTTGCGCCACCAGATTCTTGAGGCGGGGATCAGCGGGACCGGTGGCTTCCGCCAGCCCCCTCACCTCGGTCTGGGCCGAGCCGGAGACGCAGAAGACTCCGAGAACATGGACCGTCGGCGCGACGGCACCGGGCGCGGAATCTTCGATTCGTCCCTTGCATAAGTCGTCACCGCTCTGGGTCGGCGCGGGAGAAAACAGGAAAGCGAGCTCATATCCACGCCGCGCGGAAGAATCGGGTGTCAAGGTCGGATGGGTCCGCGGACGCAGGACCTGTACCTGGCTCGCCGCCTCCACCGCCTTGGACAGCGTGTCATCGGACACGGTGAAAGGATTTCCGCGCACGCTCAGCCGTAAATCGCGACCGCTCGCGCCATAGTCGTAGAGCCCGTTGATCTTGGTAAAGGAATTTCCGACATCCCTGGTCAGGGGACCGCCGCAAGCGGTAAGCGCACCGACGATCATGACAAAGGCCAGTCGCTGATATAGCCGCATCTTTCGCTCCTTGCCGAACTCATGAAATCTTACATGGAATCGGCCGGAAGTAATGCGCTTCCTCAAGGAGAGACCCGCATTCCCGCGTTGAGCTTTTCGCATTCCGCGATAACAAGGCCGCCGGTCAATAACCGCAAAACAAAAACGCCGCCGGTGAATGCACCGGCGGCGTTTTTGCAACCCCTGGCGGGAAGACGGTCTTTAGGCCGCGCGCTGCGCCCCGCCGACACGTGCACCGCTACGCTGCCGGTTTCCACCGCCACCACCACTCCGGGATGGGCGGGCGCTCTGGCGCCCCTTGGGCTTGGAAACCGGTGCCAACCGCATGCGCGCGATCGTCTCGGAATGGAACCGATGCGTTTCGTCGGTCGCGATCGGCTGACGGATCGTCCGCTCGATATCCTTGAGATAGGCGATCTCGTCGGCATCGCAGAAGGACAAGGCAATGCCCTCGGCACCGGCGCGTGCGGTCCGGCCGATCCGGTGCACATAGCTTTCCGGCTCGTTCGGCAGATCGAAATTGATGACATGGCTGATACCGTCGACATCGATACCGCGCGCGGCGATATCAGTGGCGACCAGAGTGCTGACCTTCCCGGAATGGAAATCGGCCAGAGCCCTCTGCCGGGCGCCTTGCGACTTGTTGCCGTGAATGGCCTCGGCCTTCACACCACTTTTCGAAAGCTGTTCGGCCAGGCGGTTGGCGCCATGTTTGGTCCGAGCGAACACGATGGTGCGGGTCACCGACGTGCCGCGCAGGATATCAAGAAGCAGGTCGCGCTTCTTGTCCTTGGCGACGAACATCACCCGCTGCTCGATACGTTCGACCGTGGTCGATTCCGGCGTCACCTCGACGCGTAGATGATCCTTCAGCAAACCGGCGACCAGCGAGGACACGGTGGACGGCATGGTCGCGGAGAACAGCAGGGTCTGCCGTTCGGCAGGCAGCAGGGCGGTGATTTTCTTCACGTCGTGGATGAAGCCCATGTCGAGCATGCGGTCGGCCTCATCGAGGACGAAGGTCTCGACACCGTCAAGCTTCACATGACCGCGCATGGCGAGGTCGAGGATGCGGCCCGGCGTGGCGATGACAATGTCGCATCCGGCCAGCAGCGAGCAGATCTGGGGGTGCATGCCGACGCCGCCGGTGATGACCGTGCGCTTCAACCGGAGATGAACGCCGTAAGTGGCGAAGCATTTTCCGATCTGCTGGGCCAATTCCCGGGTCGGGGTCAAAATCAGCGTCCGGGCGCCTTTCGGTCCCGCCCGCCGCTTGTTGTCCGCCAGACGTTGCAGAATCGGCAAGGCGAATGCCGCCGTCTTTCCGGTTCCGGTCTGAGCGACTCCGAGCACGTCGCGCCCGGCAAGAATGGCGGGGATGGCCTGGGCCTGGATCGGCGTCGCGTTTTCGTAGCCTTCAGCCGTCACGGCGAGGCAAATGGGCTCGACCAAGCCGAGCTCAACAAAACTTGTCATTATATGGATGTACTTTCATTAAATAAGGGTTGCGCCGGGTATTCTAAAATCGCCCTGTCGCAACCCTGATCATCAGCGGCGCCGCGGCGGCGCTGGACGGTGGCCCGGTTGCGGGGCCCTCTCGTCTTTATGACGGAAATTGATGCGTCCCTTGGTCAAGTCGTAAGGCGTCATTTCAACCGTCACCCGATCGCCGGCGAGGACGCGGATGCGGTTTTTTTTCATACGCCCTGAACTATAGGCGAGCACTTCATGCCCGCTGTCCAAAGTGACACGGAAACGGGCGTCCGGCAGCACTTCGCTGACCACACCCTCGAATTCTATGAGATCTTCCTTAGCCAAGATCGACTCTGTCTACCTTTTGCGTTCTGCGATTTAACTCTTACCGGTATGGCCACGCAAACTTCACGCGGATGCCCGAATTCGATAGGAGTACACCAGAACCGGCATCGACAGGCGACGGCGGGCGAACCCGAAGCATTAAGATGGCTGGTATATGGACTTATTCAGCCGAAATCGCAAGCATTATTACCATGCCGAGGACGAACCCTGCCATGCGCCCCCCAGGAAGGCGGGGGACAAATTAAACACCCGCCAATGCAAGCAATTTCCGCAGATGCGCCTCGGAAGCCAGAAACTCATGCTGTTCTTGCCGGGTGAATTGGTAGTTCAGGATTTTCTGCACGCCGTCACGTCCGATGACGCAAGGCACGCTCATCACCACATCGTCCACTTCATACTGATCCTTCAAAAGGACACCGACCGGCAACACCGAATGCTCGTTGGACGCCACGGCACGGATGATACGGAACACGCTGGCCGCGATTGCGTGATTGGTGTTTCCCTTTCGATTGAAGATATCGAGGCCGACATCGAGGACCGCCTGACGCACCGCCGCCTTGTCGATCGGCACCTCGCCGTTCAGCCGACAATAGGTATCGACGTCCAGCCCGCAGACATTACAGATGCTCCAGGGAATGAAGCCGGTCGCGCTGTGATCTCCCAACACATAGCCGAAGATATTTTTGGGGTCGATCTTCAGATGATCGCTCAGGATCCGCATGAAGCGGGCCGAATCGACGATGGTGCCGGCACTCATCAACCGCGTGCGGGGATAGGAGGAATGGCGCAGCGCCACCTGCGCTATGACATCGACGGGATTGGTGACGATGAGCACGATGGCTTGCGGTGAATAGCGTTCGACCCGGCCGATGATATCGCGGATCACCTCGGCGTTGATCTCGACCAGGGTATCGCGGGTCTGTCCTCGCTGAAGCTGGGCTCCGGCGGTGATGACGACGATGTCGCTGCCCTCGGTCTCGGGATAGTCCCCCGCCACCAGCAAGGGATTTTTCGCATAAATGAAAGACGTCGTATGGGAATAGTCCCAGATTTCGGCTTCCGCCTTTTCGCGCGCCTTGTCGACGGCGACGATCTCAGAAACCTCCGAAAGGTTGACCAGATAGCCGACCAACTCGGTGCCTACCGCACCCATGCCGATCACCGACACCTTCACGGCGCTCTCCTCTCATTGAATCGAACGACAGAAACCGCCGGATAATATGAACCCGGTTCAAGAACACGTCTACAGGGGGGTTCTTGTTCTAATACTCCTTCTATTGACGTAACTTAGAGATATCCAATGACGTTCTTACGCAATATTCAACAACTTGCAGTTTCCGTTCGGCACACCCCGGCATTGTCCACCGAAATCAGTTGGAGGCGACATCCTTGAGGAAGCCGTCGATGATCCCCTTCAGGCGGGTCGACTGGGCGGCCAGATCGTCCGAGGCGCTCAAGAGATCGGCCGCTGCTGCTCCTCAAGCTCACGCTGGCGAAGCAGATTGGTCTTGAACACCTGAACCGCCCGGGCCATGAGCTTCGCTTCCATCCGGTTGGTCTCGACGATGGCGACCGCTACCGTCGCCGCCATCCCAAGCACCCCGACCCATTGAATCGCGCCCGCAGCGTCAGGTTCTTCCACCAACCAAACATTACACCCCATTTCCCTCTTAGAAAATGACACCACCGGCAAACGGAACAGGCAAAAAGCCATTTTTAATACGGCCGACCATTGGACCTGACCCAGACACCATGAGGATCATTCACCGTATTATTAATGAATTTTTCGTATTTTTTGTCTTCCTTCAAAATATGCTGAAGCAGCCAATTGTATATGATGTCAAACAATTTCTTGGCATCCAACTCCCTGCCATGTTCCACATCCGACTTCAGTCCGAAAACAATGTCATACATTTTATCGTGCTGCTCTTTATGCGCCTGCCAGTCGAGGTAACCGCCTTTTTTCATGCATTGCTCTTCTTCGCTGAAGTGAACGAGCACGAAATCTTCCAATTTAGCCAGGACGGCATGGATCTCGGCATCCCGCCCTACCGCCCCGATCAAGGGATACAGACGATTCAGGCATTCGATGATCATCTTGTGATGTCCGTCCAGCACATCGGACCCTACGGACATCTGCGTCGTCCATTCGATGAATTGCATCATTGACCCCGATGACAAAGGACCATTACGGAGGAAAGCTCCCGGTCCGACATGGTGTTATCCTTCCATGAGCGCGCGCACATGGGACGCGACGCAGGCGGCCAGGGCACGGGTGTCGTAGCCACCCTCCAAAACAGAAACCAGCCGAGCGCCGCAAAAATCCTCGGCAATCCGCAACAACTCGCGGGTCACCCATTCGAAATCGGCCACCTGCAGCCGTAAATCCGCCATCGGATCCGCGGCATGGGCATCGAATCCCGCCGAGACGATCACGAATTCCGGAGCAAAGGCACGAAGACGGGGCAGGATGATGTCGCCATAGGCAAGCCGGAAGGCGTCCGAACCGCTGCCCGCCGGCAATGGTATATTGACGATGACACCTCCCCCCGGCTGCCCCTGCTCGTCCGGCGTCCCGCTATAGGGATATGCGTCCTGCTGATGAGTGGACGCATAGAACATGCCCGCCTCGTCCCAAAGGATCTGTTGCGTTCCATTGCCGTGGTGCACGTCGAAATCGATCACTGCCACTTTCCGAAATCCGCAAGCGTCACGGGCATGCAACGCGCCGATGGCCGCATTGGAAAACAGGCAGAATCCCATCGCCGCCGACCGCTCGGCATGATGTCCGGGTGGACGCACCGCGCAAAAAGCATTCCGGCATCTTTTCGCCGCCACTTCCTCGACGGCGGCGCAAATGGCGCCCGCCGCCCTCAGAGCCGCCTCGCTGGAGTGGGACGAGACGAAGGTGTCGTCGTCGATGGGGAGAATCTCTCCCGCGGCGGGAACCAACGACAGGATATGGTCGATATGATCCATGGAATGGGCGCGCAACAATTGCTGCGTGGTGGCGCGAGGAGCCTCCTCCCGCGCCAGGAACAAGAAATCCTCATGTTCGAGGATATGGTTGACCGCCCGCAAACGATCGGCACATTCCGGGTGATAATCCCCCGTCTCGTGCTGCAGGCACGCTGGGTGCGTCAGCAAAAGCGTGGTCATGCTTCTTGAACCTCCCTGACAGCAATTTTTTATTATACCTGCCGTCATTGCCGCCAATTCCAAATGGAAGTTGGCGTTTTTATTTATTTAGTGGTTCGAAAAACAGTTTCGTTTCGGTCTTGCCAAAGATGAGCGGTACACCGGATCGACGCCGCACGTCGTATCAATCTCATCGCCCGCTCATTGGAACAGATTAAACGAAGTCGGGGGGTAAAACGATATCCTTTGCCGAAACCATACCGAAGACAAGCATCGAGCGTCATTGAGGCCGCAGCCAAGCACGCGGATGCGTGCGCTAAGGCCAAGGGCTTGAAAAAAAGCCGGGGCGTGATGCAGATTTAAGGCATCACGCTCTGAAGAGGGACATCAGGCTTCGGCCGATCGCCTGTCAGCTCGATCGCCCCGCCTCGACAGCCGCCTCGGCCGACCAGGTGACCAGCCGGTCGTCCTTTCCAAGCGATTGGAGATAAGCCTTGTCAAGCGGCAGGCGGCCGATATCGGCACCTTTCGCCGGCTGGGCGTAAATGGGCGAAGGACCGGACACAACCCGGGCGATGTGGACGACGCCGGCGATATCCAGGACACCGATGGAGGCCGCGCTGGGCCGCCCGAGAAAGGCCACCGCCTCGACGACGGCCTTATTGAATCCCCAAAGGCCCAGCAGATAGGCGCCGACCTGAAAATGGCTGGCGCCGAAAACCGCCACCTCGGCATCCTGCGGATCGACACCGGCGGCGACCGCCGCCTTGACGCGAGCCACGTCGTGCGGACATTGATCGAGCAGCACCAGCAAGCCGATGGAACTCAACATCGCCGCGCAATAGGCCTCCTCCTGGGCATGCTCATCGAAGTTTTCCAACCTGGCAATTCTTCTGGCCACCCTGGCCACGAAAAAGCTGTCGCGGTTGACCTCCTCGACCAGCATGGCCATTTCAGGCAACCCTTGGAAGTTTCGGAATATTCCGATGCGCAAAACCAACGCGCCCAGGGTTTCGAAACCGAGAATGCGCACCGCCTGCAAGGGCTGCGACAACCGGGACGACAAACCGAAATAGGAAGAGTTGGTCAGCTTGAGCAACTCCGCGGTCATCGCGACGTCTCGACCGATGATCTCGGCAAGTCCGGTCGCCGAAGCCTCGGGCCGCTTCATATAATCGAGCAGGGTGTAATAGGTGTCGGAAGGAGTCGGCAGGCCCTTCAAACCCGTCAATAATTTGCGCAAATGTTCCGATCCCAGGACCCGTTCCAACTCGAACGCCCGCAAGATGACATCGACCAAAACCTGGGCGGAACAGGGCTTGGCCAAAAACTGATGGGCCGGCCCGACAGTGCGCATCACGCTGTCGGCGTCGGAATAGCCGGACAGGATGACCCTGACCGCGCCGGGATCGCGCCGCCTCACCTCGGCGAGCAGTTCGGCCCCGTCCATGCCAGGCATCCGCATATCGGTGACCACCGCCGCGAAGCGCTCTTGCTCCATCATATCGAGAGCGGCCCGTCCGGAATCGACGAAGCGCATATCCCACTCGATCCGCATGTAGCGCAACATGCGTTGCAGTCCCTGCAAGACGTTGGGTTCATCATCGACGAAAAGAATGCGGGGCCGGCCCATTATTTACGTCCGGCAGCCTGAGCGGCCTTTCCGTCGATCGGCAGACAGATGGTGAATACCGTCCCCTTCCCCTCCTCGGTATCGACGGAAATCCGGCCGGAATGTTTGGTGACGACAACGTCGCGACAAATGGCCAGTCCCTGCCCCGTTCCCTTGCCGACCGCCTTGGTGGTGAAGAAGGGATCGAAGATCCGTTCCTTGATGCTTTCGGACATCCCGACGCCGTCGTCCCCGACGATGATGTCGACGAAGCGGCCATGCCGGCGGGTCGCCAGGTTTATCAAGCCTTTTTCCGCGGACTGGCGCGCCTGAATGGCGTGAGCCGCGTTGACGATAAGATTGAGCAGCACCTGATTCATCTCACCGGGAAGGCACGCCACCTGAGGTAGATCCTCGGCCAAATCCAACCGCACCTCGGCGACGTGTTTCCATTCGTTGCGACTGACCGCCAAGGTGTTTTCGATGGCCCGGTTCAAATCGACGGCGACTTTTTCACGCTCGCCGGGGTGGGAAAACTCCTTCATGGCGAGGACGATCCTCGCCACCTGGCCGACCCCGTCCAAAGATTGGCTGACGGCCGGCGGCATCTCCTCTCGCAGATAGGACAGATCGGACTCGGTCTCGAACGTCGCCAACGCCTCCCTGGCCTGGGCGTCCGCTTCGCCGCAATGGAGATCGATGAAGTCGCGGTACCGGCGGTTCACCTCCAGCAGGGTATCGAGGGAATCACCCAGGAAACGCAAATTATCGCCGATATATTGAATGGGCGTATTGATTTCATGAGCGATGCCGGCGGCCAACTGGCCGACGCTGGCCAGCTTCGATGCCTGCAACGATTCCTGCTGGGCCCGCTTCAAGGATTGGATATCGCGGAAGGATATGATGATTCCCTTACGGATCCCCTCTTCGACCAAGGCGGAACAGGCGTAGGCAACCAACAAGGTTCGGCCGTTGCGCAATTGGAAGACGGCATCGTCGTCACGCCAGGACTGCCCGGTTTCCACCACCTTGCTGAAAGGACCCTCCGAGAACAGCAACAGCCGCTGGTCGGCGCGCAGGCTGAAGATCGAATCGACGAAACGGCCGGCGATCCGGGGGGTCCGTTCGTCACCCAGCAGGCTGTCGGCCGAATGGTTGGAAAAAGCCACGAAACCGTCGATATCGGTCACCAGGACGCCTTCGAAGAGACTTTCCGTGATCGCGCGGATACGATCCTGGCTCTCCCGCAAGGCCTCCTCCATGCGCCTGCGCTCGCTGTTCAGCCTGGTCAGCCGATCATATTTGCGTTGAAACTGCGTCCGTTCGATGGCGTAACGAATAATCCGTCGCAAGGCATCCGGGTTGATGCGCCGCTTGACCAGATAGTCGTGAGCACCGGCATGGACGGCCGCGGCCCCGATGTCCTCATCCTCCTTGTCGGTAAGCAATATCAATGGAGCGGGGCCGCAGGCGCTTACGATCGCCTGGATATCCTCCTGCAAGCCGGAGCCGGCCAAACCGGTATCGAAAAGAATCGCGTCGAAACTCTCCACCGCCAGGATCTCTCTGGCTTGATGAATCGTTCCGACCGACTCGATCCGAATTTCGAACCCCGGCCGCGACGCCAGCATGTCGGCGACCCGAGCCTGCCCCTCCTGCGACAGCAGCAATATCTTCGACCGCATGGTTCTGCCTATCCCTCTCCCCGGCGGGCAAGAATCGCCGCCTGGGCCGGTCGCCACGGCAATCCTGTCGGATGGATCGACCGTCCCGCCGATTCAATAGCAAAACAAGAGCCAGTCAGTGGCGCAAGACAAATCAGGGGTTGATGTCGCTGTTACGTGGGAGTTCCCGGCTTCAGCATGTACCGCCTTCATCGGTGGAATCATCGAAGACGGGTATTTCCGGGGAATCGGAAATCATCAGGATGTATTTTTTTCCGCTTTCCTCCTCGTCGAATAGACGAACCTGGCGAAGATAAAGCGCGGAAAGAGCGGCATTGAGCGGAGGAATTTCCCAGTGATCGAATGTCACGCCTTCAGCGATCATGCCCGCCAGGGGATCTTGGATTCCCAGGCACCAGAGGAGTTCCCGGACCTTCAAACTTTTGACTTTTGCCGGACGGATTCCGAATTGCTGGGAAAACGCTTGATTGCCCCAACTCACGATACCGTCGCCATGGATCAGCAAGGGACATGATATGGCCGCAATGATGGACTGCGTTTGTCTTGCCGGCCGCTCTTTCTTCATTTGGCCCTAACCCTTGCGCGAACTACTTTGGTGTGTCGTTAATAGTGAACCGTAGCGATACCCGCGCCTTCATCGATATCCCCATTTGGGGACCAGATGACGAAGACTTCGCATCAGGTACCGGCTGGAGGAATCGGGACACGGGAACGGAGGCGACAAGGTGACAAAACCACGCATTCTGTTCGTCGATGACGAACCTCATGTGCTCGACGGGTTGCAACGGGCGTTGCGCAGCCGCTGCAACAGTTGGCAGATGTCCTTCCTGGTATCGCCGATCGAGGCCATCGCCGAACAGCGCCGCCTTCCCTTCGACGTCGCCGTCGTCGACATGCGCATGCCGGTGATGTCGGGCGTCGAACTGATCAAGGAATTGGGCGCCTTGTGCCCGGGAACCACGGCCATCGTGCTGACCGGCGCCACCGACATCGAATCGGCCATCGCCGCCATCAACGAGGCCAACGTTTTCCGGTTCTACGCCAAGCCCTGCTCGGCCGAGGTTCTGGCCGCCGGCATCGATCAGGCCCTGATTCAAACGGCGCAGAAAAATGCCAATCCGGCCATGATGTCTCCGGACGCCACCCTGGGATTGGCGACGCTAAACAGGCTTCCCACGGGTGTCGTCGTGGTCGATGCCGACGCCAATATTCTCTTCATGAACAGCCTGGGGACGGAATATCTGGCCAGCGGCGACGGCCTCACCATGAGCCCGACGGGTCTTTGCAGAACCAACCGCCAAGCTGAAACGGCCGAGTTGCATCGTTTGGTGAAACTGGCGGTTGATGCCGGTGGCGACGCCATGGCGCACGCCCTGGCGGTAACGCGCGAGGAGGCCGACCGCCCCTTGTCCGTGGTCATCGCCCCGTTACCGGCCGAACACAGCAATGGCCGCGTGGCCGTTCTGCTGATCAACGACCCGGAACGCCAGAGCCTCCCCTCGGTGGATACCGTCACCAAATTGTTCGACCTGACCGATGCCGAAGCACGTCTGGCCCTGGCCTTGAGCGAAGGCCAGCGCATCGAGGATGCCGCGGAAAAATTGGGAATCACGGTCAACTCCGCGCGGACTTATCTGAAACGCATCTTCAGCAAAACCGACGTCACCCGGCAGGCGGAATTGGTCCGCCTGATCCTGGCGGCACCAACGCTTTCGGATCTGGGGGCGGTAAAGCGGCCGAGCCAGTCGCGCCCCTCGCGTTAGGACCTGTTGATAAATTATCGAATCAACAGCCCCCAAGCCCGAGCGGCGTTTGAGCCCGCCGTAGCGGAGCGCAGGCGTCATTTGGAATCCTGGAGCCTGTCGCGACAATGTCGCGACAGGCTCCAGGCCCGATCGTTACGCGATGAGCCGTTCCAGCACCAGCACGCCGACGAGCCCCACCACAGACACGATCGCGCAAAGCAAAGACCAGGTTCCAAAGGTCTCTTTCACCGTAAGGCCGAACGATTCCTTGACCATCCAGAAACCCGCGTCGTTGACGTGGGAGAAGGTCGCGCTCCCGGCGCCGGTCGCCAGGGTGACGAGGGCGAGGTCGACGTGTTGCGTCGTCAGCATCGGCAGCACCAGACCCACCGTCGAAATGGCCGCCACCGTCGCCGACCCCAAGGCAATACGCAGGATCGCCGCCACGGTCCAGGCGAAAAGCAGCGGGGATGCCGAACTGCCGGCGAACAGATGCGCGAGATAGGTCCCCACGCCACCGTCGATGAACACCTGTTTGAGCGCGCCGCCCCCGCCGATGATCAGCAGCATCATCGCGATATCCCTCACCGCCCCCGAACAGGAGCTCATGATCGCATCGATCGATTTGTTCCGCTTGAGGCCCATCGTGTAGGCGGCGAAAAGCAGGGACACCAGCATGGATATCGAGGCATCGCCCACGAAACGAATGACGGTAAACGCCAGATTGTCGGACAGTCCCAGCGAGGAACGGACAATGGCCACCAGCGCCGCCACCGACATCATGATGACGGGCAGCATGGCCGTCAGGACGCTAATTCCGAAAGCGGGCGTATCGTTAAGATCGCGTAAGGAAGTCCCGTCAACCGATTCGGCGCGGGCTATCTTCTCAAAAGCGGAGGGAACAATCCGTTTGGACAGAACGGTAAAGACCGGACCGGCCAACAACACGGAGGGAATGGCAATGACAATGCCGAAAACCAGAACCCTGCCGATGTCGGCATGATATTCCCCCGCGACGACGGTCGGCCCGGGGTGTGGCGGCAGGAAACCGTGCGCGGTGATGAGGGCCGCAACCATCGGCACGCCGAGCGTCATCACCGGTATTTTCATCTGCCGCGCCATCGTCACGACGATGGGAATCAACAGAACGACGCCGACTTCGAAGAACAGGGCGATACCGATGATGAATGATGAGACGAGGACGGCCCACTGCACATTCTTTTCGCCAAACTTATCGATGAGCGTCACGGCTATCCGCTGGGCCCCTCCGGCGTCGGCGATCAGACGCCCCAGCATCACGCCCAGCCCGAATATCAAGGCGATATGCCCGAGCGTTCCGCCGATACCGCTTTCAATCGACTTGACAATTTTATCGGCCGGAATTCCGAGTGCCAAGGCAACCACGAAGGATACGAGCACAAGAGAGACGAAAGCGTTCACTCTGCATCGCACAATTAAAAACAGGAGTGCCGCAACGCCAAAAATAACAAATAATATAGGCATAGTCGTTCCTCTCTATTTTTGAGATTTTTGTTTTTGTTTATTTTTATTATAAATTCCCAGTCATGTTGAATTTCACCCCCGGCGACATCACCTTTGGGTGGTTGCCGGCCAGGGGCGTGAAATTCACCTCGTTTTAAACAGAGGCCGCAGCCCCCTGCTCGGCGGGAGATGCCTACTTTCCCGAAGGCAATTCGACGCCGGCCAGCTGCGCGTAGATACGTGCGACGGCGCTGTCGTCCTGACGTCCGAAGCCCGACCCGGCGGCGGCCAGGAACATTTGCAGGGCCGCGGCCGCAAGCGGGACCGGATATCTCGCGCCGCGCGCCATGTCTTGGACGATGCCCAGGTCCTTGACGAAAATTTCCACCGCGCTCCGCGGGGTGTAATCGCCGTCGAGCACGTGCGGCACCCGGTTTTCAAACATCCAGGAGTTTCCCGCCGAGGCCGTGATCACCTCGTAGACCTTTCTGAGATCGAGGCCCTGGCGGGCGGCGAAAGTGATGGCTTCGCTGGCGGCGGCGATATGGACGCCGGCCAGCAGCTGGTTGATCATCTTGAAGGCCGCCCCGATGCCCGCGGAATCCCCCAGTTCATAGAGGGTTCCCGCCATGGCATCGAGCGCGGGACGCGCCTTGGCGAAAGCGGCGGACGAGCCCGAGGCGAGGATCGTCAGTTGGCCGGCCGCGGCCTTGACGGCCCCGCCCGAAATCGGGGCGTCGAGATAAAGCCGGCCTGTGGCCTCCAGGCCTTTTCCCAGGCGGCGGGCGATCTCAGGGTCCATGGTGGCGGCGGAGACAAAAACGCTTCCCGGTGCCATGGTCTCCGCCGCGCCGTTCTCACCGAAAAGGACGGCTTCGGTCTGCGCCGCATTGACCACGACCGAGACGACCACCTCCGCATCCCTTGCCGCCTCGGCGGGAGAACGCACGGCACGACCGCCGGCACAGCCGAAATGCTCGACGGCTTCGGCGGAGACGTCACATCCCGCCACGTCGAACCCGGCACGCAGAAGCGATGTCGCCATGCCGAGTCCCATCGACCCCAGACCGATGACGGCGACTTTCGACTTCGATAGGTTTGTACTCATGGAGCAATCCTTTCCGTGTGTTATGGAAACGGAGATGACCATCCCGGAAACACACGCGCGCCGGGCATGGTTTCACCGTTCGCCCAGGTGCGATGGCACCTGGACGGCAAGCCTTGAATGACGGGGAACCCGGCGTCCCTTGGGACGCCGCCCGAATCAGGAAAAGCGCATCGGGAACGAAAGACGTTCCCGCTCATATGTCGAGTGGAAGCCGGATGGACGACGACGATGGAACGCGCGCCTCCAGCGAATACCGAGTCGTTGAACAGGCATCGGCATATCCTCCTGAACGGAATCCCACCAACCGGAAACCCGGAGCGTTCGGCGGGAGTCTTATAATTTTTTATATTGGCAACGCTGCCATTCCCTATAACATGCCATTGGCTGCGCTGCCAATCCAAAATGGAAGCGCTGCCACACAAAATTTATGCGGAAATGCCGCCATGCATGGCGGCTCAGGATGTACCGCGAGAAAACTGATGGAATGAAAGGCGGTTAGCCGACGAACTTCAGGCGGTAGCGCCTTCGATCAGTTCGAATCCGACATCGACCCGGCTTGGGCCATTGTCGGCGCAGACCAGCTTTCCCCCGGTTTCGCCGATCAGAAAACGGGGCGTCTTGATGGTGGAAAGCGGCTGCGGCAGACACCGCCCCGCTTCCAGTCCGTTGAAACCGAACAGGGCGAGACGATCGGGAATGGCAATTCCCTGCCCCAGGCAATGGAAATATCCCCCCAAAGCCATATCATCGTTGGAAAAATAAACCGCATCGAGCGCGGGGCTGCGTACCAGGAGTCGGGCCAATGCATCGCGCCCGGCCTCGATGGAAGACATGCCGTCGACCAGTTCGCTGTCCACCAGCGTCAAACCGCCCTCGGCCAACGCCTCCCTGAAACCCGCCAGACGTTTTCCCGCTCTCGCATCCCGCTGGATGTTATGCCCGACATAGCCAATCCGTCGATAGCCGCGCCCGATCAGGTGAGACGCACTGGTGCGACCGACGGCATGCGTTGAAAAGCCGACGACCCCGTCGAGCCCGTCGCCGTCGAGATCCATCAATTCGACCACCCTGACGCCGGATCCCTGCATCAAGGCGATCGCACCTTCGCTATGTTCCAATCCCGTCACGATCAACCCGGCGGGCCGCCATGCCAGCATGGCGCGAATCAGGCTTTCCTCGCGGTCGATCTGGTATTCGCTGACCCCCACCACCGACTGGAAGCCACCGGCATCGAGAGCTGAATTGGCCCCCGCCAACACATTGGGAAACACATTGTTGGTCAAGGAGGGAACGATGATGGCGACCAGGGTCGACCCCTCCGAGGCCAGCAGACCGGCGATCCGATTTGGGACATAGCCCAACCGCGCCACCGCAGTCTCGATCCGTCGGCGGGTTTCGGCCGATACCGCTCCATGATTACGTAAAACGCGTGAAACCGTGCTTTCCCCGACACCCGCTTCCCGCGCGACATCCCTCAAGGTCAACTGTGACCTTTTGACACCCATCGGCCCGGCTCCCCTTTTAAGACCTAGTCGCTCTTGTCGCACGATCCTTGGCACGGATCAACACGGCCACAGCAATCGCTTGAACGCGGATTGCCGTAATTCATTCATCGTTCCCCACAATTGCCGGGCGGGGCCATCCGACCATGCGCGAGACTTGGCTCCTTAAAGCGGGTACAAAACATCCTAGCAGGCTGCAAAAAAAGTCGTCGTGATATCATTTCCGTCGTCATCCCCGCGAAAGCGGATCCATATTGTGGTAAGCGCATTATCGGGATACCAAATACTGATTCCGATAGAGCATGGATTCCCGCTTTCGCGGGAATGACGAAGAAATTCCGACTTTTTCCGCAGCCTGCTAGTGGTCCAACCCAGACGCTTAGTGCCCAAGCGTCTGGATAAGTTGGCCCACCAACTAATTGAATTGTGATGAAAATCTGATGGATGGCGGGGGCACCATCCGTCAGATTTTCATCACTAGAGACAACCACTGCCGCGAGAAGGACCGATCATGACATACAAGCTTGTTGCGCTGGACCTCGATGGCACCCTGCTCGACTCCGACCAAGCGATCCGCGATGACACCATTGCCGCCTTGAAAGAAGTCCGGGTCAAGGGCCTCGGGATCATCCTCGTGACCGGACGGCATCATGTGGCGTCCCATGCCTACCACGACCAATTACGGCTGGAGACTCCGATCATCTGCTGCAACGGCACCTATATCTTCGACTATGCCGAATCGAAGGTGCTGGCCGCCGATCCTCTTGAACGGGAACAGGTTCTCGCCCTGTTGACCATTGCCCGCCGTCACAAGGTGCATTGCCTCGTCTATGTCAGGGACGCCATGACGTTCGAAACGGAAAACGAGCATGTCAAAAGCCTGCTGGCCTGGCGCGACAAACTGCCGGAAAGGGTAAGACCCGCCTTAAGGCGGGTCGAGACTTTCGAAGAGGAAGTCGAAAAAGCGACAGTGATCTGGAAAATAGTCGCCTCGCACCCTGATCATGCGGTGCTCGCCGGCTGTATCGCCGAGATGAAAGAGGCCGTGCGCGCCAGTTACGAATGGTCCTGGCACAACCGCGTGGATATCGCCCGAAGCGGCAATAGCAAAGGCGGCCGTCTGGCGGAATGGGCCGCCTCGCGGGGGATCGATCTCGACCAGGTGGTGGCGTTCGGAGACGGTGAAAACGACATCAGCATGCTATCGCGGGCGGGCGTCGGCATCGCCATGGGAAACAGTACGGACGATGTGAAAGCCAGTGCCGACTGGGTCACCGGAACCAACGACGGCGACGGCATCGCGGCGGCATTGCGCCGCCTCGTTCCCTAAACACCAAGTTGTGGTGATCATGATGAAATTACGTCATTGCCGTTTCTAATTTGAGGTTCCGAACAGAATGAAGCGGTTCTTGCCGAGTTTTTTGGCTTCATACATGGCTGCGTCCGCGCATTTGATCGTGCTTGCGATGGTATCCTGCGGAGAGGTGATCAACGCGATCCCGATGCTGCACCCGATGCCATACCCAACGCCGTTTGTGCCGGTAATGATTCGTTGAGCGATGGACATAGCCGTTTTCTGAATCACCTCACGGCGGGCGCTGACGCAAATGACGAACTCATCGCCCCCCATTCTTCCGGCGACGTCCTTATCCCTGAGAATTGAACGCAGTATTTTCCCTACGCTCCTCAATATTTCGTCCCGTTTTTCGGGCCCGTGAGTGTCATTGACCTGTTTGAAATTATCTAGATCAATAAATAGAATAGCTACTCCATCTTCATTTATTTTAATATTTTAATGAATTAATTAAATTGCTTCTAAAAAAGAAACTCTGCTCGCAAGTCCAGTCAGTGGTCGCGCTTGGCCAAGTCAAGAGCCTCAGAGATTTTTTGTTGTGTTTCCACGGCCGCCTCAAGGGCTTCGGCCATCTTGTTTTCTCTTTCTCTGGTTACGGAAAGAACGGTTCCCACCATATGAATTTCTTTGATGATTGTGCTGGGGATTTCAGCTTTCTTCCCTTGCTCAATGGCGGATGAAGCCTCCGCGAAGCGCGCGATGTCTTTGGCCAGACGACGAGACAACCATCCCGCGGCGGCCAGACTGAGGGCGAGAAATGTCACGCCACCAAACGCGAGGCGAAACATCGCCTGTCGAACGGGAGCATTGATACTGTCGACCGGAACGCCGATCGCAATCGACAGGTTCCAAGAGGGCAGCTTGACCAGTGCCGTCTTGGTAAGAACGCCATCCCGCGTCTCTATATCGTAGATGCCCTGCCGCCCCTTCATGGTTGCGACCGCCAAGTCCGCCGATATTTTCGTGCCGGCGGACGCCACCGGGGCCATGGCGCGGGTGATGGTGATGCCGGCTTCGTTGAAAAGGGGAGGAGGAAATAGCGTATAACCCTGTCGGAAGGGATGCGTTGAATCATACCAAAGGCTTGTTTGAAATGGCCTTTCTGGCTTTTCGCCTGGAAATTGGCAACGCTGCCAATTCGACTTGGCAGCGTTGCCAATTTCCATTACGCTCATCGGCGTTCAAAGTCCGAAACATAAAATAACAGCCGCAACCATCGGCATCGCGCCCCCTTTCTCGCAGGCAAAAACCTTCGGAATTCGCGCGCGGTTCAATAAGGAGGAGACCATGGCGCCAATACTCGGCTGCATTGCCGACGATTTCACCGGTGGAACGGATCTGGCCGGCATGCTGGTCAAGAGTGGTATGCGCACGATCCAGATGATCGGCGTTCCCGACCATCCCCTGCCTGACGACGTCGACGCGGTGGTCATCGCGCTGAAGTCGCGGACCTGCCCGGTCGAAGAGGCCGTAAGCGATTCGCTGGCGGCCCTTCGATGGCTGCGCCAGGCGGGGTGCAGGCAATTCTATTTCAAATATTGCTCGACGTTCGATTCGACGCCGAAAGGCAATATCGGACCGGTGGCCGAGGCCTTGATGGATGCCCTGGACACCGACTTCACCATCGCCTGTCCGGCATTCCCAGCCAATCACAGAACCATCTACAAGGGCCAACTGTTCGTGGGCGACGTGCCGCTCGATGAAAGCAGCATGCAGCACCACCCCCTCACCCCGATGACCGACGCCAATCTCGTCCGGACATTGCAGGCGCAGGTGAAGCGAAAAGTCGGCCTCGTCGACTATCAGACGGTCCGCCGCGGCAGCGATGCGGTGCGCGCCCGTTTCGCCGACCTCAAAGGAGACGGGATCGGCATCGCCATCGTCGATGCGCTCGACGATGGCGATCTGCTGACCATCGGCGCGGCTTGCGCAGACCTGCCGCTGGTAACGGCAGGTTCGGGAATCGCCGTCGGACTGCCGCAGAACTTCACCGATGCGATCGACCTTGACGGCGCGGCGGTCACGCCCTCCGCCGGCACCGGTCTACGGGCCGTCATCGCCGGCAGTTGTTCGAGCGCGACGCTCGGCCAGGTGGCGGCGATGCGGACCCGGCACCCTTCCTTCCTGATCGATCCGCTCGAACTGGCCAAGGGCGTGGACGTCGTCGGCAGGGCCTTGTCATGGGCCGCACCCTTGCTACCCGACGGTCCGGTGTTGATCTATGCGACCGCCTCGCCGGCCGAGGTCAAGGCGGCGCAAACGGCACTGGGTGTCGACCGGGCCGGAATGCTGATCGAACAGGCCCTGGCGGCGATCGCCAAAGGTTTGGTGGTGCTGGGCGTCGATCGGCTGATCGTCGCCGGGGGAGAAACCTCGGGCGCCGTCGTCAAGGCACTTGACGTAAAAGGCTTGCGCATCGGCCGGGAGATCGATCCCGGCGTGCCCTGGACGGTCACCCTGCGTTCTTCCGAAACCGGCGGGAAACCGTTGGCCATGGCGCTCAAGTCAGGCAATTTCGGAACCCCTGATTTCTTCCTCAAGGCCTGGAGCCATCTGTCATGAGCGCCTCGCCCGCCACGAAACGCGATGAAAACCGGTTGCGCGAACAAATCGTCGAGTTCGGCCGGTCCATCTTCGAACGAGGACTGACCGCCGGCAGCAGCGGCAATATCAGCGTGCGCCTCGACGATGGCTGGCTGCTCTCTCCGACAAATGTCTGTCTGGGTCGCCTCGATCCGGCCCGGATCGCCAAACTGGATTGGACCGGCCGCCTGATTGCGGGAGACCCTCCCTCCAAGGAGGCCCCCCTGCACCGGGCCATGTATGAGGAACGAAGCGGCAGCGGCGCCATCGTCCATTTGCATTCGACGCACTCCGCCGCCGTTTCCTGCATGCATGGGTTGGACTGTCATGACTGTCTGCCGCCACTGACCCCTTATTTCGTCATGAAAATCGGCCGACTGCCGCTCATTCCCTATCATCGGCCCGGCGACCCGGCGCTGGGTGGCGCGATCCGCGGGCTCGCGGGCAAACACAGCGCCGTTCTGCTCGCCAATCACGGACCGGTGGTTTCAGGCGTCTCCCTTGAGGCGGCGGTTTACGCCATGGAGGAACTGGAAGAGACAGCCAAACTGTTCCTGCTGCTGCAGGGTCTTCCCACCCGGCCGTTGACGGACCTGCAGATAGAAGACCTGAAAACAACGTTCAAACTGGAACTCTAAAGTCTGAATCGCCCTCTACTTTATTGAAATAGAAGCGTAATCAGATTTTCACCACTAGGACGAGGAAACGAATAGCCATGCCCAAGTTCGCCGCCAATCTGTCGATGATGTTCAATGAGGTCCCCTTTCCCGAGCGTTTCGTGAACGCCGCCAAGGCGGGTTTCAACGCCGTGGAATTTCTTTTTCCGTATGATTACCCGCCCGAGGAGGTCGCCGGCTGGCTGAAATCCAACCGGCTGACGAACCAGTTGTTCAACATGCCGCCGGGAAACGTCGCCGCGAAGGAATGGGGCATCACCTCCCTGCCCGGCCGCGAGGAGGAATTCCATGAGAATGTCGCCACCGCGCTGATCTATGCGAAGGCCCTCGGCACTCCGCGCATCCTGGCCATGGCCGGATATCCGCCGGCAGGAGCCGATCCGGCCCTGCATCATGAGGTTTTCGTCCGCAACCTGCGCTACGCCGCGCGGCAATTGGCCAAGGAAGGCCTCACCCTTCTTATCGAACCGCTCAACCCGCGCGACATGCCCGGCTTCTTCCTCAACAACCAGGCCCAGGCCCACGCCATCCGCGAAGAAGTCGGCGAACCCAATCTCAAGGTTCAGATGGATTTCTACCATGTGCAGGTGACCGAGGGGGATGTGGCGGTCAAGATCCGCAAATATATCGAGCAGATCGGCCACATCCAGATCGCCGGCGCGCCTGACCGCCATGAACCGGACGAAGGGGAGCTGAACTACCGCTATCTGTTCGGTCTTCTCGATGAGCTTGGCTATCAAGGGTGGGTGGGCTGCGAATATCGTCCGCGTGGACGTACCGAGGATGGTTTGGGTTGGTTGGAGCGGCTAACCCGATAGAACGGAAGCGACCAGACGCCGGCAACGGGCGGACGGGCGGCGAAGCAATCCTCTTCCGGATTGCTTCGCCCTTTGGCCCGCGAACGCCGGGCCCCTCCTCAGACCGCCCGCATCTTGGACAGAAAGTCGGCCACGCTGTCCCGCAGGCCGCTGGCTTCCTGTTTCAATCCGTTGGCGGCGTCCCGCATTTCACCGGCCATGTCGCCGGTCGCCTGGGCGGCGCGGGAAACGTCGACGATGCTGTGGCTGACCTCTCCGTTGGCCGCCGACACCTCGTGGACGTTCCGCGAGATTTCCTGGGTTGCGGCGTTCTGTTCCTCAACGGCACTGGCGATCGAGGTAACCACCTGGTCAACCCGGCTGATGGTGGCGCGGACCCGATCGATGGCGGTAACGGCTTCCCTGGTCGACACCTGGACCGAGCCGATCTGCTCCTGAATCTCGCCGGTGGCCTTGGCCGTCTGCGTCGCCAGGTTCTTGACCTCGTTGGCGACGACGGCAAATCCTTTTCCGGCTTCTCCGGCGCGCGCCGCCTCGATCGTGGCATTCAGCGCCAGCAGATTGGTCTGTCCGGCGATATCCTCGATCAGCTTGACGATATCGCCGATCTTCTCGGCCGACTGGCGAAGCGCCTCGACTGTTTCCGATGCGGCCGAAATCTCGACCACCGCCTCCTGCGATATACGGGAGGTGTCTGTCACCTGGCTGCTGATTTCCCTGGTCGACGCGCTCAATTCCTCGGTGGCGGAGGCGACCGTCTGGACATTGGCCGAGGCTTCCTCGGCGGCCGAAGCGACGCGGGTGCTCTGCGCGCTGGAGGCACTGGCCGCGTCGCTGAGCTTGTCCGAGGTGTCGTGGACCTGTTCGACGGTCCCCCCCACCGATTCGAGGAGCGAGGAGACCTCCTGATCGAAGGACTGCGTCAGAATCTCGCGTTGCTTCGCCCTCTCCATGTCCTGCCGCAGTTTTTCCTTGGCTTCGACCTCGAGTTTTTCCGCCTTGATCAAACCGTCCTTGAACACCTGCACCGAGCGCGCCATGTCGGCGATCTCGTTCCGGCCTTCGGTAAAGGGCACGTCGATCAGCCGCTCACCGCCCGAAAGGGCCATCATCACCCTGGTGATGCCGCCAATGGGAGCGACGATCGAGCGGCCGATGACGAAGGCGAACAGGCAAGCGCCGGTGAGACCGGCGATGAGGGCTATCAGATTTTCGGTGAAGGTCTGTTGATAAACGTCGAGGGCTTTTTCATATTGCGCCTTGCCCTCCTTGTCCTGCATGGCGATCAAATCTCGCAGATCCTGGGACAAAACCAGAAAGATCTTGCGGCTGTCGACCGAGGAAATGACCGTGGCCCTCTCGCGCTCGCCCAGTTCGGCCAAGCGATGGGCTTCATCGACCAGCCGGAAATATTCCGACATCGACTGGTTGATCCGGTCCGCGATCGACTTTTCACGCCCTTCCGAAACCGTTCCGAAATAGGTCGTCCATTGTTTCGTCGCGATTTTCTGATAATCCGCGATACGGCCCGCGCTATCGGCCCGAATGGGATCGTTTTTCTCCGAAACGATGTCGAGAAGATTGAAGTAGCGGATACGATTGAGGCCATCCATCGTCGCATCCAACTGGACCATCGGCACCATGGCTTCTTCGTAAACGGTTCGCAGCCCTTCACGCATTACGCGCATACCATGAAGACCCAACAGGGTAATAGCTACGGTAAACGCCAGCATGACAGCAACCAAGGATAGTAGCTTATGCTGCGTTTTCATGTTCGAAAGCATCTTCAGGCTCCCTTCACCCAGCCCTTTGACTCGTGTATGAAAATCCACGCAGACCGCACAATACCCGTATTGTTACAAAGTAAAAGAAGAAAAGACATTCATATTCAAGGCACTCATATGTTTAAATATTGATCAACTCACCGTTGATATAAGTTAAGCGAAAAAAATCTCGTAAAAATAGAAATTGAAAAATACGTCATTCTGATTATCCATCCCATTAGAAAGCCGAGGATTCGTCTTTTCTGGAAATTTCCCCCACTTTGCTGAGAAAGCCCTGCACTCCGTCCTGCAATGAGCGGGCGCGCGTGAGCAAGATGCCAGCCGCTTCCGAGACGACCGTCGACGCCTCGTCCGCCGCGCTGGCGGCGTCGAGAACCTCGCCGGCATTGGCCGCGACGTCACCGGTACATTCCGACACGCCTTGCACGCTTCGCCCGATGTCCTGGGTTGCCGCCGTCTGCTGCTGAACGGCCGAGGCTATGGAGCCGGAAAATTCCTTGACCTTGGCGATGATGGAGGAGATCTCCCCCAAAGCCGCCACCGCCTCGACGGTCTGCGTTTGCACTTCGGCGATCTGCGAGGCGATGTTGCCGGTTGCCTGCGCGGTCTGCGTCGCCAAATGCTTTACCTCGTTGGCGACGACGGCAAACCCCTTGCCGGCGGCCCCCGCCCGCGCCGCTTCGATGGTGGCGTTCAGGGCCAGGAGATTGGTCTGCCCGGCAATATCCTCGATCAATTTTATGACATCGCCGATTTTCTGCGCCGAACCGGCCAGATTTTGCACCAGGGCGTCGGTCTTCGAGGCTTCGGCCGTCGCCGCCTCGGCGACGTCCTGCGAGGCCTCGACCAGGGCGGCGATTTCACGAATCGACGAATTCAACTGCCCGGCCGCAACACTCACCGCCTGCACATTGTCGGACGCTAGATTGGATGCCTGGGTTACGGCGTTGGCCCGCGCAGCCGTCCGCTCGGCGACATTGCCCATGGATTCGGCGCTCTTCTCCAAGGCGCTCGCCGATGCGACCAGTTCCTTGATGGTCGCCCCCGCCATACCGTCGAATTCCCGCGTCAAAGTCCGAACCTGCACGGCCCGCTCGGCCCGTGCGCGCCGATCCGTCTCGATCTCCGCCACCTGTTCCCTGCGGGTCAGGGCGTTACGCCGCCACACGTCGACCGCCGCGGCCATTTCGCCAATCTCGTCACGCCGCCCAAGATCGAGCGTCACGCCGTCCAGCGCTCCCCCGGCCAGGGTGATCGTCGCCTCCTTCAGACGATGAAACGGCGCCACGATCGAGCGCCTGACCGTCAGCACCGACAAGACCACCCCGGTGATGATGCCCGCGATGGTCGCGCCCATAATAAGCATCTCCAGCCACCGGCCAAACTTCGTCAAATCATCGCGCAGGAAGGTAATCTCACGATTGTGCGCTTCGGCGAACTCCGCCACCTGCTTTCCCAGCTTCTGGCGATTGACCCTGTTCTGATCGTTGTCGCCATACTCCCTGGCCGCCGGATTGCCCTGCTGACGACCGATCTGGACCAGTTCCTTGCGGAAGGCGACAAACCTGCGAAGTTCGGTATCCAATTCCGCCATCCGGGATTTTTGCGACTCAGGGGTGAGCGCTTTCCAGGCATCAGCCTGTTTTTCCAGATCATCGAGGGTCTTCAGCAAGGGCACGGCGAACTTTTCGACCTCGGCAGCGGAGCGCGCCATGTAGACGCCGCGGGAATCCATCACCACCGCATAGATATCGCCGTTGATACGCTCGCCGATAAAGGCGCGATCCGATGCGATCACGATATCCCGAACGTGGCGTTCGTAAGATTGCATGGCCCACTGCCCAATCACCGCCAGGACGATGGAAACCAGGGACAACATGGCAACCACGGCATAAATCCGCGTACCGATCCGCCAATTCATCATATCGCTCTCCTCGCCCCCGACGCCGTCGACCGTCTTTTTTTAAACCCTGCGCTCCCGCCCACTTTTCTTCTTTTCCCAAGCTCGGGCTATCCCCGTTTGAGGAGGGTATCAATGACTGGCAATAATTTATGATAGAAAAATATAAAAATTTAACACCTACGAATACCGGGAGACCTCAGCCCGGGACGTGTATACGGCAAGATCCTTGAAAAAATCGACTGCGGAGGAAGTCCTTGAGTTTCAATACTCTTGCCAAAAGAGATATCGCTCAAGACATAGGCATATATCAATATCTGCCTAATTTTTGAGCTTTTTTCCATCACCTCCCACCGGCGCTGCGCTCCACTCGTCAGAAAGAGTGCGCATCACGCACAGTCCCGTTCCCTGGCATCGCTTTTGCACTCAATCGCCTGCCGGCAGCGATCCTGCCCGGTTTGATACGCCGCCGAGACTTCGCCCCAGGAGAATGTTTGATGCCCCCGCACCCCTCACGAATGCTCCGTCGCCTCGGCGGGATCGGCCTCCTCATTCTGGCGAGTTTGCCGGCGAATGCGGAAACCGTCGCGCGATACGGTATTTCGATGGCCGACATCCCGCTGACCACCGGCCAGCCGGACCGTGGGGCGGGCGCCTATCAATTCACCGGCCACACCCTTTACGACCCGCTGGTCGCCTGGGAAGCCAATGTCGCCGACCGCCCCGGCAAGCTGGTGCCGGGCCTGGCAACCGAGTGGAAACCCGATGCCAAGGACGCCACGAAATGGCTGTTCACCTTGCGTCACGGCGTAAAATTCCATGACGGCTCGGCCTTCAACGCCGATGCGGTGATTTGGAATCTCGACAAGGTCCTGAACGACAAATCCCCGCAATTCGACGCCAAGCAGAGCGCGCAGGTCCGCCCGCGCATCCCGTCGATCGCCAGCTACCGCAAGATCAGCGACGACACCGTCGAAATCACCGTCAAGGAAGTCGACACCCTCTTTCCCTATCAGCTCCCCTGGTTTCTCATCTCGAGCCCGGCGCAGTTCGAGGCTCTGGGCCGGGATTGGAACAAATTCGCCAATCAGCCGTCCGGCACCGGCCCCTTCAAGCTGGACAAGCTGGTGCCGCGCGAGCGGGCCGACCTGGTCCGCAATCCGGATTATTGGGATAAGACCCGCCTGGCCAAGACCGACCGCATCGTCCTGATTCCCATTCCCGATGCCGTCACCCGGACCAACGCCTTGCTGAACGGACAAGTGGACCTGATCGAATCACCGGCTCCCGACACCTTGCCGCAGCTCAAAAGCGCAGGATTCTTGGTGGTCAGCAATGTCACGCCGCATGTCTGGCCCTATCATTTCAGCCTGCTGCCGGGCTCGCCCTGGACGGACATCCGCGTGCGCAAGGCGGCCAATCTCGCCATCGACCGCGACGCCGTCGTCGCCCTGATGAACGGCCTCGCCAAGCCGGCCAAGGGCCAGCTCGATCCGACCTCGCCCTGGTTCGGAAAGCCCACCTTCGACATCAAATACGACCTGGAGACGGCGAAAAAATTGATGAAGGAGGCCGGCTATTCGAAGGAGAAACCCCTCAAGACCAGGGTCATCATCGCCCAGGGCGGCACCGGCCAGATGCTTTCCCTGCCGATGAATGAATTCGTTCAGCAAAGCCTGGCGGAAATCGGCATTCAGGTCGACTTCGAGGTGGTCGAACTGGAGACGCTCTATCTGCATTGGCGCAACGGCGCCAAGGCCGACATGAATCTGGGCAAGGGCATCACCGCCATCAACCTGGGCTATGTGACGTCGGACCCCTTCTATGCCCTGACCCGCTTCGTCGACAGCCGTTACGTCGCGCCCAACGGCGTCAACTGGGGCAACTACGCCGACGCCGAGGTCGACGATCTGCTGGCCAAGACGCGGGTCACCTTCGACACCAGGCTGCAGGACCAATATCTCGCCAAGGTGCATCAGAAGATGGTCGACGAGGCCCTGATGCTCTGGGTGGTCCATGACGTCAATCCGCACGGCCTGTCGCCCAAGGTCAAAGACTTCATTCAGGCCCAATCCTGGTTCCAGGATCTGACCACCATCGGAATGCGATAAGCATGCTTGTCTATCTCCTCAAAAGACTCCTTTACGCGCTTCCCATCGCGCTCAGCGTCACCCTGGTCTGTTTTCTGCTGGTCCACATCGCTCCGGGCGATCCGCTGAACGCGGTCGTCCCGGCCGATGCCCCGGCCGAAGTGGTCAATGCGCTGAAAGCGGCCTATGGCTTCGACAAACCGCTGCCGGTGCAATATGTCCGCTGGCTGGGCCGCGCCCTGACCGGCGATCTCGGCACCTCGGTCGCCACCGGCCGTCCGGTGGCCGACGAAGTGCTCTCGGCGGTCCGCAACACCATCCTGCTGGCGGTGATCGCCGCCATCATCGGCTTCGCCCTGGGCGCGCTCCTGGGGGGTGTCGCCGGTTACCGTCATCGCGGCATCGTCGACCGTCTGGCCACCGCGCTTTCGGTGGTCGGCGTCAGCGTGCCGCATTATTGGCTGGGCATGGTGCTCACCATCATCTTCTCGACGCGCCTCAACTGGCTTCCGGCCATGGGCGCGGGTCCCGGCGGCTCGAAGGAATGGTTGTGGGACGGCGAACACATCCGCTATCTCGTTCTGCCGGTGGCGACCTTGATGGTGATCCCCTTGGGTATCGTCACCCGGACCATTCGCGCCCTGGTCGCCGACACCCTGTCGAAGGATTTCGTCCAGGCCCTCAGGGCCAAGGGATTGAGCGACCGCGCCGTATTCCTGCACGTCGTCAAGAATGTGGCGCCGACGGCGCTGGCCGTCATGGGCCTCCAGCTCGGTTATCTGATGGGTGGTTCGATCCTGGTCGAAACCGTCTTCGCCTGGCCCGGCAGCGGATTCCTGCTCAACACGGCCATCTTCCAGCGCGACCTGCCGCTGTTGCAGGGCACCATCCTCATCCTTTGCCTGATTTTCGTTTTGCTCAATCTGATGGTCGATGTGCTGCAACCGCTCATCGATCCCAGAATGCGGCGCAGTTGAGAACCGCCATGTCGAATGCCCTCACCCAACCCACCGTCCCCGCTTCGATCAAGCAGGCCTCACGCAACTATTGGGTCGGCGTCCTGCGCCGCATCGGTCGGGAAAAGCTGACCGTGGTCTGCGCCGCCATCCTGCTGCTGATCGTCCTCCTCGCTCTTCTCGCCCCATGGCTGATCGGGGCCGACCCCTATAAGACCAGCATGATCCGCCGCCTGTTGCCGATCGGCTCGCCGGGGTATCTGCTGGGAACCGACGAACTGGGCCGGGACATGATCGCCCGCCTGGCCTACGGCGGCCGCATGTCCCTCCTGATCGGCGTCATGCCGGTGTTCATCGCCTTCGTCATCGGCAGCGTGGTCGGCATCTTCGCCGGATACGCCGGCGGACGGATCAATATGGCGATCATGCGCCTGCTCGACGTCTTCTACGCCTTCCCCTCGGTGCTTCTGGCCGTCGCCATCGCCGGTGCCCTGGGACAGGGCATTTCCAACAGCATCCTGGCCCTGACGCTCATCTTCATCCCGCAACTCACCCGCATCGCCGAGAGCGTCACCACCCAGGTCAGAACGCTTGACTATGTCGAGGCGGCGCGCATGAGCGGCGCCTCCAGCCTGACGATCATCCGGGTCCATATCCTGGGCAACGTCCTGGGACCGATCTTCGTCTACGCCACCGGCCTGGTCAGCGTCAGCATGATCCTGGCCTCGGGCCTGTCCTTCCTCGGTCTCGGCGTCAAGCCGCCCGAGCCGGAATGGGGCCTGATGCTGAATACGCTGCGCAGCGCCATCTACGTCAATCCATGGGTCGCCGCCCTGCCGGGAGCCATGATTTTCATAACCTCCATGTGTTTCAATCTGATGGCCGACGGAATTCGCTCGGCGATGGAGGTTACCGAATGAGCAACGACCTGCCCCTTCCCTCCGCTGAGGACCGTGGCGGTCCGGCCCAGCCGATCCTCATCGTCAACGGCTTGCGCAAGCATTTCCCCTTGGGCGGCGGTCTTTTCGGCGGCAACAAGGGCGCCGTCCACGCAGTCGACGGCGTCAATATCACCGTGCCCAAACGGACGACCCTGGGGATCGTCGGCGAATCCGGCTGCGGCAAATCGACGACGGCCCGTTTGCTGACCCGCCTGATCGAACCGGACGAAGGCGAGGTGATCTTCGACGGCGAGGCGGTCGGTGTGCCGGGAGGCATGCCCCTCAAGGAGTTACGGCGCAATCTTCAGCTTGTGTTTCAGGATTCCTTCGCCTCTCTCAATCCCCGCATGACCATCGAACGGGCCATCGCCTTCGGCCCGCAAGTCCATGGCCTGCCGGCCAGTGAGGCCATCGAACGCTCCCGCCATCTTCTCGACCGCGTCGGCCTCGAACCCGGGCGCTTCGGCGGACGCTACCCGCATGAGCTGTCCGGAGGTCAGCGCCAGCGGGTGAATATCGCCCGGGCCCTGGCGTTCAATCCCCGTCTGATCATCCTGGACGAATCGGTCTCGGCTCTCGACAAATCGGTGCAGGCGCAGGTGCTCAATCTGCTGATGGATCTGAAGGACGAGTTGAAGCTCACCTACATGTTCATCTCGCACGACCTCAACGTGGTGCAATATATCAGCGACCATGTGATGGTGATGTATCTGGGTCAGGTGGTGGAAGTCGGCCCCGTCGAGGAGGTTTACGCACACCCCCGGCATCCTTACACCAAGGCCCTGCTGTCCGCGGTCCCCTCCCTCGATCCCGCGCGGCGGACCGAACGCACGCCGCTCACCGGCGATCCGCCCAACCCGATCAATCCGCCGCCCGGTTGCCGTTTCCGCGACCGCTGTCCCAAGGCCCATGCCGTCTGCGCCGAAATCGCCCCGCCCAGCGTGGCCGTCGGCGCGGATCATCGGGTCGCCTGCCTGATGGCCGATCCGGCCTCGGGCCATCCAGACGCATCTTAAAAGGAACGGCTCATGAGCAATCCTCTCATCTCCGTTTCCGATCTCACCGTGACTTTCGGCGGCAGCCGTCCCGTGCATGCCGTCAATGGGGTCAGCTTCACCGTCGGCACCGGCGAAGTGCTGGGCCTGCTGGGTGAATCGGGATGCGGAAAAAGCGTCACTCTGCGCTCGCTGCTCCGCCTGCATCCGCCTCGGCGGACGACCTATGGCGGCCGTATCGAGGTCGACGGGCATGATATCCTCTCCATGAGCGAGGAACAGCTCCGCCGATACCGGGGTTCCGTCACCTCGATGATCTTCCAGGAACCCCTGCTGGCCTTCGATCCGGTCTATTCCATCGGCCGGCAGATCTCCGAAGCCATCCGACGGCATAGGGCGATGGACGGCACGGCCGCCGAGGCGGAAGCGATCCGTCTTCTCGACCGCGTGCAGATTCCCCAAGCCGCCAGGCGCTACCATGCCTATCCCCATGAAATGTCGGGCGGCATGCGCCAGCGCGCGATGATCGCGCTGGCCCTGTCCTGCCGGCCCAAATTACTGCTGGCCGACGAACCGACCACCGCGCTCGACGCCACGGTGCAGATCCAGATCCTGCTTCTGCTTCGCGAATTGCAGCGCGAAATGGGCCTGTCGATCATCTTCGTCACCCACGACATCGGCGTCGCCGTCGAGATTTCCGACCGGGTCGCCGTCATGTATGCCGGGCGCATCATCGAGGAAGGTCCCATCGCCGGAATCATCGGTGGACCGGCGCATCCCTATACCCGGGGACTGCTCGCCTCGACGGTCACACAGAACATGCGGGGAACACGTCTGGAGGCCATTCCCGGGGCGCCCCCCGATCTCGCCGACCTTCCCCCCGGATGCGCCTTCGCGCCGCGCTGCAGCCATGCCTCGGCGACCTGCCTGGCCTCCATTCCGGCTTACGAAACACACGCCGGCCGTGGCGTGGCCTGTTTCCACTCCCTGAACGACGAGGGGGTTCCCCCTTCCGTCACCGCCAAGGTCTCTTAACGCCGAAATTCCTTTTGATGCTTTCATAGACGAGGAGAACCACCATGCGTCGACTGGCACCGGCCCTCGCCGGTCTGTTTCTAGCTTTGGGCATCGTGGCCCAGCCCGCCTGGGCTGGCGGCACTCTGCGCATCGCGATGACGGCAAGCGACATCCCCTTGACCACCGGTCAGCCCGACAACGGCGCCGAGGGCTACCGCTTCACCGGCTATACGATCTACGACGCCCTGGTGAACTGGGATCTGTCGAAGGCCGACCAGCCGGCCAGCCTGACGCCCGGCCTCGCCACCTCCTGGTCGATCGACCCCAAGGACAACACGCGCTGGATCTTCAACCTGCGCAAGGGCGTCACCTTCCACGACGGCTCGGCCTTCAATGCCGATGCGGTTGTGTGGAACTTCGAAAAAGTGCTGAACGACCAGTCTCCGCAATTCGACGCCAAGCAGTCGGGCAACGTCCGCGGTCGCTTCCCCGGCATCAAGGAAGTGAAAAAGATCGACGAGAACACCGTTTCCATCAGCACCAAGGCGCCCGACGCCTGGATGCCCTACGAACTGGCCTGGATGTTCTTCTCAAGCCCGACGCAATGGGAAAAGCTCGGCAAAAGCTGGGACAAATTCGCCATGCAGCCTTCGGGCACCGGGCCCTTCAAGCTGACCAAGCTGGTCCCCCGCGAACTGGCGCAATTGGAACCCAACACGGCTTATTGGGACAAAAACCGCATTCCCAAGACCGACAAGGTGATTCTGATGCCGATCCCCGATCCCAACACCCGCACGGCGGCCCTGTTGTCCGGACAGGTGGATTGGATCGAGGCGCCCGCGCCGGACATGATCCCCAATCTCAAGGCCCAGGGCATGCAGATCACCTCGAATGTCTACCCGCATACCTGGCCCTATCAGTTCAGCTTTCTGGAAGGCAGTCCTTGGAATGACATCCGTATCCGCAAGGCGGCCAATCTGGCGGTCGACCGCGAAGGCCTGAAGCAGCTTCTGGGCGGCATGATGGTTGGCGCGGAAGGCATGGTCACGGCAGATCATCCCTGGTTCGGCCATCCGACCTTCAAGGTCAAATACGATCCGGCCGAGGCCAAGCGCCTTCTGAAGGAAGCCGGCTATTCCAAGGACCATCCCATCAAGGCCAAGATCCTCATCTCGGCGTCCGGTTCCGGTCAGATGCTGCCGCTGGCGATGAACGAATTCATCCAGCAGAACCTTGCCGAAGTGGGTATCGCCCTCGAATTCGAGGTTCTGGAATGGCAGACGCTTTACGCCAATTGGCGCCAGGGCGCCAAGGATCCGGCCAGCCGTGGCGGCACGGCCACCAACGTCTCCTTCGCCTGGCAGGATCCCATGGTCGCCTTCTATCGCTTCATCCACACCTCGATGATCCCGCCCAACGGGTTCAACTGGGGTTGGTATAAGGACCCCGAAAGCGATGCCCTGCTTGACCAGGCGCGCGCAACCTTCGATCCTGCCAAACAGGATGCCCTCCTGGCCAAGCTGCACGAACGGCAGGTGGACAATGCGACATGGCTGTTCATCGCCCATGACGTCGGTCCGCGGGCCCTGTCGCCCAAGGTCAAGGGCTTCGTGCAGGCCCGCAGCTGGTTCCAGGACCTGACCCCGGTCAGCCTGGATAAATGAGGAACAGATGAGCGCTTCTTCTTCCGAAGGTTTGCAGTTCGTCATCGAAGCGCTCCGGCGGCAGGGGGTTTCCCTGCCGCCGGAGCGCCGGGCCGACGTTGCGCAGACCGCATCGAAACTGACCGCGACCAGCCGCCTGCTGGAAGAGCGGCTTACCCTCGCCAACGACGTTCACGGATTCCTGACGGCGTTGCGGCAACGGGCGACATCCTGATGACAGAAACCGATCTGGGAATGTTGCCGGCATATGCGCTGGCAGCCCTTTTGCGAAAAGGCGACATTACCGCGCTGGAGGCGACCAAAGCCGCCATCGCCCGCGCCGAGGCCGCCAATCCCACCCTCAACGCCGTCGTTTCCCTTGAGACTGACGAGGCCCTGGCCGCGGCCGAGAAGGCCGACCAGGCGCGCCGTTCCCCCCATTTCCAGGGCGGACCGCTGTTCGGCGTGCCGCTCGCCCACAAGGACATGTTCAACCGGACAGGCCGGATCGCAAGCTGGGGGGCTAAGATCCGTGCCACGGCCCCGGCATCTCAAGACGCGACGGTCATCGCGCGCCTGAGGGACGCCGGGGCCGTTCAATTCGCCAGCCTCAACATGGCGGAGTTCGCCTTCGGCATCACCGGCCATAACTATCACATCGGACATTGCCGCAATCCGCACGATCCGGCCCGCATCACCGGAGGTTCGTCGAGCGGTTCCGCCGCGGCGGTGGCCGCCGGAATCGTTCCCTTCGCCCTGGGATCGGACACCGGGGGCTCGATCCGAGTACCCGCCTCCTGCTGCGGCATCGCCGGCATCAGGCCGACCTGGGGATTGATCAGTCGTTCCGGCGCCATGCCCCTGGCGCCCTCGCTCGACACCATCGGCCCGCTCGCCCGCGACGTCGCCGATCTGGCGCTGGTTCTGTCGGTGCTGGCGGGAGCCGATCCCGCCGACGCCACGGCCCATGCTCCGGCCGCCGACTATCGGGCGGCGGTTGCCGAGACGCCGGAAGGCTTGCGAATCGGTGTCGACCGCACGCTGTGGGAAAGCATAGATCCAGAGATCGCCCGACTGCTGGACCAGGCCCTTTCCGTGCTGCTCGACGCCGGTGCCGTAGAAGTATCGGTGACCATCCCCGATCTTCTCGAACTCGACCGCTATGCCCAGTTGCTGCAATTCGGCGAAGCCTCGGCCTTCCATGCCAAATGGATGCGGGACCGTCCGGAAGACTATTCCGATCAGGTGCGGGCCCGGTTGCAGGACGGCTACGCCGTTTCCGCCGTCGATTACATCCAGGGGCTGCGCGCCCGGCCGTTGATTCTCAACGACTGGCTGACCGGCCCCTTCGACCGGGCCGACGTCCTGTTCCTGCCCTCCCTCGGTCGCGGCATTCCGACCCTGGCGGAAACCGACGTGGGCGGCGGCGAGGCCATGACCAAGACCATCGCCAGCCTTTTGCGATTCACCCGTCCATTGAGCTATCTGGGCCTGCCCTGCATGGCCTTGCCGACGGGAAAGGACGCCAACGGCATGCCCAACGGTTTCCAACTGCTGGGAAAACCCTATGCCGAAACCACCCTGCTCCGCCTGGGCGGCGCCTATCAGGCGCGCGTCGGCGTCCCCGCCCCTCGTTTGACAGGCCCCCTCAAATGACAAGCTCCACTGGTTTCGCTTCCGGAACGGTCTGATGCCGCAGACGCCGCGCAGCCGCCGGGGCATGGTCACGGCCCCGCATCATCTGGCCAGCGAGGCGGGACTGCGCGTCCTGCGTGATGGCGGCAACGCGGTGGAAGCCGCCGTCGCCGCCGCAGCCACCCTCGCCGTGGTCTATCCCCATATGACGGGAATTGGGGGAGACGGCTTTTGGCTGATCGCCGAGCCGGACTGCGACCCGGTGGCCATCGACGCTTCCGGCGCCGCCGGACTCGGCGTGTCGCGGGAAATCTATGGAGAGCGGACCGCCATGCCCTGGCGGGGGCCGCTGGCGGCCAACACCGTCGCCGGAACCGTGTCCGGTTGGGACATGGCCCTCGGCCTCGCCGCCCATTGGGGTCCCCCCCTACCTTTGTCCCGGCTCTTCGAAGACGCCATTCACTACGCCGAACGCGGCTTCGCCGTTTCGGCCAGCCAAGCGGAACTGACCGCCGCAAAATTCGCCGAATTGAGTCCGGTCTCGGGTTTCGCCGAACAGTTTCTCGACGACGGCCGTCCCCCGGCGGAAGGAGGCGTCATGCGTCTGGCGACCTTGGGTGGCACCTTGCGCCGCCTGGGCAAGCGGGGCCTGGAAGATTTCTATCACGGCGAGACCGCACGCATGATCGCCGAGGATCTGATGGCCGCCGGCTCACCGCTGACGGCGGAAGACCTGACCCGCCACGCCGCGAAAATACGCCTGCCTCTCCAGGTCCCCCTGCGTGAGGCCCGGCTGTTCAATACACCGGCGCCGACACAAGGCTTGGCCTCCCTGGCCATCCTCGCCCTCTTCGAGCGGCTGCATGTGGAGGAGGCGGAAGGCTTCGCTCATCTGCATGGCCTCGTCGAAGCCACAAAACAGGCGTTCCTGCTGCGCGACCGCGTGGTCACCGACCCCGCCTTCGCCGTCGAGAATCCCCAATCCTGCCTGGCCCCGGATGCGCTCGACCGCCTGGCCGACGCCATCGATCCGCGCCGCGCCCTGCCCTGGCCGGCGCCGCCCGCCGGCGGAGATACCGTCTGGTTGGGCGTGATCGACGCCGCCGGACGGGCAGTCAGCATGATCCAAAGCGTCTATTTCGAATTCGGGTCCGGCCTCGTCCTGCCGCAGACCGGCATCACCTGGCAGAATCGCGGCACCAGCTTCTCCCTGGCCCCCGAGGCGCTCAATGCCCTCACACCGGGACGCAAGCCCTTTCATACCCTCAATCCGGCCATGGCGCGCTTCACCGACGGACGCACCCTGGTCTACGGCACCATGGGCGGCGAGGGGCAGCCGCAAACCCAGGCGGCGATCTTCTCGCGTTACGCCTTCTTCCGACAGACGCCGCAGCAGGCGGTCACCGCCCCGCGCTGGCTGCTGGGCCGCACCTGGGGCGAGGACAGCGTCAGCCTGAAGCTGGAATCACGCTTCGATCCCGGGCTCGTCGACGCCTTGCGCATGGCCGGCCACGCGATCGAGATGGTTCCCGCCTTCACCAGCCAGATGGGCCATGCCGGCATGATCGTCCGTCGCCCGGACGGCATGCTGGAAGGCGCCACCGATCCGCGCAGCGACGGCGCCGTGGCGGCCTACTGACCTAGAGGTGAAAATCTGACGGATCAAACCAGCCGATTGACCGCCGGCCTCCCCGCCCAGAAATCCCGCAAGCCATCGAGAAGGATCTGCCCCATGGCCTCGCGCGTCTCGATGGTGGCGCTGCCGACGTGGGGCAGCATGAAGACGTTGGGCAAGCGGAAATAACCCGGATGCACCGACGGTTCGCCATCGAAAACATCGAGACCGGCGCCAGCCACCCGGCCGTCGCCCAGCGCGGCGATCAGGTCGTCGTCGACCACCACGCTGCCGCGTCCGATATTGACCACGATGGCGCCCGGCGGCAGCAACCCGATGCGCCGGGCGTTCAGAAGCCCGCGCGTCTGCTCGGTCGCCGGGCAGGCGAGCACGAGAAATTGCGACACCCGCAGCAAATCCTCAAGGGAGGCATGATAGCCGGCCCCGGCCTCCAGTCCGGGTTCAAGACGACTGCGATTGTGATAATCCACAGCCATGCCGAAAGCCCGGGCACGGTCGGCGATCGCCCGGCCGAGACGCCCCATGCCGACGATACCGAGCCGTTTCCCCGTCAATCCGACGCCATTCAACTGGACCGGAGTCCAGCCCTGCCATCGCCCTTCCCGCAAAAGCGCGATCGCCTCGGTAGCGCGCCGGGCTGCCCCCAGCATCAGAAGCATCGTCGCCTCGGCGCAGGCGTCGGTCAGCACGTCGGGCGTGGAAAACACCGCCAGACCGTGCTCGGCGGCGGCGTCGACGTCGATATGGTCGTTGCCCACCGAATAGGTGGCGATGGCCTTGACGCTGGGCGGCAACCGCTCGATCAGCGGACGATCGACGCGGGTTGGCGTCGTCACCAGCAAAGCGTCGTGGCCTAATGTTCCGGACACGATCTCCTCGGCCGTCGGGACCCGTTCCTCTCCGGCGAAAGTGACGTCGCAACCGTCACTCAGCAAAACCTTGACGCTGGGGGGAAGCGGACAGGTGACGTAAATACGGCGGCGCAAGATGAACTCCTTCCGGATCTTGATGGACCGCCTATTACAACCCCTTGACCCTTTCCTCGTCAAACAGCCTGCTGCAATAGCTCTTGGCGGTATAAAGCGCCACCGCCGGATTGTGGCCGAGCACCCTGTCCTTGACGATCAAGGTGGTCACCGGCGCCTCGGAATGGCGGATGAACAAGGAATCATGGCCGACGCACAGGCCGACGATGACGTTCAGGCCGGTATGCAGGGCGTTTAGCATGCGCGCCTGCAGCACCGGATTGCAGCAAGCCTCCATGTTGCCGGGCTTTACCTTCAATTCCTCGGCGATGCCGGCTTCGCTTTTATCGACCGAGCCGACCTTGCAAAGCACCGTATGGGCCTCGATATCGGCCTGACGCAGGAAACGGGCGAAAATTCTGGTTTCCTCGATCAAACCGACGCAGGTGGCGATGCCCACCCGCTTGGCGCCGATCCGCTTGGCGAAGGCCAGGGTTTCCTCGACGCGGGTGAGCTTTCCATAATAAAGCCCCTCCACCTCGGCCGCCGCATGGAACAGTTTCGCATCCAGCCCGTCGCCACGGTAGTTCTCGACCGTTTCCGCGATCTCAGCCGGATCGAGCGCCTCGGTCAGGCAAAAGTCGGGAAATTTCTTGTCCTGCCGATAGCAATTGAGCAATCCGCACTCGGAACAACTGGGGTCTTTGGTCGTCGACATGCTTTTCCTTGATCCTCGTCCAGGTGGCGCCGTCCCATTTGACCGGCTGGCTTCCATAGAACATCAATACACTGTTGTTTTATCAAAAGTACATCAGTTTAACATAATGCAAGCTGCCGCACCGTCATTGCTGAAACAGAAGCGCGGAAAAATCGCAGCATATTTCGGTCATCTGCGAAATCTCCCGGTTGATTCCCCTTACGCGATCTGAGCGATAAAGGCTGACATAAGCAACAGGGGGAAGGCTGGGGACGGTCTTGACGACCTGAAGAACACCTCGTTCGACAAGATGCCCCAGGCATCCTCTGGGCAGATAGCTGATGCCCAATCCCGATACCGTGAGACCAATCTGTGCGATCAGATTGTCGCTGGAGATGACGTGTTCCGGACCAAGGCCATTGGCCCTGAGCCATCCCATGTAGAACTTTCCCGTTCCCGAAGCCTCGCCCTGCGTCAACAACGGATAACGGCTAAGGTCGGCCAGCGACATTTCGCGCCGGCCGTCGATCAACCCCGGAGTACACATCCAATCGTTGGTGACGGCTCCCAGGGGACGGATGATGAAGCGGGGATCGTCATGCTCCTCGGGCACGATCACCAGATCGATGGTGTCCTCGGCCAAACGCTTGCGGAGCGTGGCGCTCAACTCCACCTCGACATCCAGGGTGACCCGCGGGTAGCTCCGACGGATCTCGTCGACCAGACGCGGCAACCACGTCAAGGCGGTCAACTCGGTCACTCCCAGCCGGAACCTGCGGACGACGGCCGTCCTGGCGCTCATCTGTTCGACGACCAGATCGCGGCGGTCCAGCAACTCGCCGGCGAAGGCCTGCAATTCGACGCCTTTCTCGGTCAGGCGCGAAACCCTGCCGGAACGCTCGAACAAGGCGACCTGCAACGCCGTCTCCAACTCCTGCACCCTTTTTGAAACAGCCGACTGGGTCGTGTTCAGTTGGCGTGCGGCGGCGTCGAAACCACCAAGCCGTCCTATCCAATAAATAGCCTCCAACTGTTTGAACGTGATCATTCGCCACACCTAACGAAATATGAAAAAATACGATCAATTACCATAATTTTATATCGCTATTCCGCCTAGATGAGCAGCGCTAACGTCTTCCCAACGCTATGACGCAAGTCATGGCTCCCAAGGTCCGATGCCGGATCTCGGAGATGTAAAAAAGGGAAGAAACCATGCAATTCATCGGACAAAGGATCTTTCCGGCGGCCACTCCGGTCGACAGGGAGATCATCGAGGCGCTCCGCCCCATCGCCACGCCCCATCTCAGTGACAATCTCAGCCGTAGCGTCGGAATCGTCGGGCTGACCCGCTATAGCCGCCGGGGAAAGCTGCTCGGCACCGCCTTCACGGTCAAAACCCGGCCGGGCGACAATGTCTATATCTACAAAGCCCTGACCATGCTGCAACCGGGCCATGTGCTGGTCGTAGATCTGGGAGGTGACACCAACAACGCCGTCATCGGCGAGTTGATGAAGCTCTACGCCGAACAGCGCGGTTGTGCCGGTTTCGTGGTGAACGGCGCCATCCGGGATGTCGCCACCTTCGAAAAAGGCGAGTTTCCCTGTTATGCGCGCGGGAATACCCATCGCGGCCCCTACAAATCCGGACCAGGTGAAATCAACGTACCTGTCGCCGTCGGGGGACAAGTCATCGAACCGGGCGACGTTCTCGTCGGGGACGAGGACGGCATCGTCAGTTTTCCGCGGGACATCGCCGGGGAGCTGATTGCAAAAGCCAGGGAAACCGCCGCCTGCGAAGATGCCATCAAAGCGGAAATCGCCACGGGGAATCCCGAACAATCCTGGATAGCCAAAGCTTTGGCCCACAGCTGCATCGATTCTTAAAAAGGGAATCGATATCGCCGACCCGTGGAGTGTCCGTTTTTAAAATAGAATGGATAAGATAATGTTTCACCATTGCTTATACGCCATTCTCATTAACGGAACTTCACGTCAAAAATAAAAACAATAAGTAAATCAACAATAAACGGTTGATTTACGATACGTGAAGAGGAAACCAAATGTCCATCATAACAAATGACGCCATTATTGCGTCTTCTTCCAAAAAGACGAGCAGATATCGTTGGTTTATCGGCGGACTTATCTTCGTCATTTACACTGTCGCGGCGGCCGATCGCGCTAATCTCGGAGTCGCCCTGCCCTTCATCAGGCAGGAATTTCATATGACGAACACGGAGGCGGGCGCGCTGTCCAGCCTGTTCCTCTTCGCCTATGCGATCGCGCAAATTCCCTCCGGTTTCGCCTATAGCAAATTCCGCGTCCGCAAGATCTTTTCCTTCTCGATGATCATGACGTCCCTTTTCACAGGCATGATCGGAACCGTCGGATCAGCCTTGATGTTGAAGATCTGCCGGTTCGGCCTCGGACTGGCCGAGGGCCCCTTGCCGGTGGGCATCACCTCGACCATCAACAATTGGTTTCCCCCTCAGGAAAAGGGAACGGCCACCGGACTGTTCCTGGCCGCGGTGAAATTCGGCCCGGTCATCGTCCCGCCGGTCTGCTCCGTCGTCATCATGATGTTCGGCTGGCGAGAGATTTTTTTCGTCTTTTCCTTACCCGGCCTTCTTCTTTCGGTCGCCTGGTATTTCCTCGTCACCAACCACCCTTCGGAAAGCCCTCATTGCTCGGCCTCCGAATTAGCCTTCATCACCGAGACGGCTCGAAAGGAAACGACGCAGGACGTCCGGCATTCCTCGCCGACCAGGTCATTGGCATGGCTGGACAAACTTATCCGCAGCCGGCCCGTCACGCTTTTGGACGACACCAACGAAGTCTTCGCCTCCTGGGACATTTGGGGCAGTACGCTGGGCTATTTCTTCATGATCGGCATCGTCAACGTTCTTCTGGCATGGATACCGACCTATCTGATGACGGTTAAGCATTTCTCGGTCATGAACATGGGACTTGTCGCCGCAGCTCCCTGGATCGGCGCGGTGATCGGCAACATCGTCGGTGGTTTCATTTCGGATAAGGTCATCGACAAGCGCCGTAAACCCAACATGATGATCACCGCGCTCAGCACCACGATCATGATGTACGGTCTCGTCCATGCGCCAAACGACCCTTATCTTCTGGGAGGACTGCTGTTCGTCACGGGCATCCTGCTCAATCTGGGCTTTTCCGCCTACATGGTCTATCCAATGGGACTGACGACGAAGAAAGCCTACCCCATTGCCTGCTCCATCGTGAATACCGGCGGGCAACTGGGCGGCGCCTGCATGGCTCTCCTCACCGGAATCATTCTCGACCGATACGGTTGGGATGAGGTCTGGTTGTTCCTCTCCGCCTGTTCCTTCACCACCTTCCTGCTGCTTCTCACCATCAGCGAACCCAGACCTCACATCAACACCGGCTCCTGAACTTTTCCCGCACCGGCAAGCCATCCCCAGGAAACGCGTCACCCGGGGATGGCTTTATCCCACCCATATTTAACAAATATAATTTGTTATTATGTAAAAATGTATATTGGTGTTGTGTTTTAATTTCCGGATTAATATCATTTGAAATGTAGATATATGGAGCTGTCATGAGCACCGGGACACTGACGTCGCCTCTTCCGGCGGCTACGGCTGGAGCCGCGCATCTCCTCGATCTCATCGGCAATACGCCGCTGGTCGAGTTGACAAGGCTCGACACCGGCAATAGCCGTCTGTTCGTCAAACTGGAAAACCAAAATCCCGGCGGTTCGATCAAGGACCGACCGGCGCTGTCGATGATCACCGCCTTTGAAAAGGAAGGACGCCTGAAGCCGGGCGGCACCCTGGTGGAAGCCACCGCCGGCAACACCGGCCTGGGGCTGGCGTTGGTCGCCGCGATCAAGGGATATCGCCTGATCCTCGTCATTCCGGACAAGATGAGCCGGGAAAAAGTCTTTCATTTAAAGGCGATGGGGGCTGACATCGTGATGACGCGTTCGGATGTCGGCAAAGGCCATCCGGACTATTATCAGGATCTGGCCGAACGGATCGCCCGGCAGACTCCCGGGGCCGTCTTCGTCAACCAATTCGCCAACCCGGCCAACCCGCTGGCCCATGAAACCTCCACCGCGCCGGAAATCTGGCGGCAGATGAACCATGACATCGACGCCGTCGTTTGCGGCGTCGGCTCGTCGGGCACCCTGACCGGTATCAACCGGTTCTTCCGCAAAGTCTCGCCAAAGACCGAAATCGTCCTGGCCGATCCGGCCGGCTCGGTTCTTCTCGACGTGATCGAAGGGCGCCACCCCGGTGAGGCGGGAAGCTGGCTGGTCGAGGGAATCGGCGAGGATTTCGTCCCGCCGATCGCCGATTTCGCCGGTGTCCGGAAAGGCTATGCCATTTCCGACCGGGAAAGCTTCGAAACCGCCCGGGATCTTTTGCGCAAGGAAGGTATCCTGGCCGGGTCCTCCTCCGGCACGCTGGTCGCCGCCGCGCTGCGCTATTGCCGCGAACAAAGCAGTCCCAAGCGGGTTGTCACGCTGATCTGCGACAGCGGCAACAAATACCTTTCCAAGATGTTCAATGACTTCTGGATGACCGATCAGGGATTCATCGAGCGTCCGCGTCACGGCGATCTGCGCGATCTCGTCACGCGTCGTCATGACGAGGGCGCGGCGATCACCGTCGGCTCCGAAGACACTCTGAACGTCGCCTACGCCAGGATGAAACTCTACGACGTTTCCCAATTGCCCGTGCTGGACGACGGGAAGGTCGTCGGGATCCTGGACGAATCGGATGTTCTGCTGGCCGTATTCAACGACCACGGCCATTTTTCCGAACCGGTGAAAAGCGCGATGACGCCTCGCATCGAAACCATCGACGTCCGGGCGCCGCTCACCGAACTGATCGCCGTCTTCGATAAAGGGCATGTCGCCATCGTGTTGGAATCGGGCCAGTTCCTGGGTCTGATCACCCGTATCGACCTCATCAACCACTTGCGCCGCAAGGTCGACTGATATGAATAAAATCGCAAAAAAAACCACGTCCCATCCGCAAGGTCTGTCCACGCGGGCCATCCATGGCCGCCAAAAGCCCGAGCCGTCGACCGGCGCAGTCATTCCGCCGATCTTCGCCACCTCGACCTTCGTGCAAAGTTCGCCCGGCGTGACCACGGGATGGGAATATGCCCGCTCGCAAAACCCCACCCGCGCGGCTTTCGAGGCATCCCTGGCGGAATTGGAAGGCGGCTCCGCCGGCTTCGCCTTCGCTTCGGGTCTGGCGGCCGAAGCCGCCATCCTCGACCTGTTGGAACACGGCAGCCATATCGTCGCCTCGGACGACCTCTACGGCGGCACATGGCGCCTGTTTCACCGCATCCGGGCCCATTCGGCCAATCTGGCCCTCACCCACGTCGATTTCTCCGATCCCGACGCCATCGAAGCGGCGATTACTCCCCGGACCGCCCTTCTCTGGGTCGAAACCCCCAGCAACCCCTTGCTGAAGCTGGCCGATCTTTCGGCCCTCGCCGCCTTGGGCAGGAAGCACGGCATCCTCACCGTGGCCGACAACACCTTCGCCTCGCCGGCCGTTCAGCGCCCTCTCCAGCATGGTTTCGATCTGGTGGTGCATTCGGTGACCAAGTACATCGGCGGTCATTCCGATATCATCGGCGGCGCCGTGGTGGTCGGCGGGGATGCCGACTTGCAGAATCGAGTCAGCTTCATCCAGAACGCCACCGGCGGCATCCTCGATCCCTTCTCCAGCTTCCTGGGCTTGCGCGGCATCAAGACGCTGCCCTTGCGCGTCGAACGACATTCCGCGAATGCCCTGGCCGTCGCCGGCTGGCTGGAAAATCATCCGGCCGTCGAACGCGTACTCTATCCGGGACTGCCCAGCCACCCTCAACACGAACTGGCCCTCCGCCAGATGCAAGGCGGCGGTGGAATGGTCTCGGTCTTCTTGAAGGCAACCGCCAAACAAACTGTTAAAGTTCTTGAATCCTTTAAGATTTTTGCTTTGGCTGAAAGTTTGGGGGGCGTCGAGAGCCTGGTCGGGCATCCGGTCAGTATGAGTCACGGCTCCCTGCCCGCCGAGCGCCGGGCCGAACTTGGCATCACCCCCAATCTGATCAGACTTTCCATCGGTATCGAGGACGCCGCCGATCTCATCTCCGATCTGGATCAGGCATTGGCTCGTCTTTGACGAGCGATGTCCCCGAACAGATCACATCTCCGCAATGCGTTTCATTTCGTTGACACATTCATGGTCGGTAAAATACGGTTCCGATCGCAGAACGAATGGGGTTTCCCTGACGGATCATCCCGGCGGGGTGTGGCCGCGTGACCGACGCCTTGGCGCAATGCCTTGTTCCGAAATGTCAGCCATACCATCTGGAACCTGATTTCCAAGGGTCAAGATCGTCTTGTCCGGCGGAGAAGGGCCCGCACGGAGATGACGCCGTTGTTTCCGGACGAGCCCTCGAAGATCGTAAGGTAGTTGCCATGTTTGTTTACAGATTGGGCCGGCCTCGTGTCGGGATTGTCAGATGATCGAAATCGAAGGCCTGCAAAAAACCTTTTCGGCCGGAGACAATCCGACGGCGGCGCTGAAGGACGTCTCCCTGTCGATCAAGCAAGGGGAAATTTTTGGCATCATCGGACGGTCGGGCGCGGGAAAAAGCACCTTGGTCCGCTGCATCAACCTTCTCGAACGGCCGAGCGCCGGTCGCATCTCGGTCAACGGCCGCGAGATCTCGTCATTGAGCGGCGCCGCCCTGCGCGAAGCGAGGCGGGAAATCGGCATGATTTTTCAGCACTTCAATTTGCTGTCTTCGCGCACCGTCTTCGACAATGTCGCCTTTCCCCTCGAACTGGCCGGTCGAAGCAAGGCGGAGATCGCCAGGGAAGTAACCCCACTGCTCGATCTTGTCGGCCTCACCGACAAACGGGATCGCTATCCCTCGGAGCTTTCCGGCGGCCAGAAGCAGCGTGTCGGCATCGCCCGCGCCCTGGCCTCGAAACCGGCGGTTCTGCTGTGCGACGAGGCGACCTCGGCCCTCGATCCGGAAACCACCAAGTCGATCCTCGCCCTGCTGCGGGACATCAATCGCAAGCTTGGCCTTACCATCGTCCTGATCACCCACGAAATGCCCGTCATCAAGGAAATCTGCGATCGCGTCGCCGTCCTTGATCAGGGCAGCGTCGTCGAACAGGGCACCGTCTTCGAGATTTTCACCGCGCCCCAGGCCGAAATCACCCGCCGATTCGTCAGCGACGTCATTGATCGCCCGCTGCCATCGATGTTGATTGAACGCCTGCAGGCAACCCCGCTGACCCAGGGCAACGTCGTCCTGCGCATCGTCTTCACCGGCCCCACGGCCAACAGTCCGATCATCTCCGAAGTGGTGCAACGCTACGGCGTGCTGCTCAACATCCTCCAGGGGAATGTGGAGTATATTCAAGGCGCTCCCTACGGAAACATCGTCGTCGAAGCCGTCGGCCAGCCCCAGGCGGTGCAGGAAGTCATCGACCATATCCGTGATAACAATCTTCGCGTGGAGGTTCTCGGCCATGTCGCCGATGCTCATCGGGCTGTTGCTTGACGGCCTCAAGGAAACCATTTTCATGGTCGGCATCTCCGCCGGCTTGGCGGCTCTGGCCGGCGTGCCGCTGGGCGTCGTCCTGGTGGTGACGGGAAACGGACAGATTCTTCAGAACAAGCCGATCAACCGGATTCTGGGCGCCGTGGTCAACGCCACCCGTTCGACGCCCTTTATCATCCTGTTGATCGCCATCATTCCGGTGACCCGCCTCATCGTCGGCAGCTCGATCGGAACGGCCGCCGCCACCGTGCCCCTGACCATCGCCGCCACGCCTTTCGTCGCACGCCTAGCCGAATCCTCGCTGCGCGAGGTCGATGCCGGCCTGGTCGAAGCGGCGGAAGCCATGGGGGCCTCCCCCTGGCAGATCGTCACCAAGGTTCTCCTACCGGAAGCCTGGCCCGGCATCGTGGCGGGCATTACCATCACCGTGGTCAGCCTGATCGGCTATTCGGCCATGGCCGGCGCGGTGGGCGGCGGCGGCCTGGGCGATCTGGGAATACGCTATGGCTATCAACGATTCCAGCCGGAAGTGATGCTCGCCGTGGTCGTCGTCCTGATCGTCCTCGTCCAGGCCGTGCAAAGCGCCGGCGATCTGATAGCCCGCCGGCTCAACAAGAAGGTTCCTCGCGGCAAAGCCTGATCGATGGGACCGCAAAACGAAATCAACTGTTACCAAAGGGTTCACCGCAGGCAATCAGTCTGAAAAGCAAAAGCGCGATACTTCCTGTCGAATGAATGCCCGGCGGCGGACCGTCGCCGGCGTGTCGACAAGAAAGCAGCCGCCGATGCCGTCCATTTCCTTCGTCTGCCCACTCCAGAACAAAAGCCGATATCTGCTGGGCGCCATCGCCGCCCTGGAAAGGCAGGCGCCGACACACGAACGACAATTCATCTTCATCGATGACGGATCATCCGATGGTTCGTTCAATCTCGTCAAAGCCATGACGAAGCATTGGAGCAACTGCGTCTATATCCGCCAAGACAATACCGGCCCGGCGGGATGCGCCAACACCGGCATCTCCTATGCCACCGGCGACTATCTGAAATTTCTGGGCTGTGACGATATCTTGGCCCCATTCGCCACGGACCAGCTTCTGGAATGCCTCGACAGCACGGGAGCGGTCGCCGCCTATAGCCGCAAGGCCTATTACGGCGATATCAGCGAGGTCGCCTTCACGGTGGACAACCGGAAATCCGTAAGTCTGATCGAAGACCCTCTGGCCATCGTCATCGATCAGACCATCACGGGCTTGAGTCAGAGCTTATTCCGCACGGCCGCCGTGCGCGCCGGCGGCGGTTGCGATCCACGGGTTTTCACCGAAGACTTCTCGCTTGCACTCCGACTTGCTTTGCTTGGACCGTTCATTCTGCTCGACAAGATGACGGCCTATGGCCCAACCGACACTTCCGAACGGATCGGAATTGCCCGCGAACAGCAAGTCTTGCACGATTACAATCTGGCTCTCGCCCTCTTCTTCCAGGATCACCCGGAACTTAAGAAGCAATATGGCCGGCTGGCGCTTCGCCGTTGCGCCGAGCGGGCCGAAAAATGGGCACGCCGCAGGAGCGACGGAAAATCGCTCCTGCGCTGCGCAATCATGCGGACGGCCAGTTGGTTGCCCGGCTTCGACCACGCCGCCATGATCACAGCCACACTGTCGCCTTTCAGTGCGGACGGCACGACCTGCGGCAGAAAAATCATTCAGCCGACAGCGCGCGACATTCACACTGAATCGTCAGAGTCGTCGCTCGCGATTTACCCCGCCAAACGACCGTCAGCCAACGATTCCAGTGCCTCGATATAAGCCTCCATACCCGACTTTCGAAGCGGTACGAAAGGCTTGTCGTAGCGGCGGCATAGCGTCTTGACCTTGCTTTGCGCGGCATGGCTGATGCATTTGACGGGGAAGAGCACCGCGTCGGCCCGCCCGAACAGGTTGGCGAGCTTGCTCATGCTTTGCTCCGTACCGCCGTCATGGTGGACGAAACAGCCGTTGAATTCTTCCACCATACGCCGCAGATGCGAAACATGCTGATGCCGCCCGCCAACGACCAGAATGCATCGACCGCAGAGATCGAAGCGGGGGCAAATGCCATCTCCGATTGACTCTCTCGCGTCCTTGCCGATCTCCGACATGGAACACCTCCTCAATCGTTCACAACGACGGTTATTAGATCACTAATTTAGTAGTTTGAGAAACAAAAATTGTTAAATTATAGTTTTAACATATTTTTAATGTTATTAATTCCCCCTCTACCCTGAAACAACTTGTAACCAAGCCGCCATTTTCTCGTCACCTTTTCAAGGGAGAATGATATCCGATGCGAACAGAGTTTACGGAGGCGCCGTAAAAATCGGCGTAGGACTATGGCATATAAATTAAAAGCGGCAGCGGCGGGATTGTCAGCCCTTCTTCTCCTCGAAGGTTGCGCAGCCACACCTCTCGGTCCGACGGTACAGGTCATGCCCGCTAATAATAAACCGTTCGATGTCTTTGCCCAGGAACAGGCGACCTGCAAGCAATACGCCACCCAACAAGTCAGCGGTCAGGCCGAGGAAGCCAACCAGCGCGCCGTCGGCGCCGGCTTGCTGACCACCGCGCTCGGTGCCGGTCTCGGCGCCGCGGTCGGCGGCGGAAAGGGGGCCGGCGTCGGTGCGGCGGGTGGCGCCGTCGTGGGATCCGCGATCGGAGCCAGCGGGTCGAACCATACCCAATCCACCATTCAGCAGCAGTACGACAACGCCTATTCGCAATGCATGTATGCCAAGGGCAATCAGGTCGTCCAGCCGCCGGCGCCGGTCGTCGTCCACCCGACGGTCATCTATGCCGCGCCACCACCCCCGGTTGTCTACGCTCCGCCACCCGCAGTGATCTACGCCCCTCCTCCGGGCGTCGTCTACGCTCCGCCGCCCGGAGCGGTTCCGGCGCCGGATCCGAATATGCCCGCCCCCTACTAACGTCTTCAGTGCATTGGAACATGACTACCGGCCGCCGGGGCGCCCCGGCGGCCGGTTTGTTGTATCTGGACAGCCCCTGGAGTTAGGATCACTATGATCCGAGTATTCCTTTAGCCAGGGTTGGCAAATATGTCCGATGCGGCGTCGAGCGTTCCGACCACCGGCGCTTTCCTCAATTCACTGGGGAGTTCCATCCTGAGCGGCGGGGCGGCCAGCAAAAGAAAGACGACGGTCAGCGATGTCGCCGACCTCGGCAACGCCATCGGCAGCCAGCTGCTCGGCGTGAGCGGCCAAAGCGCCACATCAAGTGACCGGCTGTCGCCTTTTCTTTCCGACGCCACCACGACGCCTTCATTACGCAACGCCGTCACCAATGCGTTGCTGGGCGGAAGCGATTCAGGGCAGACGGCTCAAAATCTCGCCGCTCTCGGCAGTACTCTCAATGCCATGGCCAAGACGGCCCAGTCCGCCCTGACGACGACCAGCACCACCGCGCGCGCCCAGGCGCTGGAGAGCTATCAGACGCTTTACGATTCGCTCGATCAATCTTCAAGCACCATCAACGGCGCCGCCGGCAATGCCGCCAGCCTTGGACTGTCCACGCCGGGCGATTGGAGCAATTCCGACACCACCGCCGGCACCGCCTCCATCACCGGAGACATGACGTCCGTGGTCAAGGCCCACACCGTCGTCCAGGAAATGATTCAGTCGGCCAGCGCGACGTTGATCAAGTCATATCTTCTGGGTTGAGACTTCCATCCGTTTTCCTATTCACGGTCTGCCAAAAGCATGAGCCAGGAAGAACTGAACTCTCTGCGCGCCATTTGGCTGGCGCGACGCGATCAGCCGATTCCCACGGTCGCCGAGGCCAGGCGGAATTTCGAGATTTTCATGGCCGCGATGCCCATTGCGGCCGATATCGAATTCCAAGAGATCCATATCGGCGACCGTGCGGCCGCTTGGCTGACACCGCCCGGAGCGTCTTTATCGCGCACCTTGCTGTTCTTTCATGGCGGTGGGTTTGTCATCGGCAATCACAAGACCCATCGCGGACTTGCCGGAGACTTGGCGAAGGCGGCTGGAACCCGGGCACTCTCGATCGACTATCGCCTGGCGCCGGAGCATCCCTTTCCCGCGGCTCTCGACGACTGCCTTGCGGCTTACCGCTGGCTGCTCGAACAGGGCGTTTCCGCCGATTCCATCGTTCTGGCGGGGGATTCTGCGGGTGGCAATCTGGTCATTTCCTGCCTCGCGGCCCTTCGTGACTCAGGCGCCCCCCTCCCGCGCGGCGCCTGCCTGTTTTCACCCTGGGTCGATCTCGCTCTCGCCGGCGACTCTTTTGAAAGCAAGGCGGCCGCCGACCCGCGCATGACGCGGCAGGTCCTCCAGATTTATCAGGACGCCTATCTCGCCGGGCGCGATGCGCAAACTCCGCTCGCCTCGCCCCTTTATGCGCGTCTGGGGGGACTTCCGCCGTTCCTGATCCAGGTCGGCTCGGACGAACTGCTGCTCGACGATGCCACCCGATTGGCCACGCGGGCCGCGCATGCCGGCGTGAAAGTCCGCCTGGACGTGTGGCCCGCCATGGTCCATGTCTGGCAAGCCTATGCGCCGATGCTGAGCGAGGGCCGCCAGGCCATCGAGGAGGCGGGGCGTTTTCTGGCCGATCTGCTGGTCCGGTAATTCCGACAAAGCTGTCATGCGGCGCCCATCCTTGCGCGCGATAAGGAAGGCGCTATTTTGCAATCCGGCGGAACATGCTCCGTCACAAAATAGCCAGAGTTCCGATCCCCACATGCCGAACACGCCGCATTTCCGAACGACGGCCCTGATCGTCGCCAGCGCCTTGTTCATGGAGCAATTGGATGGGACCGTCCTGGCCACGGCCTTGCCGACCATGGCCCAGACCTTTCATATCTCGCCGCTTTATATGAGCGTCGCCCTGACCTCATATCTGCTCAGCCTGGCGATCTTCATTCCGGCCAGTGGCAAGATCGCCGACAGATTCGGCGCCTGCAAGGTCTTCTGTTCCGCCATCGCCATTTTCACCCTGGGCTCGATTCTTTGTGGCCAGGCCGGCAATCTGCCCGTCCTGGTGATCGCCAGGCTGCTGCAGGGCTTTGGGGGAGCCTTGATGGTTCCGGTGGCCCGCCTGATCCTGTTTCGCAGCGTTCCGAAAGAGGAAATGATCGCGGCCATGGCTTGGTTCCTGGTGCCGGCGCTGATCGGTCCGGTGCTGGGTCCGCCCTTGGGAGGGGCCATCGTCACCTATCTGTCGTGGCGCTGGATCTTCTATATCAACATTCCCATCGGTCTGGCCGGCGTCGTCCTGGCGCTCCTTTATATCAAGGACGAAAGCGAACCAATCCGCGCCCGTTTCGATTGGTTGGGCCTGGTCACCTCCGGCGTGTCCCTGGCCTGCCTGATGTTCGGCCTGGAAATGATCAGCCGGGGTGTGACGTCGCCCTACGCCACCCTTTCGCTCATCGGCATCGGGCTGGTCGGCGGCGGCATTTATCTGCTGCATGCCAAAAGCCATCCGGCGCCGATCCTCGACATTCGCCTGATGCGCATCCAGACCTTCCGCCTTTCGGTCATTGCCGGCTCTCTGACCCGTATCACGGGCGGGGCGCTCCCCTTCCTGTTGCCGATGATGATGCAATTGGGGTTCGGCATGTCGGCGGCGCATAGCGGCCTGATCACCTTCGCCGGCGCCGCCGGATCGCTCCTCATGAAGGCGTCGGCCACACCCATTCTGCGGCGTTTCGGTTTTCGCGCCACCTTGGTCTGGAACGGACTTTTTGCCACGGGCTGCGTCGCCCTCTGCGCGGCCTTCCGTCCCGAATGGCCGTTGGCGGCCATTTACGGCGTCCTGCTGGTCAGCGGCTTTTTCCAGTCGCTGCAATTCACCGCCTACAACACCATCGCCTATGCCGACATCCCCAGCCAGCGGATGGGAGACGCGATCAGCTTTTACACGACCTTCCAGCAATTGATGCTGTCACTCGGCATCTGCGTATCGGCCGCGGCGCTGCATCTGTCGGTCCTGGCCTCGGGGCGTCAGCATGCTGCTCTCGCGGATTTCACCACGGCCTTCCTGGTCGTAACGGCGATCTCCCTGCTGGCCTCGCCGGTCTGCGCCCGATTGCCGAGGAATGCCGGCGCGGCGATGAGCGGCCATCGGGCATCTGATACCAAGCCTCGATGAGGATGGAGGCTTGGCTGGCCCCTTGAGGGCCCGCGCCATCGTTGGCGCGAAGCCCAGGGTTTCGGAGAAACCCGCCCGGCGATTGAGGGCAGAGGTGATCGGTTCCGATCACCGAGATTTCGTATGAGAAGCTCTGACAGCAGCCGACCGATCGTTCGGGACGAGGCGCCCGAGGAATCCAAGCCGTTGGAAACCAAAAATACGAAGGGGCTTGACCTGCCCTCCCGCCGCACGTTACCACAGCACCTTAATTCACATGGAGAGTGGCCATGACTTCCCGCTTTTTAAAAAATATACTGACGGCTTTTGTATTTTTTGCCGCCTCCATCCCCCTCGCCCAGGCCGAAACCATCAAGGTCGGCGCCACCGGTGGACCGCATGCCGAAATTCTCGAACAGGTCAAGGCGCTGGCCGCCAAGGACGGACTTGATATCAAGATCATCGAATTCGACGATTATCAATTGCCCAACGCTGCCCTGGTCAACGGCGACCTGGACGCCAATTCCTTCCAGCATCAACCCTTCCTCGACGCCCAGGTTCAAGACCGCGGCTATCCGCTGACGTCGATCGCCAAGACCGTGATCTTTCCGATCGGCATCTACTCGAAGAAGATCAAATCCCTGGCTGACCTGAAGGAAGGCGACAAGGTCGCCATTCCGAACGACCCGACCAACGGCGGGCGCGTGCTTCTGCTTTTGCAAGCCAATGGCCTGCTCACGCTCCGCCCGGACGCCGGCATCAAGGCAAGCCCGCTCGACATCGTCGGCAACCCGAAAAAACTGAAGATCGTCGAATTGCCGGCCGCGCAATTGCCGCGTTCGCTCGACGACGTGACAGCGGCCGCCATCAACACCAACTATGCCATCGAAGTGGGCCTGAAACCGGATCGCGATGCCCTGGTACTCGAGAAGACCGACTCGCCTTATGCCAACATCATCGCCGTGCGCACCGCCGACAAGGACAAGCCGGCGCTGATCAAGCTGGTCAAATTTTATCAGTCGGCGGAAATCAAGGCCTTTATCAAGGAACGTTTTGGCTCCGCCGTCATCCCCGCCTTCTGATCCCGAACGCCGTTTGAGCTGAAAGTCCCGGCTTCGGATGGGATGTATTCGGGCATGTCTTTTTTGACGACATGCCCGAATCGCGTCGTGGATTGAGTCGCAATGCTAGGTTTCCGAAGAAAAGGGCTTTACCCTCGTTATGGTCGTGGGGGAGATCACCTTTTCATGCTGCGCGCGTCGCGAATCCTGTTGGTGGCACTCATCCTGTCGGCCGGGGGTGGCACTCCGCGCGCGGCAACCGATTCCCCTGACTGCTCACGCTCCCTCACGCTTGGCCTGCATGAACATGGCCTGCTCTATTCGGCCGAGACCGATAGCGGAATCGACAAGGATTTAAGCGACGAACTGATTCGCCGCAGCGGCTGCGCCATCACGACCCTGGTGATGCCCAGGGCCAGGATCTGGCAACTGATCGAATCGGGGGCGATGGATTTCAGTCTGTCCGGCATCGCCAATGCCGAACGCAACCGCTTCGCGGCCTTCGCCTGGTATTTCTCGAATAAATATTATCTTCTCCTGCGCAATGACACGGACGTCCGCCGCATAGCGGACTTCGAACGCGGCGACCGCCTGCGGCTGGGCGTTATCCGCAGTTTCCGCTTCGGCGAAAACGCCAACCGCATGGTCGACAGACTGCAAGAGGAACGCCGCGTCATTTACGCCACGGGCCTCGCCCCCCTCTACGAAACACTGCTGAACAACCAGATCCAGGGAATGATCGTCGAACCTTTCGATTATCCGGTTTTGCAGCAAGACCGTATTCGAGAAATAACGACAATCCTGGAATTCGATGATCCGTCTATTCCGCATGGATTGATCATGTCAAAAAAATCTGTTTCAGACGAAGAACAGAAAAAATGGAGAAAAATAGTCGATGAAATGAGATCTGATGGAACATTATACGGGATATTATTGAAATATCTTCCGAAAGAAATCGCAGATGCAATGATTAATATTTGAGATATACAGTGAAAAATCTAAGGGTGAAATTATATCCATTCCTTGTATTCACAATATCTCTGGCTGCCACCTATCTTGCGTGGCGGAATGAAAGAGAAACGTCCCAGCGGGACTTGCAATCCATCCTTGATTTTCAACTTCAACAGACCATCAGCCGCATCGAGCAGCGCATGGCCTCCTATGAGGAAATCGCACGCGGCATACAAGGACTGTTCGCCGCCACCGACGATCTTCAACGCGGCGATTTCACCACCTATGTCCAGGCCTTGCAGCTGGGCGCCGACTTTGCAGGCCTTCAGGCAATCGAACTGACGCGCCTCGTGCCCATCGACAAGGCCGATGATTTCGTGCGGCAGATGCGCCTTGGCGGGCATCCCGATTTTCATATATGGCCGGAAGGGCAAAGACCCGTCTACACCCCCATCACCCAGATCGAACCCACGGTCAGAAGAAACCCGCAGATGCTGGGGTTTGATCCCTATACCGAGGCCCCTCGCCGGCAAGCGATGGACCAGGCCCGGGAGTCTGGACAGATCACGTTGTCCGGAAAAATTTTTAACGCGCTGCAACCGCCTGGCGACCTCGAACCCGGATTTCTACTGGTCTTGCCCATTTTTCCGCAGGGGGCTCCGCGCGACAGCGTCCAGGATCGCCGTCAAAATACCATCGGCTGGATTCTCACCCTTTTCAGGATGAACGATCTGATGGCCAGCCTCTACGGAGACGGACTGGAGGGGATCGTCACGGAAATTTTCGATGGTGTTCAGCCATCCGATGCGACACGCCTGTTTCCATCCAACGCTCAAGTTCCCCCGATATCCGAACGCCGACTTTCGTCCAGCGAGTTCGTGGTGATCGCCGGACATACCTGGACGGTCAGCGTGAGCGGCACACCGACATTCGCGAGCCTGTTCGGCAAGGACAAATCGGCGTTGGTGGCCCTGGCCGGACTGGGCATCGGCGCCCTGCTCACCCTGGTCAGTTGGCAGATGGCCACGGCGCAGATGCGGGCCCAGCGCATCGCCGAGACGATGACCCGCGAACTGAAGGAAAGCGAGGAATGCTGGAAATTCGCCCTTGAGGGTGCCGGAGACGGCGTCTGGGATTGGCATATCATGACGGGCGACTTACGCTATTCCGAACGATGGAGGGAGATCCTCGGGCATGACGAGCATGATCGCCGGAGCGGCCTCGAGCGGTGGATTTCGCGCATTCATCCCGATGATCTGAAGGCCGAACGAGCAAGCCTTCAGGCATGCCTCGCCGGAACGACTCCAATCTATCTGAGCGAACACCGGATACGCTGGACCGACGGAAATTGGCGCTGGATGTCGGTCCGCGGCATGGTGGTGAGCCGAGACGGCGACGGCATCGCCCAGAGAATGATCGGCACCATTTCAGACATTTCCGAGCGGCGGGCGACCGAGGAAAGAATCCGCCACATGGCCCAGCACGATCCGCTGACCAATCTTCCCAACCGGATTTTATTTTCGGATCGGCTGCATCTGGCCATCGCCAGGGCGAAACGCGACCGGCAGATGATCGCCCTGATGTTCGTCGATCTCGACAAATTCAAACCCGTCAATGACATCCACGGACACGATGTCGGCGATCTTCTGCTGAGAGAAGTGTCGTCGCGCATGCGTCGCAGCATTCGAAATTCCGATACCGTCGCCCGAATCGGCGGCGATGAATTCGTCGTGCTTCTGCCGTCGCCTTGTTCGCGCGAAGACGCTTTCCAGGTCGCCGAAAAGCTTCGTCAAGCCATCGGCCACCCCTACGACGTGGCCGGACGGTTGATCACGATCTCCTCCAGCATCGGCATCGCGGTTTTTCCTGAAGACGGCGGAGATGCCCTCACCTTATCGAAGAACGCCGACGACGCGATGTACCGCGCGAAACAGGCCGGACGCGACAAAGTGGAATTCTATCGTGGAAACGTGGAATCTCCGCCGCCGGCCGGATAGAGCGACGACTGCGGCCCGCAATGCAACTCGTACGCCCATTCGCGGAACAACTCGGCGAGTGACCATAATCCCTTTTCTGACGCGGCTGAGCTCGCCCTGAGGACCTGATCAACCAGTTTGGTTCGGTCAGCGGCAAGGTTGTCGTTGGCTTCTTTTCGAAGATCTTCGCTGATCAATTCGATCAACGTACCGCTGTCGACCTGCCAGCTCATTTCGTCCGCGTCCAATCCCACTATAAATAAAGACATGACTCTACAGCGGCCAACATTATGACCGCATATAGTCATCATCATTTACCGGCATAACCAATGGGGGGCGGGAAACCACTTCTAACGAGCGCCTTCACAAGGATTATTCATTTCCCAATAGCGTTCGTTTTGGCTATACCCCCATCTTCATGGCCCTAATCAGGCTCTCACAACCACTATGATATGCAAAATTAGTTTCTCACCATTTGATCATTGAATATATTGATTATATGGTTTCCCTGGATCTGGACAGCCTGCGATCCTTTGTCGCCGTGGCAGAAACATCGAGCTTTTCCCGTGCCGGCGAGAGAGTTGGTCGCACGCAGTCTGCTGTCAGCCTGCAACTGGCACGACTGGAGCGTTCGCTCGGCAAAATGCTGGTTCTTCGCCGGCAAGGCCGGGTCTTGGGCCTGACCGATGACGGCCGGGAGCTTCTCCATTACGCCAGACAACTGATCGCACTCAACGACGCCGCCTATCGCGCCGTGGCCCAGTCGACCATCCCGACACGTATCCGGCTCGGCATCCCCGCAGACTTCATGAGCAAAGCCTTTCTCGATCTTTTGCAGGACTTCCGTGGAGCAAATTGCGGCGTCGAGCTCGAGGTGGTGTCCGATGTCTCACGACGCCTGTTGGAACAGGTCCAGAACGGGGCCCTGGATGTCGCCTTCTTCAAGCAATTTCCTGGGCAAGGCGCCGGATCGGTGATTTGCCGGCAACAACTCGTCTGGATCAGCGGCCCGGATACCCGCGTCCCCCCGATCGAGGATCCCGTACCTCTGATCTTGTTTCCGGAAGGCAGCATCGTCCGCTCGCAGATCTTTGCCGCCCTTGAGGCGGCCGGTCGCTATTGGCGGATCGCCTATTCCTGCGCCTCCCTGGAAAATCTGAAACTGGCCATCCGCCAGGGACTGGGCCTCAGCGCCCTGCCACGCCAGATTTTGCCTTCTGCCGACGAGCAGCTTCCGGAGCTGGACTTTCTTCCTATCGGCGAGATTGAAGTGGCGGTCGTGCAAAGCCGGAATTGCGGGGCAACGGCCCGGACCCTGGCGCAACGCATTTCCGAGCATTACGGAATGGCCAGCGCCGAAAAATCGACCACCGCCGAAGATTGACAGACGGCGGCGAGCCTTCTACCATACCTTTCAAAAGAACCAGCATTAGTGCCTAGTTAAACGTTTACAGGCATCTTTGTCGTCGTTCTCCCGCAAGGGCAGCAGTCGTCCGGCGGGACTGTTCCATCACCGAACGGAGGGGAGCCGCCGGTGTACCGACACGATGATGGATCCCAACAGTATGTAAACGTTTCCCGATTTGCATGCGGGAAACGCCGATTCCGGCCCGGAAGCGCGTCATGAAAAACCGACCGCTCGCCGATTCGGACAAAACTCCTACGATCAAGGAAGTCGCCAAGCGAGCCCGCACATCGATCGCCACGGTATCCTACGTTCTCAACAACAAAGACCGTTACCTGCGCCCCGAATTGCGCGAGCGGGTCTTGCTGGCCGCCGAAGAACTCGGCTACGTGAAAAACGCCATGGCAAGCAGCCTCAAGGGGCAGCGGCGGGGTATCCTGGCGGTTTTGGTCCCGCAGTTCGGCAACAACTTCTTCACCCGCATCTGCGTCGAAGTCGAGGCCATCGCCCAACGGGCCGGTTTCGTCGTCACCATCTGCAACAGCGACGAGAATCCCGCCCAGGAACGCAGCATCCTCGATCGGCTGCTGGCGCAAAGAATAGACGGCTGCATCCTGAGCCCGGCCCTGTCGCGGAGTGAAACCGCGATACTCCTCGAACGCCATCAGGTCCCCTGCATCATCCTCGAGCGGACCCTGGACGCCGCGACACCCGATTTCGATTTCGTCGGACACGATAATTTTCAATCCGGTTATCTGGCGACCCGCAAGCTGATCGAGGCCGGTCATCGCCGGATCGCCTTCATCGGATGGGATTCGCCCATTCCCAATATTCACGACCGCAAAAACGGCTATCTGGCCGCGATGGGCGATTGCGGCCTCACCCCTTCCGACGGGTGGCTCCACCTCGATGAACTGACGGTGGAGGGAGGCCGCCGGGCGGCCGAGCGGCTGCCTTTTTCCGAGATCACCGCCCTGGTGATCGCCCATCACCATGAGATGGCCAAGGGAACGCTGCTCACCTTGCAGGAAAGGGGGATCTCCTGGCCCCGCGACCTGTCCCTGGTCTTGATCGGCACGCCGGAATGGCATGACCTGCTACGCCCCAGCCTCGCCTGTATCCAGCGCCCGGAAGAGGAAATGGGACGAGCGGCCGCGACCTTGCTGCTCAAGAAGCTGCACGATCCCCGGCATCGGGAGCCGCGCAGCATTCTGCCGGTCACCTTCCTGGAGGGCGGCTCGATCCGCTCGATTTCATGATGAGGAATGCCCAAAGCCCTGTGGAGGAGCCCAAGAGATGGGAAAAGTGAACGTCGGCATTATCGGTAGCGGCTTTGTCGCGGAATTGCACATGTACGCTTATAAGCGGGTCTACGGTCTCGACGCCACCGTGACGGCGGTGGTCTCGCGCGGCGACCATGTCGTCGGTTTCGCCCGGAAGCACGGAATCGCCACGACCTACCGGGATTACCGCGCCCTGCTCGCCGACAAGGACATCGACGTCATCGACATCTGCACGCCGCCATCATTGCATACCGAAATGATCGTCGAATGCATGCGGGCCGGCAAACATGTGATTTGCGAAAAACCCTTCACCGGCTATTTCGGACGGCAAGACGACAAAACGCCGATCGGCAGGCATGTCGCCAAGTCGGTAATGTATGAGCGGGTCATGGAGGAGATGACCGAAACCCGGGCGGCCATCCGCACCAGTGGCAAGCTGTTCATGTACGCCGAGGATTGGGTCTATGCCCCGGCGGTGAGCAAGATCGCCGAAATCCTGCGGGCGACGAAGGACAAAATCCTGTTCATGAAGGGCGAGGAAAGCCACAACGGCTCGCATGCCGCCCATGCCGCCCAATGGGGAATGACCGGCGGCGGTCCGTTGATCCGCATGGGCTGTCATCCCTTGTCGGCCATCCTTTACCTGAAACAGGTTGAAGCCGCCGCACGGGGAGAGACGATCTCGGTCGCCAGCGTCACAGCCGACGTCGGCAACGTGGCGGCCGGTCTTTCAGCCGAGGAACGCAGCTATATCCAAGCCAGGCCGGTCGATGTCGAGGATTGGGGCATGCTTACCCTCACCTTCTCGGACGGCACCAAAAGCACGATCTTCTCGGGCGACATGATGATGGGAGGGGTGCGCAATCTGCTCGAAGCCTACACCAGCGGCGGATCGCTGTTCGCCAACATCGCGCCGAACGACCACATGACGACCTACCTCACGGACGAATCCAAGCTGGAGGGTGTCTACATAACGGAAAAGGTTGACCGTAAAACGGGATGGCAATTCATTTGCCTGGAAGAGGAGTGGACGCGCGGATATCTGCAGGAAATACAGGACTTCATGGAATGCGTGGCTTTCGGGCGCCAGCCTTTGTCCGATGTCGATCTGGCGTTCGAAACCATCAAAGTCAATTACGCCGGATATTGGTCGGCGGAGGAAGGGCGGCGCATTTCTTTGTAATACCAAGTCTCGATGAAAAAAATGGAGGAGACCATGACCAGGAAGAAAGGACAAACCCGCTTTTGGACCCGGAGGTCATTGTTGGCCGTCGTAATGACGGCCGGCGTTTCCCTGTTCGCCCCCCATGCCGGCCACGCCGCCGACTGGAAGCCGGTCCGGCCGATCAATCTGATCGTTCCCTGGGCCGCCGGCGGTTCGACCGATCAGGTCACGCGCGTCGTCGCCGCCGAGATGGAAAAAGCCCTGGGTCAAACCATCGTCATCGTCAACCAGCCCGGCGCCTCGGGCTCGATCGGCACCATGAGCGCGCTCGAAGCCGCCAAGGACGGGTACACCTGGACGGCCGGAGCCGCCCAGGATCTTGGCGCCTACGAGACCATGGGGGCGTTGAAGACGCGGCTTTCCGATTGGCACCTGTTCCTCAGCGTCGCCAATGTGTCGGTGCTAAGCGTCAATGCCAAGGCCCCCTACAAGGATACGAAGGAACTGCTCGACGCGATGACGGCACAACCGGGAAAGATCTCGGTGGCGACCGCCGGCGTCACCTCGTCGGGTCATACGGCGATGGATCTGGTCGCCAAGGCGGCCAACGTCAAATATCGCCATGTCACCTATGACGGCGGCAATCCGGCGGTGGTCGCCACGGTTGCCGGGGAAACCGACGCGACCAGCCAGTTGGCGGTCGAACAAGCCGACATGATCCGCGGAAAACGGTTACGCCCGCTGGCCGCCATCAGCGACAAACCGCTGGAACTCGAAGGCTACGGGACCATTCAGCCGCTGTCGCAAACCCTGCCCGGCTTCACCGCCCCCGCCAATTATTTCGGCATATTCATCCCGAAAGGCGTGCCGGACGAGGTCATCCAGACCGTCGAGAAGATCTGGAAGGAAAATATCTCCACCAGTGAGGTGGTGAAAAAATACGCGGCCAGCCGTGGCGCCATGTTCGCCCCGACATTTGGCGAAACGGCGCAAAAAGCCGCCTGGCCGGCCGTGCAATCCAACGCCTGGTCTCTGTTCAACAGCGGCAAAGCCAAGGTTTCTCCGGACACGGTCGGCATTCCGGCCCCTTGATCGGCCCCCCTTCGGAGCCGGCCAAAACCGGCTTCGAAGGGTCTCGAAGGAGGCATGAGGATCCGCAATGACCGACCATCAACGGGAACAAAACGCCATGACCGTAACCGTCCCCCCCTCGTCCCCGGATTCAGCCAGTGGTGACGTCCATGGTCCCGGCCGGGCGGATTTTTTTGGAGCCCTGGCCTGGATCGGCCTCGGACTGGCCATTCTGGTCGGCTCCATTGGAATGGACCGGTTGGAAGCCCAGGACGTCAATCCCTATACCATTCCAGGATTACTGCCGGGCCTTCTCGGCATCGCCATGATGATCCTGGGCAGCCTGCTTGCCTTGCGTAGCTGGCGGCGGGGACTGGACCGCCCGTCGTGCCCGGATACCGGGCGGCGCGGCGCCGAAATCAAGCATCTCGCCCTGGTTTTGGCGCTGTGCCTGACCTACGGCGTCCTGCTCGTCGGCCATGGGCTGCCCTTCTGGCTGGCCTCGGCACTCTTCGTCTCGACGACCATTCCGCTGCTGCAAGGTCCGCAACGCCGCGCGACGGGGCAAAAACTGACGCTGCGCACGGTCGCGCTCTCGGCCGTCATCGGCCTTGGAGCGGGAGGGATGATCACCCTCGTCTTCCAGAAAATCTTTCTGGTTCATCTTCCTTGAGGGGAACGTCACATGCTGGCTGGTCTCGCCGAACTCGGTAACGCCTATCTGGGCTTCCTCAATTTCACCTCGATCGTCTATGGGCTGGGAGGGGCATTGATCGGCATCTGCGTCGGCTGCCTTCCCGGACTGTCGGCCACCCTTTGCATCGCGCTTCTGACCACGCTCACCATCAAGCTGGAAGCCAACAACGCGATTCTCATCCTGATCTGTTCCTATGTCGGAACCCTCTACGGCGGCTCGCGGACGGCCATTCTTCTCAACATTCCCGGCACGGCGGCCAATGCGGCGTCCTGCGCCGACGGCCATGCCCTGGCATTGCGCGGCGAAGCCGGCCGGGCGATCGGCATCGCCACCTCCGGCGCCTTCACCAGCACCTTGTTCGGCGTCCTCTGCCTGGCTACCGTCACCCCCCTTCTGGCCGAGGTGGCCTTGTCGTTCGGCGCTTTCGAATTCTTCTGGCTGGCCCTGTTCGGCGTCACCATGTCGGGCAGCATCGTCGGCAATGACCCGCTGAAGGGCTGGCTGATGGGAGCGCTCGGCCTTTTCGTCGCACAGATCGGCCAGGACGGGCTTTACTCCCATGACCGCTTCACCTTCGGCTGGAGTCAGCTCTCCGGCGGCATCGCCCTCATTCCCGCCTTGGTCGGGGCCTTCGGTTTCGCCGAAATCCTGACCACGCTTGCCGATCCGATCGAGCGCAAGCTGGTGGAAATGAAAGATTCCGTATTGCCGCGCTTCCGGGAAATCGTTCAATACTGGCCGACGGTTCTCCGCTCGGGTGTCATCGGCGTACTGACGGGCTTGATGCCCGGCGTCGGCGAAGATGCCGGATCATGGATGTCCTATGCCGCGGCCCGCGCCGCCAGCAAGGAGAAAGACCAGTTCGGCAAGGGATCGATCGATGGATTGATGGCCGCCGAAACCGGCGATATGGCATCGATCCCCGGACATATCATCCCCTGCCTGGCGCTCGGCATCCCCGGCTCGGCGCCATCGGCCGTGCTGATGGCGGCCATGATCATCCACGGCATCCAACCCGGACCGATGATGATGATCGAACATCCCCAGTTCGTTTACGACGTGGTCGCCATGACGACGCTGGCCATGTGCAGCATCCTGATCTTCGGCCTGTTTCTGGTGCGGCCGCTCCTCCTGATCATGCGGGTCAAGCGAACGATCCTGATGCCCATCATCTTCCTGCTCTGCACCGTCGGCGCCTTCGCCGGGGCTTCCCGTCTGTTCGACATCTATTCCATGCTGGCCATCGGCATCGGCGCCTTCTTCCTGCGCCGCCACGGTTATCAGATGGCGCCCTTCGTCCTGGGCCTGGTTCTGGGCGGACTACTCGACAAAAGCCTGCGCCGCGGTCTGGTGCTGTCGGACGGAAGCCTGCTTCCCTTCTTCACCCGGCCTATTTGCATCGCCTTCGCCAGCATCACCATTTTCACAATGCTGCTCTACATTCCGGCATTCAAAAGCGCGGTAAAACGCGTGACCAGCGGCATCGGGGCACAACTGACCCGATGCTTCGCAAGATGACCCGTCTTTGAAAATACGGGCGGGACGTCCGCTCCCCCGATCACCCGTCGGGAGCGGGCGTTCCCAGCCCACTTATCATCAGGCGGACGTCGCCACGCTTTCCACGCCGACCATGGCGCGCAGAAGCGCGACCAGCCGGTCCTTGTTGCCGGCGGAAGCCGCGGAAAGATAAAGATCGATCTCCAGATGGGCGGAATTGTCGTCCGCCTGCCCACCCCGGCGCTCGGCATCCTGATGCAGTCGGGAATAGATCTGCAGCGGCAGAATCTCAAGTCTGGCCAGAACGCCGCTCAGGCGGGCCAACAAGCCCGGATCCGCGTCGGCGACGACGGAGACCAGATGGGTGGTCAGTGTGGGCGGCAAGGCGGCATTCATCGGACAACGCTCTTTCGAAAGAGGAACGGAACAACCGTTATGTGGCAAGAGTATCCCCGGTGGCGCACATAGTCTTTGCGAAGTTGGTTGTTTTTGCATAAAATTCGCATTCTTCATGCAGAAAAATATTATTTTTTGGAAATTTAATGCAGCCAAAGCTGGACCAGCTCGACTGGAAAATTCTCGCCGTCCTGCAACGCCAGGGCGATGCTTCGGCCGCCGATGTCGGTGAAGCGGTCGGCTTGTCCCAGTCGCCCTGTTGGCGCCGGATCCAACGGCTGGAGCAAGCAGGATTGATCAAGCGCCGCGTGGCGCTGCTCGATCGTCGTGAACTGGGCCTCAATCTGCTGATTTTCGCCCATGTCAAACTGGAAGCCCATGGTGGCAACTCGATGGACGCCTTCCGCACCGCCATCGCCGACATTCCCGAAGTCCAGGAATGCTACGTATTGATGGGGCAGGTCGATTTCCTGCTGCGTATCGTCGCGCGGGATGTCGAAGCCTATGAAAGCCTGTTCTTCGAACGACTGTCCCGGCTCCCCGGTGTTCGCGAAATCAATTCGATGATGGCCGTTTCCACGGTCAAGGAAACCACCGAACTGCCGTTGCCGAGCGACCTTCTCGCTTAATCCCCATTTCTCGCACCCGCGCGATATTTTGCCGTCATACGCGGACGGCAAAAGCGTCAAAATTCAACTTGAAAGAATGTCCGAACGCCAAGCGGTCTCCCGCCAAACATGCAAAAAGACTGACAAACCTATCCTTTGAATACTATTGTAATACCGTAATATTCTATCGTAGGATATCTCCGGATCGGCGGGAAAACATGATGGACAGAACCATCCCTATCGTCGACGGCGATACGCAAGCCCCACCCAATTTTCTCGTCGTGGAAGACAGCCCTTCCGATTTTCTCCTGATCGAACGGGAGTTCACCAAGGCGTCAATCCATCACCACTCCTTGCGCGTCGACAGCCGGCAGGATCTTGAGAAGGCGCTGGAAGGCCATTCATGGGCACTCGTCCTCTCGGACTACAATGTCCCGGGAATGAGCTTCGAGGACAACCTGCCATTGTTCCGAAAACTTTGCCCGGATACGCCGATCCTTCTGGTATCCGGCAACGTCGGCGAGGAGAAGGCCGTCGAATTGCTGAAACGCGGCGTATGGGATTTCGTTCTGAAGGAAAACCTCACCCGCCTCGTGCCCTCCGTCGAACGCTGCTTGCGCGAAGCCGATGACCGCGCCGCGCGCCGCGCCGCGGAAGAGGAACTGAGGAGAAGCGAGGAACGCCTCCGCCTGGCCTTGACCGCATCGAAAACAGGCGTCTGGGAATGGAACATTCACAGCCACGAAACATTCTGGTCGGAGGAATGTCTCAAGATCGCCAACATGCAGACCTCCACGCCCGTACTGCGCGATTTCATGAAACTTCTTCATCCGGACGACGCCCCCTGGGTCAAGCGCGAGATCGCCCACTGCCTGGCCGCGCGCAAGACATTCAGCGCCGAATTCAGAATCATCTCCTCGACCGGTGAGACGCGATGGGTCTCCAATCTCGGCCAGCCCCATTACAATGGATCGAACCGTCCGATCCGCATGGTCGGAACGGTCCAAGACATCACGGAGCGCCGCGAATCCGAGGCGCAATTGCGCCGTTCGGCGGCGGTCTTCACCAACACCCAGGAAGGGGTCACCATTACCGACATCGAAGGAACCATCCTTGCGGTCAATCCAGCCGTTTGCTCCATCACCGGCTATGACGAGCAGGAACTGATTGGATCCAACATGCGGGTCGTCCGTTCGGGACGTCATGACAAGGCGTTCTACCGGCGTATTTTCGAGACCATCGCGGTAGATGGCTTCTGGCAGGGCGAAATGTGGAACCGCCGCAAGAACGGTGAGATCTTCCCGGCTTGGCTTACCATCAGTTCCGTCCGCGACGAAGGCGGCCGCACCTTCAATTACGTCGGCACCTTCACCGATATCAGCCGAATCAAGCAATCCGAACGGCAGCTTGAACATCTGGCCCACCACGATCCCCTGACCGACCTGCCCAATCGATTGCTCCTGCGCTCCCGCCTCGATCACGCCATCGACCGCACGACACGCGACGGCGGTCAGGGGGCTCTGCTGTTTCTGGATCTCGATCGTTTCAAAAACGTCAACGACAGCCTGGGACATCCCGCCGGTGACCTGCTGTTGCAGATGGTGGCCGAGCGCCTTTTGAGCCGCCTGCGCGAGACCGACACGCTGGCCCGCCTGGGTGGCGACGAGTTCGCCGTGCTGATCGAGGATCTGCCCAGCCCGCAGGAGGCCGCGTCGGTCGCCCAATCTCTGATCGAGGAGATGAAACGCCCCTTCCTTCTGCTCGACGGACATAAGCTTTATGTCGGCACCAGCATCGGCATCAGCATCTTCCCCGACGACGGCAATGCCAGCGATCCAATCATTCGCAATGCCGATGCCGCGCTCTATCAAGCCAAGGGAGGGGGTCGCGCCACATTCCGCTTCTATACCGAGGCGCTCACCATCGCCGCCAATGCCCGGGTCAAACTGGAAACTCAACTCCGCCGAGGCATCGAACAACAGGAATTCGTTCTGCACTTCCAACCACTGATCTCAATGGCGGAAAGTCGCATCACCGGAGTGGAGGCCCTGGTCCGCTGGCGTTCCCCGGCGGAAGGCGAACTGGTCCCACCGGCGCGTTTCATTCCGCTGGCCGAGGAGACCGGACTGATCGTCCCCCTGGGCGATTGGGTTCTGCGAACGGCCTGCCGGCAAATGATGCGCTGGCTGAAGGAGGACAACCGGCTGACCTGCATGGCCGTCAATCTTTCCTCGGTGCAATTCCGGCAACCCGATGTGGCGGAAAGGGTCGAATCAGCCCTGGAGGAAAGCGGTTTGCCCGCACATTTTCTCGAACTTGAAATCACCGAGAGCGGCTTGATGGAATTCGGCCCCGAGGCCGAAGCCAAGCTCGATGCCCTGAAAATGCTGGGCGTCCGCCTGGCCATCGACGATTTCGGAACCGGCTATTCGTCGCTGGCTTATCTGAGACGCTTTCCCATCGACAAGCTGAAGGTCGACCAAAGCTTCGTCCGCGACATCCCCGCCGATTCCGCCGCCATCGAAATCGCCGCTGCGGTGGTGGCTCTCGGCAAGACATTGCATCTGGAGGTCCTGGCGGAAGGCGTGGAAACCAAAGCACAGTGCGACCTTTTACAAAGACTGGGATGCAATACGGCCCAGGGCTACCTCTTCGACCGACCGCTTTCAGCAATAGATCTGACCGACAAATGGCTGCGCTGAACCGAACGCGGATGTGATTCCCCGCCGTGAGTTACAGGTCGAAATCAATGCCGACGCAAAAAAAGATCTCGAAATTCACTACTCTACTGATCGCGATCGGCATTCCGGTGACGGCGCTTGCCCTTCAATGGATTTTGTGGCCATGGCTTCAACCGTTTGTCTGGTTTCTTTTCTTCCCGGCAGTATTTTTTTCGGCAAGATTTAGTGGTCTGATCGGCGGCCTGATCTCAACATTCATTTCCGTTAATTTTGTCTGGTATTTCTTTATTCCACCCCAATTCTCCTGGGAGATCACCAACCTCAACAATGTGGCGTCGATTTTTCTTTTCATTGTCATGGGCTGCCTGTTCAGCAGTTCCCAGGAACGGTTGCGCCACACCGGACAGAAATTGAGCAGTGCCCTCAAGGAGGCCCAGACCGCCAATCAGCGGATCAACGATCTTTATGAAAGGACTCTCGAGCTCGACCACATGAAGACGGAGTTCTTTTCCAATATCAGCCATGAATTGCGCACTCCGCTCACCTTGATCCTGGGACCCGTCGAAACGATTTTGAAGGAGACGGACCTTTCGCCCGATAACCGCCGTCATCTCGAAGTCATCGAGCGCAATGCCCGCTTTTTATATCGTCACATCAGCGATCTGCTCGATGTCGCCAAGGTGGAAGCGGATCGCATGCCGATGCGCTACGTCAGCCTGGATTTGGCCCATCTGACCCGGGTGATGGCGTCGCATTTCGAATCCGTCACCGGGAAGCGCAAGATCCGCTACGAAATCCATGCGCCGGAACGGCTCGATATTCAGGCCGACGACGAAAAGCTTGAGCGGATATTGCTCAATCTGCTGTCCAACGCCTTCAAATTCGTGCCCGACGGCGGCGAAGTGGACGTTTTTCTCGGATATCGGGACGAGCATCAGGTTGTCTTGAAAATCTCCGACAACGGTCCGGGAATACCGCCAGACTCGCGAGAGACCATTTTCGAACGCTTCCGCCAATTGGACAGCGGGCTGGACCGCCGCCATGGCGGTACCGGATTGGGCCTGTCCATCGTGAAGGAATTCGTCGAACTGCACGGCGGAAACATCACCTGCTCGGAAACGCCAGGCGGCGGCGCCACATTCAATGTCACCCTGCCGATCGCGGCCCCGGCGGGCGCGGTTGTCGCCGATGGCTCGGACGAATATTTTCGCGACCCGGCAATCGGCCAACAGATCCTGAACGAATTGCGGATCGAGGGCATGAGCGGCCGGCATGACGCCGAATCCACCCCGGAAAGCGGCTCCGGACCGCTGGTTCTCGTGGTCGAGGACAATCCGGACATGAACGCCTATATTGCGGAAGCCTTGAACCGGCAGTTTCGTATCGCGACCGCTTATGACGGCGAGGAGGGACTGCATAAGGCTTTGAATCTGCGACCAGATCTCATTCTCACCGATCTCATGATGCCCAAGATGAGCGGAGATCGGATGGTGGAGGAACTGCGCAGGCACCCCTCGATGAGCACTGTTCCCATCGTCGTCCTGACTGCCAAGACCGATGAGGAGCAACAGGTCAAATTACTGGCGGCCGGCGTTCAGGAATATATCGGCAAGCCCTTCTCCCTCGAAGAACTGCGGGCTCGCCTGGCCAATCTGGTGCAAAGCGGTCGGGAAATCGAGCGGACCCGCCTGGAACTGGCCGCCATCGTCGAATATTCGGACGATGCCATCATCGGCAAGGACCTGAACGGGATCATCACCAGTTGGAACCGCGGCGCCGAAAAGCTTTTCGGTTACCGGCAAGACGAGATGGTCGGCAAAGCCATCGTCGTGCTGTTCCCCGAGGGCCGCGCGGAGGAGGAGACGCGCATCATGGCCCTCATCGTCCAGGGCATGAACGTCGAACATTTCGAAACGATCCGGCGTCACAAGGACGGACATAACATCGACATTTCCGTCACCATTTCGCCGATCAAGAATCGGCAGGGCTTGGTGATCGGCGCATCGAAAATCGCCCGCGACATTTCGCAAAGAAAAGCTGCGGAAAGGGAAATCAAGCAGTTGAACGCCGACCTTGAGCGACGAGTCGAGGAACGCACCAGGGAATTGCGGACGGCGAACCATGAGCTGGACGCTTTCGCCTATGCCGTGTCACATGACCTGCGCGCCCCCTTGCGCGCCATGAGCGGTTTTTCGCAAGCCCTGGCCGAGGATTATGGCGAGCAGTTGACCGCCGAGGCCCGCCTTTTCCTCGATGAAATAGGCCTGGCCAGCAAAAAGATGGGAAACCTGCTGGAAGGCATCCTGGCGCTTTCGCGCGTCACCCGCAACGAACCGCGATACGAGACGACCGACCTCTCCATCATGGCCGAACAGATCCGCGGAGAACTCGCCCTAACCGCTCCCCACCGCCACGTCGTCTGGGATATTCAGCCCGGCGTCATGGCTGACGGCGACCCGCGCATGTTACAGGCCGTCATGGACAATCTGCTGGGCAATGCCTGGAAATATACCGCCTTGAAAAGCCCAGCCCATATTCGCTTTTTCACCGAGGAGGTTACCGGGGGTATCCGATACTGCGTCTCGGATGACGGGGCCGGCTTCGACATGGCCCATGCCGATCGCCTCTTCCAACCCTTTCAACGCCTGCACCGGCAGGACGAGTTTCCCGGACTGGGCATCGGGCTCGCCACGGTACAGCGCATCATCCACCGCCACGGCGGCATCATCGTGGCGACCGCCGCGCGCGATCAAGGCGCCACGTTCGCTTTCACGCTGGGCGGCAAACTACGTCACGAAGCGGAAAAAGATCGATAGGGTTTCATTCTTCGCGCAAAACGATTTCCGTCCCGCGAATGAAGGGATTATTCTTATTTAAAATAATCAGATCATGCGCCGGCCGACGACGCGGAGCGCCTCTTGCACTGGAAACCCAATCCGCCCGAGACGCCGGAGCGTTCAGTCGAACGGCCGCTTCCTGCGACTGAGACGATCGAAATCGAAAGCCAGATTTCGAAAGAGGAACTGAAACTCGAGAAGGTGCTGGACGTCCTTCTGAGTATCCGTTGCTCCATGCCCAGCACGATGATGACCGTCATCCTGCTCCTCTGCGTGATGGCGGGCATGGTCCCCTCCGCGCTGCTGGCCGCGTGGGGCGGAGCACAAGCGGTGTGTCAGACGATACGCTATCTGTTCATCCGCTGGGCGCAGAGGAAAAGATCCCTCGTCTGGTCGGCACGCGGACTGCTGATCATCACATTGATCGACGCGAACCTGTGGGGAGGAGCGGTGCTGGCCTTCCGCCCGACCCAACTCTCCCACCAGATCGCCCTCTATCTCCTGATCAACATCATTTGCTCGGCCCGCATTCCCATATTCGCTCCGCTCCCCCTGATGCAGACCATCCAGATCGTCATTCCGACCGGCATGATCCTGGCCGGACTTTGCACGAGCTGGAGTCCGTTGTCCCCCCTGCTGATCGTCTGCGAGCTCGCCTGGCTGGTCAATCTCGTCCGCCTGTCGTGGAGGATCGGCAATCGGGTGGAAGGGTCCCTTCTGCTGCGTCTCGAAAACGCCCGCCTGGTGGTCGCCCTGCAAGAAGCCCTGAATCAGGTGCGCCAACTCGCCATTCGCGACGCCTTGACCGGAATTTATAATCGCTACCACCTGATCGACGTCTTACAGCGGGAAATCGACAACCATCATCGCCATCTGACGCCGGTGAGCATCGTTCTCCTCGATGTCGATCACTTCAAGAAAATCAACGACACCCACGGACATCCGGCCGGCGACAGGGTTTTGCAGGACGTCGTCGCCCTCGTCAAAACGCAAATTCGCAGCATCGACACTCTGGCCCGCTACGGAGGCGAGGAATTCGTCTGCATCCTGCCGAACACCGCGGAGGAGGCCGCATTGAGCGTCGCCGAGCGGATCCGGCTTTCGGTTTGCTGCCAACCGCTTTCGGTGGACGGTCAGGACATCACCCTGACCGTCTCCATCGGAGTGGCCGAATACGCCCCCGGCGAACTGTTACAGAGCTGGCTGGGACGCGCCGACCGCGCCCTTTATCGGGCCAAGCGGAACGGCCGGAACCGCATCGAACGCGCCGACAATTGGCGGAACCGGCTGCCGAGCCTGGCCTCGGCCGACGAAAGCCCCACTTGAGGTCTTGATTTTTTCACCGATCCTGGCATCCTGCTCGTTATTGCGATTAATTCTCAATTGCACATACGAAAGGATCCGAGATGGGTCTCTCCTCTCCGCCCGCCGCACGTCCCCTCAGCCAGCCGTTGGGTCCCAAGGAATTCATATGGATCGCCGCGCTGGGTATCGCCGCCCGCAGTCCGGCCAGCATCGATGACGTCTGCCTGGTCATCGATGATGTCGCCGACCAGCGCTGGACCCCGGTGAGCGACGTCGTCGCCAGCACCATTGCCGAAATGCTGGCCGACGGCGCGCTGCGCCCGTCGCACCGTGCCTCGGAAACCTTCGAGACCACCGATGCCGGCTGGGAAATTCTCGCCGCGATGTTCGCCCGCCCCTCCGGACGTCCGGGATGCCTGCTGGGCGAGGTCGGCTTCCGCCTGAAACTCGCCTTCATCGATCTTGCCCCCATGGAGGCCCGCCATCTCTATCTGAGCGACACCATCCGGGCCTATGAGGGTGAAATCGAGGCCTGCGAGCAACGATGCCGCCATTGCGCGATCCAAGGACCCTTCGCACGGAAATGGCTCGACCATGAAACCGACCGGCTGCGCAGCGACCTGTCGTTGCTCCACAGCATGGCGGCCGAATGCGGCATTTCCGATCCCTCCCGGCTTTCCTATCGAAAGGTGACGGCATGTGCGACACGCTGACCGCCGCGAAACCGGACCCGGCGCCTCCGCTCTCGCCGCGGCGCAAACGCCTGAGAATCGATGAGATCGACAGCCAGTGGCATTGCGCCATCATCGGCACCTGCCTGCCCCTGGCGGAACTGAAATCGCTGGCGGTGAAAATGGGCATAACGCTCGCCTCGGGGCCGAGCGGCTACAATCTGCACGCCAGCATGGTTCAAATGGCCTCTCATCATCGCGCCGTCGCCAAGGCTTTGACGAAAAGGCTCGATCGCCGTCACCTCGTCGCGGTGAACCGCTTTTCCAAGGTGGGCACCGACGCGGAACTCGCCGGATTATGGTCGGAAGCGCTGGAAAGGGGCGACGTCGCCGGCGCCGGCTGGGCGGTAATGAGCCATCCCGCCGCCAGCGAAGACACCCGTCGGCTGATTTTTCGCGACATTCACATGCTGTCCCATCAGATGGGGGCGACCGCCCGCGCCGAACTCCACCGTCTCGACCGCCTGGAACGCGAGAAAATCGAGCTGGAGGAAAGGATCGAACGGCTCCAGGCGAACTTCCTTTTGGAAATCGGCCGCCGGGACGCGGAAAACCAGGATCTGCGCCGCCTGCTCGCCAGCGCCGAGACCGAAGCCAGAAAGTTCGCCCATGCGGCGGAAGCCGCCGCCGAAACCCGCGATCTGCAGACCGCCGTCGAAGAGTTGCGCTCGCAACTGGCCGAGGAAGCCGCCCGCCACCGGGAGACGGAACGCAAGCGCCGGACGGCGACGGAGACGCTCGACCAAACCAATCAGCGGCTGGATCGTCTGACCGAGGAAAACGCGCACCTGGCCGACGAGGTTCGCCTTTACGAAAGCAGGCTGGCCGAGAGCCTCGCCCCGCAGGACGGCGTGGGCCGCTGCGGCTGGGACTGCGCCAAGCTGGATCTGTGCGGACGCTGCATCCTTTTCGTCGGCGGACGCCACCAGCAGATGACCCATGTCAGGCGATTGGTCGAGGACTGCAACGGCGTCTTCTCCCATCACGACGGCGGTGTCGAGGAGAGCATGAGCCGCCTGCACGGCCTGTTCGGTCAAGCCGACGCGGTTCTGTTTCCTGTCGATTGCGTCAGCCACTCGGCCCAGAACGCCGTCAAGCAACTGTGCCGCCAATGGCAAAAGCCCTTCGTGCCCGTCCGCCGATCGGGCTTGGCGGCCTATCTGGCCGCCCTGGAGACGGTCGTCGTCGACGGGCCGGCCGAAGGCGGCTGACAAGACGCACGTCCGCCCCCGCCGCGATAACGGCGGAGGGGCGGACGTGCGAGACTGTCACGGGCGAACTCGGCCGGATTATTTCAGGCCGGCTTCCGAGGCCACCGCGCGATCGGCGAAGGCGTCGACGTCGACGCTCGAACGGATCAATCCGATACCGCGGATATATTCCTCGGTCTTTTTGAATTCGGCGATGTCCTCGGCGGTCAGGACCGGGTTGAAATCAAGCTTGGCGAATACCTTCTCGGCCAGATCCGGCGGCAGCTTCACATCGTCGGAAACCAGGCGCGCCGCCTCGGCGGGATTGGCTTTGACGAAGTCGGCGCCACGGGCATAGGCCCGCAGAAAGGCCCGGGCCAGGTCCCGCCTGTTCTTCAGAAAATCGCTTCCCGCCACGATGGCCAGAAGACCCGACTTCAAACCGGTGCCGTCGGCGAGGACCCGCACGGCTTTCTGCGCCTCGAATTTGGTCAGGATGGGCTCCCAGACGGCGCCGGCATCGATACTTCCGGCGACGATGGCCGGCGGAATGTCGCCATTGGTCAGGTTGACCTGCTCGACATCCTTCAAGGTCAGCCCTTGGCCCTGCAAAACCAGCGACAGCAGATGTTCGGTGTAGGACGCCTTCGGCACGCCGACCTTCCGACCTTTCAGATCGCGCGCCGAGGTGATCGGCGAATCGACGCCGACGATGACAGCGATGGTTTTCGGCCCGGCCGACGGCTTGCCGATGATGCGCGTGTCGATCCCGGCCGATTTGCCGATCAACGCCGGCGTGTCGCCCAGCAGGCCGATGTCCTGCAAGCCGGAGGCGAAGGATTCGTTGATGGGAGCGCCGGCATTGAAATAGGACAGCTTCACCGTCGTGCCCGGGCGAGCCTTGTTCAACTCCTCCTCCAGCCATCCCTTGTGCTGGGCCACGTAAAGCGGCGCGTAAAGGGGAATCGGCTGGGTGGCGACGCGCACCTCCTCGGCCGCGGCGGCGGAACCGAAAGCGGCGAGAAGGACGAGGCCGGACAGCAGGCGTGGAAACGTCATCAGCGAACTCCGTGACGAGGATAAGGAAAACCCGGCGAAGGTAACCTCATTCAACACATTCAGTCTATAAACTATTGGAATATGGAATCCGTCCATGTAGATTTCGCGGAAATCACATTCGCGGCCCCTCGGCACGGAGCATGACAGGCAATGAGCTTTTACCGGGATTTCAACGACAAGATCGCCATCGAGGCATGGAATGGCCAGGACCGATCCGCTTATGAAACGATAGCCGTCAAGCGTCTCTCGCCCACCATCGGCGCCGAGATTTCCGGGATCGATCTGTCGAGAGACCTCTCGGAGCGGCAAATCGCCGAAATCCAGCGGGCGCTGGACGAGAATCTGGCCATCATCTTCCGCGATCAGCCCCTGACCTCCGAACAGCACAAGGCTTTCGCCCGTCGCTTCGGCACGTTGCACCGCCACGCGCTGGCGGCTAATACCGTCATCGCCGGACGCAGCGCAGACCCTGAAATCCTGGGATGGAAGACCGGGGCAGACTCGCGCTACACGGCGGGCGACGCCTGGCACGCCGACGTCACCTGCGATCCGGTTCCCATCGCCATTTCCCTGCTGAGATTGACCAGGCTCCCGCCATCCGGCGGCGGCGATACCGCCTTTTCCAACCAATATCTCGCCTTTGAATCGCTATCCGCGCCGTTGAAGGACTTCCTGTCCGGCCTGACGGCGATCCATGACGGATCTCAGGCCTGGACGGCCGGATACGGGGCTCAACCGGATCCGGGAAAAAGCTACCCGCAAGCCGAACATCCCGTGGTGGTCAGGCATCCGCGAACCGGACAGCGGTTTCTTTACGTCAACCCCGCCTTCACCACCCGCATCGTGCAGTTGAGTCGCGATGAAAGCGACGCGATCCTGACACTCCTCTTCCGCCATGTGGAAAAGGGCCTGTCCTTCCAGACCCGTGTCCAATGGTCGGAAAATTCCCTGCTTTTATGGGATAACTGGGCATCACAGCACCATGCGGTCTGGGACTACTTTCCGGAAGAGCGTTGGGGTGAGCGGGTCTCGGTCCTCGCCAAGGAACCGCCCCGGGACTGATACCGTCAGATCAGGGCGCACACCGTCTTGCTTTCCAGATAATTCTCCAGGCCCGGAGCGCCGTTCTCATAACCCCACCCCGACTGTTTGTGGCCGCCCTTCGGCAGTTCCGGTGAGAAATAGGAATGGCAATTGATCCAGACGGTACCGGAACGGATGCCCGCCGACAGCCGATGGGCGGCGGACAGATCGCGCGTCCAGACGCTGGCAGCCAGACCATAAGGAGAATCGTTGGCGTAAAACAGGGCGTCCTCCGGCTCGTCGAACGGGGTGACGGCCACCACCGGGCCAAAGATCTCCTCGCGCATCATGCGCATGCCGGCCAGCGCCCCGGTGATCACCGTCGGCTCGAAAAAGGTGCCCAGGGCCCCGTCGCGCCGCCCCCCGGCCACCACCTCGGCACCTTCCGCCACGCCCTCGGCGACGTAACCGGCGACCCGCTCGGCCTGCTTGCCGTTGACCAGGGGCCCGAGGTCGGTTTCCGGATCCAGGCCATGACCCAGCCGCAACCCGGAGGCCGCGCGCGCCAGTCCATCGGTCAGCCGCTGATAGATCGACCGATGGACATAGACCCGCGACCCGGCGACGCACACCTGCCCGGCGTTGGAAAAGATGCCCCGGGCGATGCCGGGGATGGCCAAATCCAGCTCGGCATCCGCCATGACGATCGCCGGCGATTTTCCGCCCAGTTCCAGTGTCAGTTTCTTCAAATTGCCACTTGCCGCCGCGACGATCATTTTCCCCACCTCGGTGGAGCCGGTGAAGGCCACCTTGTCGACATCCTCATGCGCGCTCAGGGCGGCGCCGACGGTCTCGCCGAAACCAGTGACGATATTGACGACGCCGTCCGGCACCCCCGCCTCCAACATCAGTTCGCCCAGCCGCAAGGCCGTCAGCGAGGTCTCCTCGGCCGGTTTCAGAACGACGGTGCAGCCGGCGGCCAATGCGGGGGCCAGCTTCATCGCCGCCATCAGAAGTGGTGAGTTCCACGGTGTGATGGCGGCGACCACGCCGACCGGTTCGCGGGTGGTATAGGCGAAGATCTGCCTACCCGGAGGCTGATGCCCGATGGAGGTGGGAATCGTCGTCCCCAGGATCTTGTCGGCGAATCCGGCGAAATAGCGGAACTGGCCGGCGGCCGCCGGAATTTCCCCGAGGCGGCCGGTCTTCAGCGACTTGCCCTGGTCTAGGGTTTCCAGTTCGGCCAGTTCGTCGGCGTGCGCCTCGATCAGATCGGCAATGCGCCATAACAGCCGCCCACGGGCCGACGGCGTCATCGCCCGCCAGCGGTCGTCCTCGAAGGCGGTCCGCGCCGCCGCCACCGCCCGCGTCACATCCTCGGCCGTGCCCTTGGCCAGATGGGCGAGGACCCGGCCGGTGGCGGGATCGGTGGTCTCGAAAGTCTCGTTTCCGCCGGCATCGACCCAGCGACCGCCGATCAGATGCCGTTTGCGGGCGACCGCGAGGAACGCCCGCGCGCCGTCGCAAACCGGCGAATCGTTCCGGATGATGACCGTCATTGCTTGTCTCCAGAGCGCCGGCTTTCCAGCGCATTTGCTGCGGCCAACGCGCCGCGGATGATGGAATGATAGCCGGTGCAGCGGCACAGGTTGCCTTCCAGCGCCGAGCGGATTTCGGCCTCGGAAACCCGTGGCGTCCGCCGCAAAAGCCCGATCAGCGCCACGGTGAAACCGGGCGCGCAATAGCCGCACTGGAAGGCGTTCTCCTCGATGAGGGCCCGGCGGATCGCCGCCGCCTCGGGCAGCCCGTCCAATCCCTCGGGGGTGACGATCTCCAGCCCGTCCAACTGCCAGGCCATCAGCAGACAGGCATTGACGGCGCGATCGTTCACCAGAACGCCGCAGGCCCCGCAACGGCCGATGCCGCAGGCCTTCTTCGCCGCCATCAGGCCCAGATCGTCGCGCAGGATGTCGATCAGCCGGCGGCCGGCCGGCACCGCCAGGCCGCGGACCTCGCCGTTCAGCCGGAAGGTCGGCCGGCAGAGGGCGATATCGCTCATGGGCACCTCTCCATCGCGTCCAAAATCCATTCCGGCTCGATCGGCGTGCGCTCCGGCCAGGCGCCGATGGCATCGGCCACCGCATTGGCGATGGCCGGCGTGACGGCCCCGATGCCGATCTCGCCGACACCGCGCGGACCGAAGGGATCGCCCTCGTCGAGCCCCTCCAGAGCGTGGACGATCATCGAGGCCGGCGTGTCCTGGATGCCGGGAAGCATGTAGCCGTCGAGGTTGGCCGCCAGATAGCGGCCGTCCTCCATGTCGGCATGCTCGGTCAGGGTGAAACCCAGTCCCTGGATGCCGCCGCCCTCGATTTGCCCGAGATAGGCCGCGACGTCGATGACCGGCCCCGCCGCCGTATGCTGGGTCAGATCGAGGACGCGAACCTCTCCGCTCAACCGGCTGACCGCGACGCGCGCCAGGGTGGCGCCGAAGGCGAACAGGAAACGGGCATTGCCCTTGACGTAATCGGTCTTGGGAAATTCAAAGCCGGCGCCGGCCTCGGGCAGGCTCTCCGGCGGCAGGGCGGCGGCCAGATCGCGGAAACTCAGCAACAGATCGCCCTTGTTCGATCCGCGTCCGGCGATCCCCCCCGGCGCCAGCAACAAGTCGCCGGTCTCGCGCCGCAAAAGGCGTCCGGCCTCGGCGAGAATCCGGGCCCGCAGAAGCGGGGCCGCCGCCTGGGCCACCTTCCAGACGACGAAGCCGCCCCGGCTGGCCGTGGTCGAACCCGATTCCGGCACCCGGCCGGTATCGCCCACCACCGGCCGCACCTCCTCGCGACCGCAGCCGAGCGCCCGGGACACCTCCGCCATCACCGATGTCAGCAGCCCCTGCCCCATTTCGTCGAGCCCGATCAGGGCTTCGATGGCGCCGTCGGCAGCCAGCCGCAGAATGCCGCCGCCGGGATCGGGCGGCAGGGAACCCAGCCCGTTTCCCTGGTAATTCATCGCCATGCCGACCCCGACGATCTCCATGCCATCGGACGATGGACCGCGCGGTTTGCTCCACAGCGGATCGGCCTCGGCGGCGGCCAACATCTCGGCCAGCCGTTCGGAAGGCGCCACCCTTTGCCCCAGATAGCCGGGCGTGCCCGGCCGGCGCAGGTTGCGACGGCGGATTTCGAACGGATCGAGCCCCGAAACCGCGGCGAGCCGGTCCATCTGGCATTCGATGGCATAGGTCATCTGGTTGGCGCCGAACCCCCGGAACGCTCCGCAGACGCCGTTGTTGGTGTAGGCCAGCCGGCCGGCGGCGCGCACATTGGCGGCCACATAAGGCCCGCAGGCATGCTCCAGCGCCGTCTCCAGCACATGGGGGCCCAGCGAGGCATAGGCGCCGGCATCGGAAAGCACGTCGACGTCCTGCGCCAGCAGGCGCCCGGCCGCGTCACAGGCGGTCCGCATCCGGATGGTCATCGGATGGCGCTTGATCCCGGCCTGCACCGATTCCGCCCTGTCGAGCTGAAGCCGCACCGGCCGGCCGCTTTTCAAGGCCAGCAGGGCCAGCGCCGGCTGCACGGTCAATTCGTCCTTGCCGCCGAATGCGCCGCCGGTCGGACTGGTGACGACGCGGATTTTCTCCTCGGGCATGGCGAGGATGCGCGAAAGCTGAAGGCGGTCGCGCCGGCCGTGCTGACCGCCGGCGCAGATCAGCAGGCCGCCGTCCGCCTCGATCCGGGCATGGCCCCCTTCCGTTTCCATGAAGCCATGCATCTGACGGGACATTGCATAGACCGCCTCGACCACATGGGCCGCGCCCTCGAAGGCCCCCTCCACGTCCCCCCGCGCATAATCGAGCCGGCATTGCAGATTGCCGCCCTGGTGAACCTCCTCGGCGCCAGAGGCCAAGGCTGCCACCGGATCGCCCACCACCGGCAGGGGCCGATAATCCACCTCGATCAATTCCAGCGCCCTCGCCGCCGTCTCGGCGTCCCGCGCGGCAACGGCGGCAACGGCGTCGCCCACATAGCGCACCTTGTCCCGGCAAAGCGCCGGCTGGTCCTGGACGACGATGCCGAAGCCGTTCTCGCCCGGCACGTCGCGCCAGGTGACCACCGCGGCCACCCCCGGCAGCGCCTCCGCCCGGCTGACGTCGATGGACAGGATGCCGGCATGCGGGATGCCGGCTCGCAAGATGCGCCCGACCAGCATGTCGGGCTCCCGCCGATCGGTCAGATAGGCGAGCCGTCCCATGATCTTATCCGGCCCGTCCGGGCGGACATGCCACCGCCCGCCGGCGGCGTTCCGGCTCAGCGGGCTCTCGCCGACCGGGGAGACGGCTCGCGGGAAGATCCGGGGTCCCGTCGCCGGCCGCCGTCCCGGCAGCCCACCGCCCAGGCCGTAAACCAGGGCATTGGCCGCCACCCGCCGCCGGTACCCGCCGGTGCGGAAAACGTCGTCGGGAGCGACGACCGCCTCCAGAATGGCCGCATGCACCGCCGCCCAGTCGACCTCGGCCAGAAGCCGGTCCCGAAGCATGGCCTCTATTCCAGGCAGCCGGGCGGCCGGCACGATGCCGCCGCCGACGGCGAGACGCGCCGCCGCGATCCGCTCGTCATGAAGGTCCAATAGGCCGGCGACGCCGATGACGCTGGGCGTGAAAGCGGCCCGTAGACCGGTCTTGCGATGGGTCCACAGCCTTTCCCCGCTTGCCTTTGGCAGAAGGATGGCCTCGATGAGGGACGGGTCGGGATCCGGCTGCGCCAACCAGTCGGACAAGGCCTCCCGCCGCCGTCCGTTCGAGCCGAAAATCTCCAGATGGGCGTCGAGCCCCAACAGCGCCGGCAGCAGGCAACCGGTCCGTCCCGCGACATTGCCGCCGATGGTGGCGAGCGCCCGCACCGGCGGGGCCGCGACGGTGGCGAGCGCCGCCGCCAGCAGCGGCTGGCCGCGAAGCAGATCCCGGTCCCGTTCGAGATCGCCCAGTCTCGTCATCGCGCCGATGCGCAGGAAGGTCCCCTGGGCGGCGACGCCCCGCAACCGCGCGATGCCGCCCAGGTCGATCAGCCGCTCGGGTTCGGCAAGGCCCTTGGACCATTCCAGTTGCAGGGCGGTTCCCCCGGCGGCGAGGCGGGCGGACGGATGGAGGAGAAGCCTGAGAGCCTCCTCCGGCGAGGCGGGGCGCAGGACGTCGAAGCCCAGCCCCGCCATGATCAGGCGGCCCCCAGGGTGGTGCCGAAGCGCAGGCCCTTTTCCTTCAGCCAGCGCCGGTAGGTGAGCGAAGAGGAATCGGCCCAGGTGGGAATTTCCTTTCGCGGCTCCAACGGCAGACGAAGCGGACGCTGGTTTTCGACGATGATCCGGTCCTGCAGGAAGATCACCTGCTCGAAATTGAGCAGCGCCGTGTCGGTCGAGTGGGCGTCGACCAGATACATCACCGGCTGCGCCCGGCAGAGATCCTCCTCCAGGGGATGGATGAACAGCGCGATGGCGTCCAGCCGTTCCGGCGCCGTCGGACAGATCCGGTAGAGCATCACGGTGAAGGGATTGGGGACGCGATAGGTCAGATGGACGAAATCGCCGGCGCTTTCGGTCGCGGCGATGCGCGACTGGAAAAAGGTGCAGTTGGTCGCCCAGACCTCGTCCACATCCCGGCGGATCTCGCTGGCGTAAGCCGGAACCTCGGTACGCGGCTCGGATCCCAGGATGTTGGTGTGAACGAAGGGGAAATGCGCCATGTCGAGAAAATTCTCGACCACGCGCAGGCCCGAGGCCCGCATGCTCACCCAGCCGCAGGGAACGAAGCGGCGGTCGGCCTCCCCGGCTTCCGCGATGTCGAAGATGTCGCCGACCGGGCGCCCCAGGGTCGTCCACAGGCAGCCGTAACGCTCGCGGACCGGCAGCGGCGTCCCCGGCTTTCCGTCATCCCGGATTTCCCGGACCGTCGGCCGGCCGGCGCCATCGCGGCCGAGTTCGATGTCCTGGCCGAGAAGGCGGGTGACAATCGCCCGCGAACCGAGGTCCGCGGCTGTTTCCACCGCATACCATTGATCAAGCGCCACTTTGTCCGTCGTTTTCACCGTCGCGCTCCCCGCTTCGAACCCAAGCTGCAAACGCCGCTTGGTATCACCCCTTCGTCCATTGAACGCCGCTGCCGTTGGCGGCGAGAAATGCCGCGCGGCGGGCGAAAAGCCCCGGCGCCGATCGCTGAACCTCGGCGACCAGATCCGTCACCTCGGCGGTCTTCAACCGGCCATCCTCGACGACGATATCGCCGTCCACCATGGTGAGCGCGACATCGCCGCCCCGCACGGCATGGACGAGGTTGTGATGCAGGTTGAAATGGGGGCCCTCGCCGAACAGCGGCGCCATGCGCGGCGTGTCGGTCCGCACGGCGATGACGTCGGCGCGCTTGCCCACCTCCAGGGAGCCGATCTCATCATCGAGCCCGATGGCCCTGGCCCCCAGGATCGTCGCCATGCGCAGCACCTGCCAGCTGTCCATGGCGGCGGCGTCCAGATCCTTCAGCTTGCCGAGAAGCGAGGCGACCTTCATTTCCTCGAACATGTCGAAGTTGTTGTTTTCCTTTTCCCCATCGGTGCCGATGCCGACCGGCACCCCGGCGGCCAGCATGGCGGCGATGGGGGCCATGCCGCTGGCCAGCTTCATGTTGCTGACCGGATTGTGGGCGACCGAGACCCGGCGCCGGGCGATCAGATCGATCTCCGAGGCATCGAGCCAGACGGCATGGGCGATCATGGCAAGGGGCGTCTCGAAAAATCCCAGATCGTCGAGGACGAACATCGGCGCCTTGCCGTAGCGGCTGGCGAACTCCTCGCGCTCGATCCGGGCCTCGCTACAATGGGTGTGAAAGCCGGTATGGTGCTTTTTCGCCATGTCGACGGCACGCCGCTGGCCCGCCTCGTCGGCGTAGAACAAATGTTCCAGCCCGACCCAGACATTGATGCGGCCCCCGGCCTTGCGGTGCCAGCTCTCGATCAGCGCCTCGTTCATGTCGAGACTGTCGAAATAGTCGTAATCCGGATGCGCCCCGACGTAAGGCACGGCGACCAGCCGGTTGCCGATCGTCGAGGCCGCCCGCGCGCTGCCCTCCATGAAACGCCACATATCGACGACGGTGGTGGTTCCGCCCAGCAGGCTTTCCGCATAACACAGCCGCGAAGCAACCTCGGCCTCGCCGGGTTCGAGGACGCGGTGCATGGGATTGATGTGCAGCGTCAGCCAGTCCCACACCGGCAGATGTTCGGCCGTGCCGCGCAACAGGCCGGAATGGGCGTGCGTATTGATCAGGCCCGGCATCAGAATGGCGTTGCCCACCGTCTTGACGGGAACCTCGGGATAGGACGCCGCCAGCGCGTCCAGCCGTTCGACGGCGGCGATCCGCCCGTCCTCGATCAACAGGGCGCCTTTGGAAATGGTCCGGTTGGCCGGATCCATGGTCAGCAGAAAATCGCCCGCCAGAATCAGTCGTTGCGTCATCATCGGGACTCCAGGATGAAATCGGCGGCGCGTTCGCCGATCATGGTCACGGGCGCATGGGTATTGCAGCTTGGAATGACGGGGATGACCGAGGCATCGGCGATACGCAGCCCTTCGATACCCAGAACGCGCAGACGGGCATCGACCACCGCCAGGGGATCCTTCCCCATCTTGCAGGTGCCGCAGCTGTGGAAGAAAGTCGAACAGCCCCGGCGGATGAAGGTTCCGGCTTCGCTCCGCCCGAGCCGGCGGTCGGGGGCGGCAAAGCCTTCGAACCAATCGGCGTAGGCCCTGGTGCCGGCCATCTCCATGACGAAATCGACCGCCGCGACCAGATCGTCCATGTCACCCTGCTCGGCCAGGAAATTGGGCTGGATTTCCACCGCCCCGCCGGGTTTGCCGCTCAGCAGCCGCAGATAGCCGCGGCTGCGCGAGCGCATCAGCCCGGTGCCGACGGCGAAGACGTCGCCCGACAGATCGTAGCGATCGGCCAGGGCATCCTCGGCGCTCAGGCCCTGAATGGGAAAGGCGTGAACATTGGCCTGGGGCAAGCCGGCGTCGGTCTTCCAGTTGACCATGGAGCCGCCGCCGTTGTCGCGCACCGGCCCCAAGGGACGCTTCGAGCGGAAATTGACGGCGCGAATCAGCGGATGATCCTGAAGATTTTGCCCGACGCCCGGCAAGCCCAGGCGGACGGGCAGCCCCAGACGCTTCAGTTCTCCGGGATCGCCGATCCCCGACATCATGAGAAGACGGGGCGTGTCGATGGCGCCCAGGGCCAGGACGATCCCGCCGCTCGCCCGCGTCTCCGCCGTCGTCCCGTTGCGGACGTGGCGCACCGAGACGCAGCGCGAGCCTTCGAATCCCAGATCGAGGGCCTGGCAATCGGTCAGGACGGTCAGGTTGAGCCGATCGAGAACCGGCCAGAGATAGCCGCGCGCCGAACACCAGCGCCGCCCTCCCGACATGTTCAGATTGGCGTAGGCGGCCCCCTCATTGTCCCGGCCGTTGGGATCCTCGATGATCGGCACGCCCAGCGCGCCGGCCCCGGCGATCAGGGCGTCGGCCAGGGGATGGGGATCGTGACTGCGCTCGATCCGCAAGGGACCGCCGGCCCCGCGATAGGCCGTCTCGCCCCCTTCCCAATCCTCGCAGCGCTTGAAATAGGGCAAAACGTCGCGGAAGGCCCATCCTTCCGCCCCGTCCGCCTCCCAGGCATCGTAATCGAGGGGATGGCCGCGATACCACATCAGCGCGTTGATGGCCGACGATCCGCCGAGCACCCGTCCGCGCGGAATGCCGATGACGCGGCCGTCGATCTGCGGACCCGGCGCGTAATCATATCCCCAGTCGTAGGGCCCGCGCGGAAGCGCGACCCAGCGCGCCGGCTCCTCGATATCGGCGACGCCGATGCCCGACGGACCGGCTTCGATCAGCAGGACGTCGGCCCCGGCATCGACCAGGCGGCGGGTCACCGCCGCGCCGCCGGAGCCCGCGCCGACGACGATATGGTCGTAGGAGGGCCGCAGCGGGCGTAGGGGAACGGTCGGCGCGGTCATGATCAATTGTGCTCGCTGGGGCCCATGATGACGATCCCTTCCGAAGCTTCGACATGACGGACGAAGATGTATTTATCCTCGCGCCCGTCGCTGTGCTTGCGCCGGATGCCCGGCTGCACGGTACCCGAGACCTTGGCGACGATCACATAAGGGGCGGCGGCGGCCAGCCCCCTGGCGCAATGGGCGTCGAAATCGTCGAGATCGCGGACGGTGTAGGCCTGTTCGATGCCGGCGCCGCGGGCGATGGCCGCCAGATCGACCCGGCCGAAGGCGGTGTGGGTCGGCGGCCCGCCGATCGACTGATAGCATTCGTTGTCCCAGACGACGACGAACAGATTTTTCGGCTGTTCGTTGCCCAGCGTGGCCAGGATGCCGAGGTTGAACAGCATGCCGCCGTCGGTATCGAGCGAGACGACGCGGCGATGCGGCAAGCCCATGGACAGTCCGAAGGCCTGCGCCGTCACGCAGCCCAGTTGCTGCTGGAACAGGCTGGCTTCGCGCATGTGGGGCGCCGCGTTGTACCATTCGTCGACGCTGCCGCCCAGGGACAGGATGACCAGTTCGTCCTTGAGACGGCCGGCCAGGGCCTTCATGCAGTCGAACCGCTTCATCGCACCACCTCGCCGCCCAGGGCCACCGCCGAATGGTAATAGGCCGCGTAGGACCAGCTATAGGCATCGACGATCGCCCGCTCGATCTTTTCCTCGTCCCGCACCACCTGATAGGGAATGCGCAGGGCGTCGAGAACCGGCTCCATGGTGATGCCGTGGGGAATGGCCCACCAGTTGTTTTCCCCCGTCTCGCCGCGATAGCTCATCAGCATGACCACCGGGATGCCGGCCCCCAGCCCCATGCGGGCCAGCGGTTCGACCGACGCCCGCAAACCGGAATTCTCCATGACCAGCGCGGCACGCTTGCCCGACAGGAAGACGCCGCCGCAAATGGCCGCCCCCTCCCCTTCGTTGGTGACGCGGACGGTCCGGATGTCCGGATCGGCGTCCAGCGCCGGATACAGCTCCTTGAACAGCGAATCTGGCAGATAACACACCAGGCTCACCCCAGCCCTCTTCAAGCCGCGAATCACGGCGTCCACTGCGCTTTGCTTCATCCGGGTCCTCCGTTGCAGGAACAGGTTCCCAAAGTGCAGATGTTCTGCATAGACGCTTATTTCCGATGAACTTGATGCGTCTAATGCAACAACCTGGTTGCGCATGCGATGTCGTCACCCCGGATGAGTGGCGGGGAACCATCCGGACTTTTGAACCACCAAGACACCAAGACACCAAGGGAGCGGTGGCGCCGCAGGCATTCACCGTCCCGGCACCGATTCGGTATTGGGCAAACGGGGCCTGCGGCGCTGATGCCCATAACTGTCGCCCGACATTTCCCGAAACGCCTTGGTGCCTTGGTGTCTTGGTGGTTCAAAATATCAGGGGGTTCCTTCATGCCATTGGGCAACCAGAGGCAAAGGGACCCCCATCAAGAAGGCGACCGTGATAACCCCGTCCACATGCCCTAACGCTTCAGCCTCTCGATCGCCTGGGCCAGCAGGGCGGCGAAGGCCGAGGCGGCGTCGGACATTTCCTTTTCCGACCGGGCCAGCAGCATCAATCGCCGGGGACTGATCTTCGGATCGCGCAGGGGAATGAAGGTGAGCGACCCCTCGGCGATCTCGTTTTCGATCCCCACTCGGGTTTGCAGGACGGTGCCCAGGTTCATCTTGGCCATGTCGACCATCAGGCCGATGGAATTGGTCCTGGAGCGCCGGGCCAGATCGATCAGCGAGCGGCTGAAGGCATCCTCGACGGAAATCCCCAGCGTCAGACTGCTGTCCGAAACGATGACCCGCTCACCCGACAGATCGAACAGTTTCAATTCCTTCTTGCCGGCGAAACGGCTGTCGGGACGGGCGAGCACGCCCAACGGCAATTGCGCGGTGGCCGCCTTGCGCACATTGCGCGGCACGCGGACGTCGAAGGCCACCGCCAGATCGCAATCGCCCGCCGTCACCAGATCGCAGACCTGCTGCGACCCGGCGACCTTGACGTCGACCGTGATATGCGGATGGCGGGCCCAGAATTCCTGCAAGACGGCCGGGATCAGTCCCCGCGCCACGCTCTCGATGACGGCGACCGACACGGTGCCGCGATGCAGCCCGTGCAGTTCGTTGATCTCGGACCAGGCGCGGTTCAACTCGGCGCTGCTGGCCCGCGCATGATAGAGCAGCAACTCGCCGGCGCTGGTCAGTTTCAGCCGCTGGCGGACCCGTTCGAACAGACGGGTGCCGAGTTCCTCCTCCAGGCTCTTGATGACCCGGCTGATCGACGACGGCGCGACGTTCAGCATCTGCGCCACCTGCCGGATGGAGCCCAGCCGCGCGACGAGCTGGAAATAATGGATGCGGGGCGAAACCAGTCCCAGTCGGTAAGGATCCATGGCGGGGCCTTCCTTCAGAAATATTCGGGAATGCCCGGCATGACGCGAAAACCGGAAAGCCCCCGGAAACGGCGGCTCCACCGGCGCAATGCCGGATATTCGTCGTGGTCGATGCCGACGTCCCGGCTCAGGGCGAAAGCCGGGAACAGGGCGATATCGGCAATGGTGGGATGCGGCGCGGCGAACCACTCCTCACCCGTGTACCCACGGGCCAGCAGATGCTCGTCCATGATCCGCAACAGCCGGCGCGAGGCCGCGACCAGGGATGTTTCATCGCCCGGCGGGCCGAACAGGGAGCGTTGCCGGGCGGTGATGGTCACGTCGAGATCGCGGGCCGAGAATGTGAGCCAGGACATCACCCGGGCGAAAGCCTCGCCCTCCATCGGCAGCCACCGCTCCGACGGATCATGGGCGCGCGCCAGATGCGCGAGGATGGCCTCGGTCCCGGTCAGGACGAAATCGCCGTCCGTCAGGATGGGGAGGCGCCCCAGGGGATTGAGCGCCAGGAAGGGCGGCGTCGTCTGCTCCCGGCCGGGAAAGACATCGACGGCGACGATCTTGCAGTCGAGCCCCAGGAAGGACAGAAGCAGGCGGGCCTTGTAACAGCTTTCGTCGAGATCGTAGTTGTAGAGGGTGAGATCGGGCATCACGGCGCCTCCCCGGGGCGGTTGGCGGAATTCAAGGACGGTGTTTCGATGCGATGGCGCAACTCCTGCGCCCAGCGCAGGAAATGGGACTGTCCCTGCCCCGCATAGACGACGCCGGGCCCCTCGATAACGATATGCAGGGCCGTCCGTTCGGCGGCGACGGCCTGCAGGCCGACGAGAATGCTCTCGCTCCCGGCGGACAGACGGAACAAGGTGGGGGCCACGGTTTCGAAAACGGTCCCGGCGTCATGATCCCCCGCCCGGAACGGCGGAAGGCGGCTCGCCCGCAAAGCCGACAGCGCGGCGGCGGCGGCGCAATCGAGATAAAGGCTCGCCACCGGGGTGATCTCGGCGGCGTCCTCCGGCAGCGGCGGCGGAGGCTCGGCGGACAGTGCCGTCCAGATCATGCCGAAACGCACCTCCTTCGGATAGGGCCGGGTCCGGATCGCCTTCGGCACCTGGCTGTCGGGGTGGGCCGGAATGTGGGAGCACTGCCCATCCGCGCCGAACTCCCAACCGTGATAGAGACACCCCAGCCGGCCCTCGCGGACGAACCCCAGGCTGAGGCGCATGCCGCGATGCGGACAGCGATCCTCCCAGACATGGGCGCCCCCCTCCCCGTCGCGCCAGACCACCAATTCCCGCCCATCCAGACGGACGCCCGCGGCGCTTCCCGGCTCGACCGAATGAGCCAATGAGACCGGATACCAGTGACCTTGCATATCCATCGGTAACTCCCGTTCGAGCCGAACTCTCCTGCCGCCCAACAAGGCAAATGCTTAAAATTTAAGCATGCACTCTTTTTGTGCATATAAGCTTCTTAGCCCACGGCACCGGGGGCGTCAAGCGTTGCACAAGACGCAACAACATCGTCATATATTTTGCCCTATTCGGGACATCGCATCTCTGGAACAGTTCGTTGCCGAGGAACAAACTGAGGCTTCACGCCCATCGCGGCGGCACCGCATGCCGGGCGATAACGTCGACCGGAGCCCGGATGTTCGGGACACCCGCTTTGAACCGCCGGAGGGAGGTCCGGTCCATCGCCGCCTCCCCGCACCGCTCCTCCGTGTGGCGCGGCTTTTGCTAGAACCATTCCAGAATAGGGGCGGAGTCGAACGCGAGGTCAAAACCGGTCACCGCCAACGTCAACAGTCAGAGGGGATATCAATGATCGATTTGCGCAACCTCTCCCGCCGGGGTTTTCTCAATCTGGGGGTCGCGGCCGGCGCCGGCCTGATGATGCCGGGCGGGCTCATCCGTCCGGCCCTGGCGGCGGCCAAACCGCTGGCCCCGGTGGCGGAGAAGGACGCCGTCATCGCCTTCGGCCACACCGGCCCGGTCACCGACGAAGGCTGGACCTGGAGCCACGACCAGGGAATGAAGGCCGTCCAACAGGCCTTCCCCAAGCTGAAGACGATCTTCGTCGAAAGCATCCCCTATTCGGCCGACGCCTCGCGCACCTTCCGCCAGTTCGTCTCCGAGGGCGCCAACATGGTCTTCGCCACCTCGAACTACGGCGACTTCCTCTATGACGTGGCCAAGCGCTCGCCCAACGTCGCCTTCTTCGAATGCGACGGCCGCCATCCGATGGACAATCTGGGGACCTATTACGTCGCCCACTGGTATCCGACCTACGTGACCGGCATCGCCGCCGGCCTGATGAGCAAGACCGGCAAGCTGGGCTATGTCGCCTCCTTCCCCGTGCCGTCGGTCTATTCCGGCACCAACGCCTTCCTGATGGGGGCCCGCTCGGTCAATCCCAATGCCACGCTGCAGGCCATCGCCATCAATTCCTGGTTCGATCCCCAGGCGGCGACGCAGGCCGGCACGGCGCTGCTCGACAACGGCTGTGACCTGCTGTTCGGCATCATGGACGAGGCCGGCTATCTCCAGGTCGCCGAGAAGCGCGGCGCCAAGGCGGTCATGTGGAATACCGACATCCGCCGCTACGGACCGAAGGGCTACATCAGCTCCATCGTCGTCGACTTCAAGAAATTCTACGTCGAACAGGTCCGTCAGCGGCTGGCCGGCACCTGGGTTCCCTCGACGCCGATCCTGGCGATGGGGGCCGGCGTCGACCGCGACGCCTGGGGCGAGACGGTGCCCGAGGAGGTCCGCAAGCAGGCCGACGCGGCCCGCGACAAGATCCTGGGCGGATGGAGCCCGTTCACCGGCGAGATCAAGGATTCCAAGGGCGCGGTGCGCGTTGCCGCCGGCAAGACCATGACCGAGGAGGAGCTTTACAACTGGAACTGGTCGATCGAAGGGGTGAAGGGACTCTGATCGCCTTGGCCTCTTCCGGAGATGCAACGCCGATGCATGGATTTTCCGAAACCGGACGATCTTTCGAAACCGGGCGCGCCAAGGTCGCGCCCGGCACCCCGCCTATCGTCTATCTCAAGGGGATCGCCAAATATTTCCCCGGCGTCATCGCCAATCAGGACGTCGATATCGAGGTGATGCCGGGGGAGATCCATGCGCTTCTTGGCGAGAACGGGGCCGGAAAATCCACCTTGATGAACATTCTCACCGGCATCTACCAGCCGGATGCCGGTGAGATCATCATCGACGGCTATGCGAAGATCTTCGCCTCTCCGGTCGACGCCATCGCCGCCGGCATCGGCATGGTCCATCAGCATTTCAAGCTGGTCAAAGCCTTCAGCGTCGCCGAGAACATCCATCTCGGCTGGGCGGAGACGCCGAAGCGGATCAGCGCCCAGGCGCTGGAGGCGCGGACGGCCGAACTGGCCGCCGCGCTCAATCTGGCGGTGCGCCCCGAAGCCCGCGTCGGCGATCTGTCCACCGGCGAGCAGCAGCGGGTGGAAATATTGCGCGTGCTGGCCCGCAACGCCCGCGTGCTCATCCTCGACGAACCGACGGCGGTCCTCACCCCGGCCGAGGCGCGCGAGTTGTTCAGGGCGTTGAGGGAGTTCGTCTCGCGCGGCAACGCGGTGATCTTCATCAGCCACAAGCTGGACGAGGTCCTGGAGATCTCGGACCGCATCACCGTCCTCAGGGGCGGGCGGCGGGTGACCACGGAAGCCACCGCCGACTGCAACCAGGCGATGCTGGCCAATCTGATGGTCGGACATGAGATCGTGCTCAGCGATCTGCGCGCGCGGAAGGCGGAGGCGGCCCCCATCTCGGCCGAACCGGTGCTCAGCCTGCGCGAGGTTACCGTCCGCGACGATTTCGGCAATGTCGCGCTCAACAAGGTGTCCCTCGATATCCACGCCGGAGAGATCCTGGGTATCGCCGGCGTGGCCGGCAACGGCCAGAAGGAATTGAGCGAGGTGCTGACTGGCATGAAGAAGCCGCTGTCGGGAAAAATCCTCGTCGACGGCCGGGATTTTTCCGCCGCCGGCGGCGCCGAGATCGCCCGCTCCGGCATCGGCCACATTCCCGAGGATCGTCTGAAAAGCGGTCTGGCGCCGGCCTTGAGCATTACCGACAACACGGTCATCCGCGAATATAAGAAGCCGCCGGTCTCCATCGGAAGCTGGTTCCGCCCCGGAGCGGCCACCGCCCTGGCCCAGTCCATCGCGGCGGCGGCGGCGGTCACGGTTCCCGATTTTTCCATGCCGGTGCGCAATCTGTCGGGCGGCAACCAGCAGCGGCTGGTGGCGCGCCGCGAGATGCGCATCGCCACGAAGGTGCTGATCGCCGCCTATCCGAGCCGGGGTCTCGACGTCGGCGCGATCAACACCATGATGCGCTATTTCGTCGAGCTTCGGGACCAGGGCGTCGGCGTCATCCTGATTTCCGAGGAGCTGGAGGAGCTGCTCAATCTTTCGGACCGCATCGCCGTGATGTTCCACGGCGAGATCATGGGTGTGCTCGACACCGCCGAAAGCGCCATCGAGGACATCGGCCTGATGATGGGGGGCCGGCCGGCCGGCGCCCTTGCCCAAACATCCCGGGAGATCACATCGTGAGCGGTCGCATCCAACGCCTGCCGTCGGCCCATCCCACCGTCGCCCTGCTCGCCCGCGCCGCGGCCATCCTGCTGGCGCTGCTGACCGCCGGCGTCATCCTCGCCGCCAATGGCGCCGACCCTTTGAAGCTGGTCGCCCAGGTGGTCAAATCGACCTTCGGATCGCGCTTCGGACTGGAGGATGTCGGGCTTCTCGTCACCCCCCTGATCCTGACCGGACTGTCGGTCGCCGTGGGCTTGCGCATCGGCGCCTGGAACATCGGCGCCGAGGGACAATTCTATGCCGGCGCCTTCGCCGCCACCGGCGTCGCCCTGTTCGTTCCCGCCCCCGATTTCGTCCTGCTGCCGCTCGCCTTCGTCGCCGGCGGGCTGGGCGGAATGGCCTGGATCCTGGTGCCGACGCTGGCGCGGGCCTATGCCGACGTCAGCGAGCTGATCACCACCCTGCTGCTCAATTTCGTAGCCGTCCTGCTGGTCTATTACGTCTCGACCGGTCCCTGGCTCGATCCCGACGGACATGCCCTGGCCACCACCGCGCGGCTGCCCTGCGAACTGCCGGAATTCTGGGGCGCCGTGCATTGGGGCTTCCCCCTGGCCGTGCTGCTGACGGTCCTGGTGGCGGCCGGCCTGAGCTTCACCCGCTGGGGCTACGAGGTGCGCGTCAGCGGGTCCAATCCCCAGGCCGCCAGATATGCCGGCATGCCCTTCCGGCGCCATCTCATCCTGGTCATGCTGCTTTCGGGCGCCATCGCCGGCATCGCCGGCATGTTCGAGGTGGTCGGCACCGTGCACCGGCTGCAGGGCGGCATCTCCAACAACTTCGGCTATCTGGGCATCATGGTCGCCGTGCTGGCCCGGGGGTCGGCGCTAGGCGTTCTGGCCGGCGCCGCCCTGATGGGCATCATCCTCAATTCCGGCATCATCTTGCAGACGCAAGGCCTGAACGTCTCGACCGTTCTCGCCATCACCGGACTGATCCTGTTCTTCACGGCGATCGGCGACGAGCTTTCCCATTACCGTTTCGTCCGCAACGAAACGGCCAGCGTTTGAGGATTGTCCCCACATGGATCTGATCACCGGCCTTCTTCAAACATCCCTGCTCGCCGGCGGCGTGCTGGCCCTGGCCGCCCTGGGCGAGGTGCTCGCCGAACGGGTCGGCGTGGTCAATCTCGGCGTCGAGGGGCTGATGTCGCTGGGCGCCATCACCGCCATCGCCACCGTCGTGGCCCACCCCAATCCGGCCCTGGGCTTCGCCCTGGCGCTGGGCGTCGGCCTGTTCGCCGGCATGATCTTCGCCGTGGCCACCGTCTATATCCGGGCCAACCAGGTCTTGTGCGGCCTGGCCCTGACCCTGATGGGCACCGGGCTGTCGGCCACCATCGGCAAGGCCTATTCCGGCATGCCGGCGCCGGCCACCTTCGCCCCCGTCGCCGTGCCCTATTTGAGCAAGATCCCCGTCATCGGCCCCGCCGTCTTCTCGCAAAACGTGCTGATCTATCTGATCTACATCATTCTGCCGCTCGCCCTGCATTACCTGATGTTCCGCACCCGACACGGCCTCAATCTGCGGGCCGTCGGCGAGGATCCCGCCGCCGCCGACGCCGCCGGCATCCCGGTGCAACGGATCCGCTTCTGGTATGTGGCCGCCGGCTCGGCCCTGGCCAGCGGCGCCGGGGCCTATCTGACGCTGGCCTTTGTCCCCTCCTGGTCCGAGGGCGTCATCGCCGGACGCGGATGGATCGCCGTGGCGCTGGTCATCTTCGGCGGCTATCGCCCGCTGAACGCCGTCATGGTGGCCTTGCTGTTCGGCCTGATCACCTCGCTGGGTTTCGTCGGACAGGCCCGCAACTGGCCGATCGCCGCGCCGATCCTTTCCATGCTGCCCTATCTCGGCACCATCGCCCTGATCATCGTGCCGGTGCTGGCCTGGCACAAGATGCGCCGGCTGATGGCCGCCCCGGCGTCCCTCGGCCTGCCCTATTTCCGCGATGTGCGTTAACCCGATGGACGTGCAGTGGCGCCGACCTCCCATAAAGCCCTCGCCCCTTGCGGGAGAGGGCGGCGAGCGTGAGCGAGCGGGTGAGGGGTGCGCGCGTCGGCGCGACATAAGGACTTGTTTGTTTCTGCACACTTTTTCCGCGCTCGACGCGCGTAAGTCCCCTCGCCCCACGCGCTTCGCTCGCCCCCTCTCCCGCAAAGCGGGCGAGGGAAGATTTTTCTTATGCTAGCGTCTATGGGCAGGGACGCCGGTACACTGGAGGGACTCCCATGCCGACGCTGCTGGTGAAGAACATCGCCCGGCTGGCGACCTTCGACGACGAGGGGCGCGAGATCGCCGACGGGGCGATCCTCGTCCGCGACAATGTCGTCGAGGCGGTGGGAACCACCGACGAACTGGCCGGCCGCGCGGCCGACCGCGTGCTCGATCTGTCCGACCATGTGGTATTGCCGGGGCTGATCAACACCCATCACCACATGTATCAGAACCTCACCCGGGTGATGGTCCAGGACGAGGAGCTGCTGGTCTGGCTGAAAACCCTCTATCCGATCTGGTCGGCGCTGGACGACGAGGCCATCGGCGTCTCGGCCCGCGTCGCCATGGCCGAACTGATCGCCTCGGGCTGCACCACCAGTTCGGATCACCTCTACATCCTGCCCAACAATTGCACCTTGGACGCCACCATCGAGGCGGCCCGCGATATCGGCCTGCGCTTTCACGCCGCCCGTGGAGCCATGTCGCGGGGCGAAAGCCAGGGCGGCCTGCCGCCGGACGCCTGCGTCGAGACGGAAGACGCCATCCTCGCCGACGCCGAACGGCTGATCGGCCGCTATCACGACGCCTCGCGCCATGCGATGAGCCGCATCGTGCTGGCCCCCTGCTCGCCGTTCTCGGTCACGCCCGAGCTGATGCGGAACGCGGCGGCCCTCGCCCGCCGGCATCCCGGCGTCACCCTGCACTCCCATCTGGCCGAGGATCTGTTCGAGGAAACCTACTGCCAACAAATCTACGGCATGCGCTCGGTCGATTTCGCCCAGTCGGTCGACTGGCTGGGCGACGACGTCTGGTTCGCCCATGCGATCTTCCTGTCCAGCGACGAAATCCGCCGCTTCGCCGAAACCGGCACCGGCGTCGCCCATTGTCCGACCGCCAACATGCGCTGCGGCATGGGCATCGCCAAGGTTCGCGAGATGCTGGACGGCGGCGTCAAGGTCGGCCTCGGCGTCGACGGCTCGGCGTCCAACGACACCTCCAACATCTTCATGGAGGCCAGGCAGGCCATGATGCTCCAGCGGGTCGCGCCGCAGCGCTATCTGTCCGAGGCGCCGGGCGGACGCGGCGGCTTCGGCGGCACGCCGAGCGCGCTTTCCGCCCGCGAGGCGCTGAGGCTGGCCACGCGCGGCGGCGCCGGCCTGCTCGGCCGCGACGACATCGGCGCCCTGGCGCCGGGCATGAGCGCCGATTTCATCGCCGTCCGGCTCAACCAACTGGGACTGTCCGGCACCGAACGCGATCCGCTGGCGGCGCTGGTGATGTGCGGACCGTTCCGGGTCGACTATTCCTTCATCAACGGCCGCGAAATCATCGCCCGGGGCGCCTTCCGCGACTTCGACCTGGACGGCGCCCTGGCGGCGCACCGCAAGGTGATGAAACGGCTTTACACCCCATGACCGGCGACGGAGACAAACGATGAGCGAAACGGCGGACAGGACGGCCCTCGACCAATGGTATTGCCTCGAGGCCCTGCAGGACATCGGCCCCGGCGCCATGCCCAATCGCCTGCTGGGCGTCGATCTCACGATCGCCCGCGATGAGGCGGGACGCATCGCCGTCACCGCCGAAGGCCGCCCGGCCCCCCTTCCCACCCGCGAGCGTTACGGCTATCTGTGGACGACGCTGGGAACCCCGGCGGCGGATCTGTCGTCGATCCCCGAGGCCTTCGAGGCCGATCGCCGCTCCGTCGTCTGCGGCGCGGTGTCGGTCAGGTCGTCGGGTCCGCGCATCGTCGAGAACTTCCTCGATCTGGCGCATTTTCCCTTCGTGCATACCAACATCCTGGGCGTCGAGCCCCATACCGAGGTGGACCATTACACGGCGGAAATCCGCCGGGACGTCGACGAGGTGTGGGCGACCGATTGCCGGTTCTACCAGCCGCAGGCGGCGCTTTCCGCCAAGGACGGCATCATGACCCACTATGTCTACCGGGTGCTCAACCCCTTCGCGGTCATCCTCTACAAGACCTGCCCCAACGCCGCCGACCGCCAGGATATCATCTGCCTGTTCGTCCAGCCGCTGGAAGAAGACCGCTGCCGGGCCCATCCGGTGATGTTCCTGATCGACGACGCCTCGCCGCTGGCCGACCTCATCCATTTCCAGCAGCTTATTTTCCTGCAGGACCGCATCATTCTGGAAAATCAGCGCCCCTTGCTGCTGCCCTTGGGACCCCGCGCCGAAATGCCCGCCCGCGCCGACGCCACCTCGGCCACCTACCGCCGCTGGCTGAAGGAGAAGGGATTGCGCTACGGCACGACCCTGCAAGCGGCATGAGCGGCCTGCGGGACAGAACCCTTCTCGCCTCCGGCTTTCACATGCCGGAACGGACCGGGGTGGAGGAATTCCGTGACGCCTTGATCCGCATCGGCGCCGACGGACGGATCGCCGCGCTGACCCGGCCCGAAGACGACGGCTATCTTGAGCGGCGTCGGGCCGCCGACGAGGCGGGCCGGCTCGACCGCCTGCCCGCCGGCGTCCTGCTGCTGCCCGGCATGATCGATCTGCATGTGCACGCCCCCCAATATCCGCAACTGGGGCAGGCCCTGGACGTGCCCCTGGAGACCTGGCTCACCCGCTACACCTTTCCGCTGGAATCCCGATACGCCGATCTTGCCTTCGCCCGGCGCGGCTACGGGCTGCTGGTCGAGGACCTGTTGGCCAACGGCACCACCACGGCGCTCTATTACGCGACGATCCATCAACCGGCCAGCCGCCTTCTGGCCGACATCTGCCTCGAACGCGGCCAGCGCGCCCTGATCGGCAAGGTGGCGATGGATCATCCCGGCCTTTGTCCCGAGACCTACCGCGACGCCTCGCCGGACGCCGCCCTGCGCGGCACCGAGGACCTGATCGGCTATATCCGTGCCCATCCGGACAATGCCGAGCGCCTGGTCCATCCGGTGATCACGCCGCGCTTCATCCCCGCCTGCACCGACGAAACCCTGGCGGCCCTGGGATCCCTGGCCCATGGTTCGGATCTGCATGTGCAGACCCACTGTTCCGAAAGCGACTGGGAACACGCCCATGTGCTGGCGCGGCATGGCGTGACCGACACCGAAAGCCTCGACCGCTTCGGCCTTCTGGGACGGCGCAGCGTGCTCGCCCATTCCGTCTTCCTGACGGCGGCGGACATGGACACCATCCGCGCCCGCCACGCCGCCGTCGCCCATTGTCCACTGTCCAACGCCTATTTCGCCGACGCGGTGTTTCCCCTGCGGGCGGCCTTGGAAAAGGGCCTGCATGTCGGCCTGGGCACCGATATCTCGGGCGGCCCCGGCGCCTCGCTGTTCGAGGCCATGCGGGGCGCGGTGATGGTCTCGCGCATGATCGACAGCGGAACCGACCCCGACCTGCCGGCCGGAACGCGCGGCCGGCGAAACGGGATGCGCATCGATTTCCGCGACGCCTTCTATCTGGCCACCACCGGCGGCGGCATCGCCCTCGACCTGCCCGTCGGCAACTTCACCGCCGGCCAGCACTTCGACGCCCTGGCCATCGACACCGAAGCCCCAGCCGGCGCCATCCGTCTGTGGGACGGCCTGGATCAGGGAGAGGATCTGCTCCAGAAGATCGTCTATACGGCGTCGAAGGCCAACATCGCGAAAGTCTGGGTGGGCGGCCGGCAGGTGGTGTGAAAGAAAAGGCGTCGTCCGGACGGAAGATTTGAGGCCCGGCAACGTTGAAATCAGCCTGGGAAAATCAATATAGTGATCCAAGGTAACACCTGGGAGCACCGCATTGTGGCCGCATCGACGACAAGCCTGAAACTCGACGAAGAAATAAAGGGCAAGATACGGCGGCTTGCCGAGGCAAGGCGCCGTTCGGCACATTGGATCATGCGCGAAGCCATCGAACAATATGTGGACCGCGAAGAAAAGCGTGAACAGTTTCGACAGTCGGCCATCGCGGCCTGGAACGACTATCAGGCGACCGGCTTGCATGTCACGGCCACCGAAGCCGACGCCTGGCTCGCCAGGCTTGAAGATGGCGAGGACGTCGATCCCCCTCCCCCTGAATGCCACGGCTGATCTGGTCGCCGCAGGCGTTGCGAGACATCGCGCGGCTCCACGCGTTTCTGAGGCCGAAAAGCCGGGAGGCCGCGTCGCGCGCCGTGCGGGCGATCCGCGATGGCGTGAAGACCTTGGCGGCGCATCCCGAAATCGGCCGGCCCGTCGACGACATGGAGCCGGAATTCCGTGATTGGCTCGTCGAGTTTGGCGAAGGCGGTTACGTCGCGCGTTATCATTATGATGGGCGGGATGTCATCGTCCTGGCCGTGCGACACACAAAGGAAGCGGGATTCTGAGGGGTGAGCGGAGTCGCACGCGTCGTTTAACGGCCGGGTTGCGCCGATTGCGGAAGGGCGGGTTTGGGAGATGGTGGCGTCACATCGGACCTCTAAATTCAGTGCAGTGCCACCGGAACTCCTATCGTGAAGAATTGATGGGCTATGGTGATGGCTTCGCGGCGGGGTTATACTCGCGTTATGCCTCATAGTGTTTTCATGCATCGTTCGGATTCGATCTACGACGACAGCCCGGCCGTGCAATACCAATTTCCGAAGCAATATCTCGATCGGGCCAAACAGAGCGCCGGTGATTGGATTATTTATCTCGAACCAAGGAAAGTACCGGCATCACGCGGCTATTTCGCGGTCGCCCGCGTGCAACAGATCATTCCCGATCCGAAAGCGCCGGAGATGTATCTCGCGCTGATTGAACCCAATACCTATCTCGATTTTGCTAACCCCGTTCCATTTAACGACGTTGAAGGACCGATCGAGCGCGGCCTGCTGAATGATGGGGGTAGGCTTTCAGGTCGTACCCAATCGGCGGTACGGCCAATCTCTGATGCCGACTTCAATCGGATCGTTAATCGCGGTCTTGAGGATCGCGCCCCACTCCTACCGCGTGAGGGAGACCTCGACCAGCCGGCTGGCTTGGAGGAAAGCCAAGCGCCATTTGTGTTCGAAACGCAGCGCGATCGAGTTCTACAACTAACTTCGCGCGCAGTGCGGGATCGCGTCTTCCGCAGGATCGTGCTGCGGGCCTATGACGAGCGCTGTGCCGTGACTGGCCTCAAGCTGATCAATGGTGGCGGTCGCGCCGAAGTGAATGCAGCACATATCCGGCCGGTAGAGGCTGATGGCCCCGATACGGTTCACAACGGTCTGGCCCTTTCGGGAACAGCCCACTGGATGTTTGACCGGGGTCTGATCAGCCTTGGCGATGATCTGCAAATTCTGATCTCACGCCAAGCCAATGATCCTGATGGCGTTCGCACCTTCATCAACCGGTCGGGTTATGCGGCGCCGCCGATCAATCTAAAAGATCGCCCTCATCCGCAGTTTCTGGCATGGCATCGGGAAAACTGCTTCAAGCAATGAACATCCAGTCATTCAACGAAGCACATACGGCAGGTTCGTCATGTGCCTCCAGTGACGGCTGCTGGAATTTAAGGGGTCGGAGTGCGTTCCCGCTGGCCAGCCGGTCGAGAATACCGAGCCGAGGAACCAGAAATATCCGGTATTATGTAGCAAGCGCCACCAGCAGGATATTGCTGGCTAACCCCTGGGCTTCCTAAAATATCCAGTATGAGCAACACCTTCATCATATTGGGACTCCACGAGAACCGCAGCACCGTTGCTGGGCAGATCATCGAGGCGCAAAGCCAGATCGACCGGCTTACCGCCGAGTTGTTCCACATTGACGCCGTGCTGAAAATGGATGGGCGGTTATGATGAGCTGGCGCGGTGGCCAACCGAGATGGGGATTTTCGAGACTGCCCCGTCAATAACTTTGAAAATCAGCCATGGAGCCTTCCCAATGTGGTTCTTTTTGGCGGCAATGAAGGCTATTGGTACGGGAGCATATTCGAATAGACGAAGTGTAGGTGATTCCTGCATTCTCCGTGGATGCTAATGCCACCACATCACCGGCAGTCCGGAAACCTCAAAAAGCAACAGAAGGTCCAATCCAAATATTGGGACCGCAAGCAGTACGAGCACTATGTACCAATAGTCTCTGCGCTTGACCGCCTTCGCCACCATATAAGCGCCTACACAAAGAAGCAGCGTTCCGACGACAAGCAAAAATGCTTTCGGGAATGGCTGACTATCATCGGCCTCTTCGTCGCTGCCATCGTTGCCTTCGCCTCCATGCGCGTCGCGCATATCGACACGAAGAAAACTATTCGTGAGGCGAGCGAATCCACTAAAAAAACCATCACCGCAATGAATGCGCAACTCTCAGTAATGAGAAGTCAAATTGACGAAATGAGAGACGAACAACGCCCATGGATTAAAATTAGCAATCCAGTTGTTCCTAACAACCCCATGGCCACAGACGTTAGAAGCGGAAATGTTATTCTCCCGGTCCGCTATAAGATAGTTAATATCGGCACCATTCCTGCTACAAATGTTATCTCCCCATACTATGACTACACACCAATGACATTTGACGCTTTCATGAACATGATTAAAGAGCCAAATATTGCTCAGAAGAGTTGTCTGACTGCCAGGCTGCCCGATGCTGATTCCGCCAAATCCATTGGAAATACGTTGTTCCCCAACGACCCAAAGGACGTTGAAACTGCTCTGACATCCAAATTTCCTAACGTGGAGGAAATACATATCGGTAGCGCTAAAGAACCTCTCTTCACCGGTGGCATGCTCGTTCTCCATGTGACCTATCAGTCCGCCAGAGACGCAACTATCCATTGCACCGCGGAATCGTATTACTTGCGGATTAAAAATCCCGCTGTCGAGGCGACTCCCCGTATACTCATTAAAGGAAAATGGCTTGGCGACATCGATAAACGAAATTTCGGATTTGATCCCGCAGCAATAGGAGGGGGATATGCCGATTAAGGTTTCGATCGGGATGCCGATCAGAAATACAATTGCGGCGACTACGCTTACGATGAGTCAGCGTCGACGTGCCGCCGCAGTGCGGGTATGGAGGTAGCGCTTGTGGCGCTTGCTACATAATACCGGAAATATCAATGACCGCTTCCGGACGCCGCGATCTTGCTCCAGAACGACCGTGATCGGCGCGAGGCAGGCATATTCGCGTAAGTTCCAATCGGGTGCCCGCAACCAACCAACTCGAGGTGTAACGCAGCCTCATTCTGGTGAGCAAGCGCGCACCATCCCATTGAATGCGCGCTGTCGTGGTGGATTATGACTTACATCCCATTACAAACGGCCCTTTTTGGTCACTGATCCCCTATCCTGGGGCTCTGACTGATGGCAAGATGCCGGCATGACTGATACAACCGGCTCCGCCGTCCGGGCCCCGCCGTTAATACGAAGCCTCTAATCGCGCTGCTCCCCCGACAAAGAAGAGCATAGCCGGAGTTATTTTTTCATAGGATATTGTATGTCCAAGCAACCGATCGACATAATCTGCAGCAAGGTTGCGCTCGATAATAACTACGTGCTTCTGCTCACGACTAATAGCGTTGAGCAAGACGCTGTGCGCGCCGTCCTGGCTGATGATGCTCCAGCAATCATTTATCATGATTGCAGGGGAGCGCGGATCGGAAGGATCGGTAGCCGTTTCTGTATTCATCTTAACGGTTCAGCCGGCGCGCAAGGCCGGGATTCGATCGGATCGATTTGCCGGTGGATTACGCAGCCGCCAAGGCCGCAGCCCCAACTCGTCATCATAGTTGGGTTCGCTTGGGGTAATCCTGAAAGAGTGGAGGCGAACGATATCCTTGTCTCTTCTCAAATTCAAAATATCAATTATCTAAGCGTGAAGCAGGGAGAACGAAGCAGGCGAGCCGTTCCTTGCAAAAGCCCGCTGTCTTCTATTGATAATTGTATAGTCCTGTTGCCAGACCTAACGAATGGTGGAAAAATATTAACAGGAGCTCTTGCCTCTGCTGAGCTCTACCTTGCAGACGACGACGAGCGCGACGACATCATCGCTCAGCTACCAGAAATCCTGGGCGGCGAGATGGAAGCATTCGATGTTGTCCGTGATCTTGAGATACCCTGGCTTCTCGTCAAGGCGATTTCTGACGATGGCGGCCATGAGGTGGGAAGAGAGCGCCAATCGAACGCAGCACAGGCTGCTGCGAGTCTTATTGCCCCTGTGCTTGATGCTCTTACACAGGAATACCAACTCGCGGAGCCGCGACATGATCCCGCGGCAGATCGCCTTACTGACGCGTTGATCGGTCAAGCAATTCGCATCTCGCGGCCGGCGGGTGAACGCAACGCCATAATGGACGCCATGAATGCTCAGGTGCCACAACTCATTCAGCGACTCTCAGGCTATGCGTCGGATCGCGATGCGGATGGCATTTTAGCCGAGGTATTAGCAGTCGCGATCGCCGAGTTAGCGCAAAATGCCTTCATTCATGGCGACGCGAGTTACGCGAATTGCTCGTTCACCGAGACGTGCGTCACACTCACCGACGACGGGACGGCCTATAGCCCGCTGGATCTGGCCGGGACGCGCGGCGGCGCATCTGCCTGGAAGGAACTAGACCAAATCTTTCTTCAGCAGGGAAAGATTACGCTCTCGCAGTCTAGCACGAAACATCGTGGAAATATTTACAAATTTGTTCTCGCCTTATTGGACACGGAAATTCGCAACGCAAAAAGAAATTGTATGCTCGTTCCTTCCGGCTTTAAAGGGGGGGCTGCGGCGCCCGCTTTCGCATTTAATGCGGATTGCGAAACGCTATTTTATGAGGCGGGTGATGTTTACACATGCTCGAAGAAACAATCTGTCCATCCTGAACTCATTTCGCTGCTTCAGGCTGGTAAGAGCTTGCTGATTTCTTGTCGCGACCAACGGCAGGTACAGATCTATCAGGGTGCACTCAGCGAGTTTGCCGGACCAAAACTGCGCATATTCGTTGCCAGCAGATTATGAGGCGGCCAGGGGCAGGATTTTGACCTGCGGTGTATGTCTGTTTTCGCGGTATGCCAACGATCGTCTCGAATGACAAGTATGGGCGCAAAGCGCTCGATGCTCGGCCCTTGATCCGAGTTCTTGCAAGATATACATTTTCTCTAATGTCTATCCATAGAATGGTGAATGCCTTGCAGGTCGCCAAATGGGGCAACAGTCTCGCGGTTCGCCTCCCCGCCGCCGTGGTCGAAGCGCTTGAACTGAAGGAAGGCGACGAGATCGAAATCCATGTCGCCGACCTGCGGGATCTCGGCGTCGCGCGCAAGCCGGGCCGCGATGAATTGCTGAAGCGGCTTCGCGCTTTCCGTGGTCGCCTACCGCCCGATTTCAAGTTCGACCGGGATGAGGTAAATGCCCGGTAGCTTCTTCGATACCAATGTCCTTGTCCATATCGCGTCCGGCGATTCCGTGAAGGCGGATCGTGCGGAGGCGATCATCGGCAACGGCGGCGTGATCAGCGTCCAGGTCCTGAACGAACTGACCAATGTCGCGCGCCGCAAGATGCGCCTGACGTGGCCGGACACCCGCAGCTTTCTGTCTGTGTTGCGCCGCCTGCTGACCGTCCAACCGATCACCGTCGAGACCCACGAGACCGGGCTCGCGCTCGCCAAGCGCTACACTCTCTCCACCTACGACGCGATGATCGTCGCTTCGGCCCTCCAAGCCGATTGCGATGGGTTATGGTCGGAGGATATGCAGCACGGCATGGAGTTCGACGAGGGCTTGCGAATCGTCAATCCGTTTCGCATTGCGGGCTGAAAGACAAAAGGACCCTCATTGAGTGGCCTCGGGTCGCCGGCAAAGCCTGCCGGCTCTCTTCTTTAATGTGGTGGCGTCGCCGCACGGCACAGTCCCATCACCGTGTCACGCAGCCAGCGATGTGCCGGGTCGGCGTCCATTCGAGGATGCCACATGGCTGATATCGTGATCTCAGGCGTGCGGACGGGAAGCTCAAAGCCGACAAGCCCTTCCACGCTCGTCAGGGCGCCGCCGAGACAGGAGCGCGGCACCAGCGCAACCAGGTCCGACTGGCGCGTGATGCGCAGGGCATCGGGGAATCCGGGGACGACGGCCGCGATCTCCCGCCTAAGGCCGAACACCTCCAAGGCTTCGTCAACCGGTCCCGTAAAGGTCTCCTTGCGCGATGCCACGACATGTTTGCAAGCGGCATAGCGTTCGGGGGTCATGGGGCCGGTCAGCAACGGATGGCCCACCCGCACCGCGCCAACGAATTTGTCCCGAAAGATGGACTGTGCCCGCACTTCCGGCGCGAATGCTCCGAGCACCCCGATTTCGAGATCGATCCGTCCCTCCCGGAGCGGACGAGCGCTCTTGACGGGCTTGGGCACGAAACGCAGCCTGACCCCGGGAGCCGCTTTCGTAACGGCAACCACCAGGGAGGCTGAGAACCGTTCAACGAACCCCTCGTTGGCGCAAATCGTAAAAGTCCGCTCAAGCGTTCCGATGTCCAGATGGCTGGTCTGCGGGCTCAGAACCATCCTCGCGTCACGAGCAAGCCTATGAACCTGCTCGCGCAGTTCGGCCGCCCGGGGAGTCGGCACAAGCCCGCGCCCGGCGCGCACGAGCAGCGGGTCGCCCGTTGCGGACCGCAGCCGCGCAAGTGTCCGGCTCATGGCGGAAACACTCAAGCCAAGACGGCCGGCCGCGCCGGTCACGCTGCCTTCGGTGAGTAGCGCATCCAGCGCCGGAAGAAGATTCAGATCCACATCGTCCATGGCCAGGCCTTATCTCATTCACCGCTTATAACATGGCGTCTTATGCAACTATATTATGTATCCTGTGCGTCTGGTGCCAGCCGAATGGATCGATCATGTTGGTTGCCGCCCCCTTCGTGAAAGGCATCCCCATGGACCCAACGACGTCACGCTACCCTGCCGGCACGATCCTCCTTCCCCCAGACGGCTCTGCAAACCGCACCCCTGGTGACCGAGGTGATTCATGACATTGATCGGTATCGAAGAGCATTTCCTGACCGCCGAGATACGCGACGCGTGGAAGGCCATTGGGCTGGACGCGGTCGACCCGAGCGTGGCCTTCCATTCCGGCCCGATCGAGGGCCGACTGCTCGACCTCGCCGAGGACCGGCTCGCCCTGATGGACGAAACGGGCCTTGACGTTCAGGTCCTGTCGCTGACGACGCCCGCGCTTCATGACCTCGGGCCGGAAAGCGTCGACATGGCCCGGCGGGCCAACGACGCCCTGGCGGCGGCGATCGCCCGCCATCCAACGCGCTTCCAGGCTCTGGCCACGCTGCCGGTGGCGATGCCTGAGGAAGCCGCGCTGGAACTCGAACGCTGTGTCAAGACGCTCGGCTTCAAGGGAGCGATGCTGTGCGGCAGGGTCGGCGCGCGCAACCTTGACCATCCAACCCTCTCGCCCATTTTCCAGAGTGCGGAGGCCTTGGGCGCGCCGGTATTCCTCCATCCCCGGGCACCCGACATGGCCGTCAGGGCGGCCTATTATTCGGGCTTCAAGCCGGAGGTCGATGCCGCATTCGCCACCTACGGCCTAGGTTGGCACTATGATGCGGGCATCCAGTTCCTTCGCCTTGTCCTCGCCGGCACGTTCGATCGCATGCCAAATCTCCAGGTGATCCTGGGCCATTGGGGCGAGCTGGTGCTGTTCTATGCCGAGCGTCTCGCGGCAATGGACCGCGTGTCCGGGCTGGCCCATCCGATCGCGACGTACCTGCGCCGGAATCTCTATGTTACGGCCAGCGGTATGTTCCTTCCTCATTACCTGGAGCGCGCCGCCGCCGTTGTCGGCACGGATCGCCTGCTCTTTTCCACCGACTTCCCTTACCAATATCGTCCCGGCGGGGATGCGAGGCGGTTTCTGGAGAATTGTGGACTCGCCGAGCCGGCAAAGGCCGGATTTGCACATGGAAACTGGCGGCGCCTGACCGGTGAGAGCACCGCATGAGACGATGGTTGATGAACGGAATGGCACGCGCCGAGCGCAGATGACGGCAGCTATTTCCCTCCCGGCATAGAGGATTCAGGCCGCCGGGCTTCCAAACTGGGGCGGGGTCCGGGTGCAAATCATCAGGCGATTCCAGGCGTTGATTTCAGCGATCGCAAAAGACAGATCGGCCACTTCCTTCTCCGAGAAATGCTGGCGAATCTCGGCATATACCGCGTCGGGAACGTCGCCTCCGGTAAGGTGGGTCAGGGCTTCCGACCAGGCCAGGGCGGCGCGTTCCTTCGGGCTATAGATCGGCGCTTCGCGCCAAGCGGCGAGAAGATGCAATTGATCGTCGCTGACCCCATGCTTGCGGGCCAAGGGAACATGCATGGCGATACAAAAGGCGCAGCCGTTGATCTGTGACGCACGTATCTTCACCAGTTCCAGCAGCCCGAGTGACAGGCCGCTGTTCTGCACATATGAATGCACTCCCAGCATCGCCTTGTAGCCGTCGGGAGAAATTTTCGTCAGGTCAAGCCGTTGAGTCATGATTGGTTCTCCAAATGGTGAGCATCGTGATCGCCACGACGGTTTAAGGTTCTCTCCTCCAGCCAGTTGGCGATTTGGAGGCTGAAGCTGGACGGCACCTTGGCGGCAACCTGCATGGCAAGTTCCTGCAATGAGTGACTGGCCAGTTCGTCCCTCATCCGCTTTTCGGCGGCCAGCATGATGGCGTGGATCGAGCAAACTCCCCTGGTCGCCCAAGCCGGCGCCTCGGAATTGAAGACGGCGCAACGATCGCGAATTTCCCGGCACTCGAAGAGCGCCTTGTCTCCGTCGATCGCACGAACGACATCCAGGAAGCTGATTTCATCCGCCGGCCGCGCCAGAGCGAAGCCCCCCCTCGCCCCCTCGGTGGCCACCACCAGGCCGGCCTTGGACAGTTTGGTGAAGACCTTGGCCAGATACTCGGCGGGAACGCCTTGCAGGTCGGCAAGATCACGAACGCCCGGAGCCGGAGCGTTAGGTGTCGGGGCCGTCAAATAAAGGAGGCAGTGCAACCCATATTCGACGCCGGTACTAATGAATGACATCATAACTCCGACTAGTAGTGTCGTAGTTTCGACAGACTATGCCGCCGATGTCGGCGAGGCAAGGAAATTCGCCCGCCTTGTCAGGCCGGGGGCGCTATGACCGGGTTGGGAAACGGGATCGGGATCAATTTCCGGACCAGCCGGCAGCTTCCCGACCGGTCGGCCGACCGGAATAAAGAAACCTCGAGTCACAACTAGGGCGCGTGGACATTCAGACGGCCATACCCCCTTGAGGGGGGCTCCCGTTGCCTCTGGTTCCCCGATTGCATGAAAGGAAACCCCGGATATTTTGAACCACCAAGGCACCAAGACACCAAGGCGTCTTTCGGATCAGTCGGCGGCGGCTAATCTGCGCCGCAGGCATTCGGCCGACAGTCGATGACAGGACGGGAAAATGCCAGTGGTATACTCCGCCACCTTGGTGCCTTGGTGCCTTGGTGGTTCATCAAAAGCCGGAGCGCACAGGAACGATCAAGAGGACGAACTCCATCCGGCCAATTGCTGAATCTCCACATGCCCTAGCTAGCCTTCCTGGCGGCGGAGGTCATTTCGTGCTACCTCGAAGCGGGGCATAACCAAGGAGAATGGCCATGAGACGCGGCAAGTTGACTGACAAAATCGAGGTGGCTGGACAACCGACCGCCGACGAGGTCACGGGACTCAAGGCCGAAGGCTTCACCACGGTGATCAACATGCGCCGCGATGGCGAGGCCGACCAACCGCTTTCCCCCGCTGAAGAGGGGCAAGTGGCGCAGGCCGCCGGGATGGACTACCACCATATCCCGGTCGATCCAAACGACCTCCAGCCGGAGCAGGCGGCGGCGCTCAAGAAGCTATTGGACGAAGCCAAAGGTCCGGTCTTCCTTCATTGCGCCGGTGGTCCCCGGGCCACGGCGGTGGCGCTCGTGGCATTGGGTGTCAAGGACAGGGACGCGGCACTGGCCACCGCGGCCGAGGCCGGCTTCCCGATCACCAATCCGAACCAGATCGCCTTCATCGACCGCGAAACAGGCAGGGACAAACCGTAATCGAAGGAAAACGCGGACATCGCCACCGGAAACGCGGCGATGCGGATACCCGCTGACCGGTCAGGCAAGGCCGGACGCCACCCATCCTGTCGCCGGATGCCGTGATGTCCGGCGAGATCATCCTTCACCCCTCAAGGTGATTGTTCGGGGGCACCTTGAGATCGTTCAGCACTCTTGCGTTATTGAACATCCGCAATTTTCGCAGCGCCGTTTTCTGAATATCCTGCGGTAGCTTGCGACTTTGTCGCGGAGATAATGCCGTCACTGCGAGCAAAGCGAAGCAGTCCAGGGCAGTCCTGGATTACCGCGTCGCCTTACTCCTCGCAATGAGTAATTGGGGCAAAAGGTCGGGAAAAAGCCCTTCTCCCCTCGCGGGAGAAGGGTTGGGATGAGGGGCATTCCGCCGACAGGCGGAAGAAAACTCTCAGGCGTCGTGCGACTTCCCCCCTCACCCTCCCGCGAGAGCGGGCCCCGCCATCGATTGCCGACGAACGCGCCACTGGCGCGTTCGCGCCGGACGTCCAGCGGACGTCCGGACGGCATCGATCCCACAAGGGGCGAGGGAGAAGACTATGAAGCCCGCCCTTTTACCCCTCTTACTGCAATGACACTTAATACGCTGATAATACAATAATATTCGCGCCTCAGCGCGCCGCCTCCCGCAGCGAGTCCACCGACCAGCCGCCCCCCAGGGCCTTGATCAGGGAGACGCTGGTGGTCATCAGGTTCTGCTGGATCTGCAGGGCCGTCTGCTCGTTGGTCAGCGCGGTCGCCTGGGCGGTCACCACCGTCGTATAGTTGGCGGTGCCGGCCTTGTATTCGTTAAGGGCGATCCGCTGCGCCTCGCGCGCGGCGGCCACCGCCTCGGCCTGCATCTTCGCCTGGTCGGACAGGACGCGCAGGCCCGACAGCCCATCCTCGACATCCTGGAAGGCCGTCAGAACGGTCTGGCGGTAATTGGCCACGGCCTGATCGTAGGTGGCTTCCGCCTGTTCCACCGCGGCGCCGCGCGCGCCCGCGTCGAACAGCGTTTCGGACCCGCTGGCGGCCAGCGACCAGATCTGTTTCGACGTCTTGAACAAGGCGGTGGTGGCGCTGGAATAGCCGAAATCCGCCGACAGGCTGATGTCCGGATAATAGGCGGCGGTCTTGACGCCGATCAGCGCATTTTCCTGCTGCATGGTCCGCTCGGCCTGGGCGATGTCGGGACGGCGCTGCAGCAGGGTGGCCGGCAGCTGAACCGGAACATCCGGCACTGCGGCGGTCAGCGATCCCGCCGAAATGGTCAGCTCGGCCGGCGGCTTGCCGATCAGGATGGCGATGGCGTGTTCGTATTGCGCGCGCAGCACGCCGGTGACGATCAGACTGGCTTGCGTCGACTTCAACTGCGTCTCGGCGGTGATGACGTCGGAACGCGACGCCACGCCGGCCGTGTACTGGTTTCGCGTGATGGAAAGCGACCGCTGATAGGCGTCGACGGTCTCGGTCAGCAGCCGGGCCAGCGAGTCCTGGTAGCGAAGCTCGAAATAATAGGTCGCCAGCTCGCCCTGGGCCGACAGGCGGATGGAGGCCAGTTCGGCGGCGCTGGCCTCGGCGGCCGACTGGTCGCTTTCCACCTGGCGGCGCACCTTGCCCCACAGATCCAAATCCCAGCTCGCGCTCGCCTGCACCGACTTGGACGACGCGATGAGGCTGCTGGTCCGCTGGCGCTGGCCCGACCCGCTCGCCGAAACGGTCGGGAAATAGTTGGCGCGGGCCTCGTCAACCACCGCGCGGGCGCTGCGATAAGCCGCCTCATAGGCCCGGAGATTCTGGTTCCCGATATCGATCTGGCGCTCAAGCTCGTCGAGCAGCGGATCCTGATAAACGCTCCACCAGGCGCCGCGATCGATATCGTCGGACGGGCGGGCCGGCGTCCAGCCCTGCAGTTCCTTATAGACGGCCGGTGTCGGAGCGGACGGGGGAACATAGTCGGGACCGACCACGCAACCGGCCAGAAGCAGGGGCAGCAGGTAGGGAGAAATGCGAATCATCATTCCGCCTTTGGAAGAGCTTGCGGCAGGGGCGACCGGCCGCGCAGATGAAAACGATCAAGCAGGACATAGACGACCGGGGTCGTGTAAAGAGTCAATACTTGGCTGACGAGCAACCCGCCGATGATGGCGATGCCGAGGGGCCGGCGCAGCTCGGACCCCTCACCGCTGTCGAGCAACAGCGGAACGGCGCCGAGAACGGCGGAAAACGTCGTCATCATGATGGGGCGGAAGCGCAGGCGGCAGGCCTTCAAGATGGCCTCCTCGGCGGACATGACCTCGGTGCGGGTGGCCGTCAGGGCGAAGTCGATCATCATGATGGCGTTCTTTTTGACGATGCCGATCAGAAGAATCACCCCGATCAAGGCGATGATCGAAAATTCCGTACCCGAGATCAGGAGGGCCAGCACGGCGCCGACGCCGGCCGACGGCAGCGTCGAAAGGATGGTCAGCGGATGGATCCAGCTTTCGTAGAGAATACCGAGGACGGCATAGACGGTAAACAGTGCGACGATGATCAGGATCACTTCGGCGCGCAGGGCTTGCTGAAACGACGACGCCGTCCCCGCGAAAGCGCCATGCACGGAGGTCGGCAGATGGATCGTCTGCTCGGCCCGGGCTATGGCGGTGACCGCCTCGTCCAGGGTATGGCCGGTGGCCAGATTGAAGGAAATGGTGCTGGCGGCGAAACCATCCTGATGGTTGACCTGGACGGGGGTCGCTCCTTCCTCGAAGCGGGCGAAGGCTCCCAACGGGATCATCGTCTCGGACGAGGTCGAAATAGCGCTGCCGCTGGAAGCGCTGGAACTGCTGGTGGCGATCGAATTGGTCGATTGATTCTTGGCACTGGAAGACGAAGTGCCGCTGCTCGATGAACCGCTGGTGGCGGTCCCGCCGGCGAAATTGGTCGAGGACGAGCCGCTGGCCGACAGCCCCGACGTGCTTACATAGATTTTCGACAGACTCGAGGGATCTTCCAGGTCCTGCGGGGCCAGCCCCATCACCACGTGATACTGATTGATCTCCTTGTAGATCGTCGAGACCTGCCGCTCCCCGAAGGCGTCGTAAAGGGTCGCGTCGACGATCTCGGGGGTCAGGTTGAAACGCGCCGCGGTCGGCCGGTCGATCACCACCCTGCTCTGCACGCCCCCTATCTGCTGGTCCGTTTGCAGATCGGTGAAGATCGGATCGTTCTTCAGTTCGGCCAGAAGCTTGGGCGTCCAGGTGTAGAGAAGCGCCGTGCTGTCCGATTGCAGGGTATATTGGAACTGGGAGAAGCTCTGGCGCCCGCCGATGAACAGATCCTGCATGGGAAACATCGTCAGACGAGCGCCCGCGATGGCGGAAAGCTGGGGGCGCAACCGGTCCATCACCTGCTGGACGCCATCCCGCTCGGACCGGGGCTTCAGGCTGACGAACACATTGGCGGAATTGGTGCTGCGCCCGCCGGTGAAGCCGATCGTCGCTTCGACGGCCGGATCGGCCTGAACGATGGCCGCCGCCGTCTTCAACTTGTCGCGCATCGCCTGAAAGGAGATGGCCTGATCGGCCTGGATGCCGCCCATCAGCAGTCCGGCGTCCTGTTGGGGAAACAATCCCTTCGGCACGATGACGAACAGCACGACATTGAGCCCGATGGTGACCAGCAGGGACAAAGTCACCAGCAGTTTATGGTGCATGGCATGCGCCAGCGACCTGACATAAAGATCCTGCACCGCGATGAAGGCGCTTTCCACCCGGCGCGAGAGACGGCCGGGTTGCTTGCCGGCCGCGGGCGGCAGGACGTAAGCCGACAGGGTGGCCGTCGTGGTCAGCGAAACCACCAAGGAGATCAGGATGGCCAGCGACATGACGGCGGCGAATTCGCGGAAGATTTTCCCCACCAGCCCGGTCATCAGCATGATGGGCAGAAAGACCGCGATCAGCGACACGCTCATGGAAATGACGGTGAAGGAAACCTGCCGGGCCCCTTCGATGGCCGCCTGAAGGCGGGGCTTGCCGGCCTCGATCAGCCTCGTCACGTTCTCCAGTACGACGATGGCGTCGTCGACGACGAAACCGGTGGCGACGGTGAGCGCCATCAGCGACAGATTATCCAGGCTGTAGTCCAGCAGATACATCGCGGCGAAAGTGCCGATCAGCGAGACCGGCAGGGCGATGCTGGGAACCAGGGTAGCCCGGGCGTTGCGCAAAAAGACGAAGACCACCAGGATGACCAGCAGGACCGACAGAACCAGCGTTCGCTCGGTATCGGCGAGCGAGGCGCGGATGGTGACGCTGCGGTCCGCGGCGACGATCATTTTGACGCCGTCGGGCAAACCGGCCTGCAACTGCGGCAACAGCGCCTTGGCGGCATCCACCGTTTCGACGATGTTGGCGTTGGGCTGTTTGAAGATGATCATCACCACCGCCGGCTCGCCGTTGGCCAGACCCTGAGCCCGGATGGTTTCCACCGAATCGCTCAAGGTGGCCACGTCGCTCAACTGGATCGCCCGGCCATTGCGATAGGCGACGACGAGACCGCTGTAATCGTCGGACTTGAGCACCTGGTCGTTGGCGTAGAGCTGCCAGCGCTTGTCCCCCTCCTCGATGATCCCCTTCGGACTGTTGGCATTGGCCCCCGACAGGGCGGCCCGCACATCCTCCAGCGCGATGCCGTATTTGAAGAGCGCGTCGGCATTGAGATCGACGCGGACCGCCGGCAGCGAACTGCCGCCGATCTGCACATTGCCCACCCCCTTGAGCTGGGCCAGGCGCTGGGAGATCATGCTGTTGGCGATGTCGTAAAGCTGGCCCGGCGTATAGCGCTTCGAGGTCAGTCCGACGATCAGGATCGGCGCGTCGGCCGGATTGAACTTGTCGTAGGTCGGATTGCTTTTGAGGCTTGTCGGCAAATCGGCATGGGCGGCGTTCAGCGCCGCCTGCACGTCGCGGGCGGCTCCGTCGATATCGCGGTCCGTGTCGAACTGCAAAATGATCTGCGTATTGGCCGAACTGCTCTGCGAGGTCATCGTGACCAGGCCGGCGATCTGGCCGAGATGGCGTTCGAGCGGAGCCGCGACGGTCGCCGCCATCGTCTCCGGACTACCGCCGGCCATCTGCGCCTGGACCCGCATGACCGGATAATCGACACGCGGCAGCGGGGCGACCCGCAGATGGGAGAAGGCGAAGCCGCCGGCCAGGACGATTCCGATGGTCAGCAGCGTGGTCGCCACCGGCCGGCGGATGAACAGTTCGGTAATGCTCATGCCGATCCGTCCCGTCCGCGCAGGCGCCGGCCCAGGGAATCGAAGGCCAGATAGATCACCGGCGTGGTGAACAGCGTCAGCAACTGGCTGACCAGCAACCCGCCGACGATGGCCAGGCCCAGCGGACGGCGCAACTCGGAGCCGACGCCACTGCCCAGCATCAGCGGCAAGGCAGCGAACAGGGCGGCCAGGGTCGTCATCATGATGGGCCGGAACCGCAGCAGGCAGGCATGGCGGATGGCCTCCAGCGGCGACAGGCCCTCGCCCCGCTCGGCGGCCAGGGCGAAGTCGATCATCATGATGGCGTTCTTCTTGACGATGCCGATCAGGAGCACGATGCCGATGACCGCGACGATATCGAGGCTGGCTCCGGCCAGGCGCAGCGCCAGCAGGGCGCCGACCGCGGCGGAGGGAAGCGTCGAGAGGATCGTCAACGGATGGATGAAGCTTTCATAGAGAACGCCCAGGACGATGTACATGGTGACCACCGCGGCCAGCACCAGCGCCAGTTCGTTGGACAGCGAGGAGCGATAGGCCGAGGCCGTGCCCTGATAGATGAACTGGACGCTTTCCGGCGCCTGAAGCTGGGCCTTGGCCTGCTCGACGGCCTGGACGCCGTCGCTCAAGGCCACGCCCGAGGCCAGGTTGAACGAAACGGTGGCCGCCGGCGCCTGGTTGAGCCGCGAGGAGACCAGCGGCATTCTTCTTTCCTCGACATGCACGATGGACGACAACGGCACCTGGCCGGTGGTCGCGGTGGAGGACGGCAGATAGATGGAATCGAGGGCGCTGGCATCCCGCGCCACCGAATTATCCGCCTCCATGATCACCCGATACTGGTTCGACTGGGTGAAAATGGTCGAAATGATGCGCTGACCGAAGGAATCGTAAAGGGCGTTGTCGACGCTGGCCGGAGTGATGCCGTAGCGCCCGGCCGTCTGGCGATCGATGCTGATATAAAGGGCCGGACCATCGGCCTGCTCGTCGCTGGCGACGTCGGTGAGCTGGGGCAAGGCGCGCAGCCGCTCGACCAGACGGGGCACCCAGACATTGAGAAGCGTCCGGTCGGTGGTCTGCACGATCATTTGATAGCGCGCGGCGCTGACATTGGTGTCGATGGTCAGATCCTGCACCGGCTGCAAGGTGAGATGGATTCCCGGAACGGCGCCCGCCGCCGCCTGCAGACGGGCGATGGTCGAGCCAAGCGGGCCGCGCTCGCCCTTGCCCTTCAAATTGACCACCAGCCTGCCGTTGTTGAGCGTGGCGTTGGTTCCATCCACTCCGATGAAGGAGGACAGGCTGACGACGTCCTTGTCGGCCAGCAGCACCTCGGCCACCTTTCGCTGACGTTCGGCCATCGCGGCGCGGGAGACGCCCGCCGGCGCCACGGTGACGCCTTGCAGAATGCCGACGTCCTGGGTCGGAAAGAAGCCGGTGGGCGCGGTCACCACGAGAAGGACCGTCAGGGCGAAGGTGCCGATGGCGACCATCAGCGTCGCCGTCCGATGTTCCAAGACCACGTCCAGCAGGCGACCGTAGCCGGCAATGCTCCGCGAGATCGTCCCTTCCATCGCGCGGGCCAGCGGTCCGGCCTTCCGCTGCTCCGGCGAGCGCAGGAGCCGGGCGCTCATCATCGGCACCAGGGTCAGCGAGACGATGGCGGAGACCACGATGGTGGCCGCCAGGGTGATGGCGAACTCGTGGAACAGGCGGCCCACCACATCGGCCATGAACAGCAGCGGAATCAGCACCGCCAGCAGGGAAATGGTCAGCGAGATGATGGTGAAGACGATTTCGCCGGCGCCTTTCAGCGCAGCCTGGAACGGCGGCTCGCCCTTCTCCACGTAGCGGGCGATATTTTCGATCACCACGATGGCGTCGTCGACGACGAATCCGGCGGCGATGGTCAGCGCCATCAGCGACAGATTGTCGAGGCTGAAGCCCCAGAGATACATGACGGCCAGCGCGCCGATCAGGGAAAGCGGCACGGACAGGCTGGGAATCAGCGTCGCCCTGAGATCGCTCAGGAACAGGAACAGCACGACGACGACCAGGCCGACGGCGAGCGACAGCTCGATCTCCACGTCGGAGACCGAGGCGCGGATGGTGGTGGTGCGGTCAGTCAAAGGCGTGATGACCACCGATTTCGGCAGGGAGGATTGCAGGTTCGGCAACACCGCCTTGATGGCGTCCACCACCTGGATGACGTTGGCGCCCGGCTGGCGCTGGACATTGAGCAGAATCGCCGGCGTCTTGTCCATCCAGGCGCCGAGTTGCGTGTCCTCGGGCCCCTCGACGGCGTCGGCGACATCGGAAAGCAGCACGGCGCGCCCGCTCTTGTAGGCAATGACCGAGGAAAGATACTCGTCGGCGCTCTGGATCTGGTCGTTGCTGTCGATGGTCCAGGAACGGTGCGGGCCGTCCAGCGTTCCCTTGGCGGTATTGACGTTGAGATTGCCGATCTGGGTCCGCAGGTCGTCGATGGCCAGTCCATAGGCGGCGAGCTTGCGGGGATCGAAGCGGACGCGAATGGCCGGCCGGTTGCCGCCGGCGATGCTGACCAGGCCGACGCCGGGAACCTGCGAGATCTTCTGCCCCAGGCGCGTTTCCGCGATACGCCGCAACTCGGTGAGCGGCATGGAATTGGATGTCAGCGCCAGGGTCAGGATGGCCGTATCGGCGGGATTGACCTTGGCATAGACCGGCGGCGACGGCAGATCGGACGGCAGCAGGCTGTTGGCCGCATTGATCGCCGCCTGCACTTCCTGTTCGGCGACGTCCAGGGCCAGCGCGAGATCGAACTGCAAGGTGATGACCGAAACGCCGCTGGCGCTGCGCGACGACATCTGGCGCAGATTGGCCATCTGCCCCAATTGCTTTTCCAGGGGGGCGGTGACGGCGGAACCCATCACGTCGGGACTGGCGCCCGGATAGAAGGTCTGCACCTGGATGGTCGGATAATCCACGGCCGGCAGGGCCGACAACGGCAGATAGCTGTAGGCGACCATGCCGAGCAGCATCACGGCGATCATCAGCAGGGTCGTGGCGACCGGCCGCTCGATGAAAATACGCGAAGGATTCATCGCATCAGGACCGATCGCCCGTGATCGAGACCTGAGCCCCGTCCTGCAGGCGGTCCACCCCGTCCGTGACCACCCGGTCGCCCGCCGCCAGGCCCGAGGTGACGGCGACGAATCCGGATCCCGAAACGCCGGTTTCGATCTTTCGCAAATGCACCTTGCTCTCTGCGTCGACCACATAGACGGATCGGCCGTCGGCGCCGTTCTGCACGGCGGCCTGGGGAATGGTGAGCGCCCCCTTGACCGTATCGAGCATCAGGCGGGCATTGACGAACTGGTTCGGAAACAGACTGTCGTCCTTGTTGGGAAAGAGCGCCCGCAACTTCAGCGTCCCGGTGGTGGTATCAAGCTGGTTGTCGAGAGTGCTCAAGACACCTTCGGCAAGCTTGGTGCTATTGGAACGGTCATAGGCGATCACCGGCAAGGTGGCCCCGGCCCGCAGCCGGGCCCGGACCTGCGGCACCTTGTCCTCGGGCAACACGAAGAGCACCGAAATCGGCGCCACTTCGGTGACCACGACGACGCCCGAACTGTCGGATGCCGTGACGTAATTGCCGATGTCGACCTGCCGCAGCCCCACCCGGCCGTCGATCGGCGAGGTGATGCGGCAGTAGATGAGGTTCAGCTTTTCGGTATTGACCTGCCCCTGATCGGCGCGGACCGTCCCTTCATACTGGCGCACGGTGGCGGCCTGGGTATCGACGGTCTGCGCCGCGACGGAATCCTGCTCGGCCAGCGTCCGATAGCGCTTGAGGTCGAGGCGCGCATTGTCGAGCAACGCCTGATCCTTGGCCTGGGTCCCCTCATATTGCTCCAGTAGCGCCTGGTAGGGCCGGGGATCGATCTCGGCCAGCAGATCGCCCTTGCGGACCATCTGCCCCTCGGTGAAGGCCAGTCTGGTGAGATAACCGCTGATCTGCGATTTCACCGTCACCGTCGCCAGCGGGGTGACGGTTCCGAGACCGGAGAGGATGATGGGAATGTCGCGCGTTTCGGCGGAGGCGACCGCCACGCTTTCGACACCGCCCGGCCTCATCGCGCCGGGCCCGCCCATTTGCGCCGCCGGGCGATGCGTCGTGACGAGGAGCGTCGCGACACCCGCCGCGATCAGAACCGCGCCATAAATGACCAGGCGGCGGCGCGTCTGTCGCACCGGCCGCTTCTTATTGAAAGACGGAACCGAATCGGGAGTCATGCTCATCAATGTAACCAGCCGGTTTCAACTTTGTCACGGTCATATTTCAGAAAACATATATTCCAAAACAATGCCACAACACAAAAAATCACAGACCACATATAAACACTAAAAATCAATTTTCTTCAATCCGGCATTTCAAATATGTCAATTTTGACAAAAACACTTATTATTTAAATATACTGGAAAAAATATGCGATATATCTCTTCACGAGAGATCAACAACCCAGTATTTTTCCACTGAAAATCAATCGAGCCGAGCTGGATGGGAATGATGACTTCAGGCAATTCCGTGGCGGATCAGACGATTCATATCCTGATCGTTGAGGATGATCCCGATATCAATGCGCTGATCACTCGTTTCCTCAAGAAGTCCGGCTACCAGGCGGAGGGCGTGGCCAACGGCCGCGAGATGGACGTCGCGATGGCCAAGCACCCCTTCGACCTCGTCCTTCTCGACCTGATGCTGCCCGGCGAGACGGGATTGGATCTCTGCCGGCGCATCCGCGCGACGAGCGATGCCCGCGTCATCATGGTGACGGCCCTGGCCGAAGTGACCGACCGGGTGGCCGGACTGGAACTGGGAGCGGATGATTACATCGGCAAACCGTTCGAACTGATCGAACTGGCGGCGCGCATCAAAGCGGTGCTGCGCCGGGGGGCGCCCAGAAAGAGCGAGACAGCGGGAACGCCCGAGGTCATCCACGATAGCTTGCATTTTTCCGGCTGGCGCTTCGAACCGGAACGCCGACTCCTTTATACGAAAACGGGCGTCAGAATGGCCCTGACGGGCGCGGAAACCGATCTCTTGCTGGTGCTCTACCGGCATGCGGGACAGGTGGTCAGCCGGCGTCAATTGATCGTCCTGACCCGCGGCGACGAGGACGCCATCGACGAACGCACCATCGACCTTCTGGTCAGCCGCCTGCGGCGAAAACTCGCACAAGGCGGACGCCAGCTCGAATTGATCCGCACCATACGCGGGGACGGCTATCTCTTCGACACCACCATTGCGGGCGGCGAGGAGAAGCCGTCGTGAAACGCTGGTTTCCCGATACGGTCCAAGGACAGATCGTGGTCATCCTGGTGGGAGCGCTGTTGGCGACCCTCGTCTTTGTCGCCGTCGTGCTGGATCTGTTGAGACCCGAGGTTCCGCCGATGCCGCCGGGACCATGGCCGGGCGCGCTTCGCGTCGCCATGGCGGCGAAAGCGTTGCACGCCGCCCCCCCTGACGCCCGGCCGACGATCGGCACCGCGCTGTCGGACGAGGAGATGCGGATCCTCGTCGGCGCACCGGCGCCCTGTTCGGAGATACCGGAAACCCTCCATTCGCGCGGCCAGCGGCTGGTTCTGGACATTTTGCTGGCCGACCGACCGGAACCTTTCGTCCACCGCAATTGTGCAGCCCCTTCGGGAATGCTCATCACTCAAGTCGAATTCCCCAGTGATGCGATAACCGTAAACATGCGGATAAACGTCCACGAGGGATTTGCCCAAAACATCATCGTCGTCCTGCCTTTGGCCGTCGGAGGGGGCTTTCTGCTGATTCTGCTGGTCGTTCTGTCCTTATGGACCCTGTGGCGGGTCAACCAACCCCTGCGGCGCATAGCGAGAACCGTCGAGCGATTCGGTGTGGACGCCGCCGTGGCCCCCCTCCCGGAAACCGGGCTGCGGGAATTCCGCCGGCTGGCCCAGGCTTTCAATCGGATGCAACGGCGCATCGCCCAACTGGTCACCGAACGCTCCCAGATGCTGATGGCGGTCAGCCATGATTTGCGCACCCCCCTCACCCGCCTGAAACTGCGGATCGAACTGGACGACGAGCAGGCCCCGCGCCATGTCCTGCTGCGCGAACTCGACCTGATGCACCGGATGATCGACGGCGCCCTGTCGTTCCTGAACGACCGGCAAAGCAAGGAGGCGTTCGAGGAGGTGGATCTGGGCGCCCTGGTGGAGAGCATCTGCATCGAATTCGCCGATTCGGGAAAAAGCGTCGCCTATGTCGGCGCCTATGGCCTGATCTGCCCCTGCCAGCCGACCGGCCTGACACGGGCGGTGAACAACCTCGTCGAAAACGCCTGCCGTTACGGCCGCCACGTTTCGGCCGACGTCCGACGCGACGACGGGCATGCCGTGATCGAAATACAAGACGACGGGCCGGGCATTCCCGCCGGAATGCGCGACGCCGTCCTCGAACCGTTCGCCCGGCTCGATTCCGCCAGGGCGTCCGACGGCGGGCTGGGCCTTGGCCTTTCCATCGTTCGCGACGTGGTGCGGCGGCACGACGCCCGGCTATTCCTGCTCGACGCCGAACCGCACGGGCTGCTGGTCCGCATCCTGTTGCCGATAACCCCGCAGCCCTGACCCCGCAAGCAACAAAAGCGGGGACCACTTCGCCGAGCCGGTTTTGGCGACCGCCTCCGCCCGCTCCCGGGACGACAAAGCGTTATTTTGTATGCGGGACACACCCACCCCTGTGGTAGGTATTTCCTCCTTGAATGGGAAAAAATACAAAACCATAAGGAGAAATTTCATGCGGTTTCTGGACAGTTTCAGTATCAAAACGAAACTGTGGCTGCTTCTCGGTGTGACGGCGCTGTCCCTCGTCCTCGCCTGCTGGATCGCGGCAGCCCTCCAATATCACCGGATCATGGATGAACGCGTCGCCAAGCTGCACAACATCGTCGATGCCGCCTACAGCCTTGCCGAAGCCGGGGAAAAAGACGCCGCCGCCGGCAAGATCAGCCGCGACGAAGCCATCAGTATCTGGAGCGACGCCGTTCGCCACCTGCGTTACGATGAAGGGAACGGCTATCTGTTCGCCAACACCCTGTCCGGCATCGGAGTGGTCAACGGCGGCAACCCCTCCTCGGAAGGAGCCAACGTTCTGGGCTCGAAGGACGCGAACGGCAAAAGCATCACCGTAGAACAGATCGCCCTGGTCAAGCGCCAGGGACAGGGTGTGATCGATTACGTCTTTCCCAAACCGGGCGAAACCCAACCCAAACCCAAAATCACCTTCGTCAAGCTTTTCGAGCCCTGGGGACTTTATGTCGCCACCGGTGTCTATATCGACGACATCGATGACGCTTTCTTCCAGGCGCTGCTTCGCCTCGGCCTGTGTTGCCTGGCGCTGCTGGCGGTGGCGGGGGCATTGTCCGTGGCCATCGGGCGCAATATCACGCTCGCGCTCGGGCATCTGAAGTCCACCATGGATAGCCTGGCCACCGGCGACTGGTCGGTGGAGATCGACGAATTGTCGCGCCGGGACGAAATCGGTGAAATGGCCAAGTCCGTCCAGGTCTTCAAGGACAACGGCATGAGGGCCGAACGCCTGGACGCCGAACAGGCCAGGGAAAGGGAGGCGAGAACCGCCCGCGCCCGGCAGATCGAAACCCTGACCGCCGATTTCGACCGTTCCGTCGTGCATGTGCTGGCAACCCTGAGCGAGACCACCACGCAACTCGGCTCCACCGCCCAGGCCATGTCGGCCAACGCGGAACAGACCCGCCGGCAGGCGGCGACGGTGGCGGAGGCGACCACCGAGGCCTCCAACAACGTTCAGACGGTCGCGGCGGCGGCCGAGCAACTGTCCTCGTCGATCGGCGAAATCGGACGCCAGGTCGAACAATCGAGCCTGACGGCGCACAACGCCGCCGACGAAGCCGACCGGACCAGCCGGACCGTGCGCGGCCTGGCTGAAAGTTCGTCCCGGATCGGCGAAGTGGTCAGCCTGATCACCGATATCGCCAGCCAGACCAATCTGCTGGCCTTGAACGCCACCATCGAGGCGGCGCGGGCCGGAGACGCCGGCAAGGGTTTCGCCGTGGTCGCCAACGAAGTGAAAAGCCTGGCCAACCAGACCGCCCGGGCCACCGAGGAAATCAGTTCCCAGATCGGCGGCGTGCAGACGGCCACGCAGGAGGCGGTCACCGCCATCGGCGGCATCGTCCGACGCATTGAGGAGATCAACCAGATCGCCACCGCCATCGCCTCGGCCGTCGAGGAACAGACCGCCGCCACCGCCGAAATCGCCCGTAATGTCCAACAGGCCGCCGCCGGCACCCGGGAGGTCGAAGCCAATATCGTCGGCGTCACCGATGCCTCGGCGGAAACCGGCAGCGCCGCCGTCCAAGTCCTGTCGTCGTCCAATCTGCTGGCCAACGAGGCCGGCAAGTTGAACGGCGTGGTGAAGAGTTTCCTGGAAAACGTCAAGGCGGCCTGAACGGCCACCGGATATCCCTCTTCCGGGGAAGAACCGGGAAAGTCCGGTCAGGGAATCGAGACGCTCCCTGACCGGATGGCGCCTCCGGTCCCCGCGCACCGGTGATCGTGCCCGGACGGAACGGCCGCCATCCAATCCTCCGAGGCACATGCCGATGCCTATTAGGTATTTTGCATATCGGGCTACTCCCCCCCATGCTGGGCTTTTCATTTCGGTTTTTGGAAATGCCAAGGGCAAGGAGAGTCACATGCCGCTTCTGGACCGTTTCCGCATCAAGACGAAACTGTGGCTGCTTCTCGGGGTAACCGCGCTGTCCCTCGTTATCGCCTGCTGGATCGCGGCGGCCCTCCAATATCACAAGATCATGGATGAACGCGTCGCCAAGCTGCACAGCATCGTCGATGCCGCTTACAGCCTCGCCGATACCGAGGAAAAGGACGTCGCCGCCGGCAAGATCAGTCGCGACGAAGCCATCAACGTCTGGAGACACGCCGTCCGCAGCTTCCGTTACGACGGCGACAGCGGCTACTTGTTCGCCAACGATCTATCCGGTACCGGCGTCGTCAACGGCGGCAATCCGTCTTCGGAGGGCGGAAGCAATCTTGGGGTGACGGATGCGAACGGCAAGAAAGTCACCGTCGTGCAGATCGATCTCGTGAAGCGCCAGGGACAGGGCGTGGTCGATTACGTCTTTCCCAGACCGGGCGAAACCCAACCCCAGCCCAAGCTGGCCTTCGTCAGGCTATTCGCGCCCTGGGGAATCTACGTCGGTACCGGCGTCTATGTCGACGACATCGAAGCCTCCTTCCAGCAGGCGCTGCTTCGCCTCGGCCTGTGCTGCCTGGCTCTGCTGGCGGTGGCGGGAGCATTGTCCGTGGCCATCGGGCGCAATATCACGCTCGCGCTCGGACATCTGAAGTCCACCATGGACAACCTGGCCACCGGCGACTGGTCGGTGGAGATCGACGAATCGTCGCGCCGGGACGAAATCGGTGAAATGGCCAAGTCCGTCCAGGTCTTCAAGGACAACGGCATGAGGGCCGAACGCCTGGACGCCGAACAGGCCAGGGAAAGGGAGGCGAGAACCGCCCGCGCCCGGCAGATCGAAACCCTGACCGCCGATTTCGACCGTTCCGTCGTGCATGTGCTGGCAACCCTGAGCGAGACCACCACGCAACTCGGCTCCACCGCCCAGGCCATGTCGGCCAACGCGGAACAGACCCGCCGGCAGGCGGCGACGGTGGCGGAGGCGACCACCGAGGCCTCCAACAACGTTCAGACGGTCGCGGCGGCGGCCGAGCAACTGTCCTCGTCGATCGGCGAAATCGGACGCCAGGTCGAACAATCGAGCCTGACGGCGCACAACGCCGCCGACGAAGCCGACCGGACCAGCCGGACCGTGCGCGGCCTGGCTGAAAGTTCGTCCCGGATCGGCGAAGTGGTCAGCCTGATCACCGATATCGCCAGCCAGACCAATCTGCTGGCCTTGAACGCCACCATCGAGGCGGCGCGGGCCGGAGACGCCGGCAAGGGTTTCGCCGTGGTCGCCAACGAAGTGAAAAGCCTGGCCAACCAGACCGCCCGGGCCACCGAGGAAATCAGTTCCCAGATCGGCGGCGTGCAGACGGCCACGCAGGAGGCGGTCACCGCCATCGGCGGCATCGTCCGACGCATTGAGGAGATCAACCAGATCGCCACCGCCATCGCCTCGGCCGTCGAGGAACAGACCGCCGCCACCGCCGAAATCGCCCGTAATGTCCAACAGGCCGCCGCCGGCACCCGGGAGGTCGAAGCCAATATCGTCGGCGTCACCGATGCCTCGGCGGAAACCGGCAGCGCCGCCGTCCAGGTCCTGTCGTCGTCCAATCTGCTGGCCAACGAGGCCGGCAAGTTGAACGGCGTGGTGAAGAGTTTCCTGGAAAACGTCAAGGCGGCCTGAACGGCCACCGGATATCCCTCTTCCGGGGAAGGCTACGGCATTCACACATCTTTTTCGGTGGAGAAAAATCTGCCGTTCGCGAGCCAAAGACGAAGCACTCCTACGAGTGGCACCGGCGTCCCTGCCCATAGGCGCTAACTTAAGGCCTCTCTCCCGCGGACAAGCGGGAGAGAGGGGGTGGCCGCATCCCGCATCTTGCCGGATCCGTGGCGCCATTATCGGGAACACAGATGAACGGGATGAACACAGATAAGCACAGATGAGCTTTTTCTTTATCGGTGCCCATCCGTGTTCATCTTGTTCATCTGTGTTTCTCTGGAAAGGCGTTGGGAGACAGTGTTCTCCCTCTGGTTTTCGCTTCGGATCTTGCCCGATCCCCCCCCTCCCGCTAGGGCTTATTTGGGGCTTCAGCTAGCGCATATGGGCGTCCCTGCCGGTGTTCCGGCGGGAGCCGGAAAGGGTCCGCCTGTCGGCGGATCACCGGCACGGAGGCCGGTGCCACTGTTTTGTGGCAGACAATGCACTGATAAAACTACGAAATTTAAGATGCGCTTATCCGGCAGCCCAGAAAAGCACCGGATAAGCGCATTCGCCGTCAGACCAGGCCGCTGGCCTTCCGCAATTGGGCAAGCACCGCCATGATGTCGCTGTCGCCCAGACCGCTGTCCTCGGCCTCGCCGAAGGTCTCGGTGGCGGCCCGGGTGATCGGCAGATCGGCGCCGGCCTTGGCCGCGGCGGCGGAGGCCAGCCGGAAATCCTTGGCCATATGCTTCAGGGGAAAGGCCGCCGGGAAGCTGCCCGCCTTGATGGAGGGCGTCTTCATGGCGATGATCGGGGACGCGACCGCCGCATCGCCGATCATGTCGAGCAGCATGGCGGTATCCAGACCCGTCTTGGTGCCCAGCACCACCGCCTCGCCCAAGGCCTGCAGGGTGAGCCCCAGCATCATGTTGACGGCAAGCTTGGCATTGGCCCCCTGCCCATGTCCGCCGAAATGAAAGGAGCGCTTGCCAAGCAGGTCGAAAATCGGCTTGCAGCGTTCGAAGACGGCCGCCTCGCCACCGACCAGGATCAACAGCGTGCCATCGGTGGCCGGCTTGACCGATCCCGATACGGGAGCGTCGAGGACATCGATGCCCTTGGCGGCGAAGCGCTTCGCATGGGCGCGACTGGCATCCGGCGAGATGGTGCCCATATTGATCACCGTCCGCCCGGCCGCCAGCCCCTGTTCGACTCCGTCGGCGCCGAAAAGCACGGCCTCCTGGCTGGCGTCGTCGGAGACCATGGTGATGACGATGTCGGAGGCCGCCGCCAACGCCGCGGGCGTCGCCGCCACCGGACAGCCGAGAGCGTCGGCTTTGGCGGGAGTGCGATTGTAGACACTGACCGGATAGCCGGCCGACAACAGATTGCGGACCATCGGCAGACCCATATGGCCCAACCCGATCCACCCGATTTTCGCTTTTGCTTCAGACATGACACTTCCCGCGAATGATAAACCGGTCAACGTTATAAGGATCGCCTTGTCCACGGAAGGCCCCATCTCGATAATGGTCTTTTGCAAATCGGGGCACGCTGGAAGGAAATTTTTCCCTTGGACTATCTCAGTGCCATGCGGCTGTTCGTCAGGGCCGTGGAACTCGGCAGCTTTTCCAAGGCGGCGCGTGACCGCGCCGTCAAGGTTTCCTCGGTATCGCGGGCGATCTCGGCGATTGAGGCGGATCTCGGCGTCGCCCTGCTCAACCGCTCGACGCGGCGCCTCCATCCCACCGAAGCCGGCCGGGACTTCCTGGAACGCGCCCAGCGCATCCTGGCCGAGGTCGAACAGGCGCGTGAACATTTCGCCTCACTGAACGAACATCCGCAAGGCTTGCTCAAGATCAATATCCCCGGCGCCTTCGGGCGGCTCCATGTGGTGCCCCTGCTGCCCGAGTTCCTGGCCCGCTATCCGGACATCCGGGTCGACGCCACCCTGACCGATCAGACGGTCGATCTGATCGAGGCCGGCGCCGACGTGGCCATCCGTATCGGCGCCCTGGGCAACTCGACTTTGGTGGGCAAGAAACTGGCGCCGCACCGGCGCGTGCTGTGCGCGAGCCCCGCCTATCTGGCCGCCCATCCGCCACTCACCCACCCCGACGAATTGAAGGACCATGCCTGCCTGTGCTTTTCGCTGCTGAAACCATCGGACCGCTGGCAATTCCATCGGGCCGGCGAGGATCTGGCGACAACAGTCGACGGCCCCTTCCGGGCCAATGACAGCGAAGCCCTGCTCGAAATGGCGCTGGCCGGCCTGGGGCTGGCGCTGTTGCCCACCTGGATCGCCGGAAAAGACATGACCGCCGGACGTCTCACGGCGGCCCTGCCCGACTGGCAAGCCCGACTGGCCCCCGGCGACCGCGCCATATGGGGCGTCTATCCGCCGAAAAAAGTCGTCTCCCCCAAGGTCCGCGCCTTTCTCGACTTCATCGAGGAACGCTTCGGCAAACCGGCCTATTGGGATCGGGAAATGCCGGCCGAGACGTCAAGCGCGGATACCGCCCGCTAGTCTTACTGCGTCATAAAATTGGTTGATTCGTCGGCTTGATTGGCCTGGCACAGCAGGGACATCGTGCCAGTCGTCTGGCCAGAGCGACGGCGATCCGTCGTCGCATC
>NZ_PIUM01000049.1 GCF_002845745.1 Telmatospirillum siberiense | reverse complement strand
CTCCCGATGCACCGTCATCGCCCGATACAGAAGATCGTTGAAGGCAAGCGCGAAAAGAGCCTCGATCTCCTCAAGACTCCAGTCGTGCCGAAGCCCGTCGGCCGCCGTGGCGGAGTTGGGAGTGGGGGACTGTATCGTTTGGGAGGGTTTCCGGACGCTGTCCGGCATCGTATCTGCGTTCATTGAATGGCGCCTTCATGCCTTTCGGAATTGGCAATCCTGAACCGAAGTTTGCGCAGCCTACCTCGACCGAAAGTCAAAGACCATATATTTTTTGCACATATTATACTTTCCATACCCAAAAATTTTGAGTAGGATCCGCTACCGTAAGGAGAACGGTAGTGTCTTCGGTTATTCCCTTCGCTCCCCATTTTCACGATGAACAGGCCGCTTATGCCTTTGTCGAGGCGTGTTTGTGGTCAAAAGGGCCGCTTTGCCCCCATTGCGGCAGCGTCAGCCGCAGCGGCAGGCTTTCCGGCAAAAGCACCCGGGTCGGTCTTTACAAATGCTACGATTGCCGCAAGCCGTTCACCGTCAGGCTGGGCACCCTGTTCGAATCCAGTAATCTGAAGCTGCATATCTGGTTGCGCGCGATGTATTTGCTGTGCGCCGTCAGAAACCGCGCCAACAGTTCGCGATTGCAGGAAAGCCTGGGGGTCACGGCGAAAACGGCCTGGCTGGTGCGCCACCGCATTCGCGAAGCGATGCGTCAGGGCGCCATCCCGGCGGCGCTGGTCGCGGCTTTCGCCAATGGCCGCCGCGTTCTGCCCCGGCAATCCGGCGCTCTTTCGATTTCCGTTCCGGCGCGGCGATCCTGGTCGACGTCCTGGAATACGGCGGCCGACCATCATCAATTCACCAAGGTGCCGGCCGTCTCGGGACACCGGAAAGGCGTTTGGTGGGTGGGACGCGAAGGCGCCCTCGAATGAACCGTTCCCCTCATCGACGATTTTTTGAAAACGACAAGGGATCCATTGATCCCATCCAGGCAGGAGGCCTTCATGATCGGTAAACTCAACCACGTCGCCATTGCGGTTCCTGACCTCGAAGCGGCGTCCCGGACCTATCGCGACGTGCTGGGGGCCCAGGTTTCCGCGCCCCAATCCGTTGTCGAGCACGGCGTCACCGTCGTCTTCGTTCAGTTGGACAATACCAAGATCGAATTGTTGCATCCGCTCGGCGGCAAATCCCCCATCCAGGGTTTCCTCGACAAGAACCCGTCCGGCGGCATTCATCACATTTGCTACGAGGTTCCCGACATCATTGCCGCCCGCGAGCGGTTGAAGGCATCCGGCGCCCGCGTTCTGGGCGATGGCGAGCCGAAGATCGGCGCCCATGGAAATCCGGTGCTTTTCCTGCATCCCAAGGACTTCAACGGTGCGTTGGTCGAACTGGAACAGGCCTGAAGCCGGGTCTTAAGGTCAGGCCGGGGCCTGGGAATTTCGAAAGCGTCTTCCTCCCCGGCCTGCGGGTAATTTCCGCATCGTTTATTCAATCGCTTTGATCGAACCCTCGCGGTGGTTGCGGTAGCAACGGGCCGCCGTGCAGGCTCTTTTTATCTGAAACAGGAGAAATCATGACGCTCGACGCGAAGCTCCTCGATGACATGAAAGCCCGCCGCGCGAAGCTGCTGGCCGGGGGAGGCGAGGACAAAATCGCCGCCCGTCACAAAAAAGGCCTGTGGACCGCACGTGAACGTCTGGCCGCGTTGTTTCAGGAACATACCTTCCAGGAATCGGGCGCCCATGCGCAGCACTCCTGCCGGTTTTTCGGCATGGAGAAGAAGGACTTGCCCGGAGACGGCGTGGTCGTGGGGACCGGTTATGTCGATGGACGGCTCGTCGCCGCCTTCAGCCAGGATTTCACCGTGGCGGCGGGCTCGTTGGGAAAGATCCATGCCAAGAAAATCGTCAGCGTGATGCAAAGCGCGGCGAAACTGGGAGCCCCGCTGGTCGCCTTCAAGGATTCAGGGGGCGCACGCATTCAGGAGGGTGTCGACGCTCTTTCCGGCTATGGCGAAGTCTTCTTCCACAATGTCCTGCTTTCCGGGGTGGTGCCGCAAATCGCCGTCATCTGCGGTCCTTGCGCCGGTGGGGCCGCCTATTCGCCGGCATTGATGGATTTCATCATCATGACGAAATCCAACGCCTTCATGTTCATTACCGGTCCGGAGGTCATCAAATCGGTCACCGGCAAGGCGGTGACCATGGATGAGGTGGGCAGCGCCGACATGCATTCCTCGGTCAGCGGCAATGTGCATTTCGTCGCGGATGACGAGGCCCATGCCGTCGATCTGGTCCGTCGCCTGCTCAGTTATCTGCCGGCCAACAATGCCGAGGATCCGCCACACCGGCCGTCCTCGACAATCGCCCTGGTCGAGGATCCCCGGTTGAACGAGATCATTCCGTCGGAATCGTCGCGGCCGATGGATGTCCGGGGCGTCATCGGCTGCCTGGTCGATGACGGTGAATTCCTGGAGGTGCACGCCAATTTCGCCGGCAATATCATCGTCGGCTTCGCCCGCATCGAAGGGATGGTGGTCGGGGTCATCGCCAATCAATCCACCGTCCGCGCCGGCACCCTGGATATCGATTCCTCCGACAAGGGGGCGCGCTTCATCCGGACCTGCAACGCTTTCAACATTCCTCTGGTGACCCTGGTCGACATTCCGGGCTTCATGCCGGGTATCGAGCAGGAAAGGGGCGGGATCATCCGCCATGGCGCCAAGATGCTGTTCGCCTATGCCTCGGCCACCGTTCCGAAGATCACCGTGATCATGCGCAAGGCCTACGGCGGGTCCTACCTCGCCATGTGCAGCCAGGAGATGGGGGCCGACGTCGTATTCGCCTGGCCTACGGCGGAAATCGCCGTGATGGGGGCCGAAGGCGCCATCAATGTCCTCTACAGCAAGGAACTGAAGGCGGCCGAGGATCCGAAAGCCAAGGCGATGGAACTGGCTGCCGCCTATCGGGCCGAATTCGCCTCGCCCTATGTGTCGGCCCGGAACGGCTATATCACCGACGTCATCGATCCGGCGACGACCCGCTCGCTGGTCGCCTTGTCCCTGCACAAGCTCTTGAGCAAGCGCGAACTGCGCCCGCCGAAGAAGCACGGCAACATTCCGCTGTAAATCTTAAGGACCCGGCATCCCATGTCCAGTGCATTGACACAAACGAAAGATACGACAATTTCGTCAATGCCTTTTCGCTATTGCAGACTCTCGTGCATTGACTCATCTGAATGAGCCAATGCACGAGGGATGTCGGGCGGCGGGCTCAGAGAATCGACGTCAGCCTCTCCCAGACAGTGTCGAAGGGGACGGCGGCGAAGCAGGGGAAGGGGGTGCGGTCGACCAATCGCTTGGTGCAGTTGTAGAAGCAGTGGTAGCAATCCATGGGTTCGTAGATCCAATGGATGTTGGGCGGGCATAGTTCCGGCGGATAGGGGACGAAATTGCCGAAATGACCACCGCCGATGACGATGACGGCCGGCGTGCCCAGCATCACCGCCATATGAGCCGGCCCCGTCTCGTTGGAGACCACGGCATGGGCGTCGGCGATGATGTCCAGCGCTTCCGGCAGGGTGGTCTGACAGACCAGATTGATGATCCCGTCCCGCTCCAGGATTTCCGGATGGGCGTAGAGATCGTCGGATTCCTTTTCTGTGCCGGTCAGCACGACGGTATAGCCGTCGTCCAACAGCTTGTTGATCAGCACCACATAGTTGCTGAAGGGCCAGCGGCGGCCCGGCTCGTTGCAGCCGAAATGCACCACCACGCATTTCTTGTCGCGCGGCAACTTGGACCGGCCCTTGGGCCAGGGCAGGTGAGGCATGGACGGTTCGATGGTCCGTCCGGTCACCGCGCTTAGAAAAGTGAAATGGCGGTAGAGTTCGTGGGTCGGATAGACGCCGGTATCGATATAGCTGTGCCTGCCCAGATAGTAGGCGTGTTCGGATTGGGTGCGCGGGCTGATCCAGGGCTTGCTGACGTAGGCCTTCGGTGCGCCCGAAATCCAGATCATGGCGTCGAGCACCAGGGCCTTGCGGAAAAAAACGTCGAGGACGGCGACGGCGAAATTCTGCCGGCGGATCCACAGGCCCATCTTGAAACGGTACCAGGGATTCTTCTCGAAGCGGCCGCCGTCATAGGGCACCAGGCGGTAACCCTTGAACAGATTACCGGCCAGGCTGTGCCAATAGGGAAGGCTTAAAATGGTGATGTCTTCGGGCGGGACGCCGAACACCTCGGAATAATGGGCGAGCGCCGGCAGGAACATGGCGATGTCGCCGATGCCGTCCAGGCGGGGCACGAAGACGCCTTTGCGGGCCCGGAAGACCGGCCAGTGGCGGACGATCTGATCGACCAGCCAGAACAGCCACCAGCGCTTGCGCATGGCCCGATAGTTGATTTTTCCGGGAGGCAGGGATTGCGGCACGGTGCCGATGACGGGGACTGAGGATCGCATGATGCTGGATTTGCCGCTCTTGTCTGGGGCGCCGGGGATGGTGTTCGGCGGCGCGATGATAACGGGATCGTCCATCGAACGAAATGCGGGAAAGCGCAAAATCAGGGATTTGCCGGGAGGACCTTGCGCAGATCGTCCAACAGACGCTCCTCCGGCCAGTCGGTCAGGCAGGGAAAACAGCCCTGGCGCAAGGGATATGCGCATTGGCCCAGACATCCGGCCTGCGGACAGTCGCCATGATAGAAACGGGTGCCGGCGGGCGCGAAATCGGCGTCATAGGGCACCGACCAGCCCTGGTAGGCGGCGCTGCACAGGCAAAAGGTGGGAAGGTTGGCAAGCGTGCCCAGATGGACCAGACAGGTATCGACGCTCACCAGCGCCGTCGCCGTCGCCAGGGTGGCGTATTTCGCCCGCAGAGGACCCGCATCGACGTCGATGCGGTCTTGATGCCGCGCCACGAATGCCCGCCAGTCGGGGCGGGCCTCAAGGTCTCCGGGGCCCACCGACAATAAAATACGATACCCCGCCGGAATGGCTTCGAGGATGCGTTCGAACAGATCCGGCGGGGCCTCCCGCCGGCGGTCCGATGAAAAGGGATGCAGGACCACGACCGCGTCCCGCTTCGCGGGCGGCGGTTCCCGGATCAGGCTGGGCATCGGGAGGTTTTGCCCGCAAAGCCCGTTGGCCAGGCCGACCCAATGGCGCAGCCGATGGGCAGGGGCGGGCGGCGCTTCGATCAGCCGCGAAAAATATCGCCGATTGGCCCGTTGCACGTCGGCGAGCTTGCGATTGGGTCGGCCTTCCTCACCCAACGCTTCGCATCCGCAACAGGCGATCAGCAGCTCGTCGACCAGGGGATGGCGCTCATGGTCGGTGCTGACCACCAGGCGGAAACCGTGTCGGCGCAATGCCAGGCCGAACGACCAGCGGTAACGCAGGCTGCGGCGAAATTTTCGCCAATCATAGGTCTCGATGGCGATCGACGGCGGAAACAGGAAGGCGGTCCCGGCCGCGTCCTTGCGCAACAGCAAGGTCACCGGCTCGCCGGGCTGAGCCAGGGGCAGGAAACGCTCGACGACGCGGGATAGCAGAACATTGTCGCCCAGACCGCCGCTGGCCACCAGAAGCAGTCCCTTGCCGTCCCGCACCGGCCCCAGCAGCCGGCTGGGCAACAGGCTGACGACGGGGGACAATGTCATGGTGATCCTTCCCTGGGCGAGCGCAGTCCGATCTGACGCTAGGGTTTTAGAACGCCCTTCGGAGGCAGACAAGACGGATCGTCATTGGGGTAAAGACATCCGATGCCGAAACCCCGGTCGGCCGGGTGGCCGCCCGAGGTTTCCTGCCGGACGTGAAGGGGTGGGATGTGGGGAGTTACTTCACTCCGAGCAGGGCCAGCATGATACCGCCGGAGATGGCGGTGCCGAACACGCCGGCCAGGTTGGGACCCATGGCGTGATAGATGAGAAGGTTTTCGCGATCTTCCCGGGCGGCGACGATATGGGCGACCCGCGCCGCGATCGGCACCGAGGCGATGCCGGCCGATCCCAGCAGCGGATTGATCTTCTCCTTGAGGAACAGATTCATGATCTTGGCGCCGATCACCCCCGAGGCGGTGCCCCCCAGGAAGGCGATCAGGCCGAGGATGACGATCTCGATGGTCTTGAAGGTCAGGAATTTTTCGGCGTTCATCGTCGAGCCGATACCGACGGTGAGGATGATGATGATGACATTCATCAGATCGTTGGCGGCGGTCTTGTAGAGGCGGTCGGTGACCAGGCATTCCTTGAACAGATTGCCCAGCATCAGCATGGTGATCAGCGGCGCCACCGGTGGAAAGAACAGATTGACGACGATGCCGATGACGATGGGGAAGGCGATTTTCTCCAGCCGGCTCACCGGACGCATCTGTTTCATCCGGATCAGCCGTTCCTTCTTGCTGGTGAGAAGCTTCATCACCGGCGGCTGGATCAACGGCATCAGGGCCATATAGGAATAGGCCGCGACGGCGACCTGGGGAAGCAGGTGCGGCGCCAGCTTGACGCAGACGAAGACGGCCATCGGACCGTCGGCGCCGCCGATGATGCCGATGGCACCCGATTCATTGATGGAAAAGCCCAGGGCTTTCGCCCCGATGAGCGCGATGAAGATGCCGAGATGGGCCATGGCGCCCAGGATGACGAGCTTCGGATGGGCGATCATCGGGCCGAAATCGGTCATGGCGCCGACGCCGAAGAAGATCAGCGGCGGGATGATCAGAAGCTCGATTCCATGATAGGCGTAGTTGAACAATCCTCCCGGCAGGATCAGATCCGATCCCGGCACATTGGAAATGACGCAGGAAAATCCGATGCCGATGAGAAGCAACGGCTCGTATTTCTTGACGATCGCCAGCAGAATCATCGTCACGCCGATGGCGATCATGACGATGTTTCCCCACCAGACATGCGTGATGCCTGTCTGATCGATCATTGCCTGTAAAAAACCCAAGATCTGCTCGAACATCCCCTGTTTCCTTTTTCAATCACAAGCGATCGACACCGCCGGGCCGGGCCCGTGCGGTCTTCGCTCAGTGGCTGCTGTTGCGGATCTTCTCGTCATCCAGCTTGCCCACCTTGTTTAGAAGAGGAAACGCAGCCAGAACGATTCCAATCCCGGTGATGACGACGATGCTAAGAAAGAAGTCGATCACACTAAGAAGAATTGCCCCGTAGATTGTATCCGGAACGATCATTTGATCCTCGTTATCGTGACGAATTTTATTTATGAAATGCTGAGCAGCGTCTGACCGGTATCGACGCTGTCGTGGACTTTAACATCGATTCTTTGGACTGTTCCGGCTGTCTTGGCGAAGATATCGGTTTTCATCTTCATCGCCTCGATGACGGCAACCCGATCCCCCACGGCGATGACCTGTCCGATCCGGACGTCGATGGAATCGACGACGCCGGCCAAAGGGGCGGCCACATCCCCTGCGCCGGAGGGCTGGGCATGGGCGGGGGCGGGTGGGGAAACCGGCGCCGGAGCCGGGGATTGGGCTGCGGGCGCGTTCGCCGCCGGCGGCAGGGCCGCCGGAACGACGGCCAGGGGGACGGAGGAGCGCCAGGTCGTCGCCTGCGGAAGACTGCTGTTCTCTTCGACCTCCACATCGTAGCGGCGGCCGTCGACATTGATGTTGAATTTCCTGAGCATTTGTTCGTTTCCGTGCTTAGTGGGGGCAATGGGAGGTCTGGTGCATCCAGCGTCCCTCGGCTGCCCAATGCTTGTTTCCGTTGTCGTTTTCGATATGGACGATTCGGCCGGACTCGAGCACCGCATAGATCGCGGCGGCGATGACGGCGGCGTCGTTCGCCGTCGGATCCGGGGCCGGTTGGCTGGATGGCGTCACGCTTTCCGGTTCGGGTTGCGATCTGGCCATCAGGGTCTTCAGGCTCTGGACGAACCAGACGGCGCTTCCTATCGCCCCGATGAAGGCCAGGCTATTGATTGCCGTTTCGTTCATTTCCGTTCTCCTCGGCGAAGGGCGGCCGGGAATGGTCCCGGCCGTCGCCGTCAGTGGGTCGAGGCGGCCCAGAGGGCTGCCAACATGATCTGAGGTGCCAGGATTCGCAGGCACATGGTCAGTGGATAGACGGTGGCGTAAGCGGTGGCCTGGGCATCCGAAGGGTGGATCGCATTGGCGAAGGCCAGAGCCGGCGGGTCGGTCATGCTGCCGGCGAGCACGCCGCAAACGGTCAGATAATTGAGTTTGAAGACGCCGCGGGCGAGAAGGCCGGCCAGGCAAAGCGGCAGGAATGTGATGAGGGTCGCACAGGCCATCCATTTGAAGCCGTCGCCGTGGATGAGCGTGTTGATGAAGCTGTTGCCGGCATAAAGGCCGACGCAGCACATGAACATCGTGATGCCGATTTCGCGGAGCGCGCTGGTGGTGGCCGCCGGCATATGCCAGACCAGCGGGCCGATATGTCCGATGCGCGACAGCGTGATGGCGATCACCACCGGACCGCCGGCCAATCCCAGCTTGAGGGGGGCGGGCAGGCCCGGAATGAAAAGAGGGACGCTGCCCAGGAAGGCGCCCAGGAAAATACCGAGGAAAATCGGTATCATCTGAGTGTGCTGCATGGCCTTGGGGTCGTTGCCGAGGACCTTGGCGAAAGCCTGCAGCCTCTCTTCCTCTCCGACGCACATCACCTGGTCGCCGAATTGCAGCTTGATGGCTCGGTCCGGGATCAATTCGGCGTTCCCGCGGCTCAACCGGGTGACGATGACGCCGGAGGTGGAGAAGTCGGCGATGCGTTTGCCGAGCGCCTGGCTCGAGGTGACGATGAGGCGCTGCGCCTTGATCGGACTTTGCACGTCCTGGAGCCTGACCGAGGCTTCCCGCCCCAGGCTGTCGCACAATTCCTTGAGTTCCGGACGAGGACCGATGGCGAGGACCGTGTCGCCGATATGGACGGGATCGTCCGGGCTGGCCACGCGCTGGGTGCCAGCCTGCATGAAGCGGCTGACGACCACCTCCTGGTCGCGCAACGGACGCAACTTTCCGATGGGGTTTCCGACGATTTCCGGATTGCAGACGTCGATGTTCATGGTTTCGATCGTCTTGCGATCCGTGTCCGGCGCGGTCTGCCAGCGATCGCTGTCGGCGGCGACATTGATGCGGAAGATCATCCGGACCAGCCCCATCGTCAGCAAAATGCCGATGATGCCGAAGGGGTAGGCGACCGCGTAGGCCTGGCCGGGGACGCCGATCTGTTCCGAGGTCGCCTTCAGTTCCTTCAGCATTTCCATGCCGGCCGCCAGCGACGGCGTATTGGTGGTTCCGCCGGAAAACAGGCCGACCACGACGTCGAGCGGCAGGCTGAAGCCGAAGTGGAGCCCCACCGCGATAATGCCGCCTGAAATGACGATGAAGGCGGCCAGGGCGTTAAGGAGCACGCCCTCCTTTCTGAATGCTTCGAGAAAGCCGGGACCGACGGTGATGCCGACGGCATATACGAAAAGAATCAGTCCGAAATCGCGAGCGAACTCCAATATCTCCTTTTCCATCCTGAGGCCGAAATGGCCGAAGGCGATTCCGACGAACAAGGGGCCCGCGATGCCCAGTTTAATGGCCTTGATCTTGATCTCTCCGGCGGCGAGGCCGAGGATCGCCACGAGACAGATGGCGACGACGCTGTTGGCGACGCCGTGTCCGCTGAAAAAGAGGCTTTGTAACCAATCCATCTGGTTCTCCTCTTGAACGTCAAACCCTTGACGGCACTATTATTCTTGTATGTATCGAGTTAGCTCCCGCCGTGGGGCGCGACACCAGAGTCGCTGACGTCGGAGACCGCTATCTGCTGTACAAGGATCGCTATCCTTTCGGTAGTTTTGTGTATCCAATGGCGAGTCCCGGTCTATCGGTTGTATAAAGACTCTCCTGCCGGATTGATTTTTACGTCGTAATTTGATTGATTTATGACGCCTCTTTCCAATACCGATCTGAAATATTGCCATGGGTTGGCTGGATTGATGTGAAAACGCCAATTGATTGATCGTCGCGGGAGCGTGTTTGCATGACCACTGCTCTTTCCTTCGATACGTTCAAGGCTTGGATCGGCCGCAGCGACTGCCATGACGAGGTCATCGCGGCCCGGCCCTTGGCCGGCTTGTCGGCCTGTCTGGATCGAAACGATCCATCCCCCAGGGAAGGCGACGCGGTGCCGCCGGGATGGCATTGGCTCTATTTCCTGCCGACCTACAAGACGTCGGAGGGCGGGGAGGATGGTCACGCGAAGCTGGGCGCCAGCCTGCCTCCGATACCGCTGCCGCGCCGGATGTGGGCCGGCGGCCGGCTTTCCTTCTATTATCCGTTGCGGGTCGGCGACAGGGCGAGGCGGATCACCACCGTCAAGGACGTCGCGGTCAAGACGGGCCGCTCGGGGCAATTGGCCTTCGTCACCGTCGAACACGAAATTTTCGGCGCACAGGGGCTGGCCATCGTCGAGGAGCACGACATCGTTTATCGCGAGTCCAACGGCGCCGCCGGCGCCTCTCCCCCGGCAGCTCCCGTCAAAGCCCGGTTTTCCCGTCTCATTCACCCAACCCCCCTGCTTTTGTTTCGTTACTCGGCCCTGACCTACAATGGTCATCGGATTCATTACGACCGTGGCTTTTGCGGCGAGGAGGGATATCCTGGACTGGTTGTGCATGGTCCGCTGACGGCGACCCTGCTGTTGGATCTGGTGCGCGACAATTGTCCCAACCGTCGCATCGCGTCTTTTCAGTTTCGGGCGGTCAGTCCATTGTTCGATACGGACGACTACACCGTGAACGGCAAGATGGTCCGGGATGGTGCCGATTTATGGGCCGCCTCGCCGATGGGCGCCCTGGCGATGACGGCGCAAGCGCGCTTCGCCTGAATTTGTCCGTGGTACGGAGCTGGAAACAAGGCTCCGACGGCGGGGGGAGGTAAAATGACGTTGGGATTTATCCCAAGACTGCTGTTATGCGCCCTGATGATGCTTGCCGCCTTCTGGGGGGCTTATGCAAACAGGGCGCGTGCTTTCGATCGAGGATCGAACCCGCTTTCCTTTCTGTTCGATTCCGAGAATTTCAACGACTTCGGCAAGTTCTGGCGCATCGTCTGTCTGGTGTCGTTCCTGGCGCTGGTGGGCGTGGTGACGATGAAGTCGGTGGCGATCCTTTTCGGGGGGCCGCTGATCGATCTTGATCAATTCGGATAGGACGGGGGACCTGTCTCTTCGAATTGAATCGGACCCGTAATGCCTGTCCGGATATGACGGTCGATGACCTTACGGCCACACCACATTTCGTCCTCCGGGGGCTACAACAAGGAGTGGAGAACCCGACATGCGAGTCGTCATAGCCGATGACCATCCGCTTTATCTGGAAGCGGTGGGGATCCAGGTGACGCGAACCTTTCCCGATGCCGAGGTTCGCACCGCGACGACCATGGACGGCGTCATGGACCTGCTTGCCAAATTCACACCCGACATGGTCATGCTGGATTATTCGATGCCCGGAATGTGCGGGGGCAAGGGGGTCAGACGCGTCATCGCGGCGGTCGGAGAAGACGTGCCGGTGTTGATGATGTCCGGGGTGGCGAGCCGTAACGACGTCGTCGACTGTATTGCCGCCGGAGCCAAGGGCTACATTCCAAAAACCCTTCAAGGTCCACTGTTCTCGGCGGCGATATCGCTGGTTGCCGGGGGGGCCACCTACATCCCGACGGAGTTCGTCTCGTCCGAGCCGCAGGCGCAGATTTCCGCCCGGCTTTCCGAGGAACTGACCCCGCGCGATCTGACCATGTTGCGATTTCTTGTCGGAGGGGATTCGAACAAGGAGATCGCGCGTCATTTCGCCATGCCGGAAGTGACGGTCAAATACCATCTGTCGCGTCTTTATCGAAAAATGGGGGTGAACAATCGCGCGCAAGCCGTCGCCGCGGCGGTGAAAGCGGGCGTTTCCTCCACCTCGGAAGCGGGCCCCCGGGATTCTCATTCCGGCAGTTTGTCCTGACGCCCGAGAGGCGAAAGATCCGACATCTTTGAAAGGCTGGGCGCCCATGCGGACCGCGGGCATCATGATCCAATTGTTCAGGCTCATCGGCCTTAGCGCGATCAGTCTGATCATTCTTGCCGTTTTCGCCGCCGTCTCGCTGAAGAACGAAATGCTCTATGCGGCCATGGGCAAGACGACGAACCTGGCCGAGGTGGCGCGTTCCACCGCCTTGACGTTTCACGAAATGGCGACGCGGGGCGAAATCGATGACGCTTCCGCCCAGTCTCTGGCCAAGAGCGCCATCCGCGGCATGCGTTACGACGAGGGGGAATATTATTTCATCTATGACGGGCAGGGGAACGAGCTGGTTCACGGCACCAAACCCGAGCGCGAGGGCAAGAACTTCATCAACGAGGTGGATGCCAAGGGCTACGCCTATATTCCCGACATGATCAGGCTGGCCAGGACAGGCGGCGGGCACATCTTTTACTGGTTTCCGAAGCCGGGAAGCGAAACGCCCTTGAGGAAGGTCTCGTCGGTCATCGGTGTCGAGCCGTGGGGCTGGATGATTTCCACCGGTGTCTATCTCGACGATATCGACGCCCAGTTCTGGGGCGCGTTGCGCGATTTCGCCCTGATCGGCGGCTTTTCCATCGTCTTCGTCTCGATCATCGCCTTCCTCATTTCCCAATCGATCGCCAAGCCGGTCCGGGCCCTGGCGGCGGTAACCGCCCGCATCGGGTCCGGCCAATATGACGTCGATGTTCCGGCAACCGAGCGGACCGACGAGATCGGCGTATTGGCCGGGGCCATCCGCGTGCTGCGCGACGAGGCGAAAGCCGCCGAGCGCCTGCGCACCGAACAGGAACGTTTCAACCGGGTGCTGAGGACCATCGGGGCGGGCAACGCCGTCTTGTTCCATTCGGTGGAGGAAGAGGAACTGGTCGTCAGCATGTGCCGCGAGATCGTCGAGACGGGAGGATATCGGATGGCCTGGATCGGCCTGGTCGAGCATGACGAGGCCAAGACCATCCGGCCGGTCGCCGTTGCCGGACATGACGAGGGATATCTCTCCCTGGCCCGCATGACCTGGGCCGACGAGCCAAGGGGCCGGGGCCCGACCGGTATCGCCATCCGGTCGGGCCAGCCGCAGGTCAATGATTGCACGGAAGTCGACAGCACCATGCGCTTCTGGCGGAATTCCGTCCTGGAGCGGGGATATCGCTCCAGCATTTCCCTGCCGATGAAGGGCGCGCGCGGCGTGCTCGGCTGTCTGACCATCTATGCGTCCGAACCGGGCGCCTTTTCCACGGTGGAGACGGTCTCGCTCCTCGTCGACCTCGCCAACAATCTGGCGTTCGGCATCCGCGCTACGCGGGAGCGCCGGCGGCGCGAAGAGATGGAGCGCCAACTGAACCAGGCGCAGAAGATGGAGGCGCTGGGCCAGCTCGCCGGAAGCGTTGCCCATGATTTCAATAATCTGCTGGGAGCGATACTGGGCTTTGCCGGTTTCATCGTCGAGGACACCGGGGGAGACGATCCGACGCGCCACCATGCGGAGCGGATCATCGCCGCCGGGCAACGCGGAAAAACGCTGATCGGACAGATTCTGTCGTTCGCCCGTCGCGGCGATTTGCGTCGCGAATGCTTTTCCATGACCGAACTGGTCGATGAGACCCGAGCCCTGCTGGCGGCCACCATTCCGACGACCACCCAGGTCACCTTTAGCGGGCAGGTGGAGCCGATGCCGGTGGTGGGCGATCGCGATCAGTTGCAGCAGGTCCTGATCAATCTCTGTATCAACGCCCACGATGCCTTGGAGGGGCAGCCCGGTCAGGTGAAAATCTCGGTTGCCCCGACCATCGGCCGTGGCGACGCCTTCACCCGCCTGGCACGGGGGGAGTCGGACAACCCGGTCGAGGCCGACAATGTCTGGGTTGACGCCAGCGGCACGGCCCATGTCGCGGTGGGCTCGTTCGATCCGGCGTTGTCGCATGTGTCGCTGACCGTTTCCGATGACGGCTGCGGCATGGAGAGTCTGGTTCTGCAGCACATCTTCACGCCCTTCTTTACCACCAAGAACAAGGGGTATGGCACGGGCCTGGGGTTGTCGATGGTCCATGGGGCCGTGCTCGCGCACAGGGGCGCCCTGGTCGTGGAGAGCCGTGTCGGCAGCGGGACCACCATCGAGGTCGTCTTGCCGGTATCCGATGAATCCGACGGAGAGTCGGTGATCGATACCTCCGTCATCGGTTCTTCGCTGTCGCCGACGGGCGGGCGTCTGCTGCTCGTCGACGACGACCCCAATTTCGGTGACATGCTGTTGACGGCGTTGGAGCGGAGAGGCTTCGAGGTTTCGCCCTTTTCCGACCCTTTGAGCGCCATAGTGGGATTACGCCGTCATCGCGATGATTGGGATGCCGTGGTGGCGGATCAGATCATGCCGCATATGACCGGCGTCGATTTCATTCGGGCGGTTCGCGCCGAATGCCCCGATCTGCCGTGCATTCTTTGCTCGGGATATGCCGAAGACAATCTGGACGACGAAAGTTTGAAGGATGCCGGCATTTTCGCCCTGTTGCGCAAGCCGGTGGACATCAATGAGCTGATGGAAATCCTTTCCCGCGCGGTCGCCGAGCGCGGTCGCGCGGGAAAGGTGGGGGAATGAGACGGCCTCGCTTAAGCGTGGCTGATTTTCGTGCCCAGGATTTCGAGAAATTGCGCCAGCCAGGCCGGATGGGCCGGCCAGGCCGGCGCCGTGACCAGCAGACCGTCGGTTACCGCCGCATCGACGGGAATGTCGGCGAATATACCACCGGCCAGGACGACTTCCGGCGCGCATGCCGGATAGGCCGAGACCTTTTTGCCTTTGAGAACCCCGGCGGCGGCCAGCAACTGCGGCCCGTGGCAAATGGCGGCGATGGGTTTCCCGGCATTGGCGAAATAGCGGACGATGGCGAGAACCGCTTCGTTCAGACGAAGATATTCCGGGGCGCGGCCGCCCGGCACCACCAGGGCGTCGTAGGACTGGGCCTCGATATCGGCGAATGTCGCGTTCAGCGTGAAATTATGGCCGGGTTTCTCGGTATAGGTCTGGTCTCCCTCGAAATCGTGGATCGCCGTTCGCACGCTCTGTCCCGCTGATTTGCCCGGGCAAATCGCGTCCACCTGATGCCCGACCATCTTCAAGGCCTGGAACGGCACCATCGTTTCGTAATCTTCGCCGAAGTCGCCGACGATCATCAAAATCCGTTTACCAGCCATCGTTTGTCTCCACACATGCGGCATGTCGTTTCGAGCAGGGACTCTACACGAAGGAGTGGTGGGACGCACTTCGACTTCCGGCATTTCCGGGTGGTGTCGGCGTTTCATGATCAATCGTAATATGCTAAAGGATTGTGTGTGCAAAACTCATGGTTTGCCACGCAACGAGACGCTGTCAAACCTTTCAATTTGCTTTCAGGACGCTGACTAATTTTCAACGGGAGATCAACGGAAAGGTGCATGGTTGGGCGTTATAAGCCCTAGCTAATTTATGGCTATTGGGGTATGAAATCTCGCCCGAGCGGGCGCATAGAATCTTGGGGAGATGGGTAATCATGCTGACATTTTGGTTGGAATTCGTTCTCGTATTGGGGGCGATTCTCATCGGCATCCGACGAGGCGGCGTCGCGCTTGGCATGCTGGGCGGTTTCGGCGTGACGGTTCTGGCCTTTGTGTTCAATACCCCGCCGGGTGAGCCGCCGATCACCGTCATGCTGATCATCCTGGCCGTGGTCACCGCTTCGGCGACCCTGCAGGTGGCCGGCGGTCTCGATTACATGGTGCAGAAGACGGAAACGGTCCTTCGCGCGCACCCCAACCGCATCACCATTCTGGCGCCGCTGTCGACCTTCCTGCTGACGGTGTGCGTGGGAACCGGCCACGCCTGCTATTCGCTGTTGCCGGTGATCGCCGACGTCGCCCTGAAAACCCGCATCCGGCCCGAACGGCCGATGGCCATCTCGAGTGTCGCCGCCCAAATGGGCATCACGGCGAGCCCGGTGGCCGCGGCTGTCACCACCTTCCTGGCCATGGCCGCCAAGACGTCGCATCCGGTGAGTTTGCTCGACATCATCATGATCACCTTCCCCTCGGGTCTCATCGGCATGCTGGTGGCCGCGCTGTGGAGCACCCGTCGCGGCAAGGAGCTTGATCAGGATCCGGACTTCCTGGAACGCTGCAAGGATCCGGCATTCCGCGCCGCCCTCGACACTTCTGTGACGACCCTGGGCAAGGAATTGCCGAAGACCGCCAAGCTGAGTGTGGCGCTGTTCTTCGCCGGCATCGTCAGCATCATCGTCCTCTCGATCTTCCCGAGCCTGCTGCCGCATTTCAACGGCAAGCCGCTGCCGCTGACCACGCTGGTGCAGATCATCATGCTGAGCTTCGGCTGCTTCATCATGCTCGCCGGCAACGTCAAGGCTGCTGAGATCGCCCGTTCCAGCGTCTTCACCGCCGGCATGATCGCCGTCGTGTCGATCTTCGGTATCGCCTGGATGAGCGATACCTTCGTCAACGGCAATAAGGACTATCTGATCAGCAACATCAAGGCGATGGTCGCATATGCGCCCTGGACCTTCGCCTTGGCCATGTTCGCCGTGTCGGCCTTCGTCAAGAGCCAGGCGGCGGTGCTGACCATCATGATCCCGTTCGGACTGGTGCTGGGCTTGCCCGTGCCGCTTCTGCTGGGACTGATGCCGTCCAGCTACGCTTATTTCTTCTTCGCCTTCTATCCCAGCGATCTGGCGGCCATCAATTTCGATCGTACGGGAACCACGCATATCGGCAAATATCTGCTGAACCACAGCTTCATGATTCCCGGCCTCATTGGGGTCGGCACGTCAACGGTCGTCGGGTATCTCCTGTCCCGAGTCCTCTTCTGACGACCGAATCTCCCGGTGGCCGGCGCTCCTCCGGCCACCGGGGCTTTTTTTATATCGTCTTCACTTGCCCGATGAAGGTTTCGACGGCGGTTTTCAGCAGATTTTGCTGTCTTTGCTGTTCCTCCAGTGATTGCATGACCTCTCCGGCCGCTTCTCCCGTCCTCTGATTGGATTGTGCCACCTGGGCGACATCATCGGTGGCCAAGCGGGTGTTGTGGGCGGCCTTCTGAATGCTTGCGGAAATTTCCTGTGTCGCCTGCAACTGTTGTTCGGCGGCATCGGCAATCGCCGCCACCGCATCGTTGATATGTCCGATGGTCTGTCCCATCGAACCGATGGCTGAAACCGCGTTGGCCGTCGCCGTTTGGATTTCCTCGATCTGACGTCCGATGTCCTCCGTCGCCCGCGCCGTCTGATTGGCCAAACTCTTGACTTCGCCGGCGACCACGGCGAATCCCTTGCCGGCGTCTCCGGCCCGGGCCGCCTCGATGGTGGCGTTCAAGGCCAGCAGGTTGGTCTGGGCGGCGATTCCGTTGATCAAGGCGATCACTTCTCCGATTTTTACCGCTGCCGAGTTCAAGGCGTCCACGGTCCGTCGGGTATCTTCGGCCTGTCGGACCGCCTGTTCCGCATTTTGAGCACCGGCCGAGGCACGTGCCGAAATATCGTTGATCGAAGCCGAAAGTTCCTCGGTCGCCGCCGCAACCGTCTGCACATTGGTGGTGACTTCACGCGCGTTTCGGGCCGCGGCGGCGGAACGTTCGCTCGAATCGCCCGCCAGATCGCGCATATGCGTGGATGTCGCGGTCAGATCCCCCGCCGAACGCTCAAGATTGGACAGCGCGGTGAAGCTGCCGCTTTCGAACGCATGGCAGGCGCTTTCGATGTTTCGGCTGCGGGTCAACTCCTTATCGCGGGCCTCGGCGGCTTGCCGTTCCAGGCCTTCGGCGGTCAGCGCGCTTTCACGCAGGCTTTCCAGGGCTTGCGCCATGGCGCCGATCTCGTCGGCGTAGCCGGTTTGTCCGATCCGTTCGTTGAATTCGCGCCGCGTGAGCCGGCCCACGGCCAGCATCAACCCTGCTATCGGCTGGGAAAACCGCCGCCGCAGCGCCAGCAGGCTGTAGACGATACCGAACAGTGCCAGCGATGAGACCACCATAATCGTCAGGATCTCGACGATCGCGGCGTATTTCAGGTCGTTGGCCCGATCGGATGCCAGGTCGAGAGCCCGGAAGGCGATATCGACGATGACGTCGTTGGGGGCGGTGCATTCCGCCGAAAAGGTGGCCGGTGACGGGGCTTCCTTGCCGGCCACTCCCACAGACGCGGCCATCCGGTCGACGGCGGCTTGTCCGGTGGAGATGGCTTTGTGGGCCGCCTGCGCGGCTTGCGCCAGTGGCGGAGAAAATCCTTCTCTTTTCATCAGGACTTCGAGATCGGCCCAGGCGGCCTCGTAGTTGCCGCGTCCCTTGTTCCAGGTCGCGCTTACCATTTGATCCATGGGCAGATTTTTCGTGATCGTCGGGCGAAGAAGGGCGCACTGGCTTCCATAGGCGTCGCGGATACGCCAGGCGAGTTGTCTGACCTGCACCAGTTCGGCGAGGGAGGGATCGGTCAGGCGCACGGCGTTGCCCGCCAGGTCTCCGGCATCGGAAAGCTTATCCGCGAGCTTGAAAACGGCGGTCCTCCAGGGGGCCAGGCCGACGGCGACGTCGCGTTCGGCGAGAGGCTTATCGGCTTGCGAATCGACGATGGATTGGGTTTTCTCAACCTCCGTCCTGGCGGATTGGATGGCCGTGATCAGGTCATCGCGACCGTCCAAGGGGGCGCTCTTGAGCGCGCTCAGCGCTCCTTCGAGCTTTTCCTCCGCTTTCCGGCGAAGGTCGGCAATGAGCTGCTTCGGTGCTTCGCTTGACTGGAGAGCGCCTTGCGTCGGCGTCAGAACGCCTCGGCTCCCCGTCGCGCCCAGGAAGAGAGCCTTGTCGACCGTCACCAGATCGACGGCCAAGCGGGCTGACCGGAAATTTCGTATCGAAGTGATGGTCAGATAGACCGCGCCGATCATCAACACGGACATGACGCTGATTTGGAAGAAGAGAAGCAACTTCGTGACGGACGATTTAAACATTTCCGGCCTCGAATCGTGGCGCGTCAAGCTCACTCCAAGCAATGGGCGGCGGAATCGGCGCGCAGCAATTTCGGTTACGACAACCGCGTCATGGCATCACCGGGAATTGCTCCCGGTGATGCCTGAAAATTAGCAGTTGCGGGAAGGCCTCAATATCCCCGTTTGGGGACAAGACTGCCGGAGAGGTGTGATCATGTCAGCGTCCGCGAGGCGGAACATGAAGCCGATCGCTCTAGCCGTGACGTCCGATGCGGGGTTCCTCGCCCTTGACGAGACGCCTGATATTGGCGCGGTGGCGGATGAAGCCGAGCACGGCGAGACCTGCCGCCAGCAGCGCATGGGCGGGAGTGGCGAAGATCAGGGCGATGACGGGGGAGGCGGCAAGGGCCGCCAGCGCGGCAAGGGATGAAATGCGAAACAGAACCGCCACCACCAGCCAGGTGAGGCAGGCACCCACCCCGACCGGCCAAGCGGTAATCAGGAGGACGCCGAGCGTCGTGGCGACGCCCTTGCCTCCCTTGAATTTCAGCCAGACCGGAAAGTTGTGCCCGAGGACGGCGGCGAAGCCCGCCAACAGGCCGGCGTCGACGCCGGCGAACGAGGCCGCGACCCAGGCGGCGAAGGCGCCTTTGCCGCTATCGAGGATCAAGGTGGCGGCGGCCAGGCCCTTGTGCCCGGTCCTCAATACGTTGGTGGCTCCGATATTGCCGGACCCGATGGCACGGATATCTCCCAGTCCGGCCAAGCGGGTGAGCACCAAGCCGAAAGGAACCGAGCCCAGCAGATAGCCGAGGATGCCGGCCAGCGGCAATGCGGACTCAGGCATCGGTTGCGAAAACCGTGCGGCCGTCGACGACCGTGCGCAATACCCGGCCTTGCAAAGGACGCCCGTCGAAGGGCGAATTTTTTGATTTGCTGCGGAACTTTTCCGGATCGACCCGCCAGGCGCGATCGGGATCGAAGAGGACGAGATCGGCCGCGGCCCCGGTTTTCAACTGGCCGGCGGGCAGCCCCAGCAGACGTGCCGGCGCCCAGGTTATCAATTCGACCGCCTTGATCAGGCTGAGGTGGCGGTTGTGATAAAGCTCCAGCGTGACTGCCAGCAGGGTTTCCAATCCGACGCCGCCGGGTTCGGCCTGGGCGAAGGGCAGGCGCTTCGAATCCTGATCCTGGGGCGCGTGGTCGGAGGCGATGGCGTCGATGACGCCATCCTTGATGGCCGCCACGATCGCCTGCCGGTCCGCCTCGGAGCGAAGCGGCGGCGAGAGCTTGGAAAACGTCCGATATTCGCTGACGGCCAATTCGTTCAGGGCGAAATAGGGCGGTGCCGTGTCGCAGGTGACGGGAAGCCCGCGTTCCTTGGCGCGGCGCACGACCTCGATGCCCTCGGCGGTGGACAGATGGGCCGCGTGATAACGTCCACCGGTGATGGCGACCAGCCGCATGTCGCGTTCCAGCATGATGGCTTCCGCCGCCGTCGGGATGCCGGCAAGGCCGAGGCGGGCCGACAGCTCGCCCTCGTTCATCGCGCCGTTCTCGGCCAGGGAGGGCTCTTCCGGATGCTGGATGATCATCACGCCGAAGGTGGCGGCATAGGCCAGGGCGCGGCGCATCACCTGGGCGTTCTTGATCGCCTTGGTGCCGTCGGTGAAGCCGAGTGCGCCGGCTTCGGCCAGCATGCCGATCTCGGCCAGTTCCTGGCCGGCCAGTTGCTTGGTGGCGGCGGCGTAGGGATAGACCTTCGCCAGGCCGCTTTTGCGGGCACGGCGAGCGACGAATTCGACGGTGGCGACATCATCGATGACCGGATGGGTATTGGGCAGACAGACCATCGAGGTGACGCCGCCGGCAACCGCGGATTCCCCGGCCGAGCGCAGGGTTTCCTTATGTTCTTCGCCGGGTTCGCGCAGTTGTACGCGCATATCGACCAGGCCGGGCGCCAGACAGGCGCCCTGGCAGTCGATCACCAGCGTGTCGGCGGAGTGGGCGCCCTGGAACAGGCCGGTACCGACCTCTGCGATCGTCTCGCCGTCGGTCAGCAGGAAGCCGGTGCCGTCCAGACCGCTGGCGGGATCGAGGAGGCGGGCATTGATATAGGCCACACGGCCGGATGCGCGGGTGGACATCAGGCGTTGCCTCCTGCCAGGTTCTGCGTCAGGACGTCAAGGCAGGCCATGCGGACGGCGACCCCCATCTCCACCTGTTCGCGGATGACCGAACGTTCGACATCGTCGGCCAGGTCGCTGTCCAGTTCGACGCCGCGATTCATCGGGCCGGGATGCATGATCAGCGCGTCCGGCTTGGCGGCCTTCAATTTCTCGTAGTCGAGACCGAAGAAATGGAAATATTCGCGGATCGAAGGAATGAAGTTTCCCTTCATCCGTTCATTCTGTACCCGCAGCATCATCACGATATCGACGTCCTCAAGGCCCTTGACCATGTTATGGAAGACCTCGACGCCCAGCCGGTCGGCCTGCGCCGGCAACAAGGTGCGGGGGGCGACCAGCCGGACCCGCGCTCCCATGCTGTTGAGCAGATGGATGTTCGAGCGGGCCACGCGGCTGTGCAGCACGTCGCCGCAAATGGCGACGGTCAATCCGTCGAGGTGGCCTTTCCTGCGGCGGATCGTCAGGGCGTCGAGCAGGGCCTGGGTGGGATGTTCATGCGCCCCGTCGCCGGCGTTGATGACCGCGCAATTGACCTTTTCCGACAGGAGCTTGACGGCGCCCGAGTCGGGATGGCGCACGACCAGGACATCGATGTGCATGGCGTTCAGCGTCATCGCCGTGTCGATCAGGGTCTCGCCCTTGGCCACCGAGCTGGCCGAGACCTGCATATTGATCACGTCGGCGCCGAGGCGTTTGCCGGCCAGTTCGAAACTGGTGCGCGTGCGCGTCGAGTTCTCGAAAAACAGGTTGATGATCGTCTTGCCGCGCAAATTGTTCGATTTGCGGTCGGCCGACCGATTCTTTTCCACAAAGCCGTCGGAGAGATCGAGCAATGCGGTAATCTCCTGCGGGCCAAGGCCTTCGATGCCGAGGAGATGTCGGTGGGGAAAAAGCTGGGTCATAAGTGGCGACTATATGTCGAGCCCATGCTACCGGCAAGAGGAGTAAGGGGATTATTCGGGGCAATCGCTTGAACGCGATTGCCCCGGGTTTATCGTCAGCCCTCAATCGCCGGGCGGGGCCATCCGGCCCCTGGGCTCTCGCGCCATCGCGAGGAAAGTCGTCTTTGGAAAAACAACTCACGCGCGGTCAGGCGATTGTTCCGGGGGATTATTTCCGCGCCATGTCTCCCGAGCCGATGCTTTCATGGAGAGCCGCCGCCGTACGGCTGATCACGTCATCCCATTGTCCCGGAGCGTTCTGGCGAAACAGGCGCACTGTTGGATACCACGGTGAATCGTCGCGGTCCTTGAGCCATCGCCAGCATCCGTCGAAGCGTGAAAGGATCCATACCGGCTTGCCCAGCGCTCCCGCCAGATGCGCAACCGACGTATCGACGGAGATGACCAGATCGAGATTTTGAATCACCGCCGCCGTATCGAGAAAATCTTCGACCTCATCCATCGGATTGAAGGGGCGAATATCCGGTGGCAGTGCCGCGATCTGAGACGAAAACTCCCGTCCCATCTGCAAACTGACGAAACTGGTCCCGGGCGTGGTCAGCAAAGGGCGCAACTGAGCCAGATCGAGGCTGCGCCGGCGATCCAGTGTGTGAGCCTGAAAATCGTTCTTGCGCGCCGCGCCGGCCCAGACCAATCCGACCTTCAGTCCGGGCAGGCCGGTCAGGCGGTTGGCCCACCTGGCGACGCTTTGACGATCCGGTTGAACATAAGGCTCGTCAGCGGGGACGATTTCCTTTTGGGCGCCGAGAACGAAGGGGACGCTCATGAGTGGCAGGTGGGCGTCACAGGGCGGGAGGGGGGCATCCGATGGCAGAACGATGTCAGCTCCGGACACGGACCTGGCCAGGCGGCAAAGTTCCTTCGAAAGAACCAAAATCGGCTTGTAGCCATGGGCTTTGACCAGGGGAAGATAGCGAAGAAATTGAATGGCGTCGCCCAATCCCTGGTCGTTCCAGAGAAGAAGGCGGGTGCCGGCCGGCTCATGCCCATTGCAGACGGGGACGGCGACGGGAGAGGCAACCGCATTGGGCAGTTTTCGGCGCCATTCGAATTCGGCGAAACCTTCCCGCCATCGCCCCATCGCCAGCAAATTGCATGCCCGCGAAAGATGCGCCACCGGGTTCTCGGGATCCAGGGTCAAGGCTTTTTGGAAACAGGTTTCCGCCTCCACGTTTCGACCGGCACGATGATCGCCGATGCCATGGCTTACCCATCCCATGGAGAAGTCAGGGTATCTGATGAGCATTCGGGCGCAAATTTCTTCCGCCGCCTCATGGTTTTCATGCCGGCGATGCATATAACTCAGCCGGAGAAGGGGGTGCGGGTCGTCTGGCGCGGCCAGCGCCAAACGCTCCAAAACAGCCAGCCCGTCGTCCGTTCGTCCGCATGCTTCAAGGCTGTCGGCCAATTCCGATTGAAGTTCCCGGTCGGTCGGATGCGATTGAAGCGCCAGTTGAATGAGGAGCAGGCTGTCTTGAGGCGCGCCAATGCGTTTGTTTAACCTCGCCAGCGCCAGCAAGATATCCCGGTGGCCGGGGTGGGTGGACAACAGGTCCGCGAGGATTTGAAGCGCGTTTAAGATATTGCCGGCAGCTTCCTGGCGCCGGGCGGCGGCGATTCGGTTTTGAAGAACGAGGTCCGTGCCAACTTCGAGATGGTCCGAAAGATGTGACGCCATTAGGGGACACCCGCCCTAAAAAATAAAGTGGGACGCGCCAGCTTAACGCGGCCCTTCCTCTTGAGGGGAACGATTTCTTACGAAATATCATTATTGAGAGGAACTGTCACAAGGGGCGGGACAATCGCTTGAATGCGCGTGAGGACTATGAATTTAAGCCGGGGCGGTTAATGCCTTTCCCGTTCCGTCAGTTGGTAGCGGGCTTCGGCCAAATCCTGCCCGGCCGTCCTGATGACCTGGACCAGGGAATGGATCAACGTGTTCAAGCCCTGCGGCGCCCCGTCCATCATCTGGCCGATGGATGCTTTCGATATCACCATGCAGACCGTGTCTTTCCGGGAGACCGCGGTGGCCATGCGCGGAGAGGAATCGATCAGCCCCAATTCGCCGAAAATGCCCCAGGGCAGGATGTCGCCCAGGAGAATGCGGCGACCGCTGACCATCTTGAAGATCTGAACCTCTCCGGCTTCGACGATATAGGCGCAATCGGCCTGATCGCCTTCCTTGAAGATGGTCGTATTGGCCTGAAACGATCGGCGTTCGGGCAGGAAGGCTTTTCGATTGTCGTCCACGCTGCTCATGCCGGTCTCCAAACGATCTTTAAAGCGTGATCGCCCTAATATTGTTACGTGAAAGAAAAGGGAATGGCAACCGGCAGTAAATATAAAATGATATGGTGCGCTCTATTGAAAGACACCCGGCCCGGCATCGAGGGCGCCTTGCAGGATATAGGCGGCGGCCATTTTGTCGACCACCTCGGCACGCCGCTTGCGGGAGGTGTCGGCCTCGAGCAGGGTGCGGGTGACCGCGGCCGTGGACAGTCTTTCATCCCAGAAGGCGACGGGAAGGTCGCGCAACGCCAGAAGGCTGGTGGCGAATTGCCGGACTGATTGGCAGCGTGGACCCTCTTGCCCGTCCATGCTGACGGGGAGGCCGATGACTAGTCCAAAAACATCTTTAGAATCAATTATTTGAAATAACTCTTTCACATCTTTCGTGAACTTTGTTCTGGCGATGGTGAGCAGGGGTGTGGCGATTGTCCGGCTGACGTCCGACAAGGCCAGGCCGATGGTCTTGCTGCCCAGGTCGAGGCCGAGCAGGCGCTGGTCCCGGCCAAGGCCTGCTTTCAGATCGGCGGCGGACAAGATGGGCATGGGCAGGATCCTTGGAGTTCGGCTGGCGGCCCCGATTGGTCGGCGCGCCTTCATATCATCGAAAGCGCGCCGTGAACCATTGGAAATCGAGGATGCCGTGCAGGTGCGGAGTGGCTAGCAGCACTCCTCCTCAAGTCGTTTCAAATGGCGAAGGCCTTCCTCGTCGCCATGTTCTTCGAACAGTTCCTCGATGAAATAGGTATGGGAACAGAGCAGGCAAAGCTCGTCGGTGACGCGGTTCTGGGCGTCATCGGCCGCCTTGACCCGGGCCTTGAAACGTTCCCAGAAAGGATTGCTTTTGGCCGGGTCCTTGATGATGGCGTGGACATGTTCGAGCACCTTGGCCGAATTGCCGGCGCAATCGATGCCGCGAAAGGTGACGTAGCGTTCTTCGGACTTGATCGGTTTATCGTCGTTCATGATGCTCAAATCGGCTGAGAAGCCCCCGGTTTGAGCATGCGGTCGTTTGGCGGCGGGTACAATGCCCGATGAACGAGCGGCGGCGGGAGGGCGCGAATGGCCGCCCGCCGCCCTAAATGGCGAGGCGGTGGCGCAGCCTGTCGATGTTCTTCCGGCTGACCGGGACGCGATCGGCGTTTTTGGTGTTCATCACCAGGATCCATTGATCGTCGCGCCGTTCGACCGCTTGGACATGACGAAGATTGACCAGATAGCTGCGATGGACGCGCAGGAAGCGCTCGGGAGGAAGACGTTTGGCCAGTTCCGCCAGGGCGAGCGTGCATTGCGCCTCGGAATCGCGGCGTTTGGCCCGGGTATAGTGACCCTCCGCCCGCAGATAGACGACGTCCTCGACATCCATCAATGCCAATCCGCCTTGGCTCGACAAGGGCAGCTTGACCAGCCAGGGCGACGGTTCCGTCGGCGCGGCGGCGGCAAGGGCCGGCTCTTCGATTGCGTAGAAGAGCAGGCAGAAGCCATGCCCATCCTTGCCCTGGATAACGCTGACCCGGGAAACCAGGGTCCCGTCGGGCAGATTGAGCACCATGCCGGCCGGCTGCTGCGGGCTGGCTTCGGCGCTATCGAGCAGCCATTGCACCTTGGCGCGCACCGCCGCCGGATGAAGCTCCAGGATATCGACGCCCAGCCAGTCGGCCCGGGTCTTGGACAGCAGCGCCGCGGCCAGGGGGCTGGCGGCGACGACATGGCGTTTCGCGTCGAGCGTCACGATCCCGACCGGAATCTGCTGCAGGCGGTATTGGAAGCTGGTGGGCGTGGGCTCCGACATGGCCCAAGGGCATCATGTCCGCTGGCGAAATGCAAGCGATTGCCCCGGGCGGCTCGCGCATTTCATTTGACGCTTCCTTGTGAATATAGGATACCCCCCTTACCTATATCGGGGAGGGCGGCATGAGCCATACCATCCGGGAAAAGCAGAAATTGTTGAACCGCGTGCGGCGGATCAAGGGCCAGCTCGATGCCGTCGAACGGGCGCTGGAGAGCGAGGCGGGCTGCGCGCAGGTGATGCATCTGATCGCCGCCAGCCGGGGGGCCGTCAACGGACTGATGGCTGTGGTCGTCGAGGATCACATCCGGACCCATCTGGTCGACCGTGACCGGGACAATGGCGGTCGCGGGGACGAGGATCTGGTCGAACTTTTTCACAGCTATTTCAAATAGGGGGCGCCATGAGCGATCTTTCCTCGGTTTCCCATGACCATGTCTTCCTGGGGGCGGGCCATGAGCGGAGCGAACGGCAGACCTGGGTGGTGATCGGATTGTGCGGGGCGATGATGATCGCCGAGGTCGCGGGCGGCGCCCTGTTCGGTTCGGTCGCCCTGATCGCCGATGGCCTGCATATGTCGACGCATGCGGGAGCGCTTCTGATCGCCGCTTGGGCTTACACCTATGCCCGCCGTCACGCCAAAGACCAACGGTTCGCCTTCGGAACCGGAAAACTGGGCGATCTGGCCGGATTTTCCAGCGCCATCGTTCTGGCGATGATCGCCTTGCTGATCGGTTATGAAGCCATTGAGCGGCTGGTTCATCCCATGCCGATCGATTTCGACGAATCCATTCCGATCGCCGTGCTGGGGCTGGCCGTCAATGTGGTAAGCGCCTTTCTGCTGAGCCGGGGCGGTCATCACCACCATCATGGCCATGACGAGCATCATCATCACGACCATGACCATGACCATGACCATGACCATCAGGCCCACGATCATCACGACCCCCATCTGTCGCATGGCAAGACGAATCGCGACAACAATATGCGGGCAGCCCTGGTTCATGTGCTCGCCGATGCTGCCGTTTCCCTGTTGGTCATCGTCGGTCTTCTGCTCGGGCGCTGCTTCAACTGGCTGTGGATCGATCCCCTGGTCGGCATGGTCGGCGCCGTGGTGATCGCCAACTGGTCCTATTGCCTGGTCCGCGACACGGGGGCGGTTCTTCTGGATATGACGCCTGATGAGGGCTTGGCCGAGGAAATGAGGCGGACCATCGAGGATGACGATGACCGCCTGACCGATCTGCATCTATGGCGTCTGGGGCCGGGACACCTTGGCGCCATCCTGTCGGTGGTTACCGACAGACCGCGCGATGTGGCCCATTATCGGGAACGTCTGGGGGCGTTCCCGGCTCTTTCGCACGTCACCGTCGAGATTCAGCCGAAGTGAGAAAAAGCTCCCGAACGATCGTTCGGGAGCTTTTAGGTTTATTTGTAAAGCAGCAGGACGAGGACGGAGATGCACGCCAGGATCATGCCGGGCGCGTTGCGTTTCGCCGCGTCGAGGGGCGAGCAGCCGGCGAATGCCGAGCAGATGATCATGCCGCCGGCGATGGGCGACATGCTGCGTCCCAGGGCTCCGGCGATCGCCGCCGTGCTGCCCATGTCCATGGCGGTCAGGCCAAACCGCACCGCTTCCGGCGTGACGGCGCGATTGAAAGCCACCGCCGCGGCATCGCCCGATCCGCACATGATTCCCAGGATGAACGGTCCGAAGGCCGAACTGATCTTGGCGATGGCGGGGGTGCCGACCATCAGGTCGGTGATCGCCTGGATGACGCCGACGGCTTTCAGCCCTTCGACGAAGACGAGGGCGCAGATGATGATGCCGAACACATGGCCGAAGGCGTCACCGGCGCCATGCCAGAATTCCTTCGAGATCTTCTGCGGGCTGGTCCAGGTGACCAGGAAACCGAAAAAGGCGCCGATGATCATGGCGTGCGAGATGGCGAGTTGCTTGAACGGCGGTACGAGGCCGGTGCTGCCCAGGATAAGCAGGGTCAGGGGAATGAGCGGAACGACGGCCTTGATCGGATTGATCTTGAAATCGTCGTCCTGGATCCGCTTGTCGGCGGGCAGGACATATCCCTTGTGCTCTTTCAGCAAAACGGCCACGACGAAAAGCGAGACCGCGCCGATGAGGATCGAGACGAGCATGGCGACGAAATGGTTGGAGACCACGTCCATGTTCGACACCTTGGCGACCTCGGCGACCAGGGCGACCTGGGCATAGCCGGGATTGAGGATGGCCCCGTAGGTGGCGACGTAGATGGCGGCGGCGGCGATGGCCGGGTGGATGCCCGACGCCAGCATGAGGGGAATGAGGATGGCGCCGACCGCGGCGGAGCATCCGGCCGAGCTGGTGATCGAGGTGTTGATGAAGAAGGTCACCAGGACCGAGGCGGGAATCAACAGTGGTCCCACGCGCTTCAGGCCGCGGACGAGATAGCGGATCAGATGCTGGTCGCACTGGGTCAGCTTCATCACCATGGCGAATCCCATGACGGAAACGATCGATTCGAAAAGCTTGTTTTCCTTCATGGCGTGGGAAAACGCCAGGAATGGCGCCATCGGCTGTCCCGCGCAAAGGGCCAGGACCATTCCCGCGCAGAACAGTACCAATCGCGTTTCGTACTGTTTGACCATGAGGTAGATCGTTACCAGGACAACGATACCTCCCAGAGTAATCAGCATTTTATCGCCTCTTTTTTAACAATTCCGGGGACCGTGGTGATTTGAGGCGATGCATCAGACAAACGCCGCTTACGGTTCCGATTTTCAACCGATCATATATTCATATACATGATTCAAAAAGGTACTGTGGGGTCAATCCGGCTGTCAATCCGGCCTGATCCCGAGGTGTCCGGAGGAAGGGGGGAAGGGTTAGGAGAACAGCCCAAGCAGGTAGGTTCCTATTCCCAGGAGGGCGCCGCCCGCCAAGGCCCAGAGAGGGCTGTTTTCCCGGAAGAAGACGAAGGCCGCCGTTCCCAGCGTAATGGCGATGGTCAAGACATCGTGATCGGCGGCGCGGCTCATCACCAGGCCGCTGGCCAGGATCAATCCGACGGCGATCGGCACCAGGCCGCTCTTGGCCGCCTGCATGAGGGGGTGTCCGTCCAGGCGGGCGACCAGCCGCCCGGCGGCGAAGGCGACCAGGCCGGAGGGCAGCATGATGGCCAGCGTGGCGACCGCCAGGCCGGCGAAACCGGCCATGTGCCAGCCGATCAGGCTGACGAACAGGACGTTCGGGCCGGGCGCGGCCTGGGCCACGGCGAACAGATTGGCGAAGGTCGCCCCGTCCATCCAGTGCAACTGGTCGACCACCTGGCGGTGGATCTCGGGCATCACCGCGTTGGCGCCGCCCACCGCGACCAGCGAGACCGAGGCGAAGGTCGTGGCGATTTGTCCCAGAAGCCCGTCTTTCATTGGCGTTTCCTCTCCCATAGCACGGCGAGGATGCTGATGGGGGCGGCGACCAGGACCGTGGGCAGCATCGGCAGATGAATGATGCCCACCGCCGTGAAGGCGATGAAGCCGAACAGCAGGGCCATCCTCGTCGGCTTCAGCTTGCGCGCCATCTTGAGCGCCGTGCCGACCACCAGTCCGGCGGCCGCCGCTGCGGTTCCGGCGATGCCTGCCTGTACCTCGGGAACGGCGGAGAACTGCTGATAAAGGGCGGCCAGCGCGATCAGGATGACGAGCGGCATGCTCATCAGGCCGGCAAGCGCGCAGATCGAACCCAGGGGCCCCCGGAAGCGGTCGCCGATCATGATCGAGACATTGACCACGTTGGGGCCGGGCAGGACCTGCCCGATCCCCAGCAGCGAGGCATAGTCCTTTTCGGAAAGCCAGGCCCGGTCGATGACGATGACGTGCCGGGCGACGGCGGCGACGCCGCCGAAGCCCATCAGGCCGATTTTCAAAAATCCCAGGAAAAGCTGCGCGCGGCCGACCGATGCGGCGGCGGGAGGAGGCGAGGGCGTCTCTTCGTTCGTCATGACGCCGGACTGTGCCACAGCCGTCTTGGCGATGGCAAGAAGGCAGCCGGCGAATAAGGGCTGGCAATCTTATAATTTTAGCGGATCAGGATCCGCCCAAGTTGCCGTTGCACCGGGATCACGACGCGGAACAGGGTCCGGGAAATCCAATGGAGGGGGCGGCGCAGCCGGCCCGGCAACCGGTTCAGCCATCGCAGGCGCCGATAGAGGTAGAGCAGCGCGATGGAACCCAAGACGTTGGCGCAGACCTCGTTCGACCGGTCGGCGAATTCCGGGCGCATGACATCGAGGATCATGATCAGCCGCCGCCTGTCCGTCTGGTTCCAGGCGAAGTGGGTATAGGCGTCCTGGAACAGCAACACCTTCCCCTCCTGCCACGAGCGCGCCACTCCCTTGACCTCGAAACCGCAACGGGGCAGGGGCTCGGGAACGGACAGAGGCAGGTGGACGCGGATCACCGCATTGGTGTCGCCCTGGTGCGGGTTGATGTTGGAGCCGGCCTCCAGCACGCTTAAGGAGGCCGCCGTCAAATGGGGGATACCCTCGATGATCGCCGTGGTCTTCGGGCAGGCGCGGCAGTTGCGGTGGATGCGGTACTTCCAGAAATAAAGCCCCAAGGTTTTCCAGGCATTCGGCGGGAAGTACATATCGTTGGCGAAGTAAGGCGCCAGGCGCTTCTCGGCCCGGCCGGCGAGCAGGGCCAACATTTCGTCGCGGATGATCGTCCAGTTGTCCTCCAGCGTCCTGGTCCAGGGATGCTCGGCCGGGTCGAAATAGGGCGGTTCCACCCCCTCGTAACGACCGCCGTTGATCATGTACCAAGGTTGGGGGGGCGCGCTCACGACGCGCCTCCCTCCGCATGGCGCCCAAGGATGCGGCGCAGGATCTCCAACAGCGCCGGCCCCTGGTCCCGGGGCAGCATGTGACCGCCATCCAGGATATGCAGGGACAGGGCCGCCGTGGTCCGTGCCGCCCAGTCGGTCAGTTGGGACAGGGCCACGATGCGGTCCTGCCGGGCGCCGACAATGGTCAGCGGCAGATCGAGCGGGGCTTCGGGGGCGGGTCGCCAAGTCTCGAGGAGCTCGATGTCTGCCCGCAGGGTCGGCAGCACCACCCGCCACAGATCCTCGTGTTCCAAAAATTCCGCTGGCAGGGCGAAGCGTTCCATGGCGGCGGCGCGCAGGGCCTCGTCATCCAGCCGGTGCAAGGGGGGGGCTTCCGG
>NZ_PIUM01000048.1 GCF_002845745.1 Telmatospirillum siberiense | reverse complement strand
GATGGCCGAGACCGCCCCGTCGAACTCCCGCGTCATCGCCTCGATCTTCCGGGCCCGCTGCTCGCGCTCCTGCCGGTCGCGCTCCTGCTGGGCCGCCGCCTCGTCCGCCCGCATCATGCCCTCCTTGAACACCTGGACGGCCTTCGCCATCACCCCCACCTCGTCACGCCGGCTCGCGCCATGAATTTCGACCGTATAGTCGCGATCGGCCAAGCGGCCCATCACCTCGCCCATCGCCACGATCGGCTTCGAGAGGTAACGGCGGCTGGCGAAATTGGCCAGCAGCAATACCAGCGCCAGACCGGTACAGACGAAGAGGTAGGTGGCCCGGATCGTCGACGTGGTTTGCGCCGTCGCCTCGGACGACACCTGCTCCAGATTGCCGAGGGTCCCTTCGACGAGACTATTCACCGAGGTTCTCAAGGTGGTGAGTACCGGAATGAAGCGCTCGCTCATCATGAGATTGGCCGCGTCGTTGTCATTGGCCAACGCCCTTTCCCGGACATCCTGCATCGCCTTGACGAGGGCATCGAAGGTCTTGGCCATCTCATCGATTTCAGCAGCCCGTCGCGGCAGGAGAATCTTCGCGCCCCCGGCGAATTCCCGGAATTTTTCGGTGGTCGCGGTGATTTCCCGATCGATCGTCCGCATCTTTTCCTGATCGGACTCGGCGATCATCATATACATCAGCCGACCGGTATCGAGCAGCCGCGTGTTCAAGCGCCCCACCAGCACGACCCCCTTGGCGTCCTTGGTCAGCAAGGCGGAATAGAGATCATCGATACGCTGCATCCGGGAGGCCGTGAATACCACCGTCGCCAGGATGAACAGCCCCAGAAGCCCGAGCAGCATCATGATTTTGGTGGCAATTTTCCGATCTTCGAAAAACGACATGACATCCCCCATCTCACCGGGTCCCCGCGTTCTGCGGCAAGTATCCAGCATAGCCTTCTGCCTAACCTAAGATTGATTTAATTAATGAAAAATATCAACAAATCGATCCTTTCTTCCGACGCGGCTCCTTCCACGGCGGCGTCTAGCCAAACCCGCCGTTGCGAGTGTTCCCATCCCCCCCTAATCTGAAAACTTCGGTGCCTTCGAAAAAACGAACGGCGCCCCGAATCCCCCTCACTCAAAGGGCCAAGGTATGAGCAGTACGCGGAAAGACGTCGCCGATACGCTGGACTATATGCGCCGGATCCTGACCTCGCGGGTCTATGACGTCGCCATTGAAAGTCCCCTGGATCCCCTGCCGCGACTGTCCGAACGCCTTGGCCGGACGGCATTGCTGAAACGCGAGGACCTGCAACCGGTATTTTCCTTCAAGCTGCGCGGCGCCTACAACAAAATGGCCGGCCTCGGCGCCGAGGCCCTGGAACGCGGCGTCATCTGCGCCTCGGCGGGCAATCATGCGCAAGGGGTGGCGCTGGCCGCCCAGAAGCTGGGAACGAAGGCCTGGGTCGTGATGCCGCGCACGACGCCCGCGATCAAGGTCCAAGCCGTGAAGCGGCGCGGCGCCCGCGTCGTTCTGCATGGCGATTCCTTCGACGAGGCGAGCGCCCACGCCCGCCAGATCGAGGCCGAGAAGGGCCTGACCTTCATCCACCCTTACGACGACGCGGAGGTGATCGCCGGCCAGGGCACCATCGGGCTGGAAATCCTGCGCCAGCATCCCGGTCCGATCGAGGCGGTGTTCGTGCAGATCGGCGGCGGCGGATTGGCGGCCGGCGTCGCCACCTGCGTCAAGTTCCTGCGCCCCGAGATCAAGGTGATCGGGGTCGAGCCGGAAGACGCCGCCTCGATGGCGAAGGCCATCGCCGACGGGGGCCGGACGGTGCTCGATCAGGTCGGCCTGTTCGCCGACGGCGTCGCCGTCCGTCAGGCCGGGGAGGAAACCTTCCGCCTGTGCCGCGACCGGTTGGACGACGTCCTGATCGTCGATACCGATGAGATCTGCGCCGCGGTCAAGGACATCTTCGATGATACCCGGGCCATCGCCGAGCCGGCCGGGGCGCTAGGCCTTGCCGGCCTGAAACGCTACGCCGCCGCCAATCCCACGCCGGCCGGCGCGTTGCTGGCCATCAACAGCGGCGCGAACATGAATTTCGACCGTCTGCGCCATATCGCCGAACGGGCGGAAATCGGCGAAAAGCGGGAAGCGCTGTTCGCCGTGACCATCGATGAACGGCCGGGAAGCTACCGCCGCTTCGTCCAGGCCCTGGGCCGGCGCTCGGTCACGGAATTCAACTACCGCTATTCCGACCCGTCGCTCGCCCGCATCTTCGTCGGCATCGAACTGAGCGAGGGTGTCCAGGAGAAGCAGGCCCTGCTCGCCCATTTGCGAGATCAGGTCCATACCGTCGTCGACATGAGCGACAACGAGATGGCCAAGGTCCATGTCCGCTATATGGTGGGCGGCCGGGTCACGGGATTGGCCGACGAACTGGTCTACCGCTTCCAGTTCCCCGAGCGCCCCGGCGCCCTGATCAAGTTCCTGACCGACATGGCGCCCGACTGGAACATCTCGATGTTCCATTACCGCAACCACGGCGCCGACTATGGCCGGGTGCTGGCCGGCATTCAGGTGCCTCCCGCCGAGAGGGAGAAATTCCAACGCTATCTTGACCGTCTCGCCTATCCCTATTGGGAGGAGACGGGCAATCCGGCCTATCGCTTCTTTCTCGACGGCGCCGGCGAATAGGCGGGACCCCGCAGAAGACGCCGGCTCATCGCCACGCCCATCCCTCCCCCGACCACCGTCAGTCCCGGCCGGCCCGATCCCGCAAGGCCACCGCGCAGGCCTCTATGATGGCGCCGGAATCGATGCCGTAGGCCCGGTAGAGATCGGGAATATCCCCCGATTGGCCGAACCGGTCGACACCCAGGGCGCGGCTGGAAAAGCCGCCGATGCTGGCCATCCAGGACAAGGTCGCCGGATGACCGTCGAGCACGGTGATCAGGGCCGCGCCGCGCGGCACGGCCTCGAACAGACGCTCGGCATGGGAGCGGCCGGGAGAGCCCAGCAGGCGCGAGACCTGCCATTGGCTGTGCAGTCGATCGGGCGAGGTCACCGCCAGCAGGGCCGCCCCGGGGATTTCCTCGCGCACCGTCTCGAACGCCTCCCGGGCCTCCGGCGCGACGACGCCGGCATAGGCGATCACCAATTGGCAATCGGCGCCCGGCGGCACCACCCAATAGGCCCCCTCGATCACCTGGCGGGCCTGGGCGGCATCCATCTCGCGCTCAGGCTGGACGAGGGCCCGCGTCGACAGGCGCAGATAGATCGAAGCGCCGTCCGGTTGCTGCATATGCTCGAACCCCCAGCGCATGATCGCCGCCAGTTCGTCGGCGTAGGCCGGTTCGAAATAGATCAGCCCCGGCTGGCCCATGCCGATCAAGGGCGTCGAGATGGATTGATGGGCGCCGCCCTCCGGCGCCAGGCTGATGCCCGACGGCGTGCCCACCAGCATGAAGCGGGCATCCTGGTAGCAGGCATAATTCAGGGCGTCGAGACCACGCGCGATGAAGGGATCGTAGAGCGTGCCGACGGGCAGAAGGCGCGCCCCGAACAACGGCGCCGACAGGCCGAGCGCGGCCAGGAGAAGAAACAGATTGTTCTCGGCGATACCCAGCTCGATATGCTGCCCGGCCGGCGACATCGCCCATTTCTGCGCCGAGACCACCTGAAGATCGCGAAAGACGTCGGGACGCTGGGCGCGATCGAACAGCCCCCGCCTGTTGACCCAGCCGCCCAGATTGGTCGAAACGGTCACATCGGGCGAGGTGGTCACGATGGCGCGGGCCAAGCCATCGTCGCCACGAGCCAGCTCGGCGAGAATCCGGCCGAAGGCCTCCTGCGTAGACATGTTGGCGGCCGGTTCGATCCGCAAGGACGGAGGAACCGGAACCGGCGGCGGCGGCGGCACCGCGGCCGGGCGCCGGCGGACGGGGCCGGCCTCGGCGATGAAGGCCCGCAGGCGCTCTTCGGCGTCCGGATGACAACAGAACGGATCCCATTCGCGGCCGTCGGCAATGCCGAGGCTGGCCTTGTAGGCCTCCATCTGGTCGGGGCTGAGCAGCCCCGCGTGATTGTCCTTATGGCCGGCGATGGGCAGCCCGTAGCCTTTGACCGTGTAGGCGAGGAAAGCCACCGGCCGGTCATGATCGATGGAGCGGAAAGCATCGAGAATGCCTTCGAGGTCATGTCCGCCCAGATTGGTCATCAGGCGGGCCAGGGCGGGATCGTCATGCTCGGCCAACAACGCCTCGATCCCCGGCAAATGCCCGAGATCGCGGGTCAGAGCCTCGCGCCAGCCGGCCCCTCCCTTGTAGGTGAGCGCCGAATAGAGCGCATTGGGACAGGCATCGATCCACTGGCGCAGGGACTGGCCGTCGGGCCGGGCGAAGGCCGCCTCCAGGCGCTTGCCATATTTCAGGGTGACGACCTGCCATCCCATGGATTCGAACAACGAGACGATCCGCCCCTGCAGTCGGTCGGACACGACGGCGTCGAGACTTTGCCGATTATAATCGACGATCCACCAGACGTTGCGGACGTCATGCTTCCAGCCTTCCAGCAGGGCTTCGTAAATGTTGCCCTCGTCCAGCTCGGCGTCGCCGACCAGGGCGATCATCCGGCCGGGCCGCGCGCCCTTCGGCGCCAGCCCCTTCATGAACACGTAATCCTGAACCAGACTGGCGAACACGGTGGCGGCGACGCCGAGACCGACGGAGCCGGTGGAAAAATCGATATCGACGGCGTCCTTGGTGCGCGATGGATAGGACTGGGCGCCGCCCAGCCCGCGGAAATTCTCCAATTGCTCACGCGATTCGCGGCCCTGCAGATATTCGATGGCATGCAGAACGGGACTGGCGTGCGGTTTGACGGCGATCCGGTCCTCGGGACGCAGCACACCGAAATAAAGCGCCGTCAGCAGCGCCGTCGACGAGGAACAGGACGCCAGATGGCCGCCGACCTTGAGGCCGTCGCGCTTGCGCCGCAGATGGTTGGCGTTGTGGATCATCCAAGACGACAGCCATCGCACCTGATCCTCCAGCGCGGCCAGGCATTCGACCTCCTGGGAAAGAGGGTCGGGACTCTGGGAAATCGCACGGACGTCGGCCATGGAAACCACCTTCGTTGGATCAAGTCCGTCATTTTACGGTGCATGGGGATGGCACGTCCTTGCGTTATCCCCCCGATGAAGGGAAGATCACGCAATAACTTTCCGTAGCGTCAGACAGTCTTGGTGATTCATGCCAAAGCGTCCCCTGGATACCATCGACTATCGCATTCTGGCCGCCCTGCAGGAGGACGGCCGGATGTCCAACCTCGATCTTGCCGACAAGGTGGGCCTGTCGCCGTCGCCCTGTTCGCGGCGGGTGCATCTTCTGGAAACGGACGGCTTCATCCGGCGCTATGTGGCCCTGCTCGATCCGGCGACCATCGATCTGCCGGTTCACGTCTTCGTCAACATCACCCTCGAAAAACAGGTGGAGGCCAGCCTGGAAACCTTCGAGCGCACGGTGCTCGAACGCCCCGAAGTCCTGGAATGCTACCTGATGACCGGCAGTTTCGATTATCTGCTGCGGGTCGTCGTCTCCGACCTCGCCGCCTATGAAAGGTTCGTTCTCGACCATCTGACCCGCATTCCCGGCGTCGCCAGCATCAAATCGAGCTTCGCCCTGAAGCAGGTGCAATACCGGACCGCCCTGCCGCTGGGGCATCTGGCGGAATGACGGGCGGAGGGAAGAGGTACTGAACCACCAAGGCACCAAGACACCAAGGTGACTTTAGCGCCGCAGGCATTAGACTCTACCGGCATCGCTTGAGCGATGGACAAGGGGACGAAAGCCTGCGGCGCGTTCCGCCCCCTTGGTGCCTTGGTGCCTTGGTGGTTTTCTTTCTTGTCTATGCCGTCCCCGCCACGCGCATGGACATGACCGTCAGTTCGTCGCCAGGATCAGGTTGCGGACGATGGGATAGATCTGGCCTTCCCAGCGCTTCCCGTTGAACACGCCATAGTGGCCGACGCCGGCCTGCAGATGATGGCGCCTCATATAAGGCTTCAGGCCGGTACAGAGATCGTGCGCCGCCGCCGTCTGGCCCACGGCGCAGATATCGTCCTTCTCGCCCTCGACGGTCAGCAGCGCCGTGCGCCGGATGAGGCCGGGATCGACCGCGCGCCCGCGATAGGTCAGCTCCCCTTTGGCCAGACGGGCCTCCTGGAAGACGATCCGCACGGTTTCCAGATAGAAATCCGCCGAAAGATCGAGGACGGCGAAATATTCGTCGTAGAACGCCTTGATGGCTTCCGCCCGGTCGGTCTCGCCCTTGACCAGATGGTCGTAGAGATCGCGATGCGCCTTCAGATGCCTGCCGACGTTCATCGAAATGAAGGCGAGAAGTTGGATGAAGCCGGGATAGACCCTGCGGCCGGCGCCGCGATGCGGCCATGGCACCGTGGCGATCAACTTGCGCTCGAACCATTCGATGGGCTTGCTGGTGGCCAGTTCGTTGACCTTGGTCGGATTGACCCGGACGTCGATCGGCCCCGCCATCAGGGTCATGCTGGCGGGCTGGGCGGGATGATGGTCGGCGGCCATCACCGCGACGGCGGCCAGCACCTGGACACAGGGCTGACAGACGGCCAGCACATGGGCGCCCGGCCCCAGAACCTCGAGAAAATGGATGACATGCTCGACATAATCGTCGAAGCCGAAAGACCCGTGATCGACCGAGACGTCGCGGGCGTTGCTCCAGTCGGTGACATAGACGTCGTGGTCGGGCAGCATCGTGCGGATCGTCCCGCGCAACAGGGTGGCGAAATGCCCGGACAGCGGGGCCACCACGAGAAGCCGTGGCTGCGGCACCCCCTCCTCGGCCTTGCGGAAATGACGCAAGGTGCAGAAAGGCGTCACCGCGGCACTTTCCTCGACGACCGCCACGTCGCGCTCGCCGATGCGGACCGTGTCGATACCATAAGCCGGCTGTTGATGGCTGAGACCGGCGCGCGATATCAGCTCCCAGGCGGCGACCAGATGGGACCAGGTGAACCCGCCGGAGGTTTCACGAATCGGATCGCTGCCGGAACGGACAGCCGCAGCCATGGCGCGCAACGGCGCCATGAGATTGGACTGCATCTGATAAGCCAGATAAAGCATGCCCGCCTCCACCACGTCTCCCCCTGGCTGGAAAGGGTAGTGAAAATTTTGCTGCAATGCGAGATAATCATTTCAATCTGCAAGTGACGGACGCGCGGCGCCGACGGGGGCGCACCTTCGCGCCACGGTCATTTTCCGACGGAAAATCTTTTGGGGAAGGATTTCGTCATGCCGGCAGCCGTTCTGACCATTTCCAGCAAAAACTATTCATCCTGGTCGCTCCGCGGGTGGCTGCTTTGCAAGATGGCCGGCCTGGAGGTCGAGGAACGCATCGTGCCGATCGACGATGCCGCGGTCCGCGCCGAGTTGCTGCTGCTGTCCCCGTCCTTCCTGGTGCCCTGCCTGGAACATGACGGGGCGAAAATCTGGGACACGCTGTCCATCGCGGAATATTTGAGCGAATGGAACCCGGCCGCGGGATTGCTGCCCGGGGAAAGGGTGGCCCGGGCCCACTGCCGCTCGGTCTCCGGCGAAATGCATTCCGGATTTTACAATCTGCGCTCGGCCCTGCCGATGACGCTGAAGGCCAGACATCCCGGCTTCAAGGTTTTCACCGGCGCCCTGCCGGACATCGCGCGCATCACCTCGATCTGGCGGGACTGTCTGGCCACCTACGGCGGGCCTTATCTCTTCGGCTCCTCGATGACCATGGCGGACGCCATGTACGCCCCCGTCTGCACCCGTTTTCGCACCTATGACGTGACGCTCGATTCCGCCTCGCAGGCCTATTGCCGCGCCATCCTGAAATGGCCCGCCCTGGTCGCCTGGACCAAGGCGGCGAAGGCCGAACCCGACGATTTCGACGAACTCGACGTCGAGTTTTGAGAAGACCGGCCCCTAAAGCAGGCCGGCGGCGATGTTGATGCTGAGCGCCAGGATCACCGTGTTGAAGAAGAAGGCGAGCACCCCCTGGGCCAGGCAAAGCCGGCGGATGCTCCGGCCCCGGATCTGCACGTCCGAGGTCTGGCCGGTCATGCCGACGACGAAGGAGAAATAGAGGAAATCCCAATAGTCTGGATGCTCGGTCGCCGGGAAATCCAGTCCTCCGGCCCGGTCCACCGTGTTGGGATCGCCATCTCCGTCGCCGTAGAAGGCGTGGGCGTAATGCAGGGCGAACATGGTGTGGGTGACCAGCCACGAACAGACGATGGTGCCCGCCGCCAGACCGAGATGCGCCAGTTGCCCGTCGCCGGGCAGATCCTTCATGCCGTGCAGTTCGACGGCGATGACGGCGAGGCTGAAGATGGCGGCCCCGACGGTGAGCAGCAGGATGGTCCAGCGCCCCTCGTCCTGCATGCGGGCCCGCAGGCGCATGCGTTCCGGCGTGGCGCGGCTCATCATCGTCCAACTGAGCGCCAGAAACACCGCCCCGCCGAGATCGAGGGAAAGGATGGCCCGGGTCGATCGCCGCAGATCGACCGGCAGGATGAACCAGAGGATCACCGCCAGGGCGACGGCGATCAGCAGGCGCGGACGGACGCGCAATTGATGCAGGGCGGAACCGATCCCCAAAACGCACCTCCGGTAAAGATTAATACCAAGTCTCGATGAGGATGACTCATCGAGACTTGGCTGGCCCGTTAAGGGCTCGGTGATCGGTTCCGATCACCGAGAGTTGGTATAAGTCAGTGCGGCGGATCCAATGACTCGACGCTGACCGCGCTACGGCTGGGCGCGGCGGCGGGCGGCGGCGGCGGTGAGTCATCACGCGGCGCCGCGGCCGCCTCCGGCGCGGCCGCAGGTTCGGCTTGAGCGGCTTCCGTTTTTTTCTGGCCGCTTTGTTGCGCCAGTTTCACCACATGGGCGATACCGTCACCCACGATGCACCCCGAAAGGGAGAGCGACAGGCCGGTGAAGAGAAGGATGAGAGAAACAAGGCGTCCAATCATGGGATATCAGCCGCAAGCCTTTTCCAGGAACCCCTTGGTCCTTATCACATCCCCCCCTCTCGCCGCCAAACGAATTCGGATCGTTCGCCTCAGGTGATCTTGAAACGCGCCAGGGCGTTGGCCAGATCCTCGCCGAATGCGCTGCCCTTGCGGATCACCGCCGCGCTGGGCGGCAGTTCGGCCAGCGAGGGATGTCCGGCGGCGTAACTGGTCAGCAGGGCCACCGGCGTATGGGTGGTCGCGGCGATGCCGTTAAGCGCCCGGATGAGATCGATGCCGGAAGCCTCGTCGAGCACGGCGGAGCAGATGATGAAATCGGGCTGGGTACGGACCGCCAGTTCAAGGCCACGGAAGAAATGCCCGGCGTTGGACACCCGGTAGCCGCAAGCGGCCAGTTCCCGCTCGACGTAATGGCTGGTGGCCCGGTCGGGAATCACCATCAGCATTTCGATGTTCATCTTCTTCGCCGCCTCGACCACGTCGAAATCGACGATCCGGCGGGAGGGCAGCTGGCGCACCAGTTCGCTGGAATGTTCGGTGCTGGCGTTGCGGTCGAGCAATTTGCGCAAAACGTCGATGTAGGACTGCACGTCGACGACGTTGGCGCGTTCCAACTCCTGGGAATCGGACAGATATTCCGAAGCGCGGTGGGTGACGATGCTCATCGTCGCCTTATCCAGGCTTTGACTTCTCGATTCGAGCGAACGGAAGGCCTTGCGCAAAGTGATCATCGCCCGGACCGCATCGACCAGCCCGGATTCGAAGTTCCCCAACATCACCTCGAGACCGGCCAGCACATCGCGGGTCTCGTCGATGAACTCCGATTCGATCTCCTGCTCAAGTTGATCCAGCATACTAGACTTTTCGACCATAGCGTCCCCCTTCTCGCAGAGCGCATACCTTGGTCCGAAGCCCCCCCGCCTGACAAGAGACTTTTTCGGATCTAGAAAAACGTCAGCACTTTCAATTTGTTGTCTTGAGTTATCCCTGGGTTGGCGCCGTTCGTCCGAGCGTCCTGCGGTCACGGCGACGTTGCCCCCAATGCCGCAGACGATCCATGTAAAGATAAACCACGGGCGTGGTGTAAAGGGTCAACAACTGGCTGACGATCAGGCCGCCGACGATCGAGATGCCCAGGGGTTGGCGCATTTCCGCACCTTCGCCATGACCCAACGCCAATGGCAGGGCTCCCAGCAGGGCAACCATGGTGGTCATCATGATCGGCCGAAACCGCAAAAGACAGGCCTGGCGGATGGCATCGACCGGTTCCAAACCTTGGACCCGTTCGGCATCAAGGGCGAAATCGATCATCATGATGGCGTTCTTCTTGACGATGCCGATCAACAAAATCACTCCGATCAAGGCGATAATGCTGAACTCCGTGTTGCAGACCAACAGGGCCAGCACCGCACCGACGCCAGCCGACGGCAAGGTCGAGAGGATGGTGATCGGATGGATGTAACTCTCGTAGAGGACGCCCAGAACGATATAGACGGCCAGCAGGGCCGCCAGAATGAGAATCGGCTCATTGGACAGCGAATCCCGGAAGGCCTTGGCCGTTCCCTGGAAACTGCCATGGATGGAGGCGGGGACGCCGATCTCCCGCATGGTGCGCTCGATCGCATCGACCGCATCGCTCAGAGATTTGCCGGGCGGCAGGTTGAAGGACAGGGTGCTGGCGGCGAAATGCCCCTGGTGGGCGACCGCCAGCGGCGTGGTGCCCGGACCGTAATGGGCGACGGCGGAAAGCGGCACCATCGTTTCGGCCGACGTGCTTACCGCCGCGCCCGTCGAGGCGCTGCCCCGGCCGCTGTTGGCCAGTTGGTTGGTCGCCTGGTTGCGCGCCGTGTCGGCGGCGACCTGTTTGGCCGAAGAGGAACCGCTCGACGACGACGTCGCGGTGGTGGTCGTCTTGAAGGTCCCGGCCACCGCGTTGGTCGCCTGCGTGCCGCCGACCGACCCGCCGGAGGTGCTGATAAACAGCTCGTTGAGGGTTTCCGGGCTTTGCCAGTACTGCGGCGCCACCTCCATGATCACATGATATTGGTTGAGCGGATTGTAGATGGTCGACACCTGGCGCTGGCCGAAAGCGTCGTAAAGGGTGTTGTCGATCTGGCTCGCGGTCAGCTTGAGGCGCGAAGCCGTCGGACGGTCGATTTGCAGATCGGTCTCCAGGCCCTTGTCCTGTTGGTCGGAATTGACATCGGCCAGCTCGGGCAAATGACCGAGCGCCTGGGCGAGCTTGGGCGCCCAGGTCTGCAGTTCGGACAATTCGTCGGCCTGCAAGGTATACTGGTATTGGGCATTGGCGCTCCGCCCGCCCTGGCGAATATCCTGCACCGCCTGCAAGAATAGCGAAGCGCCCGGTACTTGCGCGAGCTGGCCGCGCAGCCGGCCGATCACCTTGTCGACCGGCAGATCCCGTTCGGAAAGGGGCTTCAGGGCGACGTAAACGAATCCGCCATTGGTCTGCCCTCCCCCGGTGAAGCCGACGATATTGGCCACCGCCGGGTCGCTTTTGATGATGTTGACGAATGCCACCAGCTTCTGGCGCATCGATTGGAACGAAATGCTCTGATCGGCCTGGATGCCGCCGACCATCGCGCCGGTATCCTGTTGCGGGAAGAACCCCTTGGGAACGATGGAAAACAGATAGCCGTTAAGGCCGACGGTGGCCACCAACACCAGCAGGGTCAGACGCCGATGGCGAAGCGCCGTCCCCAGCGTCCGTTCATATTCGTGCAGCATACCTTCGAAAACGCGCTCGCTCAGTCGAAACAGCCGCGACCGGCGTCCCGCCGGCCGATGGCGAAGCAGCAGCGAACACATCATCGGCGTGGTGGTCATGGACACCACCAGCGAAACCAGGATGGCCACCGACAAGGTCACGGCGAATTCACGGAACAGGCGTCCGACGATCCCCCCCATCAGCAGGATGGGAATGAAGACCGCCACCAGCGAAAGACTCATGGACAGGACGGTGAAGCCGACTTCCCGCGCCCCCAGCAGGGCGGCCTTCATCCGCGGCATCCCCGCCTCGATATGGCGGACGGCGTTTTCCAACACGACGATGGCGTCGTCGACGACGAAACCGGTGCCGACGGTCAAGGCCATCAGCGACAGATTGTCGAGACTGTAGTCCAACAGATACATGGCGCCGAAGGTGCCGATGAGGGAGACCGGCACGGCGACGGACGGGATCAGCGTCGCCCGCCAATCGCGCAGAAACAGGAACACGACCAGGATCACCAGGACCAGCGAGATCAGCAAGGTGCGCTCGACGTCGCGCAACGAGGCGCGGATCGTCGTCGTGCGATCCATCGGAACCGCCATGTCGATATCGGCCGGTATCGACGCCTTGAGCTGCGGCAGCAAGGCCCGCAAGCGGTCGACCGTCTCGATGATATTGGCGCTGGGCTGCCGGGTGAGGACGATCAGAACGGAAGGCTGTCCGTTGGCCAATCCCTGATTGCGCAGATCTTCGACCGAATCGACCACGTCGGCGACGTCGGACAGCCGAACCGCGGCTCCGTTGCGATAGGCGATGACCAGCGGCCGGTATTGCTCGGCCGTCCTGGCCTGGTCATTGGTATAGATCTGGTAATGCCGCCCCTCCTCCTCGATCGCCCCTTTCGGCGCATTGGCATTGGCCGATGCCAGGGCGGCCCGCACATCTTCAAGGCCGATCGCATATTTGAACAGGGCATGGGGATTAATCTCGACGCGCACCGCCGGCAGCGAACTGCCGCCGATACTGACCTGACCGACCCCCTCGACCTGCGACAGCTTTTGCTGGAGGACCGTCGCCGCCGAATCGTAAAGCTGTCCCTGGGTCAAGGTTCTTGAGGTCAGGGCGATGATCATGATCGGCGCGTCGGCGGGATTGACCTTGCGATAGGTGGGATTGCTCTTGAGGCTGGCCGGCAAGTCGGCACGCGCCGCATTGATCGCCGCCTGCACGTCGCGCGCCGCGCCGTCGATGTCGCGATTGAGGCCGAACTGCAAGGTGATGCGGGTCGACCCGACCGAACTCGACGAGGTCATCTCGGTGACATCGGCGATCTGCCCGAGATGGCGCTCCAACGGCGTGGCCACGCTGGTCGCCATGGTCTCCGGGCTGGCGCCGGCCATCGACGCCTGCACCGAGATCGTCGGGATATCGATCTGCGGCAACGGGGAAACGGGCAGCAGGAAAAAGGCGATGGCGCCGGCCAGGGCGACGCCCAGGGTCAAAAGGGTGGTGGCGACCGGCCGGGCGATGAACAGGGCCGACAGATTCATGGCGCCGCCCGCTCCTCGCCGTCGTCGGCACGATGGAAACGACGGGCCAATTTATCGAAGGCCAGATAGATCACCGGCGTGGTGAACAGCGTCAGCACCTGGCTGACGATCAGGCCGCCGACGATCGAGACGCCAAGCGGATGACGCAGCTCCGAACCGGTCCCGGTTCCGACCATCAGGGGCAAGGCGCCGAGCAGCGCGGCCATGGTGGTCATCAGGATGGGACGGAAGCGCAGCAGGCAGGCCTGATGGATCGCCTCACGCGGCGACTTGCCTTGATGGCGTTCGGCCTCGAGGGCGAAATCCACCATCATGATGCCGTTCTTCTTGACGATGCCCATCAAGAGAATGATGCCGATGATGCCGATGACGCCGAGATCGCTCTTCACCGCCATCAAGGCCAGCAGGGCGCCGATGCCGGCCGCCGGCAAGGTGGACAGGATGGTCACCGGATGGATGAAACTTTCATAGAGAACCCCCAGCACGATGTACATCGTGACCAGCGCCGCCAGGATGAGAAACACCTCATTGGACAGCGACGACCGAAACGCCAATGCGGCGCCTTGATAGTTGGTCATCACGCTGTCCGGCAGACCGATGTCCTTTTCCGCCTGCTGGATCGCTTCAACCGCGTCCCCCAGTGATGCCCCCGGGGCCAGATTGAACGACAGACTGGTGGCAGGAAACTGGCCCAGATGATTGATCTGCAGCGGAACCGTCTGTTCGATAACGGAAACGATGGTCGACAGCGGCACCTGGCCGCCGGCGGCCGACGGCAGATAGAGGGAGGCCAGCGATTTCAGGGTGGTTTGAGCCTCCGGGTCGGCTTCGAGGATCACCCGATACTGGTTCGACTGGGTGAAGATGGTCGAGACGATGCGTTGGCCGAAGGCGTCATAAAGCGCGTTGTCGACGGTGGCCGGCGTAATGCCGAAACGGCCCGCCGTGTCGCGGTCGATCTTGATATAGGCCGACAGGCCGCGTTCCTGCGCGTTGCTGGAGACGTCGGCCAATTCCGGTTGGGCGGACAGGCGCTCGACCAACCGGGGAACCCACAGCGCCAGCTCTTCCGGATTGGCATCCTCGAGCACGAATTGATATTGGGCGCGGCTCACATTGGCATCGATGGTCAGATCCTGCACCGGCTGCATGTAAAGGCTGATTCCGGTGACATCGGCGGTCTCCCGCTGCAAGCGCCGGATCACCTCGCTGGCGCTGGCGTCGCGCTGATTCTTTGGTTTCAGATTGATGAGAAAGCGCCCGTTGTTGAGCGTGGTGTTGGCCCCGTCGACACCGATGAAGGAAGACAGGCTCTCGACGTCGGGATCTTTCAAAACGGCCTCGGCCAGTGCCTGCTGGCGTTCCGCCATGGTCGCATAGGACACCGATTGGCCGGCTTCCGAAATGCCCTGGATCAGCCCCGTGTCCTGAACGGGAAAGAAGCCTTTGGGGATCATCACATAGAGCAGCGCCGTCAAGCCGAGCGTGGCGAGGGCGACCGTCAGGGTCAACCGGGCATGGTCGAGCACCCAATCCAGCCAGCGGCCATAGCCGCCGACCAGCCCGTCGAACCAGCCTTGCGCCCAGCGATTGGCCGCCGTCTCCCGTTCGGGCGGCCGGTGATGCAACAGCTTGGCGCACAGCATGGGAACCAAGGTCAGCGACACCACGGCGGATATCAAAATGGTCACCGCGAGAGTGATGGCGAATTCGCGAAACAGGCGGCCCACCACATCGCCCATGAACAGCAGCGGGATCAGAACCGCGATCAGGGAGATGGTCAGGGAGACGATGGTGAAGCCGATCTCCTCGGACCCCTTCAAGGCCGCCTGCAGCGGCGTCTCCCCCTGCTCGATATATCGGGAAATGTTTTCGATCATCACGATGGCGTCGTCGACGACGAAGCCGGTGGCGACGGTCAGCGCCATCAGCGACAGATTGTTCACCGAAAATCCGGCCAGATACATGACGCCGAAGGTACCAACCAGCGAAAGGGGCACCGACAGGCTGGGAATGAGGGTCGCCGGGACGTTCCGCAGAAACAGGAAGATGACCAGCACCACCAGCACGATCGAAAGGCCCAACTCGAACTCGACATCGTTTACCGAGGCGCGAATGGTGTTCGTTCGATCGGTGAGAATGGAGACGTCGACGGCGGAGGGCATCGCCGCCCGCAGGCTGGGGAGCAGCGCGTTGATGCTGTCGGCGACCTCGATCACATTGGCGCCCGGCTGGCGCTGGATATTGATGATGACCGCCGGGCTGCTATTCATCCAGGCGCCCAATTTGCTGTTTTCGGCGCCATTGACCACCTTCGCCACGTCCGAGAGACGGACCGGAGCGCCGTTCTTATAGGCGACGACGATCCCGTTGTACTCGTCGGCGCTTTTCAGCTGGTCATTGGCGTTGATGGTATATGCCCGTGTCGGCCCATCGAAATTGCCCTTGGGCGTATTGACATTGGCGGTGCCGATGGTGGTGCGCAAATCATCGATATTGAGGCCATAGGCGGCCAGCGCCTGGAGATTGGCCTGGACGCGGACGGCCGGCCGCTGGCCACCGCTGATGCTCACCAGACCGACACCCGGCAATTGCGAGATCTTCTGCGCCAGACGGGTATCCGCCAGATCCTCGACCTGCGTCAAAGGCATGGTCTTCGACGTCACCGCCAGGGTCAATATCGGCGCGTCGGCGGGATTGACCTTGGCATAGATGGGAGGGGCCGGCAGATCCGACGGCAGCAGGTTGCCGGCCGCGTTGATCGCCGCCTGCACCTCCTGTTCGGCGATATCGAGGCTCAAATTGAGCCCGAACTGCAAGGTGATGACCGAAGCGCCGGCCGAGCTTGCCGAGGACATCTGGTTGAGGCTGGGCATCTGCCCGAACTGGCGCTCAAGAGGAGCGGTCACCGCCGAGGTCATCACCTCGGGGCTGGCGCCCGGATAAAAGGTCTGCACCTGGATGGTCGGATAGTCCACCTCGGGCAGCGCCGAGATCGGCAGGAATTTGAAAGCCACCAGGCCGACCAGAAGGATCGCCACCATCAACAGGGAGGTCGCGACGGGACGCAGGATGAAGGGACGCGAAGGACTCATCGGTCGTTTTCCTGGAGGTGCCGAAACGGGTGCGCCGCTTCACCGGTGATGCGTTCTTGACGTTCCGACACCTTATGTCTCCTTCCCGGCGGCCCGGTCGTCAGTTACCGCTAACCAAAAGACGTCATGCCCGGCCTTGAGCCGGGCATCCACGTCCCAGAACAAGTCTCCGTCGTCCGCTCCCACCGCGTGGATGGCCGTGTCAAGCACGGCCATGACGGTTTCTGGGGCCATCACACGATATCCCGGACAGGTCCCTACTCCTTGCGGCGACGATGTTCGGCACCGGACGCGCCGTCGCGTTTACCCGAATGGTCATCGGGCGTTGCCGCACCGCTCCCCGTCTCCCGGCCTTTCGCGGGTATTTGAGCCTTGGCCGTCGGCAAGGTCACTTGCGCTCCTTCACGCAGCTTGTCGCCGCCATCGACGACGACGTTGTCCCCCGGTTCGACCCCCGATGTGACGGCGACCCTCTCGCCGGCCGAGGGTCCAAGCGTGACCGGGCGGACGGTGACGGTGTTGTCGGGCTTCACCAGATAGACATAGGTTCCCGGCGCGCCGCGCTGAACGGCGGCCGTCGGGACGACGACGGCGTCCTTCAGCGTGTCGACCAGAAGCCGGGTATTGACGAACTGATTGGGAAACAGCATGCCGTCGGCATTGTCGAACTGGGCGCGCAGTTTGACGGTGCCGGTGGTGGTGTCGATCTGGTTGTCGACGGTCAACAGGCGGCCGGAGGCCAATTGGAGAGTCTGGGCGCGATCGAAGACCGTCACGGGAAGGCTGGCGCCGTCATGCAGACGTTTCAACACCGCCGGCAGATTGTCCTCGGCCAAGGTGAACAGAACGGTGATCGGCTGCATCTGCGTGATCACCACGATACCGCTGGTGTCGCTGGTCTGGACATAGTTGCCCGGATCGACCTGGCGCAGGCCGACGCGACCGGTCGCCGGGGCGACGATATGGCAATAGACGAGATTGAGCTTGGCATTGTTGACCTGGGCCTTGTCGGTTTCCACCGTCCCCCGATATTGCTCGACCAGGGCTTCCTGGGTATCCAGGGTCTGGCGGGCGATGGAATCCTGGGCGACCAGGGTCTTGTATCGGGCGAGATTGACCTCGGCGTCCTTGAGCAAGGCCTGATCCCGCTGCAACTGGCCCGCATATTGCGCAAGGGCCAACTGATAGGGACGAGGATCGATCTGGGCCAGGAAATCGCCGGCCTTCACCATCTGGCCTTCCCGGAAGGCGACCTCCGTCAGTTGGCCGGCGATTTGCGTCTTCACGGTGACGGTCGCCAGGGGCGTGACCGTTCCCAGGGCGTTCAGCGTGATGGCGATGTCGCCCTTTTCGGCGGGCACGGCCACCACCGGCACCGGGCCGGAGAAACGACCGGCCCGCCCCTGCGGAGAGGAAGGAGCTGTCTGCGGCCGGAAGACGACCCAGCCCAAGGTGCCGAGCAGAAGAGCGATCAGCACGCCCCAGATCAGACGGCGCAACCACCGCCGCCCCTTGACCGGCCCCCCCCGCATTGAGCCGGGAAGCCCCTGATGCATATCCTTGCCCTGCACGTCGTTCATTCCGCACCGTCTGAGATCGCTGTTGCCGAAGCACGACGGAATGCGCGCCTCTCGCTTATCGGGAGCCAAACCTAGCCTGATCCCGTTTCCCGTCAATGACCGCCTTTCGATCCGCCGGTCACGAAATATTTCTTAACGTGGGGAAACAAGCCGTAACGCAAGGACGGGAGCGGATGGCCGAGCTAATCCGGCGACGCCCCTTGACCGGGGAACCATCCGAAATCCGTGTCCAGCGGAAGTATCCGGCACCAATGGTGACCCGAGGCATGTGCCGGTGGTGGGGGCGACGGGACTTGAACCCGTAAAGCCGAAGCCGAGCGATTTTAAGTCGCTTGCGTTTACCAATTTCGCCACGCCCCCGTTGCCCCGCCGCGCACCGGTCGCTGGCGGCGAAGCGGCAAGACGTTAGCCTGCACCGGATGAGGCCGCAAGAGGTCAACCGCGCCGAACGGCGATCCGGGTGGGAAACCGCATGATCAATTCTCGTCCCGGCCCAGTCCCATGACGCCGACCCCCATGGCGATACTGCCGAAAGTGGCCAGCAGTCCGAAAAAGAACAGCCCCAGCGTCAACAGGCCGTCTTGGGATTCGAAGGCCAGGCTGCGCAGATGGCCGATGTCGAAATAGAGCACCAAGGCGCCGAACAGAAGCGCGCCGGCCATGCCGAACAGCATGTGCCGGAGCAGGAAGACGATGATCGTCCGTTCGTGGCGCAGCAATTTCATTGACGCCTCTTCAGGAATGTCTTCAGCGCGGCGGCTGGCTTTCCTCTTCGATGCCGGCACCAAGGCCTTGGGCCATCAGCGCGACTTCGTGCGAGACCCGCTCGACCACCGCCGGATCGGTACCGCGCGTGACGATCACCGTTCCGTACCGGCCTTCCCGGTTGAAGGGATAACTGCCGATTTCGACGTCGGGCCGCCGCTCCTGAAGCTGGCGCAGACCGTCGGCGATCACACCCTCGCCCGCGTGAATGGTGACGCTCTTGGAAACCATTTTGGCGCCGCCCTTCAGGCTGCCGCGAATCCCGTCGAACATGGCCTGCATGATCTTCGGAACGCCGGCCATGACGAAAACATTGTCGACCCGGAATCCCGGCGCGTGGCTGACCGGATTGTCGATGAGCTCGCCCCCGTCCGGGATATTGGCCATCCTGAGACGGGCCTCGTTCAAATTCTCGGGCTTGATCTGGCGCAGAAGACATTCGACGGCCCGGGGATCGCGTTTAAGCGCGACGCCGAAAGCCTTGGCGATGCACTCCGCCGTGATGTCGTCATGGGTCGGACCGATGCCCCCGGTGGTGAAAACATAAGTATTGGCGGCGCGCAGTTCGTTGACGGTCTTGATGATGGCCGCCTCGTCATCGGCGACGACGCGCACTTCCTTCAAGCGCACACCCGCCTCGTTCAGACCGAGGGCGATATATTGCAGGTTGGCGTCCTGGGTTCGCCCGGAAAGCACCTCGTTACCGATGATGACCAGGGCCGCCGTCACTTCCTCGACCATTTCCGCCTCTCTTTGAGCAAAACACTCCGTTACAGCCAGTCGCGCAACTGCGCGACCAAAGGGATATCGGCTGGCGGCATAGGATAATCCCCCAGACGCGATGGAGCCACCCAGGTCAGCGTCTGCCCCTCGCGGGGGGAGGGCATGCCCAGCCAACGCCGGCAGGCATAGAGCGGCATCAGAAGATGGAAGGCGTCGTAGTCATGCGAGGCGAAAGCCAACGGCGCCAGACATGACTGCGAAACGTCGATCCCCAGTTCTTCCTTCAGTTCGCGCACCAGGGCGGCTTCCGGCGTTTCGCCGGCCTGCAGCTTGCCCCCCGGAAATTCCCACTGTCCGGCCATCGATTTTCCCGCCGGACGCTGAGCCAGCAACACCCGGCCGTCGACGTCGATGAGGGCGGCGGCGGCCACCAGCAGGATCGGCCTGCTCTGCCGCCGGGACTGCCAGGCGGCACGGTCGAGAAGCAGGAAATCGTGATCCGCCGTCCTGCCGCGCGCCGGCATGTCGATCCGGCGGCTTTCCTCGAAAACGAACCCCGCCTTGTCGAGAACCCGCCGCGACGCCTTGTTTTCGGGAAGGACCGAGGCCCAGGCGGCATCGATGCCGAAATTATCGAACAGCAGCCTTAAACACCGCGCCAGAGCTTCCGAAGCATATCCCCGTCCCCAGACGGCGCGACCGAACCAATAGCCGATCTCGGCGCGGCCCGCCTGAAACGAGCAGCCGACGCATCCCGCCAGGCTTCGCTCGAGCCGATCCTCCACGGCGAAGACCACGGCGCGGCCCTCGGCGCTTTCGCTTTCCACCTTGGCGATGAACTCGCGGGCGTTCCGGCGGTCATAAGGAAAAGGGATGTTCGAGGTGTTGCGCACCACATCCCAGTCACCGAGCAGACGGACCACCGCGTCCGCGTCTTCCGGCATCATCCGGCGAAGACGCAGACGGGCGGTTTCAAGCGGCGTTCCCCGCCAGCCGCGATCGGCCGACAGGCAACCGTCAGGTGCGGTAGGATCCATTGATATCGATATAGGCGTGGGTCAAATCGCAGGTCCAGACCGTGGCCTTGCCGCGCCCGACCCCGACATCGACGTCGAAGACGATGTCCGTGCCTTTCATATGCGCGGCAACCGGGCCTTCGTCGTAACCGGAAACCACCTGGCCGTTTTCGGCCACGGACACGCCGCCGATGGCAATGTTCAAGCGGTCGCGGTCGGCCGCCTCACCCGATTTTCCCACCGCCATGACGATGCGGCCCCAGTTGGCGTCCTCGCCGGCGACGGCGGTCTTGACCAGGGGCGAGTTGGCGATGGCCAGGCCGATCTTCTTGGCCGCCCGGGCACTGGCCGCCCCGGTCACACTAATTTTCACGAATTTGCTGGCACCCTCGCCATCCTTGACCACCTGGAGAGCGAGATCGAGCAGCAGATCCTCGAACTTCTTCTTGAAATCGCGCAGCAACGGATCGGCGGCCGTCTCGATCCGGGGATGCGCCGTCTTGCCGGTGGCGAAGGCCAGCAGGGTATCGCTGGTCGAGGTGTCGGAATCGACGGTGATCGAATTGAAGGACTTGTCGGCCCCCTTGGCCAGCAAGGCTTGCAACACCGGGGCCGGCAGGGCGGCATCGGTGAAGACATAGGCCAGCATGGTCGCCATATCGGGCGCGATCATGCCGGCGCCCTTGCAGAAGCCGTTGATGCGGACGGGAACCCCGCCGATCTTGGCCGTGCGGGTGGCCTTCTTCGGATAGGTGTCGGTGGTGAGAATGGCCCGCGCGGCGTCGTCCCAGCCGTTTTCGGACAGTTTGCCCACCACCTGCCCCAGCGCCTGGGTGATCTTCGAATCGTCCAGCGGCACGCCGATGGTACCGGTCGAGGAGATGAACACTTCCTCCGGCCGGCAGCCGGCGGCCTTCGCCGCCGCTTCGACGGTGCGCCGCACCGAGGCGACGCCCACCGAACCGGTGAAGGCGTTGGCGTTTCCGGAATTGACCACGACCAGGCGGGCCTGGCCGTGGGCAAGGGCCTCGCGGCACCACAGAACCGGCGCCGACGCCGTCAGCGATTTGGTGAACACGCCGGCGACGGTGGTCCCCGGATCCAATTCCGCCACCATCAGATCGGTTCGCCCCTGATATCGCAGGCCACAAGCGTGCGAAGCCAGACGAACTCCGGCCAGCGGCGACAAACTGACACTGACCTTGGGAGCGAGCGGAGAAATGGTGGACATGGTCCTGGATCCTTAGAGGGTTGACGCGGGAATTACTGTTTGACCTTTTCGACCAGCGGCGAGCCGTCGAGGTTGAATTTCTTCACCTGGGCCGACTTCTTCAGGCCGTCGATCACCTTCTGGACGTCCTGCTGGGCCAGCTCGTTCTTGATCGCGCCCTTCGAGTCCTCATAGGACGGAGGCGCCGCCATACGATGCTCCCCGGCCTTGATGACATGCCAGCCGAACTGGGTCTTCACCGGCGTTTCGGTGATCTCGCCCGGCTTCAGCTTGAAGGCCGCGTCGGAAAATTCCGGAACGGTGTCGCCCTTGCCGATAAAACCGAGATCTCCGCCGTTCGACGAGCCGGAGGGATCCTTGGTCTTGGCCTTGGCCTCGTCTTCGAATTTGACGCCGGACTTCAGGTCGGCGATCACCGTCTTCGCGGCCTCTTCCGTCTCGACGAGGATGTGGCTGACCTTGACCTCTTCCTTCGGCTGATAGGACTTCTTCAATTCCTCGTAGCGCTTCTTCATGGCGTCTTCGGAAATATCGGAATCGACCCGCTTGGCCAGGAAAGCCTGCTGAAGGATCCGCGCCTGGGCGTCCTTGAACGCGGCCTTGACCTGCGGATCATCCTCAAGCTTCTGCTTCTTGGCCTGATCGAGCAGCAATTGCGCGGTCACCACATGGTCGAGCAACTGGTCATAGACCATTTCAAGCGGCATCTGGCGGAGCTGGGGAATGCCCTGCTGCGCGTCGATAACGGCCGAACGATGAATGTCCTTGCCATTGACCGAAGCAACGACGGGGTCGGCGTCCGCGGCCAGAACAGGCATGGCCACAGCCGCCATCAGCGCGGCAAGCGCAGCGACACGCACGTTACGATGGATCATCGGGGTATTTCCTTTTCGTATTCGAACGATTCGAGGTACGGACGGCCGACGGCGGCCCGGACAGGAACTCTACGGTTGGCATAATGCACAACCTTGATCCACGCACAAGCGCCGAAACGGCGATTATTCTTTATAAATATAAGTCGCCCTCAAGCGCCGGATGGTCCGCCCCGCCGCTGGAGGGCGACTTATATATGCATCAACCGATTGCCTCGAACCCGGGCGATCGGTTGACAGAACTGCCTCCGGGCTCTATGTGTGTGACCGTCCGGAAAAAGGCCACCACGCCTTCCATTCATCGAGGTTTACCGCATGTTCGGCGCCATCGCACGACGGGTCTTCGGCACCGCTAATGACCGTCTGCTCAAGACTTTCAAAGCCCAGGTCGCGGCTATCAACGCGCTGGAATCCCAGCTTCAGGCTCTGTCCGACGACGAGCTGCGCGGCCGCACCGCCTTGCTGCGCGAGCGCCTTGAAAAAGGCGAGACCGAGGACGACATCCTGGTCGACGCCTTCGCCACCGTGCGCGAAGCGGCGCGGCGCACCCTCGGCCAGCGGCATTTCGACGTACAGCTTCTGGGCGGCCTGGTGCTGCACAAAGGCATGATCGCCGAGATGCGCACCGGTGAAGGCAAAACCCTGGTTTCAACCCTGGCCGCCTACCTGAACGCCATTTCCGGCAAGGGCGTGCATGTGGTGACGGTCAACGATTACCTGGCCAAGCGCGATTCCGAGTGGATGGGCCAGATCTTCCGTTTTCTCGGATTGTCGGTCGGCGTCATCGTCCATGACCTGAACGACGTCGAGCGGCAGGCGGCCTACGGCGCCGACATCACCTACGGCACCAACAACGAATTCGGCTTCGACTATCTTCGCGACAATATGAAATTCCGTCTCGAGGAAATGGTTCAGCGGCCGTTCCATTTCGCCATCGTCGACGAGGTCGATTCGATCCTGATCGACGAGGCCCGCACGCCCTTGATCATTTCCGGCCCGACCGAGGACAATTCCGAGCTGTATCAGCGGGTCGACAAGCTGATTCCGCAACTGGCCGACGATGATTTCGAGAAGGACGAGAAAGCCCGTTCCGTCAACCTGACCGAGGCGGGCGTCGAACATATCGAGGCCATGCTGACCGAAATCGGGTTGCTTAAAAGCGGCAATCTCTACGACGTGCAGAACGTCAATCTGGTGCACCACGTCAATCAGGCACTGCGCGCCCATAAGCTGTTCACCCGCGATGTCGACTATATCGTCACGGACGACAAGGTGGTGATCATCGACGAATTCACCGGCCGCATGATGGAGGGTCGGCGTTATTCGGAAGGCCTGCATCAGGCGCTGGAGGCCAAGGAAACGGTGACCATCCAGAACGAGAACCAGACGCTGGCCTCGATCACCTTCCAGAATTATTTCCGCCTCTATCCGAAACTCTCCGGCATGACCGGCACGGCGATGACCGAGGCCTCGGAATTCGCCGAGATCTACAATCTCGACGTGGTCGATATTCCGACCAATCTGCCGGTCCAGCGCAAGGACGCCGACGACGAAGTCTATCGGACCGCGCGCGAGAAATTCGACGCCATCGTCGAACTGGTGGCGGAATGCCGCGAGCGGCGCCAGCCCGTCCTGGTGGGCACCGTCTCCATCGAGAAATCCGAAATGCTCTCGGAGCTTCTGAAGAAGAAGAAGATCCCGCACGAGGTTCTGAACGCCCGGCATCATGAACGAGAGGCCTATATCGTCTCCCTGGCCGGCGTCCCCGGCGGGGTGACCATCGCCACCAACATGGCTGGCCGCGGCACCGACATTCAGTTGGGCGGCAATCTGGACATGCGGTTGCGCCATGAGCTGGCCAACATCGCCGACGAAGCCGAACGGGCGCGGCTGACAGCGGCCATCAAGGCCGAAGTCGAAGAAGGCAAGGCCGTGGCGCTGGCCGCCGGCGGACTTTATGTGATCGGCACCGAACGTCACGAAAGCCGGCGCATCGACAACCAGCTTCGCGGCCGCTCGGGACGCCAGGGCGATCCCGGCGCCTCGAAGTTCTTCCTGTCGCTGGAAGACGATCTGATGCGCATCTTCGGCTCCCAGCGCATGGACGGCATGCTCCAGAAGCTGGGTCTGCAGGAGGGCGAGGCGATCGTCCATCCGTGGATCAACAAGGCGTTGGAAAAGGCTCAGCAGAAGGTCGAGGCCCGCAACTTCGACATCCGCAAAAATCTGCTGAAGTTCGACGACGTGATGAACGACCAGCGCAAGGTCATCTACGAACAGCGCAAAGAGCTGATGAGCGCCACCGACGTGTCGCAGACCATCATCGACATGCGTCACGAGGCCAGCGAGGACCTCGTCAACAAATGCATTCCCCCGCGGGCCTATCCCGAGCAGTGGGACGTCAATGGGCTGCATGAAGACATTGTGCGCGTCTTCAACATGGACCTGCCCATCGAGGAATGGAGCAAGGAAGACGGCATCGCCGATCAGGAGATCCATCATCGCGTCATCGAGGCGACCGATCGCAAGATGGCTGAAAAGGCTGCCAATTACGGCCCGGACATCATGCGGATGGTGGAAAAGAGCCTGTTGTTGCAGGTACTCGACCAGGCCTGGAAGGACCACCTTCTGACGCTTGACCACCTGCGGCAGGGAATCGGTCTCAGGGCTTACGGCCAGCGCGACCCGCTGAACGAATATAAGCGCGAGGCCTTCAACCTGTTCGAGGAGATGCTTGTCCTGCTCCGCGAAAAGATCACCTCGCTTCTGGCCCATATCGAGCTGCGCGTCGAGGCCGATCCCGAGGAACTGGCTCCCCCGCGACCGAGGGGCCCGATGATCGAAAGCCGCGAGGACCCAGCCTTCGCCGATGCCGAAAGGCAGGCTGACGCGGCTGCGGCCGGCCTCCAGCAGCAGCCGATGCGCACCGCGGCGGTCAATCCGGCGGATCCGGAAACCTGGGCCTCCACCTCCCGCAACGCCCCCTGCCCCTGCGGTTCCGGCAAGAAATACAAGCACTGCCACGGCGCGGTGAACTGACGCGAAACCGCCGGACCTTCAGGGCCCGGAGCGGCGTAGAGTTGCCCTTCTCTCCTCGTGGGAGACGGGGTCGGCAGACGCAAGTCCTGTCGTTCGCGCAAAAGCCCCAAAGACGAAAAAATCGTTCAGCGGCACCGGCGTCCCTGCCCATAAGCGCTCGGATTAAGAAAAATCTCCCCTCGCCCGCTTTGCGGGAGAGGGGACGAGCGTAAGCGAGTGGGGTGAGGGGATTTACGCGCGTCGAGCGCGGAAAAAGTGTGCAGAAACAAACAGGTCTTTCTGTCGCGCGGACGCGCGTACCCCTCACCCGGCCGCTAAAGCGGCCACCCTCTCCCGCAAAGCGGGCGAGGGTTAAACTAGCGCCTTATGGGCAGGGGACGCCGGTGCCACTCTGTTTTATCAGGCAGCAGACGAAGAAGGCCCGCCTCCCTTGAAGGAGGCGGGCCTTAATTCATCAAACCCCAGCGTCGGCTGGACGTCTCAGGCGGCGACCTGCTTTTCGAGAGCGCGCTGGATGCGGCGCTTCAGGCGCAGGGCCTCGGAGGTCAGCTTGCTGTCGTTGACCGACAGGAGATAGGAGTCGATACCACCGTTATGCTCGATGGTCTTCAGACCGTTCGTCGAAACGCGCAAACGCACCGACTGGTTCAAGGCGTCGCTGAGCACGGCCGTCTCCTGCAGATTGGGCAGAAAGCGACGACGGGTTCTGTTGTTGGCGTGGCTGACATTGTTGCCAGTCAACACACCCTTGCCGGTAACGACACAACGACGCGACATGAGAGATACCTTCTTCTTCAAACCAAACAGATGCCGGGAAGCCGGGTTTTTACGGCGTGAACACTACCCCGTCAAGGAGAATCTGTGATGGAGGGATGGGGGTCAGCCGAACAGTTTGTCGATATCGTCCTGACTGAACAGTTTGTCGACCTCGGCCTGGGTATGGGCCACACCGTCCCGCTGCGGGCCGTGCAACAGGGTCTTGTCCTCGTCGACCGGGTTGGCCTCCTGCTCCTGCTTCACCTCCTCGACGACCTTGGCAAGCTCCTCCTTGCCCCACATGCGAACCATCGAAGTTATCCGCTCTTCGATGAATTTCAGCGAATTGACCACCCGGGTGATGCGTTGTCCGGTGAGATCCTGAAAGGAGCAGGCCTCGAAGACCTGATTGCTCCGTTCGGAGATGCGCCCGCAGACGGCAAGAACGGCGGGGTCCTTGCTCTGGCGCAATTCACCGACGATCTCCTCGATAGCCTCCATGCTTTCAAGGATCGTGTTACTCGCCGTTTCGGTATTTTCGACGATGGCGTCCAGCGTGTCGGCCATCGTGACGAAGCTTCCGGCGTCATCACCCTGCAGGACGGCAAGTTCACGGCGCATCTTATTCATATGCCCGAACAGACCGACCAGTTCCTTCTTAAGCCGGTCCTCTTCCTGTATGGAAATCATCCAAGACCCCAAGTCATGCGAAGCCGTCCGCCCAAAAGGCAGGAACAACATGCCCCGATATGATTTCTAAGCCTTCCGCCCCCCCATGTCGAGAGAGGCTTGCAACGTCTCCGGCAACTTGGGTCATCCGTCTTTGCCCACGTCTTCCTTCAAAAGAGCCTTCATCGCCGTCGCCACCAGCTTGCCGCGCGTCTCGTCATCCAGGTCGGCCAGGATCTTTTGCTTGGCGGCCCGCACCTGCATGGCCTGGCGGATCAATTCGGCGCGATCGGGCGTCACCAGCCCTTGCGCCCCTTTCTGCGCCTCGGCGATAGCCTGGTCGCGAGCCGCGAAGGGCGATTTGGTTTTGTCACCACCCGTTCCAAGCTGGATTTGACCGACGACCTTCTGCGCGTCCTTGGTCAGAACCAGTCCGGCGAGCGCCCTGCCGATAAATTTGAACATGCCATTCCTCAATTCCCTCCAGACGAATGTTAGGTCTTGTCGCGCCACCATTGCAACAACCCCGCGAAGCGCCCAGGGCAATCGGGTGAACCCGCTTGCCCTGGTTTAAATCCTTGCCCCTCAAGACGCCGGGCGGCGGACATCCGTCCGCCTCGGGCTTCCTCCGCCGAAGCGCGCCAGGGCAATCTCAGGGCATGACCTCCTCGGCCATGGCCTGGGCCAGCTCCGCCTGCAGGAAGGCCGTCTCCTGCTGCCTGCGCCACATGCCGGCGTAGATCCCCCCGGCGGCCAGCAATGCGGCGTGCCGTCCGCGTTCCACCACCCGCCCCTTGTCGAGCACCAGGATCTCGTCGGCATCGACCACCGTCGACAGGCGATGGGCGATCATCAGGGTGGTTCTGTTCTCGGCCACTTCGCGAAGAGAAATCTGGATCTCCCGTTCCGTCTGGGTATCGAGGGCCGAGGTCGCCTCGTCGAACAGCAGGATCGGCGGTCCTTTCAGAATGGTGCGGGCAATGGCCACCCGCTGCTTTTCGCCCCCCGACAGTTTCAGGCCCCGCTCGCCGACCCGCGTGTCGTAGCCGTCCGGCAGCGAGACGACGAAATCGTGAATCCGGGCGAGCCGTGCCGCCGCTTCCACCTCCTCGCGGGGCGCGCCGGGACGGCCATAGGCGACGTTGTAATAGATCGTGTCGTTGAACAGCACCGTATCCTGGGGAACGATGCCGATGGCCGCGCGCAGCGAGGCCTGGGTGACCCCGCGGACGTCCTGTCCATCGATCAGGACGCGGCCTCGCGAAACATCGTAGAAACGAAACAGAAGCCGCGAGATCGTGCTCTTGCCGGCCCCCGATGGACCGACGATGGCCAGGCTTTTGCCGGGCGGCACGACGAAACTGACGCCCTTCAGGATTTCCCGCTCCGGACCGTAACCGAAATGCACGTCCTCGAAGACCACGCCGCCGTCCGCCGCCACCAGGGCCGGCGCGCCCGGCGCGTCGGAGATCTCCTTCGGCTCCGCCAGAAGGGAGAACATCTCCTCCATATCGATCAGGGAGCGCTTGATCTCGCGATAGATGAAGCCCAGGGCGTTGAGCTGCAGGTAAAGCTGGATCAGGTAGGTGTTGACCAGGACGAAGTCGCCGACCCGCAGATTTCCGTCCGCCACCCCGTAGGCCGCCATCACCATCATCGCCGTCGCGCCCAGGGCGATGATGGCGCCCTGGGCAAGATTGAGGAGCGAGACGGAGCCTTTGACCTGAATGGCGGCCCGTTCGTACCGCCGCAAGGTCCGGTCGTATCGGCGGGCCTCGTGCTCCTCGTTGCCGAAATATTTGACGGTCTCGTAATTGATCAGGGAATCGATCGCCTGGGTATTGGCCTCCTGCCCCGATTCGTTGGCGCTGCGCAGGAACTTGATCCGCCAATTGGTGATCCAGAAGGTGACGCCGACATAGACGACGATAGTGGCAACCGTCACCAGGGGAAAGCGCGCGTCATAGAGAGTCCACAGCATGGCGCAGACCAGGCCGATCTCCAGCAACGTCGGCAGAATGGAGAACAACAGGGCGTTGAGCAGGAATTCGATGCCCCGGGTCCCCCGTTCGATGGCCTGGTTCAAGCCGCCGGTCTGCCGGTCGAGGTGGAATCGCAGGGCCATGCCGTGCAGATGGCGGAAAACCTCGAGCCCGATGGTGTGGATGGCCCGTTGGCCGACCTTGGAAAACAGCACGTCCCGCAGTTCGCCGAAACTTTGCGCCAGCACCCGCGCCGCGCCATAGGCGAGGACCAATCCCACCGGCACGGCGATCACGGCTTGCGCCGGCGACAGGGCGTCGACCGCCTGCTTGAAGATCACCGGCACCCCGACATTCAGCAGCTTGGCGAGAATCAGGAACAACAGCGATCCGACGACCCGCAGGCGCAGTTCCAGGCTCCCGGGCCACAGATAGGGGGCCAAAGCCTTCAAGGTACCGAGATCGCCGGCCTTGCCGCTGTAAGTGGCGACGGGCTGGCCGGATAGGGGGCGACGTCTCATGGCTGGTCAGATGTTCCTGTTCGCATGACGACGCACCTCGTCGTCCAGACGGCCCGATGGTCCCCAGAACCATAGATAATAGGAAGCCCGGCCCGCCCTGCCCAGGGTTATGGCGTCCCTATTCCCATTCGGCGTGATTGCCGCTGTCGATAACGTCGAGTTTACCACCCTTGCAGGCCGGACAGGGTTCCATGCGTTCGAGGTAATAATCGAACGGCACCAGCCGGCCGGTACAATTGGGATGGATGTAATAGACGAAGGGGCTGGTCAGGATGCTTTCCTCGGTCGGCCGGGCGGCATTGGCGGCGGTGGAGCGGATATCGCCGAACGTCAGTCCCTCGATCTGCCCGAACATGTCGGGGGCGATCATCAGGACGGCCTCGTCGGCATGGGCGGCGATCCAGTCGGCGACGCGCTCGCTGTCCGGCGCGGATTGCGCCGCCAGGGTTTGCAGGCGGGCGAAATGTTCGGGGTTCATCACCCGGGCATAGGTCGACATTTTGCCGGTCGACAGACAGACCATCGGCCACAGTTCCAGGCCCTGGCCGCGGAACTGCCGTCCCGTCCCCACCATGAACTCTTCCTGCCAGTCGCCGCAGCCCAAAGTGACGTAGCCGCCGGCCCAGGCGCCGCCCGCCCAAACGCAGGCCAATGCCGACAGGGTAACGGCGGCGATGCAACGCCTCAGGATCATCCGAGCTCTCCGGTGTCTGTTGACCGGTCGGAATAGTCTCAGCCGGCCAGGCCGACGTCCAGGCCGAACATTTTCAAAAGATCGAGCACCGCCAGCGGAACCGTCACCGCACCGCTTTCGACATCCGCCGAAATCTGCGGCAGCCGGGCCTGAACATCGGGATGATGCTTCATGGCGTCCAACAATTTATCCTCGATCAGACTCCACATCCATTTGATCCGCTGGCTCCGGCGGACCGCCTCAAGCTCACCCGACTCGCTGAAGATGCGTTGGTGATCGGCGATGCGATCCCACAATTCCGCCAGGCCGATGCCGGTCAGGCCGCTGATCTTCAGGACCGGAGGACGCCAGTTGGGGCTTGACGGGGTCATGATATGCAGAGCATTGGCATAATGCTGCCGGGCCATATCGGCCTGCCGTTCGTTGTCGCCCTCGCATTTGTTGACGGCGATCAGATCGGCCAGTTCGAGAACGCCCTTCTTGATCCCCTGCAATTCGTCGCCGGCGCCCGGCAGCATGAGAACCAGGAAGAAATCGGTCATGTCGGCGACCACCGTCTCGTTCTGACCGGCGCCCACGGTTTCGACCAGAACGACGTCATAGCCGGCGGCCTCCATGACCAGCATGGTCTCCCGCGTGGTGCGGGTGACCCCGCCCAGCCGTCCCGAGGAGGGCGAGGGGCGGATATAGGCCTGGGGATTGTTGGCCAGGGTTTCCATCCGGGTCTTGTCGCCCAGGATGGATCCGCCGCTGCGGCTGGAACTGGGATCGACGGCCAGGACGGCGACCTTATGCCCCTTCTCGATCAGAAGAGTGCCGAATTTTTCGATAAAGGTGCTCTTGCCGACCCCCGGAACGCCGGTGATCCCGATACGATGCGCCTTGCCGCCATGGGGAGCGAGACGCACCAGCAGGTCCTGGGCCAGCTTCTGATGATCGGGATTGATGCTTTCGACCAGCGATATGGCCCGCGCCAAGCGACCGCGGTCGCCTGACAGGACCCCCTCGACATAATCGTCGAGGGACAGTGTGGCGCGCTTGGCGCGCCACACTTGCCGGTCGTTGGGTGGCGTGACGGAGACTCTCCCGGTGTCGACCGAAAGCGTCATTGAGCCGCCGCCGGTTCGAAGCCGAGGTTGACCATGAGCTTGATGAGGACGTCCTTGGCGGCGTCCGAGATCATGGTTCCGGGCGGGAAGATGGATGCGGCGC
>NZ_PIUM01000047.1 GCF_002845745.1 Telmatospirillum siberiense | reverse complement strand
GTGATTTGGTTCGCGTGAAGACTGTCACCGGTGTCAGGCCGGTCGCGGCGGGGCGCGGGCCTGATAGCGATGGGGAACGAAGGAGGAAGGCGCCCGCCGATCGGGCGGCAGGCTCCGCTCCACGACGAGCGGTGCGGACACCGTCTGGGCGGTTGGCGGGCCGGCGGCCAGCGCGCCCGAAGAGGCGTTGCCCAAGGGAAAGCAGGCGGGGCAGACCATCTTGCCGTGGTCGGCGCCGCCTCGCTGGTCCTGGGGCGGTTGATGCTGGACATGCTCGCACAGCGGCATGCCGTCCAGCATCGCCATATCCATCGCCTGCGGCGCCGCCGCGGGTAGGGACGTCACCGTCCAGCCGAAAAGATTGATGGCGAGAACGATCGCTCCCGCCCAAGCCGTCAGCAGATGCTTCAGGGGCGTTTTGCCACGGCGCGGGAACACCGCGCGGTCCTCGTCCCGTGGGGAGAGGTCCGCTGTTTTCAGCAGAGAGAGGAGTTGGTGCCGCCGTCGCGCCATGATTCCTTAATCGACCGGTTTCCGCTTGTGGCCGAGCCTCGATCCGACCGGCGGGAACGTTGATCCTATCTGGTTATCCACTGTTTATATCCGCCTGCCTTGACGCAGATCAAAACCCATGGGGCATGCTACCAAGAGATATAGAATAACCACATTTTATGGATATTAATACTCATTATCGTTTCCTCATTCGCCGCAAAAGGCGTGGTTATCATATGCTGATAATTAACATATATTTTGTGTTATCAATTTAAATCACACATGATTTATGTCGCTAATTCGTATGGTATACAAATTTTATGGATTTTAAAGACAGATAATCCATTGGTTTGGGGCAATCGAGTGAACCCGCTTGCCCTGATTTAAATTGTTGCCCCTCACACGCCGGGCGTCGGACATCCGTCCGCCTCGGACTTCCTCCGCTAGGGGCTGTCGTCATTTACCGCTCTTCCGGTATTTTGGTTTGGCGATTCAATCAAAAGATGTCCTGCCCGGCCTTGAGCCGGGCATCCACGCCCCCGAACAAGTCCCCGTCGTTCGCTCCCACCACGTGGATGGCCGTGTCGAGCACGGCCATGACGGTTTTTGGGGCCATCAGCACGACTGACGACAGGCTCTAAAGCTTCGGGGCGCCAACGCTCCAACGCGGCCAAATCCTCAACGATCGCTGTTGCGGATGGGGCAGCCGTTTGCTTTCCTGAAATGCTGGAATTTCAGCGGTGGAGCGGGAGCGCGAAGATGGATGTGATTTGGAAAGGGCTGATCGGCGGTGTGGTGACGGCCCTCATCGTCCTGGCGTCGAAGCGGGGCAATGTTCTTCCCGGAATTCTGCCGCTGGCGCCGACCTTCGCGGTGATCGCCTTGCTGGCGGTGGGCTCGAAGGGGGAGGCGGGGGCCTTCCGCCAGGCCTGCCTGGCCGGAGTGAAGACCATCCCCGCCTATCTGGTTTTCCTCGGGTCATGCTATTTTCTCATCGACCGGCTTGATTACCGGTGGGCGATCCTGGGGGGATTGGCCGCATGGCTGGCGGCGGCCCTGATGATCTTTCTTGCCCCCAAGGCTCTTTGAGGTGGATAAGACGCGGCATCCAGCCCCGGGAAAGGCCTGAAAGGTCGTCATGTTTTCCGTATTATCGATCACGGCGCCGATTTTCATCGTCATCTTGCTGGGCTATGTCTCGACGTGGAAGAACATCACGACGAAGGCCGATGTCCGGGCGCTCGGGGTGTTCGTCATCAAATTCGCCCTTCCCGCGCTGATCTTCCGCTCGCTGTCGCAACGCTCATTGTCGGAAATCGTCAATTTCGACTATCTGCTGGCCTGCGCGACGGGCTCGCTGTCCGTGTTCCTGTCCATGTTCGCCTTCGCCCGCATCGTGCGGAAAAAGAACATGGCGGTCAGCGCCATGCACGCGCTTGGCTCGTCGGTTTCCAACAGCGGCTTCATCGGCTATCCCATCGCCATGCTGGTCCTGGGGCCGGCGGTGGTCGTCGCCCTGGCGCTGACGATGATCATCGAGAATATCGTGATGATCCCCCTGGCCCTGGTCCTGGCCGAATGCAGTGGCCAGGAGGGCAAGAGCATCCGCGAGGTTCTGCTTCCCATCGCGAAAAAGATGGCCCTCAATCCGCTGATCCTGGCCATCCTGTTGGGCGGCGCGGTGTCCCTTTCCGGCATCACCCTGCCGGTTCCGATCTCCAAGCCCATCGATATGCTGGCGGCGGCGTCGGGCGTCGTCGCCCTGTTCGCCGTCGGCGGCGTACTGGTCGGGCTGCGGGTCGGCGGCATGGTGGCCGATATCGGACGGATCGTCGGCACCAAACTGATCTTGCATCCCACCGCCATTTTTCTGGCGCTTTTCCTGGTTCCCCGACTGGACCCGGATTTACGCAAGGCGATGGTCATCCTGGCCAGCGCGCCGATGCTGTCCATCTATCCCCTGCTCGGCCAGGCCTTCGGTCAGGAACAGGTCTGCGCGGCGGCACTGATGGTCGCCACCACCTTTTCCTTCCTGACCATTTCGGGGCTTTTGCTGTTGCTCTGATGACGGCGGCGGGCCGCCGGCGGATCGAATCGCGTTGAGACTCTGAGGGAAGGTGGGCATGGATCTGGGGATAGCGGGGCGAAAAGCCCTGGTCATCGGCGGCAGCAGGGGGATGGGGCGTGCCTGCGCCGAGGCGCTGGCGACGGAAGGGGCCGAAGTCGTCATCGCCGCGCGCAAGGCCGGGCCGCTGCGGACGGCTGCCCTGGAAATCGAGGCGGCGACGGGGCGCCCGGTGCGGACCGTTTCGCTCGACATCACCACCGTCGCCGGTCGGGACGCGGCCCTGGCGGCATGTCCCGAGCCGGATATCCTGGTCAACAACGGCGATGGGGAACCCCCCGGCGATTATCGCGACTGGACCCGGGAGGATTGGATCCGCGCCCTCGACCGGATGATGCTGTCTCCCATCGAAATGATGCGCCTGACGGTCGACGGCATGATGGCGCGGGGATTCGGCCGTATCGTCAATATCGTGTCGCGCAGCGTGAAAACGCCGCAGATCGAACTGGGGCTGTCCAACGGCGCCCGTTCCGGTCTCGTCGGTTTCGTCGCCGGCCTGGCCCGGCAATCCGTCGCGCGCAACGTCACCATCAACAATATCCTGCCGGGGATCGTCGCCTCGGACGCGCAGCGCGAGCATGTCCGGGGGCTGGCCGAAATGACGGGACGGTCATTCGATGAGATCTGGGCTGAGCGGGCTCGGCAAAATCCGGCCGGCCGATATGGCGACCCTTCGGAAATCGGGGCCAGCGTCGCCTTTTTATGCTCGGCGAAGGCGGGGTTCATCACCGGACAAAGCCTGCTGATCGACGGCGGCCAATATCCCGGGACCTTTTAACGGGATCATTTGGGTTTTTCCGGCCGGTCCAATCGGCCGCGTCCCCATCCTCATCCGCCGATTTCCGATTCGGCATCCGGACCGCATGGCCGGAAGAGCGGTTTATCCGATCGAAAAAGTTTACTGGGGAAGAGATGTGTAATATCCTCTCATATAACACAAAAAGAGGGTGTTTATGGTGATGTTTTTGCAAAAAAGATTGTCATTTGCGGTCGTCGGCCTGGCCGGGGTCATGCTTGCCGGTGGAGCCCATGCCGCGCCCGTTACCGTGGCGATGGGTTCCGAGCCGACCAGCCTCGATCCGCAACTGGTCCAGGATGGCGGGGAATGGACCGTTAACGACAATATTTTCGAAACGCTGCTGGTCCGCACCGCCGATGGCCATCTGCAGACCGGTCTGGCGGCCGAGATGCCCAAGCAGGTCAACCCGACGACATGGCGGGTCAAGGTGCGGCCGGGGATCAAATTCGCCGATGGGGAACCGCTCAACGCCGACGCCGTCGCCTACAGCGTCAACCGGATCGTCGATCCCAATTTCAAATCGCGTCAGCTCCCCTTTTTTTCCACCATCGCCAAAGCCGAGAAGGTCGACGATCTGACGCTCGACGTGACGACGAAGGGGCCCGATCCGGCCGTGCTGACGCGTCTTTACTATTTGAAGATCGTGCCGCCGCAGGCGTCTCAGGCCACCGATTTCGCCAGCAAGCCGGTTGGTACCGGTCCTTACCGCTTCGTCGAATGGACAAAGGGGCAGAAGATCGTACTGGAGCGCAATCCGGATTATTGGGGGCCAAAGCCCGAGGTGGAACGGATCACCTTCCGCTTCATCAAGGAGCCGGGAACCCGTCTGTCCGGCCTGAAGGCCGGCGAGTTCGATTTCATCCACAATCTCCTGCCCGAATTCGTCAAGGACGTGCCGCAGGCGGTCAATACCACCGGTCCCCTGCTCACCATGATCGAAGTGGATTCCCGCAAGACCGCCGGTTTGACCGCGGATGTGCGGGTGCGCAAGGCGCTTAATCTGGCTGTCGACAAGACCGCTTTGGCGCAAAGTCTGTTCGAGGGCTTCGCCTCGGTCGCCGATGGCCAGATTCTTGAACCCGGCTGGTTCGGCTACAACCCGAACATCAAGGCCTATCCCTACGATCCCGAGGCGGCCCGCAAGCTTCTCAAGGAGGCGGGTGCGGAAGGGGCCACCATCGATATCTACGGCTCCAACGGCCGGTGGCTGAAGGACCGCGAGATCACCGAGGCCGTCGCCGGCTTCTGGGAGGCGATCGGTCTCAAGGTGAATGTGCATATTGTCGAATTCAGTGAATATCTTGACCGGTTGAATGATCAAAAGGCTCGTCCCCAGACGATCTTCATCGGTCATTCGAACCAGTTGTTCGACGCCGACCGTACGGACAGCGCCTATCTCGAACCCGGCCGTTCGGGGGCTTCGAACGACAACGGGGAAATCGGCGAGTTGATCAAGACGGCGCGGGCCGAGACCGACGTTGGCAAGCGCGAGGATCTCTACCGGCGGATCGGACAGATCGCCCACGACGACGCCCTGTTCGTCTTCCTGCTTTATCAGAAGGATATCTTCGGTCTGTCGAAGTCCCTGCGCTGGCAGCCCAGGGCTGACGGCAAGGTTCTGATCAAGGATGTCTCGTTGGCTAAGTAAATAGATTGAGACTGCGGCAAGCTCCGGGGGAAACCCCGGGCTTGCCGTTTTGCCCTTAGGGCTTGGAGCGATAATTTCGCCCCAAGCCCTTATTTTCGAGATCACGCCTCCCAGCAGGCGGCCAGATGGCCGGGCCGGCGCTCTTCCAGGGGCGGGGCCTGGATTTCACAGCGGGCGGTCTTTTTCGGGCAGCGGGAGGCGAAACGGCAGCCGGCCGACGGGGAGAGCAGGCTGGGCGGCTCCCCTTTCAGGACGATGCGCCGGCGGGCCGCCATTTTTCCCGGAGTGGTGGCCGGTACCGCCGAGAGCAGGGCTTCCGTGTAGGGATGCAGGGGGGCTGAATACAGGCTTTCGGTCGGAGCCAGTTCGACCAGATGGCCGGCATAGAGAATGGCGATACGGTTCGAGATATGCCGGACCACCGCAAGATCGTGGGCGATGAATAAGGTCGTCAGGCCCAGTTTGCTTTTCAGATCCTGCAGCAGATTGACGATTTGCGCCCGGACGGAGACGTCGAGGGCCGAGACGGGTTCGTCGGCGACGATGAACTCGGGTTCGGAAATCAAAGCCCGGGCGATCCCGATGCGCTGGCGCTGCCCGCCGCTGAAGGCGTGGGGGTAGCGGCTGGCCGAATCGGCGGGCAGACCGACCATTTCGAGCACTGCGGCGACCCGGTCGGCGGCGTCCCCGGGCGAGCCCAGCCGATGCACGCTCAAAGGCTCGGCGATGATGTCGCCCACCGACATGCGGGGATTGAGGCTGGCGTAGGGGTCCTGGAAGACCATCTGCATGCGCCGGCGCAATCGCCGCAGCGGCGCTCCGGACATCCGCGTGACGTCGATGCCGTCGAATGTCACGCTTCCGCCGGCGAGCGGCAGGCGTCGCAAGATGGCGCGGCCCAGACTGGTTTTCCCGGAACCGGATTCCCCGATCAGACCCAAGGTCTCGCCCCGGTCGATGGTCAGGCTGACGCCGTCGACGGCCCGCAGGGACAGCCGTCGGGGGGGAAGCCAGCCCTGCCAACCCATGTCGAAGGCCACGCTCAGGTTATCGGCTTTGAGAAGAGCCGTCATGGAACCATCTCCCAGGCCGGTTCAAACGGGCGCCAGCAGGCCATCCGGCGGTCATCGTCCTTTTGCATCGGAGGCGCTTCCCGGCGGCAGCGATCGTCGGCCAGCGGGCAGCGTGCCGCGAAGGCGCAGCCCGGCGGCGGCTCCAAAAGATCGGGAGGGGCGCCTTCGATGGACAGCAGGCGATCCTGCCCCCCGTCGATGCTGGGGGTCGCCCGCAGCAGGCCCGCGGTGTAAGGGTGGGCCGGGCGGCCGAACAACAGATCCGTCGGTCCCTCCTCCACGATCTGACCGGCGTACATGACGGCCATGCGTCCGCATAGCCCGGCAACGACGCCCAGATCATGACTGATCAGCAGGATCGATAAATTCAGGCGCTTCTTCAAATCCTCCAGAAGATCGAGGACCTGCGCCTGTATGGTGACGTCCAGCGCCGTCGTCGGTTCGTCGGCGATGAGCAGCCGGGGGGAGCAGGCCAGGGCCATGGCGATCATCACTCTTTGACGCATCCCGCCGGAGAATTCGTAAGGATATTGTTTCAGGCGCCGTTCCGGTTCGTTGATGCCGACCAGGGTCATCAGTTCCAGGGATCGCGCGCGCGCCTTTCCGCGGTCGTAGCCGAGATGCCTGCGCATTCCTTCGGCCAATTGAACGCCGACCGGCAGCAGCGGGTTGAGCGACGTCATCGGATCCTGGAAAATCATCGCCAGCTCATGTCCGCGCAGATGGTCGCGGACGGAGGGCGCGGCCAGCAGGTCGTCGCCGTTCCAGCGGATTTCGCCGCCGTGGATGCGCCCCGGCGAGTGAACCAGGCCCATCACCGCCTGGGCCGTGACGGATTTTCCCGATCCCGATTCGCCGATCAATCCGACGGCCTCTCCTTCGTTCACCGACAGGCTGACGCCGCGCACCGCCCAGGCGGTGCCGCGCCTGGTGTGGAAGCGCACGTCGAGTTTCTCTATTTCGAGGAGCGTCATGGGGCGGCGCCCTCCTCGGCGACGACGGCGGCGGCAAACAGCTTTTCCCGTTCGTGGGGATCGGCGACGATTCTCAGCCAGTTCGCGAACAGATTGGCGCCCAGCACCGTCACGGTGATGGCCAATCCCGGGAAGCAGACCAGCCACCAGGCCCGGAACAGATAATTCTTGCCGGTGGCCAGATCGAGGCCCCAGGAGGTGTCGGGGGGCTGCACGCCGACGCCGAGGAAGGAAAGGGCGGCCTCGGCCAGGATGACGCGGGCAAATTCCAGGACGGCGAGCGTCAGCATGGGGGCGAGCAGGTTGGGCAGGATATGGCGCCACACGACGCGGATCGGATGGCAGCCGATGACTTCCGCCGCCTCGACATAGGGCGCCTCGCGGACGGTCAGCACGATTCCCCGGGCCATGCGGGCGAACACCATCCAGCCGTTGAGGCAAAGCACGACGATCACGGTCTGGAGTTTCGGGCCGACCACGGCGAGGATGATGATGGCGAGCAGCAGGCCGGGAAAGGCCACCTGGGTATCGACCAGCCGCATGATGGCCGAATCGACCCGGCGTCCGAAATAACCGGCGATGATGCCCAGTATGGAGCCGAAGGTGCCGGCGATGGCGGTGACGCTGGCGCCGACCAGCAGGGAGGCCCGGGCGCCGATGATCATGCGCGACAGCACGTCCCGTCCCAGATGATCGGTTCCCAGGGGCCGCGCCCAACTGCCGCCGTCGAGCCAGGCCGGGGGCTTCAGGCGGGCGGCCAGATTGATGGCGCCGGGTTCGTGCGGGGCCAGCACGGGGCCGAAGACGACCAGCACGATCAGGAGAAGGATGACGGTCAGGCCGAACAGGCCGGTTTTGTCGCGCCACAGATCCGCGGCGATTTCGGTCAATGGATTTCTGTTCATGACAATTTGATCCGTGGGTCGATCACTTTGTAGGCGATGTCGATCGCCAGGGTGAGCAGGACGACCATCAGGGCGACGGTGAAGACCGAGGCCTGCAGCAAGATAAGGTCGCGGCGCTCGATCGATTGGACGGCGAGGAAGCCCACGCCGGGCCAGGAAAAGACCGTTTCGACGACCACCGAATAGCCGGCGAGCATGCGGATCGCCTCCCAGCCGGCCATGGTGATGATGGGGTTGGCCGCGTTGCGCATGACATGGACCCCGAGGATCCTGCCGAAGGTCAGGCCTTTGGCCTCGGCGGTTCGCACATAGGCGCGATTGATTTCATCGATCGCGGTGGAGCGCACCATGATCGTCAGCCGGCCGATGGAGGGCAGGGCCAGCGACACGGCGGGCAGGACGAGATGACGCAGGCTTTCGTCCCCCGAGGTGGGCAGCCAGTGCAATTGCACGGCGAACAGCAGGATGAGCAGCAATCCCAGCCAGAATTGGGGAACCGATAATCCGGTCAGGCTGAGGCCGACCAGAAGCCTGTCGAGATGTCCCCCCGGCCGCGTCGCCGCCGCCAGGCCCATCGGCAGGGCGAACAGAACGGCCAGGGCGATCGCCGTGCCGACCAGGGACAGGGTGTCGGGCAGCCGTTCCAGGACGATGTCGGCGGCGGAGCGTCCCTGCCAGAGGGAATCGCCGAAATCGAAATGCAGCAGGCGGATGCAGAAGTGCTGATACTGCTCCCAGATGCTGCCGTCGAGGCCGAGCTTGGCCGCCAGGGCGGCGCGTTGCTCCTCGGTGCTGTCGAGCGGCAGCATCACCTTGACGGGATCGCCGATCAGCCGGGTGACGACGAAGACGACCGTGGTGACGCCGAGCGCGACGATCATTCCGTGAAGGATGCGGCGAAGGAGAAACGGAATCATGCGGATCGATGTCCTTGCTCGGGGCTGTCCGGTTCGGTGCGGACGAATGCGGAGGCGGGAACCGGACGCAGCGGCAGGCGGACGGTACCGGGAGGAAAGTCCGCCGGCGGCAGGCCGGCGGCTTCGACGATGGCCCGAAGACCGGCTTCGCAGGTTCGTCCCTGGCAAAGGCCCATTCCCGCCCGGCTGGCCAGCTTGACGGCGGCGGGGCTTCGATAGCCGTCGGCCAGCGCGTTCCGGACGCTGCCGACTGAAGTCCCTTCGCAGCGGCAGATGATGGTCGCATCGGGGATGGCCCGCAGCGCGGCGGGGGAAATCTGCGACCAGACGGCCAGAGCCTGTCCGGCCTTGCGCAGTGACGGCAGCCGGCGCGAAGCCCGCCGGCGGGCCACAGCCAGGCCGGGGGGCAGGGGCTTGGCGGCCTTTTCGATCAGTCCGGCGGCCAGACAAATTCCTTCGGCTTCGGCGAGTGTCAATCCGCCCAGCCCGGCCCCGTCGCCGAGGACGAAAATACCCTCCCGCGAGCTTTGGAATTCCTCGTCGCGCTCGGGCAACCAGGCCGACCAGGCGTCATTCCACGCCAAGGTCAGGCCGGCCAGCCGCGCCAGTTCCGTGTTGGACTGCAATCCGAAACCCAAACCGACCAGCGAGGCTTCGAGACGGCGCCCGTCGGAAAGCTCAACCGATTCGACCCGTTCGGCGCCGTGCACCGCCACCGGAAAATCGTGATAGAGCGGAACGCCGGCCAGCCGCCGCCGCATTTCCATGACGGCGCCCCGGGCCAGGGCGCCCGGGCGGCGGGCCAATCCCGACAGAAGGCGCAGGTCGGCGGGCCGGCCGGCGTCGACGATGCCGCTCAGGTGGACGCCGGCGGCGATCATCTGGTCGGCGGCCAGGCGGAGGAGGGGGCCGCTGCCCACCAGCGCCAGGGGGCCGGCCGGTCGCATGCCGTCCTGCTTGAGCAGCCGTTGCAAGGCGCCCAGGCCGAGAACACCCGGCAATGTCCAGCCGGGAACGGGCAGCGGCCGCTCGGTGGCGCCCGGCGCCAGCACGATGCAATCGGCCGTTTCCGTTACCGCCTGGCCGGAAGGCCCCAGCAGAGTGAGGCGCCGGTCGGCGGCGATGTCGATGACCTCGGTTTCCGGACGATAGTCGAGGCGGGCTTGCGCGATGGCGCGGCGTAAGCCGTCCCCCTCGCGGCCTCGCCAGCCGGCGCCGCCGGCCGATCGTTCTGCGTCGATCAACAGTGGGTGAAGACCGGCCCTGGCCAACCAGACGGCGAGGGTGCCGCCGGCTGGACCGGCTCCGACGATGGCGATCCGGCTCATGGCGAGGTCCTCAGAACCAGACCCGGCCGCACTGTGGTCCGGCAACTGCGCTGTTGGGGCACGTCGTCGATGGTGAGGGCGCATCCATGGCAGGTTCCCATCAGACAATAGGGCGCGCGGGGGGATCCGTCGGCCGTGGCGCCGAAGCGCAGGACGCCGGCCGCCATGAGCGCCGCCGCCAGATTGGCGCCGTCCGGCAGCATCAGGGGGCGACCGTCGAAACTAATCTCGACCAGACGGGAAGCGGGAGGGGAAATGAAGGGAGGGCTGGTCATCGACGATATGTCCGAGTAATTCTGAAAAAACAGATGGTCCATGCGATGGCATGGCGTTCACGCCGGATTTAAGGAAAAGTAGAATGCTGGATATTGAGGTCGACATCGCCGTTATCGGGGCCGGTATCATCGGATCCGCCTGCGCGGACGAGTTGGCCGGTCTTGGTTTCAAGGTGGCGCTGATCGACCGTTCCGAACCGGCCACCGGCACCAGCGGCGCCTGTGACGGGTATATTTCCACATCCACCAAGGTGCCGGGCATCACGCTCGAATTGGCGGTGGAGAGCCAGCGCCTGTGGCGGGATCTGGCCGCCGGCATCGGCCGCGACATCGGCTACAGCCAGCCCGGCGGTTTGATGATCGCCGAAACCGAGATCGATCCCTCCGCGCTTGAGAGACAAGCTGAGAAACTGCGCGCCGCCGGCGTGGTGGCGGAACTGCGGGACCGGCCGGGACTGCTGGCTCTTGAGCCCAATTTCGGCCCCCGGGTGCATGCCGCCCTTTATTGTCCGGGCGAAGCCCATGTGTCGGGTTACGCCGCGACCCAGGCGCTGGCGGCACGGGCGGTCGAAAGGGGTGCCCGTGTTTTCTGGCGGAGCGCCATGGCGCCGATCGAGATGTCCAGCGACCGGTTGCTGAGGGTGGAACTGACCTCGGGGGGCGAAAAAATCCGCGTCGCGGCGGAACAATGGGTGCTCGCCGCCGGTCTGGGAAGCCGTGCGATCGGCGAGCAACTGGGATTGCCCCTGCCCATCGAGCCCCGGCGGGGCGATCTCGTGGTGACCGAAAGGATGGCCCGGCCGCTGGTCGGCCGTTTTTGCGCCTCCGCCCATTACCTCGTCGCCAAGGGCAATCCCGAACTCGCGGCGACGTCGGAAGACCCGAGGGAGCGTCTGGGCTACGGCTTCATCGTCGAGCCCACGGCCGAGGGGCAGTTGCTGCTGGGCAGCACCCGCATTTTCCGCGACGGAGACCGCAGCGGCGATATCGATGTCACCAGAATGATCGTGGAGGAGGCCGTGGCGCGGCTGCCCGCCCTGGCCGGGGTTGCCGTCCTGCGTGGTTTCGCCGGGTCGCGGCCGTTCGTTCCGGATCGCAAGCCGATCATCGGCAAAAGCCGCAAGAAAACCAATCTGCTGGTGGCGACCGGGCACGAAGGCGACGGCATCACCCTGGCGCCGATCACCGCCCGGCTGATCGGCGAATTGGCGCGGGAACAGCCTCTCAGCATGTCGCTGGACAATCTGTCGGTCGACCGCTTCTGTTCCGATCCATCGTGACGTCGCCATGGGCCCCCTCAATTCGAAGGGGCGAATATCATCACGCGCAAATGGTAAAATCAATAAAATTTCACACCTTTCATGTGCATTTAATTGTCCAATGGGATAGGTTGTTTGTCATAAGTTTTGTACAACAGAAATTTTTGTGTGTATTAAGGTGGCCTTCATGGCCGCAGAGGAGCTTAAGTCAATGCCCAAGCAGAGGATCGAGGGTTCGTTCGTCGCCCTGATCACCCCGTTCAACCAGGATGGGTCCGTCGATTTCGAAGGTTTCCGGACCTTGTTGAAGTTCCAGGAAGACAATGGGACCGCCGCCGTCCTGATCATGGGGTCGACCGGCGAGGTTTCGATGTTGTCTCCGGATGAGCGGCGGAAAATCATCCATGAAACCGTCAAATTCAAGACCGGTCGGATGAAACTGTTCTACGGTTGTACCGGCAACAACACCGATACCACCATCGAATATCTTCGCTATGCCGCCGCCGAAGGCGCGGATGGGGCGATTCTGGCCGCGCCGGCCTATATCTGCGGGTCCGAGGCGGATATCGAAGCCTATTTCGCGGAAGTGGCCGACGCGGTGGACCTGCCGCTGGGGATTTACAACAATCCGCCCCGGGTGAAGACGGATCTGGGGCACGAGGCGCTGTTGCGCCTGTTCCGCCACCCCAATTACGTGGTCCACAAGGAATCGACGGGCCGGGTCGGTCAGGTCGCCCAGATATTGGCGGCCCGCCCTGACGTTTCGGTGATGTGCTGCGATTCGCCCAATCTTGGCCTGGTGGTTCCCACCATGTCGTTGGGCGGGCAGGGAACAGCCAATATGGGCGGCAATATCGCGCCGGCGGAAATCGCCACCATTTCGACGCCGTGGGCCGGTTGGCAACAGGCCGCCGCGTTCCGCGAAACCTATTTGAGGCTTCTGCCTCTGCTGCACTTCAATTATTCGGCCATCAACCCCGTCGCGGTGAAATCGTTGATGAAGGCCTTGGGGTTGCCGGCGGGCGAATTGCGCCGACCCTTGCGCGGGCTGGAGGGGCCGGCGTTGCAGAAGGGAATCGATATCGTCCGGGCATTGGGATTGGACGAAAAATACGGTTTCAAGATCCGCTGACAAGCGGAAGAGATTACCCAGGGTCAATCGGGGAACCCCGATTGACCCTGCTAAAGCGGTTGACAGACACACCCATCCCTTTCTAGGATCCCGGCCATCATCAAGACCAGCCGAGGGAAAGGCCCGTTGACGCTGGGGCAGCCTACGACCCGTGTCGCAAGGTGCCAATTCCTGCGGCGTTTGGGCCGACAGATGATGGCAGAGCGGGACCACACCCATTCTCCTTTGTTTGCGCAAACCAAATCCGTCGCGGGTTTCGGAGTTTGTGCTTTGACAGGAGAGCGGTGTTGAAAAAGTCCAGTTCGTTATGTCCCCAAACCATCGCGGCCAAAGCCGGCATCGACCAGGATGCGGCCTATGGCGCGATCACTCCGCCCCTGGTGACATCCAGCAATTTTTCATTCGAATCCTTCGGAAACCGCCGCCTTTACGACTATACGCGGAGCGGCAACCCGACCCGCGAAACCCTGGGACAGGTGATCGCCGAGCTGGAAGGCGGACACAACGCCGTCATTACCTCGTCCGGCTTGTCCGCGCTCAATCTGATCTTCTCGGACGTGAGGGCCGACGATCTCATCATCGCGCCGCATGACTGTTACGGCGGTTCCTACCGCCTGCTTCGCGAGCGCGCCGATCTCGGGCAGTTTCGCCTGAAGTTCATCGACTTGACCGATCCGGCGACATGGGACGTGGCCTTTGCCGGCAAGCCGAAGGTCGTTCTGATCGAAACGCCCAGCAATCCGCTTTTGCGCATCACCGATGTCCGGGCCGTGGCGGAACGGGCCCATGGCGTCGGCGCCCTGGTGGTGGCCGACAATACCTTCCTCTCGCCGGTGTCGCAGAAGCCCCTCGAGCTGGGCGCCGACGCCGTCGTTCATTCCCTGACCAAATATATCAACGGGCACAGCGATGTGGTCGGCGGCGCCGTCGTGGCGAAGTCGCCCGAGCTTTTCGAAAGGCTGGCCTGGTGGGCCAATGTCGTCGGCGTGACCGGGGCGCCTTTCGACAGTTGGCTGGTATTGCGCGGCATCCGGACCCTCGATCTCCGGGTCAGGGCGCAAACCAGGACGGCGGGGGAAATCGCCCGTTATCTGGAGGGGCATCCGGCGGTCGCCAAGGTCTATTATCCAGGCTTGGCCTCCCATGAGGGGCATGCGCTGGCGGCCCGGCAGCAGGACGGCTTCGGCGCCATGCTGAGCATCGAACTGACGGCCCCGGACAAGGTCGAAGCCTTCGTCAACGCCCTGGCCGGGCCGGGGAAGTTGTTCAGCCTCGCCGAATCGCTGGGCGGCTTCGAAAGCCTGATCGCCCATCCGGCCACCATGACCCACGCCTCGATGACCGACGAGGAAAGGCGCCATGCCGGGGTATCGGACGCCTTGCTGCGCATCTCCATCGGTCTTGAGGCGGCGCGCGATCTGAAGAACGCCCTTAAGAAGGCCTTCGCCGCCGCCGGCCTGTAAAAGGGCGTCAAGATTCAGGGCTTGATGAATTTCAGGGTCGCGCGGTCGCTTTCTCCGATGGCGAGATAGCGCTCGCGATCCTGATCCTTGAGCCGCAAAGCCGGCGGCAGGGTCCAGACGCCGGCCGGGTAATCTTTCGTATCCTTGGGATTGGCGTTGATGTCCGAGCGGCCGGCGAGTTTGAAGCCGGCCGCCTCGGCCAGGGCGATGACCACGTCTTCCCGGACGTAGCCGCTTTTGGCGAGGGGATCCTGCGGCTGATCGCCCGCCGCCCGATGTTCCTCGACGCCCAGGATCCCGCCATGCCTGAGCGCACGGAAAAAGGACTGGAAAGCGGAATCGGCGCTGCCGTCGGCGAGCCAATTGTGAATATTGCGGAAGGTCAGCACCAGATCTGCCGATTCCGGTGGCGCGATATCGTGGGCATGGGGGCCGAATTCCGTCACCACGACCTTGTCGTAGAGGTTCGGCGCGTCGGCCAGCTTCTTCTCGAATTGGCGTCGGTAAGTCTGCTGCTCCGCCGAGGTCGTCTGTCGTTCCGGGCCGGCGGCGTAATAGGTGCCATGATCGCGCAGGTAAGGCGCCAGGATTTCGGTCCACCAGCCGCCCGAGGGCTCGATTTCGACCACCGTCTGGTCTTCCCTGATGCCAAAGAAGCGCAGGGTTTCGTATGGATGACGGTAGACGTCCCGGGCGCGGTTGGCCGTGCCGCGTTGCGGCCCGTCGATGACGGCCTTCAATTGGACATCCGGCGTTTCGTCGGCGCCGGCCGCCGGGAAGGAGAGCGATGCCGCCATCAGCAGCGGAATAATCGCTTTGTTCGAAAATCCTCGCATGACCACCTCCTTAAGGGTCCGGAACACAATCCGTTCCGGATGCGCTCAGGCTCTGGGGCGAAATAATCGCCCCAGAGCCTGAGGTTTATATGACGCCTGCGCCTCCGGCTTCGTCGGGCGAGAGACGCCGCTCGGGCTTGTTTTTCAAGCCCTTGGCCTTAGCGCACGCATCCGCGTGCTTGGCTGCGGCCTCAATGGCCGCTTTTAGAGTATCGTGCGTCAGACTTGACGCTCGGATACTCTAGATTCCATCGCCCTCCAGATGGCCGAAGGCCCTTCGGCTTTCTTCGCCGATCAAGCGCAGACATCGGCGCTTGGCATCGGCGAATCGCGGCGAGGTCAGGATTTCCTCGGTGCGCGGCCGGGGCAGATCGACCGCGAGATCGAGCAGCACCCGTCCGGGAGAGGCGCTCATCACCACCACTCGGTCCCCCAGAAACAGCGCCTCGTCCACGTCGTGGGTGACGAACAGGACCGTGGTGCGCGTTTGTTCCCAGATTTCCAGCAGTAACTCCTGCATGACGAGCCGTGTCTGCGCGTCCAGGGCGCCGAAGGGCTCGTCCATCAGCAGCACCGGGGGTTCGCCGATCCAGGCCCTGGCCAAGGCGACACGTTGGCGCATGCCCCCCGAAAGCTCGTAGCTGGCATGACGTTCGAACCGTTCAAGTCCGGTCAGGCGCAAATAATGCCGTGCCTGGGCCAAGGCCTCGACTTTCGGCCATCCGGCCAGACAGGGGCCCAGCATTACGTTTTCGATGACGTTGCGCCAGGGCAGCAGCAGTGGTTCCTGGAACACCATGCCGCGATCCCGTCCGGGACCGGTGACCGTCTTTCCGTCGATCAGGACACTGCCGCCGCTGGGTTTCTCGAAACCGGCCGCCAAATTGAGCACGGTCGATTTTCCACAGCCGCTCGGTCCCAGGAGACAGACGAAATTCCGCTCGGCGATTTCCAGCGAAAAATGTTCCAGCGCGCGGGTGCCGCCGCCTTTGCCGGTGTCGCCGTAAACTTGCGTCACCTCCTCGAAGGCGATCTTGACGCTCACTCGCGCCCCGCCCAGGGAACGACGGCGCGTTGCAAGCCGACGACGGCGAGATCGAGCAGATAGCCCGTCACCCCCAAAAGCAGGATACCCAGCATGACGATGTCGGTTCGCATATAGGAACTGGCATTGATGACCATCCAGCCCATACCGGAATCCGCCGCCACCATCTCCGCGGCGATCAAAGTGGTCCATCCGACCCCGAAGGCCAGCCGGACGCTGGTGAAGATTTCGGGAAGCGCGCTGGGCAGGACGAAATACCACAGTTGCTGACGCCGCGTGGCGCCGAAAGCCCGGGCCAGGCGCAACCGCCCCACCTTGACCGACCCCGCGGCGGCGGCGGCACCGACGATCACGCTGAACAAGGTGGAGACGAAGATGAGGAAAATTTTGGAGCTTTCGCCGATTCCCAGCCAGACGATAACCAGTGGAATCAGCGCCAGTTTGGGGAGCGGCCGCAGAAATTGCACGAAGGGGTCGAGGATGGAAGACAAGATGGGCGACAGCCCCATGGCGAGGCCGAGGGGGATGCCCACGACCAGCGCGGCGGCGAAGGCGGCGAGGGCCCGGCCGAGGCTGATCGCCACATGCTGCCAAAGCGGCACATGGCGATAACCGTCGTTCAGCATCTGCAGGGCGGTGTCCAGCACCTCTCCCGGCGCCGGCAGGATCAGCGAACTGGCCCAGCCAAGGCGGGCCGCCTCGTACCAAAGAAGGACGAAGGCGGCAACCGAGGCGATACTGATGAGCGGACCAAGCCGGGCCGAGCGAGCCACGGAAGCCGTGCTCATGGAGCGGCGACCGCCTTGGCGAGGAAGCTGGTGTCGATGAAGGGTGCGAAATCGGACGGCAGATCCGCAGCGCGCAATTCTCCCTGCTCGACAAGGAAGCGCGCGGTATCGGCGAAACTCTTGGTGATCACCGCATTGCCGCTGTCGTGGCCGTCGCCCAGCCATGCCGTGGTCCGCTGTTCGTTCAACGGAGGATAGATCAATCCCGCCAGGGTATCCTTGGCCGCCGCCGGATCCTGGTCCAATTCCTTGGCGATGATGGCCGCCGAACCGTCGGGATCGGCTTTGTAGCGGGCCACGGTGTCGCCGAAGGTCTTCAGGAATTTAACGACGAGGCCGGGATATTTTTCGGCGAATTCCTTGCGCACCACGTAATCGTTGAACAGGAAATAGCCGGCCGGCTGCAGATCCTTGGTGGCCAGGATGGCGTGGCCGTTTTCACCTTCCAACTGCTGGGAGAAGGGCCCCCAGACATAGGCCGCGTCGATGTCGCCCCGCTTCCAGGCGGCGAGCAGGTCCCCGGGTTTCAATTGCACCTGCCGGACCTTCGAGACATCGACCTGATGGACCTTGAAGGCGGCGAGCAGGGCGTAATGGGCGGTCGACCCCGGCGGGTAGGCGACCGCATGTCCCTCCAGCGCCTTGACGCTGTCGATGCCTTTGCGGGCGATCAGGCGTTCACTGGTGGCGATCACGCCGGAGACGGCGATCACCTTGATCGGAACTTTGCGGACCAGGGCCGATACGGTCGGTACCGAACCGATGCGTCCGATATCGACCTCGCCGGCGGCCAGGGCATTGAGTTCATTGGGGCCGTTGGGAAAATTGATCCACTGTACCTTGGTCCCCAAAGCCTTGTCGAAAGACTGGTCGGCCTTGCCCAAAATCCACGGGCGGGGGCCGTTCAGATAGCCGAATCGCACCACGGCCGGTACCTCCTCGGCCTGGGAGAGGGGCGGAAGGGCGAGGAGCCCGGCAAGGGCGCCTGCGGCCAAAATTACATATTTTCCGATCGGCATATCTCAAATCTCATAGAAAATCTGTAGTTAGTATATTAAACACATAGACAATATGGATTGTCTAAGGATTTTTGCGGTGGATTCCCGCAATTTTTCTAAAAAACACACTTGCAAAACGTTTTTACTGAATAAATCTACGTAACGAGTTATATTTAAATAATATAACATTTTATTTTGTGTATTTTAGAGGCGACGTAACGGTGAAGGACGCCGAGAAGGCTATGCAGGACGGAACAAGAAGGGTGGTTCGCCGGCGAGCGATGGAGCGTTTGCCGGACGTCGGCCGGTTTATCGATGCCGGGGATCCTGGTGTTTCCGGTATGGCCCGGCTTGAGGCCATCGCCGGGGGGGAGGTCCCATGAGCTACATGGTTCTGCGTGGGCATCCGGGCACCGGCGCCGCCGTTTCCGGCATCGCCCTGGCCGCCTCCGACAATCGCGATGGCCTTGATCCTGTCCGGGGCATCTTCCCGCGGTCCGGCCATGCCTTGATGGGCAGGAGCTGCGTCGACGTCATCCTGGTTCTTAACGCGGCCCAGGGTGGGGGCGCCACCGCCAGGATGCTGCGCGACATGAATCAGCGCGGACTTTGCCTGAAGGCGCTGTTGCTCAATGCTGCCGATCAGATCATGGCCCAGAGCCCGGCTTTCGACGGCCTTCCCATCATCGATCGCTTCGAGATCGACGTGACCAGGGCCATCGCCACCGGCGATTGGCTCGACGTCGATCCGGCAAGCGGCACCGTCATCATCACCAATGGAGCGGCCGAGATCTTCTGAGATCCGGCCGGGAACTGCCTCATGCACCTTTTTCGACGATTCTTTTCTCTTCTTCTGGGGGCCGGTTGCCTGGTCTCCGTTCAGCCCGCCTTGGCGAAGACGACCTCCATCCGCATTGGAAAACAGCTCGGTTTGTCCTATCTGCCGTTGATCATCGCCGAGCATGATCATCTGATCGAAAAGCATGCTCGCCATCAGGAACTTCAGGACAAGCGGGTCCATCGGGTCTTCGCCGCCGGCGACGTTCTCGGCGGCGGCGGGGCGACCATCCTCCTGTTTGCCGCCAACCGCGTGCGGGTCGACCATCCCGGCCTCAATCAGGCGCTGATCGGGGCGGTTGCCGAGGCTGACCGGATCAGCGAGACCGATCGCCACAGGGCGGCCGGGATTTATCTGGCCGCCGAGAAGCCCTCCCTCAGCCTGGAGCAGGTCGAAGCCCTGATCGGCGATCCCGGCACTCGCTACACCACGGCGACGCGCAACGTCGTTCAATTCGCCCAGTTCATGGCGCGAACCGGCTCCATCAAGAACCGCCCGGAAAGCTGGCGGGACCTGTTCTTTCCCGAGCTGCTCGCCGCGGAGGGAAGCTGAGTGGCGTTGCAGCCATCTTTCGCCGGCGTGGTTGCGCGGGCCATTCGTCCTTCCCACCTGTCATATCTGGTAAGCCTTCGCTCCGGAGGCCTTCCACCCGGGCCGGGACAAAGCGTCAGGATGTGATCATGCCGCCTCCTTATCCGTCCTTCGGCATTATTGGCGCTGGCTTCAGCGGCTCGCTTCTGGCGGTCCATCTTCTGCGGCGGTTGCCTTGTCGCATCCATCTGATCGAACGTCGGCCCGCTTTCGGTCAGGGGCTGGCCTATTCCACCAGTGATCCCGGTCATCTGCTGAATGTGCGGACCAGCCGCATGAGCGCGTTCGAAGACGACCCCGATCATTTTCGACGCTGGCTCTCACGGTGCGATCCGGAGGATGGCGATCCCAAGGCTTTCGTGCCGCGCGCGGTCTACGGCCAATATCTGCAGGGCATTCTCAAGGAGCAATTGCGTCGGAAAAGGGGGTATCTCAGCCTCAATCTGATTCCCGACGAGGCCGTGGGGCTGACTTTCGGCCCATCCTCGGCGAGCATTGCCCTGGCCGGGGGGCGTTCGTTGAACGTGGATGCGGTGGTGTTGGCCGTCGGCAACTTTCCTCCCGAGGCATCCGGCGCGCTGGCCGGCCTCAGGACATCGGCCCGTTATGTCGCGGATTCCTGGAACCGGCCGCGACTGGACGCCATCCCCCCCTCCGAGTCCATCCTTGTCATCGGCACCGGACTCAGCATGATCGATTGCGTGCTTTGTCTGTCGAGGCGCGGTCATCAAGGGCCGGTTCTGGCCCTGTCCCGGCATGGCTTGTTGCCGCTTCGCCATGCGGACGTGGGGGAACCTCTGCCCTGGACGGAGGATATTGCCCCGCCCGTCCGCCTGAGCCACCTGTTGCGCCAGGTCCGGCGAAGGGCGGCGGAAAGCGATTGGCACGCCCTGCTGGATGGGATGCGGCCTTATCTCCAGCAGTGGTGGGGATGCATGTCTTCGGAGGAACGCCGGCGTTTTCTCCGCCACCTGCGCCCCTGGTGGGGTGTGCATCGTCACCGTTTGGCGCCACAGGTGGACGACTGGCTCGCCGGGATGCGCGACGAAGGACGGCTTTCCATCGCGGCCGGCCAGATCGTCGCCGCGGAGGAGCGAGCAGATGGCATCGAGGTCGTCTATCGTCCGCGCGGCGGTGAACAGACGCGGAGCGTGACGGTGGGAACCGTCATCAATTGCTCGGGTCCGGCGACCGACGTCGCCCGCGTTTCCCAGCCGTTGCTGAAGACCTTGCTCAACGATGGGCTGGTCCGGCCGGATGAGCTGCGGCTGGGGTTCGATGTGGCGGAGGATCTGCGCCTGTTGGCGGCGGATGGACGACCCAACCAACGTCTGTTCGCCTTGGGGCCGGTCACCCGCGGACGTTTCTGGGAGGTGACGGCGGTTCCCGACATCCGCCGGCAGGCGGAAGAATTGGCAGCCCATCTGGCTGCGTGCGGTTTCGGTGCGGCGGGTGGGGCAACGGCTGTTCCTCCGATATTCACGTCGATCGCCTCGACCGCGTCTTGATATCGGGCCAGCGAGCTTATGCGAGCGAAAGCCTGAGGGTTTCGGAGAAATCCGCCCGGCGCCTGAGGGGTGCTGATCAGTTTTGATCATCGCAGGTTGGGATAAGCATTTGGCATGACATCGTTTCTGCATATCGAGGTATGTGCCGATGCGACGGCTTTCATGTCTTTTTCCAAGATAACGGAGGAAATGCCGATATCCTGGATATCTCGCCGCCTTTGATGGAGGGGCTTCCGTTTTATTGGATCAAACCGCAGGCGGCTCCGATATGCCGGTTGCTGCGTTGCGGGATGGTGGGGATACTCTGCCCATCGACGCCGTTTGGTTCGAAAAAGATAGAAGGATCCTCGAAAATGATGCCCGCGATGCAAATGCCGATGCCCATGCAAATGCCGATGAACATGCCCATGGGAATGATGACGATGCCCAACATGATGTCCATGATGATGCCGATGATGGGCGGTGGCATGGGCATGCCGATGCCGATGATGGGTGGCGGTATGGGTATGCCGATGCCGATGATGATGCCGATGTGTAAGATGACGGTCGAGATGACCGATGCCGGCATGGTCTGCAAGATGATGCCGATGGACGGCGGCATGACCATGGAAATGATGAAGATGTGCTGCGAGAAGATGGCGTCCATGATGGCCATGGGCATGCCGATGATGATGACCTGCGGCGGCATGCCGATGATGTGCTGCATGGCGTGATGCCGGGGCGTTCATCGGCGAACGCGTAAATTTTCAGAGGCGGCTTTCGACATAGGTCATGACGAGGTAATAAAGTCCCTCGTCATGACCCGGATTGCGATAGGCGTGATCAGCATCCGCTTCGAAGATGACGCTGTCGCCGACGTCGAGCCGGTGAACACGTCCGTGAATTTCCACCTCCAATTGCCCCCGGTTCACGACGATCGTTTCGGTCGTGCCGACGGCATGGGCTTCGGATTTGGCCACGGCCTGTCCGGCCAGGCGTAATTCATAGAATTCAACCTTGCGTTCCCCATCGAAGGGAAACAGCGCGCGCGACGAAAAACGACCGTCCTGCGACAGCAGGATCTTGCTTTCGGAGCGCCGCATGACCATCGCCTGGTCCTGGGTGGGGGCTTCGCTGATCAGGGCGGAGAAGGGAAGATCCAGGGAATGGGCGATCTTCCAAAGAACATTGATGGTGGGGGCGCTGCGGCCCAGTTCGATCTGGCCCAGCATGGCGCGACTGACGCCGCTCACCTTGGCCAAACGTTCAAGAGACAGACCCCTGCGCGTTCTCAAGCGCCGAAGGTTTTCACCGACGATGCCAACCAGTCCGTTGGGCGAGCCGGCGACGATATCCGACGTCAGTTGTGCCTCGCCGGGCGGCAAACCCTCCCTCGGCATCGACGTCACATGGCTTGCCAGTAGGGCAATACGTACCAGACGGGGACGGGATACCACATCATCATCGGGCAGGCCTGCTGACTGGCGGAAGGGACATGTTTGTCGCGCGCCGAATCGCGGCGGCGGCGAAATTCCTCAAGATCGATCACAACGGCGTTTGCCTTGGCCATCATCGCTACCCTACGGCATCATTCCATTGATCTAATGGTATTTCCCGGCGTGGTTTGTGTCAATGAACATGTTAATTCTTAATTTATAACATATTATTTATGTATATAATTTCAGGTGGGGCGATGGTGCCGCTAAGGGGCTTCCGGACGGACCACGTGAAAGTTGGACACGCCGTCGTTGGCCAGTTGCGCCACGAGCTGCAGTTCCCAGTCGATATAGGCTTGCATGGCGTCGGCCGCGTTGTCGGTCCCCTCGTAAGGACGCTTGTAGACGTCGATGGCGGGGGATAGCCAGTGATGCGCTTCATGTTCAAGCGGAAAGCCGGCGTCGCTCCAGGCCTTGGTTCCGCCCGTCAGGAAATGGACGGGGCGGCGGGTGTGGCGCGCCGCTTCCTCCGCGGCATAGGCGGCGGCGGCGCCGTCCGGCGAGGTGAGAACGATCGGCCCCGCGCCCGGCAGGTCCGGCAGGTCGGCGGCGAAGCGGGAGCGCAGGACGAACCGGGCGCCCGGAATATGGCCGGCGGCGTATTCCGGACTGCGCGCCAGGTCGAGGACGCAGGCCTCCGGCCCCCATCGATCGAGATCGGCCGGCGAGAGCGGCGGTCGGCCCGGAGGTATCGGCGGTCTTTGCCGGGCCGGGGTTCCCGTCTCGTCGCAAGGCAGGGCGCCTTCCTCCAGGACGACGGCCTGCCAGCCCATTTGCACCAGCCACGATGCGGTCATCCTGGCCCGGACGCCATCGTCGTCGAAAAGAACGATGCGGGCGCCGCGTACCGCCACCCATTCATCGGTGGCTTGCACCAGTTGACCGCCGGGCGCCGATCGGAATCCCCGGGGATGGCCGGCGGCATATTCCTCGGGCGTCCTGACGTCCAGACGATAAAGGGTGTGGCGGTTGCTTTCGGTCAGCCAATCCCTCAGCCAGGCGCGGGAGATGACGCGGACCCCGACACGCTCGGCCCACCGGGCAGCTGCGGCGCGGGCTCCGGCGCGGGCGGTTTCGCTGGTCGGCGGAAAGCTCTCCGTTCGTCCGCGGTCAAGGGGAAAGCCGGCCAGTGTCCAGCCGATGGTGCCGTTGCGCAAAGCCGCCACCCGGTTCGGAAGCCCGGCGTTGATCAGCGACTGCGTGCCGATGATGCTGCGCGTGCGGCCGGCGCAATTGACGATGACCAGGGTATCGGGCGAGGGGGCGGCATCGCCGGCGCGCAATACCAGTTCACCGCCCGGTACGCTGATTCCGCCGGGGATGCTCATCGTGCGGTATTCTTCGAAGCGGCGTGAATCGAGGATGGCCATGTCGGCGCCGCCGTCCAGCAACGCCTTGACCTCGGATGCCGCGAGCGAGGGCGTGTGACGGATGCTTTCCACCAATTCGCCGAACGCCTTGCTGGGAACGTTGACGTCGCGGTAAAGTTCGCCCCGACGCTCATAGCCCCGTAGCCCGCCTTCCAGGATGGTCACGTCGGAATAGCCCAGGCCTTCGATCAGGGACCGGGCCCGTTCGGCCAGGCCTTCGCCGTCGTCATAGAGGACGATCGGGGCGTTGCGGCGGGGAACCAGATCGAAAATGTCGCTTTCGATCCGCGTCAGGGGAAGGGATATGGCGAAAAGCGGATGGGCGTCTGCGTAAGGCCCTTCCTCCCGAACGTCGAAAAGGGCGATTTCGCTTCCGTCCCGCCAGCGGCGGCGCAGATCTTCCGGTTGGAATGGGCGGGGCATGTCATCCATTCTCCCGCGAGCGGTCCCACAGATTGGGCAGGCGTTCGTTCGAATAGCCGGAGATGAAAAGGCGTTCCTCGCCGGTCTGCGGATCGAAGGAGGCGCGGCGGACGGCGCCGATGTTGCCGCCATAGACGTGGATGCTGATCGATGGGGCGTCGGGCAGGGCGTTGGCGATGCTGTGGATGTCGCCGATGGTGGGCGATACGGCCACCACGTCGCCGGATTCGATGCGGTCTTCCTGGCCGGGAACAAGGCGTCCGTCGGAGGCGCGGCTGAATCCGGTGGACAGTTCGGCGCCCCTCAGCACGCCGACCAGTCCCCAGACCCGGTGGTCATGGACCGGCGTGCGCTGGCCTGGGCCCCAGACGAAGCTGACCACCGAGAGACGTTCCAGCGGATCGGCATGAAGAAGATACTGCCGGTAGCGCAAGGGATCGGCGACGGCATAGTCCTCGGGCAACCAGTCGTCCGAGGCGATAAGTCCGGCGAGCAGCGGTTTGGCCTCCGCCAGCAGGGCGGATTCGTTATCGCGATGCTTTTCCACCAGATGCGTGGCTTCGATGACGAAGTCGCGCAGGCGGTTCACATTGGCCATTGCGTCGTTCTCCTCAATTTCCCGCGCGGGTCATGGATATCCCGAAAGGATACATCCTCCCATGACTGGGGGCGCGCGGGATCTTCGTGATTTCGCTTCAAAGGCAAGGGGGGCAGGATATCAGTTCCAGACTCCGGTCCGGCGGTCTTCGACGCGCTTTGCCTTGTGTGTCGCCCGCGGCAAGGTGTCGGGGGGCAGCACCGTCACCTTGGCGGTGACGCCGGTTACCGATTTCAGCCGCTTGCTGAAGTGTTGGGCCAGGTCCTCGTCGCTGCCGTTGTAGCCGACGATCTTTTCGATCTCGACGGTCAGCTGATCCAGGTGATTGATCCGTTCGACCACCAGCTTGTATTCGCCCGTCAGGTCATGGTCGCGGCGCACGATGGATTCGACGTCGCTCGGAAAGATGTTCACCCCCTTGATGATCAGCATGTCGTCGACGCGTCCGTGCACGCCCTCCATGCGGATCGCGGTGCGGCCGCAGGCGCAGGGTTCCGAGGTGAAGCTGACGATGTCGCCGGTGCGGAAGCGGATCATCGGGCGCGCCGTCTTCTTCAGCGTCGTCAGCACCATCTCGCCGCGTTCGCCTTCGGCCACCGGTTCACCGGTCTCGGGATTGAGAACCTCGACCAGGATATGATCCTCGGCCCAGTGCAGGCCGTTCTTTTCCTCGCACATGCCGGCGCAGGAGCCGAAAATGTCGGACAGGCCGTAATAATCGTAGACCGAGGCGCCCCATAAATCCTCGATGCGGTTGCGCGTCTCGGCGATGGATCCCCCCGGTTCGCCGGCCACGAAGATGCGGCGCACCGCAAGATCCTTCCTGAGGTCGATCCCCTCTTTCTGGGCGGTCTCGCCCAGGTACCAGGCATAGGACGGCGTGGTCCAGATGATGCTGGCCTGAAATTGCCGCAGGATCTGCAGCAGCCGCTCGGATGGAACCGTGCCGGCATGGATGCTGAGCGCCCCCAGCTTCTGCGCGCCCAGGACGCAAGGTCCGCCGATGAACAGCGAGAAATTCAGCGAGTGGCAATAACGGTCGGTGGGCCGCATGCCCGACGACCAGAACTGCCGGGCTTCGTAATCGATCCAGTCGTCGAAATCGCCCTGGGTGAAGGGCGAGGCGGTGGGAACGCCGGTCGAGCCGCTGGAGGCCGAGATATAGACGATGTCGCGCTCCGGGACGGCCACCAGATCGCCGAACGGCGGCACGGCCAACTGCCGGTCCCGCAGCGTGCGCTTATTGATGAAGGGGAAGCGGCGGATGTCATCGAGGCTCTTCACCTGGTCGGGGTGGGCCCGGGCGGCGTCGAAACTCGAGCGGTAGAAGGGGGAATTGGCATAGGCGTGGCGGAGATGCTTTTGCAGGAGCGCCAGCTTGAGGTCGTCCCAATCCCGGCGGCTCTGGGTTTCCAAAGCCGCATCCCAGTAGGCCGGATCATTGTCCACGACGCGCTTGATCCCGACAGCCATTGCTCGCCTCTCGTTTCTATATTAATCTAGAAGAATGGTGAATATATTCGCTTCAACAGCGCGAGCAAATGGAAAATTTTTATATAACTTTTTATTTAGTGTGAAATAGAGACGAGCGTGCCCCAGACAAGCAAAAGAATCAGCGGATTCGGGGAATCGGTCATTCGCAAGATGACCCGCATTTCCAACCAATACGGCGCCATCAATCTGTCCCAGGGATTTCCGGACTTCGATCCGCCGAACGAAATCATCGAGGCGGGGGCGCGCGCCATGCGCAACGGCCCTCATCAATATGCGGTGACCTGGGGGGATCCGGAATTTCGACGGGCGCTTGCCGAAAAGCAAAGCCGCTTCATGGGGCTCGACATCGATCCGGATCGCAACGTCGTCGTCACCTGCGGCAGCACCGAGGCCATGATGGCCGCCATGCTGACGGTGTGCAATCCCGGCGACGAGGTGATCGTCTTCTCGCCGTTCTACGAGAATTACGGGGCGGACACCATTTTGAGCGGCGCCAAGCCGATCTTCGTTCCGCTGGTGCCACCGGATTTCACGTTCGACGAGGCGGTCCTCGAGGCCGCCTTCGCCCGGAAACCGAAGGCGTTGATCCTGTGCAATCCCTCCAATCCGTCGGGAAAGGTCTTCACCGAGGGGGAATTGCTGACCATTGCCCGGTTGGCGGAGCGGCACGACGTCTTCGTCATTACCGACGAGGTTTACGAGCACATCGTGTTCGAGCCGCATCGTCATCGCTATTTCGCCTCGCTGCCCGGCATGTTCGAGAGGACGGTTTCCTGTTCCTCGCTGTCGAAAACCTATTCGATCACCGGTTGGCGTCTCGGTTACGCCATCGCGCCGGCCGCCGTCGTCGACGGCCTGAAGAAGGTTCATGACTTCCTGACCGTCGGCGCCGCCGCGCCGTTGCAGGCCGCGGCGGTGGAGGGCCTGCGCTTCCCTTCGGACTATTACACCGGTCTGGCGGCGGCCTATTCGCGCAAGCGCGCCTTGTTCCTGTCCAGCCTGGACAAGGCCGGTCTCGCCTACTATCCGCCGCAGGGCGCCTATTACGTGCTGGTCGACATCTCTCCCTTCATCGACGGCACCGGCGAGGACGACATCAGCTTCAGCGAATGGCTGATTCGCCGGGTCGGCGTAGCGGCGGTTCCCGGATCGAGCTTCTTTCGCGAACCGGTTCGCAATTACATCCGCTTTCATTTCGCCAAGAAGGAGGAAACCCTGGCCGCGGCAGGGGAGCGCCTTCTTCACCTACGGGAGTTGTGGCATGCCGACCACCATGCATGAGACGGTCTGGCTGGGACGCGGTGGGCAAGGGGCGTTTACCGCCGCCCGCCTTCTGGGCCTCGCGGCCGTGCGGTTTGCCGGGAAGCAGGCCTTGGCGTTTCCTTCCTTCGGGCCGGAACGGCGCGGTGCGCCGGTCTTCGCCTATACCCGCATCGCCGATCGTCCGATCCGGGACCGGAGCGCCGTCCGGCGGGCCGATGTCGCCGTCGTGATGGATGAATCCCTTCTCGATCAGGTCTCGACGGATTTTCTCGTGGCGGAAAGCCTGGTCATCATCGACGCCGAGGCCGGTCCGACCGATGCCGGTTCCGGCGAGCGTTTTTTCCGCGTTCCGGCCCGGAAGATCGCTCGTGACATCCTGGGTTCGGACCATACGAACACCGTTTTGCTGGGCGTCTTCATCGGGCTTACCGGCCTGCTGCCGATCGACGCCGTCACCGCCGGAATCGTCGCGGAGTTCGGTCAGGGGGCCAAAGGGGGGAAGAATGTCGCGGCCTTCCGGTGCGGATGGGAGGTCGGTCGCGCTTCGTCGGAAACGGGGGACGCCGCGCGGAGATATGGTCATGGCTGAGCGGCGCACGGCGGCGTGCTCCCTTCGCGCGGGGGGCTCGGTTTCCGACGGATGGCCGCTGGCGCCACAACTCGACGCGGGACATCTCACCTCTTCCAATAGCGGATGGCGTACCCGCTGGCCGGAAATCACCGTCGCTTGCACGCGGTGCGGGCTCTGCTTCCTCTATTGTCCGGATGGCGCGATCGCCAAGGAGGGGGACGGAACTCCCCGGGTCGCGCCGGATTGGTGCAAGGGGTGCGGAGTTTGCGCCGTGGAATGCCCGAAGGGCGCCATCGAAATGCGCGACGAGCGGAAGGGGCGCATCGAGCGATGAGCGAGCTGCATTTTCTCTCGGGCAACGAGGCCGTCGCGCAAGGCGTGCGGCTCAGTCGGCCCCGCGTGATCGCCGCCTATCCCATCACGCCGCAGACGATCGTCGTCGAGCGCCTGTCGGAAATGGTCGAATCGCGGGAATTGGCCGCGGAATTCGTGCATGTGGAATCCGAGCATTCGGCTCTCGCCCTGGTGATGGGGAGCGCGGCGATGGGCGTGCGGACCTTCACGGCCACGTCGTCGCAAGGCCTGATGTATATGGCCGAATGCCTTCATTACACTTCGGGCGGGCGCTTCCCCCTGGTGATGATGAACGCCAACCGGTCCCTGGCGCTGCCTTGGAATATCTACGGCGATCAAAGCGATTCGCTGGCGCTGCTCTCCTCGGGATGGATTCAGGTCTATGCCGAAACCGCCCAGGAAAGTCTCGACATGATCATCCAGGCCTATGCCGTCGCCGAAGACGTCCGGGTGCGCACGCCGGTCCTGGTCAATCTGGACGGGTTCGTCCTCACCCATACTTACGAACCCGTCATCGTTCCCGATCAGGACACGGTCGACGCCTTTCTGCCGCCGCCCGACTTTCCGCCGGGCTACCCCGGCACCTTCGATCTCCTCAGGCCGCAAAGCCTGGCCGTTTCGGCGGGGCCCGGCGACTATGCCGGCTTCAAATATCGCCAGCATCGCGACATGGTGGCGGCCGCCGAGCCCATCCGTGACGTGGGCGGGCGTTTCGCCGAGATCTTCGGGCGCGGCTCGGCCGATCTGATCGAGCCCTATCGTTGCGGCGACGCCGAACTGGTCATGATCACCCTGGGCAGCATCGCCGGAACGGTACGCGACGTGATCGACGACCTGCGTGCCGATGGCCTGCGCGTCGGATTGCTGCGGATCCGCTATTTGCGGCCGTTTCCGTCCGAGGACTTGCGGCGATTGCTGTTCGGCCCCCTGCGCCGCGCGGCGGTTGCGGCCATCGGGATTCTCGAAAAGGATATCTCGTTCGGGCATCAGGGCGGCGTTGCCCTGGAGGTCAAGGCCGCGCTCTACGATCAGGCGGAGGCCTCCGCTCCGGCCGGCTTACCGCCCGTGCGCAATTTCATCGCCGGCCTGGGGGGGCAGGATATCTCGCGGGGGCAGATCATCGCGATGTTCGACGACCTGGCGCGGGCGGCGGGGCGCGATGGGGATGAGCCGGCCCGGTCTGTGCGGTTCGTCGGACTGGAGGCGTCCCGATGACGATTTCCCTGAAGAACTTGTCTGCCGAGGAATATTTCCTGGGGCACAAGGCCTGCGGCGGTTGCGGCGGAAGCCTGGTGGTGCGTTGGACCCTGAAGGTGCTGGGGGAGCGTTCCTACGTCGTCATGCCGGCCGGCTGCATGTCCGCCGTCGGTTTCATCTATCCGCAGATGGCGCTCGGTGTGAATGCCATGATCTCTCCCTTCGCCGCGACCGGGGCCGTTCTTTCCGGCATCGCCGCGGCGGTCCGCGCCAAGGGCTTGCGGGACGTGCATGTGGTGGGGTTCGCCGGCGACGGCGGCACCGCCGACATCGGACTGCAGTCGTTGTCCGGCGCCTTCGACAGGAAGGAGCGGATCATCTATATCTGCTACGACAACGAAGCCTATATGAATACCGGCATCCAAAGGAGCGGGGCCACTCCCTGGGGGGCCCGCACCACCACCTCGCCCGGCGGCTTCCGGCCGTCCAGCCCGGCGCCGAAAAAAGATCTGGTCCGTATCGCCGCGGCCCATGGGGTGCCTTTTGCCGCCACCGCGAGCGTCGGTTACCCAACCGACTTCCTGCGCAAGGTCGAGATCGCGGGGAGTATCGATGGACCGTCCTTTCTTCACGTCTACGCGCCATGCCCGACGGGATGGGCGTGCGAGTCGGACGCCACCATTCGGCTCGGCAAGTCGGTGGTCGATACCGGTCTGTGGCCGCTCGTCGAGTGGCGGGACGGGGCCGCCCGACTCAATCGCGATCCGGAAGCCTTCGTTCCCCTTGCCGACTATCTCGCCATGCAGGGACGGTTCAAGACCCTGCGGCCGGAGGAGATCTCCGCCATGGAAAGGGTTCGCGACGGCGCCTGGAAAAGTTTGCGGGCCTGGGTGCGGGAGTCTTCCGCGGGTTGACCGGCGGAGATTCGTCTCTTTCGGTTTCCGTCGTTTTTTTGCTGGACGACTTCCGTTTTTTCGATCGATCTGTCGTAATTCTCCCCCGGCTCATTGCCGGGACCGGAGCTGACCGGAAAAATGGGGAAGGGGGCGTCGGATTGGCGCGCAAACGATCGATCAACACGGACACCGTCGACGGCCTGGTCGACGGCATGCCGCCGGCGTTCGGCGGTACCTTGCGGATGTCCCGGCATCTCCAGGGAATGACCATGGCGCAACTGGCGCTCAAGGTGGGTTGTTCGGAAAGCCTGATTTCGAAGATAGAATGCGATCGCGTGCTGCCGTCATTGCAGTTGCTGCACCGCCTGGTGCAGGCCCTCGGCACCAATATTGCCAGTCTGATGACGGGCGCCGGTGACAAGGATGGTGTCATCGCGCGTGCCGGGGAACGCCCGGTGCTGGTGGTCACGCCCTCGGGGCGGGGGCGGGGATTGAAACTTGAATCGCTGTCCATCGATCGGGCGCTCATGCAGGCCAACATCCATATCATCGCGCCCGGCGGCGGCAGCAACGGGGCCATCCAGCATGAGGGCGAGGAGGTCGGCTATGTTTTGCAGGGCGTCGTCGAGATGACGATCGGCGAGCGGCGCTTTCGCCTGGGGGTGGGGGATTCTTTCTATTTCCGTTCCGACCATCCGCATGCCTATGTGAACGTCGGTCAGGAGGAGGCGCGGATTCTGTGGGTCAATTCTCCGGCGACCTTCTGATGTCTTTCCCAGCGGTGTTTTCCCATTCTGTATCGCTGTCGAAAAGGTGGTAGGCGTTTCCTCCCGCTTCCTTGGCGGCGTACATGGCCTGGTTGGAACGCTGCAACAATTGATCGGGATCGCCCCCGTCGCCCGGAAAGAAGGCGATGCCGATGCTGGCCGAGGTGGCGATCCGTTGGCCGGCCAGCGTGGCCCTGGCCGAGACGATATTCAGCAACCGCTCCATGATGGGGTGCGGATTCCCGTCTCTGCCCACCCCGGAAAGGATGATGGCGAATTCGTCGCTGCCGATTCGCCCGATCATATCCTCGTCGCGCAGGGACATCCGGATGCGTTGACCGAGCAGGGTCAGCATTTCGTCGCCCAGGTAGCGTCCGTGACGGTCGTTGAGTGAGGCGAAGGCGTCGAGGTCGAGGTAGGCGACGGCAAGCGGTTGCTTCCTTTTGCGGCACTGATGCAAAGCCTGGCGCAAGTGGTCGACGAAATGCGAACGGTTGGGCAGGACGGTCAGCGGGTCGAAATGGGCCGCGCGATCGAGTTGCTGCTGATGGTTTTTCAGCGCGGTGATGTCCCGAAGCGTGGTGATCCGTTCCATTTGTCCGGAGGTCGTGATGGTGCGGCCGTGAGCCTCGATAAAGAGAATTCGCCCATCTTTGGCGATCATCGTGTGCTCCGTCAGCGATTCTTTTCCATGCATTATATTATGCATGATGGCGGGTCTCTCCGATGGCGGAAGAAGAGGCTCCACATCCTTGCCGATGATTTCTTTCCGCTCATAGCCGGTCATTGACAGAAATTGATCGTTCGCCTCGATAATATTTCCCTGCCTCGTGATGACGATTCCTTCGAAGCTTGTTTCCATGACCGCCTTGAGTTTCCGCGTCGCGCTGTTGGTTCCCGCCTCGGCAAGGGCGCGTGCCCGATTGGCGCGTTCGGTTCTCGCGATGAAGACCGTGGCGCCGGCAACCAGGAAAACGAACAGGCCACCGGACAGCGCGAGTTGGAGTCTCCACATGGAGAGAAGGTCGGTATCGCCGGTTCTTTCCCGCCAACCGCCGTCCGCTCCGGCCAGGTCGCCCGTCTCGACCCAGGCGAGGCGCTGGAGAAAATGTCCGGGGATCAGCATCGTGCTTGCCAGCAGGGCGGAAACGATGCTCAGCCAAAGGGTCTGGAGAGCAGGAACGCGCCACCGGGCGGCGCTGATTTTTTCCGCCAACCTTGAGTTCCCCGGCTCGCTCTCGGCAGATCTTTGCTGATAAATCTGTCGGAGGAGGGGGGCGAAGGCCGCGTCTTCCCTGTTCATGTGGCGAAGCACCAATTCGCCCGCCAGGAACTGGAAAAGATCTCCCGAGGTAAGGATTCCGACTTCGTAGTCGACGATGATTTCCTTAGCCTTGTTGAGGAGAGCCAGGTGCTGGCGCCGGTGCTGCTCGGCCCCTTCGAATCCGATTTCGTAAAGGATCCGCTCCTCGTCCCGGAAATGTTGTTCGATCGTCGTCAGAAGCGCGCCGATGCCGGCTTTGACCTGTTCTTTCGGCCGTCCGGAAACCGCCGCGGAGACCGCCCTCTCCGTCAGGGCGAGGATGTTCCGGTGTTGTCCATCGATGAGGGGGTGACCGCAATCGTATTCGGTCCTCCAGTCCAGATGGATCGGTCCGTCCGGCAGGCCGGGGGTATCGGGCGTCGTCGCTCCCGTTTCGACGGCGACGCAATCCCGTCCGGCCATTTTGGCCTTGTAAAGGGCGTCGTCGGCGCGTTGGAGCAGGGTCTGAGGGGGTTCCCCGGCATTGAATTCGGCCACCCCGAACGATGCCGTCGTTCGTCCGACGGTTGGATTGGGTGTCTCTCGCGGGATCTCCTGGCGCAGCTTTTCCGCAAGATGACGGGCGCCGGCGAGTGTGGTCCCCGGGCAAAGGATCAGAAATTCCTCTCCTCCCCAGCGACCGACGACATCGGTATTCCTGACGGAATGTTGAAGGCACTGCGCCACCGCGGTCAGGACGCTGTCTCCGGTCAAATGGCCGAATGAGTCGTTGATCGACTTGAAATGATCCAGATCGACGATGATGACCGCCAAACGGGTCCCCAAGCGATTGGATCGTTCGCATTCCCGGAGGAACAGCTCATCCAGTTTCCGACGGTTGTAAAGTCCGGTAAGGCCGTCGCTTTCAGCCAGTTGTTCCAATGCCTTGCGCATCGAAAACTGGATGAGCGTCATATCGGCGATCTTGCCGGCGAGGAGTGCTGCAACCAGGACGGCAAGAACCTCCGTCATCCGTCGGGGGGGATCCTGCCAGCCGTTCTCGGGGGAAACATCGAGACGCCATTCGCTGTTGGGCATGCTCACTTTGACGGAGAGCGGCCGGCCCGAGACGGGTTTTTCGGAACGCGCAATCGGCAGGTCGGCGCCGCCGTCGGGTTTGATCAGCCGGTAGCTGATTTTACGGGATGCCAATATCGGCAGGCGGCTTGCGGCGACGAGCCGGTCGACGGGGAATACCGCATTGACGAATCCCCAAAACACTTCGCCTGACGGTTTATCGAGGAATACCGGCAGGCGGGCGGCCACGCCAAAGCCCCCCTGCACCAGGGGAAACGGTCCGGCGAGCATCGGTTGCCGGGACTCCAGGGTTTTGAGCGCCTCGGCGCGACGGTTCGGGTCTTGGAAAAGGTTGTGGCCGATGGCTTTTTCGTTTCCCGCCAAGGGAAAGATGCGGCGGACGACCCCTTGCGGAGCCAGTTGTAGATTGAGGATGCCATCCGGGGTTCGCCGGATCATCTCGCCGGCGATGGCATCGAAGTTCTCCATTTCCCCGTCGTTTTGCCGCAGAAGGGTGCTCAGCGTGAAAAGATGCTGCAACGCGAGAGCGGCCTCGCGTTCCATGGTGTCGGCGCGGTCTGTGGCCAAGGCGAGCAGCCGGGCCCGCAGGTCAAGATCCCGATTTTGTTCCAGAACACTGACGAAAATCCCCCCGGTCGTCATGACGGCCGTGATGACGAGCAGAACCGCGAGCTTATGGCGCAACGATCTTCCGAGAGGCTTCGGTGTTTTCACCTTCGTCTCCCGAAAGACGATTCTTCCGTCGAGCCTGGCTTGTCGTTGGGGGGAGTTCTCGCCAAGGTGGATTCTATGAACATATAAACAACTAAAAATAACAATCAGTCAGATTAAAGGTTTCAATTGATCATTCTTATATACAATCGAATATGAGCTATCTAAACATATAGATTCTTAATTTATATTAATTTCTGATATTGACCAAAATTGGTAATTATATTGCATCGTGTTGTTAATGATTCTGGTTAAAACGTTAATATTGTTACAAATTTGTGCGCGTTGATATGATGGATGTTTTTGTTTTTCGATCGTTCTTCATCTGGTTCCGGGGCTGTCTCTTATACACATCTGACGCTGCC
>NZ_PIUM01000046.1 GCF_002845745.1 Telmatospirillum siberiense | reverse complement strand
GGATGTGCTTGTGCGGGCGGTTACGGTCGACGATGACGGCGGACAAACGCTCGCGGTCTTCGACGGAAAGCAGGATGCAGACGGTCTGAGCCATGCCGAGAGAATCGCATGGTTCAGGCCGCTTGTGAATCCTCTGTTTGCGTCAATGCACTAGGATGACGACCTGGTACTGAAATGAGGCCTTTATTAGTTTTGCCTCACTTCCCCCAAGGCATGATCGGCACCGTCGAGATGGCGTTCTTCGGCGAACCGTCGATCAGTTTGTCGGAATAGCTGAGATAGACCAGCGTGTTGTTGGGTTTGTCGAAGAAGCGCACGACCTGCAGCCTCTTGAACAGCCATGACCGGTTTTCCTTGAAGACGTCCTCGCCGTCCTTGAGATCGCCCTTGATGGCGATCGGACCCACCTGGCGGCAGGCGATCGAGGCGTCGGAGGTGTCTTCGGCCAGACCCACGGCCCCCTTGACGCCGCCGGTCTTGGCGCGGCTGACATGGCAGACGACGCCGTCGACCTTGGGGTCGTGGAAGGAATCGATGCAGACCTTGTCATTGGCCAGTCCCAGCATGCGGATGTTGGTCGACACGCAGCCGACCTCTTCGGCGTGGGCGGGCAGGGCGGCGGTTGTCGCCACCAGCAGCGCGAACAGACAAGACGGAACAAGCGGTCGGGTCATCAAGGGCATCCTTTTGAGCCAGCGGGCGATCGCGGGGGATGGTGCCACGTTCGGTCGGGTCCGTCACCCCGGACGAAATTCTTTATAGCGCGTTATACCAAGTCTCTGTGATCGGAACCGATCACAGAGGCCTCAATCGCCGGGCGGGATACATCCGTATCCCTTGGCTTCGCGCCAACGATGGCGCGGGCCCCTTCAGTTCACAGGAACAAGGACAGCGCCAGCATCCACAGGGCGATCAGGATGGCGCCCATTCGGACGAAAGCGCCGTTCCATTCATGGGCGACGGTCGTGGAGGAAACACCGGACAGCCGGGCCACCGTCAGGGCGGCGGCGCCGACCGGCGTGGTGGTGGCCGACAGCGACCAGGCCCCCATCAGGCCGCTGGCCAACACCAGCGGATCGATGCCGAGCCGGGTCAGGTTGGTGACCGCGCTGCCCAAAAGGGTGACGGTGACGATCTGCGGAACGCCGAAATTGGCAAGCAGCATCATCGCCCAGGCCAGCAGCACCGAAACGGCGACCGGCGGCAGCGGGACCAGGCCGATGATCTTGGCGGTGATTTCGGGCGAGAGGAAGGCCGAGGCCAGCCGTCCGAAGAACATCGCACCGCCCAGGATGACGAATTCGTTGCGATAGGAGGGCATGCTGACCGTCAGGCGCTGGCCCAGACGGCGAAAGGCCATGGCGACGGCCGCTTGCGGCTGGGCGCTCCAATGCTGGGCGGTAAGCCAGATCAGGGCGGAGACGGGCACCACCATCATGGCGCCGATCACCGGGCGGACGCCCAGGGTCTCGGCCCAGGCCACCGAACAGGTGACGACGGCGCCGATCAGAATGCCCAGGGCGTACATGGGGCGGTGGCCGCCTGCCTGTTCGGCGCCCCGGGGCGCTTGCGTTCCGGGGAAGGCCCTTCGGTCCATCACCCAGCCCAGTCCCATCAGCAGGACGGCCAGTCCGAGCTGCAGCGGCAGCAATCGCCACCAGGCGATGCCGGGAACCGAAACCTGGGTGACGGCGAAACAAATCGACAAGGGGGACCATACGGTCATCATGCAATAGCCACGCAGCACGGCGGTCATCATCCGCTGCTGGCGGATGGCGGTGACGCGGACGTCGCCGCCGGCGGCCTCCAAGGTATTACCCTTGAGGACCATGGTGCCCAAAAGCGGCAGGACGCCGAAGTTCAAGACCAGGGAAATCAGATGACTGCCGACGCTCAAGACCAGATAACGCCGGCCGGGCGGCTGGCGGACCATCCAGCCGCCGCAGGTCTGAACCAGATGGGAGCTCTCGGCGGCGTCGCGCAGCAGGCTGAGCGCGGCGAACAGGCCGACGATGAAGGCCCCGTCATCCAGGGCCCGTCCCAGCAGGGACAGGGGATCGGGCTGCCAGATCCAGGCGGCGAGGGCGCTCGTCAGGCAGACCGCCAGCATGATGCGTCCACCGCGCACCACCGCGCGGGCCTCGATCGCCACGAAAGCCAGCAGCGCGGCACGGGCGGCGTCGCGGCCCCAGGCGAGGGATGTGACGTCCCTGGCAACGACCCCGATAATGACGACGACGGCGAGAGCCGCCGAAAGAATGCGGAGACGCTGGACATTATCGGTCATCGAAGGGGATCCTCGCCGCCCGGCTCTCCGCCGCGGATCAGGCCCAGCAAATCCTCCTCCGACAGCCGCGCCGAGACGTCGCTGCCTTCCAGCAGGGCGTCGGCGAGGTCGCGCTTCTTGCGATGCAGGCCCAGGATCCCTTCTTCGATGCTGTCCTTGACGATCAGGCGGTAAATGGTCACCGGGCGCTGCTGGCCGATCCGGTGGGCGCGGTCGGAGGCCTGGTCTTCGACGGCGGGATTCCACCAGGGATCGAGGTGAATGACATAGTCGGCGGCGGTCAGATTGAGGCCGAAGCCGCCCGCCTTCAGGCTGATCAGGAACAGCTGGCCGGCGCCGGCCTGAAAGGCCGCCACCCGCTGTTCCCGTTCCCGGGCGGCGGTGGCGCCGTCCAGATATTGGTAGGAAATGCCCTCGGCATCGAGCGCCGCGCGGATCTTGCCCAGATGGCCGACGAACTGGCTGAATACCAGGGCGCGGTGGCGGCCCTGGCGCAATTCCTTCACCAGGTCGAGAAAGGCCGACAGCTTGGCGCCGGCGATTTCGGTCCCGGGCGAGGCGAGGGCGGGATGGCAGCAGGCCTGCCGCAGTTTGGTGATTTCGGCCAGGATGTGGATGCGGGTGCGCTGCCCCGCCGCCTCCAGATTTTCCAGGGCGCGGCGGCGCAGCGCCTCGTAGAGGGCCCGTTCCTCGGCGTCCAGGTCGATCCACAGGGTCTGCTCGGTCCGGGCCGGCAGCTCCGCCAGAACGGCGGCCTTGGTCCGGCGCAGCAGGAAGGGACGGACCAGGGCTTTCAGGGTGGCCTTGGCGATCGGCTCGTTGTCGCGTCCGATCGGCGTGCCGAAGCGCTGGGCAAAGGATTTCCGGCTGCCCAGCAGCGTCGGATTGATGAAGCGGAACAGGCTCCACAATTCCTCGAGATCGTTTTCCACCGGCGTGCCGGTCAAGGCGAGGCGGAAACCGGCCCGCAGACGCTGGCTCGATCGGGCCCGCCGGGTATCGGCGTTCTTGATGGCCTGGGCCTCGTCGAACACCGTCATCGCCCAGGCGGCCTCCGACAGCCTGTCCTCTTCCCGCGTCAGCAATCCATAGGAGCAGATCAGCACATCGCCGGTCCCGAGGGCGCCCAGCGTCTCGGCCCGGTCATCCGCCTCGGCCAGGCGGCGGGCCTTCAGTCCGGGGGCGAAGCGGGACAGTTCCGCGACCCAGTTGCCGCAGACCGAGGTGGGGGCCACCACCAGGCAGGGGCCCTCCGCCGCCTTGTCCAGCATCACCGCGATGGCCTGCACCGTCTTGCCCAGTCCCATGTCGTCGGCCAGCAGGGCGCCGGCACCCCAGCGGGACAGGCGGCTCATCCAGAGGAAGCCCTCGACCTGATAGTCGCGCAACTCGGCCTCGAGCCCGGCGGGCAGGGCCGGCCGCCAGTCCCCGGCGTCGTCAAGGCGGCGGGTGAAGTCCCGCCACCGGGCATCGGCCTTGAGTGATCCGGCGTCCTCCAGGATGTCGCGCACCGCCACGCCGGCCACGGCGGCGATCTTCAGGTCGTCGCCCATCCGGCGCAGCCGTTCCAGTTGTCGGCGGAACTGGGACTCCAGCACTAGAAAGCCGCCGTCGTCCAGCGGCAGAAAACGCCCGCGGGCCTGGTCGAGGCGGGAGAGCAGATCCTTCAGATCGAGGACCAGGTCTTCGTCGATGCTCACCGATCCGCCGAGGCTGAACCAGTCGTCGCCTCCCCGGATGCTGGCCTTGAAACTCTTCGCGGTGGCTTCGCCGCGCAACGACAGGCTTTGCCCCTCGGGCCATTCCATGGCCGCCGGAACGGGCAGGCGACGCAGTTCGGAAAGAAACTCCAGGCCGGACATCAGCTCTTCCAAATGCCATTCCGGTCCTTCGCCGCTCAAGGATGGACAGGCCTCGGCCAGGGCCCGGGCCAGGCGCGTTTCCTCGGCCAGATCGCGGCGGACCCGCGTCGTTCCGACCAGGACCGTCCGTCCGCCGAGACCGGGCAGGAAATGCGCCCCCTCGGTCCCCAGGGGGCGCACCACCAGCGACACCTTCAGTCCTTCCCCCAGCGGCGCCAGACGGACCACGGGGGTGGGATCTCCGGGCTGGGCGGCGGCATCCTCGATCTCGGGGGTCTCGACGCGCAGCGGCAGGCTGGGGGCCTGCGCACGGGCCAGCGCGGTCAGCCGGTCGCGGGCGGCGGCGGGAACGACGATGCCCTCGCCGATGATGGCCGCCGCGTCGACGGCCTTGGCGTCGATCACCACCACCCGCCAGCGGCCCGGCGTTTCCCGCTCGATAAAGATCCCGGGCGCGAAAGCGGCGTGGGACAGGGCCAGGCGGAATCCCGATCCCGTCGATGTCAGCACCACCTCGGCCCGGCCTTCAACCAGTTCGACGGGTTGCGCGGGATTGTCCATATCGAACAGCCGCGGGTGGCCGACCAAGGCGGGAAAGGCCGTTTCCGGCGCCAGTTCATAGAACTCGTGACCGTACCAGCGGCCCGCCGCGCGCCGGATGGCGCGCATGGCGCGGCGGTCGAATTCGTCGGCATGCTCGAATTTGGCGGCGTCCTGATGCAGGCGTTTCAAGGAGACCGGCCGTCCGGCGCTCCAACCGCGGGCCTGCAGCATCTGTTCGACCGGTTCGACGGCCTGTCCATCGGCATCGATCCGCCAGACCAGCCGCCGGGTCGGCGGCTCCGCGCTCGCCGGCGCGGCCGGGACGAGCATGGCCTCGAGGCTTTCCAGCGAGCGTTCCCAGGCTGCCTTGGCGGCGATGATCTCCAGGAAGCGAAAGGAAATTTCCCGGCCAGGACGGGCCAGGAACGCCCGATAGGGCTCGCCGCTGACGATGCGCTCCAGCACTTCGGCCACCATGCCCGCCACCAGCGGCAACGAGTCCTCGACCCGGCGGAACAGCGCGACGGCGCGCTCGATCTGTTCCCTGGCCAGGGGCGGATCGACCAGGGCGGCGGCGATCATCGGCAGGGCGGCCTCGAAGGGGGGAATCCTGTCGATCGCCGCGCCGGCCATCATGGCGCGCCGCGCCCATTCGGCCGCCGTCGCGCGGTTGCGGGCGAGGTCGAACAGGGCCTGGAGGGCAAACTGGCCGGGTGTCTCCCCCATCTCGCCGAGCGCCGCCTCGATATCGGCATGGTGGGCGGCGTCGTCGGTGGCCAGCAGCGCGCACAGATGCAGCAGTCCGGCACGGCCGGGCAGCCAGATCTTGCGTTTTCGCGCGGCTTTGCGATGCAGGCGCAGCGCCTCGCCGAAGCGGATCGCCGCCCGGCCGGGATCTCCCGACAGCAGGGCATGGACGGCGGCGAAGGTCGTCGCCTCTTCGGCCGTCGAAGCGGCGGCGATCAGATCGGCCAGATCGGCGAGGCGCCCGCTTATCGCGTAAAACTCGGCCAGCATGGAAAAACATTGGGGCAGCAAGGTCTGCCGGCCATGGTCCATCAGGGCGCCATAGTCCGGCGAGGCGGTTCCATGGCGGATCAGATGGTCGGTCTTGCTGCGCAGGATCTCCCTTTGGAAAAAGGGAGATCTCGACGCCAGCCACTCCGTTCCGACGACGGTGTCGGCGAAAAGATCCATCGGCGGGCGCGCGCTCCGGCAATAGCGGTTCCTGAGCTCCATCTGCCGTCCGAACAGGGCTTCGTCATTGAGAAGAACGGCGATGCGCAGCCAGCGCGCGGTGTCGGCCTCCACCGATCTGTAGTCCCAATAGCGCTCGGCATGGCCCTGCGGAACAATGCCGCCGATGGCCTCGATCATCGCCGGGCCCTCGGGCGAGGCGATGGCGGCGGCGGCCAGCGGCTGGAGGAGCTCCGGCGCGCAGGCGAAATCGTCGGCGAGGAACCCCCGGATGCGCAGGGAGTCGAGCACCGGCGCCAGCGTCTTGCCTTGCCAGGCAGGGACGGTCGTCCGCAGCCGGTTGAGGCAGTCGAGGAAACGCGTCTTGCCGATGGCCGGTCCGAGCAGAGCCTTCAGCTTCAGGATCGTCTGTTCGGCGGGGCTGAGCGTGGCGACGTCGAGGCGAGACTTGGTCATGACCTTCGCATGGCGAGATTGCGGCGGCAGTCCGCTTCCATATTGCCGGACTGCCGCCATATCGGCCAGATCGACGGTTCTATGTCAACATGGCGCTCAGGTGATCGGCGCCGGATTGAACAGCGTCAGCGCATTGTGCAGGCCCCAGTTGTCGGCCCAGGTTTTTTTTCGGCCGCTGGCGACCTCAAGGATCAGGCGGAACAGTTCCCAGCCGACCTCCTCGATGGTGGCCGTGCCGGTGGCGATGCGCCCCGCGTCGAGGTCCATCAGGTCGTGCCATTGCTGGGCGAGCGACGTGCGGGTGGCCACCTTGATCACCGGGGCCATGGCGAGGCCGTAAGGCGTGCCGCGTCCGGTGGTGAAGACCTCGATGTTCATGCCTGAGGCCAATTGCAGGGTGCCGCAGACGAAATCGCTGGCCGGCGTCGCGGCATAGATGAGCCCCTTCCGATCGACGCGCTCGCCGGGGGACAACACCCCGACGATCGGGCTGGTGCCGGATTTGGCGATGGAGCCCAGCGCCTTTTCGACGACATTGGACAACCCGCCCTTTTTGTTGCCGGGTGACGGATTGGCGCTGCGGTCGGCGGAGCCCCCGGCCAGATAGCGGTCGTACCAATCCATTTCACGGATCAGCGCCCGGGCGACCTCCTCGGTGGCGGCGCGCGGTGTCAGCAGATGGATGGCGTCCCTGACCTCGGTCACTTCCGAGAACATCACGGTGGCGCCGGCCCGGACCAGCAGATCGGCGGCGTATCCCACGGCGGGATTGGCGGTGACGCCGGAAAAGGCGTCCGAACCGCCGCATTGCAGGCCGACCACCAGGTCCGAGGCCGGGCAGTGAACCCGCTGGCGCTTGTTGAGGACGCTCAGCCGCTTTTCCGCCATCGCCATGATGGAGGCGACCATGTCGCCGAATCCCTGATGGGCCTCGTCCTGCAGCCGGACGATCGAGGAGTCGTCGAAGGCCTCGGTGATCGCCGTGGTCGGCAGCAGGCGTTCCGGTTGCAGTTTCTCGCAGCCCAGGGCCACCACCATGACGGCGCCGCCGAGATTGGGGTTGAGCACCAGATTCTGCAATGTGCGGATGGGAATGACGGCATCGGGTGCGTTGATGGCCACGCCGCAGCCATAGGCATGGTTGAGGGCCACGACATCGTCGACATTGGGAAAGCGCGGCAGCAGTTCGTCCTTGATGCGCTTGACCGCATGGTCGACCACGCCCGCGACACATTGCACGGAGGTGCTGATGCCGAGCAGGTTCTTGGTGCCCGCCGATCCGTCCGCGTTGCGGAATCCCTCGAACCCGTATCCCTCGAGAGGGGGCTGGGCGAGCGTCGGCGCCGTGGCCAGTGGCAAGTCGTCGAAGCCCGGCGCCGACGGCAGGTGGATCATCGTTTCATTGATCCATCCTCCCCGGGCGATCGGCCGGGTCGTATAGCCGAGGATCTGCCCATAGCGGACGACCGCGGCTTTTTCGGCCAGATCCTCGAGCGCCACCTTGTGGCCTTGCGGCACATGTTCCTTGAGCACAAGGCCGCTTTCGAACCGGGTTCCCGCCGGCAGTCCACCGGGGTTGACGACGATGGCGACGTTGTCGGAGTCCGCGACGCGGATATAAAGGGGTTTGTCCGTCATTTCGTTTTGACCAGTTCCATGCGTTTGATGTCACCGACGATCACCAGATAGCTGAGGACCGTCAGCAGGGCGTTGGCGCCGACGAAGACCAGGGCGCCGTTGAAGGAGCCGGTGCCCTGGACGATATAGCCGATGAAGATCGGAGTGGTGATGGCGGAAATGCTGCCGATGAAATTAAACATTCCTCCGGCCAGCCCGACGGCCTCCTTGGGCGAGGTGTCGGAAACCACCGCCCAGCCCAGCGCGCCGAAACCCTTGCCGAAATAAGCCAGCGCCATCACCGCGACGATCAGCCATTCCGTGCTGATGTAGTTGGCGGCGACCATGGTCGTCGACATCAGCATGCCGACCACAAGCGGCGCCTTGCGGGCAAAGGTCAGGCTGTGGCCCCGCCTCAGCAGACGATCCGAGACGACGCCGCCCAGCACGCCGCCGGCGAAACCGCAGACCGCCGGTATCGAGGCGACGAACCCGGCCTTGAGAATCGACATGCCGCGGGCCTGGACCAGATAGACCGGAAACCAGGTCAGGAAGAAATAGGTGACGGCGTTCAATCCGTACTGGCCGAGATAAACACCGAGCAGCATGCGGTTGCCGAGCAATTGTCTGACGTAGGACCATTGAAGCCCCTTGTCGTCATCGGCGGTTTTCGCCTTCGGCTGATCCATGTTGACCAGCGCGCCGCCCTCCTCGATCAGATCGAGCTCGGCCTGGCCCATGCGCGGATGGTCTTTGGGATTGTGCAGAGTCCTGGACCAGACGAAGGCCAGAACGATGCCCAGTCCGCCCATCACCACGAAAACCCATGGCCAGCCGAATTGATGGGTGATCCAGCCCATCAGGGGGGCGAACAGCACCGTTGCGAAATATTGCGCTGAATTGAAGATCGCCGAGGCGGTACCACGCTCCTTGGTGGGGAACCACGCGGAAACGACGCGGCTGTTGGCTGGAAAACACGGTGCCTCGGCCAGGCCGACCAGGAAACGCAAGGCGAAAAGAGCAATGACGGCCGCCGTCGCCCCCAAGACCCAGACGCCGCCCTGCAAACAGGTGAAAAACGACCAGATGAACAGGCTGGTGACATAGACGCGTTTCGATCCGAAACGGTCGAGCAGCCAGCCGCCCGGCAGTTGTCCGATCACATAAGCCCAACCGAAGGCTGAAAAAATGTATCCCATCGAGATCGCGTCGAGGCCCAAGTCCTTGGCAGCGGCAGGACCGGCAATGGAAAGAGTCGCGCGGTCCGCATAATTGACCGACGTCAATATGAATAACATAAGAAGAATAAAGTAGCGAAGATGACCAGCCTTGGCCCTTGTTGTGGCGCCTGCCGCGTCCATGATGACAGCCTCCCTGCTGCGTTAGTCTGGTATGTGAGCGAAATAACTAATTGATTTAGTTAATTTTATTTTTAATTAGCATGCCGAGTTCCCCGTTTCTTGTTCAAAGAGCGCTGCATGCGGATGGCATGTTAGCGCTATCATCGGAAAGTCGCCAGTCTTTTCCAGCAAGTGTTTGATCCGACCTCGGAGTGATGCAAAAATGACATTTCCGATGCCGCGTCGGGAGGCCGGGATGAGTTCATGGTCTGCCGGCGACGCCCGCTTCATGGGAAGCCGTTCCGAAATATGGCCCGTTCCTCTTCTTCCGGCTCCGACAAGCCCGCTTCCGGTGACACAGGTGATGTCCGCCGCGCCTCGACCCGTTCGACCGGCAGCGTCACGTTGGGCGACGTGGCCAAATTGGCCGGGGTTTCACCAATCACCGTCTCGCGGGTACTGAACCGTCCCGAAATGGTCACCGCCGACACCATCGAGGCGGTGCGCCGGGCCATCGCCGAGACGGGTTACGTGCCTAATCTGCTGGCCGGCGGCCTGGCGTCGAGCCGGACCAAATTGATCGCGGCGATCATCCCGACGCTAGGCAATGCCATGTTCATCGACACCATCCAGCCGTTGAACGACTGCCTGTCGGCGGCGGGCTATCAATTGATGCTGGGCTTGTCCGGCTTTCCCGAGTTGTGCGAGGAGGATCTGCTGAAGGCGATCCTGAGCCGCCGGCCGGACGCCATCGTGCTGACCGGCGTCAATCATTCGGCGGAAACCCGCCAATGTTTGCTGGCCGCGAAGATCCCGGTGGTGGAGACCTGGGATCTGACGGCGACGCCGATCGACATGCTGGTCGGTTTTTCCCATGAGAAGGTCGGCGCCGAAGTGGCCAATTATCTCTTTGGCAAGGGCTACCGCCGATTCGCCCAGGTTTGCGCCGAGGACGAGCGGGCCCAGATCCGGCGACGTAGTTTCGAGGCGGCATTGCGGGACAAGGGACAGTCCTGTCTGTCCACGGTCTGCGTCCCGACGCCGACGACGGTGCGCATGGGACGAGAGGGCCTAGCCCAGCTTCTCGCGGAAGGGCATCGGCCGGAAGTGGTCTTCTGCAGTTCCGACGTCTTGGCGCATGGCGTGCTGGCCGAGGCCCAGTCCAGGGGCTTGAGGGTCCCCGACGACATGGCCGTCATGGGATTCGCCGATCTGGACTTCGCCGCCTATACCTTTCCCAGTCTCTCGACGGTGCATGTCGATCGGGCGGCCATGGGCCGGCACGCCGGTGAGGTTCTGCTGGCCCGCCTTTCCGGCCGTCCGGTGGACAAAAAGATGGTCGATATCGGTTTTTCGATTGTCGCGCGGGCCAGTGCCTGAACAACCCAAAATTAATTTCTCCCCCCGGTGAGCCGGATTAGTCGGGGATTAACACATTGCCCCAAAAGACAATGCCGCCGTAAACCTGCGCCGGAGCGTCAACTTCTGGGCAAGAAAGACGGAAAATCTCGATCGAGAGTTGACTAGACTTTTTCGTGCGCTCCACGAATAATCCCCCCGCCCGACGTACGGCTTTCAGCCATCGAGGCCGTGCGGAGGTCATCCAGTTGCGCCTTTTGGGGAGGGCCAAACTTCCATGTCCGTTCGCATTTCCCGCCGTCGCGCCATCACCGTTCTGGCCGCAGCCGCCGGCTTGCCACTGCTTGCCAGGGCCGCCAGCGACCATCCGCACATTCTGCGGTGGAAAGGCTTTTCCCTGGGCGCCGACGCCTACATCCAGCTCTATCACACGGACGAAAACAAGGCGCGCGCCGCCGTCGAAGAGGGATTGGCGGAATTGGCGCGGATGGAACGGATGTTCAGCCTGTTCCGCCCCGACAGCGTGATTTCGCAACTGAACAAGACGGGTGTCGTCGAAGACGCTCCCGCCGAATTCATCGAACTGGTGTCCTATTCGAAGGATATCGCGGAGCGGACGGGCGGTTGGTTCGAACCGACCATCCAACCCCTGTGGAACGCTTATTTCCAGCATTTCACCAGCGGTTCGGAAGATCCCGCCGGGCCCTCCGCCGCCACGATCCGCGAGGCCCTGGCCCAGGTTGGTTGGCGCGGCATCGAGATCGATCCGGCGCGTGGCCGGGTGGCGTTGGCCAAACCCGGGATGGGATTGTCGCTGGATTCCGTCGGTCAGGGTTACATCACCGATCGGGTGACCGCCATTCTGCGCCGTCATGGCTTCCAGAACATGCTGGTCGACATGGGCGAGTTGCGCGCCGTGGCGGCCAAGCCCGACGGTTCGGCCTGGCGTGTCGCCATCGCCAATCCGGCCGAGCCGAAACAGGCCATCACCGAAATCGATGTCATCGACCAGGCGGTGGCCACGTCCGGCGGCTATGGCACGATTTTCGATGCCGCCGGCAATTTCACCCATCTGTTCGACCCCTTCAGCGGCAAGACGGCGCCGCGTCTCGCCGGCGTGACCGTCATCGCCTCCTCGGCGACCCGGGCGAACGCCTATTCGACGCCGCTGTCCGTGGTGCCGCGGAGCCGCCGGGCCGAAATGGTGGCCGCCGCCGGCGGTATCACCGCCATCTTCGTCACGCCCGATGGCGTCACCGAGACGTTGAAGAGCTAGGCAAAGCCAATGGACGGGGTGGTCGAAAGTGTCGCCCGCGTGATTTCCACCGATGGCGTCGTCGCATGGCTGGAGCCTGAAAAGGCCAATGCCTGCGGTGGATGCCTGTCGGCCGGCAGTTGCTCGGCCCAAGGCGGCGAGCCTGGTCGGCGGCTGTCTTCACGGCGCTTCACCATCGCCGATACCTTCCATGCCACCGTCGGCGACCGCATCGTGGTCGGCCTGTCCGAGCACGCTTTGCTCAAGGCCTCGGCGACGGCTTATGCCATTCCCCTGTTGCTGATGGTCGGTATCGCGCTGGTCGGGCAATTGGCCACCGACAACGATGTCATCGCCGCCATCGGCGCGGTGGCTGGATTGATCGCCGGTCTGCTGATCGCCAAACACCGGGCTTCCCGCCTGGATGCCCGGGGCGAGCTGTCTCCTTATTTTCTCCGTTTTGCCCGGGGCGAGGGGCAAGGCGACAACTGCCCAACGGATTAAAGGGTCGAACAATGGGGCACGTGCAGGAATTCATTATGCTCATGGTGGGCGCCGCATTGGTCAACAATGTCGTGCTGGTCCGCTTTCTCGGCCTGTGTTCCTTCATGGGCGTCACCACCAAGATCGACACGGCGGTCGGCATGGGGATGGCCACCACCTTCGTGATGACCGTGTCCTCGATCCTGGCCTGGGCCGTCGAAGTCTTTCTGTTGGTGCCGTTCGATCTGGGCTATTTGCGGACCATCACCTTCATCCTGGTGATCGCCGCCGTGGTGCAGTTCACCGAGATGGTGATCCGCAAGGTTTCGCCTTCGCTGTTCAAGACGCTGGGCATCTATCTGCCGCTGATCACCACCAATTGCGCGGTGCTGGGCATTCCGCTGCTCAACGTGCAAAGCCGGCACGACTTCATGCACAGCATGCTTTACGGCTTCGCCTCGGCCTTCGGCTACAGCCTGATCCTGGTCATCTTCGCCGGTCTTCGCGAACGCATCGCCTTGAACGACGTGCCGCGCCTGTTCGTCGGCCCGCCGATCGGCTTCGTCACCGCCAGCCTGCTGGCGCTCGCCTTCATGGGCTTTTCCGGCATCAGCGCGAACTGATTGACGATGAACCGCCAAGATAAGATGAACCACCAAGACACCAAGGCACCAAGGCGTTCCCCGAAAGAGCGGACGACGGATCAGGCGGACGCGCCGCAGGCGTTCGTTCGGTCATCCGGTGTGGCGACGCCTTCCGGATGGGACATGGCGGTTCATAACGCAAGTGAACCACCAAGGCACCAAGGCACCACGGCGTTCCCCGCAAGAGCGGGCGGCGGATTAGGCGGGAGCGCCGCAGGCTTTCATTCGGTTATCCGGGGCGACATCGTCGGCCGGACGGGAAGACGCCTGCGGCGCGCTTTGTTGCTTTGTCGCCTTGATGCCTTGGTGGTTTCTCCATCGCCGGACCGTCGTGGCGTTGCCGGTGTGGCGATGAGGTGGATCTCACAAGGCCATGCGACGGATGCCGTCCTTGAGTCGGGGGACGTTGAAATTGATCAGCAGGCCAAGCCGGCGCTTCGAAAGCTTGAGATAGGTAAGAAGTTGTGCCTGGTGAATGGCGGCGAGCCTTTCGGTCGCTTTGATTTCAACAATGATCAAATCGTTGACGATCATGTCGATGCGGAAACTTCCGTCGATACGGATGTCTCGGTAAATGACGGGCGAGACCACCTGCCGTGCAACGGCGAAACCGCGGGTGCCGAGTTCATAGGCAAGGCATTGCTCGTAGACGGATTCGAGCAGGCCGGGGCCGAGAGCCTTATGCACGGCGAAAGCCGAATCGACGATTTCGCGAGAAACAAAGTCGTGGGCCGAGGAAGGTTCCATCGCCTTGGTGCCTTGGTGCCTTGGTGGTTCATTCCGACCTCAGGCTATCGCGATGTTTCCGATTTGGCAACGCGATCGTATCCGTCGATGGTTGCCGCGAAACGGGAGGAGATGGGGTCATGTTGATCGCGATCGGCAGTTTGGCGGCGCTGGGGGCGGCGCTGGGGACCGTTTTGGGGGTCGCCGCCCGTTATCTGGCCGTCGAGGAAGATCCGCTGGAGGTCGAGTTGGCCGCCCTGTTGCCGGGGGCACAGTGCGGCCAGTGCGGTTATGTCGGCTGTGGTCAGGCGGCGGCGGCGCTGGCGCGGGGCGAGGCTCCGGTGACGTTGTGCACGCCGGGCGGAAAGTCGGTGGCGGAAGCCCTGTCCAAACGCCTGGGCGTCAAGGCGGATCTGTCGGATCACGAGGAAAGCGTTCCGCAATACGCCTTCGTGCAGGAGGAGCTGTGCATCGGCTGCCTGCGCTGCACCAACGAATGCACCACCGACGCCATCGTCGGCGCGCCCAAGCAGATCCATACGGTGATCCGCGACAACTGCCACGGCTGCGCCAAATGTTTCAAGATCTGCCCGACCGAGGCGATCAAGATGTGCCAGGTTCCGGTCACTCTGGGTGACTGGCGCTGGAACAAGCCCGGCGCCGCGGCGCTGCAGTGAGGAGGGCGGCCATGCGACTGTTTCCCATCCGCGGCGGTATCCATCCGAAGTACCGCAAGGAGCTGACCTCCGAGCAGCCGATCGTTGCGCTGCCCATGCCGGCCCGGCTTTATCTGCCCTTGCAGCAGCATATCGGAGCGCCGGCCGAGCCGGTGGTCAGCGTCGGGCAAAAAGTCAGGAAGGGCGATCTGCTGGCGCGCGGCCAGGGAGCGGTATCGGCACCGACCCATGCTTCGACCTCGGGCGTCGTTGTCGAGATCACCACGGTGACCGCGCCCCATCCCTCGGGGCTGCCACAGCTCACCATCATTCTCGAACCCGATGGGAAGGATGAGTGGACCGACCTGCCGGACCCCATTGAGGATCCCTTCTCCCTATCCGGCGACGCCATCCGCGAACGGGTCGCCAGTTCCGGTATCGTCGGCCTGGGGGGCGCCACTTTCCCCGCGGCGGTCAAGCTCAACCTGGGCAGTCAGCAGAAGATCGAGACGCTGCTGATCAACGGGGCGGAATGCGAACCCTATCTGACCTGCGACGACCGGTTGATGCGCGAATATGCCGCCGAGATCGTCGACGGGGCCCGGATCATGGCCCATGCCCTGGGGGCGCCCGGGATCGTCATCGCCATCGAGCGCAACAAGCCGCAGGCCCTGGAGGCCATGCGTGCCGCCGCCGCCGGCTTCGACGCCATCGAGGTGATCGACGTTCCGGTCCAATATCCGATGGGATCGGAACGGCATCTGACCCAGGCCATCACCGGCCGGGAAACGCCGGCCAAAAAGTTGACCGCCGAATTGGGCGTGGTCGTCCACAACGTCGGCACGGCACGCGCCGTCCATCAGTCCGTGCGCTTCGGCCGTCCATTGACGCGCCGGGTGGTGACGGTCAGCGGCGGCGCCGTCGCCCAGGGAAAGAACATCGAGGTGCCGCTGGGCGCCATGGTTTCGGAATTGATCGCCTTTTGCGGCGGCTTACGCGAGGAGCCCCGGCGGATCGTCAATGGCGGACCGATGATGGGACAGCCCCTGCCGTCCCTTGAGGTGCCGGTGGTCAAGGGAACCTCGGGCATCCTGGCGCTCACCGTTGCCGAGGCCAACGAGCGGCCCACCCAGCCCTGCATCCGCTGTGGCGGCTGCGTCACCATCTGCCCCTGCGGGCTGGTGCCGGTGGAGATGGCGGCCTTCATCCGCAAGGACAATCTCGATGCCGCGGCGGGCATCGGGGTGACCGACTGCTTCTCCTGCGGCAGTTGTTCCTATATCTGCCCGTCGCACATTCCGCTGGTGCAATATTTCAACTACGCGAAAGGCGAGTTGGCCGCCCGGGACCGCGAGCGGCGCCGGCTCGACCGGGTCAAGACACTGTCCGAAACGCGGGTCGAGCGTCTCGAACGGCAAGCCCAGGCCAAGCGTGAAGCCGCGGCGGCGGCGGCGGCGGCCCGCAAGGCGGCATCCGTCCCATCAGAGAACAAGGCGAGCCAATGACCGGGTCTTATACCGACAAGAGCGGGCCGTTCACCCACGGGCCCAGCAGCGTCTCCAAAACCATGACCCTGGTCCTTTGGGCGCTGGTGCCGGCCACCGTCTTCGACGCCTGGCTGTTCGGCTGGCCATCGATCGTCCTGTTCCTCGTCACCATCGGCTCCTGCCTGCTGGTCGAGGCGGGATGCCTGGCCTCGATGGGCAAACCGGTGGCGCCGGCCCTCAAGGATGGTTCGGCCGCGCTCACCGGCTGGCTGCTGGCCATGAGCCTGCCGCCCTGGGCTCCCTGGTGGATCGGGGTGGTCGGGGCGATTTTCGCCATCTGGCTGGCCAAGCATCTGTTCGGTGGCTTGGGGCAGAACGTGTTCAATCCGGCGATGGTGGCCCGCGTCGCCCTGCTGGTCTCCTTTCCCGTCAAGATGACCGCCTGGGTGGCGCCGCGCCCCTTGTTCTCGAACGGCTCGCCGGGTCTCCTCGATAGTCTTGCCATCACCTTCGCCGGCGCCGCTCCGCCCGATACCATGAGCGCCGCCTCGGCTCTCGGCTATGTGAAGACGGAATTGTCGCGCGGCGTTCCGGTTTCCGAATCGATCCATCATGTGCCGGATCTGATGGACATGGCGCTCGGCATGCATCCCGGCAGTTTCGGCGAGACCTCGGCATTGCTGATCCTGGCCGGCGGATTGTTCCTGATGTGGCGCAAGGTGATCAGTTGGCATACGCCGGTGGCGGTGATGGGCTCGCTGTTCGTCCTGGGGTCCCTGTTCAATCTGATCAATCCCGATCGCTTCGCCGACGGCTTGTTCCATGTGATGTCGGGAGCCACCTTCCTGGGCGCCTTCTTCATCGCCACCGATTACGTCACCTCGCCGGTTTCCAGGCAGGGACAGATCGTCTACGGCATCGGCATCGGTCTGCTGACCTGGATCATCCGGACCTTCGCCGGCTATCCCGAGGGCATGGCCTTCGCCGTTCTGCTTCTGAACGCCCTGACGCCGATCATCGACCATCATGTCCGGCCGCGCGTCTTCGGCCGGACCCGCAAGGGTGAGCCTCTGGAAGTGAAGGGGGGGAAATGAACCCGCGCACGTTGATCCATGCGTTGGTGCTGGGAGCGTTTTGCCTCGGCTTCGGCATTCTGGTGGCCACGACCAATCTGTTTACCAAGGACGAGATCAGCCTGCGTGCCGTCGAGGACTTGCAGACCTCGCTCACCCAGGTCATTCCGCCCGGCATTCATGACAACAATCCGGCCAAGGATTCCGTCTTGGTGAAAAATGACGCCGGCAAGGATGTCACCGTCTATCGGGCGACCAAGGACGGCAAGGTGACCGGTGTGGCTTATGAGATCAGCGGCGCCGGCTATGGCGGCGAGATCCGGCTGATCCTGGGCGTCGCCGCGGATGGCAGGATTCTCGGCGTGCGGGCGACGGAGTTCAAGGAAACGCCGGGCCTCGGCGATCGCATCGATCCGGCGAAAAGCGACTGGATCACCCGCTTCACCAGCCTGTCGCTCGCCGATCCGCCGGTCGACAAATGGAAGGTGAAGAAGGACGGCGGCGTGTTCGATCAGTTCTCGGGCGCCACCATCACTCCGCGCGGCGTCGTCGGCGCCATCAAGGTCGGACTCGAATTCTTTGCCGCCCACAAGGCCCAGTTGGTGGAGGACAAGTAATGGCTACCCAATATCGTCAGATCGTCCGCGACGGCTTGTGGGACAACAACGGGGTGCTGGCTCAGATGCTGGGCATGTGCCCGACCATGGCGATGACCACCAGCGCCACCAACGGACTCGGCATGGGATTGGCCACCGCCTTCGTCATGGCCACCTCCAATCTGCTGATCGCCGCCTTCCGGGGCTATATCACCCGTGAGGTGCGCATCCCGGTCTATATTCTGATCATCGCGGCGATGGTCACCGTCGTCGATCTGTCCCTGAACGCCTGGATGCACGAGCTGTACAAAGTCCTTGGCCTGTTCATCCCGTTGATCGTCTCCAATTGCCTGCCGCTGGGACGGGCCGAGGTGTTCGCCTCGAAGGAGCCGGTGGTCGCCTCTTTCCTCGATGGCCTGTTCATGGGGATCGGGTTCACCGCCGCCCTGACCACCATCGGCGCCATGCGCGAAATCGTCGGGTCGGGAACCCTGTTCGCCGATGCGCATCTTCTGCTCGGGCCGGCTTTCCAGTTCATGGAGACCCGCGTTTTTCCGGCCGATTGCGGCGTGCTGGTGGCGGTTCTGCCGCCGGGCGGCTTCCTGGCGCTTGGTCTGTTGCTGGCGATCAAGCGCAAGCTCGACATCCGGGCCGGCAAGCCGATCGTTCTGGCCGGGGCCCATTCTTTTTAATGACCTGGTCGCGAAATGATCGCGGCCAGGTCTTAAGCCCGAGCGGCGTTTGAGCCCGCCAAAGCGAAGCGCAGGCGTAATATATCGTGAGGACCAGATCGTCATGAAGGTTTCCGTCGCCTATGTCACGTCGGCCAAGCAAGCGGTCTTGAGCGTCGAATTGCCGGATGGAGCCACCATCCGGCAGGCCATCGAGAAATCGGGCATCCTGAAACGGTTTCCCGAGATCGATCTCGAGCAGCAGAAGGTCGGCATCTACACCAAGGTGGTGGCGCTCGACGCGCCGGCGGTCGATGGCGCCCGCATCGAGATCTACCGCCCGATCATCGCCGATCCCGCCACCGTCAGGCGTCGCGAAAAGACGGAATGACGAGGCCGCCCCGGCCGGAAGGCCGGGGGCAGGGGAGGGCGGACGATTCCCGCCGGCTATCTTCTGGAATATGGTGATACCGGAAGATAAGGGCGCATTTTGTCATTCTATATTATATAGAACGGATTGAGCCGGCGCCCGATGGTGGAAGGGTTGCCGTGAAGTATTGGCGGGTGACAGAAGAATGGCGAGAGACGGAACGTTCGACGGCGATGTTGCCGATGTCGATTTACGTCTCGACGCCGATGCCGTGCGCTCTTGCGGTGAGCCCGCCTGCATCATCGATCCAGAGGCGCGAGTGGTCATCGCCAATGGCCTGTTTTCCGAAAAAAATGGTCTGCTCGCGACGGGGGGAACGCATTTGAGCGGTCCCGTCGCCGCATGTCTCGACCAGTCCCGATCTCCGGGGCAGCCGGCCAGACGCGTCGAAGTGACCGGGCATACCGGGCCCCGTATTTTCGATCTTTTCGTCATGCCGCTGGTCTTGCCCGGATGGCGATTGGTGCTGGCGGCGGATCGTAGCGTCGATCTCAGCCTGCAGAACGCCCTGGTCACCTCGCGGGCCCGCTTCAAGACCCTGGTCGAGGTTTCCAGCGACTACGCCTGGGAGACGGCGGCGGACGGCACCTTCAGCATGGTCACGCCGAAGGGGCTGGCCGGGGTCAGCCCCCGGGATCTGATCGGCAGCCGGCCCAACGAGCTTCTGGAGCCCACCGCGCCCCAGGCGGCGATTTCGCCTTTTTCGACTCCGGTCGCGGTGGAAAACGTCGAAATATGGATGCGCCATGTCGACGGCGGATTGTTGTGCTTCGAAGTCTCGGCGGTGCCTCTTTATGACGAGCGGGGCGACTGGCGGGGCGCCCGCGGCGTCTGCCGTGACGTCACGGAAGCCCGGCGCCATCAGCGGTTCCTGGCCGAACAGCGCAACCGGGAGCGGATATTTCAACGCATCACCAACGTTTTCCGCCACGAGGCCGACCCGAATGACATGCTGCAGGTGGCGGCCAGTACCAGCACCCACGGGTTCGGCGCCAGCGGATGCCAGATCTTCACCACGGTGCTGCGGCTCGATGTCCCGATCAGCCGCCCGCAGCTCACTCTTACGGTGAGTTTTGGCAATGTCGGAACACCAGACCAGACCGAGGCGCTTCTCGATAACCTGCTCGATGAGAAACGCGAGCAGCCGCTGGTGGCCGACATTGGGGGACAGTCCGTCATGATCGCCGGGGCCGTCTACGGGGGGCGAATGGTCGGTGCCGTCCTTCTTTGGCGTAATCCCAGCCATGGCGCCTGGACCGACGGCGACCTGCAATTGCTGTCGTCCTTGAGCGGGCAGATCGCCGCCGCCATCGAACAGCGGGCGAGTTACCGCCTTCTGCTCGACGCGTCGAGAACCGATCCGCTGACCGGCCTGCTCAATCGCCGGGGGTTCTATGATGAAATGAAACGCCGCTTCAAACGTCTGCAACGCGACGTCAAGACGGCCGCCCTGGTCTATCTCGATCTCGATAACTTCAAGCTGGTCAACGATCTGCACGGGCATGCCAAAGGCGATGAGACCCTGAGCTTCCTGGCCGATATCCTGCGCAACAACACGCGAAGCACCGATCTGGTGGCCCGTCTCGGCGGCGACGAGTTCGCCGTCTGGCTGGACAATGCGGACGAGGCCGTGGCGATCAACCGCGCCCAGGTTTTCCTGGCCGCCGCCGGCGCCTTGATCTCCTATTCCGGAGCGCCGGACCGTCCCTTGAAGCTATCCATCGGGATCGCCATCCATGATCCGAAGACGGCCGAGGGCATCAACGAATTCGTCAGCCGGGCCGATATGGCGATGTATGCCGTGAAGCGCGCCGGCAAGGGAAGCTATGCCGTCGCTCCGCCGGCGGGAGCCCGCTGATGAGCCCCGAAACGGAAACCCCCATGCCCGAACAACCGGTCCTTTCCTACGAGGAGGCGCGCGATATCGCGGCCAGTTCCGACGTCGAACGGCGTCGGGAGCTGGCGGGACGCGCCGACGCGCCCCCGGAAGTCCTGTATTTCCTGGCGGGCGACGAACTGGCCGAGGTTCGCCGGACCGTGGCGGCCAATCCCAGGACGCCGGCGAAGGGCAATTTGCTCCTGGCGGGCGACGCCGAGCACTCGGTACGCCAGGAAGTGGCCGCGAAAATCGTCCAGTTTGGACATCACGTGGGCATTTCTCCGGATCAGGCGCGTTCCAAGGAGATCATGGACGAGGTGATGGCCCGACTGGCCGACGATTCCGTCGTGCGCATCCGGGCCCTCGCCTCCAATGCCTTGAAGGAGGCCGCCGACGTCGATCCGGCGGTGATCGGCAAGCTGGCTCGGGATCGGCAGATCGCTGTCGCCGCGCCGGTCCTGCAATATTCCCCCCTGCTGTCGGATGCCGATTTGTTGGCGTTGATCGAGGCCGGGCCGGCGGAAGGCGTGTTGGCCGCCATCGCCCGGCGCCGCTATGTCGACGCCCGGGTCTCGGCGGCGATCGTCGCCAGCAGCGATCCGCCCGCCATTACCCATCTCCTGAAGAACGCCAATATCAATCTTCAGGAGGAGACCCTGGATGCCCTGATCGACGGCGCTTCGGCCGAGCCGAGCTGGCAGGAGCCGTTGGTCTTCCGCCGCGAATTGAGCGAGGCCGCCCTGGATCGGGTGGTGGAGATGGCGGCTCCCCATGTGCTGGACCATATTCTTTCGCGCAGGGATCTTCCGCCGCAGACGGCATCCGCCGTCGCCAAGGCGATCGAGGACAGCTTGCGCCATCGACCGGGGGAGATCTCCATCGAGACCAAGCCGGCGAACGGGATGGCGCCATCCGGGGCCGCGGGCGAGATTTCCTATCAGCCGGCGTTGGAACGAATGCGGGCTTTGCGGTCCGCCGGACAGTTGGACGAGATGGCGGTCACGGTGTCGCTGCTCACCGACCATTACGACGATCTCGTGGCCGGATTGGCTGTCCTCGCGGATATCGAGGTGAAGACCGTTCTGGATATCGCGGCCGCCCATTCGGCGCGGGCGATCTGCTCTCTGGCCTGGGCGGCCGGTCTTTCCCCGTCTTTCGCCCTCGAATTGCAGATGCGGTTCGGCAACATCGCGCCGGACGAGGTGTTCCAGCCCGGAGAGGGCGATCGTTACCGCCTGAGCAACGAGGAGATGGCCTGGCAACTGGATATGTTCCGGGCGGGCCAGAGCAAGCCGGGCCCTTAAGGTCGGGCCAGACCGAGCAGGTTTTGCAGTTCCGGCACGCAGGAACCGCAATTGGTTCCCGCCCTCAAGGCCGTGCCGATGTCGGCGATGGATCCGAGGCCCTGGCCGGTGATGGCATCGAGGATGGTTTTTCGTCCGATTTGATGGCAGGCGCAGATGATCGGTCCCCGGTCGTCGCCGGCGATTCCGCCGCCGGCAAGCAGCTCGATGCGTCGGCGCGGCGCGGGGCCGGTGAAGAGCGCGCTTAAGGAAGCCGGGTCTGGCCGCCGGCCGGGGGCCGCGACGAACAGCAGGGCATCGAGCCGTTCGTCATCGATCTTCGCGGCCCGGTACAGGCCGATCCGGCGGTCCTGATAGTCCAGCCAGACGCCCTCGCCCAAATGCCGCAGGCACCATGCCGCCCAGTTTTCGATGCGCTTTACGCCGGCCAGCCGATGGATGTGGTGGCCTTCGCCGGCGGCCCGACTCCAGATAATGTCGGCCGGCCAGTCGGTGACCGGCCGTCGGCTCAACAAAACGGCCTCCCAGGCCAGGGGGACCGGATCGACGCGCACCGCGCCGAATTTCAGTTCGGGCTGGCCGGACAAGGGATCGGTGTTGGAGGCCAATAATTTGCCGATCACGGCCTGGCCGGCGAATTGATCGTTCCAATGCATCGGGGCGAAAACCTCGCCGGCGCGCTGGGTGGAATCGAGGGTGACACGCAGCAAGGCCCGGCCATAGTCGCTTTCCACCCTGACCGTGGCGCCGTCATCGATGTCGAGCCGGGCGGCGTCGGCCGGATGCATGGCCAACCATGGCTCCGGCGCATGCGCGGCCAGTCGCGGCGCCTTTCCCGTCCGGGTCATGGTATGCCATTGATCGCGGGTCCGTCCGGTGTTCAGCGCCAGCGGCCGGGCGGGGGAAAGTTCGCTGGCCGGCGGCCGGTTCCGCACGGCGACCAGGCGCGCGCGGCCATCGCCGTGGAAGAAGCCGCCCTGCCCGAAAAGACGGCCCGTGCCGCTGGCGTCGGCGCGGACGGGCCATTGAACCGGAGCCAGAAGATCGTAATCGATCCCTGCCAAGGCGCCGATGTCGAAGTCGCGGGCGCCGTCGTTCTCGAAAGCCGACAGGCGGGCATGTTCCGCGAAGATATCCGACGGTCCGCCATAGGCGAAGGCCTCGCGGAAACCCAGTCTCTCGGCGAGGCGGCAGATCATCCACCAGTCGGGGCGGGCTTCGCCGGGAACCGGCAGCACGGGACGCTGGCGAGAGATCCGGCGTTCGGAATTGGTCACCGTGCCGTCCTTCTCGGCCCAGGTCAGGGCGGGCAGCAGCAGATGGGCCCGTCTGGTGGTGTCGGTGTCGGCCATGCAGTCGGAGACGGCGACGAACGCGCAATGGTCCAAGGCCTGCCGGACCAGATTGGCGTCCGGCAGGCTGACCGCCGGATTGGTCGCCATGATCCACAAGGCCTTGATGCGGCCCTGCTCGACCGCCCGGAACAGATCCACCGCCTTCAGGCCGGGACGGAGCGCCATGGCGGGGGCTCGCCAGAAGCGACCGACGCGGTCCCGGGATGTCTCGTCGAAGCCCATGTGGGCGGCCAGTTGATTGGCCAGGCCGCCGACTTCGCGTCCCCCCATGGCGTTGGGCTGGCCGGTGAAGGACAGGGGACCCATGCCCGGCCGGCCGATGCGGCCGGTCAGCAAATGGCAGTTGATGATGGCGTTGACCTTGTCGGTGCCGGCGCTCGATTGATTGACGCCTTGCGAAAACACCGTGACGGTCTTTTCGGTGGCGGCGAACCAGTCGTAGAAACGGACCAGGTCGCCGGGATCCAGATCGCAGGCCTCGGCGGGGGGACCGGGTTCAAGCCCGGCTTCCGCCAGTGCTTCGACGCTTCCGGCGCAGTGGGCGGACAGGAAGTCGTGGTCGGCGCATCCGGCCGCCGAGAGATGCCGCAGCAGGCCGTTGAACAGGGCGACATCGCTGCCCGGTTTCAGGGCGAGATGCAAGTCGGCGGCTTCGGCGGTGGCGGTGCGGCGGGGGTCGATCACCACCAGGCGCATCTCCGGGCGTTGCGCCCGCGCCGCCTGCAGCCGTTGGAACAGAACGGGATGGCACCAGGCGGCGTTCGAACCGACGAGAACGACGAGATCGGCCTCGTCCAGATCCGCGTAGCAGCCCGGCACCGTGTCGGCGCCGAAGGCGCGCTGGTGGCCGGCCACCGAGGAGGACATGCACAGGCGCGAATTGGTGTCGATGTTGGCCGACCCGATGAAGCCCTTCATCAGCTTGTTGGCGACGTAATAGTCCTCGGTCAGCAGTTGTCCCGAGACGTAGAAGGCCACCGAATCCGCTCCATGCCGGGCGATGGCCTGCGAAAATTCGTCGGCCAGCCGGTCGAGCGCGGTGTTCCAGTCGACCCGGCGTCCGTGCAGGATCGGGTGAAGCAGACGGCCCTCCAGCCCGACGGTCTCGCCGAGCGCCGCACCCTTGACGCACAGCCGGCCGAAGTTGGCGGGATGGGTCGGATCGCCGGCGACGGTCAGGCCATCGGCGGCGGGGGTCGCCAGGACCCCGCAACCGACACCGCAATAAGGGCAAGTGGTCCGAATTGCGTCAGCCATAACGATGCTCACGGCGTCCCTGCCGACAGGCGCGCGGATACTCGTTCCCTCTCCCCTCGCGGGAGAGGGCGGGGCCCGCCGCGCAGCGGTGGGAGGGTGAGGGGGAAAACGCACGAAACCGCGCATTTTTCTTCCGCCTGTCGGCGGGCACCCCCTCATCCCAACCCTTCTCCCGCGAGGGGAGAAGGGCTTTTGCCCGGAGCGTGCCACTGATTCGGCGATCAGCCATGCGCCACCTCAAGGCGCATGCCGATTTCGATCCAGATACGGCCATCGGCCACCCGGACAGGCACTGGCGCCGCGCAGCCGACATCGGGGGCGACGGCCTCGCCGTTTTCCAGCTCGATCACCCAGTTGTGCAAGGGGCACGTCACCTTGTGGCCGTGCACCAGACCTTCCGACAGCGGCCCTCCCCGGTGCGGACAGCGGTTGTGAAGGGCGAAGATGGCGTCGTCGGTGCCGCGGAACACCGCGATGGGGCCTTTGCCGGTTTCCACCAGGCGCGATCCCGGCTTGGGGATGTCTTCGACCCGGCCGATTTCGATCCAGTCCGCCATGGCTCACCCCACCTTGCGCAAGGGTTGGAATTCATGGGCGGCCATGCCTTTCGCCGCCCGTTCGGCCCAGGGATCGTTTTGGGCGAAGCGCTGGGAATACAGGAAGCGCCGATGCAGGGTCCGGCGTCCTTCCTCGTCGGTGACGACGCGGGCCTTCACATGGTCGATGCCGACCCGATTGATCCAAGGCGCGGTCCGTTCGAGATAACGGGCCTCCTCCCGGTAGAGCTGCATGAAGGCGCCGCAATATTCCAGGACCTCGTCCTCGCTGCCGACCCGCGCCAGAAGATCGGTTCCGCGCAACTCGATGCCGCCGTTGCCGCCGACCAGCAGATCGTATCCGGCATCGACGCAGACCACCCCGAAGTCCTTGATGCTCGCCTCGGCGCAATTGCGCGGGCAGCCCGAGACGCCCATCTTGAATTTGTGCGGTGTCCAGGCGCCCCAGGTCATCTGCTCCAAACGGACGCCGAGACCGGTGGAATCCCGGGTGCCGAAGCGGCACCATTCCGATCCGACGCAGGTCTTCACCGTGCGCAGGCCCTTGGCATAGGCGTGGCCCGAGACCATGCCGGCCTGTCCCAAATCGGCCCAGACACCCGGAAGATCCTCTTTCTTGACGCCCAGAAGATCGATGCGCTGGCCACCGGTCACCTTCACGGTGGGAATGGCGTATTTCTCGACGACGTCGGCGATGGCGCGCAGTTCGCGCGCGCTGGTCAGTCCGCCCCACATGCGGGGCACGACGGAATAGGTGCCGTCCTTCTGGATGTTGGCATGCACCCGCTCGTTGACGAAGCGGGACTGGGCGTCGTCGGCATAGTCGCCGGGCCAGGCGCACAGCAGATAGTAGTTGAGCGCGGGGCGGCATTTGGCGCAGCCGTCGGCGCTTTTCCAGCCGAGCGTCCGCATCAGTTCGGGCATGCTTTTGATCTGCTGGGCGAGGATGGTCCGGCGCACCTCGTCATGGGTGCGGTCGGTGCATTTGCACATGGCCGGTTCGGCTTCGGCGACCACGTCGGTGCCCAGGCTCGCCGCCAGGATCTGCCGGACCAGGCCGGAGCACTGCCCGCAGGAGGCCGAGGCCTTGGTGTGGGCCCGCACCTCGTCGAGGGTGGTCAGTCCCTTCTCGGCGATCGCCCGGCAGATGGTTCCCTTGGAGACTCCGTTGCAACCGCAGATCTGGGTGTCGTCGGACATTTGCGCGACGGAAACGCCGCTTGAGCCCTTGCCGCCCGTTTCGGCATGGGCCTGGCCGAAGATCATGCCGGCGCGGATATCGGCGACATCGGTGCCCTGGCGCATCAGGTCGAAATACCAGGCGCCGTCGGCGACATCGCCGTAAAGCACGGCGCCGACCAGCCGCCCGTCGCGCAGGACCAGCTTCTTGTAGGTGCCTTGCGCGGCATCCTGCAGGGTGATCTCGTCATCCTCCTCACCGGCGGCGGTCAGGGCGCCGGCCGAGAAAACGTCGATGCCGGTGATCTTGAGCCGGGTCGACAGCGCCGGCGGGGTGAACAGCATCTCCTCGCCGCCGGCCAGATGATGGGCGCAGACTTTCGCCATGTCCCACAAGGGGGCCACCAGGCCGAAACATTGCCCCCGGTGTTCGGCGCATTCGCCGACGGCATAGATGCGCGGATCGGTGGTCCGCATATTGTCGGCGACGACGATCCCGCGATTGACGTCCAGTCCGGCGGCCTTGGCCAGGGTGGTGTTGGGACGGATGCCGATGGCCATCACCACCAGGTCGGCCGGGATTTCCCGTCCATCGGCCAGCCGCACCGAACGGACGCGGGTCTCGCCGGTGATCTCCTCGGTCTGTCCGTCGGTGAAAAAGGCGATGCCGCGGCGGTCGAGGTCGCGTTGCAGCAACTGGCCGGCGGCAACGTCCAACTGGCGTTCCATCAGGGTCGGCATCAGATGAACCACCGCCACCGACATGCCGCGCCGTTTCAAGCCCCATGCGGCCTCGAGGCCGAGCAGGCCGCCGCCGATGACCACGGCCCGGCGATGGTCGCGGGCGGCGCCGATCATCGTCTCGACGTCCCTGATATCGCGGAAGGTACAGACGCCTTGCTTGTTCATGCCGGGAATGGGCGGCACCAGCGGGTTGGAGCCGGTGGCCAGCAGCAGCGCGTCATAGCCGCTCACCCGTCCGGATTCGGAGGTCACGGTGCGCGCCTCGGCGTCGATGGCCGTGATCGGATCACCGGTGAACAGGGTGATGCCGTTCTCGTCGTACCAGGACCTGGGCGAGATGACGATGTCGTCCATCTCCTTCTCGCCGGCCAGGACCGAGGACAGGAGGATGCGGTTGTAATTTACCTGCGGTTCGGCGCCGAACACGGTGATGTCATAGACGTCGGGGGCGATCTTCAGCAGTTCCTCGACGGTGCGCATGCCGGCCATGCCATTGCCGACGACGACGAGTTTTTGTTTGGCGGTGGTCATGGCGAGGTTCCTCTCAAGATTTTGCAAATCCCTCTCCCCTCGTGGGAGAGGGAGAAAACGCAATCCCATCACGCGGCATCCCGCGCGGTATCGTGGCCGTGCAGGAAGCGCAGGACCTCGGCGCGGTGATGGGTGTAGGCGGCATCGCAGGCGAGATCGACGCGCCGCCGCGGGCGGGGCAGGTCGACGGCCAGGATCCGGGCGATGGTGGCGGCGGGGCCGTTGCCCATCATGACGATCCGGTCGGAGAGCAGGACAGCCTCGTCGACGTCGTGGGTGATCATCAGCACGGTGTTGCCGAGACGCTGGTGGATCTCCATCAATCCATCCTGCAGATGGGCCCGCGTCAGGGCGTCCAGGGCGCCGAAGGGTTCGTCGAGAAGCAGGACCTTGGGCTCCATGGACAATGCCCGGGCGATGCCGACGCGCTGCTTCATGCCGCCGGAGATTTCACCGGGGCGTTTGTCGCAGGCCTCCTCCATGCGGACCAGCGACAGATTGTGCAGCGTCCAGTCATGCCGCCACGCCTTGTCCCTGGCCTTGTGGACCTTGTCGACGGCCAGGCGGACATTGTCGTAGACGCTGAGCCAGGGCAGCAGGGAATGGTTCTGGAAGACCACGGCGCGGTCGGGACCGGGCGCGGTCACCTCGGCATTTTCCAGGATGACGCCGCCGGTGGTTGCCGCCGAGAGGCCGGCGACGATGTTGAGCAGCGTCGACTTGCCGCAGCCGGAATGGCCGATGATGGAAATGAACTGGCCCTTGTCGACCTTGAGGCTGACGTCCCGCAGGGCGCAGAAGGGGCCTTTGTCGCCCTGAAAGGTGATGCCGACGTTCTCGATGCTCAGGTAAGCGCTCATCTCGTGAACTCCGTTCAGGCCCGCAGGGCGGCCGACAGGGGGGATCGGGCATAATGGTTGGCCAGGGTCTCCGCCTCGGCCGGATCGAAGCGTCCGCCGTCGAAGAAGGCGTCCGGCCCCATGGCGATCGGCCGGGTGGCTTCGGCCAGGGTCCAGGGGGTTCGGTGATCCCCCTCGGTCTTGGCGTCGATGAGGGGGACGGCGATGTCCAACTCCAGGGCGGCCAGACGGTAGAGGTCGGAGCGGAACACCCGGTCGACGGCGCGGCGCATGTCGACGGTGGCCGGCAACTGCCCCCAGCGGCGCATCTGGACGAGGAACCAGAGCGCCTGCGAGCGCCAGGGAAAATTGGCGGCATGGGCGGAAAAGATCAGGGCGCCGGGTTGTTCCAGGGTGGCCCGCACGACGTCCTGCGGCGCGTTGACGTAGGGCGGCTGGGCGACGATGCGGGCGACTTCCGCCCGGTTTTCCGGCTGGTCGGTCCAGCGGGACGCCAGCAGCAGGGCGCGGATGAGGGCCTTGTGGGTTTCGGGATGGGCGTCGGCCCAACCCTCGGCGACGCCCAGGACCTTTTCGACGCGGCCGCCCCACAGTTCCTGGCTGGTGATCAGGACCCGGCCGAGGCCGAGGCTGCTCGCCATGGCGTTCCAGGGTTCACCGACGCAATAACCCTCGATATTGCCGGCCGACAGATTGGCCACCATCTGCGGCGGCGGCACCACCACCAGGCGGACGTCACGGTCGGGATCGATGCCGGCGGCGGCCATCCAGCCGCGCAATTCGTAATGATGGGACGAGAAGGGATAGACCATGGCGAAAGTCATCGGCTGGGCCCCGGCCGCCCGATCCCGCTCGATCACCGCCTTCAGGGCGCGCGCCGTGAGCGGTCTTTCCGCCATGGCGTCGGGATCGGCCTCCATCATGCGGTCGAACAGCGCGTTGGACACGGTGATGGCGTTGCCGCCGATGTTGAGGCCGAAAGCGGTGACGATCGGCTGATGGACATTGCCCAGGCCCAGTGTCGTGGCGAAGGGCATGGGGGCCAGCATCTGGGCGCCGTCCAGGGCGCCGACCAGGACCTTGTCGCGGATGTTGGCCCAGGACGGCTCGCGGGCGATCTCGACATCGAGGCCCTGTTCGGCGAAGAAGCCGCGTTCCCTGGCCACGACGATGGGGGCGCAGTCGCAAAGCGGCACGATGCCCAGGCGCAGGCGGGTTTTTTCGAGCGCCATGATCAGATTCCCGAAACCTTGCGGCCGATCAGGGTGATCAGCCGGTCGAGCAGGGTGCCGACGATGCCGACATAGATCAGCGCCAGGATGATTTCGCTCATCAGCGAGCTGTTCCAGGCATCCCAGATGAAGAAACCGATGCCGACGCCGCCGATCAGCATTTCCGCGGCGACGATGGCCAGCCAGGAGAGGCCGATGCCGATCTTGAGGCCGGTGAAGATGTAGGGCACCGAGGCCGGCAGCATGATCTTCAGGAAATATTCGGCCGGCGACAGGCGCAGCACGCGGGCGACATTGCGATAGTCCGGGGGGATGTTCTGGATGCCCACGGCGGTGTTCAGGATGATCGGCCAGATGGCGGTGATGAAGATGACGAAGATGGCGGACGGATCGGCGTGACGGAAAGCGGCCAGCGAGATGGGCAGCCAGGCCAGCGGCGGCACCGTGCGCAGCACCTGGAACAGGGGGTCGAGGGCCCGCATCGCCAGATCGCTCTGGCCGATCAGCACGCCGAGGCCGATTCCCGCCACGGCGGCCAGCGAAAAGCCGATGGCCACCCTTTGCAGGCTGGCGGCGAGATGCCAGAACAGTCCCTTGTCGGTGCCGCCGTGATCGAACAGGGGATGGGCGATCAGTTCCCAGGTGTCGGTGACGACCTTGGAGGGCGGCGGCAGGGCCGCCCCGGCCTGCATGCAGACGAACTGCCAGACGCCCAGCGCGACGGCGAGCGCCAGCAGGGGGGGGCCGAAGCGGCGGCCGCCACGGGCGATCACGCGGCGAACCCAGCCGGCCGCCCCGCCGAGGCCGGGGGCGGACGAGCCCATCAATGTTGCCTTGTCCAGGCTGTCGAGTTTGGCGGTCATCGGTGTCACCTTTACCATTGTGGTCTCTTCTTTTTCCCGTCACCCCCGGGCTTGACCCGGGGGGTCATGGATGCCCGGATCAAGTCCTGGCATGACGCAATAGAGACACCCTCACACATGCCGGATGGTCTGCGCCTTCAGATAGGCGTCGGGATCGTTGGGGTCGAAGACCTTGCCGTCGAAGAAGGTCTCCGGCCCGCGCGAGGTGCCGGCGGGGATGTCGGCGGCGGCCACGCCTGCGGCTTTCGCCGCCTCGCGCCACAGGTCCTCGCGGTTGACCGCATCGATCAGGGCCTTGCGGTCGAGGCCGGCCGGTTGTTGCCCCCAGCGCTGGTTCTCGGTGAGGAACCACAGATCGTGGCTCTTGAAGGGATAGGAGGCGTGGTCTCGCCAGAACTTCATCAGATGCGGGCTGTCCTGGACCACCCGGCCGGTGCCGTAATCGAAGGTGCCCTTGGCCCGCCCGGCGATGTCCTCGACCGGCACCTTGAACCATTCGCGCCCCGAGACGATGCGGCACATCTCGTCCTTGTTCCCAGGGCTGTCGCACCATTGCTGGGCTTCCAGCACGGCGGCGAGCAGCGCCTTGGCCGCCTTGGGATGACGGTCGACCCAGTCGGCGCGCAGCCCCAGACATTTTTCCGGGTGGTTGGCCCACATTTCGCCGGTGGTCAGCGCCGTGAATCCCATCTTCTGATCGACCAGCTGGCCGTTCCAGGGTTCGCCGACGCAGAAGGCATCCATGGTGTCGACCTTCATATTGGCCACCATCTGGGGCGGCGGCACGACGATGGTCGAGACATCCTTGTCGGGATCGATGCCGGCGGCGGCCAGCCAGTAGCGCATCCACAGGTCATGGGTGCCGCCGGGGAAGGTCACCGCGCATTTGGTGTCCTTGCCGGCCGATCTGGCTTTCCGCACCGCCTCGCCGAAGCTCCTGGCGTCGAGACCGACCTTCAGGTCCTTGTAGGCGTTGGCCACCGAGATGCCCTGGCCGTTGAGATTGAGGCGGGCCAGCACATACATCGGCAGTTTGACGTTGTTCTTGGTGATCCGCCCGTTGGCCATCAGATAGGGCATGGGGGACAGGATATGGGCGCCGTCGATGCCGCCGCCGGTCGAGCCCAGTTCCAGATTGTCGCGCGTGGTGCCCCAGGAGGCCTGCTTGCTCACCTGCACGTCGGGCAGACCATATTTGGCGAACAGGCCCTTCTCCTTGGCGACGATCAATGGCGAGGCATCGGTGAGCGCGATGAAGCCCAAGGTGGCGCCGGTGACTTCCGGAGTATCGCCCGTCGCCGCCCAGGCGCCCGAGGGAAAGGCGGTCCGCAGGCTGGCGAACAGTGCCGCGCCGGTGGCGCTGCGGCCCAGGAACTGGCGTCTTGTCAGGGGATTCCGCTTGCTCATCTCGTGCTCCCGTCGAAAGGTTGCGATTGTAAAAAAGACAAAAAAGGCGTTCCGGGAGACGAAGGCGGGCGCGGTCGCACCCGATTTCGTTCCTGGAACGCCTTTGTTCCTGAGAAGACCTCTCCGGACGTCATTGCCCGGCGGCCATATTTGTCTATCCGTCCCGCCCGTCGTCTCGCCATTGAGCGGCGGGCAGTGAAATCAGCCGAGCAACTCGGCCGCTTCGATCACCTTGTTGGCGATATCCACCAGCCGCAGCTTCTGGTCCATCGCCATCCTGCGCATCGACCGGTAGGCCTCGTCCTCGCCGCAGTTGCGGCGCTTCATCAGGATGCCCTTGGCCTTTTCCACCAGTTTACGTTCCGCCAGCGTGGTCTTGGCCTTGTCCAGCTCGACGCGCATTTCCTGAAACTGCGCGAAGCGGGCGATGGCCACGTCCACAACCGGCTTGACCCGTTCGGGCTTCAGCCCGTCCACCACATAGGCGCTGACCCCGGCGGCCACCGCCGCCCGAATGATATCGGCGCCGCCGTCCTGGGCGAACATCACCACCGGCCGGCGTTGTTCGAAGGTGACCCTCCGCATATCTTCCAGCGTATCCCGATCGGGGCTGTCGATATCGACGATGATCACATCGGGAGCGAGATCCCGGACCCGGCGGGACACCCCGGCCCCGGTGCCGAAAGCCGCCACCACCTCGAATCCGCCCGCCTCCAAAGCCTCCTTCACCAGTTTCGCCCTTTCGGGCTCGTCGTCGACCAGGATGACGCGCAGGGTCATTCGCACCTCGCGCTTCTGCCTACGGCTTCCTTACGCAGAATCCATGCCAACCGGCGGAATCACCTCATGACAAGGGGTTGCCATTCGATCTCGGCCGATGCCCGTCTGGCGGTGCTCAAAAGAAGGGCGGTCAAATGAGCGGCTGCATATTTATGATGCAGATTGGTCTTATTTTAATATTGACCTCACCCGATCTCGGTTTCCGTCGCCGCTTCCGCCGCCTCCTCGACCTCGGCCTCGGCCGCGGCGACCGTCCCGGTGCCGTTGAAATAGACGTTCAGCACCACCGCGACGATGGAGGTGAGCAGGATGCCGCTTTGCAACAGGGGCGACAGCGCCTTCGGCAGGGCCTGGAAGAATTTGTCGGCGACCAGCGGGATCATGCCGAAGCCGATGCTGATGGCGACGATATAGGCGTTCGACTTCTGCCGCTGATAGTCGACCTCGCCCAGGATGCGGATGCCGGTGGCGGCGACCATGCCGAACATGACGATGCCGGCGCCGCCCAGGACGAACTGCGGAACCGAGGCGACCAGGAAGGCCATCTTGGGGAACAGGCCCAGCAGCACCAGGAACACGCCGCCGGCGGCGCAGACCCAGCGGCTGCGCACGTTGGTGACGCCGATCAGGCCGACGTTCTGCGAATAGGAGGTATAGGGGAAGGTATTGAAGATGCCGCCGATCAGCGTGCCCAGGCCATCGGTGCGCAAGCCGCGGGCCAGATCCTGCCGGCTGACCGGCTTGCCGGTGATTTCGCCGACGGCCAGAAACATGCCGGTGGACTCGATCATCACCACCACCATCACCAGACACATGGTGAGGATGGGAACCAGGCTGAACTTCGGCGCGCCGAACTGGAAGGGATAGACCAGATCGGTCCAATGGGCGGCGCCCAGGCCCGCGAAATTTACCTCGCCGGCGGCCAGGGCAATGACGAAGCCGATGACGATGCCCAGCAGAACGGCGATATTGGCGAGGAAGCCCTTGACGTATTTGATGATGGCCAGGATCGACAACAGCACGATCAAGGCGACTTCCAGATGGAACGGATCGCCGTAGCCAGGGGCGGTGGGCACGGCGGCCCCGGCCGCCCAATTGATGCCGATCCGCATCAGGGTGATGCCGATGATGGTGATCACCGATCCGGTGACGACGCGGGGGAACAGGGGCAGCATGCGGCTGACCAGGGGGGCGACGAGGACGCCGAAGACGCCGGCCCCGATGACCGCGCCATAGATGTCGAGCAGGCCGAAGTCCGGATTGCCGGCCATGGCGATCATCGGGCCGACGGCGGCGAAGGTCACGCCCATCATGATCGGCAGTCGGATGCCAAAGCCCCCCACGCCGATGGTCTGGATCAGGGTGACCAGGCCGCAGGCGAACAGATCGGCGCTGATCAGCAGGGCCACCTGTTCCTTCGGCAGTTTCAGCACGCCGCCCAGGATCAGCGGCACGGCAACCGCCCCGGCATACATCACCAGGACATGCTGAAGCCCGAGAATGATCAATCGCGACAGGGGGAGGACCCGATCGACGTCCGAAATATCGCCAGTTTTGGCCATGGATGTTTCCCGTTCGACAAGACAGCGCTTTCGCCCCTCGGCCGAAAGCTGGCGCGCATCCTAGATCACGCCGATATTCCGAGGATAGAGGGAACCTGCACTGTTCCACGGGCCGGCCCCGAAAAAACCATAAAAAAAGACCGGGCATCGCGGGAGGGAGGCGGCGGCCGGTCCTGAAGGTCTTATTCGTTGTCGGTGAGCAGGGCCTCGGCAGCATGGTGGGCAACGGGTCCAGGTTAACAAACGATTGCCGCCGACAATTTCGTTCGTCGGCTCACCACCAGGAATCGTCATGCCCGTGCTTGACACGGGCATCCACGTGCCCGCTTCAAATGACGTCGGCCGATCTATGCAATCATGGATTGCCGTATCAAGTCCGGCAATGACGGTTTTGGTTGTGGCCATCACTCCAATACGGGGGTGACGCACAAAGTATGCCGGACAGCCGTGTGTCGAGCACGGCCATGACTCCGATGTTAATAAAATCAAAACCTGAGTTCGGAGCCCTGCGGCGCGCATGGTGGGGACTTGCCTGGGTTCCACTCTGCGGGGCGGGGAGATATATGCCTTTTTTCCTATAACGGATGCCTTGCTGCGGTTTCGGCCTGCGGAAAACGTCTTACCAGATAGGGAATAGGTGGGGCCGGGGGCATGGACGGGGATAGGAC
>NZ_PIUM01000045.1 GCF_002845745.1 Telmatospirillum siberiense | reverse complement strand
TGAGTTCCTTCTCCTCCACGGTCTTCTTCCACGTCTCATAGGGCGTGGCCGGAAAATCCGCGGCTAATCTCAGCTCTTCCTGGTCCATTTGACTCTCATTCCTTAAGAGGGGCTTTCCAGGCACCATGCCACTACGGATCACGGGCTTGTCCGTCTCTAGCGGCCTTGGGGCGTGGGTTGGGTCCTCGAAATCGTTCAACGGTCAGATCGTTATTGCAGGCGTCCTCCTGAACGGCTTTTCGGGAGGAGGAAAACGAAAGCCGGCTTCCGGCAAAGCGGCGAACCGGCGAATAGGAGACTCGTTGAAGCCGCGCGGCCGTTGATCGCCCGCACGATGTCCACTCTCAACAGGGTAAGGAAGGATAACCACTCCACATCCCCAAGCGAACTATATCCACTGGCAGTCTACCGATGCGATAGACCCCTGTCCACGTGGACGCTCTTATGCGGCAAAATAACCATATTTTTTTTAAGGTGACAATCGAAAGCCTAACTGCCGGATCGATTTGTCGCCGTTCACAGCGATTTCGGCACCGCCCCACACCTTGACGGACGCATTGGCCGGGCGCACCTTGCCGCTCATGGCTCTCATCGATCATATCAAACGCTGCAACGCGTTCGACCCCTCCCGTTATCTTCCCTTCACCATCGCGGGGCACCCCATCGGGGCGGTAACCCGTGATTTCGCCGCAAAACTCGCCGCCTTCCCCGAGGTTTTCGTCACGGAAGGCGCCGCCGTGCGCTTGCGGGACGAACTCGCCACGCCCGAAGCGAGAACGGCGGCGGTGGAAGACGTCCTTGAGCACATGCGCGAGGCAGGCTCCGCCCCCAAGAAGAAAGGCGAGCTTTATCGGGTGGTCGAACACTGGGGCGACGGGCCGCTCATGCTGATCGACCGGGCCGCGGTTCCCGTCTTCGGCATCCGCGCCTTTGGTGTCCACTTGAACGGCTTCGTCCGGCGAAACGGCGCGATCAGGCTGTGGATCGCCCAGCGCGCCGCCGACAGGGTGATCGAACCCGGCAAGCTGGACAATATGGTGGCCGGCGGTCAGCCCGCCGGGCTGGACCTGCGGGAAAACCTTATCAAGGAATCCGCCGAGGAAGCCGGCATCGCCTCGGACATGGCGCAAAAAGCCGTCCCGGTCGGCGTTCTCGGCTATTGCATGGACAGCGAATGGGGGCTGAAGCCCGACACCCTGTTCGTCTATGATCTCGAAGTCCCGGCCGATTTCACGCCGCGCAATACCGATGGCGAGGTCAGCGCCTTCCGTCTGATGGAAGCGTCCGATATCCTCGACCTCCTGCGCAACGGACAAAGCTTCAAATTCAACGTGCCCCTGGTCCTGATCGATTTTTTCATCCGCCACGGACTGTTGTCGCCCGACACCGAACCCCAGTACCTCGATCTGGTCCGTGGAGTGCGGGCGGGGCTCTGAACCTCGCCCTTCGTGCGATTGACTTTTCTATTGCACTGCGGCAGACACATTCTTTCATAAATAAATCGTCACTCGCACGATTATGATCGTCTGGGAGGTCTGACCATGAGCGCCAAACCACCGAGGAAATTCTTCGAATCCCTGTCCATCGGGGCACCCGCGCCGTTTCGCGAGTTGCCGGTGGCGCTTGAACGGATGATCCATTTTTTCCCGCCGCACAACGAGAAGGTGCGAAACCGCATCGGCGAGATGATCGGCCGGGTCGATGTGCTGTTGGGCAATCTGGAAGACGCGATTCCCGCCGACGCCAAGGAAGAGGCGCGCCGAGGTTTCATCGCGGCGGCCCGGGCGCACGAATTTGGCGGAACGGGTTTATGGACCCGGGTCAATTGCCTGAACGCCCCCTGGTTTCTGGACGATGTCACCGAAATCGTCGGCGCCGTCGGCAATAAACTGGACGTGATCATGCTGCCGAAGGTCGAAGGGCCGTGGGACATTCACTATCTCGATCAGTTGCTCGCCCAATTGGAAGCCCGGCATGGAATAACCAAACCCATCCTGATCCATGCCATCCTGGAGACGGCCTTGGGGGTCACCAACGTGGAGGCGATCGCCGGCGCCAGCCCCCGCATGCATGGAATGAGCCTGGGCCCCGCCGATCTCGCGGCTTCGCGCGGAATGAAGACGACGCGGGTCGGAGGCGGACATCCCTCTTACGTCGTGCTGGAGGATATGCCGCCCGATCAGGGAACGCGGCACGCCTTTCAGCAGGATTTGTGGCATTACACCGTCGCCAAGATGGTCGACGCCTGTCGTGCCCACGGCATCAAGGCCTTCTACGGCCCCTTCGGCGACTTCTCCGACGATCCGGCCTGCGAGGCCCAGTTCCGCAATGCCTTCCTGTTGGGATGCGTCGGCGCATGGTCCCTGCATCCCCGGCAGATCGACATCGCCAAGCGGGTTTTCAGTCCGGACGCCGAAGAGGTCGCCTTTGCCAGGAAGATCCTGGCGGCGATGCCGGATGGCAGCGGAGCCGTGATGATCGACGGGAAGATGCAGGACGACGCAACCTGGAAACAGGCAAAGGTCATCGTCGATCTCGCCCGTCAGGTCGCGGCCCGCGACGCGGCGATGGCCGAGGTCTACGGATTTTAGGATTTGTGGAAAGAAAGCTTCAAGGGCAATCGGTGAACCCGCCTGCCCTGACCCGGGCGACGTTTTTGAACAAGACCGCGCTTATAACTTTTGATAGCATCCAACCTCGTTGCGGTGTTCCTGCCGCATTGGAGCCGTGCTCGCGCAATCCGGGGCGACCCGCCGAAGACGGCGGGGGTCGCCATTTCGCTTCCGGAGAAACGGGGACAGCCGGCCCGACTTGATGTCTGGTGCGAAATGATTCGCCTTCCTTTGACCGATCTTCCCGATCGTCTGAGCAGCCCCGCATTCCGCCGGTGGCTCCAGCTTCCCATTCTATCGTTTTGTCTTTTATTCCTCCTCTGCGCTTGCGGCACGCCGCCACGGCCGACGAACGATGCCGGCCCCGAAGAGATGGAAAATTTCCGGGCGGAGATGGCGCACGATGCCGTCAAGGCCGGGGATTATCTGAAGAAGACGCAGGGCGGCACCAACATCTCCGAAATGACGCTGGGCTGGTTCATCTATGACGTGTTGACCGAGCTGTCGTCTCAAGACGTCGAACTTTATGATTATTTCAACAAAGACAACGCCAGCGTCGAGGGATATCTGAAAACGCGATTCAAAACCCATCCCGTCGAGGAAATCGCCGCCATCGACTCCTTGGCCAAGCGGGGGCATCCCACCTTAAGGTTGTCCGCCCGCTATGCGCTGGAGGCGCTTCGCCATATCCCCGATTCGGGCGAACCCTCCGATATCCAGGAGCGTGACCGCCGTGAATTGGCGGCGGCCCTGTCCACGTTGCAAGATCTTCTCCAAAAAAGTTCCCGCGACGTCGGCTCATCCCGACCATAATTTTTTCGGGCCCGCCCCATAATAAATCCCTTCGGCGGCAAAAAATCGGAAGCTTCAACGGAATCTTTAAATCTGAATATGCTAAAGATTATGATGTAGCGGGTTGGTCCGTATTTCGCAGAGCCCATATGCACGCTGTGAAATGCGGATTCCGCCGCCCCGGAGCCCCGACACAGCAAGGCATGCACGCCATGGTCAAGAACAAGCTCTCGCGCCAAGACGTCGATAAACTGCTGACCGAACGATCGATTGAAGCGCGCGTCGAGACGGCGGCCAAGCTGGCCGCGCAATTCGACAGCGGAGAATTGTCGCCCAGCGAGAGACGGCTGGCCGCAGACATCCTGCGACTGATGGCCCATGACGCGGACGTCAGAGTCCGTCAGTCCCTGTCCATTCAACTGAAGGAAAGCCCGACACTTCCTCATGACCTGGCCCTGCATCTGGCCCAGGACGTCGACACTGTGGCGCTACCGATCCTGCAATTTTCACATGCGCTCACCGATGACGATCTGATCAAGATCGTCCGTGGCCGGGAAATCGTCAAACAACTGGCCATCACCCGGCGCGCTTCCGTGTCCTCCACCGTGTCCGAAGCGATCGTGGAAACTGGAACGCCGGAAGTGGTCGTCAGCCTGGTGTCCAACGAAGGGGCGGACATTTCCGAAGAGTCGCTGCAGGCCATTGTCGACGCTTTCGGCAAGGAGACCACGGTTCAAGGCTCATTGGCGAACCGCAGCAATCTGCCGGTCACCGTCGCCGAGCGCCTGGTCACCATGGTTTCCGACCAATGGCGCGACCATCTGATCTCCCGCTACCAGCTTTCGGGCAACATTGCCGCCGATCTCACCCGGCAAAGCCGGGAACGCGCGACCATCAGTCTTTCCGCCGGCGCCGACCGCGAGGACGTGGAAGGACTGGTCCGTCATCTGAACAATCATCGCCGGCTGACTCCGTCGATCATGTTGCGTGCCGTCTGCATGGGCGATACGACCTTCTTCGAGGCGGGCATGGCCGAATTGGGCGGCGTCCCCCTGGTCAACGCGCAAATCCTGATCCACGATTCGGGAGAGCTGGGCTTCAAGGCCATCTACGAAAAGGCCAAGCTGCCGGCCACCCTTTTTCCCGCTTTCCGTTGCGCGCTCGACGTCGCCCACGAAAACGCCTTCGATGGCGGTGAACAGGACCGCGAACGTTACTGCCGCAGAATGATCGAACGCATCCTCACGCAGTATGAGAAGCATGGGGTGAGCTTCGATTCGACCGATCTGGAATATCTTCTGGCCAAGCTTGATCAACTTCCGTAAAAAACATTTCTTTTTTTATGGAATGAGAAGCATACCCAAGTAGGGGCCGGGCAGACGACGCGACCAGTCGTAAAAAGTGAAACATCATGAAGACACTTTTCCCGAAAAATTGGTCAAATGTTAATTTCTTCATACTAAATGTGGCTGGACTCACCTCTCTTTTTGGTTGAAGGCCGCACAGACCTTTACTAATAGTTTTTTATCATTTAGCAAAACCCGACTATGCGTAGCCATAGCGGTGCGATCGATGATAAACTCCGGCCGGCTTGGACAACCGGGCCACCGGGAAAATCGTCAATTTTCGCTCCGTTGGTATGTTTATGCTTCAGTTCGGTCGTTTACCGCGCCGGGAAAATGGCACCGGGAAACGCCTGGCCTTCATGATGTGCGGCGCCGCTTTGATGACGGCCGCCGGTGGGAATGCGTGGGCCCAGGAACTCGATTACGGAAAGTACGAGGAATTGTTCGGCGAGGCGGTCACCATGAGCGCCACCGGCAAGCCCGAACGTGTTTCCGACACGCCCGTCCTCATGGACGTCATCACCGCCCAGGATATAGAGCGATCGGCTGCGCGCGACATCCCCACCTTGCTGAACCGCCTGTCCGGTATCGATCTCACCCATACTTCGAGCAGTTCACAGGAACTGGGCATCAGCGGATATCAGCAAGCCATCGGCAGCCGCGTCATGGTGATGATCAACGGCCGCCAGATCTATTTCGACGGTTTTGGCGACGTTTTTTGGTCGGCCGTGCCGGTCGAACTTCAGGAAATCCGCCAGATCGAAGTCATCCACGGCCCGCAGAGCGCGCTTTACGGGTTCAATGCCGTGGATGGGGTAATCAATATCGTCACCTTCGATCCCGTCGACGATCCGGTGAACTCTGCCAGCGCACGCGTCGGCAACCATGCCAGACGGGATCTCAGCGCCAGCGTTACCCAGTCCCTGGGCGAGGGATCGGGTGTCCGGTTCTCCGCCGCCGGCAACCATGCCGACGATTACGGCATGATTCGCACGGCGTCTTCCGACGCGACCTTGCAGAAGGACTCGAACCGTCGATCGGCCTCCTTCGATGCGGGCTTCACCGCGCCGAACGGCGCCCGCCTGGGTCTCGAGGCGTCGCACACCGATGTCACTGAACGCTCCGTCGTCTACGACGTCTTCTATAACGCCCGGGTAATCATCGACAGCGCCAAAGCCAGTTACACGGCCAATACCGGCATCGGCCGAATCAACGCCACCGCCTATTATACCGGCATGCGGGCCCCGTGGGTGCAATCCCTGGCCTTTCGGCCATTCAACGTCAACGACCGTTCTTCGGTCGGCCAGCTCTCCGACCTGTTCAAGATCGGCCCGTCCGACAGTATCCGCCTGGGAGGCGAAGTGCGCCACGACGAGATGGGAGCCGGCGAACTGACTTACGGCACGCTCACCGGCGACCTGGGGGCGGGCTCGGCAATGTGGGAACACGCCTTTTCGCCATCTCTCTCTGCGGTCAACGCGGTGCGTTACGATTATTTCAAGCTGGGAAGAGACGGTCAGCCCCTGCCGCTCAATCTTTATTCCAACGAGGACTTCGACCGAAGCGTACAAGGGCTCAGCTTCAACTCGGCGCTCATCGCCAAGGTCACCGACCTCGATACGCTCCGCTTTTCGTTCGCCCGCGGCCTCAAACTTCCATCCCTCGCCGACTTCGGCCAGGTTGAACATTTCCAGCCGCAATATTACGGGGCCTACCATTTCGGCAATCCCAGCCTTCAGTCGTCCGCGATCTACGATTATCAGGTCGGTTGGGATCGACATCTGACCACGCTGGATGCGACGAACCGCCTCGCGGTCTTTCATCGCATGACCATGCGGCACATGGGCGGCGCCTTCTCCTTGATCAACGGCGCCCTGGTGCAGGGAATGGTCATGACCGCGGGTTCGGTCGCCGACGGCGTCGAGTGGAGCCTGCAGCACAAGACCAGGGAAGGTTGGACGTGGGGGGGCAACTACACCTACGAACGCCTGCACGAACATGCGGACCAGGGGTTTGCCGATGATCTGCCGGCACACAAGGCCAATGTCAATCTCGGCTATGCCTGGCAGGACTGGGAAGCCGGCGTCGCCGCCGGTTACGCCGCGGCGACCCGGGGAACGGTGATCAGCGGACTGGCGCCGTCGACCGTCCTCGCCACCGAAACGATCAAGGGACACACGACCTTCTCACCCCGCGTGGCATGGCACGGAAACGATCAGGTGACAGTCGAACTGGCCGCCGAGAATCTCTGGCCCTATCGCGATTCCACCGCGCAGCGGATGGAAGCCAGTTATTACCTTTCGGTCAAGTTCGCCTATTGACGGACGACGGACCGCCCCCCACTTTGGGGTCGATTCCGCTTCGCTTCCCCGACGCCGCCGGCTTTCCCGCCGCCCCTTCGCGGTGTCCAAGAAACAAGGTTTCCTTGATGGCGCAACAACTGACCCGGGCCCTGACCGCGGTATTGGCCCTGGCCGCCGGCCTGTCGGTGGCCAACATTTACTACAATCAGCCGATGCTGGGCCTGATGGTTGGCGATTTCGGCGGCGACGGACATGTCCGCCTGGTGCCGGCGGCGACGCAACTGGGTTATGCGCTGGGGCTGCTGCTGCTCGTGCCGCTGGGCGACAGCCTGGATCGGCGCCGGCTGATCATCGGCCAGACCGTCGTCCTCATTGCCGCCGCCGCCGCTGCCGCCGTCGCGCCGTCGGTGACCATTCTTCTGCTGGCCTCGCTGGCCATCGGCGCCATGGCGACCATCGCCCAGCAGATCATCCCCCTGGCGGCCGAAATGGCGCCGGCCGAGAGCAGGGGCAGGGTCGTCGGCACGGTGATGAGCGGCCTGTTGGCGGGCATTCTCCTGGCCCGAACGGTGAGCGGCGCCATCGGAGCCTATTTCGAATGGCGCGCCATGTTCGCCATCGGCGCGGTGATCGCCGGCCTGATGGGGATCATGTTGTTCGTCGCCCTGCCGCGCCGGCCGCCCGAGCAACGCCACGGCTATCTCTCGCTGCTGCTGTCGCTGGGCAATCTGGCCCGCAGCCTGCCGGCCCTGCGCCGCGCGATGATGATCCAAGGGGCGATGTTCGCCTGCTTCAGCATCTTCTGGACGACCCTGGCCCTGCTGCTGCAGGAGCCTCCGTTTCGCATGGGTTCGGATGTCGCCGGTCTGTTCGGCATCATCGGCCTGGTCGGAGTGATCATGGCCCCGGTAGCCGGCCGCCTTTCCGACAAACGCGGCCCCCACGGCATCATCGGCATCGGCATCGCCCTGGTTCTGGCCTCGTTCCTGATCTTCGCTCTTTTTCCGACCTTGACCGGCCTCACCCTGGGCGTGGTCCTGCTCGATACCGGGGTGCAGATGTCGATGATCGCCAACCAGTCGATCATCTTCGGTCTGGTGCCGAGCGCCCGCAACCGCATCAATACCATCTACATGACCGGCATGTTCCTGGCCGGCGCGGCGGGATCGGCCGCCGCCGGCATCGCCTGGATCGATCTCGGCTGGCCGGGAGTCTGCGGATTGGGCGCCGTGGTCGGCGTCGCCGGTCTGGCTGTGCATCTGAAGAAAATCAAATAGCCCGCGCCCTCAAGGATCCAGGACAACGAATTCAGGTCAACAAACGGTTGGCGCCGCCAATTTCCACTCCCAAGAGACGTCATACCCATGCTTGACACACGGCTGTCCGGCACGGCCACAACGCCGATGTTAAAAAAAATCGAAACCTGAGTTCGGAGCCCCGGCCGCCTGGAGCACTTCGATCCGTATCTGTGCTCATCTGCGTTCATCTGTGCTGATCTGTGTTTCCTTGTGATCGATTCCGACGGGTCATCCCGGGACCAATCGGGCTGCTCCCGAAGGCCCGGTCCGGGACCGGGGCCTTGTCAAAAGGAGCACAGATGAACACAGATGGGCGCAGATGTGGAGTGCACCCCATCCCTGAGACAAGAAACTACAGACAGGGTTGAACTTGAGCCGCGGTGGCTGGCGCCTCTTACGACGCCTGGCCGGACAGTCCGCCCGTTAACCTTAACAGGTTGCCGTGCTCAACCTTGAGGGCGCCATGAAACGGTGCTAGGGTCGGCCATCCGTTCCGAGACAGGGAAGACCGGTCGTTCCGGCGCTGCCCCCGCAACTGTGAAGGACGAGATCGCGGCAATCGCCACTGACCCCGGACGGGGTTGGGAAGGCGCCGCGGTTGATGACTCCGAAGCCAGGAGACCTCCCCGGAGACGGTGTTTTGAGGATCGATCCTCGGAGGGAGGATGCCTTGGCGAATGCCGTGCCGATACCTATGGCGGACCACCATCACCCGCTGCCGCCCCTGACCCTGGTGCTGGGGGGCGCCCGTTCGGGCAAAAGCACCTATGCCGAATCCCTGCTGACCGACGTCGCCCAACCCGTCTATCTGGCCACCGCGCGGGCCGGGGACGGCGAAATGGTCGATCGGATCCGTCTCCACCGGGAACGGCGGGGCGCCGCCTGGACGACGATCGAGGAACCCCTCGACCTGGTCGGCACGCTTTCCCGGCACGCCCATCCGGACAAGGCGATCCTGGTCGACTGTCTGACCTTATGGCTTTCCAACCTGATGCTGGAGAACGCGGACATCGGGCAGGAAATCGACCGTCTCGCGCAGGCCCTGCCCGGTCTCAAAGGTCCCGTGCTCTTCGTCGCCAACGAGGTGGGCCTGGGCATCGTTCCCGACAACGCCATGGCCCGCGCCTTCCGCGATCACGCCGGCCGCCTCAACCAATCGCTCGCGGCCCGCTGCCAGAGAGTGGTCTTCGTCGCCGCCGGCCTGCCCTTGCTGCTGAAGGACTCCCGATGAACCGTTTTCGTAAGATACCCGCCACCGTCATCACCGGATTTCTGGGCGCCGGCAAAACCACCCTGGTCCGCCACCTGCTGAGCCAGGCCGACGGCCGGCGCATCGCCCTCATCGTCAACGAATTCGGCGATGTCGGGGTCGACGGCGATCTGTTGAGCGCCTGCGGTATCGAAGGATGCCGCGAGGACGACATCATCGAACTGGCCAACGGCTGTCTTTGCTGCACGGTCGCCGACGAGTTCCTGCCGGCCATGGAACGTCTGCTGTCCCGCCCCCTGCCGCCGGAACACATCATCATCGAAACCTCGGGGCTGGCTCTGCCCAAGCCGCTGGTCAAGGCCTTCGACTGGCCCGACGTGCGCTCGAAGGTGACGGTCGACGGCGTCGTCGTCGTCGTCGACGGCCCGGCCATGGCCGCCGGTCGCTTCGAATCGACCGTCGAGGAACGGGCCCGACCCGACCATGACAACCCCCTCGAAGAAGTGTTCGACGACCAATTGGCCTGTGCCGACATGGTCCTGCTCAACAAGGCCGACCTGATGGAAGCCGGCCAAATCGAAGCCCTCGCCGCGACCCTGAAGGGCAAGTTGCGGCCGGGGGTCAAACTGGTGGCGACCCGCCAGGGCGACGTCGATGCCCGCATCCTGTTGGGACTGGAAGCCCGCGCCGAAGACGACCTGGACGCCCGGCCGACACTGCACGACACCGCCCAGGACCATAATCACGACGATTTCGAGAGTTTTGCCGTCCCCGTCGGGACGGTGGGCGATCCCCAGGCGGTGGCCGGCCGTCTCGGACAGATCATCGCCCGCCACGATATCCTGCGCCTCAAAGGCTTCCTCTCGGTCGCCGGCAAGGACATGCGTCACGTCGTGCAGGCCGTCGGCGGACGGATCAGCGGCTATTACGACCGCCCCTGGAAGCCGGGCGAAGAAAGAGCCGGACAATTGGTGGTCATCGGACTGAAGGGTCTCGACCGCGAGGCCATTCGGTCGAGCATCACCGGCGATAGTTAGGACGTGATATCCATGGACGGACGCTGACGCCATGCATCTGCTTGCCGCCAAGCCGGGCAGCATCACCGATGGATCGGAAGCCGTCGACCTCGGCCAGACGCCGGGCGACGTCGTGTTCCTTTCCGCCGCCGACACCGAACTGTCCTGCCTGGCGGACGCCAAGACCCTGGTTCCGGGATTTCGTCTGCGACTGGCCAACCTGCTGCATCTGGGTCATCCGGCCTCGGTCGACCTTTATGTCGAAACGGTGGTGCGCCACGCCAGGCTGGTGGTCGTTCGCCTGCTGGGCGGGCGCGGCTATTGGCCTTACGGCGTGGAACAGATCGCCGCCGCCTGCCGGCAAGCCGATATTCCCCTGGCCTTCCTGCCCGGCGACGATCAGCCGGATGCCGATCTGGCGAGCTGGAGCAGCCTGCCGGCCGAGGCCGGTCATCGTCTCTGGCAATATCTGGCCCATGGCGGGCGGACCAACGCGATCGAACTCCTGCGCTATGCGGCCGATCTGATCGGCCTGCCCCAACAATCCTGGCGCGAACCGGTCCCCCTGCCTCCGGCCGGGCTCTATCCTCCAGGCACGGCGCTGGCCGATCTGCGGGCAGGCTGGTCCGATCGGGCGCCGACGGCGCTCCTGGTGATCTACCGCGCCCTGGTCCAGGCAGGCCACACCGCCGCCCTCGACGCGCTGGCGGACGCGCTCGGCCACAGGGGCTTCAATGTCATGCCGGTCTTCGTGACCAGCCTCAAGGACGGCCTGAGCGTCGCCACTCTTCTCGATCTTCAGGCCGCCGCTCCGCCCGATATCGTGCTCAATGCCACGGGCTTCGCCGTCGCCGCCCCCGGCCGCCCCGGCGACAGCCCCTTCGCCGGGGCCGACTGCCCCGTCCTGCAGGTGATCTTCTCCGGCGGCGGCGAGAGCGCCTGGCGGTCCGGCAGCACCGGGCTGTCGGCCCGCGACATCGCCATGAACATCGCCCTGCCCGAGGTCGACGGACGGATCATCAGCCGCGCCGTTTCCTTCAAGGTGGCGGCGCGGCGGGACGTCGAGACCGAATGCGACATCGTAAGCGCCCGTCCCGTCGCCGACCGCATCGCCTTCGTCGCCGATCTTGCCGCCAACTGGGCCCGGCTGCGCCGCAAGACGGTGGACGAAAGACGCATCGGGCTGATTCTCGCCAACTATCCCAACCGCGACGGGCGGTTGGGCAACGGCGTCGGCCTCGACACGCCGGCCGCCACCGCCGGCATCCTGGCCGCCCTGGCCGCCGCCGGCTACCGGATCGTCGAGGCGCCCGCCGACGGCGCGGCCCTGATGACGCTCCTGCAAAGCGGGGCCACCAACGACCTGACGGCGCGTGCCCATCGGACGGTTCGCGAAACCCTGTCCCTGCCGGACTATCTGGCCTTTTTCCGCACGCTTCCCGACGGGCTGCGCCAAGCGATCACCGAGCGCTGGGGGGAACCGGAGGACGACCCGCATTTCGTCCCCGGCGAACTTTCCTGCGGCCATTTCGTCCTTAGCGCCATCCGCTTCGGCAACGCCGCCGTCGGCATCCAGCCGGCACGGGGCTACAACATCGACCCGGCGCGCAGCTATCACGATCCCGATCTCGTGCCGCCGCACGGTTATCTGGCCTTCTACGCCTGGCTGCGCGACGGCTTCCGGGCCGACGCCCTCGTCCATGTCGGCAAGCACGGCAATCTGGAATGGCTGCCCGGAAAATCACTGGCCTTGTCGGCGGAATGCTTCCCCGAAGCCGCCTTGGGACCCATGCCGCACCTCTACCCCTTCATCGTCAACGATCCGGGGGAAGGCACCCAGGCCAAGCGGCGTGCCCAGGCGGTCATCATCGATCACCTGACCCCGCCGCTCACCCGGGCCGAAAGCTATGGTCCCCTGCGCCAGCTTGAGCAGCTGGTCGACGAATATTACGAGGCCGCCGCCCTCGACCCGCGCCGGATCAAGGTGCTTACGGCGGAAATCCTGGCCCTGTCCCGCACCATCGGACTCGACGAGGACTGCGGCATCGCCCCCGGCGAAGCCACGGACAGCGCCCTGAAGAAGCTCGACAACCACCTCTGCGAATTGAAGGAACTGCAAATCCGCGACGGGCTGCATATCTTCGGCCGCTCGCCCGAAGGCGAGCAGCTCACCGATTTGCTGATCGCCCTGGCCCGCGTGCCGCGCGGTGGCGAACCGGCGCAGGCATCCCTGCTCCGGGCCCTGGCGAACGATCTCCGCCTCGGTTTCGACCCCCTCGACAATGACCTGGGCGATCCCTGGAGCGGTCCGAAACCCGCGCCGCTGGACGCCCCGGCGCCCTGGCGGACCTGCGGCGATACCGTCGAACGCCTGGAGATTCTGGCCAAGGCCATGGTCGACGGCTCCCGGGAAGCCGACGCGGCATGGACCGGGACCAAGACCGTGCTGGACTGGATCGAGCGGCATCTGCGCCCCACCATCGCGGCCTGCGGTCGGGCGGAAATGGAGGGGCTTCTCAAGGGACTGGCAGGGCGTTTCGTGCCGCCCGGCCCCTCCGGCGCGCCCTCGCGCGGCCGGCCCGACGTGTTGCCGACGGGGCGCAATTTCTATTCGGTGGACAGCCGGACGGTGCCCACCCCGGCGGCCTGGACCCTCGGCTGGAAGTCGGCCGGCCTTCTGATCGAGCGGCATTTGCAGGATCATGGCGCCTGGCCGCGCACCGTCGCCATCAGCGCCTGGGGCACCAGCAACATGCGCACCGGCGGCGACGACATCGCCCAAGCCCTGGCCTTGATGGGCGTGCGCCCCTGCTGGGACTCCGCGTCGCGCCGGGTCACCGGCTTCGAGATCATGCCGCTGTCCGTTCTCGATCGACCGCGCGTCGATGTGACGCTGCGTGTTTCGGGATTTTTCCGCGATGCCTTCCCCGGCCTGATCGATCTGGTCGATTCGGCGGCCCGCGCCATCGCCGCGCTCGACGAGAGCCCGACCGACAATCCCCTGGCCGCCCACGTCCGGGCGGAAACCAGCCGCCTGACGGCATCTGGCGAAGATCTGGCCGAGGCCCGGCGGCGTGCCGGTTTTCGCGTGTTCGGCTCGAAACCCGGCGCTTATGGCGCCGGCCTGCAGGCCCTGATCGACGAGCGGGGCTGGACGAACGCCTCCGATCTCGCCCGCGCCTATGTCGCCTGGGGCGGATACGCCTATGGCGACGGCTCGGCGGGCGCCGCCGAGCACGGGTTGTTCGAGCGCCGCCTGCAAGACGTCGAGGCGGTCATCCAGAACCAGGACAACCGCGAGCATGACCTGCTCGATTCCGACGATTATTACCAGTTCGAAGGCGGCATGGCGGCGGCCGTCCGCAGCCTGTCGGGAGAAGCCCCGGCCGTCTATCATCCCGACCATTCGCGCCCCGAGACGCCCAAAATCCGCACGCTGGAAGAGGAAATCGCCCGCGTCGTGAGGGGCCGCGCCGCCAATCCCAAATGGCTGGCCGGAGTCATGCGTCACGGCTACAAGGGCGCCTTCGAGATGGCGGCGACGCTCGATTACCTGTTCGCCTTCGCCGCCACCACCGGCGCCGTCAAGGATCACCATTTCGAAGCCATATTCGACGCTTATCTGGGAGATGACGCCGTAAGAGACTTCCTGAAGGAAAACAACCCCGCCGCCTTGCGGGAAATGGCCGCGCGCTTTGAGGAAGCCATCTCCCGCAATCTCTGGCGGCCCCGCCGCAACGATACCCACGATCTGTTGAAAGGGCTGGCATGAGCGCCGAGAGGAACGAGGAAGGACCGGATGACCGGCCGGTGGATCCCAACATCCGCCATCATGAGAAGATGGCGAAGAAAAAGGCCGCCCGCGACCGCCTGATGGCCAAGAAAACCGAAAGCCGGGGATTGTTCATCGTCAACACCGGGGCCGGTAAAGGTAAAACCTCGGCGGCTTTCGGCATGGGGCTGCGCTGCGTCGGCCACGGCATGAAACTGGGCGTCATCCAATTCATCAAGGGCGCCTGGGACACCGCCGAACGCCGCATCCTGAGCTCGTTCGGCGATCTCGTCACCTTCAAGGCGATGGGCGAAGGCTTCACCTGGGAAACCCAGGACCGGGAACGCGACGTCGCGGCCGCCGAACGGGCCTGGGACGAGGCGCGGACCTTGCTGGACGATCCCGAATGCGCCATGGTCATCCTCGATGAATTGAACGTCGTCTTGCGTTACGGCTATCTGCCGGTCGAGCCGGTGCTGGCGGCGATCGCCGCCCGGCCGGCCGGACAGCATGTGGTGATCACCGGCCGCAACGCGCTGGATCAGGTGGTGGCCGCCGCCGATCTGGTCACCGAGATGACATTGGTCAAACACCCCTTCCGCGAAGGCGTGAAGGCGCAGCCGGGCGTGGAGTATTGAGATGAGAAGACTGCGGGGACTAGCCCTTTGCCTTGTGACGGTCCTGGGTCTTGCCGCCACGCCGGCCGTGGCGCGGGTCGATCAGGAGAAAACGGTCAACAACGCCGCTGCGACCGTCGAACGGTTGAAGACCGATCAGAACTTCCAGACCTCCTTTCGCGACGATCTGCAGAAGTCGCGGGCGGTCCTGATCGTTCCCGATCTCTACAAGGGCGGTTTCATCCTGGGGGGCCAATACGGCAACGGGGTGCTATTGCCCCATCTTCCCGACGGCACCTGGGGATCGCCGGCCTTCTATACCATGGAAGGGGGCAGCCTCGGCCTGCAGATCGGCCTGGAAAGCTCCTCCATCCTGTTCATCATCAACACGGAAAAAGCCCTTCACGCCATCCTGGCCAACCAGTTCAAGTTCGGTGGCGACGCCGGCATCACCTTCCTGGTCGTCGGCGCCGGTATCGGGGCCTCGACCACCAGCAATATGGGAGCGGACGTCCTCGCCATTTCACTGTCGGCGGTTGGTCTCTATGGCGGATTGTCGCTGGAAGGGACCTCGCTTTCACCGCGCGAATCCTGGAACGCGGCCTATTACGGCCAGAACGTCTCCTCGCGCGCCATCGTCCTCGACAACGCGGTCAGCAATCCCCAAGCCAACCGCCTGAAAGAAATCCTTGCCCGCTGAGCGCCCCGCCCGGCCGGCCGCCCTGATGCTGCAGGGCACCGGCTCGGACGTGGGTAAATCGCTGGTGGTCGCGGGACTGTGCCGCGCCTTCAGCCATCGGGGTCTGGCCGTCGCCCCTTTCAAGCCGCAGAACATGTCCAACAACGCCGCCGTGACCGAGGACGGCGGGGAGATCGGGAGGGCCCAGGCTCTGCAGGCCCGTGCTTGCGGCCTGCCGCCCAGCCGTCACATGAATCCGGTCCTGCTGAAGCCGCAAAGCGAGGTGGGCTCCCAGGTGGTGGTCCAGGGCGAGGTGATCGGCAATGCCGGAGCACGGGATTATCACGCCCTTAAACTGAGCCTGCTGCCCCGGGTCCTGGAAAGCTTCCGCCTGCTCGGCGAAGGCCGCGACCTGATCGTCGTCGAAGGGGCGGGCAGCGCCGCCGAGATCAATCTGCGGTCATGCGATATCGCCAACATGGGGTTCGCCGAAGCGGCCGATATCCCCGTCGTGCTGATTGGCGACATCGACCGGGGCGGCGTCATCGCCTCGCTGGTCGGTACCCACGCCTTGCTGCCGGCTTCCGAGCGCAACCGCGTCAAAGGCTGGATCATCAATAAATTCCGTGGCGAAAAAACCCTGTTCGACCCCGCCGTCGCCCTCATCGAAGAGCGGACCGGCTGGCCGGGACTGGGAGTTGTGCCCTGGTTCGCCGAGGCCTCGAAATTGCCGGCCGAGGACGGAGCCGGACTGACGACCGGCGGACGGGCCGACGGCACCTTGCATATCGCCGTTCCCCGGCTGTCGCGCATCGCCAATTTCGACGATTTCGACCCGCTGGCCGCCGAACCGGACGTCGATCTCAGCTTCGTCTCCCCCGGACAGCCGCTGCCTCGCCATGCCGATCTGATCATCCTGCCCGGCTCCAAGGCGACCATCGCCGATCTGCAGTTCCTGCGGGCCCAGGGCTGGGACCTCGACCTCGCCGCCCATTTGCGCCACGGCGGGCGCATTCTCGGGATCTGCGCCGGCTATCAGATGTTGGGAACCGCCGTATCCGATCCGCTCGGCGTGGAAGGCCCACCCGGTTCGGTGGCGGGCCTCGGCCTGCTCGACGTCGCCACGGTGATGACCAGCGCGAAAACCCTGCGTCAGGTCGAGGGAAGCGGTCTCGGCCATCCGGTGCGGGGCTATGAGATGCACATGGGGCAGACCGAAGGCATCGACCGCGAGCGCCCGCTGCTCACCCTGGACGGCGCGCCGGATGGCGCCATTTCAGCGGACGGGCGGGTGATGGGCTGTTATCTGCATGGCCTGTTCGCGGCCGACGACTTCCGCCGGTCTTTCCTGGCGGCGCTGAAACCCGGACGCACCGGCGATCTAGTCTACGAAACCATGGTCGACCAGGTTCTCGACCGCCTCGCCGAGCATCTGGAGGCTCATCTCGACATGAACCGGCTGCTGGAAATCGCCCAGGGCTGAGCCGGCTCCCAGGGTCTGTGGACATTCAGATAAGCTCCTCTCCCGCCAGAGGCGGGAGAGGAGACCGCAACGCGCTCTAAAACCGGGCCCCCGCGTCACCCCTGGGCGACGACCAGCAGGATGACCGCGCCGACGTTCAGCAGGCAGGCCACAGCCATGACCAGCAAGGCGCGGCGGATGTCGCTGGTGGTCGCCCGGGCGCGGCCGTCACCGATCCATTGTTCCTGGGCGACGTAACCCGGATAGCGCCGCGGGCCGGCCAGAGACAGATCCAGGCCGCCGGCCATCGCCGCCTCCGGCCAGCCGGAATTGGGCGAACGGTGGTGACCGTGGTCGCTCAGCATCACCTTCAGGGCCGCGACGGGATGGCCCTTGGGAACGAAGGCGGCGGCCAGGGCCAGCATGATCCCGGCCAGGCGGGCGGGCAGCAGATTCATCGCATCGTCCAGGCGGGCCGCCACCATGCCGAAATCGCGATATTGCTCGGAACGGTGGCCGATCATGCTGTCCATGGTGTTGACCGTCTTATAGGCCAGCAGACCGGGAAACCCGAACAGGACATACCAGAAGACCGGCGCGACCACCGCATCGGCGAAATTCTCGGCGCAGGATTCGATAGCCGCCCGCGCCACGCCGAACTCGTCCAGCGTCTCCGGATCACGCCCGACGATTTTCGCCACCGCCCGGCGCCCCTCCTCCAGGCCTCCGCGGTCGACGGCGCGAGCCACGGCGGCGACATGGCCGAACAGGCTGCGCTGGGCGACCAGCGTCCAGATCAGAACGGCCTCGACCGCCCAACCCCAATGCCAGTCGCGGCGCAGATCGCTGACGCAATAGCCGAGCCCCGCCGCGGCAAGGGTCATGCCGGCGGCGACCAGGGCGCCGCGCAAGCGCCGATCGAGCGGGCTGCGCTTATCGCGATTGAGTTTTTGCTCAAGGAAATGGATCAGGCTGCCGATCATCGCCACCGGATGGGGGATCAGCCGCCACAACCAGGGAGGATCGCCGATAATGGCGTCGATGATCAGGGCGGCCACCAGGATCATCAGAGGATCGATCGGCCCGCCCGCAGCATACAGCGGAAACATGGGTCAAGGATGGGCGAGGCGATGGCCGCCGTCAACCCGGGCTTGATCTGGCATCGCCGGTATCAGACGGCGCCATAGTGTCCCAGGAAGAAATCGAGGCTCTGTTCGACATGCCGCTCGATGATCTCGCGGGAGGGTTTCCACTCCGAATCCATCAGGCAGCGCATGGTGAAATCGCCCCGCACCAACGCCAGGAACTGGCCCGCCGCCAAATCGGCGTCATCGAACGCCAACTGCCCCGCCTCGGCGAACCAGGACAGGATCGCCGCCATCCGCGCACGGCCGGCGCAGGGCCCCTCGTCCCACAGGGTCCGGCCCAGATCCGGGGTATGACCGGCTTCGGCGATCACCTGCCGGAACAGACTCATCACCGTGCGATTGGTCATGGCGCTCAGGAGCGCATTGGCGATATCACGCAACCAGTCGCGAACGTTGGCCGGCGCCACCGGCAACTCCTTGGGAATGCCCAACCCCAAGCGTCGCTTCTCCTCCTCGAGGACCGAAAGGAAAAGCGCCGCCTTGCTGACGAAATGGGCATAAAGCGTGGTTTTCGAAACATTGGCGCGGGCGGCCACCTGGTCCATCGACGTCCGCTGGAATCCATTCGCCAGAAAGAGCTCGCAGGCGGCCACCCGGATTTGCGTCACCTTTGCACTGCATGGCCCGGCCGGGATCTCGTCGGACATGATGATGCTCGCCTTTCAAACTGAACTGTACGGTACAGTTCATTGTAGACAGGTTCCTTCGCCCGGTCTATAAAACTCCGCCAACTGCACTGAACGGTACAGTTTTATATCCGGACGGCCGCCGCCCGCTTCGCAGAAAGGATCTCGGATGTCCCAGACCGCCCTCGCCCCAGACCGGGACAAACGCGACGGCAAGAACGACGACAGACCATCGCCCGCCGTTTCCGCCCGCCGCCGCTCCCCTCGTATCCTGCTTATCCTCGCCGGCATCGTGATCGCCGCCGGCGGGCTTACCTTCTACGTTTCACGGCAAGGCCAGGAAAGCACCGATGACGCCTTTACCGACGGCCGGGCGATTCCCATCGCGCCGAAGGTCGCCGGTTATGTCGGTTCTCTGGCGGTCACCGACAATCAAAGGGTCAGGGCCGGGCAGGTGTTGCTGGAAATCGACCCCCGCGATTTCCAGGTGGCGCACGACAAGGCGGCCTCGACCCTGAACCTGGCCGAGGCGCAACTGGAAAGCGCCCGGCTCGCCGCCGAAATGGCCCGTATCACCTATCCATCCGATCTCGCTTCGGCGGAAGCCCAGCGGGCCTCTGCCATGGCGACGCTCACCAAGGCCCAGGCCGACCTCGCCCGCCAGAAGCGCGTGGATATCCGGGCGACCACCCAGCAGGATATCGACGCGGCGACGGCCTCCGAGCGATCGGCCCAGGCATCGCTGGCCGACGCCGAGGCGAAACTCCGCAAGGCCCGGATGGTCGGACTGAACATCGCCACCGCGGATGCGCAGGTCAAACAGATCGAAAGCCAGGTCGAGCAGGCCAGGGCCGACCTCGCCCAGGCAGACCTCAACCTCGCCTACACCCACGTCACGGCGCCAGAGGACGGCTGGGTGACCAAACGCAATGTCGAGGCGGGCGCCTATGTGCAGGTCGGTCAATCCCTGATGTCCCTGGTTTCGCCGGACGTCTGGGTCACCGCCAATTTCAAGGAATCGCAACTCGCGGGCATGCGGCCGGGGCAGACCGTGCACATCGCCGCCGACGCCTTCCCACAATTGCATCTGGAAGGGCGCGTCGACAGCGTGCAGATGGGCAGCGGCTCGCGCTTCAGCAGTTTTCCGGCGGAAAACGCCACGGGTAATTTCATCAAGATCGTTCAGCGGGTGCCCGTCAAGGTCACCATCACCGGCGGATTGGACAACAAGACTCCCCTGCCCCTGGGCCTTTCCGTCGTCGCCACGGTGAATGAGCGATGAGCGGACCCGCGGCCACCGACCGGACGCGGACCGATTGGAGGCCCGCGGCCAATCCCTGGATCATTGCGCTCGCCGTCACCTTGCCCACCTTCATGGAGGTGCTGGACACCACCATCGTCAACGTCGCCCTGCCCCATATCGCGGGATCGTTGTCGGCCAGTTCCGACGACGCCACCTGGACGCTGACCTCCTATCTGGTCGCCAACGGCATCGTCCTGCCGATCTCCGGCTGGCTGGGCCGGGTTTTCGGGCGGCGGCGCTATTTCCTGGTCTGCATCGGCATGTTCACCTTGTGCTCGCTGCTGTGCGGCTTGGCCAGCAGCCTGCCCGAACTGGTGCTGTTCCGCATCATGCAGGGTTTTTTCGGCGGCGGCTTGCAACCCAACCAGCAATCCATCCTTCTCGACACCTTCGAACCGGCAAAACGGGGGACCGCCTTTTCCATCACCGCCATCGCCACCATCGTCGCCCCCATCCTGGGCCCGACCATGGGCGGCTGGATCACCGACAATTTTTCCTGGCAATGGGTGTTCCTGATCAATGTGCCGGTGGGCATCCTTTCCTTCCTCGCCGTCGTCCGGCTGGTCGAGGACCCACCCTGGGCGAAGGCCGAGACGGGCAAGACCCATATCGATCAGATCGGGCTGGCCCTCATCGCCCTCGGCCTCGGATGCTTACAGGTCGTGCTCGATCGCGGCGAGGACGAGGATTGGCTGTCCTCGCCCTTCATCCAGGTCTTCGCCGTGGCCGCCGTCATCGGGCTGGTCGGCGCGGTGGTCTGGCTTTTGACGACAAGCCGGCCGGTGGTCAATCTCCGCGCCCTGGCAGACCGCAATTTCGCCCTCGGCAGCCTGATGATCTTCGGCATGGCCGTCGTGCTTTATTCGAGCGCCGTGCTGATTCCCCAATTGGCCCAGACCCAGCTCGGATACAACGCGACCTGGGCGGGGCTGATCCTGTCGCCGGGCACCGTGCTGACCATCCTGTTCATCCCGGTCGTCCTCAGGCTGATGCGCAAGGTGCAGACCCGCTTCATCATCGCCTTCGGTTTCCTGGCGCTCGGTGCCTCGCTCCTCTACGCCGCGACCCTGAATCCGCAGGTCGACTTCACCACCCTGGCGCTCATGCGGGCCGCCCAGACGGCGGCGCTGGCCTTCCTGTTCGTACCGATCAGCACCATCGCCTATTCGTCGCTGTCGCCCCATCTCAATGGCGACGCCGCCAGCCTCTACACCATGTTCCGCAACATCGGAGGATCGATCGGCATTTCCCTGGCGACGGCTTACGTCACGGAACACAGCCAGGTCCACATGGCCTATCTGTCCCAGCACCTGAGCCCTTACGACCCGGCCTATGCCGCAACCTTGCGGCGGCAGACGGACGCCCTGAGCGCCATGGGGACTGCGCCGGTCGACCTTTTGTCGCGGGCGACCGGCCATGTTTACCAGATGCTGCAAAGCCAGGCGGCGATCCTGGCTTATGTCGACGCCTTCCAGGTGGCCGCCGGCCTTGCCCTGCTGCTCGTTCCCCTGACCCTGCTGTTCGCCCCGATCAAGGCCGGCGGGCGTTCTCCCCAAGGACATTGAAGATGCTGAGATCCTACGCCGCCCTCCCGATCGTGGCCGTCGTCGCGGCCCTGTCGGCCTGCACCGTCGGCCCCGACTATCAACCGCCCCGGATCGCCGCGCCGGACACATGGAGCGAGGCGACGGACGGCCTCAACCAGGGGCCGGACGCCGCTCCGCGGCTGGCCCGCTGGTGGACGGGTTTCCGGGATCCGGAACTCGACCATCTGGTCGAGGAGGCCATAGCCGGCAACCATGACCTCCGCATCGCCGCCCAGCGAATTTTGGCCGCAAGGGCGGATCGCACCATCGCCGCAGCCGGGTACTATCCGAGCCTGTCGGCGCAAACCACGGCTCAGCGCGCACAGCAGAGCAAGAATCTCACGCTTCCGCAGGTCCGCAGTCTTTCCAACACCTTCCAGGCCGGCTTCGACGCTTCCTGGGAAATCGATCTGTTCGGCAAGACCCGCCGCACGGTGGAGGCGGCCGACGCCACCCTGGACGCGACGACCTGGGACCGGCGCGCCGTCCTGGTCAGCCTGCTGGGGGAACTGGGCACCGATTACAGCCAGCTGCGCTCGGCCCAGGAACGAATCCGTATCGCCCGCCAGACGATCGCCGCCGACCAGGACGCGCTCGACCTCGCCCAGCAGAAGTTCGCCAACGGGATGGGCACCGAACTGGATGTCGCCCAGGCACGGGCGGAACTGGAAACGGTACGCGCCAGCCTGCCCCAGTTCGAAACGATGGTGGCGCAGAACGCCCATGCCATCGCCGTCCTGCTCGGCCGGGAACCGGGTGCGCTCAAAGTCGAATTGGCCGATCTTCCCGGCATTCTTCCGCCGGTTCCCCCCAACCTGCCGTCGAGCCTGCCCTCCGAGGTGGTCCGCAACCGCCCGGACATTCGTTCGGCGGAACGCACATTGGCCGCCGCCAATGCCGAAATCGGCGTCGCCATCGCGCAGGAATTCCCCAGCTTCACCCTGACGCCGTCGATCGGCTGGGAGGCCGGCACCATGAACAAGCTCCTGACCAGCCAGGGCCTGATCTGGGGCTTGGCCGGCGGGGCCAACCTGCCGCTTTTTCAGGGCGGCGCGCTGGAGGCCAACGTGGATAAGGCGAGAGCGCTCGCCGAGGAAGACCGCCTGAGCTACCAGCATACCGTCCTCGCCGCGTTCCAGGACGTCGAGGATTCCCTGGTCGCCCTGACCAACGAGGAGCGGCGCCAGACCGCGCTGAGGCAGGCCGTCGAAGCCAACCGCCTGGCTTTGCAGCGGGCGACGGAACTCTATCGCAGCGGTCTCGGCGGTTTTATCAACGTGGTCAACAGCGAACGCAACCTCAACACCGCCGAGGACGGATTGGCCCAGAGCGCCCTGACCCGCGTGCAACAATCGATCGCCTTCTACAAGGCCTTGGGCGGAGGCTGGCAGAGTCTCGATCAGACGGCGGAGGGGAAGGCGGAGAAGGGAAATTGACCGCGCCTCTTCCGAGGACCGCTGGCATTTCCAAGATGTAGCTCAGGATAGCAAAATAGGCAGCACGGCACAATCAAATGGGTCATATGCCATGACCCCCGTTGTTTTCGCGAGGCTGAGCTTTTATCTGTTTTCCTAATCGCTTCAGGGAGATGCCGGCAAGGGCGGATCCCCGAGGCGGCGGGAGTTTTCCCAAGATGCCCGCCCCCTATCCGGGCCGACGCGGGCACCGTCAGCACTCCCGCGAGGAGATGAATGATGGCAAAGAGTCAGAAACGTTCCAGCCGCGAGGCGAAGAAACCGAAAACCGCGAAGAAAAAACACGAGATGCCGGGCTATCTGCTGGCAGAACAAGCGACCGCCCCGAAAATCGCCATTCCGCAGGCCGGCGCCGCCAAACACTAACCTCGCCGTCTTGCATGTGACGATGCAAGGCCGCCGGACATTCCCAAGCTTTCCCTCAAAGCGCACGCCCTCCTTCTCTTTTCGCAAGAGAACGGGGGCGAGCGCTTTTCAATCAACTCCGTGGATAGCCCACGGTCTGCGCCGCAGTGATGAACTGCTCCCCGGACAATTTCAAGCTGGCCGCCAATTGCTGGCGGGGCACCGATGCCCGGAAAACGGTGGCAAGGCCTTCGGCGGCGGCCAGAAGATAGACGTTCTGGGCAATGAAACCGGTGTCGACATTGGCCCACAACCGCCGTTCCTCCTCGGCGATCTTGCCCATCTGGTCGCCCTGCGCCACATAGACGAGATTGAGCGGCGCCTGGCCCACGAAATCCTGCATTCCGGTCGCCGCCCGCAGGTCGCCCGCGACATGCGGCTGCAATTCATGTTCCTTCGGCGCGTAGAGCCAGGCCCCGTCGGGCAGCGCCACATAGATGTCGATGACCACCTGATGGCGCCAGCAGGGTGCCGTGCGGTCGCCGCTTTCCGGACGATTGATCCCATAGGCCGCCCACAACAGATCCGACAGCAGGGCCAACGGCAGCGGCCGGTCGGAAAACTCGCGGATCGAACGGCGTTTTTGCAAGGCGGCCCGCAACGAAACCCCGCCTTCCGTCCGCGGCGGCGGCAACGAAATCGGCCGCACCGCCTCGGCCGAGGCGAAACCCGGCATCGCCGCAAGCGCCCCGGCCATCAGTCCGACGTTCACCTGACGTCTCGTCAACATGATCAGACCTCTCATTTCTGCCCACGCAAAACGCGCGGCGCCCATGATAAGCCCACACTGGGAAAATGGGTAACGGGACGCGCCGCCACATCATGCCGAAACGGGGTAGCCTCCCTCACCGCGCCGCGAGGATGCGCCACCCCGCCGTTTGAGCATAAGCCTCCAAAGCCGGATCCCCGCGAACGACGTTGGGATGGCCAACGGCCTGGAGCATCGGCAGGTCGGACGAATGATCGCCATAGGCATAGCACGCCCCGGCCGGCGCCTGCATGCGCTCCAGGAATCGCCCGATGGCCGTCGCCTTGCCGGCGCCGATGGTCTGCGGATCGAAAATGCGGCCCGTGTAGCGCCCGTCCTCGACCTCCATGGAGGTCGCCAGGAGATGTCGCACACCCAAACGGGATGCCAGTCGGGCAAGCAGGGCCGGAAAGGAGCCGGAAACCAATACCGCCTCCCGTCCTGCCGCCTGATGGCCCCGCAGTTCGGCGATCACGGCGTCATGATAGAGATCGGGCCGGCTGCGTTCGAGATGGCCGAACCACTCTTCGGCGCAGCGTTCGACACGGACGACCTCGCGGCCGGCGAAATGGGCGTAATACCGGCGATTGATGAATTCCCTGGGCGCCCCTTGCCGACGAAGAGCGGCAATTTCCCCATCGAAGGCTGCCTGGGCGTCCCGCTCTCCGGTCTTCCGATACCAATAGGCCTGGAAACTGAACATGCTGACCGCGTCGATCAGCGTGTTGTCGACGTCGAAGAAGGCATAGGCCCGCTCCGCGACGATCGCCGCCACATCACAGGAAAACACCGCCGCTCACCCGAGGATCAACGCGGCGGCCGGAGGCCGGATCGCCGCGATGGAGGTCCCGAGATCGGCAAAATGCCGCTCGACCGCCTGTTGCGCCAAGGTTTGTTCGATTTTGCGGATACGCCAGTCCGGCATGACGGTGAACCCGCAAGTGACCTTGGCCGCTTCCTGGCCGGCCTGCTCGAAATGGATATCGACGACGAAACGGGGATTATGGCCACTGTCGTCGCGCTCGCGGACGCGATAACGCATGAGGGCGGGAACCGGAAACATGAAGCGCTTGTATTCGGCGGCCAGGGAATTGAAGACGAAGTAAGATTTCGATCCGTCCCGGGGCAGGAGGAAAGCCTCGGTCACGGCCAGAAACGATTGGCGCGCCGCCTCGACCACCAGCATGCCCTGAAGATGCTGGCCCGTCTGGTGATCGTCCATAAGCTCGCAATCCTCATCGACCAGGAAATCGAGCTCGAAAAGCGACGCATCAATCCGTCGTGGCGCGGAGATCAGCGTGTTCTTGGCCCGGTGCTTATGCGAAAGAGCCCGCTCCGCCCGTTTCGGCAGGCTGTGCCACAGGCTGAAATCGAACTGATCCCGATGGGCCGAAGTCTGGGCGCGGGCCAGAACCGACTCGATATCCTTTTCGCCCAACCCCTGCCCCGGTATCAGAAACAAGGGTTCGCACAAAGCCAAGCCCGCCGGGATATCCAGTAATCCCTGCAGTTGCGAAAGCGTCAGAACGGCCTTTTCTGAAGAAAATTCGCGGAATTTATCCCCAACCACCAGAATTGGGCGACGTTTCGCCACAGGAGCAGCGGACTCCCGTAAAGGAGCACCTGAAATCTCCGATAGAGGTGTGACGAATTCACTTTCAGCAACTGCGTGATTACCCATGGCAAACAGCTCCTATAAGTTGCTATTTGCAAGCGATCCTCGTGCAATGATCGCTAGTTCGGAAATTAATAGTTTTTATGCACCCTATAAGAACCACGAGAACGCCGTTTCCACCCCTCCATGGTTCGGACCGGAATAACTAACCGTTGTGGCCAAACTGGTGAAGCCCGCACCAACCTTAGGTTCCAGGCCGATCATCAAAGGGCTTATGACCTGCGCACAGCCACCTATAATTGAGTCTCACTCCCATCACAAACCCGCTACATTTGTCGGCACCGCCCCCCTAAGGACTTAAGCGATCGTGATAACCAAGAACCTCCCGTTTTCATTGGTGAGGGTGCTGATCAAGCCATCGCGGCTTCGGGAAATCGAACGCGACCGCCTGGACATCGTGCTGTCCGAGATGCGGGAGGGCTATGCCGAAATGGACGAGGACCTGCACTTCGTCCTGGTCAACCGCGCAGCCGAAAAAATTCTCGGAGCCCCGGCTTCGCGCATTCTGGGCCGCACACCGAGGGATCTTTTCGGCGTCGCCGCCGCCACCCCCCTCGAAATGAAGCTTCGGCAGATTTTGAAGGCGCGAGACGCCAGCCAGTTCGAACAGGATCTCGGTCTCGAATCGGGCCCCGTCTCCCTTCGCGTCCGCTGCGACGGCAACGGTCTCGTCCTGTTTTTCGACGATATCGCGCTGCTGCGAAGCATGGAACATGCGCTCAGAGAGGAATCGGCAAGGCGCAACCTCATCGAGGAACGTTTTGAAACCGCCCTGTCGGTCAACCAGATCGTCGTCTTCAAGCTTGATCGCGAACTGCGCTATTCATGGGTCTACAACAATCAAATCGGCATGAAGGACTACAATGTCGTCGGCGAGACGCCTGAACATCTGTTCGAGCCGGACTCGGCGCGCCGCCTAATGACCTTTTTCCGTTCCGTCCTGGCGAGCGGCCAGGCTCAGCGGACGGAACTCGCCCTGCGCCCCCGCCAGGAAACGGAGGAACGGCATTTCGTCTCCTCGGCCCGACCGATCTTCAACGACCAGCAAGAGATCATCGGACTGACCGGCGCCTCCATCGAGATCACCTCCGTGGTGCGCCAACGCGAAGAACTGGCGCGCGCCCGGGAAGAGGCCTTCATCGCCAAAGCAGAAGCGGAACGCGCGAGCCTTTCCAAATCGAAATTCCTCGCCGCGGCCAGCCACGACTTGCGCCAACCGGTGCAATCGCTACTGCTGCTTATCGAGGTCATGAAAAGCCGGCTGACCGATGCCCCGTCCCAAAAAGTGGTCGACCAGATGGAGAAAGCGGTGGACGCGCTTCGCCTCCTGTTCGACAGCATGCTCGATATATCCCGGTTGGACGCCGGCGTGATCGTTCCCGCCCTGCAAACGGTCTGCCTGAATACCCTCGTCGGCCGCTTGGCCGACGAATATCGGCTGCGCGCCGAACATCGCTCGCTGGATTTCAGGGTCGTGCCGACGTCGGCTTACGTCCGTACCGATCCGGTCCTCGTCGAACGTGTGCTGCGTAATCTCCTGGAAAACGCCCTGCGCTACTGTCCGACGGGCCGCATCCTCATCGGATGCCGGCGACAAAGTAAGATGATGCGGATCGATGTCATCGACACCGGTATCGGCATCGCCCCCAACCATCTGGAGGAAATCTTCGAAGAGTTCCACCAGGTGGCCAATGCCGCCCGCGACAGGTCGCAAGGCTTGGGCCTGGGACTATCCATCGTCAAGAAGGTCATGCGTCTGCTCGGCGGAACCGTCTTCGTGCGATCGGCGCTAGGCCAAGGCTCCTGCTTCTCGGTCACGCTGCCCCTGGTCAATCAGCATCAGGGCAACGGCCATTTGACGGCCGGTGATACCGAAAAGCGGAACGGGCATATGGTTCTGGTGGTCGAAGACGACGGTCTGCTGCGCGACAGCCTCGACATCATGCTGCGCAGTTGGGGATATCAGACCATGACGGCACGTACCGGCGAGGAGGCGCTTTCCATCATCGAGAAGCACAGCCTGCCCGACATCGTGATATCCGACTACCGGCTCAGCGCCGGCCTCACCGGCATCGACACGGTCTTGAAAATCAACGAAGCGGCCGGTCGTCATCTTCCCAGCGTCATCATCACCGGCGATACGGCACCCGAAAGAGTCCGGGAAGTTCACGGCAGCGGTCTGCGCATTCTGCACAAACCTGTCGCCGCCGACGAGTTGCGGCGGGCTCTGCTCGGAATGTCGCAACAACAGGCCGTGCCGCCGGTTTAAAGCGAGCCTGAACGGCCCTCTCCCCCCTCCTTAGTCTTCCGAAATGATGGCTGTCGGCGACGCCACGATGCCCGCCGACATTCCCCGGGCACGACGGTGATACCGGCGAACCGTTGATCCGATTTTTTCGCAGGCCTCAGCCGCCCTTGAGGCGGCGGCCAAGCCGATCGATATCGCGCTCTACTGTCTTGAAGGGCCTCATACAGGCAAGCCGCGTCAGGGGCTGCCCGTTCCAAGTCGGATTTTCATACGCACATTCAAGGGGAAACTCCGTACCGGCCAGCCGCCGATGGCGGCGGAGGAAACCCGCTTCGACATGATAAAGAACGCTCGCGTGAAAAGCAGGCGTATCGAAACGATCATGTTATGATAAGCATAGGAGATATTTCAATAATAAAAATGATATAAGATGGACATGTCCAATCGAACTCAATGACAAAATTGCATATATTTAAGTAATAAATAGAACAAATTACAATCGTCATTGTACGGGATATAGGGCATGCACCGAGATCTTGATCTCTCATTGCTTAGAACGTTCTTCACTATTGCAGTGACCGGAAGCTTTACGGCGGCCAGCCATCAGCTTTTTCGCACCCAGCCAGCCATCAGTCTTCGCCTCAAACGGCTTGAGGACATCATCGGATTACCGTTGATCCGACGCGGAACGGATGGCGCTTCCCTGACCCGCGAGGGACATCTGGTCCTCGGGTATGCGAAACGCATCCTGACCCTCCACGATGAACTGATGCGACGGGTGCGCTCGGTCGAATTCGCCGAAGTTGTCCGCGTCGGACTGCCCGAGGAATACACCGCCCTCGGGCTCGAAAAAATCCTGCGGGATTTCGCCGCCGACTGCCCCTCGGCGTCGCTGACCATCGATGTGAAGATGAGCCGCGAACTCGACACATGCCTCCAGGATGGACGGCTCGACCTGATCGTGAACGCCTCTCTCGCCGAACCGGAAGGAAGCAGGACCGGCCGACGGGTTCCGGTGGCCTGGGTCGCCGGCGAACAGATGCCCCCGTCCCGCGGCGCCGTCCGCCTGGTCTTGCCATCGGAAGGCAATCTCTACCGCCGCATGGCCTTGTCCGCCTTGGCCAAGAACGACGCCACCTGGGAAATCGTCTGCACGGCGACGAATTGGGATTCGACCAAAAGCGCCGTTCTGGCCGGCATCGGAGTTTCCGTGGCCCCCCTCGACATGGTAACGCCGGGGATGCGCCTCGTCGGACGGGAGGATGGCCTGCCTCCCCTTCCCGAGATGTGGATGTCCCTGGTCTGCCGGGCCCAGCCCGCCTCGCTCGCGGAGCGGCGGCTCACGGAATTGCTGGCGCAAAGCCTGGTCGCCGAAGGCGTCGGGGCGACCCAGCGAACCGCCTGAGCGGGGAAAATATCGCCAGACAAAATCTTCGGGTAGCCCTATAGTGCGTGGGGTCGCCCGAAGGCAAGGACCAGGCGACCCATGGATAACAATCCGCCCGGAGGCACGGACCAGGCATGACAGACGAAAAGACAGCCGTAATGATTTGCGGCCACGGCAGCCGCGACCGGCAAGCCATCGAGGAATTCAACCTTCTCTCCCAGCACCTGCGCAAACGCCTGCCCGCCTTCGACCTGGAAAGCGGCTTTCTGGAATTCGCCCGGCCGGTAATCCGCGACGGTCTCGATGCCCTGAAGAGCCGGGGCGCCAGGCGCATCCTGGCCCTGCCCGGCATGTTGTTCGCCGCCGGTCATGTGAAGAACGACCTCCCTTCCGAGATCAATAATTTCGCCGCGGAAAATCCCGATCTCGAGGTCAAATACGGCCGGGAACTGGCGATCGAGCTGAAACTGCTGAAAGCCGCCGCCGAACGCATCGAGGAAGCCGAACGCACCTCGGGGCAGGCCGTCAGCCGGGCCGATACCCTGCTGCTGGTGGTCGGACGCGGGACCAACGATCCCGACGCCAATTCCAATATCGCCAAAGTCACCCGCATGCTGTGGGAAGGCATGGGATTCGGCTGGGCCGAATATGCTTTTTCCGGCGTGGCGACGCCCCTGGTCGACGCCGCCCTGGACCGCGTCCAGAAGCTGGGCTTCGCCCGCGTCGTGGTCTTTCCCTATTTCCTGTTCACCGGCATCCTGGTCAAGCGCATCTATCAGTGGACCGACGAGGCGGCGAAGCGCTTTCCCGACGTCGAATTCCTGAAGGCCCCCTACCTGCGCGACCATCCGCTGGTCATCGACACCTTCGTCGACCGTCTGGAGGAGTTGCTGGACGGCCAGCCGGCGATGAACTGCCAATTGTGCAAATATCGCGAACAGGCGATCGGCTATGAGGATGCTGTGGGCGCGGTGCAGGCCGGCCACCACCATCACGTTCGCGGCATCGGCACCGAAGACCACCCCCACGATCATGGACCGCACGAACATGGTCATGGTCACGGCCATGATCACGGCCACGAGCATGAACACGACCATCCGCATGAGCATGCGCACCACACCCACGGTCACGAACACTGATCGCCCGCCATGGCGCTGTTCGACGCCTATGTGATGGTCGACTGGTCGGCCGCCGCCACCCCGCGCCAGGGGGCTGACAGTATCTGGATCAGCCTTTGGGAACGAGGGGTCGGCGGCACCGGCGATCAGGCCCCGGTCAACCCGCCGACGCGCAGCATGGCCGTCGGCTGGCTGGCCGACCGCTTGTCCGATCTGGCGGCGCGCGGGAAGACCTGCCTGCTCGGCTTCGACTTCAATTTCGGTTTTCCAGCGGGATTCGCCCCGCTGATGAACGATGGGAAAGCCGACTGGCGGACCTTGTGGCGCCGGCTGGCCCGCCTGGTCGCGGATGGCGACGACAACGGCAACGAGCGATTCGCCCTGGCCGGCCGCCTGAACGGGCAGGTTTCAGGGCGGGCCTTCCCGTTCTGGGGCTGTCCGGCCGGCGCCGCCGGGCCGACCCTCGGCCAAAAGAAACCCGGCGGCTTCGACGAAGCCGGATCCCTGCCGGAATTCCGGCTGACCGAACGACGGACGCGGGGCGCCCAGCCGGTCTGGAAACTTTATGCGCCGGGTGCCGTCGGCGGGCAGACTTTGCTCGGTATCCCAAGGGTATGGGAACTGCGCGACCACCCATGGCTGCGCGACCATGTCCGTGTCTGGCCCTTCGAAACGGGCCTCGTTCCGATGGAGCGACCGGCGCCGGGCACCATCCTGGCAGCCGAAGTCTATCCCTCGCTGATCGCACCCGACCCGGCGCCGGTCAAGGACGCCGGCCAGGTCCGCGCGCTCACCCGCCATTTCGCCCGTCTCGATGACGAGGGAAAACTGGGCGCGCTGTTCGCCGGCGATCCCGCCTTGACGCCCGAGGAACGGACCACCGTCGAAACGGAGGAGGGCTGGATTCTGGGCATAGGCGGCGAGCAGGCCGGTCGCCCCGGCGACGTCATCCGCGATCCCGCGGAAATCTACCGCCAGTCCTTCGCCATCATCCGCCGGGAAGCTGATCTCGGCCGTTTTTCCGGACCGATGGAGGAATTGGCGGTCCGCGTCGTCCATGCCTGCGGCATGCCCGACGTGGCGGCCACCCTGTCCTTCCGCCCCGGCGCCGCCGAAGCCGGATGCCGCGCCCTGGCCGAAGGGAAACCCATCCTGGTCGATGCCCAGATGGTGGCCCACGGCATCATCCGCCGCCGGCTTCCCGCCCTCAATCCGGTGATCTGCCTGCTCGACGATCCCCGCGCCTTCGACTTGGCCGAAAAATGCGGCACCACCCGCAGCGCGGCGGCGGTGCGCCTGTGGGCCGACCGGCTGGACGGCGCGGTGGTCGCCATCGGCAATGCGCCGACCGCCCTTTTCGAATTGCTGGCCATGATCGCCGAAGGCGCCCCGCCCCCCGCCCTCATCCTGGGATTCCCGGTGGGATTCGTCGGCGCCGCAGAATCGAAGGACGCCCTGATCGCCAGCGGACTTCCTTTCGTCGCGCTGCCGGGCCGGCGCGGCGGCAGCGCCATGGCGGCGGCGGCGGTCAACGCCTTGGCGGGAGAGGCGAAATGAGCAAACGCTGGCTTTCCGTCGTCGGCATCGGCGAGGACGGACTGGAAGGGTTGTCGCCCATCGCCCGGCGGATCGTCGAAACCGCCGAAGTGCTGGCCGGCGGGGAACGTCATCTGGCATTGGTGCCGGAAGGACCGGCCGACCGGCTGGCCTGGACGGCACCCTTCGCCGACAACCTCGACCGGCTCGCCGCGTTCAGGGGCCGCAAGGTCTGCGTTCTGGCCAGCGGCGATCCCATGTGGTTCGGCGTCGGCGCCACCCTGGCCCGACGCTTCGGCGCCGAAGAGATGGAGATCGTTCCCCATCCCGGCGCCTTCAGTCTGGCCGCCGCCCGTCTGGGCTGGGCGCTTCACGAAACCTGCTGTCTGTCGATCCATGGCCGAGCCTTCGAGACGGTCCTGCGCCATCTTCATCCCGGCGCCCGGTTGCTTCTCCTGGCCGAGGACGGCGCCTCGGCGGCGCGGCTGGCCGTCCGTCTGGCCGACCTCGGCCTGGGCGAAACGGAAATCCAGGTTTTCGAACATTTAGGGGGCCCATTGGAGCGGCGTCTCGCCTCCCCCGCCGGCAGTTGGATCGAGCCGCGCACCGCCGATCTCGCGACCATCGCCCTGCGCCTTCCCGAACGGTGGTCCGGCCGGCCGCCGCTCGCCTGCGTTCCCGGCCTGCCCGACGACGCCTTCCACCACGACGGCCAACTGACCAAGCGCGAAATCCGCGCCGCCACCCTGGCCGCCCTGGCCCCCTGGCCGGGGGCCCATCTCTGGGACGTCGGCGCCGGCTGCGGCTCGATCGCCATCGAATGGTGCCGCGCCGGCGGCACCGCCACGGCCATCGAAAAAGACGCGGACCGCTGCGCGATGATTGGCGGGAACGCCCTGGCGCTGGGCGTCCCCCATCTCGATCTGCGCCAGGGATCGGCTCCGGACGTCCTGGCCGGAATCGCGACCAGACCGGACGCCCTGTTCGTTGGCGGCGGCCTGTCGGCGCCCGGCGTTCTCGACGCCTGCTGGGCGGCACTGCCGTCCGGCGGCCGGATGGTCGCCAACGCCGTCACCGCCGAAAGCGAGGCCCTGCTGCTGGCCTGGCAGGCGCGAAACGGCGGCAGCCTGACCCGCCTTTCCATCGCCCGCCTGGAAAGCACCGGTCGGTTTCATAGCTGGCACCCCGCCATGCCGGTCACTCAATATTCGGGTTGCAAACCATGAACGGAACATTGTTCGGCATCGGCGTCGGCCCCGGCGACCCGGAGCTTCTGACCTTGAAGGCCGTCCGCCTGCTGAGCCGGGTGCGGGTCGTCGCCTATCCGGCGCCCCTGGAAGGCGACAGCATGGCCCGAACCATCGCCGCCGCCCATCTGCCCGCCGGCGTCGAGGAGATCGTGCTTCGCATGTCCTTCGATCCGGCGAAACGGGCGGACGACGTCTATGACGCCGGCGCTTCGGCCATTGCCCGGCATCTGGAGGCCGGCCGCGACGTCGCCGTGCTGTGCGAGGGCGACCCTTTGTTCTTCGGCTCGTTCCTCTATCTGTTCGCCCGCCTGCACGAACGCTTTTCCGTCGAGGTGGTGCCCGGCGTCTCCTCCATGATGGCCTGCGCGGCGCTGCTCGGTCACCCGCTGACGGCGCGCGACGACGCCCTGGTGGTCATTCCGGCGCCGCGCCCCGAGGAGGAGATCGAACGGCTTCTGGCGGGGGCCGAGGCCGCCGCCATCATGAAGCTGGGCCGGCATCTGCCGAAGGTCTGGCGCGTCCTCCAACGGCTCGGCCTGGACCAACAGGCCCTTTACATCGAACGGGCCGGGTTGCCCGCTCAACGGATCCGCCCCCTGGCGGAAGCCGTCCGCGACCCGGCCCCCCCCTATTTCGCCATGATCCTGGTTCATCGGAGAGGAAAAGCGTGGAATTGACGGATATCGCCGTTGTCGCCATCACCACCGGCGGCGCCGAAACCGCACGGCGCGTCGTCGCCGCCCTGCCGGGCGCCCGTCTGCACGGCCTGGCGGGACGCGTCGCCGATTGCGACCTCTCCTTCACCGACACCGTGAGCCATGTGCGAACACTGTTCAGCCAAGGCACTGCGGTCATCGGCGTCTGCGCCGCCGGCATCCTGATCCGTGCCGTGGCCCCGCTGCTGGCCGACAAGGCGGCCGAGCCGCCGGTCGTCGCGGTCAGTCCGGACGGAACCTCGGCCGTGCCCCTGCTGGGCGGACATCACGGCGCCAACCGCCTGGCCACCGCCGTCGCCGCCGCTCTTGGCGGACGGGCCGCCCTGACCACCGGCGGCGACGTCAGCCTGGGAATCGCGCTCGACGAACCGCCGGAGGGTTGGCGAGTGGCCAATCCCACCGCCGCCAAGCCGGTGGCCGCCGCCCTGCTGGCCGGCCAGCCCGTCCGGCTGGAGGTGGAATGCGGCGATGCCGGATGGCTCGCCCTACCCGGCCTGGGCGCCGAGGGCACGCAGGCCATCCGGGTGACCGACCACGCGGTGGAAGGCGATGGGGAACTGATTCTGCATCCGCCGGTTCTGGCCCTGGGCGTTGGGTGCGAACGCGGGACCGATCCGGCCGAACTGTCGGATCTGGTCCGTGCCAGCCTGGCCGAGGCCGGCCTGTCCCGGCACTCCGTCGCCTGCGTCGTCTCGCTGGATCTGAAGGCCGACGAGCCGGCGGTGCAGGCGCTGGCCCGGGAACTGGACGTGCCGGCCCGTTTCTTCACCGCCGCCGAACTCGAGGCCCAGGCCTCCCGCCTGACCCAGCCGTCCGAGGTGGTTTTCGCCGAAACGGGATGCCATGGCGTCGCCGAGGGCGCGGCGCTGGCCGCCGCCGGAGCGCTGGGGAAACTGGTGTCGGTCAAGACCAAATCGGCACGCGCCACCTGCGCGGTGACCCGCTCCGCCGGAAACATCGACCCGGCGACGGTCGGGCGCCCGCGGGGCCGCCTGGCCATCGTCGGCATCGGACCGGGCGACGCCATTTGGCGGACCCCCGAGGCCAGCCGGGCCATTGCCGAAGCGACCGATCTGGTCGGCTACGGCCTCTATCTCGACCTGCTGGGCGAGGCGACGGCGGGCAAGATCCGCCACGACGGCGCCATGGGGGCCGAGGAGGCCCGCGTCCGCCAGGCACTCGATCTGGCCGCCGAGGGCCGCTCGGTCGCCCTGGTCTGTTCGGGCGACGCCGGCATCTACGCCCTGGCCACCTTGGCCTTCGAACTGATGGATCGCGAGGACAGGCCCGCCTGGAATCGCCTGGACATCTCGGTGGCTCCCGGCATCTCGGCCCTGCAGGCGGCGGCGGCACGGGCCGGGGCGCCGATCAATCACGACTTCTGCACCATCTCGCTGTCCAATCTCCTGACCCCGTGGGAGGCCATCGAGCGCCGGGTCAGGGCGGCGGCCGAAGGCGATTTCGTCATCGCCTTCTACAATCCCGTCTCGCGCCGACGCCGCGACCAGCTTCCGGCCGCCAAGGAGATCCTTTTGAAACACCGGCCCGCCGACACGCCGGTGATCATCGCCCGCAACCTCGGCCGTCCCGGCGAGACGATCTCGGTGCTCCGCCTGGCCGACCTCGATGCCGAGGCGGTGGACATGCTGAGCCTGGTGCTGGTCGGAAACAGCGAAAGCCGGGCCGTCCGGCGCGGTGAACGCCTGTGGGTCTATACGCCCCGCGGCTATGCAAAGAAGTGGGAAGACCAATGACCGTTCATTTCATCGGCGCCGGGCCCGGCGCCCCCGATCTGATTACCGTGCGCGGACTCGCTCTGATCCGCCGCTGTCCCGTCGTCCTCTACGCCGGCTCCCTGGTGCCGGAAGCGGTGGTCGCCGAAGCGCCCCCCGGCGCCCGGGTGGTCGACACCGCCCCCCTGCACCTCGATCAGATCATCGAGGAGATCTCCCGCGCCCACGCCGCCGGCCAGGATGTCGCCCGCGTGCATTCCGGCGACCCGTCGATCTACGGCGCCACCGCCGAACAGATGCGCAGGCTGGACGCGCTGGGCATTCCCTACGACGTCACGCCGGGCGTGCCGGCCTTCGCCGCCGCCGCCGCCGCGCTCTCCTGCGAATTGACCCTGCCGGAAGTCAGCCAGACGGTGGTCCTGACCCGCACCGCCACCCGCTCCTCGCCGATGCCGGCGGGCGAGGAACTGGAAGCCCTGGCCGCCAGCGGCGCCACCTTGTGCGTGCATCTGTCGGTCACCAACCTGGCCCAGGTGATCCGCGCCCTCACCCCCCGTTACGGCGCCGACTGTCCGGTGGTGGTCGCCTATCGGGTGAGCTGGCCGGATCAGGCGATCCTGCGCGGCACCCTGGCCGACATCCGCGACAAGGTCAAAGAGGCGGGCTTCACCCGCACCGCGCTGATCCTGGTCGGCCGCGTCTTCGCCGAGACCGACTTCCCCGACAGCCGCCTCTACGCCGCCGACCACAGCCATGTGCTGCGGGAGGGGACGAAATAGGGTTCATCCGCCAGCGGGCATGGGCTCGCCGACAACGGCCACGATCTATGCCGATTCCGGCCGCAGCAACGCTTCGCCGATATCGCGAATTCTTGCCAGCGCTTCAGCCGGACAGACATCGAACTTTTCGGCTTGCCGGGCGGCGTAATCGATCGTCCTCAATTCATTGGCGAGCGCGACACCTTTGATCCGTTTGGCCCCTCGGATCGGCACCTCGAAAGAACCGCCCTTGGCCTTGGTAGTCACCGGAACCACCAGCGCAAGCCCCGTCGCGACCTGATAGGCGCGAGGAGTCAAGATGATTGCGGGATGGCGCCCAGCGGTTTCATGCCCAGCATGTGGGGTGAAATCCAGCCACACCACGTCGCCGGCCTCGGGATCGTAGCTCACAGCGCTTCCTTGCCCCGCGGCGCGTCATCCCAAACCCGTTCCTCCGGCGTGTGCCGGTGTTTCGCAGGATCAAACCCGGCGAGCAGTTCGCCAAGCGACGGCTTACGCGCCGAGCGAAGCGTCAGCATACCGTCGCCAAGCGTAAACACCACTGGTCCGCCGTCCGCAATACCCAACGCGCGTCGCATTTCGACAGGAATGGTCACCTGGCCCTTACTGGTGACTGTGGCCTCTTGCATGGCGTTCGACATCGCATCACCCCTTACACTCTTATGCGCTTACTTCCTTACATCTTGCCTCATGCATGTCGAGAGATGCAAGCCCCGCGCGGAGATTCTAAGCCGGCCGGCGGACCAGCAGCACCGGCACCCCGAGCCGGCGCGCGGCCGCGATCTTCGCTTCGGTGGCCGCGCCGCCGCTGGCCTTGGTGACCAGCAGATCGATGGCGAAATCGGCCATCAGGGCCATTTCGGCGGCCAGTGAAAAAGGCCCGCGCCCCAGGACGATCCGATAGTCGTGAAACGGCAGTCGTCCGGGATCCTCGATCAGGCGGACCACATAGAGCGGCCCGCCCCATCTGGCGAAGACCGCCAGAGAACCGGCGCCCGTCGTCAGGAGAATTCGTCGGCCCAGCCTCGGCGCCATGCGCGCCGCCATCGCCGGATCGTCCGCCCAATGCCAGTGATCGCCCGGACGTTTCGGCCAGACAGGCCGTTCGATCCGCTCCAGCGGCAGGCCGAGAGCGGCGCAGGCGGCGCGGGCATGACGCGAGATGGCGGCGGCGAAGGGATGGGTCGCGTCGATCACCCGGACAATGCCCTCGGCCGCCAGGAAATCGGCCAGCCCCCGGGCGCCGCCGAAGCCGCCGATGCGCACGACGCCGGGCAGATCGGGCTGCGTGGCCAGCCGGCCGGCCAGCGAGGTGACCACCGGAACGCCGGCGGCGGCGAGACGGCGCGCCTCAAGGACGGCCTCGCCCGTGCCGCCGAGGATCAGCACCTTACCCGGCATGGCCGATCAACCTGCCGGACCGGTCGAACACGGCGACATCGACGGCGACGTCCCCGGCCAGGACGGCCAGCGCCGATTCCCGGGCCCTGGCCGCCACGGTGGCCGCCAGGGGAAGCTCGTTTCCGGCCAGTTCCAGGATGCGGGCCGCCGAGCTCTCCCGCTCCAGCCTTGCCAGAAGATCCCCTTCGGCGCCCAGTTCGGCCGCCAAACCGATCAGCCAGGCCGGATCGACCGGTGTCGCCTTGGAATGCAGATCCGATGCGCCCGCCGCCAGTTTGGCCATCTTGGCGAAACCGCCGCCCAGGGTGAGGCGCGGCAAGGGATGGCCGCGCAGATATTTGAGCAGGGCGCCGACGAAACCGCCCATGTCGATCATCGCCCGCTCGTCCAGGCCATGCAGCCGGCGGACCTCCGCCTCCGAGGTTTTGCCGGTACAGCCGGCGACGTGGGAAAGACCGGTGGCCCGGGCCACGTCGACGCCGCGATGAATGGCGTTGATCCAGGCGGCGCAGCTATAGGGGATGACCACGCCGGTGGTGCCCAGGATGGAAAGACCACCGAGGATTCCCAGCCGGCCGTTCATCGTCCCGGCGGCCAGAAGCTCGCCGCCCGGAATGGCGACGGTTATCGTCAGGTCGAGAGGTCCCCCGCCCGAGACCGCGCGCAGGTTCGCCTCGATCTGCGCGCGCGGACCCGGATTGATCGCCGCCTCGCCGACGCTCAGCGGCAAACCGGGCAGCGTCACCGTGCCGACGCCTTCCCCGGCGCGGAACACCAGACCACTTCCGGGGTTCCCCCGCGCCACCGTGACCTCGATAATGGCGCCATGGGTGACGTCGGGGTCGTCCCCCGCATCCTTGACCACCGCCGCCCTGGCCCAGCCCTCGCCCCGGTCATGGCGGGCCAGCGGAAAAGATGGCGTCTCGCCGCGCGGCAGGACGATGTCGACCGGATCGGGAAAATCGCCCGTCGCCAGCGCCGTCCACGCCGCCTTGGCGGCGGCGGCGGCGCAGGCGCCGGTCGTCCATCCCTTGCGTAAAGGCTTGTCCATGGGTTTCAGTTTAACCCATTTGCCGGCAGGTGGCGCCATCCTTCGGCCAGGGCAAGCGGGTTCCCCGCTTGCCCCGTTTTAAATTCTTAGCCCCTCACGCGCCGGGCGGCGGACATCCGTCCGCCTGGGCTTCCTTCGCTAAAGCTTCGGGGATCGCGGTAGGGACGCTCATTGCTGAGCGCCCCCCGCACAGATCCGTACGTGCGGCTTTCCCGCATACGGCTCCCACCTCGGGTATTTGACGGCG
>NZ_PIUM01000044.1 GCF_002845745.1 Telmatospirillum siberiense | reverse complement strand
ATCGACCTGGTCATGGGCCTGCGGGTCACCCCGGAAGAGGAATCCGAGGGGCTCGACATCACCCTGCATGGCGAGGTGATCCATTAACCAATCCCCACCGGGATTGGTTAACGAGGGAGCGCCCGAAAGGCGCTCCCTTTTTTATTAAATAGCCCTCAAACGCCGGGCGGGCGGGGCCATTCGGCCCCTTGGCTTTATAAATGTCCCTCAGACGCCGGGCGCCGGCATCCGCCGGCTTGGCTCTCCTCGCTTATGCCTCCGCTGACGCTCCCGGCATAAGCTGCGGCGGCCTTAATGGCCTAGTCACCGGCTGCGCCGGTTCCGGTCGGGTCACGTCAGGCAACGGTGCCAATGAGGAACGGAGCGGGCTTGCCCGCGACTGGGCCGTTGAGGCCCCGCGCGAGCGCTCGCGCGTAAGCCAAGGGCGCGGACGCGCCCGCCCGGCGTTTGAGGGTTATTTAAAAGAAAACTTCGGCTTCGCCGGAGTTTTCGGTAAATTCCCCCCATCATGACCAATCCACGGCTCGATCTTCTTACCGATTATCCGTTCCAGCGTCTCGCCACCCTGCTGCAGGGGCCGCCTGGGGCCGATCCCATCATCATGTCCATCGGAGAGCCGCAGCATCAGCCGCCGGCCTGGGTCTCCGACATCCTCACCGAACAGGTGGCCGGATGGGGAAAATATCCGCCGATGGCCGGAACGCAGGCTTTTCGCGCCGCCGCCGCCGCCTGGCTGACGCGCCGCTTCCGCCTGCCGGACGGCGCCATCGACGGCGACCGGCAGATCCTGCCGTTATCCGGAACCCGCGAGGGCCTGTTTCAGATCGCCCATCTGGTCTGCGATCCGGCCAAGAGCGCCAAACCGCCCGTGGTGTTGCTGCCCAATCCCTTCTACCAGGTCTATGCCGGCGCCGCGCTGCTGGCCGGAGCCGAGCCGGTTTTCGTGCCGGCAGGGCCGGAAAACGGCTTCCTGCCCGATTTCACGGCGCTGCCGAAGGCCCTCCTCGATCGGACGGCGCTGGCCTATCTGTGCAATCCCGCCAATCCGCAAGGCACGGTGGCCGATGCCGCCTATCTCGAGGCCGCCGTCTCCCTGGCCCGCCGCCACGGCTTCACCCTGGCCGTGGACGAATGCTATTCCGAAATCTATGACGGGACCGAACCGGCCGGAGCGTTGCAAGCCTGCGCCAAGCTGGGCGGAGGCATGGAAGGGGTGGTGATCTTCCATTCCCTGTCCAAGCGTTCCAGCGCGCCGGGCCTGCGATCGGGCTTCGTCGCCGGCGAAGCCGGTTTGATCAAGGATTTTGGACGGCTGCGCGCCTATGGCGGAGCGGCCGTGCCGCTGCCCATCCTGGCCGCCTCCACCGCCTTGTGGCAGGAGGAGACCCATGTCGAGGCCAATCGGTCGCTCTATCGGGCCAAGCTCGACGTCGCCGAGGAGATCTTCGGGAAACGGTTGGGATTTTACCGGCCGGCCGGCGGTTTCTTCCTTTGGCTGGATGTCGGAGACGGCGAGCGGGCCGCATCCCGCCTGTGGACAGACGCCGGTGTCCGCGTCCTGCCCGGCGCCTATCTGGCCCGGCCCGACGAAGGAGGCCGCAATCCCGGCGCTCCCTTCATCCGGGTCGCCCTGGTCCATGATCTGGAAACCACGCGGCGGGCGCTTTCGCGCATCGCCGATGTGCTGGTGGAGGCCTGATGGCGAAGCCGGTCGCGCGCCGCAAGATCGAACACCGGTTTCTGCCCGCCGGAGCGGCGGACATGCTGAAACGCTGGTCGCTGCAGGCCGGCGGATTGGCGATCGTCGCCATCGCCCTTGCCCTGGCGGCGGCGCTTGCCACCTATAGCCGGCAGGATCCTAGCCTGGATACCGCCGCCGCGCCCGTCGGCTCCATCCGCAACATGCTGGGGGCGCCTGGCGCCATTCTGTCGGACCTGCTTCTGCAATTGTTCGGACTGACGGCCTGGCTGCCGGTTCTCGCCCTCGTCGCCTGGGGCGGCCGCCTGCTGGTCAGCGGCATCCCGCTTGAGAAAACCTGGGCGCGGGCGCTGCTGCTGATTTGCAGCCTGTTGCTGCTGGCCATCTCCTTGGCCTCGGTCCCGCTGCCCGATGGCTGGCATCTTCCTGGCGTGGTCGGGGGATCGGGCGATGCCCTGGGCGGATCGGCCGGCCGGCTGCTGCTCGAAGGCCTCGGCGAAGCGGCGCGGTTGCTAGGCGGACCGGTCGCGCTCTGGGTCCTTGTACCCTTCAGCGCGCTGCTCGGCCTGGTCTGCGCCTTTTACGCCCTGGGACTTTCCCTGGAGGAATGGCGCTCCATCGCCACCCATCTGCGGACGGCGGCGGCGGCCGTGCGCCGCTGGAGCGAAACCTTGCGCGGACTGCGGCCCATGCGGCCGCTGATGGCCGCCGCCGAGGGTTTCGTTCCGCAAGGGAACCGCCACGACCCGTCATTCTTTGGAGGAGGCGGCGGCGAAGAGCCGGACGAGGAGGAGCAATTCGCCGACCAGCCGGCGGCGGCACCCGTCGCCGCCGAGCGGACGCCCACCATCCGGCCGTCCGAACCCCTGGTCGCGCCGCGCGCACCGCGGACCCAGCCTGGCCGGCGCGAACAGGACGGCCGCCAGGGCCGCCTGGACCTGCCGGACGACAGCTACGAACTGCCGCCGCTCGGCCTTCTGGCCGCGCCTCCGGACAATCGCGGCACCGGCATCAACGAGGATGCCCTGGCCCAGAACGCCCGGCTTTTGGAATCCGTTCTCGACGATTTCGGCGTCAACGGTCAGATCGTCAAGGTGCGGCCCGGTCCCGTGGTCACCCTCTACGAACTGGAACCGGCGCCGGGAACCAAGACGTCGCGGGTGATCAGTCTGGCCGACGACATCGCCCGCTCGATGAGCGCGCTGTCGGTCCGCATCGCCACGGTCCCCGGCCGCTCGGTGATCGGCATCGAATTGCCCAACAGCCGGCGCGAAACCGTCTTTCTGCGCGAACTGCTGGCTTCCGAGGCTTTCGAGCGGGCTCCCTCCCGCCTGACCCTGGTGCTGGGCAAGGATATCAGCGGGCAGCCGATCATGGTCGATCTGGCCCGCATGCCCCACCTTCTCATCGCCGGAACCACCGGATCGGGCAAATCGGTCGCCATCAACACGATGATCCTCTCGCTGCTCTACCGGCTGCGTCCGGAGGAATGCCGCCTGATCATGATCGATCCGAAGATGCTCGAACTTTCGGTTTACGACGGCATCCCCCATCTGCTGGCGCCCGTGGTGACCGAACCCGGCAAGGCGGTCGTGGCCTTGAAATGGGCGGTCCGCGAGATGGAGGACCGCTATCGGGCGATGAGCCAGTTGGGCGTGCGTAATATCACCGGTTACAACCAGCGGCTGGCCGAAGCCCGGACCAAGGGGGAAAGCCTGTCGCGCACGGTGCAGACCGGGTTCGACCCGGAAACCGGAAAGCCGGTTTACGAAGACCAGGATCTGGATCTGCAGCCCCTGCCCTTCATCGTCGTCGTCGTCGACGAGATGGCCGATCTCATGCTGGTTGCCGGCAAGGACATCGAGGCGGCCATTCAGCGGCTCGCCCAGATGGCCCGGGCCGCCGGCATCCATGTGATCATGGCGACCCAGCGGCCCTCGGTCGACGTCATCACCGGCACCATCAAGGCGAATTTTCCGAGCCGCATCAGCTTCCAGGTCTCGTCGCGCATCGACAGCCGCACTATCTTAGGAGAACAGGGCGCCGAACAGTTGCTGGGCCAGGGCGACATGCTCTATATGGCGGCCGGCGGCCGGATCACCCGCGTGCACGGGCCTTTCGTCAGCGACCAGGAAGTCGAGTTGGTGGTCGAACATCTGCGCCAGCAGGGTGAGCCGCACTATGTCGACAACGTGACGGAAGAGGACGAAGGCGGCGGGGAAGATCCGGGCGGCCGTGGCGATTCCGGAGACGGCCTTTACGATCAGGCGGTCGCGCTGGTCGCCCGGGAAGGGAAGGCCTCGACCAGCTTCATCCAGCGGCATCTGCAGATCGGCTACAACCGCGCCGCCCGCATCATCGAGAAGATGGAAGCCGAGGGGGTGGTCAGCCGGGCCAATCATGTCGGCAAACGCGAAGTGCTGGTGCGCAGCCACGGCGACTGAGCCGTCGCCGGCGGCCTTAGTTTTTCTTAGGAGTTTCCATGTCGTTCCCTCAGAACCACTCCGGCCGCGCAATCGCGGGAAAACGCAAAGGAAGGGGCTGGCGTCTGGCTTTGGCGGCGGCGCTGTGCTCGCTATCGCTGACCGGGCCCCTCTCGGCGGCGGTACCGGCCTCGGCCGAGAGCGCCGATGTGGAGAAGGCCGAGAACTATTTGAACGGCATTACCACCTTCAAAGCCCATTTCATGCAGGTCAATCCCGACGGCGCCACCGCCGAAGGCACGGTTTATCTGTGGCGGCCCGGACGGTTGCGGCTGGACTACGACCCGCCCAGCCCCATCGAGGTGGTCGCCGACGGCAATTTCCTCATCTATTACGACAAGCAGTTGCAGCAGGTGAGCTATCTCGGTCTCGATTCCACACCGGCCGGCATCCTCGTCCGTCCCGCGATCAAATTGAACGGCGAGGATCTGAAGGTCACCAAGGTGGGCCATCAGCCCGGCATCATGAATGTGACGGTGATCAAGGCGGCCGATCCGTCCCAGGGACGGATCACCCTGGTCTTTACCGAATCGCCGTTCCAGTTGCGGCAATGGCAGGTCACCGACCCGCAGGGACAAGTCACCACCGTCTCGCTGTTCGACGCTTCGACGGGCCTCACCTTCGACAAGGATCTTTTTTATTTCAAGGATCCGAAGCTGGGTCATGGCCCGGACTTATCCACAAGTGGTCGGTAAACCTCAAGAATTGCTATTTTGCGGGTCAGCCATGTGATATTCACATGGCTGATATGTGACTGGGCGAATTGAGGACCGGCCTCCCCGCGACCATTTCTTAAAACAGATGGTCGCGGTCGCAACGTCCGTGATCGGTGGGAGCGGTTTCCCCTGCCGTTCCCACGCTCCGCAGAGGAGCATTGGGCGCCCGGTTACCCCCCTGACCGGGCGCCCTTCTTTTGTACCAGGCGATCGGTTGGCAACTGTGCTTTTCATATCTTCGTCTTTTCTGATTATACTCCCCGCTTGCTTCTCGCGCGTTCCTCCAAAGGCGGAGTTCCCATGACGTTCTTTGTTTTCCCCCCGCCCGCTCCCGTCGTTTTGCCGGTGTCCGGCGGCGGCCTGTTTCCCGTGCGCCGTGTCTTCTGCGTCGGACGGAATTATGCCGATCACGTCCGTGAGATGGGGAACGACCCCGACCGCGAACCTCCGGTCTTTTTTACCAAGCCGGCCGACGCCATCACGACGCTGCCGACCGTTCCCTTTCCCAGCGCCACGCAAAATCTCCATTACGAGGGAGAACTGGTGGTGGCCATCGGCAAGGGAGGCGACGCCATTCCGGCGACCGCCGCGCTTGAGCATGTGTACGGCTATACCGTCGGCTGCGACCTGACGAGGCGGGATCTTCAGTCGGCCGCCAAGAAGGCGGGGCAACCCTGGGACATGGGCAAGGGCTTCGATTTCTCGGGCCCCGTCGGCGTCCTGCACCCAGTGGAGGAGATCGGCCATCCCGCCACCGGGGCCATCACCCTTTCGGTCAACGGCGCGGCCAAACAGCAAGGCGATATCGGCCAGATGATCTGGTCCGTTTCCGAAGTCATCGCCGCCTTGTCGGAATATGTCCATCTGGCCCCGGGCGATCTGATCTTCACCGGTACGCCGGCCGGCGTCGGTCAGGTGGTCAAGGGCGATCGCATCGAAATCCATGTCGACGGGGTCACCACCCACGTCTTCACCCTGGTCTGAGCGTTGCGTCTCGTCACCTGGAACGTCAATTCGGTGCGGCTGCGCCTGGAGCAGCTCGCCCGGATCGACATGGCCTTGCGGCCGGACGTGGTCTGTCTGCAGGAAACCAAGGTCGCCGATCCGCAGTTCCCCCGGGAAGCGCTGGAAGCGCTGGGCTATCACGACATCGCCATCTTCGGGCAGAAAAGCTACAACGGCGTCGCCATCGCCTCGCGGCTGCCGCTGGAAGACGTGCGAAGCCAAAACTGGTGCGGCCGCGACGATTGCCGCCATCTGATCGCCCGCGTCGGAGAGGTGGAGGTGCATTGCCTTTATATCCCGGCCGGCGGGGATATCCCCGATCCGGAGGTCAACGGCAAATTCGCCCACAAGTTGGAGTTTCTCGATTCGCTGACCGCCTGGTTCGCGGCTCAGGACGCCTCGGATCGGCCCAGAGTGCTTGTGGGCGATCTCAATATCGCGCCTTTGCCGACCGACGTATGGTCGCATCGGCAGATGCTGAAGATCGTCACCCACACGCCGATCGAGATCGAAAAGATGACCGCGCTACAGGAATCGCTCGGCTGGGTCGACGCCGTCCGTCATTTCATTCCTCCTGCGCAACGACTGTCCACTTGGTGGAGCTATCGGGCCGCCGATTGGGCCGCCAGCGACCGCGGGCGCCGTCTCGATCATATCTGGGTGACCCCGCAGTTGACGCCCCGCCTGACCGGTGCCGCCGTCTTCGCGGAAAGCCGGGGCTGGCAGCAACCTTCCGATCATGCGCCGGTCATGATCGACCTGGCTTAGGGCTTCAATTCAGCCGGTAGCCGCCGGCCATGGTGGACAGCAGGGCTTCGGCCCCCGCGGTGCCGGCCAACTTGCGGCGCAAGCGATAGATGTGGGTTTCCACCGTATGGGTGGAAACCGCGTTGGAGTAGCCCCAGACCTGGCCCAGAAGCTCGTCACGCGATACCACGCGGGCACCGGCGCGGTGAAGATAGGCCAGAATGGCGGTTTCCTTTTCCGTCAGATGAATGCGCCGGCCGGCATCGTCGGTCAGGTGGCGCGCAATGGGATGAAGACGAAAGGCGCCAATGGCAATTTCGCCACCCGCCGGCGGATCGCGCAACCGGTCCTGTAGATGTTGAAGCAATTCGGCGAAACGATAGGGTTTTGCCAGACAGGCGTCGGCGCCGGCCGCCTTCAGCGCCGCCTCGCCTTCCCGGCCGACGCCCAGGACGACGATCGGACATGGTCCCAGGGCGGCCCGCATGGTTTGGCAAACCGCCGGCAGCGTGTCGTCCACCGATTGGGCATCGAGCAGCAGCAGATCGATGGCCTTGCCGGCGAGCCACTGGTCGATCCGCGTTACCGAAGGCGCCGCCGCCACCAGATAACCCTGAGCGGTCAACTGATCCGCCAGGGACCGGGCCAGCAATTCGTCGGCCTGCACCATCAAGATGTGTTTCGTCATGGAATATCGAACACTCGAAGCCGAAGACGCCATGCTATCCTATCCGTTTCTCTTTCTCACGATTTCTAATCGGCGGCCGAAAGCGGATTGGTCATGGAACCGAACGGTGATAGAGAAAAGCGGGCCTTGAAGGCCAGGTCAACGCGTTCGTCCTTTTGCATCGGGGGAAAAGCGGCTATGGTGCCGCGCCTCCGGTCTGCTGCCAGAGTTACATGAGCCGATCCTTGATCGTCAAACCCGTTCCCCTTCCCCAACCGCCCAATGCATTGGTCGCGGTCGATCGCGCCGTCGCCGAACTGCGCCGCGGCGGCCTTGTCCAAATCGACGCTGAAGACGGCTCCTCCGTCCTGGTTTTGGCGGCCGAGGCGACTTCGGCGGAGTCCCTGACTCGCCTGACCCGCCTCAGCGGGGATTCTCCGCGGGTAATCCTGACCGGACGCCGGGCGCATGTCCTCGGCCTGATCGAAGACGTTCCGCAAGTCGCGGTCGTCTCCGGCCCTGATCCGCTGACCCCAGTGCAGGTGGCCGGATTGGCCAATCCGCTTGGCGATCTGCGGCTGGATCCGCATTTGACGGTCAGTGCCGATCCGATTCCGGCCTGGGCGCCGGGCGCCGTCGCCCTGGCCAAATTGTCGCGCCTGCTGCCGGCCGTCGTGGCGGCGCCGACCACGGGAGACCACGAGGGTCTGTTCCGGGTCGCGGCCGGCGACATCCTGGCCTATCGGCCGATCGCCGCGCGCAGTCTCAAACGGGTCGCCGAAGCGCGCGTTCCCCTGGCCGATGCCGAAGAGGCCCGCGTGGTGGCGTTCCGGCCCTCGGACGGTGGTATCGAACATCTGGCCATCATCGTCGGTCATCCCGACCGCGACCAACCGGTTCTGACCCGACTGCATTCGGAATGCTTCACCGGCGATCTTCTCGGCAGTCTGCGATGCGATTGCGGCGACCAGCTTCGCGGCGCCATCGCCCTGCTCGCCAAGACCGGCGGCGGCGTGCTGCTCTATCTCGCCCAGGAAGGACGGGGCATCGGCCTGGTCAACAAGCTCCGGGCTTATGAACTGCAGGATGCCGGCTTCGACACCCTGGATGCCAATCAGCAGCTGGGTTTCGACGACGACGAACGGATTTATCTGCCGGCCGCCGAGATGTTGCGTCTTCTCGGCATCCAGCATGTCCGCCTGCTGACCAACAATCCCGGCAAGGTCGAGGGATTGGCCCGTCACGGCGTCGAGGTCATCGAGCGGGTTCCCCATGTGTTTCCCTCGAACGGGCACAATGCCGCCTATCTTCACACCAAGGCGACACGCAGCGGCCATCTCTTCTAGCCCGGCAGAAGCTGCCCGGCAAGACGCGTCCGGAGCGATCCGCGAGCGTCCTGGCAAGATAAAATATCTATATATTCCAATTATTTATAAGTGGCACGACATTTGCTTTTGATTCTTCCGGTTGCCACTCTTGGAAGCGTCGAGCGCCATGACCGTCGAGTCCTCATTCGGACCTGCCCCCTTACCGGCCCATAGCGAGCCGGAATCGGTCGTCGCCGCCAGCCAGACGCCCGGCGACGGGAACTCCACCATCAAAGCCTTCGACGACGACGACGGCCCGAGCTTTTCCGACCTGCTCGATCTGGTCAATCCGCTCCAGCATATTCCGGTGATCAACACCATTTACCGCGAATTGACCGGCGACAAGGAAGGCGCCGTCGCCGACGTGATCGGCGGCGCCCTGTGGGGCGGCCCCATCGGGTTGGGCGCCGCGGTCGCCAACCTGCTCATCGAGGACAGCACCGGCAAAAGCATCGACGGCCATGTCATCGCGCTGTTCTCGGATGACACCGGGGATACGGCCCTCGCCAAGAACGACCCTCCCGCCGCCGAACCGGCCAACACCGCTCGGAACGAGCCGTCGAACGAACCGATCACGATTTCAAGCCTGGCCGGCACCGCCTCGGAGCCGGTGGTTTCCGGCAATGGTCCGGCCACGGCCGGCGACTTCATGGTCTTCGGCGGTTCCACGCCGGCCAGCACGGCGATGGCGACGGCGGCCTCCAAGAGCGCTGCGGTGCCTGCAAGCAATGGCGACGCCATCCTGAGCGGGGTTTCCGACGGACCGGCCCGAAACGGCGACTTCATGGTCTTTGGCGCGGCTGGTGCCGTGGCGACGGCGGCCACACCGTCAAAGGAAAAAGACAGCAGCGCGATTTCCGGCAAACCGGTTGCGGCCGACGCCTCGGCACCCACCACGGCCGGCGATTTTCTGATCTTCGGCAATTCCCAGCAATCCGCGGGAAACGGTGCAGCCACGACGGCGGCAGCCACAGCCCCGGCGCCCGTTCCGGCCACTCCGATCTCCCTGACGCCGGCCGTGGAAGCGAAAGCGGCCACCGCCAATCAGCAAACCGCGGCCGCCACAGCCCAGCCGGCCCGCACCTTCCCCACTCCCACACAGCGCAACACGGTCATCCCCCGGCAGACTTTGCCCATGCCGACCACCGGGCCCGCCGCGGTTCCCGGCAATGCGCGCGCCGTCGCCCAGACGCGCCCGAACCCCTCCTCCGACCAGACCAACACCGCCTGGTTCGCCGGCGCCTTCAACGACGCGATGGATAAATACAATCGCGCCGCCAGTCTTGGAACCATCACCCCGGCAACGCAGAAAACCGACGGCGAGACGGCCAACAGTATTTTGCAGATGAACTGAGCAGTGTCCGATGTAGATCATTCGGCAATCTCACGTCGGGCTTCCTGTTTGGTTCGTGAAAGCGCTGTGAAAGCGGCGGAGCATTTCGTATCATCGAAAATCGGATAATGCTTCGCGGGGGATTCAATGGGAGTGTCAGCGAAAGGCTTGGCCATGGCGGTCTGTATCGCCGTGGGGGGATGGTTCGGGCCCGCTGTGGCGGCCGATCCGAGCTATGTCGCCATCGGCGTCGGGGCCTGGGAGGTTTTTCGCGATGACGCCCATGCCGCCGAGTTCGATGTCGGGTTCCGGCCCGACGTCGGGCTGGGAGTCCTCAGACCGCAAGTCGGATTTCTCGCCGCCACCGATGGCGACTATTTCGGCTATGGCGGTTTTCTGGCCGATTTCGCACTCACCGACCATGTCATCCTGACGCCGAATGTCGCTGTCGGCGGCTATGGCGGCCACGGGTACCGGTTGGGATCCCATGTGGAATTCCGCACCGGGGTCGATATCGCCTGGCGTTTCGAGGACAAGTCGCGTTTGGGCGTGGGCTTCTACCACATGTCCAATGCCGGCCTGACCCAGCGCAATCCGGGCAACGAATCGCTTCTGGTCCAATATTTCATTCCCGTCGGCAACTGACGATCGGAAGAATTGCCGCCGGGCTACCTATGCCCGAAAATGGCGGTTCCCACGCGGACATGAGTGGCCCCCGCGGCTATGGCGCGGGGATAATCGCCGCTCATGCCCATGCTCAAGATCGGCAGGCCATGCCGATGGGCCATGGCGGCCAGCATCCGGAAATGGACCATGGGATCATCGGCTTGCGGGGGGATGCACATCAATCCTTCGACCGCCAGCCGCCGGCGATGACGGCATTCCTCGATGAACGCGTCCGCCTCCTCGGGCAGTACGCCGGCTTTTTGCGGTTCCGCACCGGTATTGATCTGCACGAGGCACCGCAAGGAACGGCCGGTCCGCTCCATTTCCCTCGCCAGCGCATCGGCGAGTTTCGGACGATCGACGGTTTCGATGACGTCGAACAGCGCAACCGCTTCCCTGACCTTGTTGGTCTGCAAGGGACCGATCAGATGCAGCTCCAGATCGGGGAAATCACTCCGCAGCGCCGGCCATTTCTCTTCCGCCTCCTGGACCCGGTTTTCTCCGAACAGACGATGTCCTCTCTCCAGCAGCGGACGAATCCGCGAAGCCGGGTGGGTTTTCGATACCGCCACCAGACGCACCGATCCGCCCGGCCGGCCGGCGGCGGCTTCGGCAGCCGCCAGTTCATCCGTTACGGCTTGATATTGCGCGAGCACATCGGCTTGGGAATCATCGGTCACCACGGGATCGTCCTTATTGGAATGAGAGCATGCGGACCCTAACAGACTTGGCGCGCCACCTCAATTTTGGGGGCGGAAGATATGCACGGCGTTCCGCCCGCCTGCCGCCGATCATCCTGGTAACCGATGACGTCAGACTGCCGGATCCACTTGCCGCCGCCGCCCGCCTGCCCTTTGGAAGCGTGGTGATTTATCGTCACTACCAGGCGCCGGACCGGGCGGTTCTCGCCGCCCGTCTGGCCAAACTGTGCAAGGCGCGGCGGCTGCACCTGTTGATCGCCGGCGATTTCGGACTTGCCGTTCGTCTGAATTGCGGGCTGCATCTGCCCGAAGGTCTGGCGGCTTGCGTTCCGGTGCGCGTCCGGTTGTGGCATCGGCGACGGCACCCGATGCTGACCGCCGCCGCCCATGGACGAAAGGGCTTGCTCAAGGCCGCCCGTCTCAAGGCCACCGCCGCCCTTCTCTCCCCGGTTTTCCCCACCCTCAGCCATCCGGGCGAAGCCAGTCTGGGTCTCCTGGGGTTCCGTCGGTTGGTTCACCGGACGGCTATTAATGTTTACGGATTGGGGGGCATTACCGTCGCCACGGTGACCCGGCTGGTCGGCAGTGGTGCCGCCGGAATCGCCGCCATTGGCGGTTTGGGAGGAAGCGACCGCACTCGGGAATGAATCCCGGGTGCGGTCAAAAAGGGAGAATCGCGCCGGATCAGAAAACGATGCCGGTCTCCAGCGTCAGGCGCGCTTGCGATTTCTTCGTACCGGTGCCGCCGAAGGCCGAACCGCTGGTCGCGTCGATGGTTCCGACGTAGGCCGCCTCGGCGCGGGCGAAGAACAGCTTGTACTGATAAGTCGGCGTGAAGGTGATCGACCAGGCGTCGCTGCCGGCGCCGTAAAGCAGGTTCGGGGTTCCATCGCTCGCGCTGCCCGACGACGAAATATATTCGAAACGGATGGGCAGACTGACGCCGTTGAGCGGCGTCTCGGATCCGAAGCTGTATTTGGCGAGCAGCGCCCCGCCGATGGTCGAGCCGTCATGGGTGATGCCCAGGGAGACATTCTTCGGAACGTAGGAATATTGTATGTAGGGCGCGATGGTGATGGGATCGGCGTTGTAGGTATAAAGCACATTGTAGATTTGCGAATTGTTCTGCGCCAACGGCGTCGCCGTGCTCTGCACGCCGCTCTCGTCGAAATTGCCGCCACCGACGAAGGCCACCGAATTGGCCGGGTCGATGGTATAGGTGGCCGAACCGGTCAGCCATTTGAGCTGGTCCGAATAGAATCCATCGGTCCACTGCAGCGAAAAGGCCAGCGGTCCGACGGTGTAATTGCCTTGCACGCCGCGGGTGACGGCGTTTTCCTGGTTCCACAGCAAGCCGCGGTTGATGTTCATGTTCTCGACCGAGAAGGTGTATTCCCCGCCGATCAGAGTGGTCAGCTTGCCGGCCTGGATGGATAGGCTGTCGTTGGGCGCCACCTTGGCATAGGCGACGGGAACGGCACCGTAGAAATTGTCCACCGTCTTGCTCGACCGCATATAGGGAGTCCCCAGCGACGGCAGCGAATAGGTGCCGGCCTGGACATAGAATTGAAAGAGTCCGTCGGTCTTTTGCACGATGGCCTGACCGTTGGTGATATCGGTCTGGTTGTGATGGTCGCCGCTCGCGTGGTTGGTCTGGATTTGCCCGAATCCGCTCAGGATTCCTGAAACATAGATGGTCCCGGCGGGACCGGCATCGAAGCTGAATGGATTGGGATTGGCGGCGATCGGCCCCGTCATGGCCGGCTGCGACAACGCCGTCGGGCCTGCGTCCGGAGCGGCCGCCGGCGTCTCTTCGGCCCAGGCCGGGAAAGACGCGCCGGAAAGAGCGATCGCGGCAACGCCAGCAAATAAAGTCCTCTTCATTGATATTCCCCTCGTTCCCTTGAATGCCGGCCGGTGAGGCGGCGGGTTCCCTGTCCGCCCTTTTTGTACCGCACCCGTTGGTTGACATGAAAAGGAATGGGATTGCCTTGTAACGTTAGCGTCATGCTGTGATGGGGATGCCACGTTTTGGCCATGCAAAAATCACATTGCTCACGTTTTAAGCAGTATTAGCGACCTTATTAGAGGCAAAATAAATATGGTTTTCGAAGGTTTGCGGCCCGGTTGGCCGAGCGCAAAAAGAAAGGGCGGTCCGAAGACCGCCCTTCCGGGAACGCTAATGATGTCTTCTCGACGAATTAGAAGTCGAGCTTGACGCCGGTGAGCGCCGCGACACCGCTGTTGTTGTTCAGGTAAGCAGCGCTATTATTGATCTTGCTGCCCCGATAGTCGACGTAACCAACACCAGCGCGGAAGGTCACGCCCGGACCGGCGAGATAGGACGCACCGATATCATAAACATCGGTGCTGTCGGCCTTACCCGTGCCGTTGAGGACCTTCAAGCTCTTGGTGTTGTCATGGAAGTACGCGAAGCTGACCGCATAAGGACCGGTCGCATAGCTGAGACCGGCGGTGTAGGAATTACCGGCATAAGCAGCAGCCTGAGCGATCGAGTTCGCCGAGGTGCTAGCGGTGAAGGAGGTTGCAGCACCGACACTGTTAAGCAGGGCGTTCGAATAGATTCCGTTGACCGTCGCATCAGACGGCACGTCACGGATGATCGAGGAGCCGCCGAGGGTGAAGCCACCATAGGACAATTGCAGGCCCTGCTGATAGACGCGCAGATTGGCGACATTGGCCTGCACCACCGTTGCATCGCCCTTCACGCCCACGCCCGCCACAGTATTCGAATAGGCCAAACCGCCGCCGTAAGCGTCACCGCCGTAGTTGGCGCCATTGATCTGGCCATTGCTGACCCAGGTCGCCACGTCGCTCGAGGTGGGCGCGGTGCCCGAACCCGAACCGACCGAGTTGGAAACGCTCGGAACATAGGTGAAGGCGGCGGCCAAGCCGTGGAAGGACGGCGTGATGTAGGTGATCTTGTTGCCGCGATCGTCATAGCGGCTGTCGTTGTCGAGAGTATAGGTCCGATGCTGAGAAGGCGAGCTCACCCACCAATACCAATAACCGTCGCCGATCGGCGAGAGCGGGCTGACGTCGGGAGCGCTATTGTGGACGATGTAGGTGGCGTCCTCGCGCTCGCCCAGGATGAACGTGCCGGCCTGGGTGCCGATGGTCACATAGGCGCGCTTGATCACTTCGTTGCCGACGCACTGCTTGGTGGAAGTCGCCCCGGTGAAGGCGGAGGCGGACGTGTTACCGCAAGAGCCATTCACGCTGCGGCTCTGGCTGCCGCCGTAACCATAGAGATCCCAGTTGGCAGCGACGGTGATGCCGTTGTCCAGCGTGGTCTTGCCGACGATGCTGATGGTGCCGTCGTCCTGCTCATAGATCTTGTTGGTCTTGCTGCCGGCCGGCGTCGAAGCGCTGTTCAGGGTGTAATTGCTGGCATAGCCGAAGTTTTCTACAATAGTGCCCTTCAGCTCGAGCTTGATCGGCTCGGCGGCCTGGGCCGAAATGGCGCCGAGCGCGATCAGAGCGCTGCTGGCGAGAAGAACCTTCTTCATTTTATCTCCTGATCCCAACGTGAGGGGCGAACCCAGGGGTCCCCCGGACAAAACTGAGGATTTGATGAGCTTTAAGAAGCCATTGCTGAGATATCTAGTCAAATAGCTTAACGTGCTTCTTGTGATAAATGTCGCTCACTGTTGCAGATAAAGCACAATTTCTGTCTGGTGGCCTGACCGGAGGGTAACAGTTCCATGACAAGCCGGGGGATTCGCGCAAAGACGGCCTTGGTCCTTACCGGTGCCTGTGGTACGAGAGAGGGTTGCGGCGGCGAACCCATCGGATGAGCCTGGTCGCGGACCGCAAAGACAAGGCCGGAAGAGGTATTTCGATGAACAGGAAGATGTGGACGGCGCTGGTACTGGCCGCCACCACGGCGGCTTTGGCCGCCTGCAGTCAATTTGATTCGGTCTATCCCGACAAGCGTCCGGGCGATGACAGTCCGACCTGGGGAAACCAGGAAAAGCCGGGCCTGTTCGGGGAGGGTGGAATAAACCTGTTCGGCGGCGCAAAGAAAAAGAACGAGGAGGCCGGTGCCGGCCTCGGCGTCAATTCCTATCTGTGGCGCGCCAGCCTCGATACTTTGTCTTTCATGCCGCTTGCCTCGGCCGACCCGTTCGGTGGCGTCATCATTACCGACTGGTACGCGCCGCCGGAAAGCCCGACGGAACGTTTCAAGATGTCGATCTTCATCCTGGACCGTACCTTGCGCGCCGACGGTATCCATGTGTCGGTATTCCGGCAGGTGCAGACCACCGGCGGCGATTGGGCCGATTCCAATGTCGATCAGAAGACGGCGATCGACGTGGAAAACGCCATTTTGACGCGGGCCCGCGAAATGCGCTCGGCCAGTGCCGCGGCCCAGAAGAACTGACTTAACCGTCCGTCTTGATCCCCGCGCCCCGCCCCTGACCATCGGCGGGGCGCTTCATCCTCCGATGGATGCCCGCGCCCTTCGCGGGCATGGCTTGTTTTTATAGAAGATACGGTGATGACCTCGCGCAGCGAAGAGCGCTACAACGTCCGGGAAACCGAAGCCAAATGGCAAACGGTTTGGGAGGAGCGTCAAAGCTTCCTGGCCCGTGACGACGACCCCCGGCCCAAATATTATGTCCTGGAGATGTTTCCCTATCCGTCGGGTCGCATCCACATGGGACATGTCCGCAACTACACCCTGGGCGACGTGGTGGCGCGCTATAAAAGGGCGCGCGGTCATGCCGTGTTGCACCCCATGGGGTGGGACGCCTTCGGCCTGCCGGCGGAGAACGCCGCCATCGAGCGGGGTATTCATCCGGCCAAATGGACCCGCGAAAATATCGCCGCCATGCGGACCCAGCTGAAATCCATGGGGCTGTCCTACGATTGGACGCGCGAGCTGGCCACCTGCGAGCCGGACTATTACCGCCACGAACAGAAGATGTTCCTCGACTTCCTGAAGGCCGGACTGGTCTATCGGAAGGAATCCTGGGTCAATTGGGATCCGGTGGAACATACGGTGCTGGCCAATGAGCAGGTCATCGACGGGCGCGGCTGGCGATCCGGCGCCCTCGTCGAAAAACGGTTGCTCAGCCAATGGTTCCTGAAGATCACCGCTTTCGCCGAGGATCTTCTGACAGGCTTGAGCCAGCTCGACCGATGGCCCGACCGGGTCCGGCTGATGCAAGAGAACTGGATCGGACGCTCGGAAGGCCTGCGCCTGTTTTTCGATCTGGTCGACCGCGACGATCGCATCGAAATCTATACCACCCGGCCCGATACCTTGTTCGGGGCCTCGTTCTGCGCCATCGCCGCCAATCATCCGCTGGCCGGCGCCTTGGCCGCCGACAATCCGGCGCTCGCGCAATTCATCGCCGAATGCAATCGCCTGGGAACCAGCGAAGCCGCCCTGGAAACGGCGGAAAAGAAAGGTTTCGCCACCGGCCTGAAGGTCCGCAATCCGCTGGTCGACGGTCAGGAACTGCCGGTCTATGTCGCGAATTTCGTACTGATGGACTATGGCACGGGCGCCATTTTCGGCTGTCCCGCTCACGACCAGCGCGATCTCGATTTCGCCCGCAAATATGGTCTGCCGGTAACGCCGGTGGTCGCCCCCAAGGGTGTCGATCCGGCCAGTATCGTCGTCGGAAACGAAGCGTTCGTCGAAGACGGCGTGATGATCAATTCCGGCCCGCTGAACGGCCTGCCGGTGGCGGAAGCCAAGGCCAAGGTCATCGATCTGATGGAACGCCGGAATGTCGGACAGCGCGCCGTCAATTACCGGCTGCGCGATTGGGGCGTTTCCCGCCAACGCTATTGGGGATGTCCGATCCCGGTCATCCATTGCCCCGATTGCGGCGTGGTGCCGGTGCCGGCCGAAAGCCTGCCCGTGACCCTGCCCGAGGATGTGACCTTCGACAAGCCGGGCAATCCGCTCGATCATCATCCCAGCTGGAAGCATGTGGCCTGCCCCAAATGCGGCAAGCCGGCGAAACGGGAAACCGACACCTTCGACACTTTCTTCGAATCGTCCTGGTATTTCGCCCGCTTCTGCTCTCCCGGCGAAACCGACCGGGGGTTTTCCCGCGCCGCCGCCGACCACTGGCTCCCCGTCGATCAATATATCGGCGGCATCGAGCATGCCGTGCTGCATCTGCTCTACTCCCGATTTTTCACGCGCGCCTTGAAGACCTGCGGCTATCTGAACGTCGAGGAGCCCTTCGCCGGCCTGCTGACGCAAGGAATGATCTGTCACGAGACCTATAAGGACGCCGACGGACATTGGCTGCTTCCCACCGACGTTGAAAAACGGGCGGATGGTTCCGCCATCGAAATAAACGGTGGACGGCCCGTCGCCGTCGGGCGTTCCGAGAAGATGAGCAAGTCGAAGAAGAACGTCATCGACCCCGCCGGCATCATCGCCACCTACGGTGCCGATACGGCCCGGCTGTTCATGCTGTCCGACAGCCCGCCGGAGCGCGATCTCGACTGGACCGACGCCGGCATCGACGGGGCGTTCCGTTACGTCAACCGGCTGTGGCGCATGGTCGTCGATCCGGTGGTGGCCCTGCCCCCGCCCGGCAGCCCCGCTCCCGACGAGTTCGGACCCAAGGCGAGGAAGGCCAGGCAACAGGTCCACAAGACCATTGCTCTGGTCGGCGAGGATCTCGACCGCTTCCATTTCAACAAGGCGGTGGCCCGCATCCGCGAACTGAGCAATGTCCTTGCCGAAATTCCGGCCACCGAGGCCGGCGCCGGCTGGGTTCTGCGCGAAGGCATGGAGACCCTGGTCCGATTGATCGGTCCCATGATGCCCCATCTCGGCGAGGAATTGTGGTTCGAGCTTGGGTATGAGCAATTGCTGGTCGACAGCGGTTGGCCGGAAGCCGATCCAAGCCTGGTCAGCGAGGACAGCGTCACATTGGCCGTTCAGGTCAATGGAAAGCTCAAGGGAACCGTGGAGATGGCCAAGGATGCCGACAAAGGATTGGCCGAGGCGGCCGCCCTCGCCTTGCCTGCCGTTGCCTCCCTGCTGGCCGGCAAGGCACCGCGCAAGGTTATCGTGGTCCCCAACAGGATCGTCAATGTCGTGGTCTGAACAGTCCCCAACCCGTCGCAGGGCGCCGGTCCGGTGTCTTGCGACGGCTGTGCTATGCCTTGGCGTGCTGTTGCTGACCTCCTGCGGATTCCACCCGCTCTACGGCAAGGATTCCTACAACGCGGCGGTCATGAGCGACCTGGCGAGCGTCCAGGTCAGTCCCCTGGTCGACCGCGAAGGGCAACTGATCCACAACGCCCTGCTGACCGACCTCAATCCGCGCGGCGAAAGCGCAAAAGCGCGATATCGTTTGGTGGTTACCCCCACCATCTCGGAAACCCAGCAGGCGCTCCGCAAGGACGATACCGCCACCCGGAATCTTGTTACTTACGGTGTCACCTACTGGCTCTATGAGGGTTCGACCCGCGTTCTCTCCGGAAGTTTCAGCCAGATGTTCAGTTATGACTTCCTTGAGGAGCATTACGCGAATATTTCCGCCGCCGACGATATTCATCGCCGCGCCGCCCAGTCGATCGCCGACGAGATCCGCAATCGTCTCGCCGCTTATTTCGCCAAGGCGGCGGAAGTGAAAGCGCAAAGCCCCGCCAAATGAAGCTGGCCGGCAACCGCATCGAGAGTTTCCTGAAGACGCCCGATGCCGCCGCTCGCGTGGTTCTGGTCTATGGGCCCGACGCCGGATTGGTCAAAGAGCGGATCGCCCGCCTGACCAAGGGCGTCTGCGCCGATACCAATGATCCTTTCCGTATCGCCGATTTGACGGCGACCGGCGTAAAGGACGATCCCGCGCGGTTGGCCGACGAGGCGGCGGCCATCGCCATGACCGGCGGACGGCGGGTCGTTCGCGTCCATGACGCCGGCGACGGCGTATCGCAGGCCGTGCAATCCTTTCTTGATCATCCGGCCGGCGACGCCCTGGTTCTTCTCGATGCCGGCGAACTGGGACCCCGCTCCGCTCTACGCAAGCTGGTCGAGGGCGCCGACAATGCCGTCGCCCTGCCCTGCTATGCCGACGAGGGCGGAAGCCTGGAGGCCGTCATTCATGAAAGCCTACGGGTACAGGGACTGACGGCCGAACCAGACGCCGTCGCCTGGCTGGCCGATCATCTCGGCGGGGATCGCCTGCTCACCCGCTCGGAGCTGGAGAAGCTGGCACTTTACATGGGCGGCGGCGGCGGCCGTGTCCGCCTGGAGGATGTCATCGCCTGCATCGGCGATACGGCGGCCCTGTCGCTCGACGATCTATCCATGGCCTGCGCCGAGGGCGACCACCCGACGGCCCAAAGGGTCTTGGATCGTCTCTATCGCGAGGGAACCTCGCCTATCGCCGTATTGCGCAGCCTGCAGCGGCATTTTCAACGTTTGCATCTGGCATCCGGAGCCATGGGCCGTGGCAAGAGCCCAGACCAGGCTTTGGCGGTCCTCAGGCCGCCGCCCCATTTTCGCGTAGCGGAGCATATGCGCGGCCAATTGATTCGTTGGCCGGCGGAACGTTTGGGGACGGCCCTCGATTTGCTGGTGAACGCGGAAATGGACTGCAAAAGCACTGGTATGCCAGCCGAGGAAATCTGCAGCCGTACCGTCATGCAACTGACCCGCGCCGCCGGCCGCAAAGGACCGGCCGCACAAAGGCGCTGAAAGATCACCGCCCGGCTTTCTGGGACGGTAGATCGGTTCCAATCACAACCAAAAATCGTCATTTCCGGGCTTGACCCGGCAATTCATGATTGCAAAAATCAACCGGCCTCATTGGAGGCGGACACGGGAATGCCCGGATCAAGTCCACGGCTGTCCGGCATAGTTTGTGCGTTGCTCGCATTTGAGTGATAGCTGCAACCCAAAACCGTCATTGCCGGGCTTGACCCGGCAATCCATGATTACATAGATCGACCGACGTCATTTGAAGTGGGCACGCGGATGCCCGGATCAAGTCCGGGCATGACGACTTTAAGGTAGCTGCTCAAAGAGCGATTCAGTCCCCGTGAACCGCCGCGCGGCCATGGACGCCGTTGCTGAGACGATGCAACACATCGTCGAGCTGCTCCAACGTCGAATATTGGACGGAAATCTCTCCCCCCTTCCCTTGCAGGACGATGGAGACTTTCAGTCCCAGGATGTTGGTCAGATCGCGCTCGAGAGCGAGAAGATCGGCATCCTTGACCGGAGCCGAGGCGCCATCCTTGCGGGATTTGGCCTTTTCCGGCCCCTGCTGAGCCAATTTCTCGGTTTGACGAACATTCAGCCCCTTGCCGATCACCTGTTCGGCCAAGGCGACCGGATCGCTGCTGGTCAGCAGGGCTCTCGCATGGCCGGCGGTCAACGACCCGTCGTCCAGCATATGCTTGACCGGATCGGGCAGCGCCAGGAGCCGCATGGTATTGGCGACATGACTGCGGCTCTTGCCGACGGTTTTCGCCAATTCCTCCTGCGTATGGGAAAAATCGTCCATCAGACGCCGGTAGCCTTCGGCCTCCTCCAGGGGTGACAAATCCTGACGCTGGAGATTTTCGATCAGCGCGACTTCCAAAGCCTCGCGATCGGACAAGTTCCGCACAATGGCCGGGACGTCGTGGAGATGGGCCGCCTGCGCGGCCCGCCAGCGGCGTTCCCCGGCGATGATCTCGAACATTTCCGGCTCATCCGGACATGGCCGGACCAGAAGAGGCTGCAGAATGCCCTTTTCCTTCACCGACTCGACAAGATCATCGATGGCGCTCTGATCGAACACGCGGCGCGGCTGATACCGGCCGGGCTGCAATTTTTCGATCGGAAGATTGCGCAAACCCTTCAGGGGAGAGCCGGCCTGGGAAAATTCACCATCGGCCGCCTGATCCACGGCGGCAACGACGGGATCGCCCAGCAAAGCGGAAAGACCGCGGCCCAAGCCACGGCGACGAGACTCTTCAGCCATACCTATGCCACCAGACTACGTTCACGTTTCAAGACTTCGCCGGCGAGGCGGATATAGGCCTCGGAACCGGAACACCGCATATCGTAAAGAAGGACCGGTTTGCCATGCGATGGGGCTTCGGACACGCGAACGTTTCGGGGAATCACCGTTTTATACACTTTGTCTCCAAAATAACCACGTACGTCGGCGGCCACCATATCGGAAAGATTGTTCCTCTTGTCGAACATGGTCAGCACGATTCCGTGCAATTCGAGATCGGGATTGAAGGCTTGCTTGACCCGTTCGATGGTCTTGACCAGATGGCTGACGCCTTCCAGCGCGAAGAATTCGCACTGCAGGGGCACGAGGACCGCCTGGGCGGCCACCAGGGCGTTCAAAGTCAAAAGCCCGAGCGACGGCGGGCAATCGATCAAGACGAAATCGTACTGGATTTGAGTATTCAAGGCGGCGGCCAGTCGATGTTCCCGCTTGGGCTGGTTCACCAGCTCGATTTCCGCGCCGGAAAGATCGATGGAGGACGGCACCACGGAAAGGTTGGGTATCGAGGTGGCGATCACCCCTTCCGCCAATTCCGCCTCGCCGATCAGCACATGATAGGAACTGACGGCCCGCGTACGACGCTCGATGCCAAGACCGGTACTGGCGTTCCCTTGAGGATCCAGATCGATGATCAGCACCCGTTTTCCCACCGCCGCCATGGCCGTGGCCAGATTGATGGTGGTGGTGGTTTTTCCGACGCCACCCTTCTGATTAGCAACGGCAATGATACGCGACGACGCCAATAAGCCGCGGCTAACGTTCGTCTCGACCACGATGAACCTCTCTCAGATGGAGAATTTGTCCCGACGAATCGGCAAGACTGGGAATTCGTTCTAGGGTCATCATCCAATCTTTGCGCGCGTCGGTCAATTCTTCTTCACCACCACGGCCTTTAAGAAATAGGCAATGAACCGCCGGATGAAGAAAATTTTCAGCCATTTCCAGCAGTTTGGCGAGAGGTGCCAGGGCCCGGGCGGTTATCGCCGCGACGGGAAACGGCGCCAAAGTTTCGATGCGGACGTTGTGCACCACCGCATCGGCCTCCGTCAGGCGAGCGGCCTCTCGCAAAAAGGCGCATTTTCGAACATCCGATTCGACCAGATGCACCGGCCCTCCCCGCATGATGGCCAGGACCAATCCGGGAAAACCCGCGCCGGAGCCGAGATCGAGAACGGGGCCGGATGGCAGATGAGCGGTCAATTGGGCCGAATCCAACATATGGCGCTCCCACAGCGCGGGGATCGTCGAGGGGCCGACCAGGTTGATCCGCGCTTGCCATTTCACCAGCAAATCCGCGTAACGTTGCAAGCGGTCCAGAACATCAGGCGTGACCGGAATGCGGCGGGCGAAGTCGGCGCGGGTCATCGGGCCGATCCCAATGTTTCACGTGAAACCATCATCATGTCCTTCCAGGCGCTTAAGCCCGAGCGGCGCCTGAGCCCGCCGTAGCGGAGCGCAGGCGTCATATGGAATCTTAGGGTTTGGAGCGATAATTTCGCGACAAGCCCTAAGCCGCCTGCCCCCGGTCCGAGCGCCTGACATGGGCGAGAAGCGCGGTGAGCGCCGCCGGTGTGATCCCCGGAATACGCCCTGCCGCCCCCAGGGTGGCCGGACGTGCCGACGTCAACTTCAATCGAACCTCGGCCGACAATCCACCGACCGCGCCATAGTCGAGATCGTCGGCGAGAGCCAACGATTCGTCCCGCCGGAAGGCGGCGATATCGGCCTCCTGCCGATCGAGGTAACCGGCGTAGCGTCCCTCGATTTCCAACTGCTCGGCCACCTGAGAGGTGATCGAGCCCAGCTCCGGCCAAATCCCGACCAACTTCGACCAGGTGATCTCGGGATATCCCAGCAAGGTAAAGGCCGAACGTCGAACGCCATCCTGATTGATCGCCAATCCCTGTGCCTTCAAGGCATTGGGCGTGGCCTCCAACCGCTCCATCAGCGCCCGGCCCGTCTCCAGGCAAGCCATCTTCCGGCGGAAAACCCCTTCCCTCTCCGACCCGACGCATCCGACGGCCAAACCCCGGCCCGTCAGACGCAAATCGGCGTTGTCGGCCCGCAACAAAAGGCGGTACTCGGCCCGCGAAGTAAACATGCGATAGGGTTCGCTGGTCCCCCGCGTCACCAGATCATCGATCAGAACGCCGATATAAGCCTCCGCCCGGTCGAGCACGAAAGGCACCTCGCCACCGCCCGCGCGCAAGGCGGCATTGATCCCCGCCATCACCCCTTGCGCCGCCGCCTCCTCGTAACCGGTGGTGCCGTTGATCTGACCGGCGAAGAACAGACGGGCGATCTTGCGGGTTTCCAACCAGGGATGAAGGGCTCGCGGATCGACGAAATCATATTCGATGGCGTATCCCGGCCGCAGCATGACGGCCTTTTCAAGACCGGGAATGGTCGGAAGTAGCGCCCGCTGCACATCCTCGGGCAAGGAGGTGGAGATTCCGTTGGGATAGACGGTCTCGTCGTCCAGTCCTTCCGGCTCAAGGAAGATCTGATGCCGCTCCCGCTCGGCGAACCGAACGACCTTATCCTCGATGCTGGGGCAGTATCGTGGACCAACGCTGCCGATCTGCCCGGAATACATCGGCGCCCGATGCAGATTGGCGCGTATCAGCTCGTGGGAGGCTTGCGTCGTGCCGGTGATGCCGCAGTTGATTTGCGGCGTGGTGATGCGATCGGTCAGGAAGGAGAACGGGACCGGCGGCGTATCCCCCGGCTGACTCTCCAGCGCCGCCCAATCGATCGTCCGGCCATCCAGGCGACAAGGCGTTCCGGTTTTCAGTCGTCCCAGGACGAATCCGGCCTTCTCCAGACTGGCCGACAGTCCGATGCTCGGTTCGTCCCCCATGCGGCCCGCCGGAAAACGTCGCTCGCCGATATGAACGAGCCCCCTTAAAAAGGTTCCCGTGGTCAAGATCACGGCGCCGGCGGAGATCGTCTCGCCGGCGGCGGTGACGACACCGCTCACCCGGCTCGCCTCGTCGCTCAGCAGCAATTCCTCGACCGCCGCCGCCTCGATGACGAGATTGGGCGTTTCGGACAGGATTTCGCGCATCGCCTGGCGATAGCGCTTGCGATCGGCCTGGGCGCGGGGACCGCGAACGGCCGGTCCCTTGCTACGGTTAAGAACCCGGAACTGAATGCCGGCGCGATCGATCACCCGCCCCATCACGCCATCCAGGGCGTCGATTTCCCTGACCAACTGCCCCTTGGCCAATCCACCGATGGCGGGATTGCAACTCATCTCGCCGATGGTGTCCAGACGATGAGTCAGCAAAAGGGTCTTGGCACCTTGACGGGCCGCCGCCGCCGCGGCTTCGCAGCCGGCATGTCCGGCGCCGATGACGATAACGTCAAATTGCCTCATAGTTCGTCCTTAAAGATCGATTGCTTCAATTCGCACCGCAACGCGCGAGCGATAACACAAGCGACACCATTGTTCCACGTGAAACAGTCTATTTTCCGATGCAGAACTCGCGGAAAATCACGTCGAGCATTTCCTCCACATCGATCCGTCCGGTGATCCGTCCCAGTTCCCGTCCGGCCAGACGGATATCTTCCGCCGCCAATTCGGCCGACGATGCCTCCAGGGCCCGACGCAACGCCGTCTCGGTCTCCTCAAGCGCCCGACGATGCCGGGCTCGCGATATGACCGGCGCACCGCTTCCGTCGAGAAGCTCGGATGCCTTTTCACCCAAGGCGGCCAGCAATCCATCAACCCCGTCGCCATTTTCCGCCGAAACCGCCAGGACGGGATATCCTTCGATCCGCTCGGGAAGGGTGACCGAAGCCAGATCGCTCTTGTTGACGACGATCAGGGAACGCCCATCCACCAAAGCCAAACTGACCGGATCGAGGGCCGGCAATGCGGCGGCGTCGAATACCACCAGACGCAGATCGGCGATCTCCGCCCTGGCCTTGGCCCGACGAACCCCCTCCTCCTCGATGGCCTCCGCGGCATCTCGCAGGCCGGCGGTATCGGCCAGGGTCACCGGATAACCGGAAAGATCGAGATTCACCTCGATGATATCGCGCGTGGTTCCGGCAATCGAAGAGACAATCGCAGCTTCCCGTCCGGCGATACGGTTGAGAAGACTCGACTTGCCGACATTGGGGGCGCCCAGAATGGCCACCGACAATCCTTCTCTCAGACGCTCTCCGCGGCGCCCGTCGGCGAGATGCCTTCCAATCTCTTCGCCGAGTGCCGCCAAGGCCGTTCGCGCCGCTTCCCCCAGACCATCGGGAAGGTCCTCGTCGGAAAAGTCGATTTCCGCCTCAAGATGGGCCTGGCAGCGCAGCAACCTTTCCCGCCAATCGTCATAGAGACCACTGAGCGAGCCCTCCAATTGACGCAAGGCCTGCCGCCGCTGCGCCGTCGTCTCGGCATCGACCAGATCGGCGATCGCTTCCGCCTGGGTCAGATCGAGTTTGCCCGCCATGAAGGCCCGGCGGCTGAATTCCCCCGGTTCCGCCGGTTCCAGACCCGCCGCAAGAAGAGCCTCGGTCAGCGCCCGGGCAATGGCGCGACCTCCATGCAGATGCAGTTCGACGACGTCCTCGCCGGTAAAGCTGCGGGGGGCCGGAAACCACAAGACCAGGCCATCGTCCAGAACGTCGCCCGCGGCATCGCACAGCCGGCGACGGCAGGCCCGCCTTGGTTCCGGCAAGGGCCGTCCCGTCAGATCGACCAGGGTCCGTCCAGCCGCCGGGCCGGACAGACGATAGACCGCCATCCCTGCCCGCCCCACGCCGCTGGCCAGAGCGAAGATCGTCTTCATGGGAGCCATGGACACCGTCTTACGTCAGGCCTGAACCGATTGGCGGATCTCCGGAGTATCATTGGGTTGCAACAGCAACCGGGCGACACGGCCACCCTTGACCAGATGGGTCTGGAGAATTTCTTCCACATCCTCGCTGGTCCGAAATCCGTACCAAACCCCTTCCGGATAAATCACCATGACAGGCCCCAGCTCGCAGCGGTCGAGACAGCCCGCGCTGTTGATCCGCACATCAGCCAGTCCGAGTTCCTTGGCGCGGGCCTTCAGGTAATCGCGCAACGATTCGGATCCCTTCCCCGCGCAGGAGCCGCGGGGATGCCCATCGGGACGACGGTTGGTGCAAAGAAAGGCATGGAGCCGATAATAAGGCGGGGGGTCTTGAGGAATGGACAAGGGTTTTACTCTCCGTATCTTATTTCTTTTCCGGTTTGTCGCGGCTTTGCGCGGATTGCAAGCCGGTCCAAAACATCTTCTGCAGCTGTTCGATGCCCTGCACGCCGGCCGGCAACCAGGTGCGCAGCAACGCTTCCGGACTGATCGCATCGAGATTGGCGGCCATTCGCTCCTCGATTTTGGCCAGCAAGGCATCCTGCATCGGCTTGACGTCGGGAAGACCGAAAAAGCTGCGCGCCTCCTCCGGCGTACAGTCCACGTCGAAGGTGATCTTCATAACATGGATCCTCCATCTTCGATCGCAAGGTTGCAACCGATCCTCTCCCACCCAAACTAAGCTTTCACCCCGCCCTCTGCAACGTCCTCAAGGAAAGGGGTTTTTCCGTTTCATCCAGCCTTTAAGGATGCCTTCATGAGCCGTAACCGCCTCGACCAGGAAACCAGCCCCTACCTGCTGCAACATCGTTTCAATCCGGTCCATTGGCGGGCCTGGGGGGCCGAGGCCCTGGCCGAGGCGAAAGACGCCAACAAACCCATTCTTCTTTCGGTCGGTTACGCGGCCTGCCACTGGTGCCATGTCATGGCCCATGAAAGCTTCGAGGACGAGGCGACCGCCAAACTGATGAATGAGCTTTTCATTCCCATCAAGGTCGATCGCGAGGAACGACCGGATATCGATGTGATCTACCAGTCGGCTCTGGCCAGTCTCGGCCAGCAGGGCGGCTGGCCGCTCACCATGTTCTTGACGCCGGACGGAGAGCCGTTCTGGGGAGGAACCTATTTTCCGCCGACGCCGCGATTTGGCCGTCCCTCCTTCCAGGACGTGCTGAGGGGCGTGGCTGATGCCCATGCAACGGAACCGGAGAAGATCACCACCAACGTCTCGGCCCTGAAAGAGGCATTGAAGCGGCTGGCGATGCCGGCGCATGGAGACCTTCCTGATCAGGATCTATTGGATCGCATCGCCGTAGCCCTGCAGGGCGCCATCGATAAAATCGAAGGGGGTCTTTCCGGGGCTCCGAAATTTCCCCAAGTTCCCGTTCTTTTTCTGCTTTGGCGCGCCGGTTTGCGTCTCCGGGAGAAAGACTTCGAACAAGCCGTCATCCTCTCCCTCGACAAAATGAGCCAAGGCGGAATCTACGACCATCTGGGCGGCGGATATTCGCGCTATTCCACCGACGAACATTGGCTTGCCCCGCATTTCGAAAAAATGCTCTACGACAATGCGCAGTTGATCGATCTCCTGTCGTCTGCCCGGCAGAAAACGGCCAACCCTCTTTATGCCGCCCGCGTGACCCAGACCATCGACTGGCTGCACCGAGAGATGATGGCCGATCATCAGGCGTTCGCCGCCACTCTCGACGCCGACAGCGAAGGAGAGGAGGGAAAATATTATGTCTGGAGCGAGGACGAGATCGATCGCGCCCTGCCTGCCGATGAGGCGGCTCGGTTCAAGGCCGTCTATGACGTGAGCGCGGGAGGAAATTGGGAAGGAAAATCCATCCTTAACCGCAATCATCGTCTTGGCGCGCCTTCCGACGCGACGGTGGAACAAGCCCTTGCCGACGCCAGGAGCGCCCTCCTCGCTTTGCGCCGCCAGCGGATTCCGCCCGGCCGCGACGACAAGGTCCTCGCCGATTGGAACGGCATGATGATCGCGGCCCTGGCCAATGCCTCCTTCGTCTTCGATCGGCCCGATTGGCTCGCCACGGCAAAAGCGGCCTTTGACGCCATAGAACATCACCAAACATCCGACGGGCGTCTGGCCCATTCGTCGCGCTGCGGCCGACTGCAAAACGAAGCGATGCTGGACGATTATGCGCAAATGGCCAGGGCGGCGCTTCTCCTTTACGAGGCGACCGGAACAGCCCATTACCTCGCCCAGGCGGTCCAATGGACGGACATCCTCGATCGCTACTATTGGGATGTCGCCGACGGCGGCTACTTCTTCACGGCAAGCGACGCGGAAGGCCTGCTGATCAGGACCAAATCCGCCTTCGACCAGGCAACCCCTTCCGGCAACGCGGTGATGATCGAGGTCCTGGCCAGGCTTTATTATCAGACCGGCCGGCCAGCCTACCGGGAACAGGCAGAAGCCGTCATGCGAGCCTTCGCAGGCCTTGTTGAAAAAACCTTTCCAAGCATGGCCGCCATGCTCAATGCCTGGGACCTTCTCGCCAACGCCGTACAGCTGGTGCTCATCGGTCCGCCGGAAGACGAGACCTATCGCGACATGCTGAAAGTCATCACCGGGATTTGCCTTCCCAATCTTATTTTAACCCGCCTTTCAGCCGATCAGCCGCTTCCCAAAGACCATCCGGCATTCGAAAAAGTGACGGCGGCGTCCCACTACACGCCCACGGCCTTCATCTGCGTTGGTCCGGTCTGTTCCCTGCCCCTCTCCAATCCGGCGGAGTTGCGCCACTCTCTCCTCGAGGTCTAAGCTGAGCCACATGAGCTATCACTCCTTCAGCAGCCCGCTCGGCGACCTCACGGTTTTCGAGACGGACGGAAAACTGGTCGCTTTGGAATGGGGCCGGGTCCCGGGCGGCGACGGCTCCGCCGGCGTTCTGCAAATGGCGGAACGCCAGTTGGACGACTATTTCGAAGGACGCCGAAAAAGCTTCGATCTTCCTCTCGACCCGGATGGTTCCGTCTTTCAAAAGAAAGTCTGGGCTGTTCTTCAGCATATTCCTTATGGCTCGGTCATGAGCTACGGACAGATCGCCCTCCACATCGATAGCGCGCCGCGTGCCGTCGGTGGAGCCTGCGGTCGCAATCCCCTGCCGGTCATCATCCCCTGTCACAGGGTCGTGGCCGCAGCCGGCTCATTGGGCGGCTATTCCGGTTTGGACGGTTTGGACACCAAGAAATTCCTGCTTACCCTGGAAGGATGGCCAAACCACTAGGGCGCGTGGACGCCCTAAAGGCCCATAGAAAATGTCATTCAAATGATGAAGCGGAGCACATCGTGAGCAAAGCCATTCTGATACATCGCCAAGGCGGACCGGAAGAAATGCGCTGGGAGGAGGTCGAGGTTCTCGCTCCCGGCCCCGGTGAAGCCCTGATTCGCCATACCGCCGTCGGTCTCAACTTCATCGACGTTTACCATCGCAGTGGCGTCTATCCCCTGGCCAAGCTTCCCAGTTCCCTAGGGTCCGAGGGAGCGGGAGTCGTCGAGGCCATCGGATCGGGCGTCCAAGAGGTCAAGGTGGGCGACCGCGTCGCCTACGCCGGTGGTCCGATCGGCGCCTATGCCGAACGACGGGTTCTTCCCGCCGCCCGCCTGGTGGTTCTTCCCCCCTCCATCGAGGACCGTCAGGCGGCGGCGATGATGCTCCAGGGAATGACCACGCAATATCTTCTTCGCAGCACCTACCGGGTTCAGCCCGGCGACACCATTCTTCTCCACGCGGCGGCTGGCGGTGTCGGTCTGATCGCCTGCCAATGGGCGAAACATCTCGGCGCCACCGTCATTGGAACCGTCGGCAGTTCCGCCAAGGCGGAATTGGCAAAGGCCCATGGTGCCGACTATGTCATTGACTACAGCAAGGAAAACTTCGTCGCCCGGGTCAAAGAGATCACCGGCGGCAAGGGTGTTCCGGTGGTTTACGATTCGGTCGGCAAGGATACCTTCGAGGGTTCCCTCGACTGCCTGCGGCCACGCGGCCTGATGGTAAGCTTCGGACAATCCTCGGGACTCGTGCCGCCCTTCAATCCGGTCGTGCTCTCCACCAAGGGATCGCTATTCCTGACTCGGCCGACGTTGGCGACCTATACCGCCAGCCGGGGTGACCTTCTGGCCAGCGCCGGAGAACTGTTCGACGTGGTTGGCAAAGGCGCGGTAAAGATCGAAATCAATCAGAGCTATCCGCTGGCCGAGGCCGCCCAGGCCCACCGCGATCTGGAAGCCAGAAAGACCACCGGATCGACGGTTTTCCTCGTCTGATCATCTTCAGACGGCACATGAGAAAGGGCTGTGTTTCACGTGAAACACAGCCCTTTTCTACGTTCAAACTAACAAAATGCTCTAGCTGTTCATCGCTTCGAAGAAATCGGAATTGCTCTTCGAATGCTTCAGCTTGTCGACCAGGAACTCCATCGCGTCGGTTACGCCCATCGGCATCAGCACGCGACGCAGCACCCACATCTTCGATAGAACGCCCTTGTCGACCAGCAGTTCTTCCTTACGGGTGCCGGACTTCGTGATGTCGATGGCCGGGAAGGTCCGCTTGTCGGAAAGCTTGCGGTCAAGGATGATTTCCGAGTTACCGGTTCCCTTGAACTCTTCGAAGATGACCTCGTCCATGCGGCTGCCGGTATCGATCAGCGCCGTGGCGATGATTGTCAGAGACCCGCCTTCCTCGATGTTGCGCGCCGCGCCGAAGAAGCGCTTCGGCCGCTGCAGGGCATTGGCGTCCACACCACCGGTCAGCACCTTGCCAGAGCTCGGCACCACGGTGTTGTAGGCCCGGGCCAGACGGGTGATCGAATCGAGGAGGATCACCACGTCGCGCTTATGCTCGACCAGCCGCTTGGCCTTTTCCAAGACCATCTCGGTAACCTGGACGTGACGGGAAGCCGGCTCATCGAAGGTCGAACTGATCACTTCGCCTTTCACCGAACGCGCCATATCCGTCACTTCTTCCGGCCGTTCGTCGATCAGCAGAACGATCAAATAGACTTCCGGATGATTGGCGGCGATGGCATGGGCGATATTCTGCAGCATCACCGTCTTGCCGGTGCGCGGCGGCGCGACGATCAGACCGCGCTGACCCTTGCCCAGCGGCGAGACCAGATCGATCACCCGGGTGGTCAGATCCTTGGTGGTCGGATCCTCGATTTCCAGATGCAGCCGCTCATCGGGATAGAGCGGCGTCAGATTATCGAAGTTGATCCGATGCCGCACATTGTCCGGCGGCTCGAAATTGATGGTGTTGACCTTGAGAAGAGCGAAATAGCGTTCGCCATCCTTCGGCGCGCGGATCTGCCCTTCCACCGTATCGCCGGTGCGAAGCGAAAAGCGCCGGACTTGACTGGGCGACACATAAATGTCGTCTGGTCCCGGCAAATAATTCGCTTCCGGCGATCGCAAGAAGCCGAAACCATCCTGAAGGATTTCGAGAACACCGTCGCCATAGATCGGGGTGTCATTCTCAGCCAACTGCTTGAGAATGGCGAACATCATGTCCTGCTTACGCAGAGTCGATGCATTCTCGATCTGCAATTCTTCGGCATAGGCGAGAAGTTCGGCCGGTGTCTTGGCCTTCAGCTCCTGGAGATTCATGTGGCAGGTCCACTATGGGAAATGAAAACAATTGGGGAATGGCCATTGACGGCCGAGAGAAAACTTCCGCTTCGGACGAAGCCGGTCCGAAGGATCAGACAGCGTTGCAAATCGGATCAAACCGCTGGGGATTCCGCAGCTTTATCCAAAGGTGCCAAGCAAGTCAAACGAAGATTGATGATCCGCGCAGATTTTTACAAAGAGTTCAGGAAAGGACTCCCGCATGGCCACAAGCTTTCCACGCTTCACCGCATTGACGGTCGTTCCCTTCCGAACAAAAGGACCGCTCGCTCGACGCCGTCTTGCCGATGAGATCCGCCAGGCCTTCGATGAACAAAGGATGACTTCCCAGGGCCGGAACCCGCACATAAAGCGGCACGCCGGCTTCTTTGGCCAGATGGGCATATTCGATGTCCAACTCGACCAGGGTTTCCGAATGTTCCGACACGAAAGCGACCGGTTGCACGACGAGGGCCTTGCCCTCCGCTCCCGCCCTGCGGATCTCGGCATCGGTGGCCGGGCCGATCCATTCCATCGGACCGACCCTGCTCTGGTAGCTGACCAGCCAATCGAGATCCGATCGTCCCAAAGCCGTCACGATGGCCCGCGCGGTCATTTCCACCTGCGACTGATAGGGATCGCCGCGTTCGATGACCTTTTTGGGCAGCCCATGCGCTGAAAACAATACCCTCGCCCCAGTGCCGGCCTTCTGGAGGGCTTCCTCCAACAAGGCCGCCTGCGCCCTGATCATCTTTTCCTGGGTCGGATAACAGCAGATACCGGTGGTCGGCTTGACCAATCCGGCCTTGGCGGCCGCTTTTCCCCACTCCTTGACCGATGAGGCGGTGGTCGTCGTGGAAAACTGCGGATAAAGCGGCAGTAGAACGATACGATCGGGATTCCAGGCCTTGACGGCGCTCACCGCCTCATCGGTGAACGGCGTCCAATAACGCATGGCGATGAAGACCCTGACATGATCGCCCAGACGGGCTTCGATGGCCGAAGCCTGATCCCGGGTCAGCTCCAGCAAGGGCGAGCGGCCGCCGAGATGGGCGTAAATTCCTTTGGCGACCGATTCCCGGCGCGTCGAAATCAGCCAGGCCAAGGCCCTCCGGATCGGGGCTGGTGCGCCGATGATGGCCGGATCATTGAAAAGATTGAATAAAAACGGCCTGATCGCCTCGGGACTGTCAGGTCCACCCAGATTGAAGAGGACGACGGCCAGTTTTTCCATGATCACCCTCTCCAGGCTCTGACCCGTTCGACCAGTCTGGCGACATGATCAGGCGGCGTGGTCTGCAGGATGCCATGGCCGAGATTGAAGATGAAAGGGCCCTTGGCGCAAAGCGACAGGATACGATCGATCGCGGCATCGAGCGCCGGTCCGCCCGTCACCAGTTTGACCGGATCCAGGTTCCCCTGGATGGTGACTTTCGGTTGCAGGACCTCAACAGCCCAATCGAGCGGAATGGTCGTGTCGAGACTGACCGCATCCACGCCGGTTCGCTCGACGAACGGCTTATAAAGCGCGCCGGCCCCACGGGGAAAGCCGATCACCGGTATTCCCGGCCTTTCCGTTTTGATCCGTTCGACAAGGCGGCGCGTCGGAGAGATCACCCATTTTTCGAATTCGTCTTCAGGCAGGGCTCCCGCCCAGCTATCGAACAACTGAATGGCTTCCGCCCCGTGATCGATCTGGGCGAGGAGATAATCCCCGGTCGCCTCGACGAGGAGATCGATGATTTTTTGAAACAGGTCGGGACGGCCGTAAGCCATTGCCTTGGCTTCGAGATAGTCCTTCGACCCTCCTCCCTCCACCATGTAGGTGGCTACCGTCCAGGGGGCTCCGGCAAATCCGATCAAAGCCGTCGATGTCGGGATAGCGGTCTTCAAACGGGAGACGGTCTCGAATACGGGCCGCAATCGATCCTGAAAACCATCGAGCGTCAGGGCATCGATCTGCCGGGAGTCTCGCACAGGCGTCAGTTTCGGTCCTTCACCTTCCTGGAAGCGGACGGCTTGGCCCAAGGCGTCGGGAACAACCAGGATGTCCGAAAAGAGGATTGCCGCGTCGAAACCATAGCGCCGCAAGGGCTGCAAGGTGACTTCCGTGGCTTTGTCCGGCGAATAGCAAAGGTCGAGAAAGCCGTTGGCTTCCGCTCGAACCGACCGATATTCCGGCAGATAACGGCCGGCTTGACGCATCAGCCAGCAAGGGGGTGGCGTCAGGACGTTGCCCTTGAGGCTTTGAAGAAAGGGTTTGATGGGCGTCGATGCGTCGGTCACTGGGGCCCCCGGCAAGAAAGTTCTTCAGAGCCCCCATTCAATACAGGTCTTGGAAAGTTATGGAAAGGTAGCTGTGGTAGTGGATGGCTGTGGATAACGGGGATCCGCCGCGGCGCAGGAAACATCCCTTCGGTTATCCACGGTTTTTCCTGGAATAGGAAAAATGTGGATAATCCTAGGGAATAATTCCGGATCCATTTGATATTACAGAACAAAAATTGTGGAATACTGGGGCGGGCAAAGTGGGGAAGATCCTCTTTAAAGGGAGAATTCCCCATATTTCGCCACCCCGTCCCCTCGAACTTTCCACATCGGTACGGAACGACCCATTCGTCGATGGTCATCGGGGAGCAAAAAAGGCACAATCGACCGAAGGGGCCACTTATCCCCGTTAAAACGATTTATCCACAGACGCGGCCGCCTCCTTGTCGATCAAACAGTTTCATTTGCACCTCGTTTCCGACGCCAGCGGCGAGACGGTCTCCTCGGTTGCCCGGGCATGCCTGGTGCAATTCGAAGGCATCGAGGCGATACCTCATTTGTGGTGGCTGGTGCGGACCCAGGGCCAGGTGGAACGGGTGGTCGAGGGCATCGAGGCTAGTCCCGGCGTCGTCCTCGTCACTTTGATGGATGGCGCGGTTCGCGGTCTGCTGGAGGAAGCCTGTCGCCGGTTGAGCGTTCCCTATATTCCGGTTCTCGATCCGGTCATGGCGTCCCTGGCCGGCTATCTGGACGCCGACTTCGGGACACAGCCCGGTCGTCAGCACGCCCTCGATGCGGCCTATTTCCAGCGAATCGACGCCATGCATTTCACCTTGTCGCATGACGACGGACAGATGCTGCACGATCTCGACGCGGCCGACGTCATACTGGTCGGCGTATCCCGGACATCGAAGACGCCGACCTGCATGTATCTCGCCAACCGGGGTCTCAAGGCTGCCAACATCCCCCTGATCCCCGGCATGCCGCCGCCGCCGGAACTTTTCGCGACCAAGCGGCCGCTTATTGTCGGTTTGACCAAGGAACCGAAAAGCCTGACGGATATCCGCCGCTCGCGCCTGCGTTTTCTGAGCCAGGCCGAGGAAAGCGATTATGCCGACCCCGACCGCGTACGCGAGGAGGTGGGCATGGCGCGCAAGCTGTTCACCCAGCAGGGGTGGCCGGTGATCGATGTTTCCCGTCGCTCCATCGAAGAGGCCTCGGCGACGATTCTCCAGCTTTATATCCGCCGCAAGGGAGCACCGACATGACTGCCGCAATGCCCGCTCTGCTTCTCGCGTCGGCCAGTCCGACCCGTCTGGCCCTTCTGACCGCCGCCGGCGTCGCCGTGAAGGCCATTCCGGCGGATGTCGAGGAGGACGCCATCAAGATGCGGTTGCGGGCGGCCGGAGCCGAGGTTGGAAGCGTCGCGCGGGCCCTGGCGCAAGCCAAGGCGGTGGCGGTGGCGAAAGCCTGGCCCGATGCCCTCGTCATCGGTGCCGACCAGATGCTCATCTGCGGAGAGAACTGGTACGACAAACCGGGCGACGTGGGAGCGGCCCGGCGGCAGTTGCGCTCGCTACGCGGCAAGACCCATCGGCTTCTGAGCGCGGCGACGGTGGTGCGGGGAGAGACCGTCCTCTGGCAGCATTTGTCCGAAGCCACCTTGACCATGCGTTCTTTTGGTCAAGACTTTCTCGATGATTATCTTCAGGATGCCGGCCCGGCGATCTTATCGTCGGTCGGCGCCTATCAATTGGAGGGCCTTGGCGCGCAGTTGTTCGAGCGGATCGAAGGAGACCATTTCACCATTCTCGGTCTGCCTTTGATCGCCCTGCTCGATTTTCTGCGGAGCGCAGGGGTATTGAAGACATGATTTTATCCGGCAAAGCCAAATTGGCCGGTGTTTTCGGTTGGCCCGTCGGTCACTCCCGGTCACCGAAATTGCATGGTTTTTGGATCGAGCAGCATCGCATCGACGGGGCCTATGTGCCCTTGTCGGTAAGGCCCGAGGACTTCGCCTATGCCTTGCGCGCCTTGCCGCGCATGGGTTTTGCCGGGGCGAATGTGACGATTCCCCATAAGCAGACGGCGCTTGCCCTGGCCGATCATGTCGAACCCCTGGCCCGTCGCATCGGTGCCGTCAATACGCTGGTCGTTCGTGAGGACGGCAGTATCGAGGGGCGCAATACCGATGCTTTCGGTTTTCTTGAAAATTTGCGGCATGCCGTTCCCGATTTCAGCGCGGCCACGGGGGTGTCGGTTGTGATCGGCGCCGGCGGCGCGGCTCGCGCCGTGGCGGCGGCTCTGCTCGACGACGGGGCGCCGCGGGTCCGTCTGATCAACCGGACGCGGTCGCGGGCGGTCGAAGTGGCCGAGGCCCTGGGCGGCCCGATCGAGGTCGTCGACTGGGAAGACCGTGCCGAAGCCCTGGCCGGATCCAATCTTCTGGTCAATACGACGAGCCTCGGCATGACCGGCCAGCCGCCGCTGGATTTGGCTCTCGACGCTTTGCCGCGCGACGCCCTGGTCACCGATATCGTCTATGTGCCCCTGGAAACACCGCTGCTTTTGCAGGCCCGGTTGCGCGGACATCGGACGGTCGACGGTTTGGGCATGTTGTTGCACCAGGCCCGCCCGGGATTTCTTGCCTGGTTCGGCGTGATGCCGGCGGTCACCGACGAACTCAGGCGGTTCGTGGAAAGCTGATGATCGTCCTCGGTCTGACCGGATCGATCGGCATGGGAAAAACCACGGCGGCGCGGCAATTGGCTTGCCTCGGCATTCCGGTCCACGACGCCGACGCGGTCGTACACCGTCTGTTGGCGAAAGGCGGTGCCGCCGTGGCCCCCATCGGACGGGCATTTCCGGAAGCGCTCGTCGACCGATCGATTGATCGCCAACGGCTCGGCGCCAGGGTTTTCGGTGATGATATCGCCCTGTCGCGACTGGAGGCGATCATCCATCCCCTGGTCCGCCGGCAGGAACGATTGTTCATCGAGCGCTCGCGCCGCCGCCGGGAACGTCTCGTCGTCCTCGACGTGCCCCTATTGTTCGAGACGGGCGCATGGCGCCGGGTCGACGCCGTCCTTGTGGTGTCATGTCCGGCCTTCCTGCAGGAGCAACGGGTATTGGCCCGTCCCGGCATGACGGTTGAAAAACTGGCCGCCATCCGCCAACGGCAGATACCCGATTCGCGGAAGCGTCGTCTGGCGGACGTCGTCATTCCCACCGGCGCCGGCCGGCGTCTGGCCTTGCGGAAATTGCATATCGCCGTCAGGGTGCTGTTGGAAAAAAAATCGGCGCCCCGCCGCCGTCGACCTATCGATAAGTGAAGATTTGAAATGCGCGAAATCGTTCTCGATACCGAAACCACGGGTCTTGATCCCGCCGCCGGCCATCGGCTCGTCGAAATCGGCTGTGTCGAACTGGTCAACCACCTGGCCACCGGGCAGGCCTACCACGTCTATATCAATCCCGAGCGCGATATGCCCGAGGAGGCCTTCAAGGTCCACGGCCTTTCCGAGGAATTCCTGCGCGACCAGCCCTTATTCAACCTTGTGGCCGCCGATTTCCTGGAGTTCATTCAGGACTCGCCGCTGGTCATCCACAATGCCGAATTCGATATGAAGTTCCTCAACTGGGAACTGAAAGCGCTCGGCCATCCGGTGATCCCGCGGGACCGGGCGATCGATACCGTGGTCATGGCCCGGCGGCGCTTTCCCGGATCGCCCGCCAACCTTGACGCTCTTTGCCGTCGTTTCGGCATCGACAACACGGCGCGCACCAAGCATGGGGCTCTTCTCGACGCCGAACTGCTGGCGGAAGTTTATCTTGAACTGATCGGCGGTCGCGAGCCCGGTCTGGCGCTTGGCGCCGCCGCCAAAAAGGACGAAACCGTCCAGGCGGCTCCTCGGGAACGGGTGGTCCGCGCTCCGCGGCCGCATGCGCCCAGCGAGGAGGAATTAGCCGCCCACGCGGAATTCATCGCGCAGCTTAAAAATCCGCTTTGGCAGATAGAATAAGCTTTAGCGAAGCAATCCAGCCTGCCGGAAGGGCTGGATTGCTTCGCCTGAAGGCTCGCAATGACGCTTAATATCAGGCGGTTCCGTGCTGTTCCTGCGCCATCTGTTCAAGACGGCTGCGATAAAGAGTAACGAAATCGATCGGTTGCAGCATCATCGGCGGGAAACCGCCGTCACGGGTGATTTCCGCGACGATGTTGCGGGCGAAGGGGAACAGGAGCCGGGGACATTCGATCAACAGAATCGGCTGCACATGCTCGTCCGGCACATTGACGCTGAAAACGCCGCCGTAGGACAATTCGACGATGAACGCCGTGCGGTCCTTGATCTTCGCCTCGATGGCCAGTTGCAGAACCACTTCGAAGACATTCTGCTGCAAGGGTTCCGCCGCCAGATCGACGCGGACGGAAATTTCCGGCGAACCTGAGGCCAACTCACCATAGATGGACGGGGCGCCAGGCACCTCGAACGACAGATCCTTGATATATTGAGCATTCACCTGCAGCTGCGGCAGCGTTTGTTGGTCGGCAGCGTCGGTCATCTTGCACTCCTGCGTATCGCGTTTGGTCGTCTGGACCGGCCATGAAATCGTGGTCGGACCACTAACATGGAACACCGGCGGACACAACCCGAGTCCCGGACCGTTACAGGGCAATCGGGTTCACCCGATTGCCCTGCTTTAAATTTTTGTCCCTCACGCGCCGGGCGGCGGACATCCGTCCGTCTAGGCTTCCTCCGCTTAAGCTTCGGGGGCGCGCAGCGCGCCATCGCGGCGAAAATCACTTTTGGAAGAACAACTTGCGCGCGTTCACCCGATTGCCTTGCGGACCGTTATTCCTTGGGAAGCTTCTTCGGCACCGGCCTCCGCGCTCCATCATTTTCCTCGACCACCGTCCAATCGCCTTCGATGACCGTGGTGGTCCCGCCGCCGCTTCCCGCCGGTCCGCTGCCGCCCAGCCGGGATCCCAACGCCCGGCGCAGCAATTGCCGCACCGGCGCCAGCAGAAGCGGCAGGGCGATGAGGTCGGTGACGAAACCGGGAAGCATCAGAAGACCGCCGGCCACCGCCAGACAGGCGCCGTCGAACAGCGCGGCCACCGGCATTTCTCCCCGGTTCATCTGCGCCTGGGCCAGGCGGGCCGTGGCCAGGCTTTGAGTCCTCAGGACCGCGAGGCCGGCCAAGCCCGACAGAATGATGCCGGCGATGGCTCCCGGCCAGCCCAACCATTGCGCGACCTCGATCAGGACGGCGATTTCCACCACCGGCCAAGCCAGGAAGAGAAAAGGGAATACCCAGGCCATGCTTGCTCTTTATCCTGCAACCGCTTATGTAAAAACCAATGCTTCTTCATGAAGCACCGTCGCGCCCGGCTCTCGGTAGGGCCTCCGGAAATGGAACCATGACAGACGGCTCACAGTTCATCGATATCATTCTTTTCGCCATGGTCGCGTTGTTTCTCGGCCTACGTTTGCGCAGCGTCCTTGGACGCCGTACGGGAACCGAGAAACCACCGGCTGAAATCGGCCTTGCCGCCCGGCCGGGACCGGATAACAACGTCGTCGACATCGCTCAGCGGCGGCGGCCCGACGCCGCGCCGATCGATGACGGCGCGGTGCCGCTCACCGGAGCGCTGTTGCAGATTCATCAGGCCGATCGCAACTTTACGCCCGAGGGCTTTCTTCAAGGCGCCCGGGCGGCCTTCGAAATGATCGTCTCGGCTTTCGCCCGTGGCGACAAGGAGGGCTTGCGTCCCCTGCTTTCCGACGAGGTCTTCGAAAACTTCCGACGGGCCATCGACGCCAGGACCCAGGCCGGCGAAACCTGCCAGTCGGAATTGCTGAGCATCACCTCGGCGGATATCGAGGACAGTCGTCTCGAGGATCAGAAGGCCACTCTTTCGGTCCGCTTCGTCAGCCAGCAGATCATCGTCGTCAAGGATCCCGAGGGCAAGGTTGTCGAAGGCGACCCTTCGCGGTCGGTGAAGATCATCGATCTGTGGAGCTTCCAGCGTGATACGCGGGCCGCCAATCCCAATTGGTTGTTGGTGGCGACGCGCAGCCTGGAAGAATGAAGATTGCCGGCCTGCCTGCCTCGGGCCGGCTGATCAGCCTCGCCGCGGTGTTTCTGCTGGCGGCCTGTTCGACCACCTCCGTCAAGGCACCGCCGGAGACGTCGGCGGGGCCGGATCGGCTGGTGCTGACCGCCGTCGATTTCGGACAGCTTCCGGGCTGGCGAAACGATATCCAGGCCCAGGCGCTGCCGGCGTTCAAACGAAGCTGCGATCGCATCACGCAAATGCCGGCCGGCCAATCGGTCGGGGCCGGGGGACAGGGCGGACTGGCCGGCGATTGGCTGGGGCCCTGCGGCGCCTTGCGCTCCGTCAACCCGAACGATCCCACGGCGGTGCGCGATTACTTCGAGACGTGGTTCCAGCCGTTTCTCGCCGCCAACGGCCAACGGTCCAGCGGCTTGTTCACCGGATATTTCGAGGCGGAACTGCGGGGTTCGCGCCATCGCGGCGGGCGCTATCAAACCCCGCTTTATGCCCGCCCCGCCGACCTGCCGACCGATTCCGCCCAAAGCTATTTCAGCCGTGCCGAGATCGAGGGCGGAGCCTTGCGAGGCAAGGTCAGGGAACTGTTGTGGGTGGACGATCCGGTCGATGCCCATATCCTGCATATCCAGGGATCGGGACGCGTCATTCTGGATGACGGCAGCATCGTTCAGGTCGGCTATAACGGCAGCAACGGTCGAAAATTCCTTGGATTAGGCCGGATCCTGCTGGATCACGGCAAGATCTTTCCCGGCGACACCACCATGCAGACGGTCAGGGCCTGGCTCAAAAGCCATCCGAAGGAAGCCGGCCCCCTGATGGCGGAAAATCCCCGTTATGTATTCTTCCGTTTTCTCGATGCCGATGGGCCGGTCGGCGCGGCGGGCGTTCCCTTGACCGCCGGTCGCAGCCTGGCGGTTGATCCGCATTTCGTGCCGCTCGGGGTGCCGCTGTGGCTGGACAGCGTCGAGCCGGACGGTCAGCCGCTGCGGCGTCTGATGGTTGCCCAGGATAGCGGGGCGGCCATCAAGGGACCGGTTCGCGGCGACGTCTATTGGGGGCCCGGCGAGGCCGCGTTCGATAAGGCCGGTCGCATGAAAAGCCAGGGGTGCTATTATCTTTTGCTGCCACGTGAGCGATCCGGGCCCGTCGCCCTGGCAAAGGAGCCGGATCAGCCGGTTTTGTAACGAAACGCGATTTTGAAGAGGCATGAGCAAAAGCACTCCCCACAGCTATGCGGCCCATGACGCGTTGCGGAAAGCCCATGCCGCCGGGCGGGTGCTCATCTATAGCGACGCGCGGATTCTCGGCCGGCCGGGGTCGCCCCTCTACAATGCTTTCGAGGTCTTCATCCCCCCCCTGGTGTTGATGGCCAGCAGCCTGACCCTGCTGTTCGCCTTCGGTCTCATCGAATGGCTCATCGCCCTGGTGCTGGTTGTGCTCTATCAGCTCTACGGAGCGCCGCGCGTGGTGAATTGGCGGGTGCATCGCCGCGCCGTCGCCGCCGTTCTCGCCAATCCCCAGAATTTGCAAATTCTTTGGGACATGGGGGGCATCGCCCTTGCACTGAAGGATTGGCCGGAACAGGCTTGCGTCGGGCCGAAGGGGGACTGGCGGGCATTCTGCGGGGAATTCCTCGTCGTGCCGGAAACGACCGAGTTCTGATCCGTGGGAAACGATCGGCGCCGGCGGGTGGTCACCAGTGAAGAAACCAAGCTGTGGCGTGAGGTCATGCGCGGGACGCGAAAAATTTCGCGCGAGGACGCGCCAGAGAACGCGTCAGACCCTCTCCCGGATCCCACATCTCCATCGCCAGCGGTTTCCCCTCCCCGCC
>NZ_PIUM01000043.1 GCF_002845745.1 Telmatospirillum siberiense | reverse complement strand
GACCAAGGCGCCCCGCCCTTTCGGCATTGACGCAGGCCGGCCTTGCCTCCCCCGAGGCGGTGGTGGCCGCCGTCTGCATGGCGCGGCGCCTTGGTCCGACCCGCATGGAAACCCTGATGAACTCCCGCCGGGCGGAAAGCTTTCTGCTGGACCTGACCAGCCACGTCCGCAAAAGCAACATGCGATCCCTGGAATCCGCCGAGGAAATCCAACGGGCGCTGAAAGAAATTCTCGACCCGCTGATCACCAGCTATTTCAGGGCCTGATACCAGATTTCGCTGAGGGCGCCCGCGCCTCACCGGGCCGACAGCGCCGCCTGAGCCTGCCAGGCCAGCTTCAAGGTGGTGAACAGGACGATTTCCTTGATCTGGTCCGTGCTCATCACGCCGGCCAGTTCCCCCCGGGCGAGATGCACCAATTCGGTGGGCGCGCTGGTTGACGACAGAAGGTTGGTCAGCAATTCCTTGCGGATCAGCGGCGGGAACCGCAGAACCTCCTTCAGCAGGAAGGTCTTTACCGGCAAAGGCACGTTCTCGCTGCCGAACAGGCGGTCGACACACATGGAATAGATGCCGAAATCCAGCTTTCCGGCGACGACATGGGTGAATTCGACGAACTCGTCCAGAAATGCGGCTCCGGATATGCGCTTGTCGACCAGCATGCGGATGATGTCGAGAAAAGCCCGGTAGCGAATCCGCGCGGGCCCGACCACTCCCCCCAATTCATCGACCAATTCGCGGATCTGCGATTCGCGAAAGCGGGAAACGATCAAGGCGTCGGCCGATTCGCGTATGGCCGGGTCGAAGGCGGACTCCTCGATCAATTGAAACAGCCGCTCGAAGCGCTGCCGGTCGAGATGCCCCGCCCCGCTGGCGGCGACGCTCAAGGGAATCATCGCCGCCCGGGCCACCTGGCCATCGCGGGAAACGATGGCGGCGATGGTCAGGGCGGCCGGATCGGCGATGGTTCCATTCAACAAATCGTCAGTAATCACCAAACGCTTTCCGGGCGCCAGGCTGAGATTGGTATTGAGCGCCCCGCACTCCAGGAAATGGCTCGCCAAATCCGCAGATGGACTGAGTGTGATTGGCGGAGAAATATTGTACGGTATTTCCATCGGGACATTGAGACATAAGCCAAGACCGGCGACAAGACCATTGCCGCCCGATCTGCCCTATGCCACGCGCACCTTTTCCAGAAATGTCCGCACCAGCGCCCTCATCTGCTCGGCCTCCCGCGATAACTGCGTCGAGGCGGCCAGAACGTCATGGGCGGAATGCCCTGTGTCGCCGGCGGCCTGGTTGACCCCTTCGATATTGGCCGTCACGGTTCCGGTGCCTTCGGCGGCCTGTTCGACATTGCGGGCGATTTCCAGGGTGGCGGCGCCCTGTTCCTCGACGGCGGCCGCCACCGCGGTGGAAATCTGGGCGATGTCCTGAATGGTCGTGGTGATCGCGCCAATGGCGCCGACGGCCTGTTCGGTCGCCTGCTGAACCGAGGCGATCTGCTGTGAAATGTCATCCGTCGCCCGGGCGGTCTGATTGGCCAGGTTTTTGACCTCGCCGGCGACCACGGCGAAGCCTTTGCCGGCGTCCCCCGCCCTGGCCGCCTCGATGGTGGCGTTCAGGGCCAGCAGATTGGTTTGGCTGGCGATGTCGTTGATCAGCGAAACCACTTCGCCGATCCGCCGGGCGGCCGCTTCCAGCCCGCTGACGATTTCGGACGTGCGGGTCGCCTGGTCGACGGCCTTCTGACTGACCATCGACGCTTGGGAAACCTGCCGGGAGATCTCACCGATCGAGGAACTCAGCTCCTCCGCCGCCGAAGCCACCGTCTGCACATTGCTCGACGCCTCCTGCGCCGCCATCGCGACGGCGGTGGCTTGCCGGCTGGTCTGTTCGGCCGCGGAAGACAGACCGCTGGCCGTCGCCTGCATGTCGCCGGCCGCGGCGGCCACCATATCGATCACCGAACTGGCGGCCTGATCGAATTCCTGGGTCAGGTCGGTCACCATCGATGCCCGGCGCTCCTTCTCGGCGCGTTCGGCCTCCTGTTGCGCGGCCAGGCGGTTGGCCGCCAGCATGCCGTCCTTGAATACCAGCACGGCCCGCGCCATGGCGCCGACCTCGTCCCCACGGTCGACGGCGGGGATGGAAACGTTGGTATCGTGCCTGGCAAGCTGTCCCATGGCGCCATCCAACTGTATCAACGGCCGGGCGATGACGGTCCGCAGGACAATCCCCAGGGCGACGGCCAGAGCGGTAACCACGGCGAGGACCAGGGCGATGATGGTCTTGGCGTTGTCATAGGATTTTTCCGCCGCTTCGATCGAGCGCTTCGCCCCTTCGTTGTTCAGGGCCACCAATTTGTCGGCGTCCTCCAGAACCACGCGGAACAACAGGCGGACCTCCTTGACGGCGGCGTCGATGGCGTCTTCTCCCCGCGCGTCGCGAACGGCGGCGAACATCTTGTTGGAGGCCGTATCGAAGGTCGAATAATCACTCATGAGCTTGTTGAAGGCATCCCGTTCCACCTGCGACGAGATCAACGGCTCGTAAGATTTCCGCGTTTCCTCGAACGATTTCTGGACGGTCACCACCATCTTATAGGTGTCATCCCGATCACCGGGCTTGGCGAGCAAAACGGCCAGCTGGTTGGTGCGGAGCCGGGCCACCTGATATTGCATCGCTCGCGACTTTTCGACGCTGGGCAGCCAATCTCTCGACAATTCGAGAGCGGCGGCATTCGAATCACCAAGAGCCGAAAAGGCCACCCCTCCCAAAATAGCGACGAGAAGTAGAATAGCCGAGAATGCTACAAGAAGTTTCCGACCAACGGACAGATTGTTAAACCAAGCCATTGGCTCCTCTCCAAATTACTTAAAATTACTACAAATAAGTGACGCAACAATACTGCACACCCATAATATATGCAAATCCGTTTCCGGCGGCGGGAACGGCCTTTCGGACGGAGGTCTGAAACGAAGGCGCGGAGAGGAAGGCGGGGGCGTCAGGCCAGGCCGGCGAGACGCAGCGCTTCGGCCTGACGACGCGCCAGCGCGGCGACGTCGAAATCCCGGATCAGATCGTGAAACAACCGATGCCAATTGATTTCGGCCTTGAGGCGCAGAAACACCGAGCCCAGGCCGATGGCGGCGCGATCGACCAGAACGAATTCGCGGGGAGGCTTGACGCCGCCCACCCGCCGCAATTCGGCATGAACCTTTTCGGCGACCGCGCGGCCGTAGGATCCCCCGGCCGTTTCCTGAATGGGCCGCGACCGGTCATCGAGAAGCGGCCCATAGACGAATCCGGCCCAAAGATTGAGGACGTCGATCATTTCGTTGGACAGATTGGCGAACCCCCATCGTTCGTAAGCATGGACGGCCAACTGCCGGTCGTTCGACTGCAAGGCCCGATAGAGATCGATCACGCCCTCGACAAACCCCGGTGAAAAAACCCGGACGCACCCGAAATCCAGCAGATTGACGTCATTGTCGGGCCGCACCGTATAATTGCCGAGGTGGGGATCGCCGTGAATGACGCCGAAATTATAGAAAGGCACATACCAGGCCCGGAACATGTTGTAGGCGATGGCGTTGCGGACATCCTGGCCGGCATCGACAAATCCGAGAAGCGACGAACCGTCGAGCCAGGTCATCGTCAGCAGACGGCCCGTCGACAGATCCGGCACGACCTCCGGAACATGCACATGCGGCTCGCCGGCCAGCATATGTCCATAGAGACGCATATGCCCGGCCTCGCGGACATAATCGACCTCTTCGCGCAAGCGCTCGCTCAATTCGGCATGGGCATTGGACGGATCGATGGCATTGTCGTAGCCGCGGTACAGATTGAAGATGAGTTGCAACTGCCAAAGATCGGCCTCGACCGCCGAGGCCATGTCGGGATATTGCAGCTTGCAGGCCAATTGCCGGCCATCGAACCCTTGCGCCCGATGCACCTGGCCGAGCGAGGCCGCCGCCGAAGCCTCGTGATCGAAAGAGGCGAAACGCCCCTGCCAATCGGCGCCCAGTTCGGCGGCCATCCGCCGTTTGACGAACAGCCACCCCATCTGCGGCGCATTGGCCTGCAACTGGGCCAATTCGTCGGCATATTCGCGAGGCAGGACATCGGGAATGGTGGAGAGTATCTGCGCCACCTTCATCAACGGCCCCTTCAGGCCACCCAACGCCGTCCGCAATTCGGCGGCGCGCCGGGCATTGTCGCCCTTGATCCCCAGCACCTTCTCGCCCGCCACCCGCGCCGCCAAACCGCCGACGGCCGTCGACACCTTGGCATAGCGCTTCACCCGCCCCCCCAGCGAACTGGCTTCGGCCCGGGGCGGCGGCGGGGGTTTTTGTTCGGTCATAACGGAAAATGCACCGGAATTGAGGAAGGGGCTTCGGTCTTTAGGTGTGACAGGAGAAGCCTTCCGTCAAGCGATGGGGCGCCGGACCGTCGCATTACGGTGATATGGGCGGAGGGAACGGAGAGCTTTTGGGGCGCAAACCCTGGACGATTGGCCGGATAGCATGGAGCGCGCTTTCCTGGTAGAGCCGGACCAAACGGATAGCTACCTCGCGGTATTCGCAAGCTGCTCCAGTTCGATGCAGACATTTTCAATTACAGACTGCCAATCGCCCGATTTTGGTTGTCTAAACAACCGAGCGCTCGGATACCAGGGGGAATTCTCGCGATCCAGTAGCCAACGCCAGCATCCGTTAAAACGCGACAAGATCCAGACGGGTTTATTAAGCGCACCAGCCAAATGGGCGACCGAAGTATCAACCGTGATTACAAGGTCTAGATTTTCCACCAAGGCGGCAGTGTCACTAAAATTTGTAATCTCAGCCATGTAGTCGACCGGCCGTGATTCGGGTGGGACATGTTGTAGCTGAGATGCTGGCGTCCCCTTCTGCAGACTGATGAAACTCACACCCGAAACCCTCAACAGCGGCGCCATCTGTGCCCAATGTAGGCTTCTGCGGCGATCCATCGTTGCCGCGTCAGGATCGTGAGGGCGCGGATTTCCACCCCACACAAGCCCGACTTTCAGGCCGGGGAGATGCGCAAGCTTCCTTTCCCAGATAGAGACCTTCGCAGGATCGGCCGAGATGTACGGCACTAAAGATGGCACCGTGTCCAATCTGGTTCCAAGGACGAAAGGAGCGCTCATGAGAGGAAGATGAAAGTCGCATTCAGGAATTTCGTCGCCCACCCCGATAACTTGGTCTACGCCCCTTATCGTTCCTAACAATGCAGCGAGTGACCGGTCCACGAGGACCACCGTCCGCGCCCCAAGATCTGCAATGATGGAAATATATCGTGCGAATTGCAGCGTATCTCCAAAACCGTCCTCTCCATCATATAGAAGTATACTTCTGTTATGAAGGCTTTCCCCTTTCCAACGTGGGAATTTATATTTCGATTTCTCTCTATCAAAGATAGACCCACTATCCCGCCATTCCAACTCCTTCCATCCAGAAGTAAAGTCCCCTTTCAAAAGGAGCGCGATACCAAGATTTCTGTGAGCCGGCGCATAGTCTGTATTGGAGTGAATTGCCATGTGATAACACTCCAATGATTCTTCCAGACATCCCAACTCCTGTAGTATATAACCTCGATTATTATGTGCTTCAGGCAGATCCGGTTTAAGGAGGATGGCCCGTTCGGAGCATATTATTGCATTGTCTAATTTATCATGTTCCTGAAACACAGCAGCGAGATTGTTATATCCCTCGGCATAGTCCGGTTTAAGAGTGATGACGCGCTCATAGCATGAAACAGCTTCATCAAAATTTCCCTGATCCCGAAATGCATTTCCCAGGTTATAATAGGTGTCAACATCATTCTGCACGTGCATTAGGGCTTGCTTATAGGCAGAAATGGCTTCATTTAACTGTCCAAGGCCTTGAAACATGCGACCAATATTGTAATGTCCGACCGCGTAGTCCGGCTTAAGTGTGACGGCACGCTGATAACATTTAATTGCTTCGGCCATTCTGTTTTGTTTTTGGAGAGCATTTCCGAGATTGCAGTAATATTTTTGCGCTGTGCTGTTGATAGCGATTGCCTTGCGAATCCGATCCACTGCAACATCATTTTGGCCAGCCTGATATGCGACAATCCCAAGACAATGCAATGCATCGGCATTGTAAGGATCTGAATCAAGAATTTGCCGATAAAGCCGCTCGGCATCGGCCATTTGACCCGCACGATGGTACTGCATTGCTGAGGCGAACAGGTTAGCAGGGGGAGAAGACCTAAACATCTTCATTGAAATTTCTCCTGTCTCCTTAGGAAATGGCGCTGAGTTTATCGTATTATTTGGGAGTTAACTGGTAAAATACTATAACGATCTTCTGCCGACTATTTTTCCGATGCGTCGAGTTTTAAGTCCATGGTCACGAAGCCAATCGCTTCAGGCAAGGTCAAAACTCTCTTAGGGCCGATGTTCGAAACACAACGTTTCTTCAATTGATGCCCATTCCTGAGCTTGTCCAGGGCCTTGGATCATCGCATTATGGTGATACTGGCGGAGCGGAGAGCCTTTCAGGCTCAAACCTGGACCGATTGGCCAGGGTCGACACGGCCCATCACCAACCCGGGATGGCATGGAGCGCGCTTTCCTGGTAGAGCCGGACCAAACGGACATAGCCAAACAGCGTCGTGACCTGTTTATGGCCCGTGGTGGCCTGGATGGCGGGCACCGAGGCGCCAGCCGCCGCAACGCTTGAGACGAATCCCGCCCGCATGGAATGGCCGGCATAAAATCGTGGATCGAACCCAAGCCGCTTTGCCGCCTTCTTAACAATTCGAGCGACCGAGCCGGCCTTCAACCGCGCCCTTCCCAATTTTCCGGAATTCAGATCGATCGGACGGAAAAGAGGCCCTGAGCGAAGCTTAGCCACCTGCATCCATTTCTGCAGCAAACGCACCGGGCATTTCCGCCCATCGCGGCGAAGCGGAATAGCGATGGTCCGCCCCGCCCCCTCCTGGTCCGTCTTGCTGCGATTCAGCACGATCTCCATCCCCTGGCTGGTAAACCGGACAAAACCCGGCGCCGTCTCGGCCTCATCGCAATCGAGACCGACAACCTCCGACCGCCGCAGCCCTGCCGCCCAGGCTACGGCAAGAATGGCACGGTCGCGATGTTCACGTATGGACTTGGGCGTGTCCGCCAGGACTTTTTCCAGATCGTCGAGCAAAAGCGGGCGCTTTTTCGTCGGCGCGACGCGCTTACAGCGATTGATGCCGGAAAGCCAAAATCGCAGCGACAGCCACTGGTATCCGACTGCTCGGCTATTTCACCAGATGCAGCGCGGAAATTGGGCATCGGTGGTTAATGATGTTAGAAATTCGCTAAGTACATTTCTTATGCAGAGTCTCAGGGTGCCGTAACCGCCCAGGACCCGCTAACACATGTTATAATATACTGTAACTCTTGATCCACATAAGTGAGTGGAAACGAAAAACCGTTGGCCGCGACGGATTTATAGGTGTTTAAAGTGAACTCCCATACGGCACCGGGAATAATATAGGTGCCACCGTGTGTTACTTCGGAGTCTGGGAGCGTAATGTTGTAAACATACAAGCCATTTATCTGGCCAACGTATGTCCATGGACAACTCGCTGCAGCGCTTGCCGCGCTGCTGCTCGCATAACCGGCGTTATTAGCATATCCGCTGCTGTTCGCATAAGTGGCATTGGCCGCGTTCGTTGCATTCGCTGCGTTGGTGGCATTGGCCACCGCGCCGGAGACTTGGGTGCCGGAAATCGTGCAGGTCGGGCAGAGGGCGTTTGCCGTGGTCGCGGTGGCGGCGTTTTGGGCCTGGCCGGCGTTGGTGGCGTAGGTGGCGCTGTCGGCGGTCGAAGCCGAGGGTTTTTGCCAGGGGATGTTGACGGGGGCGTAGCTGGTCGAATCGGCGGCCAGCCCGTGGGTGACGGGAAGCGCGCAAAAAGTGGCGAGGACGAGCGAGCCCAGGAGCCGCGAGGGGGTTTTCCAATGCATGACGTTCTCCTTCAACTGCGTCAGCCGCATTTGGTGAATGCCAGAAGTTTGCCGTAGGTGCTGTTCGGATAGACCCAGCCGCTTTCGGTGCGCAGGCGAAAGCCGACGGTCCAGCTGCTGGTGCCGTTGGGGGTGGCCCAGGCCTGATAGCCGGCGAGCGTGCCGCCCGTGTCGTTGTCGGAGCCGACCGACTGGGCGAGCCCGATGGACGGCCCGGTGCTGGTGCCGGGGCACGTCGGCATGGCGACCGTATCGCCATTGGACACCAGCCCGAACCAGTAGACGCCCTGACTGGCCTTGACGCTGCCGGCGTCGGTCAAGGTGACGTCCTTGGCCTCGATTTGTCCGGCGGAGGTGATGTCGTTGCCATTCATGATGATGGCGGTGTGCATGGTGTTGTCTTCGAGATTGCCGGTATTGAAGCGGTTCAGATATTCGCTGATCAAATCGCCGCCGTTGAAGAACATGCCGAGCGACAGGCCGCCCGCGGCTGGGGCGGCATAGGCATAGGCCGGCGCGCTCAGCGCGTCGCTGCGGCTGTCCCTGGCGTCGGGGGCGCAACTGGCCGAATGGGTGGCCCCGCCGAACAGCCCCAGATCCACGCACCAGCCGCCGTAGGAGCCGCGCGCGGTTCCCCCGTCGACGACGATGCCGGCGTTGGCGCCGGCGGTGACGGCAATATGGCTGGCATGGGCGGCATCGAGGGCGGCGCCGCCGGTGGTCACCACGACGGCCTCGAGCAGAGCTTTGCAATTGATGCCGTCGGGCTTCTGGACCAGGGTTTTCGTCGTGCAGCCCGAACTGTTGTCGGCGACGATCCGCAGCAAGACCACCGGCTTCTGCTTGAAGGGATTTTCCGTCGCGAAATTGGCGGACAGATAGCCCGCACCGGCCAACTCGGGGATTGTCAGCAGATCGCCCCCAAGGCCACCGCTGTAAATTCCGGCATAAAGCGCGGCGAAATGATCTTTGACATAGGCGCGCGTCGCCTCGCCCACCGCCTTCAATTGCAGGGCGGCCACCTGATCCTGCGTCTCGCGCGTCTGCTGATTGACGATGGCGATCACGCCCGGCAGGGCAATGGCGGCCACCGCTATTCCCAGCAGGACATCCGTCAGGCCGATCACACCGGCCTGGGCGCGCCGCCGACGCCGACGCGCCCCATGGGACACACCCCACCGGCAGTTCCGCGTCGGCATCTCAGCTGAGAGTAAAGACGATGACGTTCGCCGCGCCCGCATTGCAGGCCGCGGTCGCGCCGGCCATCGAGAAGGCGGCGGGGGCCGCCCCGTTGACCGATGTCGCGCCGGCCACCGTGCTGTCGGACATGGTGTTCCACACGGTGGTCAGGAACTTCACGCAGGCGTCGTCGGGAATGGAGGTATAGCTGATGGTGAAAGTCGTGCCCGTTCCGGCGCCGGCCACGGTGATCGGATGATTGAAGGCCGACATCAGGGAATTGCCGCTGCGGATCAGCGGTCCCGGCGCGATCTTGCTGGTCGCCAGGGTGACATCGGTCATTCCGGCGTAGTTCGACCCGGCGGCGTAATAGGCCGAGCGGATGTTGCCGACCAGAGCGGTGAAATTGGCGACTTCGTTGTTGGTCTTGGCATTGACCGAACTGGTCTGGAAAAACCCGACGACGCCGACCAGGGTCAGCGTTCCCACCACGACGGCCAGGGCGGTATCCGACAAACCACCGATCGCCCCGGCTTCACCGGGATAACGGCGGGAAAGATCCCTTCGCCGGCCGAGACGTTGCGATGAGCATAATGCGACCGCTTGGCCCTCATGCATGGCTTCCCTCCTGTTGACCACCCGCACCCGGAATGAAGGCGGAGCGGACGAATTCACAAATCGCCGCCACCCTATCATGCGTTGACAAAAGAATCCATTTAGGAAACACGAGGGGACAAAAAAACCCGCCTGTGGGCAAACCGGCGGGCGCCATGACTTTGATTGAGAAGATCAGGAACCGCCCCCATCGGGGGAAAGGGTCAGCCGATCAGATCGAGAGACCGTTTCTCGGTGCGCGAGATCGAGCCCAGGGCGGCGGCGGCGGCCTGATAGCTCTCCGAGGCGGTGGTCAAATCCACCAGCTGACTGGTGGTATCGACCTCCTGTCCGGTCGGCTGGACGGCCACCCGCATGCCGGGCGCCATGGAAACGGCATTGGCGCGAAAGGCCTTATAGCCCGTGCTCTCGACATTGGCGATGTTGGAGGCCGTGGTGGAGACCTGGGTCTCATAACCCTTCAACGCCGAAGCGAGCGTGGGGACGGAAGAACCAACGGATGAAACGGGTGTCGTCATGAAAGGCACCATAGCATTTTTCGCGGCGGCCGGAAACGATTGCGTTCCCTGGGTCCGGGCGATGGCGCCCTTCCCGACAGGTTTTGACGAGGGATCGGGAAAGGAAGGGTCATCGCGCCGGCAGCGCCGCCAGCCCGGCAAGCAGCGCCTTGTGAAAGGCCTCCGGATCCTGCATCTGCGGAGCATGCCCGAGATCGGGAAACTCCACCAGCGTGGCATGGGGAATAGCCGCGGCGGTCCGCTTGGCCAAGTCCGGATAATGACCGATCCGCGCGCGAACCTCGGGCGAGGCGAATTGCTTCCCGATGGCCGTGGTATCCTTGTCGCCAATCAGCAGCAGGGTCGGCATCGACAGGCGCCCCAACTCATAGACCACCGGCTGGGTGAAAATCATGTCGTAGAGAAGCGCCGAATTCCAGGCGACGATCCGCCTCCCCGGCCCACGATACATTCCGGCCAGCATCCGCACCCAGGGCTCGAAGTCGGGACGCCATTGTCCGGCGTAATAGGTCGACTGCTCATAAGAACGGATCGTATCGGCCGACGTCTTCAGCTCGCGTTCGAACCATTGATCGACGCTCTGCCATGGAACGCCTTCGGCCTTCCAATCCTCGAGCCCGATCGGATTGGTCAGCACCAGTTGCTCGACCTGTTCGGGATATGCCAGGGCATAACGGACCGCCAGCATGCCTCCCGTCGAATGACCGACCAAAGTCACCCGCCCGACCCCGATGGAGTCCAGAAGCGCCCGCGTATTGGCCGCCAATTGCTGGAAACTGTACTGGTAATGCGCGGGCTTGCTGGATTTGCAAAAACCGATCTGATCGGGCACGACAACCCGGTATCCCGCCTGGGAAAGCGCAATCATGCTGGCCTCCCAGGTAGCCCCGCAGAAATTCTTGCCATGCAGCAGGACCACCGTCCGGCCGTTGGGCCTGGCCGGCTGAATGTCCATGAAAGCCATATGCAGACCGGCGCCCTGCGAGGCGAATTTGAATTGATTGACCGGAGCGGGATAGGAGAAGCCCTCCAATTCGGCACCGTAGGCCGGCCCATCGGCGGCCGACGCCGACGCCGGCAGGACGACGGCGAGGATCAGAAGCAACAGCGCATGACGAAACATTGGCGGGGCCTTCAGCGGAAAACGGAAATTAAAGACGAGACGTCGGGAAAGCCGACCGGGGGGGGGCCGCCATCTCACGTCATCAGTTCGGCGAGCAATGCCAAGTTGGCCCCGCAAATAATCGCAAATAAGGCCCAGCCGGCAAAAGCCGCCACCCGCGAATTGCCCAGCGCCCCCATCACGGCGCGACTGGAGGTGAAGCTGATCAGCGGGAAGAGCGCGAACGGCAACTGAAGACTGAGCGCCACCTGACTGAGAACGAGCAGTTTTCCGACCGACTGATCCCCCAGCCAGGCCACTCCGGCGAATGCCGGAAGCAGGGCCAGCGCGCGGGTGATCAGGCGCCGCTGCCAGCAAGGGATCTTAATATCGAGGAACCCCTCGAGGATCACCTGTCCGGCGATCGTCCCGGTAAAGGTCGAATTCTGGCCGGACGCCAGAAGGGCGATGGCGAACAGTCCTCCGGCAAGGGAGGTGCCCACGATCGGATCGAGCAGATGGTAGGCGTCCTCGATATCGGCGACCGTTTGATAGCCGTTGGCATGGAACGCGGCGCCGGCCAGGATGAGAATGGCGGCATTGACCAGCACGGCGAGGAAGAGCGACACCACCGTATCGAGCCCGAGATAGCGGATCGCCTGCCGCTTGGCTTGCTCGCCCTGGCCGACCACCCGGGTCTGCACGATGGAGGAATGCAGATAGAGATTATGGGGCATGACCGTGGCCCCCAGAACGCCGATCGCCAGATAGAGGGCATCCTTGTCGGCAAGCACCCGCCAGTCCGGCAGCAGTCCACGCGCCACGTCGGGCCAAACGGGCCGGATCAGCCATAACTCGACCAGATAACTGGCGCCGATGGTCAGGATCAGACCGAGGACGATCGCCTCCAGCTCACGGAATTTTTGTCCCTTCAGCCCAAGGACGAGCAGGGTATCGAGGGCCGTCAGGGCGATGCCCACCAGCAACGAAACCCCCAGCAACATATGAAAAGCCAGGGCGCCGCCCAGCACCTCGGCCAGATCGCAGGCCACGATGGAAAGTTCGGCCAACAGCCAAAGGCAGAGATTGGCCTTCCGGCCATAGCGTTGACGCGACATCTGCGCCAGATCCCTGCCCGTCACGACGCCGAGACGCATCGACATCCACTGCAGCAGCATCGCCGCCAATCCGGCCAACACCACGATGAACAGCAGGTCATAGCCGTATTTCGAGCCGGCCTCGATGTCGGTCGCCCAATTGCCGGGATCCATATAGCCGACCGAAACCAGAAGACCCGGCCCGGCGAAGCGGGCCAGTTTCGACCAGGGGGACGCCCCCGGAGCGACTTGGACCGAACCGCGGACTTCGGAGGGACAAAAGGGAGCTGTGGCGGTTTTAGGCAACCGGAACATCGGGCAATCGCATCCAAATTTGAAGACGGGCGGGGCAATCGCCGGAGGACCGGCGACCGGGCGATCAGTTAAGCTATAGATTCGCCACGTTTGTCCGGAATCAAGCGTCTTGTCGAGGTTTTCCTGATCGTCCGTCCCGGGGCAAGCGGAAAACCCGCTTGCCCCGGTTTAAATTGGTGTCCCTCAGGCGCCGGGCGGTGGACATCCGTCCACCTTGGCTGCCTCCGCTAAAGCTTCGGGGCAAGCGGCAAACCCGCATGCCCCGGTTTAAATTGGTGTCCCTCAGGCGCCGGGCGGTGGACATCCGTCCACCTTGGCTGCCTCCGCTAAAGCTTCGGGGCAAGCGGCAAACCCGCATGCCCCGGTTTAAATTGGTGTCCCTCAGGCGCCGGGCGGTGGACATCCGTCCACCTTGGCTGCCTCCGCTAAAGCTTCGGGGCGCGCAGTGCGCCAACGCGGCGAGTAAAGCTTCGAAAGGGCAGCTCGCGCGCGTTTAGCCGATTACCCTGGTCGTCCGCCCCGGTGAAATCTTTGTCCCGATCCGCCAACTCGGCTATTCTCCCCCGCGTTCCCATTCTGGCGGCCGTTTCTCCCATGTCCAACCCCGCTTCCGCCTCGTTCATCGACGCCATGACCCACCACCAGGCAGGGCGCCTCGCCGCCGCCGCCGATGGCTATCGGCGCGTCCTCGCCGAAATGCCCGGCTATCCTTACGCGCTGCACGGACTGGGGGTGATCGCCTTGCAGTCCGGACGGAGCGACGAGGCCCTGGCGTTGATCGAACGCGCCCTCGCCATCGAGCCGGAATTTGCCGAAGCCTATGTCAACCGCGGCAATCTGCTGCGTAAGGCAGGCCGCATGGCGGAGGCGCGGCAAAGTTACCGCCATGCCACGGATCTCCGGCCCGGCGACGCCGAAGCGCCCTACAATCTCGGCACGCTCCTGCAGATGACCGGGGAAGGAACCGCCGCTTCGATCTGCTACCGGCGGACCCTGGACTTGATCCCCGCCCATGCGAAGGCTCTCAACAATCTGGGCATCCAATACAAGCTGGAGGGACGCAACGAACAGGCGCTTCGCTGTTTCCGCCGCGCCGCCGCGGCCCAACCGGAGTTCGCCGAGGCCTGGTACAATCAAGGTGTAACGCTCGCCGGATTCGTCGACGCCTTTCCCGAGGCCAGCCGGGCCTACCGCAACGCCATCGCACTCCGGCCGGCCTATGCCGAGGCCCATAACAATCTGGGACTGGCGCTTTCCCATCTGGGGCGGGCCGGAGAGGCCGAAACCGTCCTGGTCCGCGCCCTTGTCCTCTCCCCCGGCCGCCCCGAGATTCTGAACAACCTGGGGATGGCCTGCCAGGGCCAGCGGAAACTGGATGAAGCGCTCGCCTGCTATGACCAAGCGCTGGCGCTCCGTCCCGATTTCGCCGAGGCGCACAACAACCGGGGCATGGCGCTTCTCACCGCCGGCGATTTCGAGGAAGGATGGCGGGAACGGGAATGGCGTTGGCGTACCCCGCATCTCGCCCAATCCCAGCAATCCTTTGCACAGCCTCTCTGGCGGGGCGAACCGGCGGCCGGCGCGCGCATCCTGATCCATGCCGAACAGGGGTTCGGCGACAGCATCCAGTTTTGCCGTTACATACCGCGACTCGCCGATCGCGGCCTGCGCGTGATCTTGAGCGTTCCCCAGGAACTGCGCCGGCTGTTGTCCGGCCTGCCGGGGATCGAACAGCTCCTGGAGGAAGGGGACGCCCTTCCCCCTTTCGACCTGCACTGCCCGATGATGAGCCTGCCGCTGGCCTTCTCCTCCACCTTGGCCGACATTCCCTCCCGGGTCCCCTATCTCTCCGCCGCCGACCGCTCCGTCGACGCATGGCGTCGGCGCCTCCCCGACGACGGGCGCTGCAGGGTCGGACTGGCCTGGGCGGGCAATTCTCGATCGCACATGGCCGATCTCGCCGCCCTGGACCGCAGGCGCTCCCTGCCTGCGGAACGGCTGACCATCCTTGGCGATCGGCCGGACGTCACCGCCTACAGCTTACAGAAAACCGAGCCGCTCCCGCCGCCGGGTTCGCCCGTTGTCGACCATATGGGAAGCATCGACGATTTCGCCGAGGCGGCGGCCTTGATCGCCAATCTCGATCTGGTGATCTCGGTCGACACGGCGGTCGCCCATCTGGCCGGCGCCTTGGGCAAACCGATCTGGCTGCTCAACCGCTTCGACAACTGCTGGCGCTGGCTTCAGGGGCGCGACGACAGTCCCTGGTACCCGACGCTTCGGCAGTTCCGTCAGCCGCGCCCCGGCGACTGGGAAGCCGTGCTGGCCGCCGTCAGCCAAGCCTTGACGGAACAAGCCCCGTCGCTGACCCGGTGGCGCCGGACGAAGCCCTGACTCCATCGGGGACACACCGGGCGGAATGGGACGCACAGGCCACGGAAGTGGCCGCGCGATGTGACGCCCCGTCCACCAGGCCGGAAACGATCATCGCGAACAGCAAGGCGACGCCGGCCATGGTTACGACCCGGCGGGAGGCGCGCCGACGCGACGGCGAGCCGGAATTGTTTTTTCTGGAACCGAACATGTCCTGCATCCTGAACCGATTCAAGCCACGCGAAATCCGTGGTGGAGAACAGGAATAGCAGAGCTGGATGTCACGGCGAATTCAGTCCGGTTTCACCGTGTAACAGCCAATCCCGGACCAACCGGGCCTATGAATTCATATAAAGAAACCGCCCGGAACGAAACCGTTCCGGGCGGTTTTATTTTGTCGAAAGGCGGTCCTACTGCAGCATGTCGTGCAGCCACATGGACGTGCCGGGCACCAGGGTAATGATGATCAGCGTGACCCACAGAGCCAACATGAAGGGCCAGATCGACTTGACCACCTTGCCGACCGAGACCTCGCCGATGGCGCAGCCGAGATAGAAGCAAACGCCAACCGGCGGCGTGTTGAGGCCGATGCAGCAGTTCAAGAGGACGATGATGCCGAACTGGACCGGGCTCATGCCGTAATGCACGACGATCGGCAGCAGGATCGGGGTGCAGACCAGGATGTGGGCAGCCATGTCGAGGAAGATGCCGAAGAAGAACAGCACCAGATCGACCAGGATGAAGATGACCCAGGGCGTCGTGCTGATCTTGGCCAAGCCTTCACCGGCCAGTTCGGCCACGCCGTAAAGGCTCATCAGATAGCCGAACATGGTCGAAATGCCGACCAGCAGCAGCACGATGCCGGTGGTCTTGCAAGCTTTCGCCGCCGCCTTCAGGAAAGCTTCCCAAGACAGACTGCGATAGACGAAGATGGTCAGCAGCAGCGCATAGGCGACCGCCACCGCTCCGGCCTCGGCCGCGGTGAAGATACCCGACAAGATACCGCCGGTGATGATGACCATGATGAACAGGCCGGGCAAAGCGGCCGCGGTGCTCCGCCCCACCTCGCGCCAGCCGGGGAAGGCGCCGGCCTTGTAGCCGCGCGAAACGGCGACGAAGTATGCCACCAGCACATTGGCGACGGTCAGCAATGCCGCTGGCAAGGCGCCGGCCAGGATCAGCGATGTCATGGACACCGTGCCGCCGGCCGCCAGCGAATAGATGATCATGTTGTGGCTGGTCGGCAGCAAGGCGCCGACGAGGGAGGAATAGGTGGTGACGTTGACCGCGTAATCGGCCTCGTAGCCTTCCTTCTTCATCAGCGGGATCATCGCCGAGCCCATCGCCGAGACGTCGGCGGCCGGCGAACCGGACACACCGCCGAACATGGTGCAGGCCACCACGTTGGTCATGCCCAGACCGCCCCGGACATGTCCCACCGTCGCCTTGGCGCAACGGATGATACGGTCGGCGATGCCGCCGTACATCATCAGTTCACCGGTGAAGATGAAGAAGGGAATGGTCAGGAAGGCGAAGACGTTCATGCCGGCGGCCATGCGCTGGAAGACGATGGCCATCGGCAGGCCTTCGTAAGCGATGGTCGCGATGGAGGACACACCGATGGCGAAAACCACGGGCATTCCGAGAAGCAGGCCGACCACGAAAGTCAGGCAGAGAATGGTCAGTGCCATGATGGGACAACCTTTACATTCACGAGACGCGCGATGATTTGTTCAACGGCGAAATAGGCGATCAGGAGCCCTCCGCCGCACAGGGGGACATAGCTCCACCCCTGAGAAATCGGCAGGCCGGGATTCATGTAGTCCCAAACTTCGAAAGCCAGGATGCCGCCACCGTAGGACATCGCCGCCCCGAAGAAGATCATCGACAGATAGACGAAGATCTCGATCCTCTTCCGCCCCGTTTCCCCGAGGAAGATCACGATGGATTCCATTCCGATATGCCGCGAGTCGCGAACACCGACCGCCGCCGACAGGCAGGTGACGTAAAGCACCACCACCAGGGCGAAGATTTCGGTCCAAGTGGGCGAGTCGTTCAGGACATAACGCCCGAAGATCTGGGTCAGCACGGCACCGAGAATGGTGCACAGACCGAACACCGAGATGCGAAGGCACTGCTTCGACAACCATCCATTGAAACGGAAATACGTTGCCAGCGCTTTCGGAATGGAAGCCGACTCCGGCAGCGGTGGTGGGGAGGCGGCTTGAGTTTCTACAGCCATTCGAGAGGCTCCTTGAGGAAAATCCCGGGAAGATCGGCGGGCCGCCCGATTCGAAAGAGCGGCACGCCGAAAATCCGATTACGGTTGGTCAGTTGACGGCTTGCATACGGACAAGCAGGTCCTTCAGCTTCGGATCCGTCACGAATTGGTCGTAGATCGGCTTGACGGCCTCCTGGAACTGCGCCTTGTCGATCTGCTCCACGGTCACGCCGGCCTTCTCGACCTCGGCCCGCGAAGACACTTCCATGGCCTGCCACAGGTTGCGCATGTAGGGGACGGAATCCTTGGCGGCTTGTTTGACGGCCTTCTGGTCGTCGGGGGACAGGCTGTCCCAGACCTTCTTCGAGATCAGCACCACCTCGGGCGCCATGGAATGTTCGTCCAGCGTGAAGTACTTGGCCACTTCATAATGGTGGGTCGACTGATAGCTGGGCCAATTGTTCTCGGCACCATCGATCAGACCGGTCTTCAGACCGGTGAAGACCTCGCCATAAGGCATCGGAGTGGCGTTGACACCCAGCGCCTTCATCACGGCCACCCACAGATCGGTCTGCTGGACGCGGATCTTCAGGCCCTTGAGGTCGGCCAGGCTCTTGATCGGCTTCTTGGTGTAGAAGGAACGGGCGCCCGAGTCGTAATAGGCCAAACCGACCATACCCTGGGCTTCACAGTATTTGAGGATTTCCTCGCCGATCGGGCCGTCGACGACGTGATGCATCTGGTCGATGCTCTTGAACACGTAGGGCAGCACCGGCAGCACCGTCGCCTTGCAGACCTCGTTGAGCGCGCCCGTATTGATACGCAGAATATCGATGGCGCCCAGCTTCAACTGCTCGATGGTGTCCTTTTCGCTGCCCAACTGGCCGCTGTGATACACCTTGATCGAATATTTTCCGTTGGTCTGCTTGCCCAGATCCTCACCCATGAATTTGAGGGCCTTGACGGTCGGATAGTCTTCCGGCTGCACATCCGCAGCCCGAAACTCGCGCGCCTGGGCCTGGACACCGAACATCAACGTTCCCGCGAACGCGGTGATGATCAGTTTTTTAGTGGCTTTCATCGGTTCAGTCTCCATTTCTATAGTTCTTTGCGGTTCCGTTAAGCTTCTCGAAAATCCCCAATCCACCGAGGCAAACGGCTTGGCGCCGCAGGTCCGAATTCAAGGACCGCCGCAGCCGAACCTGTCGCGATGTTTTCAGGAAATGTCTTGTCGCTCGTTCTCCCCCAGTGCCGACGCCGGTTCCCCCCCGGGCTTGTCGTGCGCGGCCAATATAAGATGTAATTGGGCCAAGTGGCCAGACCAATTTCACCAATAATAACAGACCACCCTTTTTCAAGGCCGATCATCAAGCCGGCAGAAATCTGCGGCGCGCAATAATTGAGAAAACAGCCCCAGACCCGAGCAGGCGCCCCGGCTCGGCCAACAGCGGAAAACATCAAGCAAAATAAGGTCTTTTGCAAGTCCGTCGTGATCATGAGAGACGGAATGGCCCGGTGGAGAAAGCGGTCCTGGCGCATCCCCGCCTCGCGCTCAGGTTATTATTTACCCGACGCCTCGTCATCCTGCCCGAAGGTCATCAAGGCATCGCGCAGCCTGCTGACGTCACCTTGAAGCTGTTGCAACTTCTCGATTCCCAGTCCCGACGCCTCGATGATGCAACCGGGTAGAACAGCCGCCTGGCCCCGCAATTGCCGCCCCGAATCGGTCAGCCGCACACGCACCTGACGCTCATCCGACATGTCGCGCTCGCGGCGGAGATAACCCGCCGCCTCCAACCGCTTCAGCAACGGCGTCAATGTGCTGGATTCGAGATAGAGCCGTTCGCCGATCCGCCCGACCGTCTGGTCATCGTCTTCCCACAGGATGACCATCACCAGATACTGAGGATAGGTCAGTCCCAGCTTGTCGAGCAGCGGCTTGTAGACCCGGTTGAACGCGTGGTTGGCCGAATATATCGCGAAGCACAGAAACCGGCCGAGGGTCAATTGTTCGTCTGCCATGGGAACTCCGGGGTAAAACCGCTGAACTCTATCGCACACGATTAAATCGCAAAAAACTCAATATGCATGGCAGCCATGCGAACAGTTATATAGCGCACGATTGAATCGCGTAATAATGATTAATCCAAGGTCAACGCCGCCTCGTTTCCCAATGGAACTGATTGGCGGAACGCAACCGAACCGCTATCCAAGATCACGCAGCTCTATTCAGAAGGAGTTTCTCATGCCCGTCACCGTTCTCTATAAGACCAGTGCAACCGCCACCGGCGGCCGCGACGGCCACGCCGCCACCACCGACGGCAGCCTCGACGTCAAGCTGAGCACCCCGAAGGAACTGGGCGGCGCGGGCGGCCCCGGCAACAACCCCGAGCAGTTGTTTGCCGCCGGCTATTCGGCCTGTTTCCTCGGCGCCATGAAATTCGTCGCCTCGCAAGGCGGACCGAAGGTTCCGGCGGACACCACCGTCAAGGCCACCGTCGGCATCGGACCGCGTTCCGAAGGCGGTTTCGGCATCGACGTCGAACTGGAAATCGCCCTGCCCGGACTTTCGAAAGACGACGCCCAAGCCCTGGTCGACAAGGCGCACCAGGTGTGCCCCTATTCGAACGCGACCCGTAACAACGTGCCCGTACGCCTGATCCTCGCCTGATCGGAGTGTTGCCAACCCCGAGGGGAAGAGAGGCGCCTTAAGCCCGAGCGGCGCCTGAGCCCGCCCAAGCCGGAGGCGCAGGCGTCATTCACAACCTAAGGACCTGACGCGATTATTTCGCGTCAGGTCCTTAGGCGTCGCCCCCCTCGGGCAAGGGTTTAAAACCACCGCCCAGCCTTGCGTTTTAGGAAGAGTCCTTTTCTTTGTCGCGCAGGCCGGCGTGTGGCAGGCTGTGCCGATGAAAGCCAATATCTATAGTGGTGGCTCCCTCGATCGGGCGGGGGAACTGCGTGGCGACGCCGGATGGCTGGCCGAACGGCTCAAGCATCCTACGACACGCCTGATCCCGATCTGGCGTACCCAGAATCTGATCTGTCGCGAACAGACCACGGTCCGGGCGGCGCGCCTTTCCTATGCGGACTCCGCCTGGCTCACCGAACAGGGCTCGGCGCCGCTGTTCCTGGGGATGGACCAGGGGGCGGCTCATTTTGCGCTGGATTTGCACCGCCTCGCCGATCCGGCCGAATTACCGGAACTGGACACCCTTGGCGAATTCGCCGAACTGCGGGAAGTCGGCCCCCTGTTGCCGCAGAGCGACGGCGCCCTGCTCGCCTATGCCCGGGGAATGGTGCATTGGCACCGCACACACGGGTTCTGCGGACGTTGCGGCGCCCCGACGGTCAGCACCCATGGGGGGCATACGCGCCGATGCACCAACGCCGATTGCGATGCCGAACATTATCCTCGGACCGATCCGGCGGTGATCGTTCTCGTTTCGGCCGGCGACCACTGCATTCTCGGCCGGCAGGCACGCTGGCGGCCGGGCATGTTCTCCACGCTCGCCGGATTCGTCGAGCCCGGGGAAAGCCTTGAGGAAGCCGTCGCCCGCGAGGTCATGGAGGAAGTCGGCGTCCCCGTCTCGCGGCTGCGCTATCATTCCTCGCAACCCTGGCCGTTCCCCAGTTCCCTGATGCTGGGCTACACCGCCGAGACCGATGCGGTCATTCCCCTACGCATCGATACCACCGAACTTGAAACGGCGGAGTGGTTCACCCGCGCCGATCTCCGGCGTTTGGCCGAAAGCGGGCGCAGCCTGCCGAACCCGGATTCCATCGCCCGGCGACTGGTCGAAGACTGGCTCGCCAACGGTTGAAGACGGGGGCGGGGGACGTTATTCCCCTGCCTTTGCCGGTCCCTTGATAAAATCGATGAAGACGCGAAGCGCCGCCGGGACATGGCGACGGCTGGCGTAATATTAAGGAAGGGACCGGAAGAACATTACCGATCGGAAACCTCCTCCGCCGGCCCATGGATAACCGGCAGTTTGCGCAAAGCGTCACCCGCATGGTCGAGAAAGGCCCGGATCTTCGGCGCCATGTGACGACCGCCGCGGACGACGAGTTGCACCGGCCAGGGAGGGGGTTCGAACGCCGGCAGCAGGCGAACCAGGGAGCCCGTCGCCACGTCGTCGGCGACCTGGTAGGACAGCAACCGGGCAATCCCCCTTCCCGCTCGCGCGGCGATAAGCTGCGCCTCGATTTCATTGACCAGCAGCCGAGGCCTCAGGCGCACCACCGTCGTCCGCCCTCCGACCTCGAAACGCCATTCGAGGGAACCCGAGCGCAGCGTTCCGAAAATGGTCGCATGACGGGAAAGATCCTCCGGCGTCTGCGGCGCACCATGACGGGCCAGATAGTCGGGACTGGCCACCAGAACCCGCCTGACCTCGCCGACGCGTCGGACCAGCAAGGTCGAATCGTCGAGATGCCCGATGCGCACCGCCACATCGAGCCCCTCCTCGATGAGATCGAGATTGCGGTCGTTCAACACCAGTTCGACCTGCATATCGGGGAAGGCGTCGAGAAAGCTTGAAACCAGCGGGGCGACATGCCGGCGTCCGAACTGCACCGGCGCCGTCACCCGCAAGAGACCGCACAATGGGCCAAAGCCACCCTCGGTCATCATGGCCTCGTATTCGGTGAGCATGGTCCGCGCCCGTTCCGCCAGCCGGAACCCACGCTCAGTCGCCGAAAGCTTCCGCGTCGTCCGCTCCACCAAACGCTCGCCGACGCGGTCCTCCAGCATGGCCAGCGTCCGCGTTACCGCCGGCGGCGAACGACGCAACCGACGGGCGGCACCGATCAGGCTGCCTTCATCGATGATGGCGATCAGCACCTCCAGTTCGTCGAGACGATCCATAAATTATTCCCATAAGTGGAATTATGAATTTCAAATTCGGCCAATTTTCTAAATTTTTTGCAAGAATTATCTTGTGCCCGGTTATCACGCATCCAGTCAAGGACGACATCATGACCTCAGATCCCATCATTGTTCTGCATGGCCTGCCGTTGTCGGGACACACCCATCGGGTTGAATTGCTGCTGGCGATGCTGGATCTGCCCTATCGGCTGATTCCGGCCCCCGACGAGGTCCGGCAAGGCCCGGCCTTCCGCCGGCTTAATCCGTTGGGACAGATTCCGGTGCTGGAAGACGGCGGTCTCGTGCTGGCCGACAGCAATGCGATCCTGGTCTATCTGGCCAAGCGCTACGCTCCGGGAAGCCCTTGGCTGCCCGAGGATCCGGTCGCGGCCGCCCATGTCCAGCGCTGGCTGTCGATCGCCGCGGGCGAACTGCGATATGGTCCGGCGGCCGCCCGGATCGTCGCACTGTGGTCCCTGGACGGCGACGCGATCCGTGCAGCCGGGATCGCAGCGACGCTGCTCGCCTTCATGGAAGCGCACCTGGCCGGGCGGCGCTATCTGGCGACGGATCATCCGACCATCGCCGATCTCGCCTGTTATGCCTATGTCGCCCATGCCCCGGAGGGTGGTATCTCCCTCGCGCCCTACCCCGCCGTCGGCGAATGGCTGCACCGTATCGAGGCATTGCCGAAATTCCGCGCCATGCCCGCCTCACCGCTTCCTCGGGCCGGGTGAGGCGCCGATGAGCGGCTTTCTCCCCTTCCACGCCGACGAGTTGACCGCCCAGCGGCAGGCTGGCGGCGGGCCGGCGGGTGCGGCCATCCGCGAGCGCATGCCGGAACAGCATCGCGACTTCTTCGCCGGACTCCGCTATCTACCGGTCGGCATCGTCGCCACCGACGGTTGGCCCGCCGCGACGATGCTGACCGGGGATCCCGGCTTCATTCAGTCACCCGACGCAGCCACCCTGCGCATCGAGTTGCCGCCAGAACCCGGCGATCCCACCGTGGCGGCCATCACGTCCGGCCTGGATATCGGTATCCTCGGCATCGATTTCGCGACACGCAGACGCAACCGGGCCAATGGACGGGTATCGGCGCGCGATGAACGAGCCCTGACCGTCGCCGTGCATCAAAGCTTCGGCAACTGTCCGAAATATATCCAACAGCGTTCCGTCGTTGCGCTGGCGCGTCCCGCCGGCGAGACGGACCGGCTGGCCTCGCTCGACGCGCGGGCGCAAATCCTGATCTCCCAAGCCGACACCTTTTTCGTCGCCAGCCGGTCGAGGAACAGGCTGGAGGACAATGGCGGCGCCGACATTTCCCATCGCGGCGGACGTCCCGGCTTCGTGCGCATCGCCGGCGACGTCCTGACCATTCCCGATTTCCGGGGCAACCGCTATTTCAACACGCTCGGCAATCTTCTCGGAGAGCCCCGGACGGCCTTGCTTTTCCTGGATTTCGAGCAGGGCGACCTGCTGCATCTGCAGGGCGAGGCGGAAATAGACTGGAGCGCCGCCGCCGGAGGCGAGTTTCCGGGCGCGGAACGTCTCTGGCGCTTCCATGTCGCACGGGGATGGCGCCGCCCGGCCGCCGTGCCGCTCTGCTGGAGCTTCATCGAACAGGCCCCGTCCACCGCGCGGACGGGGCTTTGGCGTCCTCAAAAAGCCACCGCCTGACCATCCTTGCGGGGATCGGAACCAGCGACGTAATGGCCGGACTCGCCATCGCGCAGCACAATCTGGGCCCCGCCGAAAGCGAAGGAGGTATCGGGAGCCTCCACCACCACATCATGGCCACGAGCCCGCAGGCCTTCGATCAGCGACGGATCCATGCTGTCCTCGACGGCGATCTTCCGTCCGGCCAGCACGCGCCAGCGCGGCGCGTCGGCGGCGGCCTGCGGATTCTGGCCATAGGCCATGATGCGCAGAGCCATCTGCAAATGGCCCTGCGCCTGGATCGGGCCGCCCATGACGCCGAACGACATCAGGGGCGAACCGTCGGCATTGGTGGCGAAACCCGGGATGATGGTGTGGAACGTCCGCTTGCGAGGCGCCACCTGGTTGGCGTGTCCCGGCGTCAACATGAAATCCGCGCCGCGGTTCTGCAGGCTGACGCCCACCCCCGGCACCACCACGCCGGAACCGAACCCCATATAGTTCGACTGGATGAAAGACACCATCATGCCGTTGGCGTCGGCGGCGGCCATATAGACGGTGCCGCCGGGACGCGGCTGGCCGTGGCCGGGATCGCCCGCGCGCGCCGGATCGATGAGGCGGGCGCGCTCGGCCAGATAGGCGGGATCGAGCAGCAGGCCGGGGTCGAGGGCCATGGCGGCGGGATCGGTGACGTAATGGCGGGTGTCGGCCAGGGCGATCTTGGTCGCCTCGATCGCCGCATGGAGGGTTTCGATATCGTCCACCGGCGCCTTGCCGATACCGGCCGCCTTGAGAAGCCCAAGCCCGATCAGCGTGGCGATGCCCTGCCCGTTCGGCGGCAGTTCATGCACGGCGCCGCCGGCGAAATCCTGGCGCATCACCTCGACCCAGTCGGCCTGGTGACTGCCCAGATCGTCGAGGCTGAGCGCACCGCCGCCCGCCTTGGCGAAAGCGACGATCCTCTCGGCGACGTCACCCCGGTAGAATGCCTCGCCACGGGTCTCGACGATGCGCTCCAAGGTATGGGCATGCCCTTCCGAGCGGAACAGCTCGCCCGCCTTGGGCGCCCGCCCGCCGGGCAGAAAAGTCTCGGCGAAACCGGGCTGTTCGCCCAGAACGGCGGCGCCCCGCGCCCACAGGGTGGCGATGATCGGACTGACCGGATAGCCATGGCGGGCGTAACCGATGGCCGGCGCCGCGATGACCTCGAGCGGCAGCGAACCGAAACGCTCATGCAGCGCGATCCAGCCGGAAACGACGCCCGGCGTCGTCACCGCATCCCAGCCCCGCTGCGGCATGGTCGAAAGGCCGGCGAAACGTTCCGCCGTCCAGGCCGAGGGAGAACGGCCGGAAGCGTTCAATCCATGCAGTCGCTTTCCATCCCAGACGATGGCGAAGGCGTCGCTGCCCAACCCGCATCCCGTGGGTTCCACCACCGTCAGGGTCATGGCGGTGGCCAGCGCCGCATCCACCGCGTTGCCCCCTTTCTGCAACATGCTCAGGCCGGCCTGGGCGGCCAGGGGCTGCGAGGTGGCAACCATGTTCCGCCCCATCACCGCCGAGCGGGCGGAAGGATAGGAGACGAGATAGTCGAGCGATGCGGCCTTCAAGACGGACTCCTTCATGACACGGACGAAAGGGATTGGGACTTGGTTTCAATCGCCCCTTGGATCAAGGGCATCCCTGAGACCGTCGCCTAGCAGATTGAGCCCCAGGACGACAAGAAAGATCGCGATGCCCGGTGAAACCGACATCCAGGGCGCCTGTTCGAGAAAATTCTTGGCGACATTCAACATGGCGCCCCAGGACGGAGCCGGAGGCTGCTGGCCCAGGCCCAGAAAGGACAGGCTGGCCTCGGCGATGATCGCCGTGGCCACGGTCAGGGTGGCCTGCACCAGGAGCGGCGAGAGGATGTTGGGCAAAACGTAACGGATGATGATCCAACGGTGCGGCAATCCGATGGCCCGGGCGCCGTCCACATAATCCTCGCGGCTCACCGACATCACCTCGCCCCGGGTCAGCCGGATGAAGATCGGCGCCGCCGACAAGGCGATGGCGATCATCGCATTGCCGAGGCTGGGCCCCAGGAAGGCGCCCAGGGTGATGGCCAGGATGAGAAAGGGACAAGACAGCATGGCTTCGGTCAGGCGGGAGATCACCATATCGGTCGCCTTGCCGAAATAACCGGCGATCAGTCCCAGCGGCACGCCGACCGCCATGGCGATGACGACCGAAATGCCGCCGGCCAGCAGGGAGGCCCGCGCCCCCAACATCATCCGCGACAGGATGTCCCGCCCGAGTTCGTCGGTGCCCAGCCAATGGGCCATTGACGGCGCCTTGCGAACCGCCAGGAAATTCGTCTTCAGCGGATCGTCCGGCATTATCAGCGGAGCCAGGATGGCGACGGCGACGAAGAAGGCGACGACGGCCAACCCGGCAACCGCGCTGTGATGGCGCAGGAACTTACCCAGCCGGCGACTTTTCATCGCGGCCTCCTGAGACGGGGATTGATCAGCATATAGACCACGTCGGCGGCCAGATTGAGCAGCAGGAAGGCGGCGGCCACGCAGAGGACCACGCCCTGGACCACCGCGTAATCGCGGTTGAACACCGCATCGACCATCAGCTTGCCGAATCCGGGAATGGTGAACACCTGCTCGGTCAGCACGGCGCCCCCCAGCAGTTCGCCGAACAGCAGGGTGCTCATGGTGACGATGGGAAACAGCGCGTTGCGGAAGGCGTGACGCAGAATCACCGCGCGGAACAGCAAGCCCTTGGCGCGGGCCGTACGAACGTAATCGCTGTTCAGCACACCCAGCATGGCGCTGCGGGTATGACGCATGAGAACCGCCGCCAAGCCGCCGCCGACCACCACGGCCGGCATGATCATGGCGATCAGATTGCCGGCGGGATCGCCCGCGAAAGGCACGTAGCCGACGGCCGGCAGCCAGCGAAGGGTCACAGAAAACAGCAAAATCAGCAGAATTCCCAACCAGAAATGCGGAATCGACAGACCCGAGAGGGCGACGACATTGGCCACATGGTCGGTCATCGTCCCCTTGCGCACCGCCGACGCGATACCGGCGGGAATGCCGACGACCAGGGCGACCAGCAGGGACAATATGGCCAGTTCGATGGTGGGTGGCAGCTTCTCGGCCAGCAGTGCCGCGACGGTCTGGTGGGTGCGCAGGGACATGCCGAGATCGCCATGAGCCACCTGCCGCGCCCAATGCAGATACTGGACGGGCACCGGATCATTGAAGCCGTACCGCTCACGCAATTGGGCGATGACGGCGGGATCCCTGTCCTCGCCGGCCATCGCCAGCACCGGATCGCCCGGCAGCAGCTTCTGCAACGAGAAGACCAGCATCGAGACCAGGACAAGGGTCGGCGCCATCACGGCAAGACGGCGGAGAACGAAGCTCAGCATGATGGCGCCTCGGCGACGATGGCCATTTCTCAGTTGCTCAAGGAAACGCCGCGCAGGCGGACCAGCCCGTCAGGATGGGCGGCAAACCCGGAGACCTTCTTCGAAACCGCGAAAAGACGCGTCTCGTGATAGAGATAGAGGATCGGCAGATCCTCCAGGTAATGGGCCGCCGCCTTGGCATAGAAGGCTTTCCGCTCGTCGGGCGATGAGGTGCCGCGGGCGCTGGCCAGCGCCTTGTCGACATCGGCGTTGCAATAACGCGGATCGTTGAGACCGGCCCCGCAAGCCATGAAGGGGCCGATGTTGCCGTCGGGATCGGTTCGCCCCGACCAGGCGAACAGCGCGGCCTGGAAATTGCCCTTCTGGGTATCGCTGAGCAGGGTGGCGAACTCGGTCGCTTTCAGGCTGACCTCGAAGCCGGCTTCACCAACCATCGCCTGGATCACCTGAGCGACCTGCATCAGGACGGGATTGTTGGGGGTCAGCATTTCGATGGCGACCGGCCCGCCGCCCGCTTGCTTCACCAATTGCCTGGCTCTTTCGATGTCCCGTCCCTGCACGGGGAAATCCTTGGCGTAATAGGGATTGGAGGGCGGCAGCGACTGATTGCCGGGCGTGAAGACGCCGTCGAAAACCGCCTGATTGATCGCCTCGCGGTCGATGGCCAGCGAGAAGGCCTGCCGCAACAGCTTGTTCTGTCCGAAGGCCGTCTTGGATTTGTCGCCATTGCCGACATTGATCTCGATCGATTGATAGCCGAGCCCCGGCGAGGTCGCCAGTTGCAGGCCGGGCGAGGCCTTGATCGACCTGATGTCGCTGGCGGCCACACGCTCGATGAGGTCGAGGCCGCCCGATTTCAGATTGGCCAGCCGTACCGTGGTGTCGGGGATCGGCAGAAACTCGACCCGGTCGATCCGGTAAGCGTCCTTGTCCCAGTAGTCGGCGAATTTCTGCAAGACGATCCGGCCCTGCTGCACGCGTTCGACGAACTGGTAGGGGCCGGCGCAGACCGGATGGGTGGCGAAATCGGATTTGGCGGCGGCGGCCGGCGAGATCATCATGCCGGCGCGGTCCGACAATTGGGCAAGCAGAGTGACGTCGGGCTGCTTCAGTTCGAAGACGACGGTCAACGGCCCCTCCACCGTCACCTTGTCGACCATGGACAACTCGTTCTTGCGCACCGATTCCGGCAGGGTCTTGGCGCGTTCGATATTGGCCTTCACCGCCGCCGCGTCGAAGCTCGTCCCATCATGGAATTTGACACCGGGACGCAGCTTCATGGTCAGCGTCTTGCCGTTGTTGCCCCAGTTCCATTCGGTGGCCAGCTGGGGAACGAATTTCAGCGAGGCGTCGACATCGACCAGCTTGTCGCACAGCGAAGCGAAAACGATCCGTCCGACATAACTCCTCGACAGATGGGGATCGAGGGCGTCGGCATCGTCCTGAAGGCCGATGCGCAGGGTGGTTGCCGCCGTGGCGGCGCCGGAGCCGAGGAACAAGGCGGCAAGACCGGCGATCGCCGCCGGACGCCAACGGGATGGGAGAAAGGAAAAAGTCATCGGCATTGGTCCTTATTCCTCGTGACGAAGATGGGCGTTCGACGACTCGCTGAACAGCGCGAGCCGCCGGGTAAGAGCGGGGGGGCGGACGGGAGACGGGAGGTGCGCGACCTCGCCTTCGGCGATCTCGGCCCAGAAATGACAGGCCACCTGGCGTGGCGCCGTACCCGCCGGGGCCAGCCGCGGGCGGCTCTCCGCGCAAATCGCCTGGGCATGGGGGCAGCGGGTGTGGAACCGGCAGCCCGACGGGGGGGCCGTCGGGCTGGGCACCTCGCCCTCCAGCAGGCGGCGCGGCCGCCGGTCCCCCGCGACGGCGCGCGGATTGGCCGCCAGCAAGGCCCGGCTGTAGGGATGCAAAGGAGAGTCGAACAAGGCGTCGGTCTCCGCCATCTCGACGATTTCCCCCAGATACATCACCGCCACGCGATCGCTCATGTGACGGATCACCCCCAAGCCATGAGCCACCACGATCAGGGTCAGCCCCAGCCGCTCCTTGAGATCCTCCAGCAGATTGACGATCTGCGCCTGCACCGAGATATCGAGGGCCGAGACGGGTTCGTCGCCGACGATCACTTTGGGCCCGCAGGCCAGGGCGCGGGCAATGCCGATGCGCTGGCGCTGGCCGCCCGAAAATTCATGGGGATAGCGTTCGCCATGCTCGGGCGACAGACCGACCAGGGAAAGCAGTTCGGCCACCCGCTCGCCGCGCGCTCGCCGGCCAAGCCCCTCATGCAGCCACAGGGGCTCGCCGACAATGTCCGAGACCAGCATCCGCGGATTGAGCGAGGAGAACGGATCCTGGAAGATGATCTGCAACTCCCGGCGCAAGCTGCGCAACTCCGGCCTGGTGAAGGCGGCCAGATTGCGACCCCGATAGACGACGTCGCCGCCGGAGGGATCCAGCAGGCCGACCAGCATCCGCCCCAAGGTGGACTTGCCGCAGCCGGACTCACCGACCAGTGCCAGCGTCTCGCCTTCCCTGACGGCAAGATCGATACCGTCCACAGCACGCAAGGTGGCTGCCGGCCGGAACGGTCCCGCCGGAAGATGGAAATGCTTTTCGAGACCGACCGTCTCGATGATCGGGCGGGAAAGCGGCGTCATGACGGCAGATACTCTTCCAGGGGGGCCTTCCAGCAGCGCACGGCGTGCCCCGGGCCGGCCTCGACCATCGGCGGCTTTTGGGCATGGCAACGGTCGTCGGCGAAGGGACAGCGGGTGGCGAACCGGCAGCCGGCGGGAAAGCGGGACGGCGGCGGCACGGCCCCCGGAATGGACAGGAGCCGTCCCTCGCGGCGCCCCATCGACGGCATCGCTCCCATCAGTCCGATGGTGTAGGGATGCTGGGGGTCGGAAAACAGCGCCTCGACCGGCCCGCTTTCGACGACGCGTCCGGCATACATGACGATCACGTCATGCGCGGTTTCGGCGACCACGCCCAAATCATGGGTGATCAAGAGGACGGCCGTTCCCGTCGTCGCCTGCAACTCTTCGATCAGACTGAGGATCTGCGCCTGGATGGTGACGTCGAGGGCGGTGGTCGGCTCATCGGCGATCAGGAGATCGGGCTGATTGACCAGGGCCATGGCGATCATCACCCTTTGACGCATTCCGCCCGACAATTCGTGAGGATAGGCACCGAGGCGCCGTTCCGCCCCGGCGATCCGCACCCGGGCGAGCATGGCCACCGCCCGCGCCCGGGCCTCGTTCCAACCGACATCCTTATGGCGCAGGACGCCCTCGATGATCTGCTGGCCGACGGTGAACACCGGATTGAGCGAGGTCATCGGCTCCTGAAAGATCATCGCCATGCGGTCGCCGCGAAGATCGGCGAAAGCCCGTTGGCCCAGGGTCAGCGGGTCGCGCCCGAGAAAGCGGGCCGAGCGATGGGCGATCCGGGCCGGCGGCGATGGCAGCAGGCCCATCAGGGCCAGCGAGGTGATGCTTTTGCCGCAGCCCGACTCACCGACGATGGCCAGGGTCCGTCCCCGTCCCACGCGGAAAGAGACGTCGTCGACCAGATCGACGGGAGAGGAACCGAAGCCGATGGATAAGCCCTCGACGGCGAGAACGGTATCCTCGGCCTGGCCGCAAGCTTGGGAGAGCGTCACGTCAGCCGCCGTCATTCCCGTCCTCCGTCAGGCATGCCGTCAAAGCCTCCTGCAAGGCCCTCAGATGCTCGCGCATGGCCGCGCCGGCGGCCATGGCGTCACGGGCGGCGATCGCCTGAACGATCCGCTCGTGATGTTCGATATAAACGGCGTGCCGGGCCTGCGACCGCGCCCTTTGACGCAGGACTCGCCAGGGCTGGTGTTCACGGACATGGTCTACGGCGTCGAACAGAGCCAGGAACAACGAGTTCCCGGCCGCCTGCGCGATCTTGCGATGGAAGGCCCCGTCCCATAGCTCGTGGCCGTCGGCGTCCTCGCTCGCCGCCGCTTTGTCGGCCAGGCGGCGCAATTGCTCGATATCGTCCCGGCGCGCCTTCAGCGCCGCCAGCCGCGCCAGAGCCGGCTCGACATGCAGGCGCACCTCCATCACCTCGATCGGCGTCGAGCGCTCCGCAATGTCGAACAGCGCCGTCTCTCCCGGCGGCTCGGCGACCGGCGGCCCGGATCGAAGCGCGATGAAGTTGCCGCTGCCGTGACGGCGCCGCAGCACGCCTTCGGCATCCAGCACTTCAAGAGCACGCCGCACCGCCCGCCGACCGACCTTGAAATCTTCGGCAAGACGCCGTTCCGGTGGCAACCGTTGATCGCCGGCTGCGATCAATCTATCGATAAGCCGCCTGATCTCGGCCAAGGCCAGATTGGAATTCTGCGCACCGTCCTGGGGGGCAACCGTAGGGTCCATCCGCAAACCAATTCTCAAAGTGGTTCCCCAACGACTCGGGAACCAATGAGAAGGTCATCAGCAAGATCCGGACCAATTCTAAAATTGGTCCGGAGTTGCGCCATTTTGCCGATCAGGTTTTCCCCGGATGGGCGAAGATCGACACCTCCGCCCAAGAAACAGGCAGCACTCCCCGCCCGCCGCTCAAGAAATGCGCGTCACCAGACGCTTTTCAGTGCGGAAAACTGCTGGGTCGTCATGCTGACGATCTGGGTATCGGTCAAGGCATGGGCCTGGGTGCTGCTCAAAGCCCCGATCTCGGTCGTCGTCAAGGCACTGAGAGTGGTGGTCGACAAATTGGCGATCTGCGACGTCTTCAGGCTGCTGATCTGAGCCGTCGTCAAGGCGGCGATTTCGCTGGACGTGAGACTGTTGAGCTCGGTCGTGGCCAGGGAACTGATCTGGGACGGCGTCAAGGCGGTAATTTGCGTCGTCGTCAAAGCGTCGATCGCCGTCGTCGTCAGGCCGTTAAGCTGCGTGCTGGACAACGACGCGATCTGGGTGGTCCCCAGGGAGTCCAATTGAGCCGTGGACAGGGCATTCAGTTGCGCCTTCACCAAGCCGGCCAACTGAGTAACAGTCATCGCCGAGATGTCGGCCGTCGTCAGAGCCCCGAGTTCCGTCGACGTCAACACCCCTACCTGCGTGGCCGTGAAACCACTCAATTGCGTGATGCTCAGAGCGGCGATCTGGGCGGCGGTCAGACCCGTCAACGCCGCCGTGCTCAGGGCTCCCATCTGGGTTGGCGACAAGACGCCGATCTGTGTCGTCGAAAGAGCCGCAACGCCCGTTGCCGCCAGTCCCTTGACCTGGGTGGTCGACAAAGTGGCGACGTCCGTCGTCGACAAAGCGCCGAGCTGTGACGTGGTAAGGGCACTGATCTGCGTCATCGTCAGGCCGGTAAGTTGCGTCGATGTCAGCAAGGAAACCTGGCTGGAAGACAATTCCTTGATCTGTACGACGCTCATGGCTCCGAGCTGTGTCGCCGTCAGCGCTCCGAATTGTGTCGCCGTCAGTGCGCCCAGTTGGGTCAAGCTCAGAGCGGTGATCTGCGTATTGGCCAAGGCGCCGACGTCGGTGGCGTCCAGTCCGGAAAGCTGCGCGGTCGTCAAGGCGGTGATCTGCGAGGAGGTCAGCCCCCCCAGCTGCGTCGTCGTCAAACCAGCGATCGCCGTCGCGCTGAGGCCGCCCAATGCCGCCGTGGTCAGGGCACCAAGCTGTGCCGAGCTCAGGGCCGCGAGTTGCGTCGCCGTCAGATTGGCCACTTCGCTGCTGACCAGTCCCTTGATCTGGGTACCGCTCAAGGCTGCAACGTCCGTCGTACTGAAACCGGCGAGCTGAGTCGCGGCCAATGCGGCCATTTGAGTGGCCGTCAGGCCGGCGAGCTGGGTGACCGTCAAATCACCGACCTGGGTCGAGGTCAGGCCGCCCAATGCGGTGGTGGTCAACGCCCCGATCTGGGTTGCCGACAAGGCCCCGAGCTGGGTCGCAGCCAAACTGCCGACTTCGGTACTGCTCATGCCTTTGATCTGGGTGACGGTCAACCCGCTGATCGCCGTGGTGTTCAATCCACCGATCTGCGTCGCGCCGATGGCGCTGATCTGCGTTGCCGTCAAACCACCGAGCTGGGTTGCCGTCAAATCACCGATTTGCGTCGCCGTCAGACCGGACAACGCCGTCGTTGTCAGCGACGCCATCTGAGACGAGGTCAGGCCGCCAAGCTGGGTCGTCGTCAAATCGGCGACCACCGTCGCGGTCAACCCTCCCACCGCCGTTGTCGTCAGTCCTCCGATCTGCGTTGCCGACAAGGCCGCGAGCTGGGTTGTCGTTAAATTGACGAGTTCCGTTCCGGTCAGGCCTTTCAATTGAGTGCCGTTCAGCGAGCCGATTTCCACCGTACTCAAGCCCGCGATCTCCGTCGTCGTCAAAGCCCCCAGCTGAGTGGCGGTCAGGCCGCCGAGCTGGGTCGTCGTCAAGGCGCCGATCTGGCTCGCGGACAAGGTCTTGATCTGCGCTGTCGTCAATACGGCCAACTGCGACGAGGCCAACGCCGCCAATTGAGTTCCCGCCAACGACGATAGTTGTGTGCCCGTCAGCCCAAGAAGCTGCGTATTGGTCAGTTCGCCGACTTCCGTCGTGGTCAGGCCGCCCATCTGCGTCGTCGTCAGGCCGGAGATCTGCGTCGCCGCCAGACCGGAAAGCTGCGTCGCCGCCAGGCTGCCGATCGAGGTCGAGGTCAGGCCGCCCAAGGCCGTCACCGTCAAGGCCGCCAACTGCGTCGAGGTCACCACCCCCAACTGCGCAGCGGACAAGGCCGCCACCGCCGTCGAGGTCAGCCCCTTCATCTGCGTCGCGCTCAAGGCACTGACATCCGTCGTGCTCAAGCCGCCGATCTGCGTCGCCGTGACCGATCCCAGCTGGGACGCCGTCAAGCCGGCGAGCTGCGTCGTCGTCAGATCGGAGACTTCCGTCGCGCTTAAGCCCGACAGTTGCGTCGTCGTCAGCGATGCCAACTGGGTCGAGGTCAAGCCGCCCAGTTGCGTCGTCGTCAGATTGGAAAGCGCCGTCGCGTTCAGGCCGCCCAGTGCGGACGTGCTCAGGACCCCCAGCTGGGTCGGTGACAAGGCCCCCAGTTGCGCCCCGGTCAGCGCCCCGATCTCGCTCGACGTCAACCCCTTGACCTGCGTCGTCGTCATGACGCCGATCTCCGCCGCGCTTAAGCCTCCGATCTGCGTCGTGCTCAACGAACCCAACTGGGTCGCCGTCAGGCCGGAGAATTGCGTCGTCGTCAGCGACGTCACCTGAGTGCTCGACAGCGTCTTGATCTGCGCCGCGCTGAGAGCCGCCAGCTGCGTCGCCGTCAAGGCGCCGAGCTGGGTGGCATCGAGCGCGGCCAGTTGCGTGGCGGTCAGGCCGGCGACCTGCGTATTGGTCAGCTCACCGACTTCCACCGCGGTCAAGCCGCCCAGCTGCGTCGTCGTCAGGCCGGCGATCTGCGTCGCCGCCAGACCGGAAAGCTGCGTCGCCGCCAGACTGCCGATCGAGGTCGAGGTCAGGCCGCCCAAGGCCGTCACCGTCAGGGCCGCCAGCTGCGTCGAGGTCACCACCCCCAACTGCGCCGCCGATAGGGCCGCAACCGCCGTCGAGGTCAGCCCCTTCATCTGCGTCACGCTCAAGGCACTGACATCCGTCGTGCTCAAGCCGGAAATCTGCGTCGCCGTCAGGCCGCCGGCCTGCGTTGCCGTCAACCCGGCGAGTTGCGTCGTCGTCAAGCTCGACAGCTGCGTCGAGGTCAGGCCGGCCAAGGCCGTCGTCGTCAAGGCCGCCAGCTGCGTCGAGGTCACCACCCCCAGCTGCGCAGCGGACAAGGCCGCCACCGCCGTCGAGGTCAACCCCTTCATCTGCGTCACGCTCAAGGCACTGACATCCGTCGTGCTCAAGCCGCCGATCTGCGTCGCCGTGACCGATCCCAGCTGGGACGCCGTCAAGCCGGCGAGCTGCGTCGTCGTCAGATCGGAGACTTCCGTCGCGCTTAAGCCCGACAGCTGCGTCGTCGTCAGCGATGCCAACTGGGTCGAGGTCAAGCCGCCAAGCTGGGTCGTCGTCAGATTGGAAAGCGCTGTCGCGTTCAGGCCGCCCAGCGCCGACGTGCTCAGAACCCCCAGCTGGGTCGGTGACAAGGCCCCCAGTTGCGCCCCAGTCAGCGCCCCGATCTCGCTCGACGTCAACCCCTTGACCTGCGTCGTCGTCATGACGCCGATCTCCGCCGCGCTTAAGCCTCCGATCTGCGTCGTGCTCAACGAACCCAACTGGGTCGCCGTCAGGCCGGAGAATTGCGTCGTCGTCAGCGACGTCACCTGAGTGCTCGACAGCGTCTTGATCTGCGCCGCGCTGAGAGCCGCCAGCTGCGTCGCCGTCAAGGCGCCGAGCTGGGTGGCATCGAGTGCGGCCAGTTGCGTGGCGGTCAGGCCGGCGACCTGCGTATTGGTCAGCTCACCGACTTCCACCGCGGTCAAGCCGCCCAGCTGCGTCGTCGTCAGGCCGGCGATCTGCGTCGCCGCCAGACCGGAAAGCTGTGTCGCCGCCAGGCTGCCGATCGAGGTCGAGGTCAGGCCGCCCAAGGCCGTCACCGTCAGGGCCGCCAGCTGCGTCGAGGTCACCACCCCCAACTGCGCCGCCGACAGGGCCGCAACCGCCGTCGAGGTCAGCCCCTTCATCTGCGTCACGCTCAAGGCACTGACATCCGTCGTGCTCAAGCCGGAAATCTGCGTCGCCGTCAGGCCGCCGGCCTGCGTTGCCGTCAACCCGGCGAGTTGCGTCGTCGTCAAGCTCGACAGCTGCGTCGAGGTCAGGCCGGCCAATGCCGTCGTCGTCAGGGCCGCCAACTGGGTCGAGGTCATCACCCCCAACTGCGCCGCCGACAAGGCCGCCACCGCCGTCGAACTCAACCCCTTGACTTGCGTCGCGCTCAAGGCGCTGACATCCGTCGTGCTCAAGCCGCCGATCTGCGTCGCCGTGACCGATCCCAGCTGGGACGCCGTCAAGCCGGCGAGCTGCGTCGTCGTCAGATCGGAGACTTCCGTCGCGCTTAAGCCCGACAGTTGCGTCGTCGTCAGCGATGCCAACTGGGTCGAGGTCAAGCCGCCCAGTTGCGTCGTCGTCAGATTGGAAAGCGCCGTCGCGTTCAGGCCACCCAGCGCCGACGTGCTCAGAACCCCCAACTGGGTCGGCGACAAGGCCCCCAGTTGCGCCCCGGTCAGCGCCCCGATCTCGCTCGACGTCAATCCCTTGACCTGCGTCGTCGTCATGACGCCGATCTCCGCCGCGCTTAAGCCTCCGATCTGCGTCGTGCTCAACGAACCCAACTGGGTCGCCGTCAGGCCGGAGAATTGCGTCGTCGTCAGCGACGTCACCTGAGCGCTCGACAGCGTCTTGATCTGCGCCGCGCTGAGAGCTGCCAGCTGCGTCGCCGTCAAGGCGCCGAGCTGGGTGGCATCGAGTGCGGCCAGTTGCGTGGCGGTCAGGCCGGCGACCTGCGTATTGCTCAGCTCACCGACTTCCACCGCGGTCAAGCCGCCCAGCTGCGTCGTCGTCAGGCCGGCGATCTGCGTCGCCGCCAGGCCGGAAAGCTGTGTCGCCGCCAGGCTGCCGATCGAGGTCGAGGTCAGGCCGCCCAAGGCCGTCACCGTCAGGGCCGATAACTGGGTCGAGGTCACCACCCCCAACTGCGCCGCCGACAAGGCCGCAACCGCCGTCGAGGTCAGACCCTTCATCTGCGTCGCGCTCAAGGCACTGACCTCCGTCGTGCTCAAGCCGCCAATCTGCGTCGCCGTCAGGCTGCCGATTTGCGTCGCCGTCAGGCCGGAGAACTGCGTCGTCGTCAGATCGGGAAGCTGCGTCGCCGTCAATCCGCCAAGGGCCGTCGTCGACAACCAGGCCAACTGAGTCGCGGTAAATCCACCCAATTGCGCCGTCGTCAAAAGGCCTAGGTCCGTCGACGTCAAACCACCGACGCCGGCCTGGGTCAGCGCGGCGATTTCCGAGGACTGCAAGGCGCCGATCTGCGTCGCGTTCAAAGCCGCCACCTCGGTGCCCAGCAACCCCTTGATCTGGGTCGAGGTCATCTCGCCGATTTCGGCGGCATTCAGAGAACCGAGCAATGTCGTGGTCAAGGCTCCGATCTGGGTAGAGCTCAGACCGGCGAATTGCGTCGAGGTCAGGGTTGAGATCTGCGTGGTCGACAACAGTTTGACCTGCGCGCTCGTCAATGCTCCGATCTGGGTGGAGCTCAGAGCGCCGAATTGCGTGGCATCGAGGGCCGCCAGCTGCGTGGCGGTCAGGCTGGCAACCTGCGTATTGGTCAGTTCACCGACTTCCGTCGAGCTCAAACCCGCAAGCTGCCCGGTCGTCAGCGACGCTACCTGACTGGTCGTCAGAGCGACCAGTTGCGTCGATGTCAGATTTCCCAGCTGTGTCGAGGTCAGGCCGGAGAGCGCCGCCGTCGTCAGCGACGCCAATTGAGTGGCGGACAAGGCGGCCAGCTGTATCGAGGTCAAGCCCCCAACGTCGGTCGACGTCAAAGCCTTGAGCTGCGTCGTCGTGAGCACTCCGATGTCGGTCGTATTCAAACCGCCGAATTGCGTCACCGTCAGAACGCCGATCTGCGCCTGGCTCAGGCCCCCAAGCTGGGTTGTCGAAAGTGACGCGAGCTGCGTCGATGACAACCCCGTTATGGCCGACGTCGACAAGACGGCTATCTGCGTTGAGGCCAGGGCGCCCAACTGCGCCGCGGTCAGCGCGCCAATCTCCGTCGAGGTCAAGCCGGCCAATGCCGTCTGGGTCAATGCTCCGATTTCGGTGGGCGTCAGGGCGCCGAGTTGGGTGGTGCTCAGCGCCGCCACCTCGGTGCTGCTCAATCCCTTGACCTGGGTCGAGGTCATCTCGCCGACTTCGGCCGTGTCCAGCGCACCGAACAGGGCCGAGGTCAGCGCTCCGATCTGGATCGCCGTCAGACCGCTGAATTGCGTCGATGTCAGGGAGGCGATCTGAGTGGTCGATAACACCTTGATCTGGGCGGTTGTCAGGGCGCCGACCTGGGTCGAGGTCAGGGCGCCGAATTGCGTGCTGTCCAGGGACGACAACTGGTCGGCTGTCAGGCCGATGATTTGCGTGGTGGCGAGTTCGCCGATCTCCGTTGCGGTAACTCCGGCAAGCTGCGCCAGGGAGAGGGAGGCGATCTGCGTCGACGCAAAGCCGGAAAGCTGCGTGGAAGTCAGGTTGCCGAGTATCGAGGCGCTCATTCCCGACATCGCCGTCGTCGTCAAGGCGCCGATCTGCGTCGCCGCCAGACCGGACAGCTGCGTCGCCGATATGGCAGCCATCTCGGTGGAAGTCAGGCCTTTCATCTGCGCGGTGCTGAGACTGGCGAGCTGGGTCGATGCCAGGACCGCGAACTGGACCGGCGTCAGGGCGGCCAATTCGGTGGTCGTCAGCCCCTTCATCTCGGTGCTGGTCAGGTTGGCGATCACATCGGTGCCGAAGGCTTCGAACTGCGTAATGTTCAGAACCGCCAGCTGAGCCGCGCTGAAGGCGACTTGCCCAGACGTCATTGCGGCGATCTGGGTGGTCATCAGCGCCGATACCTGGCGTGTCGACAGTTCGGAAAGCTGGGTGGCGCTGAGCTCGGTGATTTCCGTGGTGGTCAGGGCGTCGATCTGGGTCGTCGCCAGAGCCGCCATATCCGTCGCCGTCAGCCCTTGGATATCGGTCAGCGTCATACTCTGGATTTGAGCAGTGCTGTACGACGAGATAGCCGAAACCATAGCGATTAGCCCCTTAATCTTCACCGGCAAGCGAAAGCCACATCCACGAACGACGTTTCCCTACAAAACATCGCGATGGCCTATTACCGGGTGCCCTACGGGAGGATATGTTGCAATAGTCATGCCATTCTATCGAGACCGAGCCAAACCGGACTCCTCCCCTCTTTTGCTCGCCTTATCCAGGCTCATCGAGCCGGCAATCATAGGCAATATTCCACCGCAGACCGGGCATTTGCTGCCGGGTAAATCATTTGTTTGCGAGTCCTCCTTTCCGCAACCCCGGGATTGTTTTCCGGTGCCGTCCCCCCTATTAATAAAAAGAACTCTGTGGTACAGAGTACTTTTTACAACATGAGGTTCCGCGATCATGAATCTCGATCGACAGGATGCCCTGACCGCCCTGGCGGATATTGAACGCGTCGAGCGGCGGACCTGGGAGACGGTGTTTTATGGAATCAGCGGATCGATCCTTATCCTGTGGGGGACCATCACTACCATCGGTTATGCCATCGGCCAGGCTTACCCACGCCTTGCCGGGACGGCATGGCCCATCCTCCAAGGTGTGGGTTTCATCGCCATGCCGTTCCTGCTGCGCCGTCGAGCCCGGGGTCTGACGCCCACGCAAATGCGGCTGGGATGGCGCCTGGTATTCGCCCAGTGCGCCCTGACGGCTTTCGGCCTTCTGGTGGTTTATGTTCTCGGCCCATTCGATGGCCGGCACCTGGACGCCTTTTGGGCGTTGCTGTTCATGCTGGGCTATGTATTGGCCGGTCTTTGGGTAGGGCGCATCTTCATCGTCTTCGGCATCGTCGTCACGGTGCTCACCTTGGCCGGTTTCTGGTATAGCGGCGCCTCGTTTTCCGCCTGGATGATGGTCTTCAACGGCGGCACGCTGATCCTTGCCGGCCTTTGGCTACGCCACAGGGGCGCCTCGCTATGAGCGACGGTAATCCCATCATCCATCAGGCGACCAGGCTCAAGATAATGGCCTCGCTGAACCGCCTCGGGCCCAACGCCTCCCTGGAATTCACCCACCTCAGGGCCATCGTGGAAACCACCGACGGCAACTTGGGCACCCATCTCGCCACCCTGGAAAAAGCCGGCTACGTCGAGATCGAGAAACGATTTGAGGGACGCAAGCCGCAGACCCGGGTGATGGCCACCCCCTCCGGACGCAGGGCCTTTACCGAACATGTCGCCTATCTGTGCGAAATCATCGAGACAGGAGGACAATCATGAACAAATCCCACTTGGCGGCCATCGTCCTGACCATTCTGGGCCTCTGTCCGGCCGGGCCGGCGGAAGCCGTCGGTTTCCAGTGGGGCACCGCGTCGGATCCCGACGGCAAACCGTTGCAACTGGCGATCTGGTATCCGAGCGATGACGAAGCCGGTGAACAAATCTTCGGACCCTTCCGCCAAACCGTAACCCAGAACGGAACCGTCCACGGCGATCACCTGCCGCTTATCGTGTTGTCCCACGGCACCGGCGGATCGCTTTTTAATTCCCACGATTCCGCCATCGCCTTTGCCAAGGCGGGATTCGTCGCCGTCGCCGTAACCCATACCGGCGACAATTATCAGGATCAGGCAAATTCCTTCACCTCCGCCAATCTGACCAACCGGGTCCGGCATGTTCGTCGGGTGATCGATTATATGTTGACCGATTGGTCACGGCACGTCGTCATCGATCCGGCACGCATCGGCATCTTCGGCCATTCGGCCGGTGGGACCACCGCCCTGGTCGCCATTGGCGGCAGGGCGGAACTCGGCCGGCTTGTCGCCTACTGCCAAGACAATCCCGACGACTGGGGATGCAATAAGGCCAGACAGCGCAATGGAGAGGCGTTGAATGGCACGCCGCTGCCATCGATACTCGCCCCCGACCGGCGAATCGGAGCGGCGGTGCTCATGGCGCCGGCGATGGCCGCGGCTTTCACTCCCGACGGATTAGCCTCCGTCAGGGTGCCGGTGCAATTGTGGATCGCCGAACGGGACGAGGTGGCCCCGGACGCCGAACAAGTCGCCCATCTGCTCCCCGGCCCGGTGGAGGTGCATCGGATCGAAGGCGCCGGACATTTCGCCTTCCTGTCCCCCTGCAGCGACATCCTCCTCGCCCGCGCCCCCGAAATCTGCACCGATCCGCCCGGCTTCGACCGCCCCGCCTTTCTCGCGGACCTGCAACGCAGGGCGATCACCTTCTTCAAGAGAACGCTGAAGACGCAATAGGTGGCAAGGCTCCGCCCACGACACCGCTTCTCGGCACAGACGGCTTCGGCTATGGTGGGAGACACCGGGCGGCTGGCCTGCCCATCTGGACATGGTAGCGAGCAATGGCCGACGGAACTCCCGAGAGCAAGCCGGAACGACCGGCCGGGTCACGCCTGATTGGACTGACCCAGCATCCGCAGCGTCTGGCGCTGGCGGGAGAGGTTCATGCGCGCCCCTTCGAAATGCTGGAGGCTCCGGTACGGGCGTCGCATCTGGCGCTGCTGGGCCCCTCGGCGGCGAACGAATTGCGGCATCTCGGCCAACTGCTGGAGGCCCACGGCGCCGAACCACCGGGCGACAGCGCCATCTATTTCAGCCGCGACCTCGGCGGCATCCGTCTGCGTTGGGAACGTCACAGCGAATTTTCCACCTATACCTTCCTGCGCTTCGATGCCGCCTCGACGCCGTTCAGCGAAACGGCGATCGATCTGGTCCCTGCCGATTGGCTGGAACGGATGCCTGGACAGTTGCTGACGGCGATCCATGTCGCCGTGCTGCGCGACCAGATGGACGACATGACCCCTATTTTCGGCGGCAATCCCCTGATCGGGAGCCGGGTCCAGGGCGGCAGCGCCGAATTATGGACCGATTTCCGCCTGCACGCCGACGGCTTCGGCCGCATGCTGGTACGCGACAACGGCTTGACCCCCGGTCAAACCGGACGTCTGGTGCAGCGGCTGACGGAAATCGAGACCTACCGCATGATGGCGCTGCTGTCCTTTCCGCTGGCCCGCCAGACCTCGGCCGAGATCGCACGCGTCGACCGGGACCTGGCCGGCATCGTCACCCAACTGGCCGATCCGGCGATACAGCAGAACGACCGTGAACTGCTGGAACGGCTGACCCGCATGGCGGCCGAGGCGGAACAGCTCGACGCCGCTTCCGGCTTCCGGCTGTCGGCCGCCCGTGCCTATAACGCCATCGTCCAGAGTCGCATCGCCGAATTGCGGGAAGAGCGCATCGCCGGCAGCCAAATAGTGGAAGAATTCATGGAAAGGCGCCTGGACCCCGCCATGAAGACCTGCGAGTCGGCCGCAGAAAGACTGCAGTTGCTGGCCCGGCGCGTGTCCCGGGTGGGCGGGCTGCTGCGCACCCGGGTCGACATCGCCCTGGAGGAGAAAAACCGCGATCTGCTGAAATCGATGAATCGCCGGGCCAAACTGCAGCTTCGCCTGCAACAGACGGTGGAAGGCCTGTCGGTGGTGGCGATCAGCTATTATCTGCTGGGACTTTTGGGGTATGTCTCCAAAGGTCTGAAGGCCGCCGGACTGCCGATGGACAGCGACATCGCCGGACTGGTCGGCCTGCCGGTGATGGCCGGCATGGCCTGGCTGGGCATCCATCGCCTGCGCCGGGCCATCGGCGACGGAAGCGAGAAGGAATGACCTCACCGCCGCCGCTCCGCTTTCGGCGGGCTCGGGCTTCGGAGGCCCGGCCTGGCGGATTTCAGTAAACAGGAAGAATGGAACAATGGATCTGAAATGGCTTGAGGACTTCATCAGCCTCGCCAACACGGGCAGCTTTTCCCGCTCCGCCGCCGAACGCAACGTCACTCAGCCGGCATTCAGCCGGCGGATCAGGGCGCTGGAAGTCTGGCTGGGCACGGAACTCATCGATCGCTCGACCTATCCCACCACCATGACCGCCGCCGGCCGGGCCTTCCGCACCACCGCCGAGGAAGTGCTGACCCTTCTGGGCCAGCAGAGGGACGAATTCCAGTTGGAGCGGGCTCGCACCCGCCCGGCGCTCCGCTTCGCCGCCTTGAGCACGATCACCCTCACCTTCTTTCCCCGATGGCTGCGCGATATCGAAAGCTATCTGGGCACGCTGACGACGCGGCTGTTTTCCGGAGACATGCATGATTGCGTCGAGGCCTTGAGCGAAGGCCATTGCGACTTTCTTCTCTCCTTTTCCCATCAGGCCGTTCCCATCATGCTGGATCCGACGCAGTTCCCGTCGGTCCTGGTGGGACAGGACCGCCTGTTGCCGGTGGTCGCCCAAGCCACCGATCGATCGGGATTTCCCGGCACCAAGGAAGATCCCGTCCGCTACATGGCCTATTCGGCCAACACCTATCTCTGCCGGATCGTCGAACATATTCTGAAGCGCAATCCGGACCATCAATTCGAGACCTGCTACGAGAATTCCATGGCGGAAGCGTTGAAGGCGATGGTTCTCGAAGGTCATGGGCTGGCCTGGCTGCCGGTCAGCTCGATCGCCCAGGAACTGGAACGCAAGAAGCTGGTGCCGGTCGGCGGACCGGCATGGGAACTGTCACTCGACATCCGCCTTTATCGATCGGCCAACCGCCTGCCGCCGGCCGCCGCCGCCGTTTGGGAGCATGCCGTTTTGACATCGCGGCAGTCGGCCGGCATCGGCTGACGATTGAGCGTTCGTCCGGAAAAACGGGCTCGCTCAACCGCCATGCCATCCCGCGCGAAACAAAGCAATGACGCCGTTTATGTCCGGACCGGCCATCAGGCCGGTCGTCGGGCTCGCCCCCGTTCTCCGCAACGGAAAAACTATAAATTTCCCGCATAACCCTTTCCGTTTCGGCATTGGACAGGTCAGGCCACATGACCCAGCATGCCCATATTGAATCTGGGTCTTTCCAACGATTAAGGGATTAGCCCGATCGCGCCGGACATTGGGTGAAGGCTCCTCGGGCAAAACCGGGGAAATTTTTATTCTAAATGGAAATTCTATTCCATTTTTGAATAGCAGGCCAAACAGCTCCCAAGCCGATTTTTTTTGAGGAATCGAAGATGAAGGACGCCGCTCTCCGCTATCACCGCTCCCCCAATCCGGGCAAGCTGGCCATCGTCGCCACCAAGCCGATGGACACCCAGAACGATCTGGCCCTGGCCTATTCGCCGGGCGTCGCCGTGCCTTGCGAAATGATCGCCAAGGAACCGGCCCTGGCCGCGGAATATACCGCACGCAGCAATCTGGTCGCCGTGATCAGCAACGGCACCGCCGTTCTCGGGCTTGGCGACATCGGCGCGCTGGCCTCCAAGCCGGTGATGGAGGGCAAGGCCGTCCTGTTCAAGAAATTCGCCAATGTCGATGTTTTCGACATCGAGGTCGACGAAAAGGATCCGGCCATGCTGGTCGAGGTCATCGCCCGCCTGGAGCCGACCTTCGGCGGCATCAATCTGGAAGACATCAAGGCGCCGGAATGCTTCGAGGTCGAACAGAAGCTGCGCCAGCGCATGAAGATCCCCGTCTTCCATGACGATCAGCACGGTACCGCCATCGTCGTCTGCGCCGCCGCGCTGAACGCCCTGCATCTGGTCGGCAAGAAGATCGAAGACATCAAGCTGGTCACCATCGGTGCCGGCGCCGCCGGAATCGCCTGCCTCAATCTGCTGCACAGCTTAGGGCTGAAGCGAGAAAACGTGACGCTGGTCGACAGCAAGGGCGTCGTCTACGCCGGTCGCACCATCGGCATGAACAGCTTCAAGCAATCCTACGCGCGGGAGACCGAGGCCCGGACCCTGGACGACGCCATCAAGGGAGCCGACGTGTTCCTGGGGCTGGCCGCCGCCGGTGTCCTGAAGCCGGAGATGGTCGCCAAGATGGCCGACCAGCCCCTGATCTTCGCCCTGGCCAATCCGGAACCGGAAATCCGTCCGGAACTCGCCCGCCAGGCGCGTCCCAACGCCATCGTCGCCACCGGACGCTCGGACTATCCGAACCAGGTCAACAACGTGCTGTGCTTCCCCTTCCTGTTCCGTGGCACGCTGGACGTCGGCGCCACCACCATCAACGAAGAGATGAAGCTGGCCGCCGTTCGCGCCATTGCCGAGTTGGCCCGGGCCGAGCCCCTGCCGGTGGTCGCCGCCGCCTATCCCGGTGAAAGCCTCACCTTCGGACGCGACAACATCCTGCCCAAACCCTTCGACCCTCGCCTGATCGTCGAAGTGGCCAGCGCGGTGGCCAAGGCCGCCATGGACAGCGGGGTCGCCACCCGCCCCATTCAGGACTTCGACGCCTACAAAGCCCATCTGGTCCGGATCATGACCCCGGCGGCTTCCGGCTTCGCCGCCAAGGCTGCCGAATAAACCCCAGGGAAGAGCCTGATTCACAAGCTGATCGAATCAGGCTCTTCCTCCTTTGGGGCATTTTTTCGAATACCCCTACCGGCCCGAATCTCGCCGCCGGGACCGTGGCCGGCCGGCGTTTACCTGCTCCCCTCCGCTTTTAGCCCTTTTCCCCTCGTGGTACCGGCGCCTATGGGCAGAGACGTCGGGATTGCTTCGCCATAGCCCAGCTCCGAGGATGTTGCCCGCCGAAAATAGAGAGGCATGCGCTTAGCCAAACGAGGCGTTTGTTGTTATCTTTTTTTCCGCACGACATCCGAATAAACGCCTGTCGGCGCCAATGCATCACGAGGACGACGACCATGAATCAGACCAAGCCAATCCAGATACAAGGCAAGCCGTTGGGTGGCGGAGCGCTGCCGATCATCATCACGCCACTGGTCGGGAAAACGACGCCGGCCATCCTCGAAGAGGTCGCGGCGATCGTGCCGAAGCGGCCGGACCTACTGGAATGGCGGATCGATTTCTTTGGCGGCATCGGCGACAGCTTGGCCGTGATCGAGACCGCGCAGGCCATCCGCCGGGCCGCGGGCGGCATTCCCGTCCTCTTGACCCGACGTAACGCGACCGAGGGGGGAGAACCGATCGCCATCGCCGAAGCCGCGGTCGTCGAGATGTATGCCGCGGCCTGTCAGGCCCGTTGCGTGGAAATGATCGACTATGAATTGTCCAATGCGCCCGACGACCTGCGACGGCTGCGCGAGGTGTCGGTGGCCAACGGCATCGGGCTGATCATGTCCTATCACAATTTCCAGATGACGCCGGATGCGGCCACGCTGGACAGCAAATTCGCGGACGCCCAACGGTTGGGGGCCGACGTCGCCAAGGTGGCGGTCATGCCGAAAGACGTCCAGGACGTGCTGGCGCTGCTGGCGGCAACCGATCGAGCCCGGCAGACCATCCAGCTACCCTTGATCAGCATGTCGATGGGCGGTATCGGTTCGCTGTCGCGGATCATGGGATGGGTCTATGGCTCGGCGGCGACGTTTGCCGTCGGCAAAAGCAGCTCCGCGCCCGGACAAATCGCCATCGAGGACTTGCGCGCGACGCTCGCCACCGTCCGCAAGGCGGTAACCGGTCAGTAAGGGCCTGTTGATAAATTATTGAATCAACAGGCCCTGAGCCCGCTGGAGCGGAGCGGAAGCGTCATATGAAACGAAGGGTTTGGAGCGATTATTTCGCGACAAGCCCTAATCGGTCCCGGTGGCGCCGGCAATCCGGCCGGCGCCACCGGGCATTGAATCACACGGCCTTCGCCATCCGGGTGAATTCATCGATCTGATCGAAGTTCATGTAGCGATAGATGTCCTTGGCCTTCTCGCCGATGACTCCGGTCCGCGCGACATATTCCTCCACCGTCGGGATCCGGCCGAGCAGGGCGCAGACGGCGGCCAGTTCGGCGGAGCCCAGATAGAC
>NZ_PIUM01000042.1 GCF_002845745.1 Telmatospirillum siberiense | reverse complement strand
CCACCCTCCCGACCGATCTGCATCACGATGTCGACATCGCCGGGAGCAGGCAGGCCATTGCCGTCGAGATCGACGAGATCCCGCGTCATCGGACCCGCCGGCAGGGCGCCGATGCCGAGCCCGGAGCGGATGGCGGCAAGCACGCTTTCGAAAGACGGACAGACATAGGCGACCCGCCAACAGCGCCCCGAGGCCTCCAAGGCCGCCAGAATTCGAGCCCGGAACACGCACCCCTCGGGGAACAGCACCAGGGGCACGGCCTCCTCGCCGGTAGGAACGCCGCCGGAGGCGCCACCGACCCATCGCAGGACTTGCCTGGAGACCACCGTCCCCTCGCCCCGGCCGGGAAGACTTTTGAAAAAGGCGAGATCGAGAAGCCCCTGGCGCACCCGTTCCCGCAAGCGTTCTGAAACATCCGAGACCACCTCCAGTTCGATACCGCCATGGGCATGCTGAAAGGCGCGCAGAACCCCGGGAAAGGCCGTGTCCATGAAATCGGCGGGCACTCCCAGCCGAACACGGCCAAGCGCCATCGGTTGGGCGACCGCCCGATAGGCCGCGTCGTTCAGATCGACGATCTTGCGCGCGTAAGGCAGCAGTTCCCGTCCGTCGTCGGTAAGTCCCAGGACGCTGCCCTGCCGACGGAGAATCAGCGTTTTCCCCAAACTTTGCTCAAGACGAAGCAGTTGCCGGCTGACGGCGGGCTGCGTCCGCCCGACCATCTCGGCGGCACGGGAAAAGCTGGAAGCCTCCACCACCGCGACGAATATCTTCAGGCTGTCGAGATCCAGGCAGGTCATGATCATACCCATCGCGCATAATCAGCTGGCTAATAAATCATTTTAGCAATGATGAGGCGCCGCCGATAGTTGACTCCTCAGCTGCGGGGTCTGGACAAAATAAAAAAGAGACGTTTGGTCTCGGACCCTTATTGAAAGGGAGGACATCCATGAAAAAACAATCAATGCCCATCGACGACCGGTTGACCCGCCGCACGGTGCTGACCGGCCTTCTCGCCGCCACGGTCGCCGCCTGTAGCACTCCGGGAGAGCAGACGACGACCGGCGAGGTTCCCGCCGACAGGAAACTGCTCGGCCACACGCTTCACGGAAGCGGTCCCGAACCCGTCATCGTGCTTCATGAATGGATGGGCGACCACACCAATTACGACCTGATGCTCCCCTTCCTGCCTGAGGACAAATATCGCTGGATTTTCGCGGATTTGCGCGGCTACGGGCTTTCCAAGCCGATAACGGGCGCCTATTCGCTGCGCGAAGCGGCCGACGACGTGCTTCGGCTGATGGACAGCTACGGACACCACCGCTTCCATCTGGTCGGACATTCCATGTCCGGCATGATCTCTCAATATGTCGCGAAGATCGGCGGTGAGCGGCTGAAAAGCGTCGTCCTCGTCTCGCCGGTCCCGGCCTCGGGCTTTCGCGCCGACGCGGAGACGATGAAGAAGCTTGCCGCCATCATCGACGACGACGACGCGGCACGGGCCGCCATCATGGCCCGTGGCGGCACCCGCTATGGCCGGGGATGGATCGAGCGCAAGCTGGCGATGACCAGACGCGCCCCCAACCGCGACGCCATGCTGGGATATCTGAAGATGTTCACCGGCACCGATGTCGCCGCCGAGGTCAGCGGCGTCGCCACGCCGATCACCGCCGTTTGCGGCATGTATGACCTTCCCCTCTATCGGGAGGACTCGATCCGCACCCTGCTGGCCCCCCTGTTCCCCAATCTGGAAGTCGCCGTCAGTCACGAGGCGGGACATTACGCGATGCTGGAAACACCGCCCTTGCTTGCCGGGCAGTTCGAAAAAGGTATCGCCCGAGGGCTGTGAGCGCCCTCCCCGGCCGACCGGTCGCGCGGGGGAATTGCCCAGGGGATGGGCGTTCCCCCCAGGACCATTGCCTAATTTTTGATACGTTTCCCTCCCCTCTCACAAGGGGCTGCCGGATTCGCGCATCTTTTTTTCGGTGGAGAAAAATCTGTCGTTCGCGAGCCAAAAACGAAGCAATCCTTCAGGGACGCCCATCGGCGCTCGGATAAGCCCTCGCCCCTTGTGGGAGAGGGCGGCGAGCCTAAGCGAGCGGGTGAGGGGGGCTTAGCGTCGGCGCGACATATGGACTGGTTTGTTTCCGCACACTTTTTCCGCGCTCCCGCGCGTAAGTCCCCTCACCCCACTCGTCCCCTCTCCCGCAAGGGGCGAGGGGAGATTTTTCTTAATCCTCGCGCTTATGCTACGTCCCCGCCGGTGTTCCGGCGTGAGCGGGAAAAGAGTCCGCCTTTGGGCGGATCTCCGCATTGGCCCGCCTCTTGCTAGACGTCTTCGCACCGAAGAAAAGCGGCGGGACCCGTGACGTCCCTCGCCGCGCCGTTCCAAATGGGAGACTTCCGATGATGTTGTCCAAACGCAAATTCATTCTCGCCCTGGCCGGAGCGGCCGGCATGATGCTGGCCGGGGCTTCCGCCCATGCGCAGAGCGCGCTCGACGACATCGTCAAGACCAAGACCATCAAGATCGCCATTCCCACCGACTATCCCCCCTACGGCTTCGTCGGCCTCGACATGAAGCCCCAGGGGCTCGATATCGACATGGCCTCGCTGGTCGCCTCGAAAATGGGCGTGAAACTGGAACTGGTGCCAGTGACCTCGGCCAACCGCATCCCCGCCTTGCAGACCCACAAGGCCGATCTGGTGATCTCCTCGCTCGGCAAGAATGCAGAACGCGAAGCCGTGATCGATTTCAGCCACGCCTACGCCCCCTTCTTCCAGGCCGTCTTCGCCCCCGCGTCCTTGCCGGTCAAATCGTGGGCCGACCTTTCCGGCAAGACGGTGGGCGTCACCAGGGGGGCCATGGAGGATCAGGAACTCACCAAGGTCGCGCCGACGGACGTGCAGATCCGCCGCTTCGAAGATCACAATGCGACCATCGCCGCCTTCGTCGCCGGACAGACCCAACTGGTGGCCACCAGTTCGGCGGTCGCCGACAATATGATCAGAAAGAACCCGCAGCTCGCCGCCGAATTCAAATTGCTGCTCAAGGAAAGCCCCTGCTTCATCGGCGTGGCCAAGGGCGAAAGCGCGCTGATGGCCAAGGTCAACGAGATCATCCTGGCCGCCAAGAACAGCGGCGAGTTGGATGCCCTGTCCAAGAAATGGCTGGGCCGGGCCGCCGGCGATCTTCCGCTCTGAGCGACCTCACCCTTTACTCTCCCGGATAAGGCCCGCCCGCCTGGTGGCGGGCCGCCATGGAACAAGATGCGCATACAACTGGATTTTGCAGCCGTCCTCAGCCAATGGCCCCTGCTGCTCAACGGCATTGCCTGGACCATCGCCCTGACCACGGTAGCCACCCTGATCGGCATGCTGCTCGGCATCCTCTGCGCGCAGATGCGCGCCAAAGGTCCGGTCGCCGTGCGCTTCGGCGTCGGCGCCTACATCGAATTGATCCGCAACACGCCGTTCATCGTGCAGTTGTTCTTCATTTTCTTCGGCCTGCCGGTCGCCGGCGTCAGGCTTTCGCCGGAAACCGCCGCCTTCATCGCGATCGTGCTCAATCTCGGCGCCTATGCCGCCGAAATCGTCCGCGCGGGCGTCGAGGCCACGCCGCGGGGACAGATCGAGGCCGCGGTCAGCCTGGCCTTGACGCCGTTCCAGGTTTTCACCCGCGTCGTCCTGCCGCCGGCGCTCAAGAAAGTGTGGCCGGCAACCGTCAGCCAGATCGTCATCGTCATGCTGGGTTCATCCGTCTGCGGCCAGATTTCCGTTCCGGAACTGAGCTATGCCGCCAACCTGATCCAAAGCAACAATTTCCGCGCCTTCGAATCCTTCATCGTGGCCGCCCTGCTATATCTGGCGCTCTCCGTCGTCTTGCGCAAATTCCTGAACTGGGCGGGCCCCCGCCTCCTGTTCGGCCGGTGAGAAGGAGGGCGCCATGATCGAGTTCTCGCTGTGGGATATCCTGCGCAATCTGCTTCTGGCCCTGCGCTGGACCGCAGCCCTGTCGCTCGTCGCCTTCATCGGCGGCGGGCTGACCGGCGCCCTGCTGCTCTACGCCCGCCTGGCCGGCGGGCGCGTCACCGACCGCCTGATCGGGCTTTATGTGCAGCTCTTTCAGGGTACGCCGCTGCTCATGCAACTGTTTCTCGCCTATTTCGGCATCGCGCTGTTCGGCATCGACGTCTCGGCGTGGACGGCGGCGGCACTCGCCCTCACCCTTTATACCAGCGCCTTCCTGACCGAAATCTGGCGCGGCTGCGTGGCCTCCGTCCCCAAGGGGCAGTGGGAGGCATCGAGCTCGCTTGCCCTTTCCTTCGTGGAACAGATGCGCTACGTCATCCTGCCGCAGGCCACCCGCGTGGCCATCGCCCCCACCGTTGGGTTCCTGGTCCAGGTCATCAAGGGAACGGCGCTCGCCTCGGTCATCGGCTTCGTCGAACTGACGAAAGCCGGCACCATGATCTCCAACACCACCTTCAAACCCTTCACCGTCTTCGGTTTCGTCGCCCTGCTGTATTTTGCCCTGTGCTTCCCGGTCAGCCTGACCGCCAGGTATCTCGAGAGGAAAACCTATGGTCCCCGCCATTGACAACGCGCCCGGCAGCCGTCTCGTCGTCGAGATCACGGCTCTGCGCAAATCCTTTGGTGAGGTCGAAGTTCTCAAGGGAATCGACCTCAACGTCCATCAGGGCGAGGTGATTGCCATCATCGGCAAAAGCGGGTCGGGGAAAAGTACGCTCCTGCGCTGCATCAACGGCCTGGAAACCTTCGATGACGGCGCGCTCAGGGTCGACGGCAAGCAGCTCCTGCACGAAAGTCCGACCGCCATGCGCGAACTGCGCCAGCATGTCGGCATGATCTTCCAAAGCTTCAACCTGTTTCCGCATTTGAGCGTCGGACGCAACGTCATGCTGGCTCCGACGCTGGTGAAGAAGCGATCGAAAACCGAGGCCGCGGAACGGGCCAGGACGCTGCTCGAGCGCGTCGGCCTGGCCGACAAATTCGACGCCATGCCCGATCAATTGTCGGGCGGACAGCAGCAGCGGGTCGCCATCGCCCGGTCGCTGGCCATGGATCCGGCGGTCCTCCTGTGCGACGAGATCACCTCGGCGCTCGATCCGGAATTGGTCGGAGAGGTGTTAAGGGTGGTTGAACTGCTGGCGCAGGAGGGCATGACCCTGTTGATGGTCACCCACGAAATGAACTTCGCCCGCAAGGTCAGCGACCGGGTCATCTTCATGCACCAAGGACGGGTCCATGAGATGGGACCACCGGAGGAGTTGTTCGGCTCGCCCCGCACGCCCGAACTCAAACAGTTCCTGTCCTCACTCCACGACTGACGTCGGCAAGGGGCGAAAGCCCTTCTCCGCCGGCGCCTCGGCCGGCCATTGGCTCAGCGAGAAGACACGGGCCGACGGCGGGCCTTGCCGACAAGCCTCGACCATGGCCGCGACCGCTTCGGGCGGTCCGGAAAACAGCGCCTCGACGCTGCCGTCCGAACGGTTCCTCACCCATCCGTCCAGTCCGCGACGCCCCGCCTCCTGGATCGTCCATCCGCGAAACCACACGCCTTGGACGCGGCCTTCGATGATCACGCGGAGGGTCAGACTGTCGGCCATGGCTTAATCCGCATCCGATAGCCGGGAGACGGATTGCGCCATCCCCCTGCCTCACGCAAATTCGACGATCTTCTGGTCGACGGCCAGGCTCTCGCCGGGATTGGCGTGCACCTTGGCGATCGTGCCGTCCCGTTCGGCCCGCAGGATGTTCTCCATCTTCATCGCCTCGACCACCGCCAGCACCTCGCCGGCTTTGACGTCCTGGCCTTCGGCGACGCCCAGCGACACCAGAAGTCCCGGCATCGGTGACAGCAGATATTGCGACATGTCCGGCGCCGCCTTGACCGGCATCAGCGCGGCCAGTTCCGCCGCCCGCGGCGACAGGACGACGGCGTCGGCGCGGCTGCCGGCGTGGAACAGCCGATAGCCGACGCCATGGCGATCGATCTGCACCACCACCTGATGATCGTTGTCATCCTTCACCACACCACGGAAGAACGGCTGGCCGATGTCCCAGTTGGATAGCACGCTGACCGTGGGCCCTCCCATTTCCAGGGCATATCCGCCCTCGATAGGCCGGATCGCGTAAGGGTAGTTGGTGCCGCCGAACTTCACCACCCAATCGCCACCGATCTTTTTCTCGCGGCCCGGCATCTGTCCGGACAGAGAGGCCTCCCGCTCGACCTGACGACGATGCACGAAGGCGGCGACGGCCACCAACAGACGGGGGTCCTCGACCGGCAGATCGGCGGCGCCGAAGCCCTTGGGATATTCCTCGGCGATGAAATTGGTGGTGAGCTCGCCCCGCACGAAGCGCGGATGGGCCATCAAGGCGGCGAGGAACGGAATGTTGTGGTTGAGCCCGCGGATGAAATACTGGTCCAGTGCCTGACGCATATGGCTGATGGCCAGTTCGCGCACCGGCGCATAGGTGCACAGCTTGGCGATCATCGGATCGTAATACATCGAGATCTCGCCGCCCTCATAGACGCCGGTATCGACCCGCACATTGTCGTTTTCCTGGGGCGGCAGATAGCGCGTCAGACGACCGATCGAGGGGAGGAAATTGCGGAACGGATCCTCGGCGTAGACGCGGGCCTCCAACGCCCAGCCGCGCACCTTGACGTCCTTTTGCTTGATGGTGAGCGGCTCCCCGGCGGCGATCCGGATCATCCATTCGACGAGATCGAGACCGGTGACCAGTTCGGTGACCGGATGCTCGACCTGCAGACGGGTGTTCATTTCCAGGAAATAGAAATTGCGCTGCGCATCGACGATGAACTCGACCGTGCCTGCGGACTTGTAATCCACCGCCTTGGCCAGGGCCACCGCCTGTTCCCCCATTTCCTTCCTGACGGCGGCCGTCAGGAAGGGGCTGGGGGCCTCCTCGATCACTTTCTGGTGGCGCCGCTGGATCGAACATTCCCGTTCGCCCAGATAGATCACATTGCCGAAGGAATCGCCCAGGACCTGGATCTCGATATGGCGGGGATTCTCGATATATTTCTCAATGAAGACGCGGTCATCGGCGAAGGACGACTTGGCCTCGTTGGTCGCCGAGATGAAACCTTCCGCCGCCTCCTGGTCGTTCCTGGCCAGACGCATGCCCTTGCCGCCGCCGCCGGCCGAAGCCTTGATCATCACCGGATAGCCGATCTCGCGGGCGATGGTCACCGCCTCTTGCGCATCCTTGATCACGCCCAGGAAACCGGGAACCGAACTGACGCCCGCCGCCTTGGCCAGCTTCTTCGATTCGATCTTGTCGCCCATGGCGAAAATGGCGTGGCCGTCCGGTCCGATGAACGTCACTCCGGCGGCGGCCAGCGCCTCCTGGAACTCACGTTTTTCCGACAGGAAGCCGTACCCCGGATGGACGGCTTCCGCGCCGGTCTCCCGGCAAGCCTCGACGATTTTTTCGATCAGCAGATAGGATTGGGCCGACTGCGGCGGACCGATATGCACGGCCTCGTCGGCCATCTGCACATGCAATGCATCCTTGTCGGCATCCGAATAGACGGCCACCGTGGCGATACCCATCTTCTTGGCGGTCTTGATGACCCGGCAGGCGATTTCCCCACGATTGGCGATCAGTATTTTCTTGAACATCAAACCCTCACCCAGAAGTTCTGGTGACAACTCTCGACTTTTTGAACCACCAAAACACCAAGGCACAAAAAAAACGATCAAATGGACCAATTTTCCATTTTCGGCGAAATCAATAACTGGATCGTGTTCCTTCGTGCCTTGGTGATTAATTTTCGGCTATTCACATCACAGCGGAATGTTGCCGTGCTTGCGCCAGGGATTTTCGACCTTCTTGTCGCGCAGCATGGCGAGCGAACGGCAAATGCGCTGACGCGTGGCGTGCGGGCGAATGACGTCGTCGATGAAGCCGCGATGACCGGCCACGAAGGGATTGGCGAACTTCCGCCGATATTCCTCGGTCCTCTCGGCGATTTTCTGCGGATCGCCGATATCGTTGCGGAAGATGATCTCCACCGCGCCCTTCGGGCCCATGACGGCGATCTCCGCCGTCGGCCAGGCGAAATTGACGTCGCCCCTCAAATGCTTTGAGCTCATCACATCGTAGGCGCCGCCATAGGCCTTGCGGGTGATCACCGTCACCTTGGGCACGGTGCAGTCGGCATAGGCGTAAAGCAGTTTTGCCCCATGCTTGATGATCCCGGCATATTCCTGCGCCGTTCCGGGCAGGAAGCCGGGCACGTCGACGAAAGTGATGATCGGGATGTTGAAGCAGTCACAAAAGCGGACGAACCGCGCCGCCTTGCGGCTGGAATCGATATCCAGGCAACCGGCCAGCACCATCGGCTGATTGGCGACGATGCCCACGGTCTGGCCTTCCATGCGCGCGAAGCCGGTCATGATATTGCCGGCGAAAGCCGGTGACACCTCGAAGAAGTCACCATCATCGACGACCTTCAAGATCAATTCGCTCATGTCGTAGGGACGATTGGCGTTTTCGGGAATCAGGGTGTCCAGGCTGGGCTCGATCCGATCGGCCGGATCGCTGGTCGGCCGCACCGGCGGCTTCTCGCGATTGTTGGCCGGCAGGAAATCGACGAATCGCCGGAGTTGCAACAAGGCTTCGACATCGTTTTCAAAGGCGAGATCGGCCACGCCAGACCGGCTGGTATGGGTCACCGCGCCGCCCAGTTCCTCGGCGCTCACCGTCTCATGGGTCACCGTCTTGGTCACCTCGGGACCGGTGACGAACATGTAGGAGCTGTCCTTGACCATGAAGATGAAGTCGGTCATGGCCGGCGAATAGACGGCGCCGCCGGCGCAGGGCCCCATGATCAGCGAGATCTGCGGAATCACGCCCGACGCCATCACATTGCGCTGGAACACTTCGGCATAACCGGCGAGAGAAGCGACACCTTCCTGGATGCGGGCTCCGCCGGAATCGTTCAGGCCGATGACCGGGGCGCCGACCTTCAGGGCCTGGTCCATGATCTTGCAGATTTTTTCGGCATGGGCCTCCGACAACGAACCGCCGAAGACGGTGAAATCCTGGGAAAACACGAACACCAGGCGGCCATTGACGGTGCCGTAGCCGATCACCACGCCATCGCCGGGAATCTGCTGCTCGCCCATTCCGAAGTCGTGACACCGATGTTCGACGAACATGTCCCACTCTTCGAAGGTATCGGCATCGAGAAACAATTCGATACGCTCGCGCGCCGTCAATTTACCTTTTTGATGCTGCGATTCGATCCGCTTGATGCCACCGCCGGCCCGCGCGCCGGCCCGCGCATTCTGCAACTGCCGAATGATCTCGGTCATACACTCCCCCGTTTTGGTCTCTTAAACCCTTTCAACAGGTCAGGGATCGGAGATATCATCTGGCGCTGCAGCAATCCAGCGTTTTGCTATCTTAATGACCTAATTGCATATCTTTACGAACGGATAATTCAAGAAAGCGGGATGCGGCGGCAATATCGCGTCGCAAAGCTGCGCGCGCGCGCGCCGCCTCGGGATCCTCGCCCCACAATTCCGTTTGATATGTCTCATCGAGCTGGGAAATGGCGAAGGCCTCCTCGGCCGTCAAGCGCTCCTCCACCAGGGCGAGCCCCAGGACCAGCGACCCCGTGGCGGGAACGGCACTTTGCAGGGCGGTGAGTCGCAAGGGATCGTAGCCGGCGACGGTATTCTCCAATGCGGCGATCGCCTCGGTCGGCTGCGATATCGGAATGACCCCTCGGGTCACCTGCATCTCCACGCCGAAGGCGACCAGGACCCAATCGATCAACGGCTGCCACACCCGTTCCTGCCGTTCCACCAGATCCCGGGGGGATTCGGCGCGATAGCACAGGAGATCGGTGCCCGCATAATTCATCAATTGCTCGACGATGACGAAACGATTGGGGATCACCCGATCGAGCGCGGTGCTGAGCAACTGGCAGAGCGGCATGCTGTGGGGAAGGATCTCCTCGCCCTGGCCGCGCCATTCCGCGGCGATCGCCTCGGCCAGATCGGCGTGACCCGCCAGAAGCAGTTGCCCGGCCGGCGTCCGCACGGCCTTGCCGTCCAGCGCGATGGCCAGCCCCTCGCCATGCGGCATGACCGCCGCCTCGGTATAGAAACGCTTCATCGCCGTCCCATCCGCATGAGAGTGTCCAAAATCAGAAAAGCTTCTGCAAGGCCTTCCCGATCTCGGCGGCAGGTCCCTTGGCGCCCCCCTTCTTCGGTGACGGCACCGGTTTCTTGGCCTGATTGATCGCGGCCAGACAGGCGTTGCCGTCGTCACTGCCGGCGCTGACCAGAGGCACCAAGATGCCGAGCGGCCCCAGGGCGATGGCGCCGGCCACGCCGGCCACGCCCTTGACGATGGCCCCCCGGTTGGGCGTGACCGTCGGATGAAGCAGCGTGCCGCCGATATCGAGCGGCAGCGCCATGCTGATCAGACTGGCATCCTTGGGCTTGGGCGCCACGGTCAGATCCAGCAGTTCGTTGGCGAGATTGACGCTGCCCTGCCCGCTGACCGTCATGGCGTCGGTATCGAAGAGCAATCCCTCGCTATGCGCCATGCCGTCGGCAACGGAGAACCGGCTGACCAGGCATTGCATCTGCGTGTTCTTCTGCTGGGTCCAGGGCGCCACCTGACGAAGCAGGTCGAGCGCCACCACGTCGGCATAGGCATCGTCGATGGTCCCCTTGTCGACCACCAGGGAAACCTCGCCGGAAGCCCTCGCCATAATGGCGCGCACGCTGTTGCCGTTCCCCTTGAACGTCAGATGCAGGGCGGTTCGCGCCCCATGGATGTTCTGGCTGACGTTGAAGGCTTTCAGCAAATCCCCCATGACCACTTTGTCGGCGTCCAGCGTCAGACGCACGGCGGCCACCTTGCCGGAGGCGTCCACGCTCAGGGAGCCGTTGGCCTTCCCCCCCGCCAGGGCGCCGACGTCGGGCGTCACCAGCAGCTTGCCGTTATTGTCGGACAGGGAAAGCGAAACCTGCTGAATGTTCAGCCCTTCGCTCACCAGCCGATCGATCTTCCAGGCGACCGAGGCATCGGTCATGGTCAGCCAGGACAGCGGCAGCGCGTCATCGGGAAAAAGGCGGCTCGCCTCGGTTTTCGGCTTCGCCACTTCGGTTCTTCCGCCGGTCAGCTCGCCGAAATCCACTACGCTCGAGGTGAGATGCGCTTCGACGGAGGGCCGGGGACCGCGAACGCGCAATGCCACGTCACCCGACAGATCGCTGTGGCCGAGGCCGAGCTTGAGATCGGCGAGACGCCATCCGCCATCGATATCGGTCAAATGGGCGAACCCTTTGACCGGACCGACCGGCGGCGATACCAGTTCGCCGCCGCGATTGAGCCCCGCCAGACTCTCCCCTTCGACGAACAGCAAGAGGTCGACGCCCTCACCGGTCATCGGCGCCTTGATATTGCCCTTGGCGGTCAGCGCCACGATGTCGCGGCGCCCCAAGGCGGCGTCGATATTGACCAGACTTGGCGACGACACGGGGCCGACCACCCCCAGCGACACGCGGGCGGCGCCCAGTTGCGGCAGCCCCAGGCCAACCATTTTGACGGCCTCGGCCAGTTCGGTCGCATCGGCAGAGACCTGCAGGGCCAACACCGGGATCCCATTCTTGCCGGTGCTCACCGTCCCGTTGGTGGTGGCGACGACCCCGGGAAGAACCGCCTTCAACTTGACCATGTAGGGCTTGGCCGGCGTAAGCAGCGAATTCATCGAGCCGAGAACGCCGCTGATTTCAAAATGCTGCCCGTTCCAGGCACCACCGGCATGCAACCCGATCGGAGCGGCCAGGGTATCGGCGTCGGCCGTCAGTTGTTCGATCACCAGCGTCTCGTCCCGTCCCGACCTGGCGTCGCGGTAGATGATCCGCGCGTGGTCGATGGACACCTGGCCGATCTTGAAGGTGGTCGGCGTCGCCGCGGATTCGACGGCCGGCACCGCGGCCGAAACTTCCGTGCCGAACTCCCAGTTGGCCTTGCCGGCGGCATTGCGCTCCAGAAGGATTTCCGGCCCATGCAATTGCAGACGGCTGAGGCGGACTTCGCGAACCAGCAACGGCAGCAGACCGATATCCGCCCGCAACCGCTGCAGATGGATCATGTCGGGCCGGCTGCCCCAGGCCGCGTTGGACAGGGTGACGTCCTCGGCGATCAAGGCCGGGGTCAGCGACAGTTTGAGCGACAATTTGCCATGGATCGCCAAATCGCGACCGGTGGCGGCCTTGGCTGCTTTCGTCAGAACGCCGCGGTAGTCGTTGACGTCGATGGACTTCACCACCGCTACCAAAGCGATGATCAACGCGATGGCGCCGATACTGGCCAGCTTGAGGATGGTTCCCAGGCGCATCACCGTCTCTCCAGCAGGGCGTTCAGGGCGACCGGCAACCCTTTGAAGTCCTCGATCATCGTCTCGGCGCCGGCCTCCAGCAAATCTCCGGGGGGATGATAGCCCCAAACGACACCCGCCGCGCGAGCCCGCGCCGCCCGGGCCATTTGCATATCGAAGGAGGTATCGCCGATCATCACGGTGTTCTCCGCCTCGACGCCGGCCTCGCTCATGGCTTGAAGCACCATCGCCGGATGTGGCTTGCCGGGATTTCCATCGGCGGTCTGCAAGGTCACGAAACGCCCCTGCAGACCGTGCCGCTCGATCATCGAGAGAAGCCCCCGCCGCGATTTTCCGGTGGCGATGCCGAGCAGCCAGTTGTCGGCCTCCAGCAGGGCGAGCGCTTCGGCGGCGCCGGGGAAAAGCGGCTCGGTATGATCGGGGCGCGAGCGCAGGGTGAAGAAGGCGTCCTTGTAGCTTTGGGCGATCGCCTCGTGCCGGCTGGAAGGCAGGTCGGGACGCAACCGGGCGACGGCTTCGACCAGGGATAGCCCGATGATACGCCGCACGGCGGTGGCGGTCATCTCCTCCAACCCTTGCGCGCGGAAGGCCAAACCCATGGCGGCGACGATGTTGTGCTGACTATCGATCAGAGTTCCGTCGACGTCGAAAACGGCTAGGCGGGGAAGAGAGGTCATGAATGCCCGTTTTTTATGATTGGCTGCAGTTTAGTCCGAACGAAACGGCCTGTCATCGCCGGGGCGTCACCTCACCCGAACGGTCGGCACGGCGGTGGCATGATCAAAGAGGAGCGCCGGCGGCCTCGAGTTCGTTCAACAGGGCGCCGAACACATGCTCCGCCGTCGCCTTGAAATGCCGCTCGAAGGCCAGCGCATCGGAGCGGGACATCCCTCGCAACGGACGGAAAAGCGCGGCGAACATGATTTTGAATTCTTCGACGCCGAAAATTTGCGGATCCTCGGCCTGCGGGCGCGGCACGAAGGAGTTGGCCGAGATGCTGATCGCCTGGGGGCGATGCTGCATCAGGCCGATGAACCAGTCGCGGCGGGCATCGAAACGGCGGAAACTTTCGGCGATCCGCGCCAACACCGTCCACAGGATCAGTTTCGCCCGGATGTCCTCGTAGAAACTGTCCCAGGAAAAGGCCAGGCTGTCGGGCGTCTTCAATTCGCGCAGGATGGTGTTGCAGTGTTCCGTCAAGGTGTCGCGGGCATCACCCAGCACCAGATGCAGAAAAGAAAAATAGTTACTGAGAATATCTCGCGACAGGCTGCCGTCGGCGAAAAGATCACTGAAGGGATGCGCCAGCAATCGCTGGAAGGGATCCCCGCGCCGTTGGCGGATCAATTCCATCTCGGCCGAGACCATAAACCGCTGATGGGCCTCAGACAGCAGATTATTCAATTGCGGAGAAGCGGCGAAGGACTGGGCGGCCTCGCGCAATTGCTCCCCGTCGACCGGCGCGCCTCGATGCCGCTCGGCGACCAGACGAAGAAAATCCGCCAGCAGGCGGTCGACGACACGATGCATTTCTGCACGACCGGCGGCACTCATGACTGGTCCTCCTCGAAAGCCAGAAAGGGATCGCCGGCGGCGCCCTGATCGAATCCGAAAAAAGAGAAGCTAGCCTGCATGTGCTCGGGCAGCGGCGCAGTGACGCGAATCACCCCCTTGCGCGGATGAGGCACCTCGATGGCGCGGGCATGCAGATGCAATTTCTTGCTGACCCCCTGACCGGTGAGATAGGCCTCCTGACCGCCATATTTTCCGTCGCCCTGAATGGGCGTCCCCAACAAGGCGCAATGGGCGCGAAGCTGATGGGTCCGGCCCGTCCTCGGCTCCAGTTCCAGCCAAGCCGCCTTTTTCAAGGCCCGGTCGACGATCCGATAGTAGGTGACGGCGTGACGGCCATCCTCCTCGTCGACAGCCACCTTGTCACCCATCCGCCCGGCCATCTTGGCAAGCGGCGCATCGATACGGCCCTGGGGATATTTGGGCACGCCGACGACCAGAGCCCAGTAACATTTACGGGCGGCCCGGCTACGGAAGCCCGCCGCCAGTTTCGCCGCGGCGGTGGCATTGCGGGCCAACAGCAGGACCCCGCTGGTATCCTTGTCCAGCCGGTGGACCAGCCGCGGCCGCTCCGAGGCCTCGAACGTCAGCAGATCGAGCATGCCATCCAGGTGGCGCTCCATGTTGGTGCCGCCCTGGACGGCGAGACCGGCCGGCTTGTTCAACACCAGGACGTCCGCGTCCTTGTAGAGAACGGCATCGCGCAGGGCACGGGCGTCCGCCTCGCTGAAGCTGACCGCCGGCCGCACCGAGGCCGCGGGCGCCGGCGTATCGGCCAGGGGGGGAACGCGAATCGTCTGACCGACCTCCAGCCGCTGGTTGGATTTGGCACGCTTGCCGTCGATCCGGACCTGACCGGTTCGCAGCAGACGTTCCAGCAGAGCATGTCCGACCTGAGGGAACCGCCGCTTGAACCATCGGTCCAAGCGGATTTCAGCCTCGTCGTCGCTCACCGCCAAGGTCTGCACCGCGGTCATGTTTGGCTGATCACCCACCGTTTTGGAGTCCTACTCGTCTTTGGCGTCGACCTTGCGGCGACGCAGTTTGTCCCAATAATCAAGCCGCTTCCGAATCTCGCGCTCGAAGCCGCGTTCCGCCGGATCATAGAAGGTTCGCCGCGCCATGCCTTCCGGAAAGTAATTCTGCCCGGAAAAACCGTCGACGGTATCGTGATCATAAACATAGCCGCTTCCGTAGCCCATTTCCTTCATCATGCGGGTCGGGGCGTTCAGGATATGCATGGGCGGCATCAGCGATCCGGTTTCGCGCGCCACTTTTATCACGGAATTGTAGGCGCGGTAGGCGGCGTTCGATTTCGGAGCGGTCCCGAGATAGATAACCAACTGGGCCAGGGCCAGTTCGCCTTCCGGGCTGCCCAGCCGTTCATAGACGTCCCAGGCGGCCAGTGCCTGCTGGACCGCCTGGGGGTCGGCCAATCCGATGTCCTCAATGGCGAAACGGGTCAACCGCCGGGCGATGAAAAGCGGATCCTCGCCACCGGCCAGCATGCGGGCCATCCAGTAGAGGGCGGCGTCGGTGTCCGATCCCCTCAAGGATTTGTGAAGGGCGCTGATCAGATTGTAATGGCCTTCCTGGGCCTTGTCGTAAAGCGGCGCCCTTTTCTGCACGGCGGAGGCCAAGGCCTTGACATCAAGCGGATGTTCGGGCGTCAGGGCGAAGACCTGTTCGGCCATGTTCAACAGATAGCGGCCATCGCCGTCGGCCATCGCCCGCAGCGCCTCCCGGGCGTTTTCATCGACAGGAAGGGCGTGGCCGGTAACCTCTTCGGCCCGACGCAACAATTTCTCCAAAGCCTCGTCGTCGAGACGGCGCAAAACCAGCACCTGCACGCGCGACAGCAAGGCCGCGTTCAGTTCGAAAGACGGATTTTCCGTGGTGGCGCCGACCAGGATCACCGTTCCGTCCTCGACATAAGGCAGGAAGCCATCCTGCTGGGCGCGATTGAACCGGTGGATCTCGTCGACGAAAAGCAGGGTTCCCTGCCCCATGGCCCGCCGCTTCGCCGCCGCGTCGAAAATCTTGCGCAGATCGGCGACGCCGGAAAAGACCGCCGACAACGGTTCGAAGACGAGATCGGTCTGCTCGGCCAGCAAGCGGGCGATGGTGGTCTTGCCGCAGCCGGGCGGTCCCCAGAGCACGACCGACGACAACCGCCCCTGACCCAGCATGCGAGCCAGCGGGCCCTCGGTCCCGACCAGATGATCTTGTCCGACAACCTCGGCCAGCAGTTTCGGCCGCAACCTGTCGGCCAAGGGGCGTGGCGCCTGGCTCTCGAACAATCCGGTCATGCTGGCTGAAGCCCTCGCCCCCGATGGACTCCCGGATTATTGTCGGATAAACCCTCGCCCCTTGTGGGAGAGGGTGGCCGCTTTAGCGGCCGGGTGAGGGGTGCGCGCGTCTGCGCGACATAAAGACTTGTTTGTTTTCGCACACTTTTTCCGCGCTCCCGCGCGTAAGTCCCCTCACCCCACTCGCTTCGCTCACCCCCTCTCCCGCAAGGGGCGAGGGATATTTCCCTTATCCGAGACGCCGGTGCCACCGAAGAAGTGCTTCGTCCCGTTCCGGCACACACAGCCTTACTCTCCCACCGTCAGGGTGAAGGTCTCGCCGCCTCTCCTGATGGCGATCGCCCATCGGGGCGCGGGAGCCGCCAGACGCGCCTTGAGATCGCTCACCGAGGATATGGGCTGCCCATTGAGCTTGACGATCACGTCCCCCGGTTGGAACTGCAGACGGCTGGCGATCGTACCCCGCTTGACCTTGATGATGGTGACGCCCCCATCAACCCTTTCAAGTCCCAGTTCCTCGGCGAGAGCCGGATTCATATTGGCCACCGTCGCGCCGGTGAAGGGATTTTGACCGTTAACCTCGCTGGTGTCGCGCGGCGGCGTCTCCGGCGGCGGACGCAAGGTGAGGCTGACGGATCGTTCCTGCCCGTTGCGCGACAAGGTCAATTGGGTGGGCGTGCCGACGGTCAGGGTGGCGATTCTGAAGCGTAACCCCTCCGGATCGTCGATCTCGTGACCGTTCACCGCCAGGATGACGTCACCCACCTTGATCTCCGCCTGTTCGGCTGGGCTTCCCGGCTGCACGCCGTTAACCAGCACCCCGTAGGGTCGGTTGAGCTTCAGCGCCTGGAACATTTCGGCGGTCACCGCCTGTCCGCTGGCGCCGAGCCAGGGCCGCACCGCCTTGCCGCCGCTGGCGATATTGGTCAGCACCGCCTTGACCATGGTCGAGGGAATGGCGAAGCCGATGCCGATCGACCCGCCCCCTTCGCCGGACGAGAAGATGGCACTGTTGATGCCAATCAACCGTCCCTGCAGATCGACCAGCGCACCGCCGGAATTGCCGGGATTGATCGCCGCGTCGGTCTGGATGAAGGACCGGACGTCGGCGCCGCCGACCGCCGTGCGGGCAAGGGCGGAGACGATGCCCATGGTCACCGTCTGCCCGACCCCGAACGGATTTCCGATGGCGAGAACCAGATCCCCGACTTCCAGGGCATCGGAATCGCCTTGCGGCAGGAAGGGCAGCGGCTGATTGCCGGCATTGATCTTCAAAACGGCAAGATCGGTCCGTTCGTCGGCGCCGACCAGGGTGGCTTCGAACTCGCGCCGGTCGGACAGCACAACGGTGATTTCATCGGAATCGCGCACGACGTGATTGTTGGTCACCACCGTTCCATCCGATTTGACGATGACGCCGGAGCCCAGGGACCGCTGCACCCGCTCCTGAGGCAATCCCATCTGATGACCGAAGAATTGACGGAAGAAGGGATCGGCGAACATCGGCGAAACGGTGCGCACCACCCGCCGGGTATAGATATTCACCACGGCCGGCGCCACCTGCTTGACCACCGGCGAAAAACTCAACTGCACCTGCTCGCGCGATTGCGGCACCGCCTGGGCCAGGGCCGGACCGGCGACGGCTTGCGCAATCAGAACGACGAGGGCGAGAAAGAAAAACAGGCTGCGACTGGGCATGGAAAATCCGCTCGAAACAGAGATCGGCGGACTATAGCACAAAGGCGCTTGGGGAAAATAATCACCCCGGCTTAGGCCCGGCCCGGGGCCGGAGAAAAGCAAAGAGGCAGCCTTTTGGAGGCTGCCTCTGCTTTTCGATCGGAATGGTCGCGAGACTTATTCCGCGGTTTCTTCCTCGGTGGAGATTTCCACCGGGCCGCTGTCCAGGCCCTTGGCCGCCACATCGCGGTCGACCAGCTCGATGATCGCCATCGGAGCGGAGTCGCCGTAGCGGAAGCCGGCCTTCAGCACCCGGGTATATCCGCCGTTGCGGGTCTTGTAACGCTCGGCAATGGTCGAAAACAGCTTGCCGACGATCTTTTCGTCCCGAAGAACCGCGATCGCCTGGCGCCGGGCGTGCAGATCACCGCGCTTGCCCAGAGTGATGAGCTTTTCGGCGATCGGACGCAGATCCTTGGCCTTGGGCAGGGTGGTCTTGATCTGCTCGTGCTTGATCAAAGCGTGGGCCAGGCTGCTGAACAAAGCCTTGCGAGCCGTGCTCGTGCGATTCAGCTTACGACCGCTCATACCGTGACGCATAATGCTCTCTCCTCTGGTTGGGCGTCGCGCACGACGCCGATACAAACAACCCGCCGCCACGAACACCGTGCACGGCGGGGAGAATGGAATGACGCCGGCTTAACCGCCGGCGCCATCATCAGATCAGTAGGGCTCTTCCAGCTTCTTGGCCAGCTCTTCGATATTCTCAGGCGGCCAATTGGGAATTTCCATACCGAGATGCAGGCCCATCTGGGACAGCACCTCCTTGATTTCGTTCAACGACTTGCGGCCGAAGTTGGGGGTCCGCAACATCTCCGCCTCGGTCTTCTGGACCAGATCGCCGATGTAGATGATGTTGTCGTTCTTCAGGCAGTTGGCCGAACGGACGGACAGTTCCAGTTCGTCGACCTTGCGCAGAAGGTTCTTGTTGAACGGCAGCTCGTCCTTCTTCTCTTCCTCGGTAACCGCCTGCGGCTCCTCGAAATTGATGAAAAGCTGCAATTGGTCCTGCAGGATACGCGCGGCCAGGGCCACGGCGTCTTCCGGCGTCACCGCCCCGTTGGTCTCGATGACCATGGACAGCTTGTCATAGTCGGTGACCTGTCCGACGCGGGTATTCTCGACCTTATAGGCCACCTTCCGGACCGGCGAGAAAATCGCGTCGATCGGGATGAGGGCGATCGGCGAATCCTCGGGACGGTTCTGCGAGGCCGGCACATAGCCTTTCCCGGACTCGACCGTCAGCTCCATGGTGAGCGTGGCGCCTTCATCGAGGGTGCACAGAACCAGTTCGGGATCCATGATCTCGATGTCATGACCGGATTCGATCATGCCGGCGGTGACTTCGCCGGCGCCGGTGGCGCGCAGCGTCATCCGCTTCGGTCCCTCGCCATGCATGCGAAGGCCCAGCGTCTTGATGTTGAGGATGATGTCCGTGACATCTTCCCGCACGCCGGGGATCGAGGAGAACTCGTGGAGGACGCCTTCGATGTGAATGGCCGTCACCGCCGCACCTTGCAGCGAGGACAACAACACACGCCGCAGGGCGTTACCCAGAGTGAGGCCGAACCCGCGTTCCAAAGGCTCGGCGACCACCGTGGCGCTACGCGCCGCGTTGGCACCGCTCTCGATTTGGAGCTTGTTCGGTTTGATCAGTTCCTGCCAGTTACGTTGAATCACGAGCGTGACCTCTTGGCTTCAGAACGGCAGATGAGCGCCGTGTTCTCTGCAACGACACGACCGCCGGCCCATTTTGGGACCGGCGGCGCGCCAGGGAAAATCGCGATAGGCCTCAGACCCGGCGACGCTTGCGCGGACGGCAACCGTTGTGCGGGATCGGCGTTACGTCACGGATCGACGTAATGGCAAAACCGACAGTCTGCAAAGCGCGCAACGCGGACTCGCGACCGGCGCCGGGACCCTTCACCTCGACCTCGAGGGTACGCATGCCGTGTTCGGCGGCCTTGCGGCCGGCGTCCTCGGCGGCAACCTGGGCCGCATAAGGAGTGGACTTCCGAGAGCCCTTGAACCCCTGCATGCCCGACGACGACCAAGCGATGGCGTTACCCTGCGCATCGGTGATGGTGATCATCGTATTGTTGAACGTGGCATTCACGTGAGCCACGCCAGAGGTGATGTTCTTGCGTTCGCGCCGGCGCGGACGCTGAGCAGCTGCCTTAGCCATATTACTTCGTAACCTTCTTCTTGCCGGCGATCGGCTTGGCCGGACCCTTGCGGGTACGGGCATTGGTGTGAGTGCGCTGACCATGCACGGGCAGGCCGCGACGATGACGCAGACCGCGATAGCAGCCCAGATCCATCAATCGCTTGATGTTCATCGCAACTTCACGCCGCAGGTCGCCCTCGACATGATATTCGTGATCGATCAACTCACGGATCTTCAAGACCTCGTCGTCGGAAAGCTGGTTGACCCGCTTTGCCTCCGGAATGCCGACCTTATCGATGATCTGCTGCGCTTTGGCGCGGCCGATCCCATGAATATAGGTCAGCGCGATCAGCACCCGCTTATTGGTCGGGATGTTAACGCCAGCGATACGCGCCAAGGCTGGTTACTCCTTCAACTCAAAACAAACAAGACGAAACGCCCAGCTCGCAGCCGGGAATCCGAAGGTGCGCGATTATAGGGCGATTCATTGCCCTGTCAACTGACCGATACACCTTCTACGATATCCTTTAGCCGCTGGGTCACCTCCGCGATCGGCAGGGTGCCGTCGACTACCTTCAGGACGCCTTTCTTCTGGTAAAACGGAAGCAAAGGCGCCGTTTGGGCGTGGTACGCGTCCAGACGCGACCGGACGGTTTCGGCGTTATCGTCGGCGCGGCGCGTGAATTCGCTGCCGCCGCAGACGTCGCATCGACCATCGGTCTTCGGACGCTGAAACTTGTCGTGATAGCCCGCGCCGCATTTGGCGCAGGTGAAGCGGCCGGTAATCCGCTCCACGATCAACTGATCGGGCACCTGAACTTCGATCGCGGCGTCGATGGCGAGCCCCTGCTCGCCCAGCATGACGTCGAGAGCCTCGGCCTGGGCCACCGTTCGCGGGAATCCGTCGAGGATGAATCCCCGTTGGGCGTCGGATTGACGGATACGATCGGAAATGATGCCGACGACGATCTCGTCGGAGACCAGTTGCCCGGCCGCCATGACCGCCTTGGCCTTCTTTCCGATCTCGCTTCCCGAAGCCACCGCGGCGCGAAGCATGTCACCGGTCGACAACTGGACCAGTCCGTAATCGTCCTGGAGCCGCTTCGCCTGTGTACCCTTGCCGCCGCCCGGCGGACCCAACAAAATCAGCCGCATTTCTTTAGCCTCTCCTGCCCCGCAATTTAGCCTTCTTGATCAGGCCTTCATATTGATGCGCCAGCAAGTGCGATTGAATCTGCGCCACCGTATCCATGGTAACCGTCACCACGATCAGCAGACTGGTGCCGCCGAAATAGAAGGGCACCGAGAACCGGCTGATCAGGATCTCCGGCAGAATGGAGACACCCGCCAGATAGGCGGCACCGATCACCGTCAGACGCGTCAGAACGAAATCGAGATAATCCGAGGTGTTCTTGCCCGGCCGGATCCCCGGAACGAAGCCGCCATGTTTCTTCAGATTGTCCGCGGTGTCCACCGGATTGAAGACGACTGCGGTGTAGAAGAAGGCGAAGAATACGATCAGCCCGAGATAGAGCGCCATATAAAGCGGCTGCCCGCGTCCCAGGAGAGCCGTCACCGTGCCCAGCCACTCCGGCCCGTTGCCAGCCGCGAAGCCGGCGGCCGTGATCGGCATCAGCAGGATGGAGCTGGCGAAAATCGGAGGAATCACGCCCGAGGTGTTCAGCTTCAAGGGCAGATGCGATGCCTCGCCGCCATAGACCTTATTGCCCACCTGGCGCTTCGGATACTGGATGATGATCCGCCGCTGCGCCCTTTCGACATAGACGATCAGCGCGACGACACCGACGCCCATGAAAATAAGGAAAAGGATCAAGGCGGCGGAAAGCGCGCCCGTGCGACCCAATTCGAGGGTGCTGACGATGGCGCGGGGCAGATTGGCGACGATGCCGGCGAAAATGATCAGCGAGGTGCCGTTACCGACACCGCGGGCGGTGATCTGCTCGCCCAGCCACATCAGGAACATGGTGCCGCCGACCAGCGTCACCACCGTGGTGAAGCGGAAGAACAGGCCCGGATCGAAGACGGCCGCGCCGCCACGGGCGGTCATGCTCTCAAGGCCGACGGCGATACCATAGGCCTGCACCGCGGCGATGATCACCGTGGCGTAGCGGGTATATTGATTGATCCGCTTGCGGCCCTGCTCGCCTTCCTTCTTCAGCGATTCAAGGGACGGCACGACGGTCGTCATCAACTGCATGATGATCGAGGCCGAGATGTACGGCATGATGTTCAGCGCGAAGATGGTCATACGCGACAGCGCGCCACCGGCGAACATGTCGAACATACCCAGGATGCCGCCGCCCGTCTGGTTGAACACTTCGGCCAAAACGTGGGGATCGATGCCGGGCACGGGAATCCACGTCCCCAGGCGATAGACGATCAATGCGGACAAGGTGAACCAAATGCGCTTCTTGAGCTCGGTCGCCTTGGCGAAAACACCTAAATTCAAATTGGCTGCGAGCTGCTCGGCGGCGGATGCCATGCCGTTCTCCGGACCCTAGTGGTTAAATCTCGAATTTCGACGCATGTCGAACGCGTCAGCTTCTTACCACAATTCGACGAGTTGGTAGACCGTTTCACCCAACGCCCGGATTTCGGGCGTTGGGATCGTCCGGTCTTTCGAAGAAAAGTCGGAAACCGCTACCGCCCTCAGGCGGCCGTTTCGGGCGCCGGCTTCTTGGCCGCCAGCACCACCACCGACCCACCGGCCTTCTCCACCGCGGCCTTCGCGCCTTCGGTGATGCCGGAGACCTCGATGGTCACCTTGCTCTTCAACTCGCCCCGTCCGAGCAGCCGAACGCCGCTCTTCAACTGCGAGATGACACCCGCCGCCACCAGCTTTTCGCCGGTGATGGTCTCGGCGGCGGCCAGCTTGCCGTCGTCGATGGCCGTCTGCAGGCGGTCGAGGTTGACCTCGGCATATTCCAACCGGAATATGTTCTTGAAGCCACGCTTCGGCAAGCGCCGATAAATCGGCATCTGGCCGCCTTCGAAGCCGTTGATGGCGACGCCGGTGCGCGACGACTGACCCTTGACACCGCGACCGGCGGTCTTGCCCTTGCCGGAACCGATGCCTCGGCCGACGCGCAGACGCACCTTGCGGGCGCCGGCGTTATCGCGAAGATCGTTCAGTTTCATCTTCAGTTCCTTTACGCCTCTTCGACGTGCAGCAGATGGCGCACCTTGGCGATCATGCCACGCACGGCAGGGGTATTCTCCAGCTCGCGGCTCCGGTGCAGCTTATTGAGCCCAAGTCCGATCAACGTCGCCTCCTGATCGGCGGGACGGCCGATCGGGCTGCCGATCTGAGTCACCTTGACGGTCGTCGCGGCGGCTGCGGCGGTCTTCTTGGCCATACCGATCACTCCTTGGCGGCTACGGCGGCCGCGCCATCGCGGCGACCGACGATCTCGCCCACCTTCTTGCCGCGCTTGGCGGCAATGGCGCGGGGGCTGGACACATTGACCAAGGCGTCGAACGTCGCCTTGATCATGTTGTGCGGGTTGGAGGTGCCGATGCACTTGGCCACCACATCCTGCACGCCCATGGTTTCGAACACGGCGCGCATCGGACCGCCGGCGATGATGCCGGTACCCGAGGGAGCCGCGCGCAAGACCACTCGTCCGGCGCCGAAATGACCATAGGCGTCATGATGGAGCGTCCGGCCTTCGCGCAACGCGACACGGATCATGTTGCGCTTGGCCTGATCGGTTGCCTTACGGATCGCCTCCGGCACCTCACGAGCCTTGCCCGAGCCATAACCGACGCGGCCCTTCTCATCGCCCACCACGACCAGCGCGGCAAAGGCGAAGCGACGACCGCCCTTGACCACCTTGGCAACGCGGTTGATATGGACGAGCTTGTCGACGATATCGCTTTCTTCCCGATTGGATTGGTTATCGGAATTGCGACCGCGACCCCGGTCCGACCTTTCGCCGCGTTCACCGCGGCTCGGCCGTTCGCCACGCTCAGCGTTCGGTGTACGTGCCATTTTTTATGACCCCTTTAGAACGACAGCCCGCTCTCGCGAGCGGCATCGGCCAGGGCCTTGACCCGACCATGATAAATATAACCCCCGCGGTCGAACACCACCTCGGTGATGCCGGCTTTGACGGCCCGTTCGGCAATCAGCTTGCCGACACTGGCTGCAGCGGCGGAATCGGCACCCGTCTTCAGCGCGCTCTTGAGCTCGGTCTCAAGTGACGAGGCGGCCGCCAGAGTGGTGCCCTTCACGTCATCGATGATCTGAGCATAGATATGCTTGGACGAACGGAACACCGACAGGCGCGGACGACCACCAGCCTTCTTGCGAAGAGCGATGCGGTTGCGCTGCTGGCGGCGCAGGAAAAGATCTTTCGGCGACAACATGGCGCGGCCCTACTTCTTCTTACCTTCCTTGCGGAGGATGGTTTCAGTCTCGTACTTGACGCCCTTGCCCTTGTAAGGCTCGGGGCCACGATACGCACGGATCTCGGCGGCGATCTGGCCGACCCTCTGACGATCCTTCCCAGTGATCGAGACGCTGGTGGGCTTCTCGCACTTGATGGTCACGTCATCGGGGATCGGATAGTTCACGTCATGGGAGAAACCGAGCTGCAGCTGCAGAACCTTGCCCTGCACAGCCGCGCGGTAGCCGACGCCGTTGATCTCCAGATTGACGGTGAAGCCTTCCGAGACACCCTTGACCATGTTGTTGATCAGGGCGCGCGTGGTGCCCCACATCATGCGGGCGCGCTTGGTTTCAGCCTTCGGCTTCACCCACACGTGGTTTCCGTCCAGGGTGGTTTCCACGTCGTCGACAATCTGCAGCGCCGAAACGCCCAACTTGCCTTTCACGGAAACCTCGGCCCCTGAGACGGTGACGGTGACGCCGTTTGGCACCACCACCGGATATTTACCGACTCGCGACATCTCGGAGCGCTCCTAGAACACTTGGCAGAGGACCTCGCCGCCAACATTGGCAGCGCGGGCCTCGGCATCGGACATCACACCGCGGGGCGTCGAGAGGATCGAGATGCCCAAACCATTGGACACCTTCGGCAGATCCTTGATCCTCGAATAGACCCGGCGGCCCGGCTTGGAAACGCGGGAGATCTCACGGATCACCGGAGCGCCTTCGTGATACTTGAGCTCGATGGTCAGCTCAGACACGCCGGTACGCTGCTCGGCTTCCGAATAACCGCGGATATAACCTTCGCGCTTCAAAACCTCGAGCACGTTGGCACGGAGACGGGACGCTGGCGCGGTCACTTTGGCCTTCTTGGCCATTTGACCATTGCGAATACGCGTCAGCATATCCCCAAGGGGATCGGTCATCATCTTCGACGTCTCCTACCAGCTCGACTTAACCATACCGGGGATCTGGCCCTTGGAGCCAAGTTCCCGCAGCTGGATACGGCATAGTTTGAATTTGCGGTAGTTTCCGCGCGGACGACCGGTCACCGCACAACGCAGGCGAACGCGGGTGGCCGAAGAATTACGCGGCAACTCTGCCATTTTCAGCGCGGCCTCGAAGCGTTCTTCAAGGGTCACACTCTGGTTCATCAGGACGGCCTTCAGCTTAGCGCGGCGGTTCGCGTACTGCTTGGCCAGCTTCTCGCGCTTCTTGTTGCGCTCAACGGAGCTAGTTTTTGCCATTGCCTTACTTTCTTTCCAACCGGCTTTAAGCGACGAAAGGCATGTCGAATGCCTTGAGGAGAGCTTTGCACTCCTCGTCCGAATCGGCCGTCGTCACGAACACGATGTCCATACCACGCACGCGATCGACGCGGTCGTAGTTGATCTCCGGGAACACCAGTTGTTCCTTAAGGCCCAGGGCATAATTACCCCGACCGTCGAAGCTCTTGCCGTTGACACCCCGGAAGTCGCGCACGCGCGGCAGGGCGATAGTGATCAAACGGTCGAGGAATTCGTACATGCGGTCCTTGCGCAAGGTCACCTTGCAGCCAACCACCTGATTTTCGCGCAGCTTGAAGCCGGCGATGGAATTCTTCGCCCGGGTCACCACCGGCTTCTGTCCCGCAATGGCGGTCAGATCGGCGATGGCACCTTCGATCTTCTTGGCATCCTGGGCGGCTTCACCGACGCCCATGTTGATGACGATCTTTTCGAGACGAGGAACCTGCAGGGGGTTCTGATACTTGAACTGCTCCTGCAGACCCTTCTTCACGACGTTATCGTAATGTTCACGCAAACGCGCGGCCATGGTCATAAGCTCCCTTAGCGATCGATCTGCTCGCCCGAACGACGGGCGATGCGGACCTTGCGTCCATCCTCGAGGGTCTTGAAGCCGACGCGGGTGGCCTCGTTGCTCTTGGGATCGACCAGCGCGACGTTCGAAACGTGAATGGCGCCTTCAAGTTTGACCAAACCGCCCTGACTGGTCATCGAGGGCTTCGAGTGCTTGGTCAGCACATTGACGCCCTGAACGACGAGGCGATTATCCTGAGGCAGAACGCGAAGAACTTCGCCCTTCTTGCCTTTGTCCTTGCCGGCGATCACGACAACCTGATCGCCCTTCTTCACCTTCGCGGCCATCACAACACCTCGGGCGCCAGGGAGATGATCTTCATGTACTTCTTCGCGCGGAGCTCACGGGTCACCGGGCCAAAGATGCGGGTGCCAATCGGCTCGCCCTGCTTGTTGATCAGCACGGCGGCATTGCGGTCGAACCGGATGGCCGAGCCATCGGGACGACGGATCTCCTTGGCGGTACGCACGATCACCGCACGGTGAACGTCGCCCTTCTTGACGCGGCCCCGCGGGATCGCGTCCTTGATCGAGACGACGATCACATCGCCGACATTGGCGATGGTGCGGTGGGAGCCACCAAGGACCTTGATGCACTGCACCCGGCGGGCACCCGAATTATCGGCGACGTCCAGGTTGGTTTGCATCTGGATCATATGCTCTTCCTTTCCTCAGACTTTGCGAACCGGGCCGTTAGGCCTGGACCGCGTCGTCAGCGATTACCGTCCAGCACTTGTTCTTCGAAATCGGGCGGCACTCTTCGATCCGCACGACATCGCCGACCTTGGCGCTGTTGGTCTCATCATGGGCGCTGTACTTCTTCGAGCGCCGAATGAACTTCTTATAAACGGGGTGCATGACACGCCGCTCGACACGGACGACGACGGTCTTGTCCATGGCGTCGGAGACCACCACACCCTGCAGAATGCGCTTAGGCATCGTTCAAAACCTCCTAAACCGCGGCGCGGGTTTTTTCGCCGAGGATCGTCTTGATGGTCGCGATCTCGCGGCGCACCTGACGCACCCGGGCGGTGTTCTCCAACTGGCCAGAGGCCCGCTGGAAACGCAGATTGAATTGTTCTTTCTTCAACTCGACGAGCTGCTCGGACAACTGATCGGCAGTCTTCGTCTTCAAGTCGGCGGCTTTTACCATGATCAAGCCTCCCCAGCCAAGCGTTGCACGAACTTGGTCTTGATCGGCAGCTTGGCGGCGGCCAGAGCGAAGCCCTGGCGAGCGATATCCTCGGCCACGCCGTCCACCTCGAAGATGATCCGGCCAGGCGCCACACGCGCCGTCCAATATTCCGGCGCACCCTTACCGGAACCCATGCGGACTTCGGCAGGCTTGGTCGACACGGGCAGATCCGGGAAAATCCGGATCCACACACGCCCCTGGCGCTTCATGTGGCGGGTCAGCGCGCGACGAGCGGCCTCGATCTGGCGCGCGGTCAGGCGCTCCGGCTCAAGAGCCTTCAGGCCATAGGCGCCGAAGTTCAATTCGAAACCGCCCTTGGCCAGGCCGTGGATACGGCCCTTGTGCGCTTTGCGGTATTTCGTACGTTTCGGACTAAGCATTTCCGGTCACTCTCGTGTTAGCGCCCAGCGGCTTCGCGGGACGTCGTCGGTTGCCCCTCGAGGGCGCGCTTGTCCTGCGCCATCGGATCATGCGCCATGATCTCGCCCTTGAAGACCCACACTTTGACACCGCAGGTGCCATAGGTCGTCTTGGCGGTGGCCACGCCGTAATCGACGTCGGCGCGCAGGGTGTGAAGCGGCACGCGGCCTTCGCGATACCATTCCATGCGGGCGATCTCAGCCCCGCCCAGACGGCCGGAGCAGTTGATCCGGATGCCCTGGGCGCCCAGGCGCATGGCGCCCTGCACGGCCCGCTTCATGGCACGGCGGAAAGCGACGCGGCGTTCGAGCTGCTGGGCAATGTTCTCGGCGACCAACTGGGCGTCCAGTTCCGGCTTGCGGATCTCGACGATGTTGAGATGCACCTCGTTGCCGGTCATCTTGGAGAGCGCCTTGCGCAACACCTCGATGTCCGCGCCCTTCTTACCGATCACCACGCCCGGACGGGCGGTGTGGATGGTCACCCGGGCCTTCTTGGCCGGACGCTCGATGACGACGCGAGAGACGCCCGCCTGGACCAGCTTGCCACGCAGAAACTCGCGCAGCTTCAAATCCTCGTGAAGCAACTTGGCGTAATCATCGTCGGCGTACCAGCGGGAATCCCAGGTCCGGTTAATGCCGAGGCGAAGCCCGATCGGATTGACTTTCTGACCCATTACGCCTTCTCCTCGCCAACGCTTTCTTCGCGTTCGCGAACAATCACCGTCAAATTGCTGAACGGCTTCACGATATGACCGACACGACCACGGGCACGGGCGCTGAAGCGCTTCATCACCATGGCCTTGCCGACGAACGCCTCGGCGACCACCAGACGATCGACGTCGAGCTGATGGTTGTTCTCGGCATTGGCGATGGCCGACTGCAACACCTTCTTGACGTCCTGCGCGATACGGCGCCGAGAGAAGGTCAACTGAGCCAGGGCGGCCTCGGCCTTGAGGCCGCGGATCGACTGCGCCACAAGGTTGAGCTTGCGCGGGCTGGTACGGATAGTGGCGGCGAAGGCCTGAGCCTCATTGTCCGCCAAATCGCGCGGAGCGGTTTTCTTGCTCATGGCCTTACTTCCTCTTCGCCTTCTTGTCCACGGCATGGCCGTAGTAGGTGCGAGTCGGCGAGAATTCGCCGAACTTATGGCCGACCATGTTCTCCGTCACCAGCACCGGAATGTACTTCTGGCCGTTATGCACGCCAAAAGTCAGACCGACGAACTGCGGAAGAATTGTCGAACGCCGCGACCAAATCTTGATTACTTCGTTGCGTCCCGAAGACCGCGCCTTCTCAGCCTTCTTGAGAAGGAAGCCGTCGACGAAGGGACCTTTCCAAACGGAACGAGCCACACGTCCCTCCTTTACTTAGTCTGCTGGCGACGGCGCATGATCAGCTGATCCGTCTTCTTGTTGTTGCGAGTCTTCTTGCCCTTGGTCGGCTTGCCCCACGGAGTGACCGGATGACGGCCTCCCGAAGTGCGTCCCTCGCCACCACCATGCGGATGGTCGACGGGGTTCATGGCCACGCCGCGGACATGCGGACGGCGGCCCAGCCAACGAGAACGGCCAGCCTTACCCAGGTTGATGTTCTGTTGGTCGGGGTTGGACACCGCGCCGATGGTCGCCATGCATTCGCCACGGACCATGCGGAGCTCACCGGAGGCCAGACGGATCTGGGCGTAACCCTGATCCTTGCCCACCAGCTGGACGTAAGTTCCGGCGGAACGAGCCAATTGGCCGCCCTTGCCAGCCTTCATCTCCACATTGTGGACGATGGTGCCGACCGGAATGTTCTTCAGCGGCAACGCGTTGCCCGGCTTGATATCGGCCTTCGCGCTGGCGACGATCTGATCGCCGGCGGCCAGACGCTGCGGCGCCAGGATGTAGGACAACTGACCGTCTTCATAACGCACCAGGGCGATGAAGGCGGAGCGGTTGGGATCATACTCCAGACGCTCGACCGTCGCCGGAACATCGAACTTGTTCCGCTTGAAATCGATCAGGCGATAGCGGCGCTTGTGCCCGCCGCCACGGAACCGGACGGTCACGCGACCGGTGCTGTTGCGCCCGCCCTGGGAGCGCAGACCTTCGGTCAGCGACTTCTCGGGCTTGCCCTTCCACAGATCGGAACGATCGACGATAACCAGCTGGCGCTGGCTCGGCGTCGTCGGCTTAAAACTTTTTAGCGGCATTGCCTCAGACCCCCGTCGTCACGTCGATCGACTGACCTTCGGCCAGCGACACGATCGCTTTCTTGTAGTCGCTGCGCTTGCCGACAAAACCCTTGAACCGCTTGGTCTTGCCCAGCTGGCGAAGCGTGTTGACCGCCGTCACCTTGACGCTGAACACGGCTTCAACCGCCGCGGCGATCTCGCCCTTGGAGGCGTCGAGCGGCACGCGGAAGGTGACCTGGTTGTGTTCCGAAGCGAGCGTCGCCTTTTCGGTGATCACCGGCGAGCGAACGATGTCGTAGGCCCGCGCCTTGCTGATCTGCGCCATCTTCATTTCAGTCGGGCCTCCAGGGCCTGAACGGCGTCCGTGGTCAGGACCAGGGTGTCGCGCCGCAGAATGTCATAGACGTTGGCTCCCTGGCTCGGCAGCACGTCGATGAAGGGGATGTTGCGGGAGGCGAGCGCGAAGTTCACGTTCAGCTCGGCACCATCGATGAACAGGGCGTTGGCCAAGTTGAGCTTCGAAAGCTGCGCGGCCAGGGCCTTGGTCTTCGGCGACTCGGCCGTGGCCTTGTCGAGAACGACCAGCTTGCCGTCAGCCGCCTTGGAGGACAAAGCCACCTTGAGGGCCAGAACGCGGACCTTCTTGGTCAGGTCATGCGCATGGGAGCGCACCACCGGGCCAAAGATCACCCCGCCGCCACGGAACTGCGCGCTGCGCAAGGATCCCTGACGGGCGCGACCGGTGCCCTTCTGGTTATAGGGCTTCTTGGTGGTCCCGGAGACTTCCCAAATCTGCTTGGTCTTGTGGTTTCCCGACCGGCGCTTGGCGAGCTGATAATTCACCATGCGGGCCAGGATGTCGCGGCGGACCGCGACCCCGAACACCTCGTCGGCCAGCTCAATGGAGCCGACGTTCTTGGCTTCGAGATTAACGACGTCGATCTTCATCGCGCTCAATCCTTCTGCGCTTCGGCGCCGTCGGCGGCCGGAGCGGCTTCGGTGGCGGGTTGGGCAGGCAGGGCGCTTGCCGACTTGATCCCGGCGGGGAACGGAACACCGGCGGGCAACGCCTTTTTCACGGCATCGCGCACCAGCACCCAACCGCCCTGGGAACCGGGAATGGCTCCCTTGACCAGGATCAGGCCGCGGGCCTCGTCGGTGGAAACCACCGTGAGGCTCTGCGTGGTCACCTGGACATCGCCCATGTGCCCGGCCATCTTCTTACCCTTGAAGACCTTGCCGGGATCCTGGCGCTGACCGGTGGAACCATGCGAGCGGTGCGACACGGACACGCCGTGTGACGCTTCGAGGCCACGGAAGTTGTGCCGCTTCATACCGCCGGCGAAGCCCTTGCCGATGGTGGTGCCGGTCACGTCGACATACTGCCCGGCAACGAAGTGGGAGGCCGAAAGTTCGGTCCCGACTTCAAGCAGAGCGTCGGAAGTGACGCGGAATTCCACGACCTTCTTGGAGGGCTCGACCTTGGCAACGGCGAATTGGCCGCGCTGAGCCTTGTTCACGTTCTTGACCTTCGAAAGGCCATAACCCAACTGCACGGCCGTATAGCCGTCTTTTTCCTCAGAGCGGGTCGAGACCACCTTAACGGTGTCGACCTTCAGCACGGTGACGGGCACGTGGGTGCCGTCCTCGGTGAAGATTCTGGTCATGCCGACCTTCTGGGCGATGAGACCGGATCGCATCGTCTATTCCTTACAACTTAATCTCGACATCGACGCCGGCGGCGAGATCCAGCTTCATCAACGCATCGACGGTCTGGGGCGTCGGATCGACGATGTCCAGGAGCCGCTTATGCGTACGGATTTCGAACTGCTCGCGCGACTTCTTATCGATGTGGGGCGAACGGTTCACGGTAAACTTCTCGATCTGGGTGGGCAGGGGAATCGGCCCACGCACCTGCGCACCCGTGCGCTTGGCGGTGTTGACGATCTCACGCGTGGACTGGTCCAGCACGCGATGATCGAACGCCTTCAAGCGGATGCGAATGTTTTGACTGTCCATTTTCTCGTCCAGTTCTTCCACCGGCTCCGCCCATCAACGGGCGGAGCCGGGGTTTATGCCATTACTAATCGCGGAAATCACTCAATAATTGACGCAACCACGCCGGCGCCGACGGTACGACCGCCTTCGCGGATGGCGAAGCGCAAACCTTCGTCCATGGCGATCGGGGCGATCAGCGTCACCACCATCGACACGTTGTCGCCCGGCATCACCATTTCGGTGCCTTCGGGAAGATCGACCGTCCCGGTCACGTCCGTGGTCCGGAAGTAGAACTGCGGACGATAGTTGGTGAAGAACGGAGTATGACGACCGCCCTCTTCCTTCGTCAGCACATAGGCCTCGGCCTTGAACTTCGTGTGCGGCGTGATCGACCCGGGAGCCGCCAGAACCTGGCCGCGCTCGACGTCTTCACGCTTGGTGCCGCGCAGCAGCGCGCCGATGTTGTCGCCGGCCTCGCCCTGGTCCAAGAGCTTGCGGAACATTTCAACGCCGGTCACCGTCGTCTTCACCGTCGGCTTGATACCGACGATCTCGACTTCCTCACCGACCTTGACCACGCCACGCTCGACACGGCCCGTCACCACCGTGCCGCGACCCGAGATCGAGAAAACGTCCTCGATCGGCATCAGGAACGGACGGTCCTTCGGGCGCTCCGGCTGCGGAATGTAGGCGTCGACCGCCTTCATCAGCTCCAGGATCGCCTCGCGGCCCAGCGCCGGCTCGCGGTCTTCCAACGCACAGAGCGCCGAGCCCTTGACGATCGGAATCTCGTCGCCGGGGAAATCATAGGACGACAGAAGCTCGCGGAGCTCCAGCTCGACCAATTCCACCAGTTCCGGATCGTCGACCATGTCCATCTTGTTCATGAACACGACCAGCGCCGGCACGCCGACCTGACGGGCCAGCAGAATGTGCTCGCGGGTCTGCGGCATCGGGCCGTCGGCCGCCGAAACCACCAGGATCGCTCCGTCCATCTGCGCCGCGCCGGTGATCATGTTCTTCACATAATCGGCGTGACCGGGGCAGTCGACGTGCGCATAGTGACGGTTCTGGGTCTCGTATTCGACGTGCGCCGTCGAAATCGTGATACCACGCGCCTTCTCTTCCGGCGCCTTGTCGATCTGGTCGTACGCCGTGAAGGTCGCGCCGCCGGTCTCTGCCAGCACCTTGGTGATCGCAGCGGTCAGCGAGGTCTTCCCATGGTCAACGTGGCCGATCGTGCCGACGTTGCAATGCGGCTTCGTCCGCTCAAACTTTGCCTTGGCCATTTGTCAAAACTCCGTCTTCAATCCAATGAGGTCAGCCGGCCAGCTTGGCGCGGATTTCTTCGGACACATTTGCCGGCACTTCGGAATAGTGATCGAAGTGCATGCTGTATTGGGCGCGCCCCTGGCTCATCGAGCGCAGGGTATTCACATAGCCGAACATATTGGCCAGCGGCACCATCGCCTCGATGACACGGGCGTTGCCACGGCTGTCCATGCCGTTGACTTGACCGCGACGGCTGTTCAGGTCGCCGATGACGTCACCCATGTATTCTTCCGGCGTCACCACCTCGACCTTCATCATCGGCTCGAGGAGCTTCGGACCGGCCTTGGCGATGCCTTCGCGGAAAGCGGCGCGGGCGGCGATTTCGAAGGCGAGCACGCTGGAGTCGACGTCATGGTAGGCGCCGTCATAAAGCGTGGCCTTGAAATCGACCATCGGGAAACCGGCCAACACGCCGTTCTCCATCGACGACCGCAGTCCCTTTTCGACGCCGGGGACATATTCCTTCGGTACCGTTCCGCCGACGACGGCGTTGGTGAAGGAGAAGCCGGCCCCGGCCTCGTTCGGCTCGAAGCGGATCTTGACGCGGGCGAACTGTCCCGAGCCACCGGTCTGCTTCTTATGGGTGTAGTCGCATTCATAGGTCTTCGAGATGGTCTCGCGATACGCCACCTGCGGCGCACCGACATTGGCCTCGACCTTGAACTCGCGCTTCATGCGGTCGACGATGATTTCGAGATGAAGCTCGCCCATCCCCTTGATCACCGTCTGGCCCGACTCGGCATCGGAGGTCACGCGGAAGGACGGATCCTCGGCGGCCAAGCGCGCCAGAGCCATGCCCATCTTTTCCTGGTCGGCCTTGGTTTTCGGCTCGACGGCGACTTCGATGACCGGCTCGGGGAACTCCATGCGCTCCAGGATGACCAAGTCATCCGGCGAACACAGCGTATCGCCCGTGGTGGTGTCCTTCAGGCCGGCGAAGGCGACGATATCGCCGGCGCGGGCTTCCTTGATTTCCTCACGGGAGTTGGCGTGCATCAGCAGCATGCGGCCGACGCGCTCGCGCTTGTCCTTCACCGTGTTCTGAATGTAGGTCCCGGCCTCGACGATGCCCGAATAGATGCGCACGAAGGTCAGCGAACCCACGAAGGGGTCGTTCATGATCTTGAAGGCCAAGCCGGCGAAAGGCTCGTCGTCGGTGGCGTGCTTGGCGATCTCGATCTCAGTGCCGGCCTTGACACCCTTGATGGCGGGAATATCGAGCGGCGCCGGCAGATAATCGACGACGGCGTCCAGCAGCGGCTGAACGCCCTTGTTCTTGAAGGCCGATCCGCACAGCACGGGCACGAAGGACATCGCAATGGTGCCCTTGCGGATGCACCGCTTCAGCGTCTCTTCGTCAGGCTCCTTGCCGTCGAGATAGGCTTCCATGGCGGCGTCGTCCATCTCGACGGCCATTTCAAGGAGATCGTGACGATATTGCGCGGCCTTTTCGACCAGATCGTCCGGGATCGGACGATCTTCGAATTCGGCGCCCAGGCTTTCGTCTTTCCAGATGACCGCGGTATTGCGGACGAGGTCGACGAGCCCGGCATATTCGGCTTCCTCGCCGATCGGCAGATGAAGGACCAGCGGGCGGGCGCCCAGGCGATCCTTGATCATGTCGACGCAGCGATAAAAATTCGCGCCGATACGGTCCATCTTATTGACGAAGCAAATGCGCGGCACGCCATATTTGTCGGCCTGACGCCACACCGTCTCGGACTGCGGCTCGACGCCGGCCACCGAGTCGAACACCGTCACCGCGCCATCAAGGACGCGCAAGGACCGCTCGACTTCGATGGTGAAGTCGACGTGGCCGGGCGTGTCGATGATGTTGATGCGGTGGTCGCGCCAGAACGCCGTGGTCGCGGCCGAAGTGATGGTGATCCCCCGCTCCTGCTCCTGCTCCATCCAGTCCATGGTGGCGGTGCCTTCGTGCACTTCGCCGATCTTATAGGACTTTCCGGTGTAGTAGAGGATCCGCTCGGTCGTCGTCGTCTTACCGGCATCGATGTGGGCCATGATGCCGATATTGCGATAACGATCGAGGGGGGTTTGGCGTGCCATTTTGCTTCCCGTAATCTGAACTGATTACCAGCGATAATGGGAGAAGGCCTTATTGGCCTCCGCCATACGATGCGTATCTTCGCGCTTCTTGACGGCGGCGCCACGATTGTTGGCGGCATCCGAAAGCTCACCCGAGAGACGGTCGACCATGGTGGTCTCGCCGCGCTTGCGGGCATTGTCGATCAACCAGCGGATGGCCAGAGCCTGCCGACGGTCGGTCCGCACTTCCACGGGCACCTGGTAGGTGGCGCCGCCGACACGACGGGAGCGAACCTCAAGGGAGGGCTTCACATTGTCGAGAGCGGTATGGAACACCGTCAAGGCATCCTGGCCGAGCTTCTTCTCGACCTGCTCGAGAGCGCCATAGACGATGGCTTCGGCGTTCGACTTCTTACCGTCGAACATCAGGCAATTCATGAATTTGGTCAGCACGATATCGCCATATTTGGCGTCGGGCAGAACTTCGCGCTTAAGAGCGGCGTGACGACGAGACATGGTCGATTATCCTTACTTCGGACGCTTGGCGCCGTACTTCGAACGGCGTTGACGACGGTCTTTCACACCCTGGGTATCCAGTGTGCCGCGGATGATGTGGTAACGAACGCCGGGAAGATCCTTGACGCGGCCGCCGCGGATCATCACCACGGAATGTTCCTGAAGGTTATGGCCTTCACCGGGGATGTAGCTGGTGACTTCGAAACCATTGGTCAGACGCACACGGGCCACCTTACGAAGTGCCGAGTTCGGCTTCTTCGGAGTGGTCGTATAGACGCGCGTGCAGACACCGCGCTTCTGCGGACAGGCCTGGAGAGCCGGAACCTTATTGCGCTCCACCTCTGGCTCGCGCGGCTTGCGGATCAACTGGTTAATCGTCGGCATACATCATTTCCTTTGCCAAGGTAGGCGCAACAATAAAAAACACCCTTCGGAGCCCAAGGCGTCCGGGGCTTATTTCGGGTGTCTAACGCCGACCCGTCCGGCGTTTCGAATGTGGTTCGAGAGTTCGAAGAAGCAGCGTCTAGGCTGCTCACCTACCACCAGCTCTTCGAGAGGGCCGGATAATAGGGACGGCTCGGCAACCCGTCAAGCGATTCTATATCGCATTGCGATTCTTTAGTGAAATTTCGCAATGATCACAATTGGAGAATTAATACGTCCAATAGAAGGATATTCCAGTAACTTTATATTCGCCCAAGAACCCGGGGGGCGCAGTTTTCCTGGGTCCTTCGATTTTAGCCCGATCACCCCACCCGCGGAACGGAAAAGGGCCCCCGCCGATGACGGGAGCCCTTCCGGTATTTCAACCGACGATCTGGAACCACCAGGACCGGGGCGATAGATCGCACGCCCCATCCCGAAGCCACCGACCGGTGTTGACCTACTCCGCCGGAGGCGGTGCCGCTTCGCTGCTGGCGAGGGCTGGGGTCGCGCTCTCCTGCTCCCCTTCCGGTCCCTGCAGCTCGCGGTCGCGCTTGGCGGCGACCTCCTTCATACGGTTCATCACCGCACCGGTTCCCGCCGGGATCAGGCGGCCGACGATGACGTTCTCCTTCAAGCCCATCAGGCTGTCGATCTTGCCGGAGACGGCAGCCTCCGTCAGCACGCGGGTCGTTTCCTGGAACGACGCCGCGGAGATGAAGGAATGGGTCTGCAGGCTCGCCTTGGTGATACCCTGCAGAACCGGGTTGCCGGTAGCCGGGCGTCCCTGCTCCTTGATCACCTTGTTGTTCTCCGCCTCGAAATCATGGCGGTCGATCTGCTCGCCGACCAGGAAGGTGCTGTCGCCGCCGTCGGTGATCTCAACCTTCTGCAGCATCTGGCGAACGATCACCTCGATGTGCTTGTCGTTGATCTTCACGCCCTGCAGACGATAGACCTCCTGGATCTCGTTGATGAGATAGTTGGCCAGCGCCTCGACGCCCAACACCTTCAAGATGTCGTGCGGCACGGGATTACCGTCCATCAGCGGATCGCCCTTGCGGACGTAATCGCCTTCCTGCACGGAGATATGCTTGCCCTTGGGGATCAGATATTCGATCGGATCTCCGTCCTCCGGCACCACCAGGATGCGGCGCTTGGACTTGTAATCCTTTCCGAATTCGACACGACCGTCGATGTCGGAAATGATCGCGTGATCCTTCGGCTTGCGGGCCTCGAAGAGTTCGGCGACGCGTGGCAGACCACCGGTGATGTCACGGGTCTTCGACGATTCGCGCGGGATGCGGGCCAACACGTCACCGGCGTTGACCTGCTGACCGTTCTCGACGGACAGGATGGCGTCCACCGACATGAAGTAGCGGGCTTCCAGGCCGTTGCCGAGCTGGATGATCTCCCCCGTCTCGTCGCGCAGCGTGATCCTAGGACGAAGATCGGAACCGCGCGGCTGCTGCTTCCAGTCGACCACCACCTTGCTGGTGATGCCGGTCGCCTCGTCGAGCACCTCGCGGACCGACAGGCCCTCCACCAGATCGATGTAGTTGGCGATACCTTCGCGTTCGGTGAGGATCGGCAGGGTGAAGGGATCCCACTCGGCGAGTTTGGTTCCCTTGGCCACCATTTGTCCATCATCGACCAGCAACCGGGCGCCATAGGGCACACGATGGCGGGCCTTCTCACGGCCGTTGGCGTCGGTCAGCACCATTTCGCAATTTCGCGACATCACGACGGTCTGGCCGGCGGAATTGACGACGACACTGCGGTTGAGGATCTGAACCTTGACCTCGAAGGCCGATTCGATGCTCGACTGTTCGGCGCCACGCTGCGCCGCACCGCCGATATGGAAGGTACGCATGGTCAACTGGGTGCCGGGCTCGCCGATCGACTGGGCGGCGATAACGCCGACCGCCTCGCCGACGTTGACCTTGGTACCGCGGGCCAGGTCACGGCCGTAGCAGGCCGCGCAAGTTCCGGTTTCGGCCTCGCAGGTCAGGACCGAACGGATACCGACGCTCTCGATCCCGGCCGCCTCGATGATTTCCACCAGGCTTTCGTCGATCAGGTCGCCGGCGTCGCAGATGGTCTCGCCGGTCGCCGGATTGATCACCGGACGCGACGCGGTGCGTCCGAGGATACGCTCGCCCAGCGTGGCGATGACCTCGCCGCCGTCCACCACCGGAGTCACCGTGAGGCCGCGGGTCGTGCCGCAATCCTCTTCGACGATGATGGCGTCCTGGGCGACGTCGACCAGACGACGGGTCAGATAACCCGAGTTGGCCGTCTTCAACGCGGTATCGGCCAGACCCTTACGGGCACCGTGGGTGGAGTTGAAGTACTCCAGAACGGTGAGGCCTTCCTTGAAGTTCGAGATGATCGGCGTTTCGATGATTTCGCCCGAGGGCTTGGCCATCAGGCCGCGCATGCCGGCGAGCTGCTTCATCTGGGCCGCCGAACCGCGAGCGCCGGAATGAGCCATCATATAGACCGAGTTGATCGGCTTGCCGGGCTTCGGCGTGCTGATTTCCTTCATCATGGCGTCAGCCACGTCGTCGGTGCACTTCGACCAGGCGTCGACCACCTTGTTGTATTTCTCGCCCTGGGTGATCAGGCCGTCCTGGTACTGCTGCTCGTATTCCTTCACCTGGGTCTCTGTCTCACCCACCATGGCCTTCTTGGAGGTCGGGATGACCAGATCGTCCTTGCCGAAGGAAATGCCGGCGCGGCAGGCGTGGGCATAACCCAACCCCATGATGCGGTCGGCGAAAATCACCGTCTCCTTCTGACCGCAATGGCGGTAGACGATATCGATGACGTTCTGGATGTCCTTCTTGGTCAGCAGCCGGTTGATCAGCGAGAAGGGCACCTTCGGATGACGCGGCAGCACCTCGGAGAGCAGCATGCGGCCAGCCGTGGTCTCCACCCGGACGGTGATCGGGTTGTTATTCTCGTCGACCGTCTTGTAGCGGCACTTGACCTTCGCATGCAGGCTGACGGCCTTGGCATCCAGCGCCTGCTGGATCTCGCCGACATGGGAGAAGGTCATGCCTTCGCCCACTTCGCCGGGACGCTCCATGGTGATGTAGTAGATACCGAGAACGATATCCTGGGACGGCACGATGATCGGCTTGCCGTTGGCGGGCGAGAGGATGTTGTTGGTCGACATCATCAGCACACGGGCTTCCAACTGGGCTTCCAGCGAAAGCGGCACATGGACGGCCATCTGGTCGCCGTCGAAGTCGGCATTGAAGGCGGTGCAGACCAGCGGATGCAGTTGGATGGCCTTGCCTTCGATCAGGGTGGGCTCGAAGGCCTGGATGCCCAAGCGGTGCAACGTCGGCGCGCGGTTCAGCATCACCGGGTGCTCGCGGATCACCTCTTCGAGGATGTCCCACACCTCGGGGCGTTCCTTCTCGACCATGCGCTTGGCGGCCTTGATGGTGGTGGCCATGCCGTACAGCTCAAGCTTCGAATAGACGAAGGGCTTGAACAGCTCCAGCGCCATCTTCTTGGGCAAACCGCATTGATGCAGCTTGAGCTCCGGCCCGACGGTGATCACCGAGCGGCCGGAATAGTCGACGCGCTTGCCGAGCAGGTTCTGACGGAAGCGGCCCTGCTTGCCCTTCAGCATGTCGGAAAGCGACTTCAGCGGACGCTTGTTGGCCCCCGTGATCGCACGGCCGCGACGGCCGTTGTCGAACAGGGCGTCGACCGCCTCCTGCAACATGCGCTTCTCGTTGCGCACGATGATGTCGGGGGCGCGCAACTCGATGAGGCGCTTCAGACGGTTGTTACGGTTGATGACGCGGCGGTACAGATCGTTCAGATCCGACGTGGCGAACCGGCCGCCGTCCAGCGGAACCAGGGGGCGCAGCTCCGGCGGAATGACCGGAATCACCTCAAGGATCATCCATTCGGGGCGGGAATCGGATTCGAGGAACGCCTCGACCAGCTTGAGGCGCTTGACCAGCTTCTTGCGCTTGGCTTCCGAGGTCGTCTCTCGCAGTTCGACCTTCAGCCGCTCATTCTCGGTATGCAGGTCGATGGCCTCCAGCATGATGCGGATGGCCTCGGCGCCGATACCGGCCGAGAAGTTGTCCTCGCCATATTCGTCGACCGCCCGCTGATATTGCTCCTCGGAAAGGAGCTCATGCAGCTTTAGGGGCGTCAGACCCGGCTCGGTGACGACATAGTTCTCGAAATAAAGAATGCGCTCCAGATCCTTGAGCGTCATGTCGATCAGAAGACCGATACGGCTGGGCAGGGATTTCAGGAACCAGATATGCGCCACCGGCGAGGCCAATTCGATATGGCCCATGCGCTCGCGGCGCACCTTGGCGAGCGTCACCTCGACGCCGCACTTTTCGCAGATGATGCCGCGATATTTCATGCGCTTGTACTTGCCGCACAAGCATTCGTAGTCCTTGATCGGGCCAAAGATGCGGGCGCAGAACAGACCGTCGCGCTCCGGCTTGAAGGTCCGGTAATTGATGGTTTCAGGCTTCTTGATCTCGCCGTAGGACCAGGAACGGATACGCTCCGGGCTGGCGATGGCGATTTGGATCTGGTCGAAGGCCTGCGTGCCGCTGGCTTGACCAAAGATCTTCATCAATTCGTTCATGAGCTTGACTCTCCCGCTCTGGGCCTCTTGAAGGGTGGGAGAGCCTCGAATGAGGCCCTCCCGTCCGCCTGAATTAGTAGCTGCGCTGGTTCAATTCGACATTGAGACCGAGCGAGCGCAGTTCCTTGACCAGCACGTTGAACGATTCGGGGATACCGGCCTCGAAGGTATCGTCGCCGCGGACGATGGCCTCGTAGACCTTGGTACGACCCGATACGTCGTCCGACTTCACCGTCAGCATTTCCTGCAGCGTATAGGCGGCACCATAGGCTTCGAGAGCCCAGACCTCCATTTCGCCGAAACGCTGACCGCCGAACTGCGCCTTGCCGCCCAACGGCTGCTGGGTGACCAGCGAGTATGGACCGATGGACCGGGCATGGATCTTGTCGTCGACCAGATGGTGCAGCTTCAACATATAGATGTAGCCGACGGTAACCTGACGATCGAACTGCTCGCCGGTACGTCCGTCCACCAGGGAGACCTGACCGGAGGAGGCCAATCCGGCCTTTTCCAGCATGGTCACGATGTCGGGCTCGCGCGCTCCGTCGAAGACCGGCGTCGCCATCGGCACGCCGGGCCGGAGGTTCTCGCCCATCTCCAGGATTTCCTTGTCCGAGAGATCGGCAATGTCCTCCTGGTAGTTCTTCACGCCGTAGATGTCCTCGAGACGATCACGCAGGTTGCCCATGGTCTCCACCTGCCGCTTGATGCCATCGACCATCTCGCCGATCTGCCGGCCGAGGTTGGACGACGCCCAGCCCAGATGGGTCTCGAGGATCTGTCCGATGTTCATGCGCGAAGGCACGCCCAAAGGATTGAGCACGATGTCGACCGCCTGGCCATCCTCAAGATAAGGCATGTCCTCGACCGGCATGATGCGCGAAATCACGCCCTTGTTGCCGTGACGTCCGGCCATCTTGTCGCCCGGCTGCAGCTTGCGCTTCACCGCAACGAAGACCTTGACCATCTTCATCACGCCGGGCGGGAGCTCGTCGCCCCGCTGCAGCTTCTCGACCTTGTCCTCGAAGCGCTTCTGCAGACGGTCGACACCCTCGTCGAACGACCGCTTCAGGGATTCGATATCGCCCATCACCGCATCGTTCTCGATGGCGATGCCGCGCCACTGGCTCTGGTGCGCGCTGGCCAGGATCTCTTCGGTGAGCGGAGCGCCCACTTTCAAGCCCTTCGGGCCATTGACCACGATCTGGCTGACCAACAGATTCTTCAGACGGTCGTAGAAGGACCGCTCCAGAATCAGCCGTTCGTCGTCCCGATCCTTGGCCAAACGCTCGATTTCGGCCCGCTCGATGGCGAGCGCGCGCTCGTCCTTCTCGACGCCGCGGCGCGAGAACACGCGGACCTCGACGATCGTGCCGGCGACACCCGGGGGCAGACGCAAGCTGGTATCACGGACGTCCGAGGCCTTTTCACCGAAAATGGCCCGGAGCAGTTTCTCTTCCGGGGTCATCGGGCTTTCACCCTTCGGCGTCACCTTGCCGACCAGGATATCGCCCGGCTTCACCTCGGCACCGATGTAAACGATACCGGCCTCGTCAAGATTCTTCAGGGCCTCCTCACCGACGTTGGGAATGTCGCGGGTGATTTCCTCCTGGCCGAGCTTGGTATCGCGGGCCATGACCTCGAACTCCTCGATATGGATCGAGGTGAAGACGTCATCGCGCACGATGCGCTCGGAGATGAGGATGGAGTCCTCGAAGTTGTAGCCGTTCCAGGGCATGAAGGCGACCAACACGTTACGGCCCAGGGCCAACTCGCCCAATTGGGTGCTGGGTCCGTCAGCGATGATGTCGCCGTTCGAGACATAGTCGCCCACCTTCACCAGCGGACGCTGGGTGATGCAGGTGTTCTGGTTCGAACGCTGGAATTTCAGCAGGTTGTAGATATCGACGCCGGAAGCCGAGGCCACCGTTTCCTCGGTGGCGCGGATGACGATGCGGGTGGCGTCCACCTGATCGACCACGCCGGGACGGCGGGCCGCGATGGCGGCACCCGAATCGCGCGCCACGGCTTGTTCCATGCCGGTGCCGACCAGCGGAGCTTCCGCCCGCAGAAGCGGCACGGCCTGACGCTGCATGTTGGAGCCCATGAGAGCGCGGTTGGCGTCATCGTTCTCAAGGAACGGAATGAGCGCCGCGGCCACGGACACCAGCTGCTTCGGCGAAACGTCGATGAAGTCGATCTCCGCCGAGGGAACCAGCACGAAGTCGCTGCTGCGGCGACAACTGACCAGATCCTCGATGAAGCCGCCTTCCTCGTTCAGCGGCGCGTTGGCCTGAGCGATGGTGTAGCGGCCCTCTTCCATGGCCGACAGATACAAGACCTCGTCGGTCACCTTGCCGTCGACGACGCGACGGTAGGGGCTCTCGATGAAGCCGTACTGATTGACCCGGGCATAGGTGGCCAGAGAGTTGATCAGACCGATATTCGGGCCTTCCGGCGTCTCAATCGGGCAGATCCGTCCGTAATGGGTCGGATGCACGTCGCGCACCTCGAAGCCGGCGCGCTCGCGGGTCAGACCGCCGGGCCCGAGGGCCGACAGGCGCCGCTTGTGGGTGATTTCCGACAAGGGGTTGGTCTGGTCCATGAACTGCGAAAGCTGGGAGGAGCCGAAGAATTCGCGAACCGCCGCCGCTGCCGGCTTGGCATTGATCAGGTCGTGCGGCATCACGGTATCGATGTCGACCGAGGACATGCGTTCACGGATGGCGCGCTCCATGCGGAGCAGACCCAGCCGATACTGGTTCTCCATCAGTTCGCCCACCGAACGGACGCGGCGGTTACCCAGATGGTCGATGTCGTCGATCTCGCCCCGGCCGTCCTTGAGGTCGGTCAGCACCTTGATGACCCCCAGGATGTCTTCCTTCCTGAGCGTGCGGATGGTGTCCGGAACGTCGGTGAAGGCCAGACGCGAGTTCATCTTAACGCGGCCGACGGCCGACAGGTCGTAGCGTTCGCTATCGAAGAACAGGCCCTTGAACAGCGCCTCGGCGGTCTCCAGGGTCGGCGGCTCGCCCGGACGCATGACGCGGTAAATGTCGATCAGGGCTTCTTCGCGGCAAGTATTCTTATCGGCCGCCAGAGTGTTGCGGATGTAAGGGCCGACGTTGATATGGTCGATGGCCAGCGCCGGCAGCTCGACCACGCCGGCCTTTTCGAGATCGGCCAAAAGGGCCGCGGTCAGTTCATCGCCGGCTTCACAGAAGATCTCGCCGCTCTGCTCGTTGATGATGTCCTGCGCCACATAGGAACCGACAAGGTCCTCGATGGCCACGACGATCTCGGTCAGTCCGGCTTCCTTCAGCTTTTTGGCCGTGCGCGGCGTCATCTTGGTGCCGACCTCGGCCACCACCTTGCCGGTTTTGGCATCGATGAGGTCGCTGGTCAGCTTGGCGCCCTTCATGCGCTCGCCGTCGAACACCGTCTTCCAGCCCTGGGCACCATAGGTGAAGATGGTGGTCTCGTAGAAATAATTGAGGATCTCTTCCGAGGACATGCCCCGCACGAGGCTGTGATCGAGCACCTTGGTGCCGGCCTCCTCGCGCAGCTTCGCGGTCGCCAGCGAATCGAGAGCGTAGAGCAGCGTGGTCACCGGCAGCTTGCGCCGACGATCGATGCGGACATAGACCATGTCCTTGGCGTCGAACTCGAAATCGAGCCAGGAGCCGCGATAGGGAATGACCCGGGCGGCAAACAGATATTTGCCCGACGAATGGGTCTTGCCCTTGTCGTGATCGAAGAAGACGCCGGGGCTTCTGTGCATCTGCGAGACGATGACGCGCTCGGTCCCGTTGATGACGAAGGTGCCGTTGGCCGTCATCAGGGGCATGTCGCCCATGTAGACGTCCTGCTCCTTGATGTCACGGATGGACCGTGCGCCGGTTTCCTCGTCGACGTCCCACACCACCAGGCGGAGGGTCACCTTCAAGGGCGCCGCGAAAGTCATGCCGCGCTGCTGGCATTCCTCGACGTCGTATTTCGGCTGCTCCAGTTCGTACTTGACGAATTCCAGGGTGCCGCGCTCAGAGAAGTCCTTGATCGGGAAAACCGATTTGAACACTTCCTGCAAGCCGACGTTGCCACGGGTTTCCGGGGCCGTATCCATCTGTAGGAAATGATCGTAGGAGCTTTTCTGCACCTCGATCAGGTTGGGCATCGGTGCGACCGAAGGAATGCGCCCGAAGTTCTTACGGACACGCTTCCGTCCCGTATAGGATTTAGCCATTGCCGCTCCTCGTAAACTCGTCGGTTAGAGTCCCGTGATATCAGCCCCGCCTCTCGGCGGGGCCATCCCCGGAACGCCCAAGGGCGCCGGGGATGTCATAAATTTCAAAACCAATCGTTCGGACCGGTTCCGGTCCGGCCGCCTTGAAAAGAGGCGGAAACGCAGTCTTTGAACAAGCGACATAAGGCCGGGGTGCGGCGGAGCAAATGCATCCGCCGCCTCCCGACCTTTGTCTGAAGACGCTGTGAAGCGATCTTACTTAACCTCGACCTTTGCACCGGCCTCTTCAAGAACCTTCTTGATCTTCTCGGCTTCGTCCTTGTTGACGCCTTCCTTGACCGGCTTCGGAGCGGCCTCGACCAGGTCCTTGGCTTCCTTCAGGCCCAGACCGGTGATCGCGCGCACTTCCTTGATGACGTTGATCTTCTTGTCGCCGGCATCGGCGAGGATCACGTCAAACTCGGTCTTTTCTTCGGCGGGAGCGGCAGCAGCGGCGGCACCGGCAACGGCCGCGACGGCGACCGGAGCGGCGGCGGAGACACCCCACTTCTCTTCAAGCAACTTCGAAAGCTCGGCCGCTTCGAGAACGGTCAAAGCGGAAAGGTCGTCAACCAATTTGGCAAGATCAGCCATTGTAACTTACTCCAGATAAGGCTTGTTTCCGGGATTGTATAGAGGGCTTCAAGCAGCCTCGTCCTTTTTCGCCTTGGCACTGATGACACGGGCGATTTGTCCGCCCGGGGCCTGCAGCACACCGGCGATACGCGTAGCGGGGGTTTGGATCATGCCCAGCAACTTGGCGCGCAGTTCATCGAGCGACGGCAGAGTGGCCAGCGCTTGCACGCCTTCCACACTCAGCACGTTGTCGCCCAAAGCACCGCCCAAGATGACGAGCTTATCGTTGCCCTTGGCGAAATTCGAAACGGCCTTGGCCGCCGCCACCGGATCCTTCGAATAGGCTATCGCCGTCGGACCAGTGAACAGATTGCCAATGCCTTCAAACTTCGTGCCCGCCAGGGCGAGACGCGTGAGCCGGTTCTTAGTCACCTTGAAACTGGCACCAGCGTCACGAATTTGCCGACGCAGCGCGGTGATCTCGGCCACCGTCAACCCATTGTTATGGGTGACGACGACCACACCGGCCTCGACGAACTTCTCGTGCAACGCTGCGACCAGCTCAGATTTTTCTTTGCGGTCCACGTTGGTCTCCGTAAAAGTGCCGAAAGGCATCAAGCCCCTCGACAACTTCGCCTAGGTCCCACTTCGCCGAACGGGGCGAACCTCGTCCGCCAAAGCGGCACCGGTTGGCCTGTCCCAGAATTCAAGCCGTGGCCGATCGCCCAAACGGGATTTCGGAAACGGTTCGACTCTGTCTATGCGGGCGGTTTCCCTTCAAGCTTCCGGCGAACCGGCAAGCACCAGCAGTCTCGGACAGGTAGTGACCGCCCGGCCGAAGCCCGGCGGCCACCCGGTCTCCGCTTTAAACGGAAACCGGGAATTTCAAAGCCTCGAACTACGCCAAGCTGCCGATATCGAGCTTGACGCCCGGGCCCATGGTCGAGCTCACGGACACCTTCTCAAGGTAGGTGCCCTTGGCTCCCGCCGGACGGGCCTTGTTGATGGCGTCGACGAAAGCCTTGATGTTGGCCACCAGGGCTTCTTCGCTGAAGCTCGCCTTGCCGACGCCGGCATGCACGATTCCGGCCTTCTCGGCGCGGAACTGAACCTGCCCGCCCTTGGCTGCCTTCACGGCCTCACCGACGTTCTGGGTGACGGTGCCGAGCTTCGGGTTCGGCATCAGGCCACGGGGGCCCAGCACCTTACCCAGCCGACCGACCAGACCCATCATGTCCGGAGTGGCGATGCAGCGGTCGAAGTCCATCTTGCCGCCCTGCACTTCCTCGGCCAGTTCCTCGGCGCCGACGAGGTCGGCTCCGGCGGCCTTGGCCTCGTCGGCCTTGGCGCCCTTGGCGAAGACGGCGACGCGGATCGTCTTACCGGTGCCGTTCGGCAGATCGACGACGCCACGCACCATCTGGTCGGCGTGACGGGGATCGATGCCCAGATTGAGCGCGATCTCGATGGTCTCGTCGAACTTGGTGACCGCGGCGCTGGTCTTGATGAGCTTCACGGCGTCGGTGAGAGGATAGAACTTCTCACGGTCGATTCCCGCATAAGCGGACTTGAGGCGCTTACCTACCGACATCGTCTCACTCCACTACCTGAAGGCCCATGGAACGGGCGGAGCCGACGAGCATGGCGGAAGCCGCCTCGACGTCATTGGCGTTCAAATCCTGCATCTTCTTCTCGGCGATCTCGCGAATCTGCGCCATCGTCACCTTGCCGACCGTTCCCTTGCCGGGGGTCTGCGAGCCCTTTTGCAGATTGGCGGCCTTCTTGAGGAAGTAGGACACCGGGGGCGTCTTGGTGATGAAGGAGAAGGTGCGGTCGGCATAGGCGGTGATCACCACCGGAATGGGCATGCCGGGCTCGAGACCTTGAGTCTGCGCGTTGAACGCCTTGCAGAATTCCATAATATTCAGACCGCGCTGACCGAGCGCGGGACCGATCGGCGGCGAAGGATTGGCCTTGCCGGCCGGAACTTGCAGCTTAATAAAGCCGACGATTTTCTTTGCCATTTCATACCTCGGTTCATATCAGCCGGGTGGGCGGTCCGGCCATGGCTGGCCTCCCGCCCCTATTGACCACCCACACCCCGGTGTGCGTCGGTGGCAATTATCCACCCACTCTGCTTCTTTCTAGGAAACAGGGTGGGACGGAAAAAACGCTAAAGCTTCTCGACTTGCGAATATTCCAGTTCGACCGGCGTCGAACGGCCGAAAATCGACACGGCCACCTTGAGGCGGGCCTTCTCCTCGTCGACTTCCTCGACCAAACCGTTGAAGGAGGTGAAGGGCCCGTCGGAAACCCGGACCTGCTCGCCCACCTCGAAGGTGATCGAAGGCTTCGGACGCTCGATACCTTCCTGCACCTGCTTCATGATGCGCTCGGCTTCGGCGTCGGTAATCGGCGATGGACGGCCTTTGCCCCCCAGGAAACCGGTAACCTTCGGCGTATCCTTGACCAGATGCCAGGATTCGTCGTTCAGGTCCATCTTCACCAGGACATAACCGGGGAAGAACTTCCTCTCGGTATTGACCTTGGCGCCGCGACGAACCTCGACGACTTCCTCGACCGGCACCAGGATCTGGTCGAAACGCTCGGCCAAACCTTTCTGGTCGGCTTGCTCACGGATCGACTGAGCAACCTTTTTCTCGAATCCCGAATAAACGTGAATCACATACCAGCGATGGGCCATGGTCAGGCTCCCAGCCCAAAAATCAATTTGACGGCATAGGCGAAGAATTGATCAACGAGCAGAAAAAACACAGAGGCAAGGACCACCATGAGGAAAACCATTCCGGTGGAAATGGTGGTTTCCTTGCGTGACGGCCACGTAACCTTGACAACTTCCTGCCGTACTTGGCGGAGAAACAGGCCTGGATTGATCTTTGCCATAACTACTCGTTTACCTGCACGGCTCGTCGTTTCATCGCCGGACCCGACCAAGAGTGGCAGGAGTGGAGGGGCTCGAACCCCCAACCCCCGGTTTTGGAGACCGGTGCTCTACCAGTTGAGCTACACTCCTAGACCCAAGGCGCCGCCGCTCCGATTGGGAACGACGGCGGGGATGGATCTCGATGGCGACGCCACACCTCTCGGCATGGCGAGCCACGCGTTATATACTTACTCGATGATCGACGCAACCACGCCGGCGCCGACGGTACGACCGCCTTCGCGGATGGCGAAGCGCAAACCTTCGTCCATGGCGATCGGGGCGATCAGCGTCACCACCATCGACACGTTGTCGCCCGGCATCACCATTTCGGTGCCTTCGGGAAGATCGACCGTCCCGGTCACGTCCGTGGTCCGGAAGTAGAACTGCGGACGATAGTTGGTGAAGAACGGAGTATGACGACCGCCCTCTTCCTTCGTCAGCACATAGGCCTCGGCCTTGAACTTCGTGTGCGGCGTGATCGACCCGGGAGCCGCCAGAACCTGGCCGCGCTCGACGTCTTCACGCTTGGTGCCGCGCAGCAGCGCGCCGATGTTGTCGCCGGCCTCGCCCTGGTCCAAGAGCTTGCGGAACATTTCAACGCCGGTCACCGTCGTCTTCACCGTCGGCTTGATACCGACGATCTCGACTTCCTCACCGACCTTGACCACGCCACGCTCGACACGGCCCGTCACCACCGTGCCGCGACCCGAGATCGAGAAAACGTCCTCGATCGGCATCAGGAACGGACGGTCCTTCGGGCGCTCCGGCTGCGGAATGTAGGCGTCGACCGCCTTCATCAGCTCCAGGATCGCCTCGCGGCCCAGCGCCGGCTCGCGGTCTTCCAACGCACAGAGCGCCGAGCCCTTGACGATCGGAATCTCGTCGCCGGGGAAATCATAGGACGACAGAAGCTCGCGGAGCTCCAGCTCGACCAATTCCACCAGTTCCGGATCGTCGACCATGTCCATCTTGTTCATGAACACGACCAGCGCCGGCACGCCGACCTGACGGGCCAGCAGAATGTGCTCGCGGGTCTGCGGCATCGGGCCGTCGGCCGCCGAAACCACCAGGATCGCTCCGTCCATCTGCGCCGCGCCGGTGATCATGTTCTTCACATAATCGGCGTGACCGGGGCAGTCGACGTGCGCATAGTGACGGTTCTGGGTCTCGTATTCGACGTGCGCCGTCGAAATCGTGATACCACGCGCCTTCTCTTCCGGCGCCTTGTCGATCTGGTCGTACGCCGTGAAGGTCGCGCCGCCGGTCTCTGCCAACACCTTGGTGATCGCAGCGGTCAGCGAGGTTTTACCATGGTCAACGTGGCCGATGGTGCCGACGTTGCAATGCGGCTTCGTCCGCTCAAACTTTGCCTTCGCCATTTGTCAAATCCGTCTCGGTTTCTATACGGCCAAATACAAAAAAACTCGTCGATGGAGCGGGTGACGGGAATCGAACCCGCACAACCAGCTTGGAAGGCTGGGGCTCTACCATTGAGCTACACCCGCCGAATTCGGCTTGCCGCACCAAATGGCTCGACAAGAGAAGTATGGTGGAGGGGGTTGGATTTGAACCAACGTAGACATTCGTCGGCAGATTTACAGTCTGCTGCCATTGACCGCTCGGCCACCCCTCCACTGCCGCCTCGGCTAGCCGGTGCGACGGGAAGACGGAACTAAGAGGATTTGGATGCTATTGTCAACCGCAAAAGAGAAGTTAAAAGACAGGTTTACATCCCGGACAGTGCTTAGGTAAGGAACGGGTGTATTAGGTCCCCAGTTGCTCCACTCACGATGAGGTTAAGGAATGAGCCGCCCCCGCCCCCCCGCAC
>NZ_PIUM01000041.1 GCF_002845745.1 Telmatospirillum siberiense | reverse complement strand
GGTACAGCCGCTCCCTGGACGGCGACGTGGTGGAGTTGCAGGAGCAGGACATGGCCTTCCAGCCGAAGATCGCCATCGAATCCCTGCGCCGGCGCGGGTTTTTCCTTGGGCTGGGGGGCCGCCTTGACTGCCTTCTGGATGGCTTTCTTTTCGGCGCTCCGGTCTTTCTTGAGGCGTGCCTCGACTTGGCGGATCTCCTCGGGATAAAGACGCCGGCGCAGGGATTCGATGGCGATCTTCGGCTGGAAGGCCATGTCCTGCTCCTGCAACTCCACCACGTCGCCGTCCAGGGAGCGGCTGTACCAGTAAAGAGCCTCCACCGGATCGGGGGTGACGCCCCAGCCCGCCTCATAGGCGGCGCCCAGCATATATTGAGCGGCCGGCTGCCGGTGCAGCGCGGCCTTCCTGAGCCATTTCACCCCTTCCTTGGGGTCGCGCGCTACGCCGCGGCCGCGCAGGATCATCCGTCCGACGGCATATTCCGCGTCGGCCTGCGTGCCGCTGTCGGCCGCCTTGCGATAGTAGCTCATCGCCTGGGCGAGATCGCGGGGGACCACCTTGCCGGCTTCGTACAGAAGTCCCAAAGCATAAAGCGCATCGGCGTTATTCTGGGCCGCAGCCTTTTCATACCATTCCTTGGCCTTGGGGAGGTCGTGCGGGACACCCAGGCCGAATTGGTAAAGATAGCCCATCGAATATTGGCTGCGTGGATCACCGGCTTCGGCGTCCTTCTGCCAGGCTTCCAAGGCCTTCGCATAATCGCCTTGTTGCAGTGCTGCAACACCATCGTCGAATTGTGCCAGCAAAGACACAGGTGACATCAGAAGTGTCACGGCGGCTGACAACAGCAGTCGGGAAAGTCGATTCATCTCGTGGTTATAGTCCTGTCATGGCATCGAGTCACGTCGCTGATTGCTTTGGTTCGTCATCTTTTACCCTTCGCCGATCAGCTTTCGACTCGATTAAAATTCAAAAATACCGAAAAAATTGTCCAAATTTTTTCATTAAGGGTTGCGTTCGGCATTTCAGATAAGCACAATCAGAATTAATGATAGGCGAAGCCTTGAGGGGAAATATCTTGAAACTATGGCATCGGGGTGTCATGGCTCTCATGATCGGTACTGTATTGGTCGCGTCTACTCCCGCAGAGGCGCTTCAGTGCGTACCTTTCGCCCGGGAAATTTCGGGCATCAGCATCCGGGGGGATGCCTGGACCTGGTGGAGCGCCGCCGCCGGCCAATATGATCGGGGCCATGCTCCGAAGGTCGGGGCCGTCGTCGTCTTCAAAAAATTCGCAGCCATGCGCTACGGCCATGTCGCGGTGGTTGCCCGCGTGGTGAATTCGCGCGAGGTGATGGTCGATCACGCCAATTGGGCGCCGCATCGCGGTCGTGGGCGTGGGCAGGTTTCCAAGATGGTGGCGGTGACGGATGTCTCGCCCGGGAACGATTGGACCGAAGTGCGCGTTTGGAATGCTTCGACCAGGGATTTGGGAACCCGGACCTATCCCACCTACGGCTTCATTTATCCCGATTCACCGCGCGGCTTCGTTCAGCAGGCGGTGGCGAGCGCTTCCTCGGAAGCGGTTGTTTCCGCCGTGGTCCGCCGCCGGTCGTCGCCTTCCGGGGATGCGGTCCTGGCCACTGCCGACCGGCAGATCGCCGCTGCTCTTGCCGAGGACTGCGCCCCCGCGCCGGCCGTCACCGGCCCCGCCGTCGAAGCGAAAGCCGTTGAGGCTGCCGCGTCGTTGCCGGCCGAGGCCAAGGTCACGATGGTGGCGGTCAATGAGGTCAAGGCGGCCCCGATGCCCGTTCAGACGGCGAGCATTGCCGGGGGATCCGCTGGCGACGGCGTTTGGGAAGGCGATATCGCCGCCGCCAAACGGGTCGGTGCGGGCCGTTACTGACCATTGCATTCCTCCGGGCAATCGCTTCAGGGGTCCGCAAGATCAAGCTGTCGTCGGATTGTACCGGTGCGGGCCCCCCAGCGGTTCTCGAATCCCTCTCCCCTTGTGGGAGAGGTTAGGTGAGGGGGGCTTCCCGCCGTTAGGCGGGATAAATGATGCCATTCGATACAGGCGTAGAGTCTGTTGAGTCCCCTCCCCCCTCTCCCTCGAGGGGAAAGGGGGGGGGGGGGAATGCTATCGTGAGAACCGCTGCCTCGACATCCCTTGAACCCATCCATCATCTCGTTTACTAGTAGACTCTCCTGGAAGTTGTAAATATCGTTACAGTCGATCTCTGTGGTCGGTTGCTCCCACCTTGTGTCGTCTCTCGGAACATATCGGTTTGGCTGACGAATCCGAAATCCGCAAAAAATGTGATAAATGTCACACTTCGCTTCCCTCGATTTGCGTTTTTCGGTAGTGTTGATTTCGTCGATCAAAGAGGCGCGCAGTCCTGCCGGCGCCTAGTCATAGAGAAGGACACGGTCTCAGGTGCCTGCCTCAGCTTCAGCGGTGCAGTGGGTCCAGTGTTCACCTGGACAGATGCCTGATTTCATCTGTGTTTCCCGCCATGGTCGAATTGATTATATCAGTCCGATGGGGGCCCGGCTGCTTGGCGTGACGGATTCTTCCATTTTAATCGGTCGTTCTCTCGCAGATTTTCTTCACGCGGACCATAGATCGCTGCTTGACGCAGGAACCGCGGTCACCGACGGGCTGTGTCAGCCCCTTGTCCTGCTTGGCGAAGGGGGGCGCGGAATTCACGTGATGGCCGCGATACAGAGGATCGCCGACGAATCGGGCGACGCCTTGCTGCTTCGCGCCCGCATCCTTCCGCCCGACAGGCCTTTCGCCCCGGAAGGCGAGGTGACGGCGTCGGTCGACCTCATGGCGGTTTGCCTGATGAAAAGCGCGGATGGACGGATTGACGCGGTCACCCCCCAAGGTGTGCAACTTCTTGGTGCGGCGAACATGGCCGACGTGGTCGGTCGGCCGTTGAGCGCCTTCCTGCCGAAGGAGACCATCGCATCCATTCTGTCCCTGGCCGAGGGAACGTCGGCGGCCGGATATTCCGTGACGACGAAGGTCTTCCGGCTGGACGGGCAGGACCGGGACGTGGCCATGTCGGTGATGCCTTTCGGAGACGGTCCCCATCATTTCCTGATCGAGATGCGCAGCCGCTATGAGAATCGGTTGATGGACGAAAAACTGCGATTGGCCGAAACCGTTTTCGCGGCGACGGTGGAGGCGATCGTCATCCTCGATTCCGACTTTCGCATCGTCGCGGTCAATCCGGCCTTCAGCGCCATTACCGGATTCTCCGCCGAGGAAGTGGTGGGGACGTTGCCGGTCTTTTTCGACCTGGCCACCGACCCGGACATGCTGACCTCGGTGCTGGCGACCATCGGGAGGACCGGACGATGGGACCAGGAGCAATGGAGCCGCCGCAAGAGTGGTGAGGAATTCGCCAAGCGTCTGTCGATCGTAGGCGTCGCCGACGGCGATGGCGACATTCGTCAATATGTGGCTCTTTTCGCCGACGTCACGCAAAGAAAGCACGACGAGGAGCGCATCCGTTATCAGGCCAATTACGACAGCCTGACCGGGTTGCCGAACCGCTCCCTGTTCATGGACCGGTTGTGCCAGGCGCTGCATCTGGCCGAGCGCGCCGGCCAGAGGGTCGGGCTCATGTATATCGATCTCGACGGCTTCAAGCTGATCAACGACACCCTGGGCCACGAGGTCGGCGACGAACTTTTGAAGGAGGCGGCCAAACGTCTGCTGTTCTGCGTCCGCCATGGCGATACGGTGGCACGGTTGGGCGGCGACGAATTCACCATCATCATGCCGAACCTGGGGGAAATCCGTTATGCGCCGGTCATCGCCCAGCGCATGATCGAGGCGCTCGAACAGCCGTTCCATCTTGAAAACCGCGAAGCCTTCATCTCGGCTTCCATCGGCATCACCATGTTCCCCGACGACGCGGTCGATGCCAATACCTTGCTGAAAAATGCCGATGCCGCGATGTATCGGGCCAAGGAACAGGGCAAGGCCAACTATCAATTCTTCACCGCCGACATCAATGCCGAAGTCAGCGAGCGCATGATCATCAAGAATGGTCTGTCGAAGGCATTGGAGCGGGAAGAGTTCACCGTCTATTACCAGCCGAAATGCGATCTGGCGACCGGCCGGCTGACCGGTGTCGAGGCGCTCCTCCGCTGGCGGAACATGGAACTGGGGGCGGTCTCGCCGGTGAAATTCATCCCCGTGATGGAAGAGACGGGCCTGATCGGCACGGTGGGCGAATGGGTCCTTGAGATGGCTTGTCAGCAGTATCGGATATGGCGTGACGCCGGACATCCGCATATGCGTGTCGCGGTCAATCTTTCGGTGCGCCAATTGCGCCAGCCCAATCTGGCCAGAAGCGTCGAGGAGGCGTTGCGCCGGGCCGGTATCGAGGCGTCGGGGATCGAACTTGAAATCACCGAGAGCATGATCATGCGCGATACGGAAAACGCCATCGACGTGCTGAGGACCTTGAGCGAGATGGGGATTCATCTGGCCATGGACGATTTCGGTACCGGCTATTCCTCGCTCAGTTATTTGAAAAAGTTTCCGGTGCACACCATCAAGATCGACCGAAGCTTCATCAACGATATCGCCACCGATCCCGACGATCAGGAGATCATCCGCACCATCATCAGCATGGGCCATTCTCTCCGCCGGAAGGTGGTCGCCGAGGGGGTCGAGACCGAGGAGCAACGCATCTTGTTGCGCAAACTCCGCTGCGACGAGATGCAGGGCTACCTGCTGAGCCCTCCGGTTCCCGCCGCCGAAATCGATCGGCTTCTCGCGTCGCTGCGACCTGGTCCGGAGGCCTGACCACATCGGTCTGACCAGTTTCTGGAGGGATCTGGAAAATAGGGATAAGTCTTCGGAATTGCGGAAGTTTTTCCGAATGAAGGGGGGGCGCTCCGAAGGTCTCGATGAGGAGCATCGGTCGGTTTGGTGTGACAAACAGGTGACGCCTTTCACGATTGCGGCGATTCCACCATTGGAGATGTTTCTTTTTTTTTTCAGACGTGGCATGCAAGCCGTCGGATGGGGTTGAAATCTCCACCGAATTGGACCAAGAAGCGCTTCTTGCAAACGCGACCTTCGGCGGGACCCGTTCGAACGGCCCTCCTCCCGCCCGCTGAAAAGGCCGACCTGAGTAGACTTAAACGAAAGGACTCTTTTCGATGACGGTGCCGCACGCCAAGGTAGCCAGTCCCACGAACCATGCGGACATGGCCAATGCCATTCGGTTTCTCGCGGCCGACGCGGTCGAGAAGGCCAAGTCGGGTCATCCCGGCATGCCGATGGGAATGGCCGATGTCGCAACGGTGTTGTTCAGCAGATTCCTGAAATTCGATGCCAAGACGCCGCGCTGGAGTGATCGTGACCGTTTCGTTCTGTCGGCCGGCCACGGTTCGATGCTGCTTTATGCGCTCGCCTATCTGACCGGCTATGACGACGTGGACGTCGAACAGCTCAAGCAGTTTCGCCAGTTGGGGGCGCGGACCGCCGGCCATCCGGAATACGGGCACGTCGCCATCGCCGAGACCACCACCGGTCCGCTCGGGCAGGGCATCGCGAATGCGGTGGGTTTCGCCCTGGCTGAAAAAATCGGGGAGGCCCGTTTCGGCGCCGACATCGTCGATCACTATACTTACGTCATCGCGGGCGATGGTTGCCTGATGGAAGGCATCAGCCAGGAGGCGATCTCCCTGGCCGGCCATCACAAGCTTTCCAAGCTGATCGTCTTGTGGGACGACAACGAGATCTGCATCGACGGGCGGACCAGCCTGGCCTTGAGCGACGACCAACTGGCGCGGTTCTCCGCCAGCCAGTGGGACGTGGCGCGGGTCGACGGGCATGATCCCGAGGCGATCGCGCGGGCCATCGAGCATGCGCGGACGACCGACAAGCCGTCGTTGATCGCCTGCCGTACCGTCATCGGCTATGGCGCCCCCACCAAGGCGGGCAGCGAGAAGACCCACGGCGCACCCTTGGGGGCCGAGGAGATCGCCGGTGCCCGCGTCAAGCTGGGTTGGGCCTCCGAGCCCTTCGTGGTGCCCGGGCCGGTGCTCGAATCCTGGCGTAATGCCGGCGTGCGCGGCGCCAGTGCCCGCCAGAGCTGGGAAGGGCGTCTGGCCAAGCTCGATCCCGCCCGTCGGGCGGAATGGGACCGGCTGGCCGAACGGCGCCTGCCGGCGGGCTGGCGTGAGGCGGCCCAGGCTTTCAAGGCCAAGGTCATTGCCGAAAAGCCGAAGTGGGCGACGCGCAAGGCCTCGCAGGAAGCGCTGGAGGTGTTGACCGCCGCCATTCCCGAACTGACCGGCGGCTCGGCCGACCTGACGGGCTCCAACCTCACGAAGACGAAGGCGACCCTGCCGATCACGCCGTCCGACGCCTCGGGCAGTTATATCCACTACGGTGTGCGCGAGCATGGCATGGCGGCGGTGATGAACGGCCTGGCCCTGCATGACGGCCTGATCCCCTATGGGGCAACTTTCCTGGTCTTCACCGACTATCTGCGGCCGGCTCTTCGCATGTCGGCCCTGATGGGGCTCAGGGTCCTTTATGTGATGACCCATGATTCCATCGGGCTCGGCGAGGATGGCCCGACGCATCAGCCGGTCGAGCATTTGGCCTCGCTCAGGGCCATTCCCAATCTGCTGGTTTTCCGTCCCTGCGATCCGGTCGAGACGATGGAATGCTACGAGGCGGCCCTGGACAACCGGACGGGACCCAGTCTGCTGTCGTTGTGCCGCCAGAATTTGCCGACCGTTCGCCTGGACGCTTCCGAAAACAAATCGGCGAAGGGCGCCTATGTCCTGGCCGAGGCCGAGGGGACGCGGAAGGTGACGCTGATCGCCACCGGTTCCGAGGTGGAGCTGGCCTTGAAGGCGCGCGATCTTTTGAAGGCCAAGGGTGTCGGCGCCGCCGTGGTTTCCATGCCCTGCTGGGAACTGTTCGACCAACAGGACCCGTCATACCGCAAAAGCGTTTTGGGCGAAGGCACGGTCAGAATCGCCGTCGAGGCGGCCTCGACCTTCGGCTGGGAACGCTATGTCGGGCCCGAGGGCGCTGTGGTCGGTCTTACGAGTTTCGGCCTTTCGGCGCCGGCCGAGCAGGTCTATCAGCATTTCGGTATTACGGCCGAGGCGGTGGCGGACGCCGCCCTCGGAAAACTGTGACGTCGGGTTTTATTTCTCAATGAAAGCAAAAAGGAACCCAAGATGGCTCTGATTTCCTTGCGCCAATTGCTCGACCATGCCGCGGAACACGGTTATGGCGTGCCTGCCTTCAATATCAACAATATGGAACAGATGCTGGCCGTGATGGCGGCGGCCAAGAAGACCGACAGCCCGGTGATCCTGCAGGCCAGTCGCGGGGCGCGGGCCTATGCCAACGACATCGTTCTGAAGCACCTGATCATGGCGGCCGTCGAGCTTTATCCAGATATCCCGGTTTGCATGCATCAAGACCACGGCAACAGCACCGAGACCTGTCTGTCGGCGATCACCAATAATTTCACCTCGGTGATGATGGACGGATCGCTGAAAAGCGACGGAAAGACTCCGGGCGACTGGGAATACAATGTCGGCGTCACCGGCAAGGTGGTCGAGATGGCCCATATGGTGGGTGTCTCGGTCGAGGGCGAACTGGGGGTGCTGGGCTCGCTGGAGACCGGCAAGGGCGACAAGGAGGACGGTCACGGCTTCGAGGGCACGCTGGCTCATGACCAGTTGCTGACCGATCCCGACCAGGCGGTGGATTTCATCGGCAAGACCAAGGTCGACGCGCTGGCCATCGCCATGGGCACCTCGCACGGGGCTTACAAATTCAGCCGCAAGCCGACGGGCGACATCCTGGCCATGCATGTGATCAAGGATATCAACAAGCGCCTGCCCAACACCCATCTGGTCATGCACGGCTCGTCATCGGTGCCCCAGGAACTGCAGGACATCATCAATCAGTACGGCGGCGAGATTCCGCAGACCTTCGGCGTGCCGGTCGAGGAGATCCAGGAAGGCATCAAATACGGTGTCCGCAAGATCAACATCGATACCGATTGCCGGATGGCCATCACGGGGCAGATCCGCAAGGTCTTCGCCGAGAAGAAGGGCGAGTTCGATCCGCGCAGCTATCTGAAGCCGGCCATCGCGGCGATGCAGAAACTGTGCGAAAGCCGCTACGAGCTGTTCGGCACCGCCGGCCATGCGTCCGCGATCAAGGCGATCCCGCTCACCGAGATGGCCAAGCGTTACAAGGACGGTGTTCTCGATCCAAAGGTGCATTGAGCCGCTCGCGCGCGTCCTGATACCGTTGATGCCCGGATCCATCGGCATCAACGCGTAAGGATCCTCTTTCGTCATCCCCGTCCCGACGGGGATGACGAAGACGCGCGCTCCGTTCCCGCCTTCGGCAGCGGGAGCTTTTTCGAAGGAACCGTCGCCTATGCCCGTCAAGATCGCGCCTTCCATCCTTTCGGCTGATTTCGCCCGCTTGGGCGAAGAGGTTCGTGCCATCGACGCCGCGGGAGCCGACTATATTCACATCGATGTGATGGATGGCCATTTCGTCCCCAACCTGACCTTCGGGCCGTTGGTGGTGAAGGCCTTGCGGCCGCATACGGCGAAGGTGTTCGACGTTCATCTGATGATCGAGCCGGTCGAGCCCTATATCGCCGCCTTCGCCGAGGCGGGCAGCGACATCATCACCGTGCATGCCGAGGCGACCCGGCATCTCGACCGCAGCTTGCAACTGATCCGTTCGCTGGGCCGAAAGGCCGGCGTCTCGCTCAATCCGGCGACCCCCGAAAGCGTCGTCGAATACGTTCTCGACAAGCTGGACCTGATCCTGGTGATGTCGGTCAATCCCGGCTTCGGCGGACAAAGTTTCATCCCATCGGCGCTCGACAAGATCGCCCGTCTGCGCCGGATGATCGGCGATCGCCCCATCGAAATCGAAGTCGATGGCGGCGTGACGGCGGAAAATGTCGGAGAGATCGCCGCGGCCGGGGCTCAGGTCCTGGTTGCGGGAAGCGCCGTTTTCCGGACTCCCGACTATCGTTCGAATATTGCCGCCTTGCGCTGAACGAATGGGTTCCCATCCAGCTGTCAAAGGGGCGGCGGCTGGAGAGCATCATTTCGGAGCCTGTCGGTCTTTCATGACAGTCTTGCCCTGCTGTCATTTTCCTTTGTCATTTGTGACGTTCGCGGCTCTCTCCAAGTCGTCGCGCCGGCCTCTCTCACCCTGGGCGGAGGCGCCGGAAGCGTGCCTTTTCGCCGGAAAAGGTGAGGCGATCCGTCTGTCATAAAAGTTTAACCGTTCTGTCACAAAGGTGTCGCGGCGCGTGGCTATTGTCGTCAGCCGATGAACGAGGCTTGTTTTCGACTGGCCGTCAGAAAATTTCGGAGGATCAATGACCTTTAAGATTCTTGCCGCCGCCGCTCTGGCGACTGTCGCGCTTACGGCCACGGCTCACGCGCGGGATCAAATCCGCATCGTCGGTTCCTCGACCGTTTATCCCTTCGCCACGGCTGTCGCCGAGCAGTTCGGCAAGACCTCCGGCTTCAAGACGCCGGTGGTGGAAAGCACCGGCACCGGTGGCGGATTGAAGCTGTTCTGCGCCGGCGCGGACGAGAATTCCCCGGACATCACCAATGCCTCGCGCCGCATCAAGCAGAGCGAGATCGACGCTTGCGCCGCCAATGGCGTCAAGGACGTGAGCGAGATCGTGATCGGCTATGACGGCATCGTCATCGCCAAGGCCAAGTCGGGCAAGCCGTTGGCGCTGTCGCGCGAACAGATCTTCAAGGCCATTGCCAAGACCATTCCCCAGGGCGGCAAGCTGGTGGCCAATCCCTATAAGAAGTGGAGCGACATCGATCCCGCGCTGCCCAAGGACGATATCGTCGTGTTCGGGCCGGCATCCAATCACGGCACCCGCGATGCCCTGGTCGAACTGGTGATGGACGAGGCTTGCGACAAGTTCCCGGAAATCAAGGCTTTGTCTGGTGATTCGAAAAAGGTGGCCTGCGAGGCGGTCCGCGAGGACGGCGCCTTCGTCGAGGTGTCCGAGAATTACACGGTGACCTTACAGAAGTTGACGGCGCTGCCCTATGCCGTCGGCATTCTGTCCTACAGCTATCTGGATCAGAACGGCGACAAGATCCAGGGCGCGACCGTCGATGGACAGGCGGCCACCTATGAAAATATCGCCGTCAGCAAATATCCGCTTTCTCGTCCGCTGTTCTTCTATGTGAAGAAGGGCCATGTCGGCGTGATCCCCGGCGTCAAGGAATACATCGCCGAATTCACCTCGGACAAAGCCTGGGGCAAGGACGGCTATCTGTCGGCCAAGGGCCTGATCGCCTCGCCCGATGCCCAGCGCAAGGAAGAGGCCGCGAAGAGCAAGGAATTGCCGAACGTGAAGTTGTAGACCGCTTACCCGGTGGCCGGCTTTCCCGGCCACCGGTTTCCCATGCTATCGTGACGTGATGAATGGCCGGCCTTCCGGCCGTAAGGGCAGGGCGGTTCATCCGCCAATCTTAAGAAAGAAGCGGCGGAGGCCATGCAGTTTTCCATTCTTTTGGTCGTTCTTTTGCTTTTGTCGGCGGTCGGCTTTCGCATGGGGCGCGGTCGCGCTTTGCAGGTGGGCGGACCGAAGGCCCGGGCCTTGCATTCCCTGCCCAGCTACTACGGTTACTATGTGGCCCTGTGGTGCGGCATTCCGGCGGTATTCCTGATCGCCATCTGGCTCTCCTGTGAGCCTTTCATTTTGCAAGGCATCGTCGTTGGCGCCTTGCCGGCCGACGCCAAGTCGCTGCCGTCCGCTCAATTGTCCCTTCTGATGAACGAAGTCCGGCAACTGGGAAGCAGTGGCGATTATCAGCATGCCTCCGGGGCGATCGCCTCCACCGCGGCGGAACAATACCGCAATCTGCGGAATATGAGCTTCGGCGCCATGGCGGTGATCTCCCTGGCCATGGCTATTCTGGGATGCGTCCTCGGCGTGCGCTATATCCGTCCCGACCTGCGCGCTCGCAACAAGGTCGAAGGCGTGGTCAAGATCTTCCTGATCGCCAGTTCCACGGTCGCCATTTTCACGACGATCGGCATCGTGCTGTCCCTGTTGTTCGAATCCCTGCGCTTCTTCCGGATGATCTCGCCCGTCGACTTCCTTTTTGGACTCGACTGGAGCCCGCAGATGGCCATGCGCAGCGATCAGGTCGGCTCCTCGGGGGCGTTCGGCGCGGTTCCGCTGTTCGCCGGGACGCTGTTGATCAGCTTGATCGCCATGGTCGTCGCCGTGCCGATCGGCCTGCTGTCGGCCATCTATATGGCGGAATACGCCCATCCCAACTTTCGTTCGGTCGCCAAGCCGCTTCTGGAGGTGCTGGCCGGCATTCCGACGGTGGTCTATGGCTTCTTCGCCGTGCTGACCGTCGCGCCGTTTCTGCGCGATGCCGGTGCGGCCGTCGGTTTCTCCATTGCGTCGGAAAGCGCGCTGGCCACCGGCATCGTTATGGGAATCATGATCATTCCCTTCATTTCCTCCCTTTCGGACGATGTGATCACCGCCGTTCCCGACAGTTTGCGCCAAGGGGCTTACGGCCTGGGGGCAACGCGTTCCGAGACCATCAAGCAGGTGGTCATTCCGGCGGCGCTGCCCGGCATCATCGGCGGCGTCCTGCTGGCCGTCTCGCGCGCTATCGGCGAGACGATGATCGTCGTGATGGCCGCCGGCCTTTCGGCCCATCTTACCGCCAATCCCTTTGAGGCGGTGACCACCGTGACCGTCCAGATCGTGACGCTGCTGGTCGGCGATCAGGAGTTCGATAGCCCCAAGACGCTGTCGGCGTTCGCTTTAGGGCTGGTGTTGTTCCTGGTGACGCTGGTTTTGAACGTCGTGGCGCTCAATGTCGTCCGGAAATATCGAGAGAAGTATGACTGAGATGGTAGATCAGGTGCGGGTATCGGCCACCGCCGAGAAGGTGAATGCCCGGCTGCAGCGGCGTTACGCAGTCGAAAAGCGGTTCCGTTTCTATGGAATCGCCTCGATTGTCGTGGCCCTCAGCTTTTTGGCCATATTGCTGTTCAGCATCATATCGCAGGGCCATACGGCCTTCATGCAGGCGGAGATGCGTCTGTCCGTCACCTTCGATCCCTCGGTGATCGATCCTGATGGCGGACGCCAGAAAGCCGTGTTGTCCTCCGCCGATTACACGGCTTTGGTGCGCAACGCCTTGTTGGCAAGGTTCCCCGAGGCCGAGGATCGTCTGGCCCGCCGTGAAATGATCGCCCTGATCAGTCAGGGGGCCGATCTCGAACTGCGCAAGATGGTGATGGGCGATCCCTCGCTGATCGGCACCACGCGCGACGTCTGGCTTCCGGCGGCGGCGAGCGTCGATCAGCTTCGCAAGGGGCATATGTCCCGCGATGCGGACAAGGGCGGGCAATTCACGCAGCGGCAGCTCGGCTGGATCGATGCCTTGGAGAGTTCCGGCAATCTCTCGTCGCGTTTCAACAAATGGCTGTTCACCTCCGGCGATTCGCGTCAGCCGGAACTGGCGGGCTTATGGGGCGCGGTGGTCGGATCCTTCTATTCGCTGCTGGTGACCGTGACCCTGTCCTTTCCCCTGGGGGTGGCGACAGCGATCTATCTTGAGGAGTTTTCGACCAGGAACCGTTGGACCGATCTCATCGAGGTGAATATCAACAACCTCGCCGCCGTGCCCTCCATCGTCTTCGGGCTGCTCGGTCTTGAGATCTTCCTCAATGTGTTCAATTTGCCGCGTTCGGCGCCGCTGGTGGGCGGTCTGGCTTTGACCCTGGTTTCGCTGCCGACCATCATCATCGCCTCGCGCGTCGCCTTGAAAGCGGTGCCGCCGTGGATTCGCGAAGCGGCGCTTGGATTGGGCGCGTCGCGTCTGCAGATGGTCATGCATCATGTCCTGCCCTTGGCCATGCCCGGGATCCTGACAGGCACCATCATCGGCATGGCCCGCGCCGTCGGCGAATCCGCTCCTCTCCTGATGATCGGCATGGTGGCCTTCATCGTCGACGTGCCGGCCAGTCCGCTCGATCCCTCGACGGCGTTGCCGGTACAGATCTATCTGTGGGCGGCCAGTCCGGAACGGGCCTTCGTCGAACGGACGTCGGCGGCGATCATCGTGCTCCTGTGTTTCCTGGCGGTGATGAATGCCACCGCTATTTTTCTTCGCAAAAAATTCGAAAGACGGTGGTGAAGACATGCCGATTGCCAGTGAAGCCTTTCTCCAGCAAAGCGGTCGGGCCATGACCGGTACCTCGAAAGTGACGGCGAAGGACGTCAACGTCTATTACGGCGATAAACACGCCCTGAAGGCGGTCAGCCTGGATATCCGCGCCAACGAAGTGACGGCGCTGATCGGTCCGTCGGGGTGCGGCAAGTCCACCTTCCTGCGTTGCCTCAACCGGATGAACGATCTGATCGAGGGGGCCCGGGTGACCGGCTTGATCACCTTGGACGGCGATGACATTTATGATTACAGCCTGGACGTGGTGCAACTGCGGGCCAGGATCGGCATGGTTTTTCAAAAGCCCAATCCGTTCCCGAAGTCGATTTTCGACAATGTCGCCTATGGCCCGAGAATCCACGGCCTGGCCCAGTCGAGCGCCGACCTGGAAGAAATCGTCGTCAGCAGTCTGCAGCGCGCCGGCCTCTATGAGGAGGTCAAGGACCGCCTGAGCGAGCCGGGTACCGGCCTGTCGGGCGGACAGCAGCAGCGTCTGTGCATCGCGCGGGCCATCGCCGTCAGTCCCGAGGTCATTTTGATGGACGAGCCCTGTTCGGCCCTGGATCCCATCGCCACCGCCAAGGTCGAGGAACTGATCGACGAATTGCGCGAGAACTACACCATCGTAATCGTCACCCATTCGATGCAGCAGGCGGCCCGCGTTTCACAACGCACCGCCTTCTTCCATCTGGGGGAATTGGTGGAGTTCGGCGATACCGAGCAGATTTTCACCAATCCGCAACAAAAGCTCACCCAGGGCTACATTACCGGTCGTTTCGGCTGAACCCCTTGTGGTTGAGGAGTGGAACGGATGACAAGAGAGCATACGGTGCGGTCTTACGATGAGGAATTGTCGCACCTCACCAATCTGATTGCTCGTATGGGGGGCTTGGCCGAGGCCCAACTCGACGGGGCGGTGCAGGCGCTGATCAAACGGGACAGCGATCTGGCGAGCCGGGTGATCGCCGCGGACTCCAAGGTCGATGAGATCGAGCAGGAGGTCCATGGTTTCACCGTTCGGCTGCTGGCGCTGCGTCAGCCGGTCGCCCATGATCTCAGGATGATCGTCGGAGCGTTGAAGATTTCCGGCGATCTGGAACGGATCGCCGATTACGCCGCCAACGTGGCCAAGCGGGCGCTGGTATTGAACCAGATTCCGCCCGTCAAACCGACGGCCGGCGTGCCCCGGCTCGGACGCCTGGTTCAGGAGATCGTCAAGGAGGTCCTGGACGCCTTTGTCGAACAGGACAACGAAAAGGCCGTCAAGGTCTGGAAGCAGGACGAGGAGGTGGACGATATGTACACCGGCCTCTTCCGTGAACTCATTACATATATGATGGAAGATCCGCGGAATATTACGGCTTGCATTCACCTGATGTTCATCGCGAAAAATATCGAACGCATCGGCGATCATGCGACCAATATCGCGGAGACCATTCATTTCCTGGTGCAGGGAACGCCCATCCGTGAATCGCGGCCCAAGGGCGAAAGTATTCTGCCCGATCCATCTCAACTCGCCAAGGACAACTGATGGACCACGATAACATGAAGCCGCTGGTTATGGTCGTCGAGGACGAATCAGCGATCGTCACCATGCTCCGTTACAATCTGGAGAAGGAAGGCTACCGGGTCTGCGAAGCCGCGGACGGCGAGGAGGCCCTGACCGTCCTGGCCGAGCGCAACCCCGATCTGGTGCTGCTGGACTGGATGCTCCCGGTGATGTCGGGTATCGAAGTCTGCCGGCAGATTCGCCGCAAACCCCGAACCCGTGATCTTCCGGTGATCATGTTGACCGCCCGCGGCGAGGAAAGCGACAAGGTGCGCGGACTGAACACCGGGGCTGACGACTACCTGTCCAAGCCGTTTTCCCTGCCGGAGCTGCTGGCGCGGGTCAAGGCGCTTCTGCGGCGGGTGCAGCCGGCGCAGACCAAGGGCGTCTTGCAATATGAAGACATCCTGATGGATCTGACGGCCCACCGTGTGACGCGCTCCAACCGCAATGTGCATCTGGGGCCGACCGAATTCCGTTTGTTACAGTTCCTGCTGCAACATCCGGGGTGCGTTTTCTCGCGCGAGGAATTGCTGAACGCCGTCTGGGGGCCGGACATTTATGTCGAGCCGAGAACCGTCGATGTGCATATCCGGCGTTTGCGCAAGGCGCTGAACGGCGACGAGGAGACGGACATCATCCGCACGGTGCGGGCGGCGGGCTATGCTCTGGACGCCGAGGGAGTGACGGTCTGATATCTGATCCGATCGTCCTCGTCTTTGGATGACATGAAATTTTCATCAGAGCGCCACAAAATATTACGCGTCCGCCAGTAAAGTACGTCGATACTTCAACCGGAGGCGTTCCATGCAAGACGACTTCAGCGCTCTCGATCTGCTCTCCATTGGAGGGTTCCGCCTGTCCTCGGCCCCTTTGCCGCCGGTCGAGAAGAAGAAGCGCTTCGTCGGCTATCGGCATAAACCCAAGGCGCACGCCAAGCGCGGTTTGGCGTCCTTCCTGCCGTTGCTTGGCCGGAAACTGAGGCGCCCGTCACATTTTCGGGTGCTGGAGGGCTGGCCGGTCAGCCTGTCATGGCCGACCAAGGAATTCTCCACGCCGGACCTTTCAGTCGACCTGCCCGAGCGCACGGTTTATTGACCTGTTGGGAATGGCGAGAGGCTGTTCACCTCTCGCCCGTCGCGATTATTCGTCGTAGGCGACCACGGATGTGACGGGAATGTCCAGTTTGTTCCGTCCGCCCAGGAAGCTCAGTTCGATGATACAGGCGGCGCCGGTGACTTCCGCGCCCATCTGTCGCGACAACGCCACTGCCGCCGCCATGGTGCCGCCGGTGGCCAGCAGATCGTCGAGGACGACGACGCGCTGTCCGGGAGCGATGGCGTCTTCCTGCATCTCGATAATGTCGGTGCCGTATTCCAAAGAATATTCATAGCGGACGGTCTTGCCGGGCAGTTTGCCCCGTTTGCGGGCCATGACGAAGCCGCAACCGAGTTTCAATGCCAGCGGTGCCGCGACCAGGAATCCCCGCGATTCGATGCCGACCAGAACATCCGGCTGATGGCTGCGGACGGCATTGGCCAGCCTGCCCATGGTGACCTGCCAGGCATCGGCATCCGCGAGCAGAGTCGAGATGTCGTAAAACAGAATGCCGGGTGTCGGGAAGTCTGGGATTTGGCGGATATGCTCTTTGATGTCCATTCGGGATATTCCGGAGTTTGTGACGGGCGGGTGGTGCTGGTGGTGCATTTTTAAAATTCCGACACCTTGGCGATCAGCGATATTCAGACCTTCAAAAACATAAAGCACCACGAGATTCAATAGCGTGGCTGGTATTCGGGTCGATTTCGAAGTTCGAAGATCCCCTGGACGGGGCGCCGCGAACGTCGGAAATGGAACACTAGCCTGATTGTTCCCATGAGGCAAAGTCAGCTTTTTCAGGGCAGGGCACGCGGGTGAACCAGCTTGCCCTGTTGGGGCTTCCATCATCGCTCTTGACGGCGCCCCCGCCCCATGGGAGGGAGGAGTCCGGGTAGGGAAGGGAGCGGGATGCGGTTCATCAGCAGCGTGGTCGCCGTGGCGATCGCATGGAGTTGCTGTCCTTTGGCGGTGGCGGCCGAGGGACACACATTGACGGTGGAAAGCGGCGACGTCTCGGGATTTTATTATCCCGAGGCCGGTGCGCTGTGCCGGTTGATCAATCGGGAGCGCAGCCGGCATGGATTGCGTTGCGTGGTGGAGCCCACTCTCGGCTCCCTTGCCAATCTTACGGCATTGCGGGTGGGGGATGGGCAATTGGCTATCGTTCAGTCGCGCATTCTCGCCCAAGCGGTCACGGGCGGCGAGGGTCCCGCCAGGGAGCCGGATGCCGGCCTGCGCATCCTCATGAGCCTGCATGGCGAGGCTTTGGCCGTGCTGGTCAATCCGGCCGCCAAGATCAAGTCGATGACCGACGTCAAAGGAAAACGTCTGGCGGTGGGGCATCCCGGCAGTTTCCAGCGGCTGATGGCCGACAGTCTTCTGGCGTCGGAAGGATTGACCAGCCGCGATCTGGGACAGGTCCTCGAAATGGATGCCCATGAAGCCTCGGAAGCGCTCTGCAGGAACGAGATCGATGCGGCCGTCTTTACCGGATTGCATCCGCTTGCCGAGGTGCAGGATGCGATCGACGAATGCGGGGCCTCGCTGCTTTCGGTAAGAAGTTCGGCGGTTGATACTTATCTGAAAGCCAATCCGGCCTTCATCCGCCAGACCATTCCCGGTGATACCTACGCGGGCGTCCATGACAAGGTGGTCAGTTTCGGAATCGCCTCTCTTCTGGTGACGACCGCCAGTCTGTCGCCCGATGACGCCTATGAAGTGGTCAAGGCCGTGTTCGAGGGGCTGGCGTTTCTGAAATCCCAGCATCCGCTTTTCGGCGGTCTCGACAGGAAGCAAATGGCGCGTGATGCGATGGTGGCCCCGCTCCATGAGGGCGCCTTGCGTTATTATAAGGAAAACGGGCTGCAGTAATTAACACGGGATGGGCCTATGCGGGACGACCCCTCGTCCATTTTTGACGCGAATTGCTTGGCCGATCTGCCGGCGCCACTGCTGGCCGAGATGACGGGCGCGGCCGATGTCTATCTGGCTTGCCGCGCCAGGTTGACGGCGGAGGGGAAGACGATCGCCGAGGATATCGCCGGAGACGATCTGGAACCCTACACCCACTATCCGCGGGGCGATGTCTATGACCCCGCAAGCCATGCCCAATATTATTTTCATCTGCATCGTCTCGCCGACCATGGGCATTTCCACACTTTCCTGCGTGCCGGCGGAATGCCGAGGGGGCTTTCACCGTCTTTCGGTTCATCCCGGCAAGGCGAAGGGGAGCCGTTATGTCATCTCGTCGCCATCGGTCTCGACCATCGGGGCGAACTGGGCAGTCTTTTCACCACCAACCGCTGGGTGACCGCCGAAACCTGGTACCCTGCCGCCGATGTGATTGCCATGCTGCCCCGGTTCCGTATCGCCCATGAGGGGGCTGCGCGGATGGCCAATCAATGGGTGCAAGCGGTCTTGACCATGTTTCGTCCCCAGATCGCCGGCCTTTTGCGGACCCGCGACGCCTGTGTCGCCCGTCATGCGGTGGGGAGAGGGGATGAGGCGGCCTTGGAGGATCGCAGGCTGGAAATCACCTCCAGCCTTGCCGTCGATGTCGACGACCATATCCGAATACTTCGGGCCGCCGCCACTCCCGTTTCCTCTGGTTCCCCAATGGCATGAAAGGAAGCTCCGGATATTTTTAACCACCAAGGCACCAAGACACCAAGGCGTCTTTCGGATCCGTCGGCGGCGGCCAATCCGCGCCGCGGGCATTCGGCCGACAGCCGATGACAGGACGGGAAAATGCCAGTGGCACACTCCGCCACCTTGGTGTCTTGGTGCCTTGGTGGCTCATCAAAAGCCGGGGCGCACCGGAACCATCGAGAGGACGAAGCGCTCAAATGTCCACACGCCCTGACAGGCTCGATGTAAAAAAAACGCCGCCCGAAAGGGGCGGCGTTTCAAAATCGGCGGCATCCCGACTCAGTTACACTCGGGCTTGTCCTTGATCGCCTTCAGGAAGGAGACGACATCCTTGCGCTTCTGCTCGTCCTTCAACTGGAAGAACATCGCGTGCTTGACGTCGGCGCCGTTGACCTTGGCCAGGAAGGCCTTGGGGTCGGCGATATAGTCGAGGAGCTTGTCTTCGGTCCAGACCAGACCCTTACCGGAAGCACCCTGCATGCCCTCGGAGTATTTCGGGAAGTCGGTGCGGGTGCCGGCCTTGCGGCCGAAAACGTCGTGAATATTGGGGCCGGTGGGGCGGGACGGCTTATCGGCTTCGAAAACGTGGCAGCTCTTGCACTGGTTGGAGACCGTCTTGCCAGCCTGGGCATCGGCGGGAAGCGTACATTCGGCGGCAGCGGCGGAACCCGCGGCGATCACGGCGACGGCCAATCCGGCCACCATCGACTTAAGGTACATAGGATGTCTCCGATAGGGTTGAAGCGGTTATCGGTCGGGCATTATCGATGAGGTACTCGGTGAAGGCAACGCCCTTACCAGTATGGATCGAGCCACGTTCCTTCAATGTTAAAACGCGGGCGAGCCCCCCGGCAATGATTTGCGAACGCGCCCGTGATTTTACAAGTCTTTGATAAAAGACAAAAGAGGGGCCATTCCGCCACTTTCGTACAGATTCAAATGGTCGGCCTCCTCCAGAACGACCAGTCGGGCTTCCGGAGCCGCTGCGGCTAGCCTTCTGGCATGGACGAGCGGGACGGTCCGGTCGCGGGCGCCGTGCAGGATCATCAGCGGCACGGTGATGTCTCCGATCTTCGACAGGTTGTCGAAGCGGTCGCGCAGTAGCCATCGGCAGGGGAGCCAGGGGTACCGCCCGGCGGCAATCTCGGTCATGCTGGAAAACGGAGCTTCGAGGATGACGCCCCGGCAGGTCCGCTCCGTCGCCAGTTGCGTGACGATTCCCGTGCCCAGGGATTCGCCATAGAGGATGAGCTGCGCGGCGGAAAAACCCGCTTGCGACAGCCAGTCGAGGGCGGCCCGGCCATCTTCGTACAGTCCGGCTTCGCTCGGGTGGCCGGGATTGCCTTCATAACCGCGATAGGTCGCCGCGAAAACTCCGACGCCTGCGTCCCGCCAAGGTGTCGTTTTGGCGGCCACGCGGGCCAGAGTGCCGCGATTGCCGTGGAAAAATACCAGGATCGGAGCGTCCGGAGACGGCGGTGGGGCGAACCAGCCCTGCAATCGGCCATTTCGTTCGACCCGTCTCATCCAGGTGACGCCGGCGGACTGCGGGTCTGCGGGGGCCGGCAATGGCCGATAAAGCAGGCTCCTTTGCCGAAAGACCATGATGCCGACAGCCAAAAGATAAATCGCGATCGACGCGGCGAGGCACCAGGCGAGGATTTGGAGCAAAGAGTTCCCTGACAGCAAGGGGAAGCGGACCATGCAGTGTAACCATCGACGGCCGATGAGAAAAGGGATGCCCCGGCCCGGGTCTCACATCGCGCGGGGCACCGGCGAGGCTTTGTCATTGGAAAGAAAGGCGGCCGCATCGGCCGCGGTCATCGGCCTGGCGAAATAGTACCCCTGGGCATCGTCGCAACCCAATGAGATCAATGACTGCAAGGCCGCTTCGCTTTCCACCCCTTCGGCGACGGTCTTCAGCCCGAGGCTGTTCGCCAACTGCACGATGGCTCGAACAATGGCCTCGTCATTGGGGTCGGTGGTGATGTGGCGTACGAACGACTGGTCGATCTTCAAGCGGTCTACCCGGAACCGTTTCAGGTAGGCCAGGCAGGAATATCCAGTTCCGAAATCGTCGATGGAGAGCTTGACTCCTAGTTCCTTGAGTTGGTCGACCATCGAGAGAACCTTGGCTGTATCGGAGATCAGAATGGATTCGGTCAATTCCAGCTCAAGGCAGCTTGGCGGCAGGCCCGAAGCGGTCAACGCCTCCGTCACCGTCTGCAAAAGGTCGCCGCGCTTGAACTGGACGGCGGAAAGATTGACCGCCATGACAAGTTTGGTCTGCCCAGCGCGGTGCCAGACGGCGGCTTGCCGGCAGGCTTCCTGCAGAACCCAGGCCCCGATGGAGACGATCATGCCGCTTTCCTCCGCCATCGGGATGAAACGTCCCGGCGGCACGATTTCCAGCGCCGGAGGTTGCCAGCGGACCAGAGCCTCGAGTCCGACGATCTCACCACTTTGCAGATCGATTTGCGGCTGATAGTGCAAAAGAAATTCGTCACGTTCGAGAGCGCGCTGCAAGCCGGTCCGCAGGCGGAGATATTCGGAATTGTCGAAGTTCATCTGGTCGGCGAAGAAGCGATAGGTATTTCGTCCGACATCTTTCGCATGATACATGGCGATTTCGGCGCGCCGGAGCAATGTGTCGAAATCCTCTCCATCGTCCGGATAGATGGCGATGCCGATCGACGCCGACATATAGAGATCCTGGTTGTCGACCCTGAATGGACGGCCCAATCGGCGAAGGATGGTTTCGGCCATCAAGGAGGCCGGTTCGACTTCGCGAAGCTCTCCGGGCAGAATCAGGAATTCGTCCCCGCCCTGGCGGCTCAGGGTATCGGTGTCTTCCAGGCATTCCCGCAGGCGGGCGGCGACCAGCTTCAGCAGTTCATCGCCGAGAGGGTGTCCCAAGGAGTCGTTCACCGTCTTGAAATGATCGAGATCAAGAAACAGAAGCGTGGCCTTGCTGCCGGTGCGCCCGGCACCGGCCATCGCCACCTCCATCCGATCCTTGCCCAGCAGGCGGTTCGGCAGGCCCGTCAATGGATCGTGATGGGCAAGGAATTCAATCCTCGCATCGGCCTGTTTGCGCTGAGTGATGTCCCGACTGACCACGACAAATTCAAGGAGGCGGCCCGTGTCGTCGAGAACCGGCCGGAGATTGGCTTCCAGCCACACGTAATGCCCGTCCTTGTGCCGGAAGCGATAGGCAATGGTGCGTGTTTCCTCCGGATGACGCAGCGGGACCTTGTCGGTCAGCAGCAGGAGAGAACGGTCGTCGGGGTGGGCGAAGTCGGCGGCAGCGGCGCCCAGGAGATCCGTTTCCCCATATCCCGTGGTCGGCAGGATCGATCTTGATACATAGAGGTAGTGGCCGGTGGGGTCGAGCCGGCTGATGACGTCGGAGGCATTTTCCGCCAGCATGCGAAGCTGCTGTTCCCCGCGGCCGAGTTGATGGAGCGCGACCAGTTGCCGTTTCCAGCCACGCCGGATCAGCCATGCGCCGAGAGCGCTCATCGTCAGGAAGATGGCGGCAAGGCCGGATCCCTTCAGCAGATCGTCGCGCCAGCCGCGCAGATAGTCCTCCTTGTCGAGGCCGACCAGAACGATCAAGGGATAATGGTCAATTTGACGGTAGCTCACCATCCGTTCGACCTGATCCGTTCCCGAAATGCCGACGTAGGTTCCTTCTCTTGGATTTTGCGCGTAGGAACTTTGCAACTCGCGTGAGGTGCTGTTCCAACCGCTGGCGGTCGCCGTCGATTGGACCTTGGGGATGCGGGCGATCAATCCCATGTCGCTGTCGCGTAAGGACACCAGGCCTTTCTTGCCGACATCGAGGGTGGCGAACTGACGTTGCAGCCGGTCTATGCTAAGCCCTCCGCAGATGGCACCGGCGAAGGAACCGTCGGGCTTTCTGAGGGGGCGGGCCAAAATCAGGGTTCTGTTCCCGCTAAGGCGCCCGGTCACCGGTTTGGAGATCAGCAATCGGTCTTCCCGCAGGTTTTTCAGTCTGACGAAATATTCACGATCGCCGATGCCGACATCGGTTCTGCCTTCGCTGTCGACCGTCAGGGTTCCGGCGGCGTCGAAAAAAGACAGGCCGTCGATGTCCGGCAATGTCGGTTTGATGGCCGCGATGGCTTCGCTTAACGCGGCCCCGTCGAGCCGTTCCCGTCCATGTTGGCGCGTATATTCCTGAGCCAGGATGAACAAGGCGAGATCGATCTTGCCAACCTGGTTGGCAAGATCCTGCTGGAACGCCTTTGCCAGATTTTGCGTGGTTATCCGGCCCAATTCCTCATGCTGCTTCCGGCTTTGGTGGATGTCGATGCCGATCAACGCGACGACGAACAGGTTCAGCAGCAAAAATCCCGCCGTCAATGTGACGACGACGGAACGTGGGGCCGAGAATTTATCGATGAAAACTTTCCGATCTGGCACGCAATATTCCGACGAAAAATTCTCGGGATTGTGTGAATTCGCTTTTATCAAACATTTTTTGTTTTGAATAGAACAGACATTCCAAAAATCGGCGAATCATTGTTGATGCAACCTAAAGTAATTACCCCTTCTATCTTGAGTGATATTGTTCGCTGGCGGAGTGCCTCGGACATGACATTTTTGAGATATCGGGTGGACGCTCCGCTTCTTTTTACGCCTTATCCGCGTCGAGCCCTCCCAGATCGGCAATCTTCTGAGCGAAGCGTTCCACCGCGTCCCAGGACGTATATTCGACCTGGGCATCCGGGTTCGTCGGGCCTCCCGTCATTTTCATGATCAGGCGGATCATTTGCCGGTCGAGCCAACCGTAGCGGGGATAATCGAGCCGTCCGGCAATGGCGGTGGCCAGGGCCGGCGCAAGATGTCGTTTGGCGATCCATTTTCTCAAATAGGCATTGCCTTCGGCGGTGTCCTTGCCCGGCTTGCGGGCCGTCAAATTGACCGAGGCGAGCGCCAGGGGCGGTGGAGCGGTCAGGCTTTGGTAAAGCGTGACGAGCTGCTCGGCTTCCGCCAGATGGTGGCCGTAGCGGACCGAGGCGATCAGGACGATCAGGGGGGCTGACGCCAGTTCTTCCGCTGTCGGCGCCGCCTGGGCCAAATCGCGGGGCTGCGTTTCGATTCCCCTTTGGCCGAGCGTTGCGGCAATTTTCGTGGCGATGAGGCGCGACTGTCCGTCGCGGGTCGCATAAAGGAGCAGCATCTTGTTCGATTTCACTGATTATTGTTGGACCGGTGATCGCCGGAGCGAAGGCGTCCGTCACGATATCAGGAGAACTCGCCGCCGGAAAGACGGGTGCGGGGAAGTCATCGGGCAATCGGGCTCAGGGCTTGGGTTTCTTTTTGCTTGCGGCGACCACGTCGTCCCAGTCCGGACCGAGATAGACGATTTCCAGGCGGCCTTTTCCCGACGACGTACCCAGAAGTCGGAGGCGGGCGTCCGAATTGAGCGAGCGCCATACCGTGACGAAGACGCCACAGCCGTCTTCCGCCAGACATTGATAGAAGGCGGTCCCGGAGTAGGTGCGGCTGCCCCCCATTTCCTCTTCGGAGGTCTTCGGCTCGCCGTATTTTTCCGTCAGGGTTTGTTTCAGCGTCCGGTAAAGAGCGAGACCCTTCTCACCCGTCGGGTCATCGGTGATTTCCTTTGAAACCCACATGATCCGCTGCAGTCCGTATTGTCGGTCGACGCCGACGCGCGCGAAGTCCGAAAAGCTCGGGGCGTTGAGCAGTTTGTTGCTCTGGTAGATTTTCACCTGGCCGTCGTCTTGCTGAAATGCCCCGGAGAAGCCGCGGGTTTGCAATTCCTCGAAAGTGGCGCCCCAGCGCAGGCCGAAAGGGGCTTCCTCTGCGAAAGCGGGGGCGGCCAGGAGAAAAAGAAGGCCAAGAACAAGCCCGGAGGTGCGCATCGTGTCTCCTCGGTTTTCTTAATGGGCCCTGACGCTCAAGGGCTGTCTCGATTGACGAAAGCAGATCCCTCCGGCGCCACAAAGTCAAGAGTCCCCCAGGTGCAATCGGGGGTCTGGAGTTCCCTCCCGGATTCGGCCCGCTTGGCCGCTTTGTCGCAAGCGCGACACGGTTGTCGCAAGGTCAACATGGGGGAAAGTCCGAAGAATCCCGCTATTCCGCCATTCTCTATCTTGGCACGGGTTCTGCACAGTAGGTCTTCCGGAGAGTTCTTTGTCGATGGAGGCAGCCTCGTGAGCGGACAAATCGTTTCTCTTGCCGGAACCGTCGCGGTGCCGGGCGGCTGTTCAAGCAAAGGCAATGGAGCCTGCGGTTCATCGGGCGGGGCATCCGACATGCCTGCGGAGATCTGGGAAAAGGTCAAGAACCATCCTTGCTACAGCGAGGAGGCTCACCATTATTTCGCCCGCATGCATGTGGCCGTGGCGCCGGCGTGCAATATCCAATGCAATTACTGCAACCGGAAATACGACTGTTCGAACGAAAGCCGGCCGGGCGTGGTCAGCGAGAAACTGACGCCCGAACAGGCTTTGCACAAGGTCATGGCGGTGGCGGCGAAGGTGCCGCAGCTTTCCGTTCTGGGCATTGCCGGTCCGGGCGACGCCCTGGCCAACCCCCACAAGACCTTCCGCACGTTCGACCTGGTGGCCAAGGCCCTGCCGCATCTGAAGCTGTGCCTGTCGACCAATGGCCTTGCCCTGGCCGAGCATGTCGAGACCATCAAGGACTATAACGTCGACCATGTGACCATCACCATCAGCGCCGTCGATCCGGAGATCGGGCAGCACATCTATCCCTGGATTTTCCACGATCATCGGCGCTGGACCGGGCTCGACGCCGCCCGCATCCTTCATGAACGCCAGATGGAGGGGCTGGAACGGTTGGTCGCCGCCGGGATCCTGGTCAAGATCAATTCGGTTCTGATCCCCGGCGTCAACGACGCCCACATGGCCGAGATCAACCGTGTGGTCAAGGCCAAGGGAGCCTTCCTGCACAATATCATGCCGTTGATTTCCGATCCGGCCCATGGGACCCATTTCGGCCTGAGCGGTCAGCGCGGTCCGACGCCGATCGAATTGGCCGCCGTGCAGGACAGCGTCGAGGGCGGGGCCAAGCTGATGCGGCATTGCCGCCAATGCCGGGCCGATGCGGTCGGTTTGCTGGGCGAGGATCTGGGCGCCGAATTCGCTCTCGACAAGATCGAGGACGAGCCGGTTTTCGATCCCAAGGTTCGGGAGATCTATATGAACGTCGTCGAACAGGAACGTGCCGACCGTCAGGATGCCGAGGATCAGGCACGCCGCCGATCGGGCGGCACCGGGGAACCCTTGCTGGTGGCCGTGGCGACCAAGGGCGGCGGGCGGATCAACCAGCATTTCGGCCATGCCCGCGAATTCCAGCTATTGGAGGTCGATGGGCAAAGCGTCCGTTTCGTCGGTGTCCGCCGTGCCGATAATTATTGCAAGGGCGGCTACGGCGAAGAAGACAGCCTGGAGGCGATCATCAAAGCCTTGACCGGGGTTTCCGCCGTCCTGGTGGCGCGCATTGGCGATTGTCCGCGGCACACCCTGGCGGAGGCCGGCATCACGGTCGTCGACGATTACGCCCATGATTTCATCGAAGCTTCGGCTTTGGCCTGGTGGGGGCGGGTAATGGAGAAGGCGGGGCGGATTTCCGCCTGAACGGTCGCATCCCCGACCACGGAATTTTGAGAGAGGAATGTTGAAATGGCATACAAGATCGTCGCATCCCAGTGCACCGGCTGCGGAGCCTGCGAATATGAATGTCCCAATAAGGCGATCTCCGAAAAGGGGGGCATATTCATCATCAATCCAGACAAATGCACGGAATGCGAAGGGCATTTCGATTCGCCGCAATGCGCGGCCGTCTGTCCCGTGGACGGCACCTGCGTGCCGGCGTGACGGAACGTCCGGGTCATTTCGACGAATCTCGGAACGAATGAGCGGCGGGCTTTCCGCATCGCCACCGGTTTGACGCGGCGCGGACGGCCTATGAAGGGGGGGCTTGGCGATGAGCGAGCAGGAGGAACCCCTCGACTGGCAGGGCCGGATGGTCGACTGCGCCGTCTGTCCTCATCGCGCCTGGGTGGACTCCGGAGACTGCGAACGGGGCAAGGTCTGTATCCAGGATCGCCGCGGCAGCCGAATCGAGCGTTTTTTTAGGGCTCATCCCGAACTGGCGGGGTCGTCCTTGCGAGCCCCTTATTTTTTGCTGAGGGCGGTCGCCGCCCGTTACGCCAGTGTTTTTCTGCTGCCCACCATCGTCGACGATAGCGATCCCGAGGTGCGCCTGGTCGCCGCCGAGCGGTTGCCGCAGCGTTTTGTCCGGCAGTTCAGCACGGATCCCGATCCCAAGGTGCGGGTGGCCGCCGCCAGTCGATTGGACCCCGGCGGCCTGATGCAGATGACGACGGATCCGGATTACTATGTCCGGGTGGTGGTCGCCAGGCGTCTGCCGGCGGATGCCTTGCCGGTGATGATGTGTGATCCGGTGGTCGACGTAAGGCTGGAGGCGGCACGACGGATCGGGAAGGAATGGTTGATGTCCATGGCCTGGGACGAGGATGTCTCCGTCCGCCTGGCCGTGGTGGAGCGTCTCGGCGACGAGCAACTGGCCATGCTGATCGGCGACAGCGATTGGCGCGTCCGCCATGCCGTGGCGGAGCGGATCGCGCCCGAGGCACTGGAGCAATTGCTGGGCGACGTCGAGGCGGACGTTCGCGACGTGGCGCAGCGCCGGTTGGCGCGGCATCGGGCGGAAATCAACGGAGAGGAACGAGATGCGTAAGGAGCAAATCGTCGAGGTCAACGATCCGCCCGAATATCGTTACGGGCAGAAGGTGAGATCCAAGAAGAACGTCAGGAACGATGGAACCTTCATGGGCTCCGAGATCGGCGATGTGTTGGTCTGCAAGGGCGATGTGGGCTATATCAATAGCATCGGTACGTTTTTACAGCAGTTCTACATTTATGGCGTTGATTTCATCGATCGCGGCCGGATGGTGGGAATGCGCGCGAAGGAACTCGAACTGGTAGAGGAGTAAGGGCATGAAGGTGATGATCCGCAACGCCGCCGGCAAGACGTCGGTCTATGTTCCGAAGAAGGATCTCGAAGAGACCGTCGTCGAGTCGGAAAAGGAAACCTTGTGGGGCGGGTGGATCAAGCTCGGCAACGGCTGGGTGCTCGAATTGCCGGAGATGGCGGCCGACACCCGTTTGCCGATCACCGTCGAAGCCCGCAAGCGCTCGGACGATTGAGCGCCATGCCCCATAACCCGATGAACGAGATCGCCGCTGGGTTGGCGGCGGGGCGCCTTGCGCCCTATCTCGGCCCCGATCTGCTCACATTGGATGGTCCGGCCGCCGTTCCCGACTCAGCCCTCGCCCTGGCCGCGGCGATTAACGGCCGGATCAGCGTTTCCGGTCGGATTCGCAACAATCTCTGGGCGACCGCGCAATGGATCGAATCCTTCAAGCATCGAATCACCCTGGTTCGTCTTCTCGAGGATTTGTTCGCCCCCGTTCCGGCACCGACGCGCCTGCACGGCTGGCTGGCCGGTCTCGGCCTGCCGCTGATCGTCGATACTTGGTATGACACCATGATGGCCGATGCCTTGCGCGGAAAGGCGGCGCCTTTCGTGGAGTGGCAGGGAATCCGCCGCAGCGGTCAAACCTACGAGGAGCCGTGGGGCAAGTGCTATGACGCTTCCGGCGCGGAGATTTCCGGCGTGTCGGCCAATGGCGCGACCGTGCTCTACAAACCGCATGGCGCCGTGCGCCCGGCGGCCAATTTCCTGATTTCCGATTCCGATTATGTCGAAGTCCTGACGGAAATCGATATCCAGACGCCTATTCCGGAAACGGTGATCGAACTGCGGGGAAATCTCGGGTTCGCCTTCCTGGGATGCCGCTTCTACGACCAGATGCAGCGGACCTTCGCCCACCAGATCATCAAGCGCTCGGCCGGCCCCCATTATGCCGTACTGACCGGCGAACTGACGAAGAACGAGAGGCGCTTCCTGGAATTGGAAGGCATCACGCAGATCGACCTGCCCCTGTCCGAGGCGGTGGATCTATTGATCGGTGTCGGGAAATAATCGTTAGAGCGATTTGCGACCACGTTGGGTCACTTACCCTTTCGTCATTGCCGGGCTTGACCGACGGCTGTCCGGCACGGATTTTGCCCTCGATAGTCGGGAAAATTTATACGCTTCTATTCAACTATAAGTCGTCATGCCCGGACTTGATCCGGGCATCCACGTGCCCGCTTCAAATGACGTCGATCGATCCATGCAATCATGGATTGCCGGATCAAGTCCGGCAATGACGGTTTTTGGTTGCGGCTATCACTCAAATGCGAGCAACGCACAAACTGTGCCGGACAGCCGTGGGCTTGACCCGGCAATCCATGGACCCCCGGATCAAGTCCGGGGGTGACGGAAAAAACGATGATTCAATACGACCGCAAACCACTCTAGTCCTGTCCCGCCAGGGTGAGGTATTTATCACAGATAATCGAAGATGAACTCAGATGAGCACAGATAAGGATTCTTCTCTATCTGTGTTCATCTGAGTTCATCTGTTCCCATCTGTGATAAATTAACAAGACAGTGCGCCCTTGACGCCTCGGAGGCTCAAGAATTCCGGAACTTGCTACCGGGGGGTCGGGCAGGAGTGGCCGTCGGTGCGCAGGCAACCCTCGGAGGGAGGGGTTTCCGGGTCGATCAGGCCGATCCATTCCCGGATGCGCCCGGCGTCGAATCCCACCGATTTCTCTCCGTCGACCTCCATCAAGGGCCTGCGGATCAGCAGGGGATCGGCCAGCATGGCGGCCAGGGCCTCAGCCTCGGTGAAGCGTTCCGGCACGACGGTGCCGTCCTTGACCTTCGGCGCTGCCCGATTGAACCAGGCGGCCACCGGCAGATCGCCGAAGAAGCCGCGCAGGCGTTCCTTCGTCCAGGGTTCCGTCAGCAGGCTTCTTGCGTCAACCCGATGGCCTGACGCCTCCAGCAATGCCTTTTGCCGCGTGTTGTTGCGGCAGCCGGGCTTTTCGTAGAACAGGACGTTGGCCATGGACGGTTCTCCTTGCGTCAGTTCGTCGATCGAGCCAATTCGGTGATGAGGTGTTGCGCCACAAGACCCCTATCGGCCGCCGGCAGGCTTCCAATACGCTCAGCTTCTTTGATTTCGATCGTGGCGATCTTCGCGGTGCGAACGACCGATTCAGCCGGCAAACCGGCCAAGGCGAGATTCGACACCAATACATCGCCGGGCCATCCACGGTTCTCGGCACTGGTGATCATGAGAACCCACAACAGGCCGTGTTCCTGCTGGATACCGTTGGCGGCAACAACGACGGCAGGACGACGTTCTCGCACAGGCCTATCGGTGTAGGGAAAAGGGACCTTGATGATATCCCAGGTGTTAAAGTCCGGCATAGGCACGCCGATCCGCATCGCTGGCCCATTCTCCGAACGTGGCGAACGGATCATCCAACTGGTCTTTGACAGAACGGGTCAACACCACTTTGTCGCCCTCGATCACGTAGAGGATTTCATCACCCTCCTTGAGGTGCAGGGCAGCACGAACCGGTTGTGGTATCGTCGTCTGTGCCTTGCTCGTTAGTTTGCTTGTGATCATAGCGACTCCAAGTAAGGAATTTCCTTGTCAAGGAAGTAAGGCATTTCCTTACTCCCGTCAAGCCGTTCCCTTTCTGGCTCAGTCCGAACATTTGGCGGGGCGACCGGTGCCCGGTCAAAAACGGTTGGTCTCGGCGATTGTCAGCAAGTCGACAACCTGTGTTTCAATTTCGCCCCTGATGGCGGGGTCGAGCTTCTGTATCCAGCCGCTCGGAATGGACTGCACGCCGTAGGTCGCGCCCGCCAGCATGCCGGCGATGGCCCCCGTGGTGTCGGCGTCGCCTCCTTGATTGATCACTTCAATGACGCAGGATCGATAGCTGTCGGTGCGGAAGTAGTGATGGAGAACGGTCTGCATGGTGTCGACGATGTAGGCCGAGGCGTTGCCGCGATAGGGTTCGAACTTGAACGTCTTATGGGTGGCGATCAGCGTGTTGGCCTCGGCCCTGGCGCCGCGGATGCCACCTCCCAGCAGCAGGGCGCGGACCATATGCCCAAGGCATAGAGTGGCGGAATCGGACAGGGGATGATTATGCGTTATATGGGCCTGTTCGGTGGTCCATCTGGTACAGGCCTCCGCGTCATGCAGCGTGGCGATGGCTACCGGAAGATTGCGCATGGCCGCGCCGTTGCCGGCGTCGCCTTCATGGAAAGGGGTCGATAGGGTGCCTTCCACCATGTAGCGGCGGATGCCGCGCCGACAGGTGCTGCCCACGTCGACCGGCTTGCTTTTCAGCCATTCGGTGAAGTGGTCGCAGGTCAGTTTCGGATCCCAGCCCCGGGCGGCCAGGATCGAGCGTCCCAGATAGATCGCCATCTGGGTGTCGTCGGTCACCTGGCCGGGCTTCAGTTTCAGCCAGCCGCCCCCGATCATCCGGCAATGCGTGCCATATTTGGCAGCGATCTCCGAACGCGTCAGGAATTCGACCGTGGCACCCAGGGCGTCGCCCACGGCCAGACCGAGATAAGCGCCGAGCGCTCTTTCCTTAAGACTGATCTGCTCCATGCCGCCGCCGAAGATGTGCCCCGTCAAGGTGGAGCTTAAATAAACACTACAGCAAGAATCATGCCCAGGCCTAATCGGCGGAATTTAGTCATATATCCTCCGGATCCTGTGCGGGTCTCGACATAGATGTCGGACCATTGTCGGGTTCCGGACACCCTTGGATGGGGGGCGCCCGGCCTGGTGTTCCCTTTATCATGTGGCTGAAAACAAAGGATAAAAGCTCTATCGTCGGAGCGTCTTCGGGCTTTGGCACGACCTTTGCTGTTAGGGGTTCTGTAGCGGTGGCTCGCGCCCCGCAATTCAGTTTCGAACCGAAGCAACAGGAGCACCCGATGGGCAAATTGCGACAAGTCGCTTTCTACGGCAAGGGGGGCATCGGCAAATCCACGACCTCCCAGAACACCTTGGCCGCCCTGGCCGACCTCGATCAGAAGATCCTGATCGTCGGCTGCGACCCCAAGGCCGACTCCACCCGCTTGATCCTGCACGCCAAGGCCCAGGACACCGTCCTGTCGCTGGCCGCCGAGGCTGGCTCGGTCGAGGATCTGGAACTCGAGGACGTGCTCAAGACCGGCTACAAGGACATCCGCTGCGTCGAGTCGGGCGGACCGGAGCCGGGTGTGGGCTGCGCCGGCCGCGGCGTCATCACCTCGATCAACTTCCTGGAAGAGAACGGCGCCTATGACGGCATCGACTATGTCTCCTACGACGTGCTGGGCGACGTGGTCTGCGGCGGTTTCGCCATGCCGATCCGCGAGAACAAGGCCCAGGAGATCTACATCGTCATGTCGGGCGAGATGATGGCCATGTACGCGGCCAACAACATCTCGAAGGGCATTCTGAAATATGCCTCCACCGGCGGCGTCCGTTTGGGCGGGCTGATCTGCAACTCGCGTCAGACCGACAAGGAGCTGGATTTGGCCGAAGCGCTGGCCAAGAAGCTTAATTCCAAGCTGATCCATTTCGTGCCGCGCGACAACATCGTGCAGCACGCCGAACTGCGCCGCATGACCGTCATCGAATATGCGCCGGACTCCCAGCAGGCCGACGAATATCGCCAACTGGCCAAGAAGATCCATGAGAACGGCGGCAAGGGCACCATTCCGACGCCGATCACCATGGAGGAGCTGGAAGAGCTGCTGATGGAATTCGGCATCATGACCAAGGAAGACGAAGCGGTCATCGGCAAGGCTGCCAACGCCTGATGCGTTGGAGGCGCCGGGAACCATCCGGCGCCTCCGGTCCTCCGACCCAAGCTGCGGGCGTTTCCGCCACGCATATCTGAGATTTAGGAGACTGACATGACTGTGGATGTCAAGGCGGAGCGGAAAGCGCTCATCGAGGAGGTACTCAAGGAGTACCCGGAAAAGACCGCAAAGAAGCGGGCCAAGCACCTCAACGTTTATGAGGAAGGCAAGCCCGATTGCGGTGTTAAGTCCAACGTCAAATCGATTCCCGGCGTGATGACGGTCCGTGGATGCGCCTATGCCGGTGCCAAGGGCGTGGTGTGGGGGCCGGTCAAGGACATGGTGCATGTGAGCCATGGTCCGGTCGGCTGCGGACATTATTCCTGGTCGCAGCGCCGCAACTATTCGACCGGCATTACCGGTGTGAACAGCTGGGTCACCATGCAGGTGACCTCGGACTTCCAGGAGAAGGACATCGTCTTCGGCGGCGACAAGAAGCTCGACAAGCTGATCAACGAAATCGAGACCCTGTTCCCCTTGAACAATGGCGTCTCGGTGATGTCGGAATGCCCGATCGGTCTGATCGGCGACGATATCGAGGCCGTTGCCAAGAAGAAGGCCAAGGAAATCGGCAAGGTCGTGGCCCCGGTCCGCTGCGAAGGCTTCCGTGGCGTCTCCCAGTCGCTGGGTCATCATATCGCCAACGACGTCATGCGCGACTATGTGGTTGACAAGGCCGCCGACAAGCCTTTCGAGGGCACGCCCTATGACGTGGTGATCGTCGGCGATTACAACATCGGCGGCGACGCCTGGGCCAGCCGCATCCTCCTGGAGGAAATGGGCCTCAGGGTCATCGCCCAGTGGTCGGGCGATGCCTCAGTGGCGGAAATGGAGCGGGGCTCCAAGGCCAAGCTGAACCTGATCCACTGCTACAGGTCGATGAACTACATCTGCCGGCACATGGAAGAGAAGTACGGGATTCCATGGATGGAATACAACTTCTTCGGCCCCTCCCAGATCGCCAAGAGCTTGCGCGCCATCGCCGAGCAGTTCGACGACAAGATCAAGGACGGCGCCGAGCGGGTCATCGCCAAATATCAGCCGATGGCCGACGCCATCCTGGCGAAATACAAGCCCCGGCTCGAAGGCAAGCGCATCATGCTTTACGTCGGCGGCCTGCGTCCCCGTCACGTCGCCGATGCCTATGGCGATCTGGGCATGGAGGTGATCGGCACCGGCTACGAGTTCGCCCACGGCGACGACTATCAGCGCACCACCAAATACGTCAAGGACGGCACGCTGATCTATGATGACGTCTCGGAATTCGAGCTGGAGAAGTTCATCGAGCGTCTGCAACCCGATCTGGTCGGTTCGGGCATCAAGGAAAAGTACGGCACCCAGAAGATGGGCGTTCCGTTCCGCCAACTGCATTCCTGGGACTATTCGGGTCCGTATCACGGCTATGACGGTTTCGCCATTTTCGCCCGTGACATGGACCTCGCGGTCAACAGCCCCGTCTGGGGTTTGACCAAGGCCCCCTGGAAAGCCGCCTGAGCAGGAGTACTCTAAAATGCCCCAGAGCGCAGAAAAGATTAAGGACCACTCGACCCTCTTCAATGAGCCGGAATACAAGCAGCTCATGGAGAACAAGAAGCAGTTCGAAGGCTGCCATCCCCAGGAGGCGATCGATCAGCAGGCCGCCTACATCAACACCTGGGAATACCGCGAGAAGAACTTCGCCCGCGAAGCCCTGACCGTCAATCCGGCCAAGGCCTGTCAGCCGCTGGGCGCGGTCTTCGCCGGTGCCGGCTTCGAGCGGACGCTTTCCTTCAACCACGGAAGCCAGGGCTGCACCGCCTATTTCCGCTCGCACCTGACCCGCCATTTCAAGGAGCCCTGCTCGGCGGTCTCCACCTCGATGACCGAGGACGCGGCGGTGTTCGGCGGACTGCAGAACATGATCGACGGCCTGAACAACGCCTATCACGTCTACAAGCCGAAGATGATCGCGGTGTCGACCACCTGCATCGCCGAGGTGATCGGTGACGACCTGAACGCCTTCATTCGCAATGCCCGCGAAAAGGGGAGCATCCCCGAGGACTTTCCTGTTGCCTATGCCCACACGCCCTCTTTCGTCGGCAGCCATATCGTCGGCTATGACGCTATGGTCAAGGCCGTGCTCACCACCTTCTGGGAAGGACGCGAGCGCAAGGCCGGAACCGCGATCAACATCATTCCCGGTTTTGACGGCTATGCGGTCGGCAACAACCGCGAACTGAAGCGCATATTGAACGAGATGGGCGTCGAATACACCATCCTCTCCGACGTTTCCGACGTCTTCGACACGCCGACGGACGGCACCTTCCGCATGTTCGACGGCGGCACCAAGCTGGACGACGTGGCCGCCGCGCTCGATGCCAAGGCGACTTTCGGCCTGCAGAAGTACTGCAGCGACAAGAGCCTGGAATACGCGGCCAGCAAAGGCCAGGACGTGGCGGCGTTCCACTATCCGCTGGGTGTCGGGGCGACCGACGAGTTCCTGGTCAAGCTCTCCGCCATCACCGGCAAGGCGATCCCCGAGTCGCTGGAGCGCGAACGCGGTCGTCTGGTCGACGCCATGGCCGACTCCAATGCCTGGATCCATGGCAAGACCTTCTCGGTCTATGGCGATCCCGACTTCGTCTACGGCATGACCCGTTTCCTGCTGGAGATGGGAGCCGAGCCGATCCATCTGCTGTCGACCAACGGCGGCAAGGAATGGGCGGCCGAGATGGATACCCTGCTGAAGAGCAGCCCTTACGGCGTCAAGGGCCAGGTTTGGGCCGGCAAGGATCTGTGGCACATGCGCTCGCTTCTCGCCACCGAACCGTCGGAATTCCTCATCGGCAATTCCTACGGCAAGTATCTGGAGCGCGACCTGGGCATTCCACTGATCCGGCTGACCTTCCCGATCTTCGATCGGCATCATCATCACCGGTTCCCGGTCCTGGGTTACCAGGGCGGCCTGGCGGTGTTGCGGACGATCCTCGACAAGATCCTGGACGTTCTCGACGTCGAGACGGCGAAGACGGGTATTTCCTACGACCTGGTCCGTTAAGGACGGGCTCGATCGGAAAAGGCCGGCGGGGCGACCCGCCGGCCTTTTTTTAAATCCTCAGCACTTGGCGAGAAGAGCGTCGGTGCTGATGATGTGACGCGACAGTCCCAGTTTCTCCCGTTCGATGCCGAGAGCCAGTCCGACCAATTGGGTCAGGTGGAGGACGGGGGTGTCCCCGCCCTTGCCGACGGCGGCCTGCGCGTCCGTCTGATACATATCGAGCTGCATCTGGCAGAGCGGGCAGGGGGTCAGCACACAATCGGCGCCGTTCTTCTTGGCGTCGTCGGCCGTGTTGGCGGTGAGGCGAAGCGCCGTGGGTTCGGCCGGAAACACCGCGTGGAAGCCGCAGCATTTCAGCCGTTCCGGGATCAGGACCGGCGTCGCGCCGCAAGCGGTGATGATGGTTTCCATGCTCTGCGGATTGAGATGGCTTTCATGGTCCATCACCTTCGGCGGACGCACCGTGTGGCAACCGTAGAAGGAGGCCACTTTCACCTTGCCGAGCGGCTTCTTGACCAGCGGAGCCCATTCCGGCGCCGTATCGGCCAACAGCCACAGGATATGGGTCACATCCGCCGTGCCCTTGTATTCCAGGCCGGCGGTGGCCAACGCCTTGTTGATATCGTCCTTGCGGCCGGCCAGAAGCTCCTGGCGGGCGGTGCGCAGCATCAGGGCGCAGGTGCTGCAGGCGGTCAGGACGTCGAGCCCCATCTTTTCGGCGAGCGCCAGGTTGCGAGCATTGACGGCAAGCGCGGTCTCCCGCTCGATATCCTGGACCTGACTGGCGCCGCAGCAACTCCAGCCGGGGATTTCCACCAGTTCGATGCCGAGACGGGCGGCCACCGCTTCCGTGGCTTCCCGCGCCTCGCGTGCGGCGGCATTGAGCACGCAGCCGGGGAAGAATGCATATTTGCGGGTCATTTCCCATCCCTCTCATAGCGGATGATCTTGCGTAAGCCGTCGATTCCTTCGATGGGCTTGTTGTCCGTGAGATAAAGTTCAGCCGCTTCGAGCGCGCCCAGCTTGCCGTGCTTCAGCATCCGGTATGTGAAGCCCATGCGGCCGGTGGCGGCGTCGATCAGTCCTTCGGTGCGGGGAACCAAGCGGACCTCGTTCAGGCGCCCGGTGTTCTCCAGATCGGTGCGGAACGCCTCGGCATGGCGCGGCCCCTTGCCGTCCGTATTGCCGGCGGCGAAGGCCATGGCCCGCATCGCCGCGATGTCGGCGGCGGGAGCGATCTGCTTGGGACACTTGGTCACGCACTCCATGCAATGGAGGCATTTCCACAGGCCCTGCTTCACCATTTCCTTGACGTGAACCATGCCGTCCGCCGAGCGGGAGTCCTGGGCGTAGCGGTTGGCGTGGGTGTAGACGAAAGGCTCCAGGAAGTCGCGGTCGTTATCGGTGAGCTTGTTGCATTCCGACGCGCAACTGCCGCAAAGGATGCAGTCCCACTGCTTCTGGATCTTAGCGAAGTCGGCCGGAGATTGCTGGCAGCCCGAGTCCGCCGAAAACTCCTTCTTCGCCTTGAGTCCCGGTTTGGCGGAACGCAGCCGTTCGATCTTGTCGCCCCAGTCGACCACCAGGTCGCTGATGACCTTGAAGTTTCCGATCGGCGAGATGTGCAGCGTGTCCGCACCCCATTGCTTCAAGACGGTGTCGAGCCGCGTGTCGCAGGCCAGAACCGCGTTGCCGTTGACGCGCACGGCGCAGGATCCGCAGATGGCGCAACGGCAGGAAGCGGTGAAGTTGAGGCTGGGATCCTGCTGCTCCTTGATGCGGATCAGGCTGCCCAGCACCGTCAGCGTCGGGTCGTATTCAAACGCGTAGGACTGGGTCCATGACCGGGTTCCATCGAACCGGTCGATGTCGAATGTGATGGTACGCATCAGTAGTTGCGCTCCTCAGGCTTGAACCGGACGATTGTCACCGGACGCTGGTTGAGGACGAGTTCGTCGCCCTTCAGACTGACCAGATTGTGGTGCAGGTAGTCCTTGTCGTTGCGTTTCGGATAGTCGACGCGGGTGTGCGCGCCGCGGGATTCCCGCCGGTCGAGGGCCGCCAGCGCCGCACATCGGGCCAGGGTCAGCAGGTTGCCGACCTCGATGTAATGGGTATAGGCGCTGTTATAGACTTGGCCCGCGTTGCCGATGCTGGCGGTGCGGTATTCGGCGTGAAGATCCCGCAGGGCTTCGACGGTGGCCGCCAACCCTTTCTCGGTGCGGTAGATTCCCATGCCGTCCCACAGGACCTGGGCCATGCGGTCGCGGATCTCCGTGAAGGGCGTGCCCTTGGTCCGGGCGGTGTTCTCGCGGAAATGGTCGCGCCATTGATCGGCCAGCCGCTGCAGGGCCTTGTCATCGGGCATCTGGGCCTTGGCGGCGTAGGCGGCGGCGGCGATGCCGGCCTCCTTGCCGGTGACCATGGCGGCGGCCAGCGAGTTGCCGCCCAGGCGGTTGGCGCCGTGGATGGATTCGCAGCCGCATTCACCGCAGGCGAACAGGCCCGGCATCGCCGTTTCCATGGTATGGAAATTGATCACGTCGATGCCGCCCATGGAATAGTGGGCGGTGGAACGGATGGGCAACGGCTGGTCGATCAGATCGATGTTTTCGAACATCAGTCCGACATGACGGATCTGCGGCAGACGCTCGATGATCTTCTCGCGGCCGAGATGGCGGAGATCGATCAGCACATAGGCCGTCATCCCCTCGCCGAAACCACGGCCTTCGGCGATTTCCGTCTCGATGGCCCGCGCCGTGATGTCGCGCGGGGCAAGTTCCATCTTGCCCGGCGCATAGCGCTGCATGAAACGTTCGCCCTTGTTGTTCAGGAGATAGCCGCCTTCGCCGCGAGCCGCCTCGGTGATCAGCACACCGCCATGGGCGACGCCCGTCGGGTGGAACTGGATCATTTCGGGATCCTTGAAGGGCAGGCCGGCCCGCAAGGCCGCCGCCGTCCCGTCGCCGGTGGCGATGAAAGGCGTGCTGGTGCGCGTCCAGAAAATGCGGGTGTAGCCGCCGGTTGCCATGATGACCGCGCGGGCCCGGACCGGAACGATCTCGCCGGTCTTCAGATTGCGCATCACCACGCCGGTGCAGACCCCGTCCTCGACGCCGACGTCGAGAAGCTGGTAGTCGATCAGGAACTTGACGCCGGCGCCCAGGGCATAGTCGAAGTTGGAATGCAAAAGCGCATGCCCGGTCTTGTCCGCCGAATAATTGGTGCGCGGGAACTGGTGGCCGGCCATGAAGCGCTGGTCGATCCGGCCATCCTTGGCCCGGCTGTAGGGCGTGCCCCAGAAATCGGTCTCGCGGACGGCCTCGGAGGCCTTCTCGACGAAAAAGTCGATGCAATCCTGGTCGCCCAGATAGTCGCTGCCCTTGACGGTGTCGAAGGCGTGCGAATCCAGGCTGTCCTTCTGTCCGGGATAGCTGATGACGCCGTTGATGCCGCCTTCGGCCATGCAGGTGGCCGAGCGTGTCGGCATCGTCTTGGAAACGACGGCGACCGACAGATTGCCGGCCCGCATCGCATAGACGGCGGCCCGCAAGCCCGATCCGCCGGAGCCGACGACCAGAACGTCGAAGCTCATCGTGGAGGGGGCCCCGGACGAAGCGGCCGCTCCCTGGGTTCCGTCGGCTGTCGAGGCCATCGCCAGATCGGCGACGGCTCCGGTCAGGGGGACGGCTGCGCATGCACCGATAAAGGTGCGGCGAGACAACGACGAAGTGTCGTCCTTGTTGTCTTCGGACATGTAAAAGTTCTCCATCTGGGAGCGGGGACCGGCGTCCGGCCCCAATTGCGTCCTTGGATTTCGATGTCAGGGAAAGAGATTCCGCCGGACGACTCTCGCGTCTGGCGGAGGCTCCACCAGAAGTTATCTCCTGATACCCATAATATCGTTGTGGCTATAGCATGTTCTGAAATCGCTCTCAACGGGGTATCGCGGATTCGAAGGCGATGAGCCGGTTCCGCCCCTGGGCAATCGGGGGAACCAGATTGCCCAGGGGCCGCACGAACTTTCTCTCGACACCCGTTCGCATGGCGCGATATACCGTTCCCATGACCTGCAATTTTGCCGATCGACGTTCCGACTTCCGAGCTACCCGCCGTCTGGCGGGGACGAGGGTCGTGCGCGAGAGGTAGATCGTTTTTCGGTCGACTTGACGAAGGCCCCCGTCGGTAGCGATGGGGGCCTTCGTCGTTTTCAGGCCCGGTCTCCGTCGCTCCGTTTCACCATTAGGAGCAACAGATGACTTATGACCCATTAATCCCGCCGCTTGGCGATGTTGGGGCGGTGATGCCCATCACCCCGCGGCCGCCCATCGTTTTCATCGAGGGGCACGGATCGTGGCTGAGGGATCGGGATGGCAAGGACTATCTCGATTTCATCCAGGGCTGGGCGGTCAACACTCTCGGCCATTGCCCGCCCGCCGTCGTCGCGGCCGTGACGGAACAGGCCGCGAAGCTGATCAACTGCGCCCCGTCTTTTTTCAACGAGCCGATGATCCGGCTGGCGACATTGATCGCCGGGGCCAGCGGGCTGGATCAGGTGTTTTTCGCCAATAGCGGCGCCGAGGCCAACGAGGGGGCGATCAAGCTCGCCCGCAAATGGGGCCAAAAATACCGTGACGGAGCCTATGAGATCATCACCCTGGATCATGGATTCCACGGTCGGACCCTGGCGACCATGTCCGCTTCCGGAAAATCCCAGTGGGATGGCCTGTTCGAGCCCAGGGTTTGCGGTTTTCCCAAGGCCGAAATCAACGACATCGCCTCCGTCGAACGGGTCATCACCGGAAAGACCGCGGCCGTCATGCTGGAACCCATTCAGGGCGAGGCCGGCGTCATCGTGGCGGAGAGCGATTTTCTCAAGGATCTCCGGGCGCTGACGCGGCAGAGGGGCATCCTGCTGATCCTCGACGAGGTCCAGACCGGTATCGGACGGACCGGAAAGATGTTCGCCTTCCAGCATGAGGACATTCGGCCGGACATCATGACCTTGGCCAAGGGTTTGGGGGGCGGGGTGCCGATCGCCGCTCTGGTCGCGGAGCAATCGGTCTGTTGTTTCGACTATGGGGATCAGGGGGGCACCTTCAATGGCAATCCGCTGGTGACCGCCGTCGGATGCGCCATCATGGAAGAGGTTGCCAGACCGGGCTTCCTGGAAGGCGTGGCGAAATCGGGTGCTTACCTGGAAAAGCGGCTGATCGCCTTGTCGGAAAAGCATCATGGTCTCGGCGTGCGGGGAAAGGGGTTGCTTCTCGCGCTGGATCTCGGGCGCGACCTCGGCAACGAGGTCGTCGCCGAGGCCCTGCGGCGCGGCTTGCTGCTCAACGCGCCACGGCCCCATCTCCTGCGCTTCATGCCGGCCCTCACCGTCACCGGCGAGGAGATCGACCGGATGATCGGCATCCTGGACGGGATTCTGGAGGCTTTCCCCTCATATTAGTGTCTCAGGGCCTGTGGACATTCGGCGATTGGCCGGATGTCCGTCGTCCTCTTGATCGTTCCGGGGCCTCCGGCTTTTGATGAACCACCAAGGCACCAAGACACCAAGGCGTCTTTTGGATCAGTCGGCGGCGGCCAATCTGCGCCGCAGGCATTCGGCCGACAGCCGATGGCAGGACGGGAAAATGCCGGTGGGACACTCCGCCACCTTGGTGCCTTGGTGGTTCAAAATATTCGGGGGTGCCTTTCTGGCCATTGGGGAACCGGAGGCAACGGGAAAAGTCTTAAGAGGCTGTGGAAAAAGTCTTCGTGACATCATTTCCGTCGTCATCCCCGCGAAAGCGGGGATCCATATTGTGGTACGCGCATTGTCGGGACAGCAAATATTGATTCCGATAGAGCATGGATTCCCGCTTTCGCGGGAATGACGAAGAAATTCCGACTTTTTCCGCAGCCTGTTAAGGCGCCCCATCAAGGGGCCTGGCCGTCATGAATGTCCACACGCCCTAAGTTTATATGACGCCTGAACGACGGCGGCTTTGTTCGCCATGTCCGCCCGGCGCATCGTCGGACGCATTGTCCGTTGTCCGACAATCGACCCGACAAAAGGAAACGGCGAAATATCAAGTTATTGAAAATAAATGATCTATTTTTTGGCCTAAGGTTTGCATCCATCAGTCTCGGATCGCGATGGAGGTCTCCATGTTGCAAGCCAAGGTGCAAGAGGTCTTCAACGAGCCGGGGTGTGCGACCAACCGCGGCAAGACCGAAAAGCAGCGCAAGGCCGGCTGTGCGAAACAGTTGACGCCGGGCGCCGCCGCCGGCGGTTGCGCTTTCGACGGCGCCAAGATCGCCTTGCAGCCGATCACCGATTGCATCCATTTGGTGCATGGTCCGATCGCCTGCGAAGGCAACGGCTGGGACAACCGGCACGCCAAATCGTCGGGGCCGGAGACCTACCGGATCGGCGCCACCACCGACATGAGCGATCTCGACGTGGTCTACGGCGGCGAGAAGAAGCTCTATCGCGCCATCAAGGAGGCCATCGCGCGGTTCGATCCGCCGGCCGTCTTCGTCTATCAGACCTGCGTGCCCGCGATGATCGGCGACGATATCGTCAAGGTCTGCGAAGTCGCCTCGCAGAAATTGGGCAAACCGGTCATTCCGGTCAATGCGCCGGGGTTCGTCGGCAAGAAGAACCTGGGCAACAAGCTGGGCGGCGAGGCTTTGCTCGATTATGTCATCGGCACCGAGGAGCCGGCGGTGACCACCCCCTGCGACATCAACATCATCGGCGATTACAACATCGCCGGCGAACTCTGGCAGGTCGAGCCGCTGCTCACCGAATTGGGCATTCGCGTGCTGGGGCGGATCACCGGAAATGCCCGCTATCATGACGTCACCGTCGCCCATCGGGCGCGCATCAGCATGATCGTCTGTAGCCAGGCCTTGATCAACGTTGCCCGCAAGCTGGAGGAACGCTACGGCATTCCCTACTTCGAGGGCTCTTTCTACGGCATCACCGACACCTCCCAGGCCTTGCGGACCATCGCGCGCATGCTGGTCGAGCGCGGGGCTCCGCCCGATCTGCTGGAGAGGACGGAAGCCCTGATCGGGCGCGAGGAGGCCAAGGTCGAGACCCGGCTCGCGGCCTATCGGCGGCGGCTGGAAGGCCGGAAGGTGCTGCTCTATACGGGCGGTCACAAATCCTGGTCGGTGATTTCGGCTCTGGGCGACGTCGGCATCAGGGTGATCGGCACCAGCGTGCGCAAATCGACGGCGGACGACAAGGAGCGCGCCCGGGACCTGATGGGCGAGGATGGCAAACTCTACGAAGCCCTGCCGCAGAGCGAGATGTACCGCATGCTGAAGGAGGGCGAGGCCGACATGATGCTGTCCGGCGGGCGCACCCAGTTCATCGCCCTGAAGGCCAAGACGCCGTGGCTCGACATGAATCAGGAGCGGCACCAGGCCTATGCCGGCTACGTCGGAATGCTGGCCCTGGTCGAGGAGATCGACAGGGCGCTGGCCAATCCCGTCTGGGAGCAATTGCGCCTGCCGGCCCCCTGGGACGACATGGAAGGGGAGGGCTGACCGATGGCCGAAGTTGTCGCCTCGCGCAAGTCGCTGACGATCAATCCCTTGAAGATGAGCCAGCCCCTGGGGGGCGCCATGGCCTTCATGGGCGTGGACAGCTGCATGCCCCTGTTGCACGGCAGCCAGGGATGCACCGCTTTCGGAATGGTTCTGCTGGTGCGCCATTTTCGCGAGGCGATTCCGTTCCAGACGACGGCGATGAACGAAGTCACCACCATCCTGGGCGGTCTCGACAATCTTGAGCAGGCCTGCGTCAACATTCATAAGCGGACCCAGTGCAGGGTCATCGGCATCTGCACGACGGGTTTGACCGAAACGCGGGGCGAGGATCTGGCCGGCGACATCAGGCTGATCCGGCAGCGGCATCCGGAATTGGACGGGGTGGCCCTGGTCGCCGTGCCGACTCCGGATTTCTCCGGAGCCTTGCAGACGGGTTGGGCGAAGGCGGTCACCGCCATGGTCGAACAGCTGGTCCAGCCGGCGAGCGGATCCGTCGCCGGGCAGGTCAATATTCTGGCCGGCAGTCATCTGACGCCCGGGGATATCGAGGAAATCCGCGAGATGGTCGAGGCCTTCGGGCTGGAGCCCATCATCCTGCCCGATCTGTCCGGTTCGCTGGACGGACATGTGCCTGACCATTACGTGGGAACCACCTACGGCGGGACCACCGTCGAGGACATCCGCGCGATGGGGGCTTCTGTCCACACCATCGCCATCGGCCGCCAGATGGGACCGGCCGCCGAAGCCCTGGCGGCGAAGGCCGGCGTGCCCTTCACCGTGCTCGACCGCCTGACCGGGCTGGTCGCCGTCGACGCGTTCGTCCGCCTGCTGCAAAAGATTTCCGGCCGTGGCGCGCCGCCCAAAGTGCGCCGCCAGCGCAGCCAGCTCCAGGATGCCATGCTGGATGGGCATTTTTCCTTCGGCCGCACCAAGGTGGCCTTGGCGGCCGAGCCGGATTTGCTGTTTTCGCTTTCGGCCTTCCTCGCGGAGATGGGGGGCGAGGTGGTCACCGCGGTGACCAGCGTCGAGTCTCCCGTGCTTGATCTGGTTCCGGCCGCCCGGGTGGTGGTCGGCGACATGGACGATTTCGAGCGGAGCGCGGCCGAACAGGGCGCGGCCCTGCTGATGACTCATTCCCATGGCCGGATGGTCGCCCATCGCCTGGGGGTGCCGCTGTTCCGCGTCGGTTTCCCCATGTTCGACCGGCTGGGCGCGGCCCATCAGCGGACGGTCGGCTACAAGGGAACCCGCGATCTGATTTTCGCACTGGGCAATCTGTTGATCGAGCATTCCCACGAGGACGGTCCAGACGAATGGCCGCCGCTTGGCACCGGCGTCCCGGTGGAGGACGGCCATGCGCCGGCTGCGACTCATTGACGGCGCCGGCGCCGCGCCGGTCGAAAAGGAGGAAGGGTTTATGAAGGTCGCGTTCGCTACCAATGATCTGAAAAAGGTCGACGCCCATTTCGGCGGCGCCAAGCAGATGGTTTTCTATGAAATCACCGAGGACTCCTCGCGGCTGATCGAGGCCGTGCAATTCGACAATGCCAGTGCCGAGGACGGCACCCATGACCCCTCCGACAGCGACGACCGGTTGGGGCCGAAGGTCGACGCCTTGAAGGGCTGTTCCCTGCTTTTCGTGCTGGCGATCGGGGGCCCCGCCGCGGCGCGGGTGATCGGCCTCAAGGTCCATCCCATCAAGCTGCCGGCGGTCGAGCCGATCAGCGATGTCATCAGCCGTGTCCAGGGCATGCTCAAGGGCAACCCGCCGCCGTGGCTGCGCAAGGTTCTGCAAACCGAAAATCACAGTATGGATTTTCTTGAGGAGGATGCATGAGCGACGTGCTGACCGCCGATGCCGAGGCCGACGCCCAGGCACTGCAAAGTCCGTTCCTGCGGGCGCTGATCTCGCTGATCCGCGCCCAGGACCGGTTCGGAACCTGGGACAAGAAGGACGAGGGCCAATTGCTGGCCGAATATGTGATCGACAAGGAGAAGCGCAAGCTGATCCCCATCGTCGGCGATCCGGATCCCGACCAATTGTCGCGTCTCGAATGGTTCTATGGCGCCGTCGGATTGCAGGTGGAAAGCCGCACCGGGGTGATGGCGTCGCCGATCATGCAGATGTCGCACGAGGGGTTCGGCCGCATGGTGGTGACCGCCGGCCGCCTGGTGGTGATCAACAAGCATTTGCGCGATGTCCATCGGTTCGGCTTTCCGAGCCTGGCCAAGCTGGCCGCCGAGGGGGCCAAGGTGGTCGACGATGCGGTGGCCTGGATCGAGAAGCATCCCGATGTGGCCAAGGCGTGATGGGGGGCGGGATGAGCGAAATCGATGATTTGAAGGCCGAGATCAAGAAGCTGTCGGCTCAGGCGATCAAGGCGAAGATGGATCTGCACGATCTTTCGGAGGAGTTGCCCGTTGGTTGGCAAACGGTCGCCTCCGTCGCCACCCAGACGCAGACCGCCTATCAGAAGCTGCATGAGGCGCGTGAGCGCTTGAAGAGTTTGGAAGGCTGAACCTGGCGGCGAACAGCCGCTATCGACCATATGGATTATTGTTTTAGGAGATCGGACACATGACGTATCAGGCGCTGACCCGTGGTGGCCAACCCTGGCAACCCTTGTTCATCCAGTCGATCGATGGCGACGCCTGCATCGGCTGCGGCCGTTGTTACAAGGTTTGCGGCTTCGACGTGCTGGAACTGAAAGCGATGACCGAGGATGGCGATATCGTCGAACTCGATTCCGACGAGGAGATTGAGAAGAAGGTGATGACCATCGGCAACGGCGACAATTGCGTCGGTTGCGGCGCCTGTTCCCGTGTCTGCGGCAAGAGTGCCCAGACCCACGGGGCGGCCGACATCATGGCGTCGGCCTGATGTCGGCGCCGGCGGCAGGCGCCTACGGGCGGTTGATGGCGGGCGGCGGACATCGCGATCCTTTCGATCGCCATGTCTTCGCCTGCGTTCTCGCCGCCGGCCTTACCCAGAAAGAGCAGACGCCGTGGGATTTCCTGGGGCTTTCCCCGGCGGTCCTGCGGCTTCTGCTCGCCAGTTATTTCCCCGCCGCGGGTATCGTCGTGCCGATGCATGCGCGGTCCGCGGACGAGGAGATGATCGAGGAGGAGGATTTTCGTTTTCTCCTGCTGTCCTATCGGGCCCGCAACGTGCCCGAGGAGGAATGGCTCGCCACCATCGTGGCGAGACGGGCGCAGGCGGCCAATCACCTGTGGGAAGATCTCGGCCTGACCAGTCGGAATGATCTCAATGGATTGATCCGCCGCCATTTCCCGGCGCTGTTCGCCATGAATGACAAGAACATGCGCTGGAAAAAGTTCTTCTACCGCATGATGTGCGAGCAGGAGGGCTTGAGGCTCTGCAAATCGCCCAATTGTCAGCAATGTCCGGACATCGGGACGTGTTTCGAGGCGGAAAGCCCGCTGCTGCGCAAGGCCGGGTAAGGGCCGCGGTCCGACGCCATCGTCTCGATGGAGGCCCCGGGGCTGTGATTTTGCCCTCAATACTTGGAAAGATTCAGAGGCGACCGCTCAATTATAAGTCGTCATGCCCGTGCTTGACACGGGCATCCACGTGCCCGCTTCAAATGATGTCGGCCGATCCACTGCAACCATGGATTGCCGGATCAAGCCCGGCAATGACGGTTTTGGGTTGTGCTCACCACTCAAATAGAGGCGACGCACGGATCCTTTGCCGGACAATCGTGGACTTGATCCGGCAATCCTCCCACCCCGCCCGCCAATGGAATGTCGGCATTGTCGCATCTGCGACAAGATGGCGGGATGTCGCAGTTCTGACAAACCGCTAATCATTAAAAATCAATAAGTTATCTATTGGCACGGCATTTGCTTTTCTCTCTTCGTGGGCCCAAGCCTGCAAGGAGATTCGGACGATGATCGCTCTTACCGATAATGCCGTGGATGCCGTTCGCCGTGTCCTGGAAGACTCCGAAGACGGGGTGGCGGGATTGCGGATCAGCGTGGAGACCGGGGGCTGTTCCGGCTACCTCTACAAGCTCGGCCTGGAAAGCGAACCGCTGGACGGTGACGCGGTGGTCGATTTCGCCGGGGTGAAGGTTTTCGTCGATTCCGACAGCTGGCCTTTGCTCGATGGCGCCGAGGTGGACTTCGTCGAAGACGTCTCGGGGACCGGTTTCGTTTTCAACAATCCCAATGCCAAGGCCAAGTGCGGCTGCGGCAAGTCGTTCTGCTGAGGGGGGACAAGCCGATGTGGAACTATTCCGAGAAGGTCCAGGAACACTTCTTCAATCCCCGGAATTCCGGCGTTCTCGATGATGCCAACGGCGTCGGAGAGGTCGGCTCCATTTCCTGCGGCGATGCGCTGAAGCTGTTTTTGAAGATCGATCCGGCGAACGATACCATCACCGAGGCGCGCTTTCAGACCTTCGGTTGCGGTTCGGCGATCGCCTCTTCCTCGGCTTTGACCGAAATCATTATCGGCAAGACCATCGACCAGGCGCTGTCCGTGACCAATCAGGACATCGCCGATTATCTGGACGGACTGCCGCCGGAAAAGATGCACTGTTCGGTGATGGGCGCCGAAGCGCTGCGGGCGGCGATCGCCAACTACCGCGGCGAAGTCTGGACCGACGACGACCACGAGGAAGGCGCGTTGATCTGTAAGTGCTTCGGCGTAGATGCCGGCATGATCGAGCGCGCCGTTCGCGTCAACAAACTGAACTCCATCGAACAGATCACCAACTACACGAAGGCCGGAGGAGCCTGCAAGACCTGCCACGAGAAGATCGAGGAGGTTCTTGGCCAGGTTCTGACGGCTATGGCGGCCGAAGGTGCCATCGATACAATCCCTGCCCCCTCTTGTCCGGTGGCGCCTTCGGCCCCAGTCCATAAACCGATGACCAATCTGCAGAAGATCCAGTTGATTACGACGGCGATCGAGGAACTGCGGCCCACCTTGCAGCGCGACGGCGGCGATATCGAACTGGTCGATATCGACGGCGACACGGTCATGGTCAATTTGCGCGGCTCCTGTGTCGGATGCCAGATGTCGTCGATCACCCTGTCGGGCGTCCAGGAACGTTTGATGATGGTGCTGGGCAAGCCCGTGCGGGTCATTCCCGCCCAAGCCGCCTGAGGGAGACGCATGATGACGGTTTCAGCCTCGCCCCGTACCGTCTATCTCGACAACAACGCGACGACGGCCTGCGCGCCGGACGTGGTGGCCGAGATGCTGCCCTTCTTCACCGAGCAGTTCGGCAATCCGTCATCGATTCATGCCATCGGCGCCAGTGTCGCCCCCGCCATCCGGACGGCCCGCGAGCGGCTGCAAAACCTGCTGGGCGTCGCCCATGAAAGCGAGATCGTCTATACGTCGGGTGGTACGGAATCCGATACGACGGCGATCATTTCGGCCTTGCGGGCCTACCCCGAGCGCCGGGAGATCATCACCTCGGCGGTGGAACATCACGCGGTTCTGACGGTCTGCGAGCATTTGGCCAGGCATGAGGGATACAAGCTGCACGTCATCCCGGTCGACGGGCAGGGGCGCCTCGATCTCAAGGCCTATGAAAACGCGTTGTCGGAGAATGTCGCGGTCGTCTCCATCATGTGGGCCAACAACGAGACCGGAACCATCTTTCCGATCGAGCATCTGGCGCAGATGGCCAAGCCCTACGGCATTCTTTTCCATACCGACGCGGTGCAGGCCGTCGGCAAGGTTCCCTTCCGCCTTTCCAATTCGGCGATCGACATGTTGTCGCTATCCGCCCACAAGATCCATGGGCCGAAGGGCGTCGGCGCCCTTTATCTGAAACGCGGCGTCAAATTCCGTCCGCTGTTCCGTGGCGGGCATCAGGAGCGCGGGCGCCGGGCCGGGACCGAGAACACCGCGGGCATCGTGGGGTTGGGCAAGGCCGCCGAACTGGCGCAGGCCGGCTTCCGCGACGAAAACATCCGCGTCCGCTCGCTGCGCGACCGGCTGGAGCGGGAACTGATGGCCCTGATCCCCAACACCATCGTCACCGGCGACGTCGAACAGCGATTGCCCAACACCACCACCATCGCCTTCGAATTCGTCGAGGGCGAGGCGATTCTGCTGATGCTCTCCCGTGCCGGCATCGCCGCCTCGTCGGGATCGGCCTGCACATCCGGATCGCTGGAGCCTTCACATGTCATGCGGGCGATGAACATTCCCTTCACCGCCGCCCATGGCGCCACCCGCTTTTCCCTGTCTCGCGACAATACCGAGGAAGACGTCGATCGGGTGATCGCCGTGTTGCCCGGCATTATCGAGCGGTTGCGGGCCATGTCGCCATATTGGTCGTCCTCGGCCCGGGCCCCGGCAGAGTTCCAACCCGCCTATTCATGACGAGGAGATCCGCGAATGATGGATAAACTGGTCGTCATTAACGACACGACATTGCGGGACGGTGAACAGATGGCCGGTGTCGCCTTCACCAGCGACGAACGGCTCGCCATCGCCAGCATCCTCTCGGCGGCCGGCGTGCCCGAACTGGAGGTCGGCATCCCGGCCATGGGGGACGAGGAACAGGAGGAAATCCGGGCCATCGTCGGACTCGGCCTGACGGCGCGTCCGATCGCCTGGTGCCGCATGCGCGACGACGATCTGCAAGGCGCCATCGCCACCGGCGTTCCAATGGTCAATCTGTCCATTTCTGTGTCCGATCAGCAAATCACCCACAAACTGGAGCGCGATCGCGCTTGGGTGCTGGCGGAAATCGAGCGGATGGTGAAAAAGGCGCGGGACGCGGGGCTCGATGTGGCGGTGGGCGGCGAAGACAGTTCTCGGGCCGATCCCGACTTCCTGCTGCGCGTCATCGAGGTCGCCGAGCGCGCCGGGGCCCGGCGGTTCCGTTTCGCCGACACGCTGGGCATTCTCGATCCCTTCACCACCCATGACGCCTTTCTGCGGTTGCGCCGGGCGACGGCGATGGAACTCGAAATCCACGCCCATGACGATCTCGGTCTGGCGACGGCCAATTCCCTGGCGGCGATCCGGGGCGGGGCGACGCATGTCAACACCACGGTCAACGGCCTCGGCGAGCGGGCCGGCAATGCGCCGCTCGAGGAAGTGGTGGTGGCGCTCCGGCATCTCTATGGACGTCCAACCGGGGTCGCGGCCAGCGACCTCAAGTCGATTTCCTCGCTGGTCGCCGGGGCGTCGGGACGTCCGGTGCCGGTGAACAAATCGATTGTCGGCGAGGGGATCTTCACCCACGAATCCGGCATCCACGTTCACGGCCTGTTGCGCGACCCGGCCAACTATCAGGCGCTCGATCCCAAGGAGCTGGGCCGCCAGCATCGTCTGGTGCTGGGCAAGCATTCCGGTCTGGCGGCGGTGTTCTGGGCCTATGGCGAGTTGGGCATTTCCATCGAGGAAAAGCAGGCGCGCGTCGTTTTATCGCGCATCCGCACATTTGCGGCGACCACCAAGCGTTCGCCGGGGACCGAGGAATTGCTCGATCTTTATCGCGAGACACGGTCCTTTGGCGTCAGTGCATGCCAATAGGGCCGGGGCCGGAGGCGACGGCATCGCGCAAGTGTCTATTCGGAAATTAGGGCAGGAGACGAACGATGAGTGAATTTCTCGACACCTTGGCGGGGCTGTCGTCGGCCGAAGAGTTTCTGGATTTTCTCAAGGTTCCATACGATCCCCAGGTGGTGCGGGTGAATCGTCTGCATATCCTGAAGCGCTTTCACGATTATATCGGTCAATCGGGCCTGCCCGGCGCGGCCGATTCGGTCGAGCTTGGCCGCGCCTATGCCGGCGCGCTGGAGCGCGCCTATAACGATTTCGTCAGTTCCAACGCGGTGACGGAAAAGGTTTTCAAGGTTTTCCAACAGGCCGAGGCCGCCAAGAAAGCCAATTTCGTGCCATTGGCGGCGATTTCCCGCAAAACCTCGTGACGGACGGGGATTATCGTTCCTTCACCAGTGCCCCCTAAGGTATAGCTTTTCTTAAAAGCAAAAGGGGGAAATGCGGTGGCGCATATGGGGGAGGAGACGGAATCCCGTCGACTTGGGCATAGTACCAATCTGGTCGGGTTGCCCACCGACCTGCTGGCCAGCACGGCTTTCAACGCGCATCCGGTATCCCTGCATATCTCGGGGTTGCGCGAGATGAATCCCAGCCTCTTCGAGATGCTCTCGCAGGCGGAAAGCCAGGACGAGGCGGGAGAGGCCTTCTATAAATATATGATGGCCATGTTCGGCATCGACCCCGAACAACAGGACCATGATCGGGGCGATCAGGCCAAGACCAAGCAGTCGGTCCGCCATTACCATGCCAGCTTCCTGCGCTTGCTGAAGGGGTGGGGCTACGACTCCAACGGTCCGGAAGGCGCAGTGTTGAAGGGGTGGGTGGAAAGCCGGTTCGGTCTTTTCCCGACCTATCACAAGGAAACGATCACCCGTTTCTCATCCGACGGCTGGATGACCTATATCTCGGAGAAGATGTCCAGCCGCTTCCACAACAACTCGATCTATACCCAGCTCGACATGCTTTATGAATTCTGTCAGTGGGTGTTCGAGCGCTACGGCGATCCTCAGGATTCCCAGATGACGCTTTACCGTGGCGTCAATTCTTTCGACGAGCACCAAATCGTGAAGCGTATCGACAAGAAGACCGTGGTCATGCGCCTCAACAATCTCGCCTCCTTCAGCACTGACCGCGAGGTCGCCGACTGTTTCGGCGACACCATCCTGACCGTCGTGGTGCCGAAGGTGAAGATCGTCTTCTTCAACAATCTGCTGCCCATCCACCCTTTGAAGGGGGAAGGCGAGTGTCTGGTGATCGGTGGCGACTATCTGGTCAGCGCCAGCTACTTTTGAGGATGAGGCGGGGTCCGAAATAAAGTGGCACCGGCCTTATATGAGGGGCGGCGTGTCAACGGGAAAGTTTTTTCTGGAAGAGCTTTCTGGTTCAGGCAAGCATGGGGGTTTGGCCGACCATCGGGTCGGCCATG
>NZ_PIUM01000040.1 GCF_002845745.1 Telmatospirillum siberiense | reverse complement strand
CGATAACAAATCTAAACAACCACCCAACTTCCGCGGGGTGGAGCAGCCCGGTAGCTCGTCAGGCTCATAACCTGAAGGCCGCAGGTTCAAATCCTGCCCCCGCAACCAAAAATTACCAATACAAACAAGCCGTTAGCTACTTAGCTAACGGCTTTTTGCTGTTCTGGGCAACACCCTCCGGAATCATATCGGAATCATCCGGGAGAAAAGTCTGGCTGACCTGCTCCCCTTCTTTCATCCATTCAGAAGTGGAGTCGCATCCTGTTTGCCTGATGTGGGCAATGACTGCAAGCTTGGCTGGGGCATGCCCCGGCCAGGCTTGCAGTTTTCGATTTTGCCGCCACCTCAGCGGGCGTCGCTCCGCCCAGGGCGAATGGCCTTAATCGTCTTTCCAACGCGCCAGGACCGCTTTGGCCTGATGCAATGACGTTGAAAAGCGTCTCGTTGAGATTCGTCTCTGAGCTCGCCGTTGAAGCTCTCGACGAATGCGTTTTGCGCCTACAAAGGCACCCCCCCCTATTGCCGATTGAGGGGAGTGGTTTTTTGTTTGAAATAATTGTATACTAAATATATAAAAAACCATTATTATAATATATTCAATAATTTTGTTTGAGTATCCAATTTTTTGCAATAAATTTTTTTTAATACATCTACGTCCTAGTAATACTTTGAATATCCAAAAATTGGAGGTCGTGCATGTCACAATCAGCCAACCGCAATCCGTTACGGCGGATGCCCGTAGAGTTGAACGTCCTTACTGGCGAGGCCGAAGGGTCGGATGTGGGAAGGATCTCGGATCTGATGGATATCGCCGGCCTGGCAAGAACCTTGAACATCGCCCCGTCGATGATCGAGTGGCTGCTGCAACACAATTCATCCCAGCTTCCCGAGGTTACCGAGCAGGGGGCATTCGGGCCGTTGTGGTCGAGGGGCGTCATATTGCAGTGGAGCGCTGAAAGACGGAGTTGATGCCGTCCTTCAAGTAACGGCGCGTCTTTTTTCAAAGGGGCGCCGCGCAAACCAAAATCAATTGGCTGACGAAGGGGGGCGGGGCTGTAAGGCGTCGTAGATTGCTCGCCAGCCATCCGGCTGTAGCCGATGGTAGGGGCCATGATCCGAAACCCAGAAATCCAAGATTTCTCGGAACCTGTCCACACCACCTAGAAGTTTGCGCCCCATGGGGAATAGCCTTACCCCGGCAAGCGTTTCCGCCCGCCGGGCATAATCCTTGGGCGACAGGCGCAGTAGCGCTTCACCCAGGACGCTGCCGTCTTGTGTTCCAAGATAGTCGGAGCCCGTCAGCAGACTGGAGCGTTCCTGCATGGAGGCCAGCACGGAGCGCGCCACCTCTCGCAGGGCGTCGTCGCCATACTGCAGGGCGATGTAAACGGCACGCGCCTCGTGATTCAACGCCGTCTGGCCGAGTTCGGGGTACCAGACCAGTTGAGCTTCGCCGGAAATCGCGTTCCCCGTCCGCCCGACGTGAAATGTCATGTGACAGAAAAAACAAATCGTCACCAAATTTTCCGGCCGGTTATCGGCGTGGTCGCCGGAAAGATGGTGGCATTCCTGGTAGCGGGCGCAACGGAACCCGCAATATTGGCAGACATGGCCATCCCGCTTGAGGATCGCCGGCTTGATCCTTCTGTAACGCTCATCGGCCGCTTCATGCTCGTCGTCGGCCAGCCGCCATGTTTCGCGGCTGGCCGAGAGAAGCAAGGGGGGGAGGCGAGGACCCTGATGTGGCGATGGGGCCATCGGCGCCGCCTGCTCACTGAACCGAGGAGAGGCCGCTGGTGGAGGTCAGGTTCGTCGAGGTTCCGAAAAGGCTCTGTACGCCGACGCCGAGGAAGGTCGGAAGGCCGACCAGGGCCGCCGCAGCCAACGCATAGATCAGGCAGGTCTTCAGCGGGGTCTGACGGGGATCCTCGCCATGCGACTTGAATTTGAGGCCGGCGACGAGACCGGTGCCGATACCGAGAAGGAAAACGACGGCCCCGACGGTATCTGAGAGATTGCTGGCCGTGGTCTTCCAACTGGTTGCCAGGGTGGAAAGGTCCGAGGTGGCGAAAGCATCGCTGGCGACGAACAACAGGGACGTCGCCAGGGCGATAACGCGGCTGCGGTTGAGCTTATTGATCATATCAGTCTCCGTTCAAAGAATTATGCCATTGTGGACGTCAAACGCATGCCGCGTGGAATGGGCCGGCGGCTCCGGCACACACGGCTGACGCCTTGGCGGATGGGCAAGGCGACCTCCGGAGTGATCTTGATCAGGGGCGGGGAGCTGCTTGTGAGGACGGCGATGGCGGTCATGTCAGCTCCCGCTCGTGACCCCGAGAAAATTCGAAATGATCGGTGTGAAGACGGTGATGTTGGCACCGATGACACCGGCGACGATGTGGACGACACCCGCGCCGATGGTGACCTGACTGACGCCGTGAACCGCCGAGCGAATCATCCACCACCCGCGCATGGCGGCAATCCAGCCGATGAACTGAACGTAATAGAGCGCACCAGCCAATCCTTTTTGAACCGAACTGTCTCCGGTTGTGTTGATCTGGCTGGCGTAATCCAAGGCCTTCGTGCTTGTCACATCGAGCCCCGTACTGCTGCCCAGAAGGGTCTGGCTTGCCACGCTCATGAAGCCGGGTAGATTCATCAGCACAATGGCGGTGAACATGGTCGCGACGACGCCGTTCCAGCCGGAGCGACTCTGACCGTCATGCACTTTGATGGCGTGATAAAAGGCGATTGAGCCCAAACTCAGCCCACCGAGCCAACAGACGGATCCGATCAGCGTAAAAAACGGGCTGAGGGTCGAAAGAAAGTTTTCCAGGATATCGGTCGACATGGCTAGCGTCCCTGCTCCTGGGCCGCGATGCCCCTGGCCGTCGTCACCACCCAGCTTCCACTGGCCGACTGGCCGATGGCGGTGACCTTGCCCCAGCCTTCGATCGCGTCGCCCTCATGAAGGGTGAGCATCGCTCCGCGCTGGTCGACCACCGCTTCGCCGGGCATGGCGGACAAAAGCGTCAAGGGCGGCGGCATGGGGCCGGTGTTGCCATGCCGGCCAATCCTGGTCGCTTGGATCTGGTTCCGAGCATGTTTTCGTTCCGCCGCACGCGAGCCCGCAGATTGGGAGGGGGATTTCGGTTGTTTCGCAGAAGTCACGGTGGGGCGCGCCGTCTTGGCCGGCTGGCTTGCGTGGGAGGGCGATGTTGCTGCCGCCGATGTGTCGGCCCGGCGTTCTGCGGCTTCACGGGCGGCGGTTTCCGTCGACAGCGAGTGCGAGAGGTTTTCGATCGATCCTTTGAGCGATGCCACGTCGGCCTTCAATCCCTCTAATTCCTTGGTCGAAAGTGTGCTGACGGAATCGGTCGTGCTGGGCAACCCGTCCTGGGCTGCGGGAAGCGGGACGCCGGGAGTGCCGACAGGCGGGGATGGCCTTGGTCGGTCGGTCGGCATGGTCAGGGACGGTAACTGGAGTTGGGGCTGCGCGGCTTGCGCTGGCTGCCCAGGAAGGGGTGGCTGTTGGAGGGCGGGGGGCGGGGGTTGCACGGATGGCGTTTGCCCGGGTTGCTGAAGGGATGCCAGTGCCGGAGGGAACGTTCCTTGGGCTCCGGGTGTCGGTTTGACCGGGCTTGGCTGCCCTCCGCCGGTGGGCGAGGTATTAGGGGGGGTCGCGATGGGAGCTTTAGGGACAGCCGGAGGCAGGGAACTCGGCGCCCCGGAAGTGATCAGTACGGCCGGTTGTGACGGGGGGCCGGACCTTGGAGCCAGAAACCGAGCATATGCAATATATAGTGCACCACATCCAACCAGCGCGAAGATTCCATATGAAATGTATGTGGCCGTTTTATTTGCGCGTTTCCTTGGAGGTGCGGCATCTGCGGCGCGCTCACCTTGTGGGGGGGCGCGATAAGCGCCAGGATCACCGATGGGCGGTTCGATCGCGTCCAGTACCGGTTCATCGAACTCGAGGCCGTCCGCGCTATGGCGCGAATGTTCATCGTAAATCTTGGCGGAGTGATCGATGCTCTGGGTATCGACGCCGCTTCTTCTGCCGGGCGGGTCGAAAGGCGGGATGCCGTCCAGGCCTTCGTGAAGACGGGCTGAGCGGCGATCCGTGGATGTGCTGGCCGAATGAGGCGTGTCCGACGACACCGGCCGGCCGTCCAGGGTGACGAAGTCTTCTGGTTCCCACATGTCGTTTGTCGGATTCGTCACGATCCTGCGCCTGCTGAATTTCATAATAAAATGGCGATTTATAAATTTAATACACCATTTTAACGGGATGGTCCATCCGATTCTTGTTGGTTGGGGACGTGGGAATTGGCTTGTTGATGGCGAACAATATATATAAGATGCTATTTTATAATTAAGGAACGCACCCCGCAAAGGGGATCTGCATAAGGAACTTCGCATGCCTCAGCCTCACCTAGCGCGTCGTTCGACCAAGCGGCTGTTCGCCATTAGCGGAACACCGGAACCGGAGGGCGAAGGGCGCGGTTTCATGTCAGCGGCTAATGACACCATCGTCAATGCCGCTCCTTTGCCCATCGGTGCCTCGGGCGCGCTGGCCTCAATGGACAATCTGTTCGATCTGGTGCTGCCGACTGCAGTGCCGCGACGGGTCGACGACTGCCTTTGCCTCGATGGGCTGGGCATCCGCATACAATGGACGGAAGCAACGTGTCGTTGGTCGCTGTTGCGCGATATTCAGGCTATCGACGCTTCCGGACGTTCTTTGGCGGTAACGGTCGTGGAGGCCGAATACGGAGCCGACGATCTGCCGCGGATCATTATCGATACCGGCTCTTTGCTGGCGCGTTTGCAAATCATCAACGAGATTGACGGCATGACGGCCGGCGAACTGACGGCAACGGCTTGACTTGGGGAGTGGTTACCATGTGGTTCGTGCGAAAATTCCTCTCGGCGGCGAAATCGGTAAAAGCGGGAGGGGGGACGCATGCCGCCGACGCGGCATCGCAGGGAGGTGATGGTGATTCGTTGTTTCGCAAGACCTGTGCGCTGAACGATCTGGTGCCGCAGCAGTCCTCTTCGCCTCCGCCAACTCTGCCTCCGGTTACGGAGAGCTTCGCCCGCATGCGTTTGGAATGTGCCCAGGTACAGCAGGGCGTGGCCAACGGCGAAATCAAATCATGGGGGGATTTCGAAGCCGCGCTTGATATGGTTGGTGTCGATCACTTGCTGATCGCCGGTGAGAACGCCAAGGGCGAGCCGGTTTGGACTAGCTGGGTCCGTAACCGCAAGACGGGCGAGATCGTCGCTTGCGTGAGCGTCTACAAGACGTTCACGATGCGTGCCCTGGTTAAGTCCTTCGGGCCGCATCCGAAATGGGATCGTGCCGGCGGCCGGCCGTCGGCCAAGCGGAAGGCATCGAACGAACCCAAATTCATCGTACTGGCCGATGATGCCATTCTCGTCGAACAGAGTGACGTTCGAGTCCCTGCCGGAATCGGTATCGGGGAGCTTCCTTCCGGCGTTTATGATCTGGACCTTGGCGAGAGAACGGGGACAGTGATGATTCACCCTGATGGGGCACGAGTCTATTATGATGGAGATCGTCAACCGATTCGCGTGGTGGCCGGATCTCCGTCAGCCGCGACGGTCACGCCGGGGCAATCTTCGCCGGTGGCTGCGGCCGGATGATCGCCTCGCGCCCGGTTTCGGCCAGGAACTTGACAATCGGGATATGGCCTCGTATTGATGGTGTATGATAGTTTCTTTTCACTATTAAATTTTGATATGGGATCACCGCCGTCGGCGAACGGCGTTCGGAATTGGGGGGCGGTGCCAAGGGGTGTCATGAGATGAGTGAGGCAGAGTCCGTTGAATTACGGGAATTCAGGGATATCGTCGATGCTTGTATAGATATCGTCGTCCTGGTCCAGGGGCGAACCGTGCATGCGCGGGACTTCTGGGCCTATGTCGCAATTCCGCCCGGTAGGTATGGGGATTTCAAGGCGGCGGAAGCAAGCGGGCAATATCGTCTCAACGATTGGGGGCGCATCCTGCGCCATGGTGCCGGCCGCCGGCCACCCGCGCAGGTGCACGAGGAAATGGCGCGGATCTATGGGGCCAATAGCGCATTCGAGGAAGATCTCGATGCGATATTGGCAGATTAGGCGATGTCCGCGCCCGTTCTGGTCCGTCACGATGCGCAAGGTACGGCGGCAGAAGCCGTTCTCGACGTTCGGGAGAGCAAATCCCGTATCTGCGCGATCCATGGAGCCGTCGCCGATTTCGTCAGGAAGGGGTTGCCCTCTTTGGGCCGGTCCTTTGCCCAGATGGGCCGTTCGACCGTGTCGGGGGCGGCATTCGCCGTAACCCATAGTCCCGTTCACAGCTATCAGGCATTGGTCACGTGGGTCAAGGCCGACCCCATGCGGGCCTTCGGTTATGCGGGATTGGCCAGCGATGTCGCTCTGATGGCGGCGGGAGGCATCTCAAGCGATCCGATGGTCGCGTTGTCTGGCCTTTCCGGCATGGCTCTGGAAACGCTGCTTTCCGTCTATGGCGAGCGGATGGCTCCGGTCGCCAACGCCATGATGGTTGTGCAGGGGGTATCGATGGCGCTTGCTGGAGCGGGGGCGACCTCTCCGCAAATGCGATCGGTGGGCGAGATCGTCGATGGTCTGGCGATCGCCGGCGGCGCCGTTCTCCTGGGCAAGGACGACTGGAAAAGGCTTTATTTCAAGAGACCTAAAAGTGGCGGCGGTTCCGAGAAATCGACAAAGGTTTCGCCGATCATCGACGTCGCGTCATCGACCAGTCATGCCGTGGCGGTGAATGCCGACATGGGGGATCTCGGCAGGAAGTTGCAGGCCTTTTCCAAGAAGTTTTCCGGCGGTATATTGACGTCGAAAAATCTGACGGCCGCCCTGTTTACCGCTGGCGACATCGGGCTCGCCAAAGCCGCCTTGTGGGAGCGCAATCCGCTTCTTATGGCCGCGGCGGCTTTTTCCATTCTTTCCACACTTTGCATGCGGGTCGACAAAACCGAGACGCATGTCCAATCGGCGCGGCCGTCGGGCGATCTCCTGTCCGGGGAGGATGGTGAAGATGGGCCGGTTCCGGGGGCTGGTCGCCGATGATCGGGATATTTATGGTGAATGTTTTGTATTTTCACCACCGTCCATTAGCTTGCCCGAGCGAGTTCGGCCGAGTGCCGACGGGCCTCGCGAGTTTTATCTGTGAAAGGAATGTCGATGGCTACCCTCCCTCAACCCAGTCCGTCTTCGTCGAACAAGCCAAACGAGGACAAGACTGTTTGGCAACATATCGGGGCGGCGGCGGAGGAACTTCACAAGGCTGACGTGGAGGCCGGTGAATATCTTGCCAAACAGGTGAATTCGGCTGCACAGGGTGTGGCGCAAGCGGCCGGCGGAGCGGCCAATTGGGTTGGTCAGCAGGCGGCCAATACCGCCAAGGCCGGCGCCCAATTCATTCAGGCGAACCAGCATGCTGTCGGGGCGGCCGCCGTGGGCGCGGTGATCGCCGGTCCGGAAGGCGCGGTCGTGGGCGCCTACCTGGGACATCGGCAGGACGCGACGCCCCAAAACGGCGGGCAGCACGGAGGTGCCGCCGCCGCTTCGGCGTCCAAATCGACCGCGTCCGAAGCGCATCCGTCCGGTCTGCAAGCCGCCGCGGCGAATACGGCTGCGGATCCCCATCCGGCCGTTCACCACCACGCGCATCACCATGTCCAGCCGATCGAGATTCCAGCTGAAACGGTGGTTGTCACCGCGACGCCCGAGCCTCAGCCGGAATTGAAAACACAGCCTCTCGACGCACAAATTCCACTGGAGCAGATGCAGGCGATGGAACTGCCGTCGGTGGCCCTACCCGCCGCACCCAAGCCGAAACACGGCCACTGGTGGGACAAGGTCAATCCGTTTCATCATCAGCAGCACGGAGCCGATGCCCCATCAATGCATAGCCAGGCCAAGGGAGCGGGGTTGAACGATCCTCAGTTGGTGAACGGTGCCCAACCGGACCCGGCGGTTTCGAATTTCAGGGAGGCGCAAGCCGGTGGCAGTCCTTCCGAGCAGGTCGCCACGAAACTGGCGCAAAACCGGACTGCCTCTTGCAATGGGACACTGCAGCCGGACTTGGAGCAAGAATTGAAATTAAAATAGAGAGGATGCCATGTGTCGAATCGGCAATTCGATAGGTGATCTGGGGAGCGATAAATTAAGGTAAATTTTACATAAATTGTTATTGCGATGATGCCAAATGTCATATATCGGTCCTTTGGCATATACTATGCGAGTGGATATTTTGGTCGATGTCGCGCCGCTTCGGATCTCGCTCGATTGGCGGTCGCTCGTTGAAGTTGCGGATGCTCGAATTTGTCGCGTGCCGCCCGAAAAAGCAGGCGTGGGCGGTATTCGGCAGAGGGTGGGTTAGGAGGATCCCGTGTCTGCATTGCCCAAAGCTCTTGACGAAGGCGTAACCACCGATCCTTGGAATCTTAGTCACGATGCGATGCTGTGCCGCCTTTGGCTGGCGGGATTGGGCCGGTCATCGATCGCCACCATGCTTTTCGAGCGCTTCGGTATCGTGCGGAGTCCGGCGTCAATCAGCACGCGGGCGACACGCCTGGGGCTCCCGCCGCGCGATTCGTCGAAATTGCAGGCACCCAAACTTCCGAAACCAACACCCGCCGATCACCTGCCGCCCCCGCCCGTGGAGCCCGTCGCCAAACTACGCAAATGTCTTGGACCGCAGTGTGGCAAGCATTTCTGGAGCGAACATGCGGGTATCCGTCTTTGCCCCACCTGCGCAGGCCGGGTTTCGGCATTGAATGACGGGATGACGACGATCACGCATCTGTCCGGCGCTTGGCGCATTGCCAAGCGGGCGGCCTTCTGAGCCTTGAATTGTCTTGAGCTTGCACCTTTTATATAGTATACTATATATATAATATACCTATAATGAGCTGAGCTGATGTCATCCCAGTCCCAGTCGCCCGCCGCCGAGTCCTCGGGGGCGGCTCAAACGGTTTTCACCCGCTATGAGTTCTACCGGGATGGATATCGCCGGGCGACACGGTTGAACATCGCCCTGGCCGCTGCCGTGGCGGTCAGTGTGTTCCTGGCTGCGGGATTGATTATCTGGAGACCCGAGCCTCGATATTTTCCAACTGGCGCCGGTTGCTCGTTGACGGAAATGGTGCCGCTGAACAAACCGAATCTCACGGACAACAGGATCCTCAATTTCGCGGTCGATGCCGTTACCCAAGCCCACACGGTGCGTCACGACACCTGGAGAGCTGATTACGAGCGGACTCGCCCATTTTTCACGGAAGCTGGTTGGAGAACGTTTTTGGAACTGTTGCAGAGTGGCGGCACGCTCGACTTTATTCGGAATGGCCGGGTGATTACCCGGGGGTTTCTGGCCGGCCAGCCTCCGGTCATCATCGAGCGCGGTGTCTCGCCCCAGACGGGCGTCTATACATGGGTCGTCCGCTTCCCCTTCAACGTTTCCTATGAGACCGCCTCGGCGACCAAGGTTCAGAGGATGCTCGCCAAGGTTACGATCGTGCGCATGAACACCTTGGAGAACCCCGAGGGGATCGGCATCGAATCGATGATTTCGCAAACCGCGGCGGAAACCGATCAATAGAAAGGGCTGTGTCGTGGCTTTGTCTTTCTCTTCCATAGCTGTCGCGGCCGGTCTGGCGTTGCTTTCCATGCTGTGGCCCGGCTGCGCGGTGGCGCAGGATACCGGCAAATCCCCGGCGTCGACCGACGCGGCTTCTCCGGCCGGTAACAACAGTAATGGCAATGCGGCGGGGCGGAACGCCGCCGGGAGCCCTCCGCCGGCTCTGCTGCCCATGCCACCGGATTTGCGAGGATCCGCCTATAAGGACGTGATCGACGAATCGATACCTTTGACCCCCCAGGAAATCCGCGAGTTCAAGAAGCGCACGAACGATCTGCAGCATGCCGCTGCGGCACCGGTGGTTCCGCTGAAACCTGTCTCCGGCGCGGTTTCCTTATCGTTCGACCCTGGTTCGCCGCCTCCCGAGATCAAGCTGGGAACGGGGCGGGTCACCTCGTTGGTGTTTTTCGACCGTTCCGGCGAACCCTGGCCTGTCGAGGCGATTAAACCCGGTGCGGCGGTCATAGAGGTCACCAAGGGAGGAGATCAAACTCACGACAGCAACATTATCAATGTCGTGTCGACGGTCCCGCAGCCCTATACCGATCTCTCCATCGTACTGAAGGGAGCTCCGGCACCGATCAAGATCGGGTTCGCTCCCGGGACCAATAGTTACCAGTCCAGCCTCAGCGTTCGTGTCAACGCGGCGGGAGTGAACGCCAAGCCGCCGATCATCACGACCACTCCGGCCGATTCGGTCGCTCCCGAGGAGGGAAGTCAGTTGTTGATGGCGGTGCTGACCGGAGTTCCCCCGGATGGCGCCCAACCGTTGACCGTCGAAGGCGGACCTGCCCAGGCATGGCGGATCAATGACCAGGTCTATCTGCGGACGACCTTGCCGGTCCTTTCTCCGGCCTGGATCGGCAGTGTGCGGACGGGCGAGATGGCGGCTTATCTGCTTGACGACACTCCCATCGTTCTGGTGTCTGCCGACGGTCAAGTCGTCTCGCTGAGAATCGGTCTCGATCCGGCCAATGAAATGGTGGCGAAGGTCATGGCTTCGCCAAAGAAAAGGAAAGACGGCCTGTGATTGCGAGCGGGGCTGGACGGAAGACGCGCCGACGGAGCCACATCAAGCCTTTGCCTAAGGTCGTGCCGGTCCCTGACAGGGCGGGACGGATCGTACATGGCAGCCTTTCGCTCCGTACCGCCAATCGGGTTGGCGAACTGCCCATGTGCCTGACCTCGGTGCCGGTCGATTATCCCTGTGGAGAACTGGAGAAGATATTCAGAAAAATGGCGACCGCACCTGGTGTCACCGTCGTTGACGGACGGCAACTGGTTGGAATGATTTCCCGCGAATACTTTGTGATGACCATACTTCGCCCGTATGGGCGGCAGCTTCATTTGTCCCGTTCGGTTGGCCATTTGCTGGGGCAGATCCGCTGGCCGCCGCTTGTCATTGATGAGCGCGTCGATATCGAGACGGCGGTGGGTATGGCCTTGTCACGCCGCCGCGAATGCGGCTACGACCCGGTGGTCGTCACTTTCGCCGATGGACAGTTCGGCGTGCTTAATATGCAGGTTCTGTTGAGTGCGCTGGCGGTTCTTTTCGAGGCCCGCAACGAGGAACTCCAGCAGGCGCAGGCAAGGCTGATCCAGACCGAGAAGATGGCTTCGCTGGGTGGATTGGTGGCCGGGATTGCTCATGAGATCAGTACGCCATTGGGAGTCCTATTGGGAACGGCGGGTCATTTCGCCGATCTGGTCCGCGAGATCGACGCCAAAATGACCGGTCAGGTCTTGCGGCGTCCCGATTTCGAACATTTTCTCAAAGATGCGGGGCAGGCGTCCCGTCTGATCGAGATGAATGCATCGCGTGCAGCTGATCTTGTCCAGAGTTTCAAGCAGGTGTCGGTCGATCAAGCCAGCGGGGAACGGAGGCAGTTCGATCTTCGGCGGACCATCTACGAGACCATGGTGGCGATGAGCCCGAAATGGAAGCGCCGTCCGGTCAAGATCTCGGCCCAGTGCCGGGCGAGCATCAGTTGCGATACCTATCCCGGGGCCCTGTCACAGATATTGACCAATCTTCTGTCCAACTCCCTGATGCATGGGTTCGATGGAAACCGTCCAGGAGCCATACAGATCGTCGCGGAATATGGCGAAGATGACTCCGTTCTGGTGACTTATTCCGACGACGGAAAGGGGATTCCTCAATCCCTTCAAACTCGTGTATTTGATCCATTTTTCACCACTAGACGCAACCGTGGCGGTACGGGACTGGGGCTGCATGTGGTCTACAACCTTGTTACCAAGGTATTGCGGGGTTCTCTCAACATGAGCAGCACCGAAAACAAGGGCGTCCAGTTCCAGATCATGTTTCCAAGACGGCTTCCCGGCGCGGCGACCAGGGCCATCGCGCCGGGTGCGTCGCGCGGTTGATTGGAGAGGAAGATCCAATGACACCCAGTCGTTCGTTGAAAGCTTGGCTGCTTCCCCCCCTGGCATTGCGGACGCTGTTGGCGGGCGGCCAAATACCCATGTCTTCGCTTCCGGAAAGCGTGCTGAAAGAGGTCTTCGGCCTCCCTGGCGTGGCGAATGAAATCCAGGGCAGGACAATTGCGAGCACACCGCAAATCCAGGCGGCCCTGCTGGCGGATCTGCACCCGGAACTGGTCAGTACGCCGCGCAATCCCGTTCGAAAACCGCGCGTTCCCCCGTCATCGACATGGGACGCGAAGGCTTACGAGACGATCAACACGCGTCCGCCACCGTTCTTCGATCCGGTCAGCGCTGCGATCGAGGACAAGTGGGTCGACATGCTGTTCTCTGCGATACTGCGGGGGGAAAAGATTCCCGAAGCGAACATGCAGCGCCTTCGCAGCAATCCGCGCTATCTTCGCCTGGTGGAGCAGAGCGATAGCGCTACCCTCTCTTCGGCCAAGCAGCAGTTGAGCGGAGTGTTGGGCAGTCTTGGGAAGTTCGGGCCGGACAATCTCAGCGACGCCGAAAAAAAGACGCTTGTCGATACGACGCGCCTGTTGAGCCAGATGGCTGAACGCGATGGATCCAAATGGGCCATGCAGGCTATCACTTTGGCAGAGGCTATGCGGGGCCTGCTCGAGAAATTCGACATTATCGAGCCGAGGCAACCCCTGGCCGAGGACTCCAACGAGGGATACGAGCCGCCAAGACCATAATCGGGTAGGTGATGATGGTGACTGGCCGACGATCCCATCGGCTCTGCGTCGAGTTGGATAGCTGCCGAATAGAAGGACCATAAATATGAGCAATAATAGCGATCTGCCGAATGACGCGGCCGCTTCGTCCGGTGACGATGTCCAGCTTCTCTGGGATGAACTTCCTGCCAACGCCCCAGTCTCTCCGGAGATGGCCGGCCTTGCCGAACCCTCCAGGGTGCCTTGGAGGGTTCTTGCGGTCGACGACGACCGGGACGTGCTGGAGCTGACACGCTTCGTGCTCGGCGGTTTCTGTTTCGAGGGCCGGTCCGTCGAATTGCTGTTCGCATCCTCGCGTCACGAGGCCGAGGCGATTCTGGCCGCGACCGGGGATATCGCGGTCATCCTGCTCGATGTCGTGATGGAAGAGGAGGATGCCGGCCTTAGGCTTGTTCGTTTCATTCGCGAGGAATTGGGCAACCAGGCTGTCCGGATCATCCTGCGCACGGGCTATCCGGGTTTGGTGCCCGAGCACAAGGTCATTTTCGATTACGACATCAACGATTATAAGGCCAAGACGGAATTGACGGCCCAGCGGCTGACCATGTCGCTAACCGTGGCTTTGCGTGGTTATCGCGATATCGTGCAGATTGAGGCCAATCGTCGTGGATTGGTGAAGGTGCTGGACGCCTCCTCCGCGCTGTTCGGTCATCGCATGATCGCGGACTTCGCCGTCGAGGCCGTTCACCGGATCGATGACCTGCTGCAGCTTGGAAACAACGGTGGAGCCATCCTTTGCTTAGGACGGTCGATGGGGGGAGGTGACGCGGATTATGTCGTGCTTTCCGCGTCCGGTTTGTTTGCCGCCAGCGCAGGGGAAACCGTTTCCGGCAGTGTGCCCCGGGACGTCGCCGACATCATCCGCAATGCGCATCGCCGGGATGCCGCTCTGCCATCCGATCGTTACCGGGTGTCCTACTTCGACTTCAGTCCCTACCAGGTCATTGTTTCTTATGTCCAATGGGAACGGCCTCTCTCCGAACTCGACCGCAATCTGCTGGAAATCTTGTGCGGTAAGATCGCCGTCGGATTGGCCAACGTCCACCTTCTCGAGCGCATGATAGGTCTCCAGAAGGGCGTGGTCTTCGCTCTGGCCAAGATCGCCGACTACAAGGGAATTTGCTCCGGCGGCCATCCATCGAATCTCGAGAGATTGGTCATGGCCTTGGTGCGTCGGCTGAGATCCAAGGGAATCTTCCCGGAGCTGGAACAGGATGATCTGGCGGGATGCATCGGATTTGCGTCGATCCTGCACGACATCGGAATGGTGTCCGTCAAAGACGCGATTCTGACCAAGAAAGAACCCTTATTACCGGACGAACGCGAGGAAATTCGGCTGCATACCACGATCGGCCGCGATATCCTGAATGAAGTCGCGCTGGCCATCGAAGGCCCGTCATACATGCAGATCGCCGCCGAGTGCGCGGAAAACCATCATGAGTGGTTTGATGGCGGAGGCTATCCCGCCGGTTTGGCCGGCGACGCCATTCCCTTGAGCGCGCGCATCGTGTCCGTCGTCGACGTCTTTACCGCCCTGACCGCTCCTCGGCATCATCGTCCCGCCTGGAAATCCGAACAGGCCATTCGTTATCTCAAGGAGATGAGTGGGAAACAATTCGACCCGAATATCGTCGGGGTGTTCCTCAACGTGCTGTCGGAGGCCAATACCATGGCGCCGTCCGACGACTTTACGCGTGCCTTGCTGCGATAGGAACCGATGGCCCTATCGTCCTCGTGGCATCGACCTCGGAGCTTATTTCAATCCATTACGATCGCCGTCTCGCAAACCGCCGGATTGCTCCAAAGTTCGCGATATGGTTCACAGAGTCCGGCAGTCCACCATATTTCAGGCTTTTCCCGACGCGGGAGGCTGGGTCTGCGGATTCACACTGTTTCCTTCCGATGATTGTGTCGCATCGGCGCCGGCCTCCGACGACGTTTCGGCGAGGCTGCCATCGGTCATGCCGCGGATTCCGCCGGCGCCCGTCGGAAGGTGCGTCGGATTCTTTTGCAGGAATTGCCGGCTGAGTTCCTGCACTTGCTTGGCCTTGCCGAGATCCATGAGCGAAACTCGTTGCATGCCGCCTGTAACCGTCTGCATTGCTTGGTTGGCGCCGCCAGAGGCGATAGCGCGGACACGTTCGGAGTGATGCTCGTCGCCGAGACCGTTGCCGCCGCTGACGATCGCCAGGACGCGATCGGGAATGATGTGGATAAGCTGGAAGCAGCGTTCCGCCAGGACGACCACCAGGACGACCATCATGATGACCATGGCGAGGATGCCGATAACGGCATGACCGCCACCGAATGCGCCGCGCATGGCTGCGGTAAAGGTGTCATGTACGATTTGCGCGCCGACCGTGATCATGGCCATGCCAAGCAGCATGCCCAGGATCATCAAGGCGGGACGGAACAAAAGGCTTAGCATCAAGAGATAACCTTTGCCGCCATGCTCGCCCGCCAAGCCTTCGCCTTCCATGCGGAGATGGGCGAAAGCCCACAAGGGAGCGGCAAGAATGGCTTCGGCAACCAGCACCAGATAGCCGAAGGCGGCGATCGTGAAAATAATGTAGGGCTGCATCGGAAAGACGTAGCTCAGCGTGGCGCCGGAGGCGAGAAGCAGCATGGCGATGCCGTTGAGCAATGGACCGAAGGCGCTGTCGAACATGGTTACCGCAGCCAGGGCTTCGGGACCGAAAGCCATGCCGCCGGCAAGCGCTCCCGCTTTGGCTGCAATCATTCCGAGGCCCACATCCTTCAACGTTTCCCCGAGGCCAATCAGAAATTGGATCGGATCCTTGCGCGCATTGTCATCGCCGGAGGGGTCGAAGTATTTCAGCAGACCGTCCATGCCGCCGCTCGTGGTCTCGCCGATCACGTCGTCAATATTGCTGCGGATGCGCGAGCCAGCGGTGACGCCGGTCAGGCCTCCGCCGCTCGAAGTCGTTTTCAACGGGTTGTGGTAGACGTCGCTGGCGCCGCGCAAGGAAGCCATGGCCCACCAGTTATCGGCCGCAGTCTGGATGGATTTGACCGTGCCGCTGGTCAGCCAGCCCTCCGCGCCCACATAGGTGGGCGCGCTGGTTTTCGGCAGAAAACTGGTCGCCTTCAGGAGTTGCTCGTTGAGCCGCACCATGAACATGTACCATGCGCCGGCCTCAACCCATCCGCCACGCTGAATGGCGGCTTCCAGCAAAGTCTGCCGCGCCGTGGTTTGCCCCGAGGCGCTGGAGACGGCCGACTGGACGGACGTGTTGACCTTGTCGGCATAGGCCTGCACCGCATTTTTGACCGTTGAGGATTTCGGGTCCGGCAGCGACTGCGTGCTGCTTGTGGCCGGATAGGACGCCACGACGATCTGCTGTGCCAAACTGTTCATAGACGTCATCAGCGTGTTGAGCGCCGTCGCATGGGCCGCCAGGATTCCGCTCGTTACGTCGGAGGTGCCGTCCGCGGTGTAGGATACCGCCCAGGCGGTGCTGACGCTGCCGCAGGTACTATTGTCAAAGCCGGAACTGCTGCTGGGTTGCCAAGTGATGACCTGCACTGGTGTCATACTGCCGCTGAACCAGGACTTGTTCATGCTGTTCGTGATCGTACCCGACTGAGATGAGCTGCTTTCGTAGGGTAGGGTCACTCCGGTCTGCTCGTATTGCGCGATGTAATTGAGCGTGTAGACACAGATATAGGAATCCAGGAGTCCTTTGGCCAGCGAATAGGGGGCGTCCAACTGGGGCGTTGCGAGCGGGATTTCGTCATTGATCATGACGTCGACGCTCTTGCTCCACAGAACATCGCCGAAACCGCTGCCGATCAGGGCTGCGTGCAGCATCAGCGATTGCACGATGGTGAAGCCACCACCCACCGGCATCAAGCCGACGCTACCGGACAGCAAACGAATCGGAGCCCACAGCGTCGACCAACGTTTGCCAAGAATTTCGCCTTCATGAGCGCTTTGGGCGACCGATGCCGTCATGTTGTAGAAGACATAGAGACTGGCGATGCCCATGACGCCGGCATTGAAATACCCCATGGCGGTGCCGAGGGCTGTGGTCGCCGTTCCTCCGGCCAACTGCCCGTAAATCATCTCCAGCCAGGTCTTCAGTGGCGTCGATGTCGCCGCCGTTTCGATGTCTTGCAACATCGTGCTGCTGCTCGTGTCGGCCAATGCCAATCCGGGGGCTAGCACGATGATTGCCAGGGCGACGATCGGAAGCGCGATGGCGAAGGATTTGTTTTGAGGCATCACGACCAGCGGCGTTCGCCGCCTCCCTGTTCGCGGAGGTGATAAATAGTTACGGTAGCCATTCGGATGGGGTGCTCAGCCATTCGTGCCAGCCGCCGAGACGACGTTTGCGGATTTGCCAGTGGCGGAAGGCGGCCGTCGCCGCCAAAGCCAACATTGGAAGCGCCGCGCAAGGGGAGATAAGGGCGAAGACGAAGTCGGATATTGTGGAGGCCAACAACAGCATGCGGATGGCCCAGGCGACGAGAACAACCGCGACCAGCAGACTCATCCAGGCTTGCACCAGCAGTTCGCGGCGCTTCTTTTCAAGGTCCCCAGCGGAAATCCCAATGCGCCTCATCTCTTGATCAAAATCGATGAAATCGGAGTCTCGTCGGGGTTGGTGCGGTCGCGGCGGCGCGGTGATCGTCTTGCCGAGCTGACCGGTCCACTTGGCCATGCCGATGATCGCCGGGACCGCGGCTAAGCGTCCGGCATAGCGAACGGTCCCCCGACCGATGGACTTCACGCGCTTGCCGAAAGATCGGCTTGTTGCCGCCTCGTCATTTCCGTCCGCAGGCGGAGAGGGGGACTCGTTGCCGCTGCTCACGGGAGGGGATCCTTTCAACCGATCCGGAAAGAATCCGGTCGCATGCCGCGGTACGGGTCAAGCCAGGTATTGGTATACTGATCGACCTGGGAAACCGGGTCCTGCGCTGGTGTCGCCTCGTCCCTGGCATCGGCATAGCTATGCGCGTAATGAACGGCTTCGCCCATGACTTGGTTGATCTGTCCAAGCATTTCGGCGCTCTGCCCACCGAACAAGGCCGGCAGGACGGCTCCGGTCAGGTCGGCGTCTTTGGATTCATCTTCCGTTTTGGCGCGTGGAAGCCTGTTCCCAAACGAGTTGAGCGCCAATGTGGGCAGGGTGATTTGATTGTTCATAATGACCTCTCTTGTTGTAGTGTATGATATATACGATGCGCTATCAATCTGAAAAGGAATCCATCCGTTGGTGGGGGAGGGAAAAATCTCTCGTGTTGTTTTTTCTGCAACTGCTCGTATCCTCCTGCCCGCTAAGTGCTTGTTGATAAATTACCGAATCAACGGACACTAAGCCCGAGTGGCGCCTGAGCCCGCCGTAGCGAAGCGTAGGCGTCATATGGAATCTTAGGATTTGGAGCGATAATTTCGCGACAAGCCCTAAGGGTCAAGCAGTGGGAGCGGAATGAAGTGGAGTGCGAACTTTTAACCGATCCTGGCGGGGGGTGGCTGGAAGTTCCAATGGAACATCTGTCCTTGGAGGCTATGTCCATTTTGAAGGGGACCGGTGACCACCGGATGTCCCCGTCATGCGCTTATGTCGACAACGAGATCATTGGCGATGCGTTCGTCACGCGCTTCGATGTCAGGATCTTGCGGCACCGTCATTTTCATGACCGGTGCCCGGTTCGCGACATGTTGCCGTTCGATGAGCGGCTGGCGAAGGGCGGGTTCGATGGTGCCTCGGTCACACTGCAGGATGGAAGGGCGGGGCGTGTGTTGACGACCGCCTCGGTTTCCTTCGAGGGGGAGATCAGGCCGACCTTGTGTTATGTCCTTTCCATTCCCGATCGGGGTGGAGGGGATCCTGGCATCCTGTCAATTCCCGTGACCGAAGCCCGCCGACATATTTTGTCGATTTCGCCTTGTCCGGACGGGGGAGTCGAAAATACGGTCGATCTTTCGGATAGGCTGGACTCGTCTCCCAAGCCAAGCCATTGACAGCATGTTTGCGTTGATGCGAATAATGGTGTAATAAATACAAATATCACCTTTTAGGGTTTTGTCCGTGCCGAATTTGAGTGCAGAGGCGTTGCAATCGTGGTGGGACGCCAAGCCGTCCATACTGCAATCCGTCGTTTGCCGGGAGGAAGCGCTGGAGCCGTGGCCGATTGAAGCTCCCGAGGCGATGGATTTGACGGTTCGTTTGGGACGCCGCCTGGACGACGTGGCGGCTATCGATCCGGCCTTCCTCGAGTTGCCCGATAATGTCGAGCGGTTGAGACTTGTCCTGGCTTATCTGAAAGCCGGCCAGCGTTTGCGCTGTCTCCATTGGCTGGCCGCGAAACGGGAAAAACTATTCCGCCTCGTCCTCGGTGGAGCGGACAGTCCCACCGGCACAGTGGCGGAACATGATCTCCAGTCGGCCCGCGCCTTGCGGGCCTCGCTTGGTCTGTTGCGCCGTCACGGCGTGTTGCAGCAGATGTTTTCGCCGGCCAGGGTCAGCCTGGTGCTCGAAATGATTTCCAGCACGGAGTAGGGGCGACATGTCCATCCTGCGTCGCATCGTTCTTGTCAGCGCACTCGCAAGCCTGCCTTGCAGCGCGTTCGCCTATGTCGATTGCTCTACGATCAGCCAAGCGGTCGCCACCCGACAGCAGCAGGCGACCGCTGCCGCGGTCAACAAGCGCAAGGTCTCCATGCCGCCTTCGGTCAAGACGTTAGGCTGCTTGAATGGACTGTTGAATGCGTCATTCGGCATATTTGGCGTGTTCGACGTCAGTCAGCTCGTCCAGGCATTGGAACAGGCGGCCTGCACGGCGGCTCAGAGCGAGATCAACACTTTTTTGAACTCGACGCTGAGCTACGCGCAGCTCTCGAGCCTGGGCAATCCGACAAGCGTGATCAATTCGATCCTCAGCAGTTCGGGTGTATCGACAAGCACCAGTTCGGTGACGCTCTCGTCGTCGGGTTCCTCATCCACGTCCAGCAGCAACTCGTCTTCCACCTCCACGTCTTCAACCAGTTCGACGTCTTCGACATCGTCCTCGTCCGGCAGCCTGCTGCAAACGCTTCAGGGACTGTTCCAATGAGGCGGGCCTTTACATAATCGGTGGGCGAACGATGACCTTTCGCGTTCTTTCCCTTGATGGCGGCGGCGTATGGTCGCTCATCCAGGTCAAGGCCCTGATAGCTTTGTACGGTGAAAACACCACCGGCCACAGAGTGCTCCGGGATTTCGATCTGGTGGCCGCCAATTCGGGCGGTAGCCTTGTTCTCGGCGCACTGGCGGAGGATTTGTCCCTGAAACAGGTGCTCGCGCTGTTTCAAGACGAGGAAACGCGTCGAAACCTGTTTTCGCCGACAAGCAAGATTACCGACACCTTGCTGCGCCGGCTGACTGGTTTGGGCGCGAAATACAGTGCCGCTCATAAGCTTGAAGCTATTGGGGAACTTCTGCCGAATTGCGGGGGCAAGACACTTGCCGAGGCGGGGGCGGATATTCGTGGTCCGTCGGGCGATCCAATTCGTATGCTGATCGTCGCGTTCGACTATGATCGACGCCGAGCCACTTTTTTCCGGTCGGCCAGGACCGAAGGGCCGAACTGGGGGGATGGTGCGGCGGCGTCGATCACGCTGGCCCAGGCGATTCATGCGTCGACCAATGCGCCATTTACCTATTTCGACGCGCCGGCCGAATTTCCCGGCCGAGCCGACCGCTATTGGGATGGGGCCATGGCCGGATGCAACAACCCGCTTTTGGCCGCTTTGACCGAAGCGGCGACACTCGATCAAAATCTTTCGGATGTCAGAGTTCTGAGTTTGGGAACCGGAAGCGTCAAATTGCCTCTCGCTGGCGCCGACAAGGAGACGTCCCCGCTGTTTCTTCGCCGGCGCCATCCCGGGTTGGCCAATGATCTTCGATTGGTCGCCACCAGCATTCTCGATGACCCGCCGGATGCCGCGACATTCATCGCCCACGCCCTGACCGGGGGCGGAAAAGGTTTGGAAATGCCCGCTGTCAGCCGCATCGTCCGGATGAGCCCGATGATTCAACCGGTCAGGGATGCCGCGGGCGTGTGGTCGCCGCCAGGCGGGGTGACCCTGAAACAATTCGAAGCCTTGACCCGCATCGACATGGATGCGCTGGAGCAATGGCAGGTCGAGATGATTTCCGGATATTGCGATCTTTGGCTGGCGGGAAAGGTTCCCAATCAACCCATCCGGGCCAACGGCGATACCTTGGCCGCGGAGGTTGGCTATGGCGATTTTCCCTCTGCGCAAAACGTTTGGCGGGGAGTCCTGGAGGCGGGAATGGAAAGCGGCCCCGGGCACGCCCCGATCGGCGGAGCCCCCGTCCGACAGATTGAGGAAGGGCTTTCAGTGCATGCCGCCGGAATGGCGCCGAACGCCTGAGCGTTGAGGGCCGACAGGCTGGAGCGCTTTTGAAATCAGGAGACATGATGACGAATCCTGCCGTTATAGAGGCACAATCGTCGGGGACGACGGCGCCTCTACAAAACATCGAACCCGGTACATCCGCGGGTTCGATTTCCAGGGGCGTTGATGCTGCCGGTCTGACAACGACCCGCGCGACCACGGCTCGGCATAAGGCGTCGTGGCTTTATTCCGACTATGAAATCGCCCTTTCGGAAACGCTGTCTCAGCCGCTTCCGCCGCTTCGCTGCGGGCAACCGGTCAATCTCGAAAAGAGCCCCGATCCATTGGCGCGTCAACAGAAGCAGGAATCTCTGCGGCGACTGGCCGCCGTTTCGATGACCAACTGGCCTGATTTCGCGTTCGATATGGTCGAGCAGGTCGAGATCCTGCAAATGCGTAAACAGAAAAATCCTGCCTCTCTGGTCAAGTTGTCGGTGGCTGGTGGTGGCGAGGTCTGGCACGATCCCAATGCCGGAGTATTTACCGCCAGCAAAAAAAACCTAACGGACTCCGTTCAGGTGATGGTGGCCGCTGCACGCTCCAAAGGCTGGAATACTATTGAGATCGCTGCGGGCGACGAGAAATTCAAGCAAGCGGTATGGTTGGAAGCGCAGCGCCAAGGGGTTTCCTTGACCGGTTACACGCCAAGCCGGGATCTGGTCGGAGCTTTTGCGCGTGAAAGCCAGTCGGCACGTCTTGATGCGTTGCGTCTCGCGGTAAGGGAACCCTATGCCACGGATGCGGCGGCCCGGGAGCGTTGTCGGAGCGGTTTGGCCCCCTGGATTGTCAGCGAACCCGCCGACGCAGCGGTTTGTCCGGACCGGATGGAGATCTTGCGGGAGGCCGATCCGCAACTGGCCGATTCTGTGGCTCAGACAGTTTCTGCCCTGTCTGCAGGAAAGCCCGGGGCGGCCATCGTCGCGAGACGTTTGGAAGCGATGCGGGAGACGACTGCTCCACACCCCGAGGACTGCCCATCGCCGATGCGGCCGGGCGGCCCCTGACTTTAAGGCAGCCTGTTGTCGCCAGGGATGGGCGCAGCCTCGGAAGACGCCGTCACTTCGGTCGCACCCGTTGTCGATTCCGCGTGATATGCGGGATCGACGAGTTCGTTCATGAGCGAAGCTCCTCGTGCGTTGGCGAAAGTTTCGGCCTTCATGTCATATCGTTGCGGGGTGACCTGGCCCAGTTTGGGAACGTCGATGACAGTTGCTTTTTCCGGTTCTTGGAGTGTGACCGTGCCGACATTCTGACCATTGTTTCCCGATTTTTTCGTCCCTTGTCCCTGGCCCGTGCCGCCGCTTGACGAATTATTCGAGCTACCCAGGGCGCCGCTCAATCCGGTCTGCGTCTGTTGACCCAGTGGCGAGGTGAGAGTCGGTGATGAAACCGATTGGGCCGCCGCTGGCAGCGAGATGAAAAAGAGGCCAAATAGAGCCGGTCCGAAGCCGCGCATGAGAAATGCCTTTCAGTATATAACGGTGTAATGTATATATATTGCGCTAGTTTAATCAATCTGATTCGCCATCGGACGGGTCAAATCGGGCGAGGCTTGAGCATGCGTCCTGCCGACCAAGAGGCTGATTTCATCGAGGTCACGAGATTGGAGGTGGCGACCGGACGCATGATGCAGCGCATGGGCGGATTGCTTTCCGTCCAAGGCCTGGACATGACGCCGGCCGAAGCGGCCAGCCGGTCCGGATTGCTCTCGGCGTTCTGTCTCGAGGCCATCTCCTTGTGGAGTCGCATGGGGGGGTGGACGGTAGCCCCGCGTCTGGCCGCCGATGGCGACGGCATGATGGGGGTGACTATGCTCGCTCCGCCGAAACTCCCGTCGAGCGTCCTGCTTCTTTGTCTCTATCAGGTGATTTCCGATCTGCCGGTCAAAAACGGCGCGATGGTCGTCGATGGGCTGATCGACAAGTGGTATCCGCTTCTGCCTCTTAACAATGAGCCGGCGACGTCGTCGACCGCCCAGCCGCCGCGTTAAAGCAGAAGGGAGGGCTCGATGAGTATCGTCGCAGCGGCCTTCATTTCCTGCATGAACGTGGCCGCGCTCATGTATGACCTGCCCGAGCCGATCCTGTGGAGTATCGCGCAGGTCGAAGGAGGGCAGGTGGGCAGCGTGGTTCGGAACGCCAACAACACCGTCGATCTCGGCATCATGCAAATCAACAGTTCGAATCTTCCCGATCTCGAGGCGTTCTATGGAGTGGACAGGCGGTTGCTGGCGACCAGGCTGGTCCATGACGGCTGCTTCAATATCAAGATGGGGGCTTGGCTGCTGAAAAGACGGATGGTCGAGGCTCACGATTTTTGGGTGGGAGTTGGCTGGTATCATTCCCATACCCCTCCCTTGGCGATCGATTACATCCGGAAAGTCAGCCAAGCGGCTGTTCGTCTGTATGGAGATGGGGTGTTCCAGCGACCCGGCGCGGCAATGAATAGGCTGCATTCGGAAGAGGAGACGCCCTGATGGCCTATCCCGCTCCCGGTGGGGTTCCTGCGTCAAGCAATGATTCCGGCATGGGGATGCTGCTGGCGTTCTTGGTAATCGGCGGCTTGGCCTGGGCCGTCTGGCATTTCGGCCACGGCCTGATCGTCAGGGCGGCCTTTGCCGTATGGAATGCCGAAGCTTGGGCATGGTCGCCATTCACTCAGCGGTTTGGCGACTTGGAAATATGGATGAATCAGATCTCTCCGGACGACGTCGATTTCCAGGCGTTTGGCGAAGTCGCCGCGGATTTCGGCCGGATGACTCGTTGGCCGGCCGCCGCATTGCTGATCGCGATGGCCTTGCGGGTTTACATCATGTCGCCGGAAAAGAAATTCCACGGCCAGCTCTCCCTGGAAAGTCTCATTCGCTGGCAGGTGAAGGTCTGGCCGGCCATTGCGCCGATCATCGACGACAATCCCATCAAGGAGGATGAGGATTGGAAGCGTGCGGTGAAAGCGGGAAAGCCTTTTTTGCGGCGCTGGGCCCCTCCTCTGCGGCCCGAGGAATGGCTTGTGGAGAACAAGCTTGGCGCCACCTTGGCGACGCTCGACGCTCGAGCCCTCGACGCGGCTTTCGCGGCGCAGCTCAAAGTGTTGTGGGAAGGGCCGGACCATCTGCCGGACCATCTCAAGGCCATTTACGCCGCCTGTATCCTGAAAGCTCGCGGGAAAAAAGGGCGGAATGGCCGGGTTGACGAAGCCAGCGAGTTCCTCGGGGAGTTATCGGTCCTGTGGGCCGAAGCCGGACGGAAACGCGGGATGGCTGGCGCCTTGCGCGCCCATCCCTGGCACCGGTCATCCCTGGCGTTCAAAACGATGGCCCATAAAGTCCTATTGGGAAGCGCGCTGTTGCTGGCTCTCGACTTGAAGGCCGCGATCCGTACCTGGCGAGGGCTGGCAAGTCGCCCGAGGCCGCTAATGAGGCGGATCGAGGCGATCATTGCCGATCACAAGGATCCTTTCCACCAGCAGGCCATGGGGGTTGCCGCCAAACATGCCTACGTCGAGACGGCGATGATTGCCGTTTATCGCTGGGCGAAGGATCGCGGCGGTGTCATGCCATCATCAGAGTTTCTGTGGCTGCGCCTCGCCGACAAGCCAATGTTCTGGATCCTCAATTGCGATGGTCGAAATACTCCCTTTGCCGAATGCGCGGGGGTGTATGCGCATTTCCTGGGCGAGGCGGCCCTCGGACGGCCGATTTTGACGCCGATGGTCGAAGAAGCCTCGATCGGTCTCAGGAACTATCTCAACCCTTGAAGGATACCCTATGTCCAATAAGGCCAGTCTTCCTCGTGCCATCCGACGCAACGGAGACGTTTTGTTGCAACTGAGCCAGGGCTTGCTTTGGGTCCGTCGCCAGGATTGTCTGGCGTTCGTGTCCGACGACGGGCCTGACGATTATTCCGGGGGCTGGCTGGTCCGGCAGTCGGCACGGTCGCACGAACCCGATGAACGCATCGCGGTAACTAGCCGAGAGGAGGCACAGGCGGCCCTGACGGCCGTATGGCAGGCGTTTCGCTGGACCATCAGGCGCTCGGCCTTCATTCGCGGCATCGTGGCGGGGTGGGTTTCCCTGATTATCGTCCTGGCGGTCCTCTCGCCGTTGGGAGGACGCCATCAGATGGTGGCGGCCAAGGATCCTGCCGGGCGGGATATGGCCTTGCGGGTTCCCATTCCTGCCCCCCCTGCGGCGGCGCCGTCATCGGTTCCCCCACCGTCGTCGTTGGCGCCCTCCGGACAGCCGGGCGGCGCCATCGATCGGATGAATTAGTCGGAGGACCGTTCGATGGTCGAAGCGGCTCGGAAAAGAGTCCGTGGAATTGACTACCACACCGAACAACGGGTTGGCGGCGCGCCGCGCCGCGACCCGCGGGCGCTCGGCCAGAAGATCCGCGACTCCATCCGGCTGACCGATACGGCCTGCGCTATCCTGGTCGGGGCGGGGTTCGTCGGCATCGTATTTCCCGGCATGACCGACGCCATGCTGGTCTGTGGGATCCTATTCTATCTTTGGTGGCGAAGTCTCAAGGTGGGGCTTTTGTTGCACCTGCCGGCAGGCTACGCCGATCGTGATCCGCTGAACGCCAGGGACGGGCAGTCGCCCGATCCGCCCGCCGGCATCCAGTTTTTGGGCGTCGACCGGATGACCGGCGAACATCTATGGGATTCGAATTCGAGTTGCCGGACACATACGCTGATCGCCGGGACCACCGGTTCGGGCAAGACCGAGATGCAACTCGGGATGGCGTTCAACTCGCTGGTGTGGGGGTCCGGCTATCTGTACATCGATGGGAAGGGCGACGTGGCCTTGTTCGGGAAAGCCTATGCGATGGCCCGACGCATGGGGCGCGATCATGACCTGCTGATTCTCAATTATATGATCGGGTCCGGCAAGGTCATGTCCAATACGACCAATCCGTTCGCTCAGGGCAGCGCGGCTACGCTGACGCAGATGATCGTCAGCCTGATGTCCGACGCCGGGTCCGACGCCATGTGGAAAGACCGTGCGATTTCATTGATTTCCGTGCATATGGCGATCTTGTGCGACCTGCGCGACCAGGACCTTTTGCTGCTCAATGTCGATGTGATCCGAAAGCTTCTGCCGCTCGACAAGCTGATCGATCTCTATTACGAGCGGCCGATCCTTCTGCCGGGAAAATCTGGAAGTTGTTCGCCCGAAGATCTGACATCCGTTTATCTGCCGAGATACAATATATCGCCGAGACATAAAGATGCTTTGATGAATTATTTAGTATCTATTCCCGGTTTCAATTTTGCAAAGGCGGAAAAGGGCGATACACAGTCGAATTCTACACTAGATCAGCATGGCTTTCTGTTCATGCAGTTTTCGAGAATCATGCAATCCCTTGCCGATACTTACAGTGCCATATTCTCGACGCCTATGGGCGAGGTTGATTTTCAGGATATAGTCCTCAATCGAAGAATCGCCCTTGGTTTGCTGCCCGCATTGGAGAATTCTGAAGACGAGGTTGCCAATTTAGGAAAAATCATGGTGAGTCAATTGAAGGCCATGATGGGTAATACGTTAATTTCGAAGCACGGAATTGAAGGTGAGTACAGGGATATTATAGAGCTTCGTCCAACCACTAATAATTCCCCCTATGTCGTGTTTTTCGACGAGGTTGGGTATTATTGCGTGCCAGGCATGGATGTCATGGCGGCGCAGGGGCGCTCCCTGGGGTTCGCGTTGAACTTCGGCATCCAGGACGTGCCGGCCATGAAAAAACGTTCGGACAAGATCGCCGATTCGATCATTGCCAACTGCACTCGCAAGATCTTCGGCAAGATCGAAGATCCCGGAGCGACCTGGGAGATACTGCTCAAGTCGGCCGGCGAAGGGCATCTCTTCGAAGCGGCCAACTTCTCTTCGGACCCGACCGAAATGACGATCAATTACATGGATCGTCGTGATGCCAGCTATTCCCGTCGCAGCCGCGTCGACATCAACGATGTCCGGCAGCAGCGAGAGGGCGAGGTTCATATCATCATCGGCAACAAGCTCATCCACGCCAAGATGTTATATCTGGCCGAACTCGACAGGATGAAGCCGGATCTGCGTTACAACCGCTTCCTGAAAGTTCGGAGCCCTCAGGGCGGGACCGCCCAGGCAATGGAGGAGCAGATCCAGGCCGTCGTTTCCCGTTTCGGCTCCTCGCAAACACGTCCTGGACGCGATGCCGAGGGCAATTTTCTCGGTCTTGTCGATGACGAGGCGCGGATCATCGCCTATTTCATCAATACGACGAAGCGGGCGCCGGATGGACGTGCCGTACCGATCGTCTATCGGACTTGTGCGGCCCTTATCGGTGTCGCGGAACAGGGCGGGGAATGGTACGAACCCCTTCTTCCGCCCTATCAGGCCGAAGAGCCGGTCGCCATGGCGGCTCCGGACGACGCCGATGGCAACGATGCCTCGCCGGGCCCGGTCGCCGACAGTTCTTCCGAGAGCGAGCCGCCATGGTCGGAATTCCAGGAACAGCGGGCCCGCGAGCAGGTCGACGCGGAAGCGGACCGGCAACTGGCCGTCGATGCGTTTTATGGCGATACAACGACGATGCCGGTGCCGGAACAGCCGGCTGGATCCGACGTATTGCCGCTGGGAACTGTCGCCGAGACCGAGTCGGTAAAGGGAGGGTTGTCGCTTATCGATCAAGCGCTGCCAGTGTCCGGTCAAGAGGCGAACGCCCTGGATCACGTCAAAAGCGTGCTCGATTATCCGGAAGAGCCGACGTTGCCCGTCAATGCGCCGGGACCGCACAAAGCCTTGGCCAGTCTCGTCGCGACGCTCGACGAACGGGTCGACAGGGAGGGGGCGGATGAATGACGCCGGGGGGTCGGAAGTTCCTTGCGGTTTCGTAAGGTGGTTGGGGCGGCGTGTGGCCGCCGGCGACGTCGACCTCTGTCGCGGCGTGGGGGCCAACATTGCCGTGAGGTGCCGTCCCGCCATGGGCCAGCGCTTCGTGTTTGGAAGCCTTTCCGGGGAGCCCTTCGTCGGAATGCAGCCTCCCGATCTGGCCGGCATTGCCTCGATGCGGTGGTCGGCTTCCATGGTGAATCGCAAGGAATTGGTGTTGATCGCCGATCCGATGTCGCCGGCGGGAATAGGCCGGCTTCCCGGAGCGGCTCCGGCCCTGCTCCTGCATCTGCCGCTACTGACGCCGCATGTCCGGCGGATTTTCGTTCGTCACGAACAGGCGACGCGGTTGGCCATTCGGATCGTGACCGTTGACGAAGACGGGGCGTTCCAGGGGGTGTCGAAGCAAGCGGCCTTGAATTTGGCGTTACATGTCCAATTGGAGTAGCCGGTTCGGCAAGGGATGCCAAGGCGGCGCCCATCCGTCCCGGTATTCGCCTATCGTTTGGAACCGCCCTGAGTCCGGCGCTTTCGGGATTTCTCTACTATCGCTTCGCACATCCCCCGGCCTCAGGCGTAGGCACAGTCCCAGGGCGTATCCGTCACCGCAATCCAAGGAGAGGGAGCAACAGCCGAAGCTGCTCCGAGGTGATTTTCGATCGCCCGATGCAAGAATTCGATGAGTCCCGGGTCGATATGGTGAGGAACCGTGGCCAATAGGCGTTGGATGTCCTCGACGGTTGCGTTCAATCCCAACTGGTCGAGTTCCTGCGTCCAATCCCAGATTCGCTGTTCCGCGTCCGTGTCCGTTTCGACGCCGCGGCGCTCAGGTGTCATATAAACCACAGTGCTTTCATCAGGATCGTACATGCCCAACCTCTTGCGATATTTGTCGAAACGGGGCGGATTCAATGGCCGAATTGGCGACTGGGAATCCGCGTCTGGAAAAAACGGTACGGTGAGAGGCTGAAAACGCGACCAAGGTTTTTTGAGACATTTTAGTGTCAGTTTTCCCCGGCGATCATGCTCTTTCACTCGGCGGTTGGCAGGTGACAGCCGCACCATTTCGCAATGCTTCTCAAGTGATAATATGGTGTTTTAAATATATAATGTGCTATATTAATGCGTCATATCTTGAGTTTCGTACCAGCAGGGCGCCGCATGATTAAAACTAACGCGTTGGACCGTTTCATCGAGAGCCTGGGCAATTCCTTTTCGCGTTTTTTTAAGGCTGATATCGCGTCGATGATCCGTCTGGAATCGACCGAGGGGTCCCACGCCCTGATCACCAAGGAAGGATCCCTCGTCACTATTCTCCGCGTCGATGGGACGCCCAATCTGATCACCGATCAGGAAGCCGAGGTTCTCGCCGTCGAGGCCAGTCAGTTTTTCGCTTCATTCCTGCAGAAAACCGGCCATGCCATTCAGGTCTATTTCGAGCGGGATCCGGACCGGGCCGCCGACGAAATCAAATGGAACATCGAAAAGGCGCGTTCGGTCGCTTCGGCGGCCAATCTGGACATCGACGATATCCTGGTGGAGCGGGCGAAGATCCTGCCCAACCATACCTATTACGAGCGCCTTTACATGGTCTTATGGAGCCGTCCAGCCTTGATGTCGAAGGACGAGGCGAAAATTCAGAACAAACGGCTGCGCGAAGACGTCAAAGGCATGCCGCCGCTGCCCGACGGTCAGGACCCATTTTGTGTCGTCGAAGGCTTAAAGGCCCGTCATGAGGCCTTCGTCAAAGCCATCCAGGCCACGCTGTCACGTCTTTATATCAATTCCTACATTCTGGAGCGTCATGACGCGCTGCGTGCAGTGCGCGATACTCTTTATCCCTCCCGCCCAAGTCACCGCTGGCGGCCATTCCTTCCCGGCGACCGGCATCGGGTGCGGCTTTCGTCACCGGATTTGGCGGCCAATATCCGCAAGCAGACCACGTTTCTCGCCGCGGAGCGCCGGGATCTGGAGCAAAAAAGAAAACGCAAGCAGTTGACCGAGGCGGAATACGGTTCACGCAAACAGGACCTCGATGAGGCCGAGCGGCGGATTATTCATAAATACGATTTCTCCGACGTTCTCTGGCCTAGCCTGGCCAGTCAGCTTCTCCTTGGCGACGCCGAACGGCTGGATCGCGATACCGTCCGAATCGGAGATACGATTTTCGGTTGCGTCGATCTCGTTCTGGCGCCTGAAAACCCTCGTCCGCTGTCGACCTTGATGGACACCTTGTCGCGTTCGGATCAGCCGATGCCCTGGCGCGTCTCATTTCTTATCGAAGGAGACGGGCTTCGGATCAACGTGATGAACCGCATGCTGGCGTCCCTTCTGACTTTCGCCAGTTCCGACAACAAGAAGATCAAGCGTTCTTTCGAGGAACTTCAGGCGCTCAATCTCGACAATGGGACGATCGTTTCCCTGAGGGCGTCCTTTGCCACGTGGGGGCCGGCGTCGTCTCCGGACATTGTCCGGTCGCGTCTGCTTTACCTTCAGCGAGCCGTGGAAGGGTGGGGAAACTGTGGAGCTAATTCCATTGTCGGCGACCCGCTCGAAGGTGTGTTGAGTTCGGCTTTGGCTATCCATTGCGGGTCGACCGCTCCCGCCGCCGCGGCGCCCATAGACGAGGCCTTCCGCCTTTTGCCTTGGGGACGACCCGACAGCCCCTGGGACTATGGGTCGATACTGTTTCGTTCCCATGACGGTAAGCTGTGGCCCTACTCACCGGGGTCAAGCAAGCAGACGGCTTGGATCGACCTGGTTTGCGGCGTCAGCGGACGCGGCAAGTCGGTGCTTCTCAATTCGCTCAACCTGGCCTGCTGCATCGAAGCCCAGCAATCGGGGGGGCGCCTGCCGCGTATTTCGATTATCGACATCGGCCGTTCGTCGGAGGGCTTCATCAATCTGTTGCAAGAGGCATTGCCGGCCGAACGGCAGCACGAAGTCATCTATCACCGTCTGATCATGGCCGAGAGCGATGCCATCAACCCGTTCGACACGCAACTCGGCATGCGCAAGCCGTTGCCGCTCGAACGGGAATTCCTGATCAATTTTCTGACCTTGCTGTCCACGCCTGAGGGCAAGGACGAGCCATTCACTGGCATGTCCGGTCTGATGGGAATGGCGATCAATGAAGCCTACCGCCTCAAGTCGGACGCGGGCGAATCCGGCAGTGCGCCCAACCCCTACGTCAGGAAGGTCGACGTCATGATCGACGAGGCCTTGGGCGAAAGCGACATCGTTCTGCCCGAGGCCCCATTGTGGTGGGATGTGGTCGATCTGCTGTTCGAGCGGGGGCTTTATTATTTGGCCAGCCGTGCCCAGCGCTACGCGATGCCGACCATCAACGATCTCTCGTCGGCGATCCGGACGCCGAACATTCGCAGCATGTACGAAAACACCCGTGTGGTGGCGACGGATGAGCCGATCATTGAGGCTGCCAATCGCGTCATTTCCGAGGCGGTGCAGAAGTGGCCGCTGCTGGCGCATCCGACCAAACTCGATCTCAGTCAGGCGCGGGTCATTTCCCTCGATCTCGACAATGTGGCGAAAGGACACGGAGCCTCGGGCACCCGGCAAACCGCGATGGTCTACATGCTTGCCGCCCACATGCTTACGCGCGACATGTTCCTGGGTCGCGACATGCTGCCCGAGATACCCCAGAAATATGCAGCCTATCATGAGAAGCGGTTTCAGGAGTTGTCTGAAACCCGAAAGCGAGTGGTCTTCGACGAATTCCACCGTACCGCCGGGGCTCCGGGTACGCGGGCGCAAGTTGTGGTTTTCGAGCGCGAGGGGCGTAAATATCAGGTCCAAATCACTTTGGCCAGTCAGGCGCTCGACGACTTCGGCAAGGAAAATCTCGAGCATGCCACGGGGGTTTGGATTCTTGGCGTCAACGAAATCGATGTCGACAGGGTCATCGAAACCTTCAATCTATCTCCCGCCACCCGGCCGATCCTGCGATATCACCTGAACGGACCCGTTCCGGGATGGGGCTCGCCGATGATCTGCAAGCTCAGCATGAAGAGTGGGCCGCAGGAGCAGATGGTCGTCAATGCGGTCGGTCCCATCGAATTGTGGGCTTTTTCGACGACGGTCGAGGATGCGGCCTTGCGCGAGCGCATTTACAAGCGGGTGGGGCCCAAGCGAGGACGCCAGTTATTGGCAAAGGAATTTCCGGGGGGCTCCGCCGCAAAGGAAATCGAGCGGCGCCGCATGCAAACGGCCGCGAATCTCAGTTTTTCGGACGCCACTCAAAATGTCATCGATCAAATGGCGGACGAGATGGTCAGGCGGGCATAAGGGGCCATCGCGTTTTCATCCCTCGAACGTCGAGCGGTTCCTCGGTGAACGCTGTGTTCGCCTGTTAACGATCGTCGGCTGCCCGTTCGAGCGCGCTCGTCATGACTGACGCTTTTTCCAGCAGGACCCGCGCTTCGCGCAGGCGGCTTTCGCCGTCGTCCACACGGGTCGCTCCTTCACGCAGGCAAAGCAGCGAGCTTATCCGATCGGCGATTTTCGCCAGATCGTCGCGAATTCGGTCGAAAACTTCGTTTCCTTTATCGCCGGGGGCCAGCGCATCAATGGCGTGGGCGATCAGGGTTTGGGCGCGGATGGCATGAACGAACAGTCTTTCGAAGCGTGCCACGGCTTCCAGCGGTTCCTCGTCCGGCCTGAATTCAACCGCCAGGGCCAGCCACCGCAATTGCTCATAAACCTCGGCGACAGCGGGATTGTCTGTTGCCGCAATGTCGAATTCGTATGACTTTTCCGGCATGAGCGTCTTCCTTACCCGCCAAATCGAGGGGCGATAGAGTCGTTCCGTTCGGTCTCAAATGAGGAAAACTGGTCCGGCGACCAATCAAAATCATAGATCATGCGTTTGTCTTGCCTGCGGGAGGCCGCCTTGGCCAGGGCATCGCGGGAATCGTAGGTCTGTCGGCTCACCATGAGGCTGACCTGCTCGGTGTGCCGCGACACGCCGACGAGATAATGGGCCGCGTCCACCGGTCCGGTGACTGCCAGCACCGCGCGTTCGACCTTCATTCCCTGTGCCGATTTCAAATCCAGGGCATACCCATAGGAAACAGGCAGGGCGGCGCTTCGGCCGTCCTTTCCGGAGAGGGGGATGAGACGACGTTTTCCCCCCTCGGTTTCAACTTCCAGGTTGTTCGCGGTGATGCTTTTGACCGTGGCCGAAATACCGGCCGGAAGACGCGTTTCCCGTCCGCCCGGCTTCGTTGCCTCGATCTCTCCCGTCAATATCAAGCATTCGCCCGGTGCCACAGCCAACTCTCCATGGCGCTCCTGACCGTTGACGACCTCCACGCTTCGAAGCGTCCGCCCCTCGCCAATCGCTCCCCGCTCGATCAACGCGGTCCGGATCACCCGATTGGCTTCGGCCGCCGAGTCCTTGTCAACCGTCAGGACGAGGGAGGATGCTCCGTCCTGGCGGTTCCGGCAATAGACTTCGGCCGACGCGGCATATGTCCTGGCGTTGTCCACGCAAAAACTCAATTCGTCGTGATCATCGAAATATTGGATGGATTTGTCGCCTTGCCCCATCCAGGCGGCCCGCACGGCGCTCTGGTCTCCCGGGTGCCGTTGGCGATAGATGTTCGTCAGCACGACCGGCTTGGGTATGCCAGGTTCTTTCGACAAGAGGTCGAGGGTCGGCCGCAGCGGTTCTCCGGCCCTGGGAGCGGGGATTTGCTTGGGGTCTCCCGCCATGATGAGTGTGATGCCGTGTACGTCGGCCTGTGTGACGATTTCCGTCAAGCGCAAGGTCCCCTCCATGCCGGCCTCGTCGAACAACAAGACGCTGCGGTCGGGGATTTCCCCTCGGGCAATGGCATCGGCCAACCGGTCGCTTCGGAACCCGGTGATATCGCCGACCGCCGCCGCCAGGCTTTCGGTCGCCTTGTCGGTCGGGGCGGTGGCGAAAACCTTCCGTCCATGCTCGATGTGAGTTTGCGCAACGGCTCGCAGGATGTCGCTTTTCCCACCGCCGGGAGGGCCGACCAGAATCTTCAGTTCGCCCGGTCCAAGCAGATAGCGCAACGCGGCGATCTGGGTGGCATCGCAGGACCTTCCACGATCTTCGCATTGCTTTTTGAAGGCGTGGGCGCTGTTTTCTATTTGGTGGGCTGGTAATCCGCCGCCGCTGGTGGCCATCCGCCTGACCGTTTCGAAATAGTGCCGCTCAGTGGTTACCATTTCGGGCGTGGTGAAATATGGCGTTGCGCTTCCATTGCGGGTGAACCGCGGAAGATTTGCCGTCAAGGTATCGGCCAACTGCCTTGCCGTCGCGTCGAGGGGCAGGGACACGGCAGCGCTTCCGAATTCGGCCATCAGCTTTTTCTTGATCGCCATCTGCAGTTCGTCACGCGTGAACAAGGTCAGTTCTTCGGCCAGGCGATTGACCAGTCGCGAAGCGATCGTGTTGCTCTCGATGTCGGCCAACGTCCTCATGAGGAAAGTTCTCCGCAATACGTTATGACGATGTTCATGCGACGGCTTCGTCTGGCGACTTTGGACAACGCTGCGTTCGCCGCCGCATTCGTCCGGTCTCCGACGGAGGAGCACACTCTGACTTCCTTGCAAAGCCCGATGGAAGGATCAAGCTTGCTCAATAAATGGTGTAACATAACTTAAATACGCTATCAAAGTGATTTGTGACGGCGCCTGCCAGCGTTTTTGGCCATTGGCGACGACGCGCGACATGCTTCTCCGTCCCCCATTAACCGGCCCGTTTCCGATGAGGGGGGGCGTGATACTTGCGACGATCGGGGACTCGGCGTCATTTGTTCCAATGCGCAAATCATAACTGTGGTCTTTTCGAGTAGAATGCGTGCTTCGCGCAAGCGCGCTTCCCCATCGACGACTTCGAAGGTTCCCTCGCTCAGGCAAAAAAGCGTGCTCAGTCGGTCTGTGGTCTGATCCAGATCGTTGCGGATGTGGGCCGTGGCGGTATCCATCGCGGCCGAGGGGGCCAGATTGTCGAGGGCGCAGGCAATCAGCGTTCGGCTGCGAAGGGACTGAAGGAACAATCTTTCAAAACGGTGTGCCGTTTCCCGGGGAGTTTCATCCGGGCGATATTCGGCTCTCATCTCCAGCCAGCGTAAATGTTCATAAACCTCGGCGACAACCGGATTGTCGGTCGCGGCGATATCGAAGACGTGGGTTGGGTTCGGCATGAATGACCCCCTCAAGCATCTTTGCGCGGATCCACCTACAGGCGGTTTTGTGAGGACGGTCCGCTCAGACGGAATTGGAATTTTGTACAGTGATAATAGCACATTATATATATAATACGCAATTAAATGGAGCGTCCAAGCCTCAATCTTAATGCAAAGCCCGATAATGACGATCATTTCGGGTGAACCTGTATCGATCGTTGACAAGACGTCTGGTGGCAGAATATGGTGAAACGTAACGTTAAAACACCATTAAAAATAGGATTGTCGCATGGCCCAATTTCCGCAGACCGCTCTCTATATCGGCGATCTCAGGGCGCTGGGGGAGCGGGATCGCGGTATCCTCGACGCGGCGGGGATTTCGCTCGCTCAGGCACGGGGGGCACAGGTTGTCGATGCCCAGTATGCCAAGGTGCTTCTGCCGGCACCGATCGTGGTTGTCGAAAATCCGGACAACAGCCCGGACCCTCTGCTGCTCGCCTCGTTATTCGTCCAGCAGCAGATCGATCCGGAAAACCGCAGGCATGTCATCATCCATGGCCGTGACGGCGGCGCCGACAAGTTCATGGCGATGGTCGACGATTTTTCGCGGCGCGGGTTCATCCGGGACGATCTCTCCGCGCTTATTTCCGTGACCACCACAGACCAGGAATTCGCGGCGTCGGTCAAACAGGGTCTGGACAAAATCCGGAGCGGACAAATCAAGGCCAATCCCATGCCGCCGGCCGTCAGCCTGGATGGCGGGGGCGCCGGGCAAGATGTTTCCAGGCGTGTCGCGCAATTGGTCGCCGGAGTCAATCGGCAGGGGGCGACCCGCATGGGTGGTCACCCTCCGGATGTGCTGGTCGGCGTCATGTGTTCGGCCCAGACGAACGATCCGCGCGATCTCGAATCATCGAGGCGTCTCGCCCAATTGATCCAGCAGGCCTTTCTCGAAAGCGGCGTCAAGGGCGGCCTGATTTTCGGCGCCAGCAACGTTGGGAAGATGAAGGCGATTTCGGACGAGGCCGTTCGGTTGGGCATGCCCGTCTATGGAGTGGAAACCAAGGAATTGGTGGCTCTTCCATCTCCGGGCCGCAAGGCGGCGGAACAGTTCGACGTGGAGGGCGCCAAGAAGCTCGATTACTTGGCCATCCATCCGAACATCTTCAGTCGCATGCGCGAGATCTGGGAAAAGAACGCCTATGTTTTCATCGACACCGGCGGTGTCGGCACGGTCCAGGAACTGATGGTCTATACAACACTCAACCGCGCCTTTCCTGACCAGGCGAAACCGATCGTCGTGATCAACGAAAATGGGCATTTCGACAAGACGCTGGCTTGGTTGAGCGAGGCTGGCACGGCCCCTGGCCGCGATTTCCAGGTGGCGGAGAGCAAGGAAGAGGCCGTGGCCGGTTTCAAGGGATTCCTTCTCGAAAGAAAAATGGCGAAGTCGGCCAAGGCCGAAGACGAAGAAGAAGAGGATTACGTCCCCAACTTCGGTCTTTCTTGAGGCGCGAGGCGATTTGTCCCGCCTGTCGGAAATAGACGGTTCTAACAATAGGTCGGAAATGCAAGCTTTCCCATTCTCGGACGCGAGCGATGTACCGTTCGAGCGAATCAAGCTGTACATCTTTGATATCGACAATACCTGTATTGAGCTTTTCAGCCAGTGGGGACGAATTTCACGTGAGCTGTTGAACGAGACCGGCCGGATATTCGGCGTTGAGCAGAAGGCGTTACTGGATGGCATTTCCATCGCCGACCCGTCGATTCAGCGGGTTCACCATTTCCCTTTAGCCCTTCAAGCAGCCCTTGAGCGAAACAACAACTGGAGCCGGGCGAGTGAAAAAGACCGTCAGGCATTCATGGCCGCCACTCACAAGTGGTATGTGAGCCGCGACGCCGGTGCCAATCTGTTTCCAAACGTCCTTGGGACGTGGCGCTCGTTAAGGGCGTCGGGGCGGGCGATCGCCATTCATACCGATGGAACGGTGCTTAATGCGCTGGCGCGTTTCAAAGCTGCGGGGGTGCCGGTCGAACTGATCGATCGCCTTTATGCCCAACCGGATGCGAAATTGGGTGACCGTGCCGCTTTGCAAGCCTATCTCCGAAAGTCGTCCGATCCCTATTTCCATGCCTTCGCCGGAAAGGTGGTGCCCCTGGCGCCGCGATCGCAGAAACACACCGACGCCAATAATACGGCCTTGATCCTGAAGGATTTCGGAGTGGCCCCCGATCGGGCGATGATGGTCGACGACAATATTTGCGGGGCGATTACGGCAAGCCATGCCGGAGTACTTTTCGCCTGGCAGGAGCAAGGCTCGCGCATCGATTCGCAGGCCATCGCCCTGATCAAGGCGATTCGCGATCAAACGCGTCTGGGGCATGAGGATGTTGCCGCTGATCTCGTTCGTTTCGGAGCCACGCGCGACGGTTTCCGGATGATACGTCTGCCCAATGGCTTTGCCGATCTGATGAAAATGATCCATTCGCCGAAGCATAAAAAGATCGAGGGTGAAAAGCCGAAAGAAGAGGATGAGCCTCTGGCTGACGATTTAGAAGATGCCGACGAGCAGCCGGAATTCGAGTTGGACGAAAAGTCGGGCGTCGAGCCGGAAACGGAATCGATGTTCGGTGCCGAGGCCGAGGCCGCCGTCTCACAGGCGCCCGTGCCCGCGTTCGCGCGAAAATGAACTTGGAGAACGAACGATGATCAAGGCGGAAGAATTCGCTGGGGCGGACAAGGACATGGCCTTCGAGGAGGCGCTGCTTTACGCCCCGGAGCGCGATGGAATTCTTTTGGGTATTTTCGGGACCATGCCGGATTATGCGGACGCCAGACTGGAACAACTCTGGCAGGAGACAAACCTGCGTCCGCTTGCCGAAGTCGTCGCCTACTGCCACCGACACGGCATCGATATCGTCAAGGAAGATGGCCGGCCCGTCGCCTGCTACCTCGATATCGCGGCCATGCTCCGGGCGATCGACGTCGATATCCTGAATGTCCGGTTGGCGGAAGGATCGCGGCCGCAATGACGTTTCCCATCAACCCCGCTCTTGAAAGGCTTGCCATGTCGGATACAGAAAAGCTGACCTGGGACGACGTCGAGCAACTATGCCGACGGCTGTTTGCACAATATCCGGACATGGATCCGCTCGACCTGCCGGATGACGAAGTCGCGCGGATGATCGCGGCATTGCCTGAGTTCGCCGATGGACAACATCCGAAATCGGGAACAACTCTCGACGCGGTGCGCAGCACCTGGACCGAATTCTACGAAGGGCATATTTGATGGCGAACCGTCCGACCCAGATCCAGCGCACTCCCAACGCGCTTCCGGCGCGAGACGATGGCATCGTGTTCACATCGCTTTGTGGAAGCAATCCCAAGGACATCGGCGGGAATTGCCTGTTGGTCGATCTCTATGGAACCAAGAGCGACGGCACGTCCGAACATGCCCGTATCCTTATCGACAATGGCAAATATGGATTCAACGCCAACGCTGACATCCGTTACCGGAAAGGCAACGGAAAGTCCGTCGAAGGCGAGGTGGAGGGGGCGTTCGTCGACATCAGGCCTTGGCTTGTCGACCCGAAAACCGGTGTGACGCCGAGCGGAGAGCCCAAGATCGACGCCATCCTGATCACCCACGCTCATCAGGATCATCTTCCCGGTCCGGCCTATCTGGCCAAAATGATGCAAGTCGAGCACCAGGATTTGGTGATCCCCCCCATCTACAGCTCCAGTTACACGGCCGAGCAAATGAAGGAGTTGTCAGTCTTCAAGCGGCTTCCCGAAGAACTGCGCGATGCCGTGACGCCGGTCGTCGTTAAACCCGGTTCCGCAATACCGGACTTGGGTGAAAGCATTTCGGTCAAGATGCAGCCGGTCAATCACACGCCGGGTGCGAGACGAGTCCTGATGTCCACCCCGGCGGGCTCGTGGCTGCATACCGCCGATACCAAAAGCGATCCGACCCAGCCGTTCCGGGAGCCGGGTGCCACCATGTCCTTCGGCGGCATCCCGGATCTCAAGGTGATCTCGGCCGATTCGACATCGGCCGGCAAGACGGGACCCCAGCCGAGCGAGACCGATATCGGCCGGACGTTGTCCAGGATCATCAAGGACAATGGGGATAAGACTGTGGTCGTCGGTGTGCTGGGAACCAACATGGGGCGGGTCGCCACGGTTGTCCGCGCCGCCCTGAGCGAGGGACGGACACCCGTGCTCGATGGCTCGTCCTTGCGAACGAACGCCAAATCCGTCGAGAACGCGGGGTGGTCTTGGGAGGAAACCTGTGGAATCGAGCGTCGCGATATTCCGGATCGGCGCCGTGTGCAGGCCCTGCTCGATGACGGAAGCCTGAAACTTTCCGATCTGGTGGTGATCACCACCGGCTCCTTCGCCCAGCCGAACACCGGGCTCGATCTGATTGCGTCGGGTCGACATCCTTTCGTGACGGCCGGCGCGGATGTGGTCGTCGTGAACTCCCAGGGAAAGATTCCCAACGTCGTCGAATCCGTAACCGCGATGGAATCGAAGATCGCGGCCGCCGGCGCCCTGATGATCAATCCGGAGAAGTCCGTGAAGCTGGGATACGGACCGTTGCACCGTTCCGGCCATTATGGCGAAGAGGAGTTGAAGGCTGCCGCCGGCGATATGGATCCCGACGTGCGCGAGCAGGTCACTTTCGTGCCCGTGCATGGAGGGCCCGACCTGATCGCCAAGAATGTCGAAGCCGCCCATGTGGCCGGGTTCAAGAACATCCTCGATCTGCCGGTCAATGGTGTCGAAATCACCATGGACCGCGACGGTGTTCGGGAATCCGGAGAACCTCATCTGCCCAACATGTTCGTTGCGGTGCAGACGTCGCAGGATTGGCGCTATCCGCGGTGGGATTTCGTGCCCCTGAAAGCGGTGCCGTCTCTGGCCGAATCCCTGACTCCCGTGGATCCGGAACCCGAAGCATCCTTGGCTCTTGGTCGCTAGAAAGGTGAACTTAGGTGTCAAAATACCAATATGAAGAGCCAGGCCAGGACGTCCGAGGCCTGCCGGGGATTCCGACCGAGGATTTTCTCTATGAGCGCCGATCGAAAGTCGAGCATGACAGGCTGCGTCAGGCGTTCTCGAAGGGGGTCAAACGGGAGTTTCGCCGCTATCTGGCCGAGGAATGTCGGGATGAGTTGCAGGCGGCCGGCTTCAGTGACGGCGAGATCGAAACATTTGCCTCCGGCAAGTCGGTGAAGGGCTTCAACATACACCACGTCCATCCGCTGGACGATTCAGGGACGAACGATTTCAGCAACCTTGTCCTGATGGACATGTGGAGCCACTCTCAGTTGCACCGCACTCTCGATCCGCTATTGGTTAATCGACGATCGGCCGAGGTACCGCTTCCAGTTCCTCCTGGCCATGTCTATGTCCATCCCAGCATCGCACGGGAACGTCTTGATGCTCTGGGAATGACACTGGAGACGGTAGTTCCGTCGGACGGCGCTCCGGCGGAAGAGGACGCCATGGGTATGGGGTATTCGCGATGACGGCTGTCGATTATCTGAAAAGGGCGAACGCCTCCCTGTTCTCGCCGAGTCCTGTCAGGGACATGGTGTTGGACCGCCTGGAAATGCAAGGCGCGGTTACCCTGCCGCAGGACTACCGGTCATTCCTGGCGGCGAGTGATGGCGCGATGTTCGGGGAGGGGATGCTTTATGGGTGCGAGGCTCATGTCGATCCGGAAAGCCGGGTTCCGCTGATCTGCCTCTCCGAGGGCAATCCCACCCGCCGGGTGCGGCGTCATGTCGCCGTTCTCGGCGAATTCCAGGAGGATCTGATCATTTTCGATGGCGCTGTCAGCGCTTTCGCCTTGGCCAATCGCGTCGATCATGAAGCATTCGAATCGGCGGCAAGCTTGATCGATCTTCTGAAGATGATGGAAATCTGACGAAAGGAGGTCCCCAAGTGATTCGTGGATTGTTCTGGGATGCGGATGACAGATTCCAGAAGCTGTCCTCAGGCGAACAAAATGACGTCAAGAGACTGCTTGCCGTCATCGGACCGATCTTTCGTGGAGCCTCGAACTGCGTCTATCTGTCATTGGACACCGGGGCGGACGATAGGGAGCGTCTGGCCGCTTATGAGCACGCTCATCCGGGCGAGTTGGCGATCTGTCCGTTGGAACGGGGTGAGGTAGCCGGCTTGGGCCGAAGCGCCGCGCAAACCGTCTGGCCGGCATTGTTGTGGGCGCACGTCGGCAAGCTTATCGTCGGCGACGCCTGGGCGAAAAATCCTCAAACGGTCGAGGAAGTGGTTCAAGGCGTGATGATCGCGGCGGGGGTGCGCAACCGGCCGGCTCCGCTGAGCATCCTCAAGGCTTCGGGGCCTGAGGACTTGGCGAGCGGTGAAGGTGGCGTCCGTCTGCCCCTGGACGTCATCGCGCAAAACCTCTCGGAAGTGTACAGAGAATTGCGCGCGGCCGGCGATCCCGCCGGCCCCCAGGCGACGGCTCTGGCTCGACTGTTCCATATGCACGAGCTGATCCAACGCCAGCGTCCCGATCCCTATTTCGGCAAAGTACCGGCCCTGCGTTACGACGTTTTGCGCATGAAGGCTTTGTCGAACAAGGTGAAGCCTCGGCTCGCCACGGAATCCATTGATGAAATCCAGGAGGACGATCTCGATGAATTTTTCGGGGAGCTGTCCTTCGAGCCGGAATTCGACGCGGAAGGCGAGACCTGCGAACTCTCCATGGCCATGTGAGTGACAGCGGTGGGGATGGTCATGTTCAGCGGCATGTTGACCGAGGCGGTTCTTGATGTCCGTGGTATGGGCCACCGGGCGCATCTCATTATCGGCATCACCTTGGGGGGCGTCGAAATCCGTGTTCCGTTCGAAAAGCGCGATGCGTTCGTCTCGGCGCTCAACGTCTTGCGGGTCGCTCCCGGTTTTTCCGAAGAGAGGTTCGAGGCGCTTTTGAGCGACCCCAAACCCGGTACTTACAACCTCATTCAGTGCGAAAGTGATCATCCGAATGGCGACGACGCCCGAACATGACGCAAACCGTCGGCCAAGTGTCGCCGGCAACCAGGACGTCACCTTGTATTTGGCGGAAGGCAGCCGCGAGAATTGCGAAAGGTTATCCGAATTCGTCGCCGAATTTCTGGAAAGCGACGGAATTTTTCTGGCGGCAGGCTGGGATATCCGGCGGGGGAGCTGGATTGCCACGGCCGCTTTGAAGCTGGTGGAGATCTTGACGCCGGGGGTAATGGAGCGGACTTATCAACATGTTCTGGACCTGTTCGCCGGAGATGACAAAAATTCCGCCACCCGCAATGCGCAGATGCTGAACAAGCTTGCTCCAATGCTGGCCGAGGGCGGCAAGGTGGTGTTGGATCTGGGGCGGACCCTGGTCGTCTCGGAGCGTCAGCCGAACGGAAAGCTCAACATAGTGGTCAAACAACTGAGCGAATCCGATCGCGACACCATCAATCGGAATCCCCAATATCTGCGCTCTCCCAGTTTGCTTCTGGCCAAACTGGGGCAGGATGCCCGTGTCCGCCATAACAGGTCGCACCAACCGTTGGACGTAACGGAGTTCGAGGCCGATCTGGCTCGTGAGGAGGGCCGTGGTGTTCTTCTGGAAAAGTTGGTCGCGGTCCAAAGGAAAAACGAAAAACTCGAAGAGGATTTGGTTGGATGTCCCGAGGAACCAGAAGCGGTGCCGCCTTCTCCCTCGATGTGAGAAATAATTTTCTCGGATTATTAAAACTCTGCGTGAATTGAAAGCGCTGAAAAACTGAGAACGCCACAAAAAGCAGCGCTTTCCATTCACATGTGGCCGAAAGAGTGCTTCAGTTTGAAACAGAAGCACTCTCGTGGCGGCATAAAATTGCCTGCGGAACGGGCCTGGAGGCCGAAAAATGAATCCGGGGGGACCGGCTCGATCAGTCGGAGCCGTCGTCACCGTCGTCGGCATTGGCGCTCTCTTGAGCCGGGTGCCTTGGCGCCACCAGATCCTTGTGCCAATTGCCTTCGGCCCACAGATCGTCGATACCGCGGGCCTTGGCCTCCTCTTCCACCAGCCCGATCCATTCCTTCCAGAAAGTCTCGGGATTCCGGTTGATCTGCTCCTGCGCGATGGTCAGCAGGCGGTTAAGGACCGGAGGAACCTTTCCATTGTCGCGTGTCCAGCGATAGCCCGCGGACATTTCCCTTCCGAAGCTCAACCCGAAATCCTTTTTCGAAACCGGGCCGTTCAGCGGGGCATCTTCTCCAAGCGGGTCAGTCGCCAATATTTCGTTGATGCTGTCTCTAACGAATGCGGGCGTCGGGGATTGGTGAATCGGACAGGTTTCCGGATGGGCCAGCCACCAACGGGCCAGCAAGGCGACGGCAGGATCCCGGACGGGATTGTCGGCGGCCTTTTTTATCTTGCCCCAGTGGGGCATGGAAAATCCGAAAAGGAAGGTCAGATCGGTGACGCTCAGGCCCAGAATCTTGCGCAAGTCCTCGAGATCGTTTCCCGTGATCGGGCCGCGGCGTGGCATGCGACTCTCCTGTTCTAAAAATTGTCAAAGTGCGATATGGTCGCCAGTGACTTGCCATATATCGTATAAGATATACCATGCGCAACATGGAGGAGCGACTCGGGATATCGGTGGTCCTTACGGGAAGCGGTTGTTTGCGTTGGCTATTCTCGATGGGAGGTGGGTTGGACGGGCAAGAAGGGGAGTGATCGGAAGTGTCGACAATCAGTCTGACGAGCTATTTTCTCTGCTCATATGACGCCCCTCCGGAAACCGTCGTTCTCGAGAATGTCGGACTGCCACCAGGGATGCCGTCGGCGGCCAACGGCCTGACCATGTTGTTCGGGTTTCGTGACGCGGTCAGCGAATTGCAGCGTCAGTGGAAGACCGCCCGGGAGAAGGACATCCGACTCGTCAGCGTCAATATCCAGGTCGATGTCGGAGAAATGCACCGGTTGCGTTTGGGGCCGGCGGACACGCCGCGGTTCAAGTTCCTCTATCTTGACAGGCTGGGGCAGCAGACTTTCGCCGAAATGAACCGTTCTTTGCAGCGGATCAGCACCGAAGCCGACGGCGAATGGGATTCGCCATTTGTCCCGGCGGGTTTCGTGACGAAACGACCGGATATGGTTGGTCGCATGATCGACGATCTGCGAACCACGATCTTTTCCTCGCTCGAACTGGTGGTCTATCGCATAGACGATCCCGCGACCGGGCCGAGGCAGGTGGCAACCCTGTTTTCCACGAAATCGGTCACGGCCGTCGAGGTGCAAGGCGTTCCCACCAAGGTTTTGTTTCCCGAGCATCTGCAACTGCGGAATTGAGCCCATTATTTCAACGCAGGAAGATGCCGACGTCGGTTGCGCCGTCGGCACTCTTGGGAATTCCCGTCTGCATTTTCGGACCATCGGCCGACGACCAGAGAAACACCGGTGTCGCGGCCAGGCCGTAGTGACTGGCAAACAAATGGTTGTCATTGATGATGCCGCGGACGGCGTCGGTGGCGTTGGAGGACGACGGTTGAGTGCGGATGCCGTCCTCGCTCAGTGCCCAGGCTTTGGCGGGGGATGGCGCGGAAAGGATGGCGGTCAGAGCCGCCATGCTTTCGTCGCCATGAATGAATGCGACCGGAATAACGCGGAGTTCGATCTTCTTGTCCGTCGCCAGGCTTATTACTTGCGGCCAAACCGTTCGGCAGAAGATGCACTCGGGATCCGCCATCATATAGATGACCGGCGCTCCGCTCGGTCCGTAGGAAAGCCAGTGCGTTCCCGCCGCGGCCCTTAATATCTCGTCGATATTGGCCGGCTTGACGGCCGCTGGAGCGGCCGCGCTGCCGTTGGTCGCCGCCGCTGCCGTCGGCATGGACGGCAGGTGTATTTGTCCGGCATTGGCGGCTTTGGCGAGAAACTCTCCGGTAAGATCGCGCCCGCTATCGTCGAACAATATGCCGGAAACCGCTCGATGTCCGTCCGGAAGGACTGTGAAATACTGCATCTGTCCTTCACGTTCACCCATCCACACCGAGATATCTCCGTTCTTGCCGAGAAGATTGAGGGAGACACCTTTTTTCTTTAAGAAGGCGATGATCGGGACATCTGGGGTGACATCTGTCGCCGCGATGGCCGCCTCGGCGAAAGCCAGCAAGAAAGATAATGCTGTGGCGACCGGTAAAATGCGCCGAACGGGAGGAAACATGAAGGCCTCGCCTCATAAATGGCATATTAGAGATATAATACACCATAAAATAGACGCAGCAAGCTTCCTTTAAGTCGGAAGGGGGCTCCCATTTAAGGTGAATACAATATATTATACGCCATAATTTAGATGGAAGAATCAGAATGACGGACATCACAGCGCGCCTCACTCCCGCTACCGCGTCCGCGCCGTCGCCTGTTATCGATCAGGAGGCCATGTCTCGTTGGCGCGACCACAATGCCGACGAGACTTGCGCAATTGCCCGCCGTTTCGGACTGTCCATCTGCCGGGCCTTTCTGCCACAGGGGCCGGCCGGCGATCTCCAGGCATCGTTTTTGACGGGGGTTTTCAATCGCGCTTCGGACGCGGCGACGATGGGGGGGCGCACCTTGGCGGCGGTGACCCAGGCCTGGTTAGAAGTACAACAGGGAATGGCGGCCAATCCCAATGTCGACGCCCGTCTCACCGAGGCGATGTCCACGGCCGATCCTCGGGCGCGCATGCAGGCAGATCGGACGTTGTCGGCGGACATGAATTCACGTCCCATCCCCGTTCCAGCGCCGGGCGCTTACGGCAACTTGCGCTGATTGGGACAGAACGGCCTTCCTCATGGGCCGGGCGGGAGGTTCCGGGCTGTTTCTCGGGGCTTAAAAGGCCGAGTTCTAGAGCGTCGGAGCGACTGCCAGGAATGCCTCGACTATCCTTGGGTCGAAATGTCGGCCGGATTCTCTGACGATCAAATCGATCGCCTCTCCCGTGGTCCAGATCCGCTTGTATTGGCGAGGTGAAATCAAGGCATCGTAAACGTCTGCCACGGCGACGATCCGGGCCGAGAGCGGAATACGGTCTCCTGTCAGCCCGCGGGGATAGCCGCTTCCATCCCATTTCTCATGGTGCCCGCCAGCGACCTCCACGGCGGTCTGCAGATAGGAGGGGGCCGCCATGGCGCACGTGGCTTCACTCAAAATGACTTCTCCAATCAGCGCGTGGGTCCGCATGATAAGCAATTCGGCGCTGGTCAACCGTCCGGGTTTGTTGAGAACGCGGTCAGGGATGCCAACCTTGCCCACGTCATGCAGCATGCTGGCAAGGCCAATCAATTCGGACAGTCGGTTTTCTATTATTTCCGGGAAAATACACTTTTGCGTCAGGCGGTCGGTAATGGCTTGCGATATCGCCTCGATTCGCCGGAGGTGATCTCCGGTTACCTGGTCCTTGTATTCCGTGATATGGGCGAAGGAATAGGCGATTCCCCGTTGCGCGCCTTTCAGATTCCGGCGAAGCCGGATCATGTCGATGGTCACGGCGATCTGACGGCAAAGCAGGTCGACGAGGATGGGGTCGCACGCTCCGAAGGAGATGATGCCATCGACATAAAGGAAGCCGGGCGGATGGTTGCGGTGGCGGATGTGCAGCACCGCGCGATGTCCCGCCCGCATGTCGTTTTGATCGGCTTGGGCCTTTGCGATCCACATGCCGGCCGGCACGGGACCGACCATCCTTCCTATGGTTCTGCCACGCTGGTCGGCGTAGGTTCCGGCGGCGGCGATCACCATCAGTTCCTGCCGATCCGGCAGTGGTTCGCACAGAAGCATTCCACCTTGATGGGGGATCAAAAATTGCACCAAGGGCGGTAGGCAGTCGGCGAATTGCGTCAACGAATCGGCCGCGAAAAGGCGTGTTGAACCACCCACGGCCGCTTCGACGCATCTGCGGGTGTTTTCGGCGACCTCCATATCCCGATATCCTCGCAGGGCGGTGGTCATGATGACCGCCAGCCGTCTTCCGGACAGGTCGCTCGGGGTAACGATGTCATTGATTTCGCTTTGGGAGGCGATTCTCCAATCGATGGATTCTCCAGCTTCCAGGATGAGGCGGACCCGTTCGTTTCCAAGATCGCGTCTGATCCAATCGACCAGAGGATTATTCGGTCTTCCAGCATTGTCGGAGTTTCCAAGAAGAGCCACGGCGATGTCGGGAACCTGTCGAAGGATATGTTCCGCTTCTCGCCTGGAGCCGGCCTCGAATGGATGGAGGGGGCGCCCGTCGAACGTCAGCGCCTGCAACCGCTCGACAACGCCCGCCCGCCACTCATCGCGGCCGTCGGAAATCAGGACTGCCCATGGCCGCTGTCGTCCGACGGCGGCCATGGGCCTGGTTTCATCAGGGCGGCGAAAAAATGGATTTCCGTCGGAGGAGGAGGAGCGGCGCACCGAGTTGCCTATCCGGATAAGGGGTGACCAACCGATCTTTGTATAGTGGGCAAAGCAATTCCGTCGATCAATAAAAATGGTGCATAAAAAGTTTATTCACCATTTTTCGAGGTAACATTGACGATGGTGGTGTTACGGTGTATTAAATATAAAATTTACCATTTTCAATATGCAGTCGAGAGCCGCGCAACCCGTATGATGATCGCAATTATCAATAACAAAGGCGGTACCGGCAAAACGACGACCTGTGTCAACCTGGCTGTCGGCCTTGCCGGGCGTGGCCATCGGGTGCTGGTCGTCGATCTCGACTCGCAGGCGTCCGCATCACTTGCCCTGGGGGTGCAGGACGATGCCTTGTCGCCGTCCATCTGCAGAGCGCTTTTCGATGGGACGCCCGTGAAGGATGTCATTCGTTCCGGCATCCAACCCGGTGTCGATCTCATCACTGCGGAGATGAATCTTTCCAATGCGGATCTGCTGTTGGCCAAGGCGGCGGGCCGCGAGCGGCGCTTGAACGACCTGCTGGCGCCGGTACGGGACGCTTACGACTATATCCTGTGCGATTGCGCATCGGCGTTGTCCTTGGTGCCGATCAACGCGCTGGTCGCCGCCGACTGTTGCCTGGCCTGTCTAACGCCCGAGCATTTGGCCCACGAAGGGTTGCGCATGCTGGCGCGTGCCATCGCCAGGTTGCGGATCAACATGGGAATTGACGTTCAGTGGTTGGGAATCCTGTTCACCATGGTCAATCCCCGCCTGCGGCATTCCTCGTCGGTAATGGCGAAGGTGCGCGAGGATTTCGGACGCAACGTCCTGACGACGGAAATTCGCCGAGACGTCAAACTGGCCGAGGCTCCGTTCTTCGGCCGCTCGATCTTCCACCATGCTCCGGCTTCAAAAGGAGCGAAGTGGTATGGCAACCTCGTCGACGAAGTCATCGAGCGGTGTCGAAACATTCCGCTTAAAGGGCGCCTGCCGGCTTGTTGACCCTGTTCGGGCCTCCGGCTGAGGCAAAACCGGCTCGATCGGCGGGCGCGTTCAATTGAGGCCTGCACGACGCTGATAGCGCAGCCTGCGATATGTCATACACGGCTACGCGTCAACGATGGCGCGGGCGCCCAATGCGCCAGCCAAGTTTCGATGAGTCATCCTCATCGAAACTTGGTATCAGATGTACCCGGGGGGCTTCATCTCGACTGAAGTTCCCCAGGTGCGGAAATGAAAAAGCTCTAGCCGGCATTGCCGGTTCCCGCCGGGGTCTGTTTGTAGATCGGGCTCATGAACAGCACGCCGATTGGAAAATTGGCTTTCACCTCGTAGATCGGATTGAGATTGTTGAATTGGCGATTGAGTTCGGTGGTCAGTCCCTGGCCGGCGCCCGCCATCCCGGCTTCGATCGCCGCCTTATTGGTGGCGGTTCCCGTCGTCGTGACGGTTCCCGTCGCCGTCGTCGTCGTCGTCGAGTTCGATCGCAGAAAATATTGCCCCGCCGTGGTCAGGAAATCGGCGGCGATCGCCAACGCCCGCTCGGGATAGCGGCGGTCGATATCCGAGCGCACGCCGACGCGGGCACTTTCGACGTCGACCGCGACGGCGTTGATCTGGACCTTCTTGCCCTCGAAGCTCATCTGATTGAAAACGAGGACGTAAGCCTCGTTGCCTTGTTGGACGGTTCCGAGAATTCTCGCTCCCTGCAGCGGGCCAGACAGGACATCGGCGACGATCGGGCCGGTCGGATCGGTGGAGATGGCGCCGGTCACCGTCGTGCCGAAGAAAATATCTCCGGCATGGACCAGTTCATCTTTCAAAGCGTCCGTCTGTTGCGACGATTGGGCTTTCTGTCGTGCCGGCTGCGTCTGGGCCTGCTGCTGGGACCCTTGCCCCAATGGGGAGATCGCCGTCGTCTGCGATGTCGATTCCTGCCGTGTGAAGACCACCTGCTGTCCTGGGGAGTTTTTCCAGGACCCGACCATTTCCTGCAATTGGTGACGCATCGCGTCCTGCATCTTGCGGCGATGTTCATCGACGCCGGCATTGGCGGAAGTTCCCACCTGGGTATTGATCGCAGGGGGAGCGTCGGTTTTGGTCGGACGTACCGGGGGCGCGACCTGGGGCGGCTGAACGACGTTCGGATTGATGGTGGCCAAGGCGCTTTTGCCGTTCTGCTCGGCGACGAACGCTCTTTGGGCATCGGCATTGACGACGGATGCCTGATAGTCCGGGCTTGCCGAGGAATGGGTCCCGCCCGGTGTCGTGTTCATTGCCGGCGGTTGGGGGATCTGGCTTGGCAGCTTGGACCCCTTGCCCATCTGGGACGAAACGACGACCCCGAACACGATGACGATCAGGCCACCCAGAAAGATGATCCTCCGCTTTCCGGGGTCGGAAAAGGCGTGACCAAGACGCTTGCCGAAGGAGGCCTTGGCCTCGGGGCGGCCGGTGCGTTCCTCGGGTTCGACGGTCAGGCCGTCATGCATCAAATCGTTTTCGTCCATTTGCCGCGCTCAACGTTCACTGTGCATGGAGTTAGCTGTGCATGGGCTGGGGGGGCGTCGTCTCCGACGCAGCAACAGGGGGATGGTCGATCATGGCCTCCTGGCGGCGCCGCTCGGCCAGCTTTTCGGCAACGGTACTGGACCCGAGGTGCTGGTCCGCGACGGTGTGATCCCCGTCTGGTTCTGTCCGCGCTATGACCGCGGCGCCGCGGTGGTGCCTGGCTTGGGAATGTTGTGCGCCGGTCGAATTCTGGGCAACGCTTGTGGGAGCGTGGTGGTGCCTGGCGAGGGCGTGAGGCGCTGCGGTCGGCGCCAACTCGGGAAACGTTTGAGCCACCAATCGGTTGGCGTGTTCGAAGCGGTTGCTGAAGCGTTGGCTCAGCTCGGCATAGCTGACCGCTGTCCCGTCCTTGTGGAAAAACACGTCATGATTGGCCTTGGCCGCCTTCGGAAAAAGCTCTGCCGGAGACGCGTCCGGGGTGAGATCCCGCTGATGGATGAAACGGGCGGCATCCGCCGATCCCAGAAAATGAGCTAGATATATTTCACCCTGGGTCGGGGCGCGGTGCAGCGCGGATTTAAGGTTGGTGCGGTTTTCCTGGAACAGCTCCCCGGCCATCAGGGCATTCAGTTTGGGGTCCTGGCGTATGGCCAGAATGGCGGCCCGGTCTTTTTGATCCTGGGGCACAAATCCACCATGCCGGGTTTCCTTCAACCGGGCGACGGTATCGTTCAGCCCATGTTTTCGTCCGTAGGTGGCGAGCATGGCGAACCAGCCCTGGTCGGTGAACTGGAAAAGCCCCGTGGCGCTGCTGCTGTTGCAGTGAGCATTGGCCTGAAAACAGCTTTCGGCGCCGGCCACGACGGTCAGCCAGGCCAGCGAGGCTCCGGTGGTGCGCGAGGCATTCACCAGAGCCGAGCGGACTTCGGTGGAAGGAAGGACACGTGTCTGGGGCATGATCAGCGCGCTGGCCCCAATCCTTCGACGGGGGCTCCCAATTTTGCTTTACGGAACTGAGGGGCGTTGCGCATTTCCGCGGCGGCGGAAACCAAACGGAGCAGACTTTCGAGGGGCGAATCTTTCGTCGCGGCGGGCAGCGAAACCGTTGCAATGCCGAAGGATCCCGCCTCGGCGAAAATGTCCGAGGCCAGGCCGAGATCGCGTAAAATCCCAGTCATATCCTCTTTGAGCTCTGCCAATTGTTGCTTGTGCAGGTTGCGATAGACCCCGTCGACCATCGGGAGATCGGGCACCCTGGCTTCGGCGAAATTCTTGTCGATCCGTGCGCTGGCGCCGCTGCCGAGACACTCGGTTTTGATATCGGCCGCGAGAATGTCGATGCTGTCCACCTCACGACGGTCCTGCAGGCGTGTCAAATAGGTCGGCATGGCCACGGCGCGGCCATGCCGCTGCAATTGGTTGTCGCGAACGGCGATAAGGCGATCGATCTCGTCGATACTGAAGGCCGACATCGCGCCGTTCCATAAATCGCGGGTTCGCATCTCCATCCGTTCGGTCAGCGCGAGGACCTGGTCGATGCGCTGCATCTCGTCGGCCATTTTTGCGCTGAACTGGCCGCAGGCGGCTTTCGCCTCTTCGGTCGAGATGACGTCTCCGTCGACCCGGACGCCCTTCAATCGGGCGACCGCCAAGCGCCGATAAACTTCCGAGGGTTCGGGCGTCGCGTTCATGATCGGCGTCACCGCGTCGGCGTGGCTTGGCTTGCCGGAGCGAGGGCCGGCGTGATGTCGCTGGTCGAGGATCCCCGCATGTTATCGATTTGACCGGCATAGAGATTGGCCAGGACCACACCGACCTTTTCCTCAAAGCGGAAGCGATGCCAATCGAGGTACAGTTGAAGCGCCTGCATATAGAGAGCTTCGTTCTGTTTCTGCTCGCCGCTCATGCCGACCACCTGCGCGTACCAGTCGAGATTTTCGAACCGCCCCTTCACGGCCGCATCCATCATCTGGTTCCAGCTCATCGAGTCGGATCCCGGGGGCTGGAGCGGCAGAACCTGACGCATGCTGGCGTCGAATACTTTTGCCTGATTGGAGAGCACGTCGACCGGGACCGCCATGGCGAGACTCATCCGGCTGGCTCTGGAATTGCGGGCTTCCTGAAACTCGTTCGGTTCGCTCGTGCTGCGTTGCGGCGGCGGAGGAACGGGATCGAAGGAATGAGCCATGAACAATTCGCCCAGGGTCTGGGTGCGGCTCGACGAGTCGATTTTCAACGAATAGGGCGAGTCGATGGCCGTGTCGGTAAAGAGGGTGTCGGCGTCGACATCGGTCACCGTTCCCAGGGTCGTCGCGGCGCTGCTGGAGGACGAGGTCGGCGCGGTGGTGGACAGGGTCTGGGGATTGGCCGCCAATTGCTTGTGAACCTGGACCTTGTCCGAGACGCTGGCCGCCTGGCCGTTGGCGGCGGCCGAACCTGTGCCTCCACGCGAAAGATTGGCGTGCGCGGTCGCGATGGCGACGGCCTGTTGCCGAATGGGGGTTTCGCCCTGCGTCAGATTGGTTCCCGGGCCGATATACTGGCAGGCCGAAGTGTCTCCGAAGGTATCGTTGAGCGACTGTCGGCGCCATTGTTCGTCGTTGTAGATTTGCGTATTGAGCGTCGTCGTCTGAGCCTGAAGCACGGCGTCCTGGACCTGAATGGATGCCTGGAGCAACTGCTCGAAATGCGCATCGCTGTCCGAGGCGGCTGCCGCCAGGGCGGTGACGACGGCTGTGAATCCCGCCGAAACGGCAGAGGTAAGTGCCGAAAAGCCAGAGGTGACGGCGCTCAAGACCGAGGCGTCTTCAACGGCCCATTGGGCTTTGGCGGGAGCGGTCGCGGCCATCAGCGAGGCGAACGCGACGGTGACGCAAAGACTGCTTCGCCGCAACAGGGGAAACCTACGCATCGGGCCGGTCCTTCAGACTATTTATGGCGAACAATATATTAGATACACCGTTTTTTCAAGTGGCGGCTTGTTCTTTTCGCCGGTGGGCGACCGTTCGACCGTGCCCATGCGGCGCGGGCGCCCGCAGGGACGGGCCGGAGTGATACCCGGCGACATCGGCTTGACCTCCTTTCACGTAATTCCGCTATCAAACAATCTACGGCGTTTGATCTTCGGGATGGCCGACCGCCACGATCCGGCCGCATGGCACCGCAGCAACCGGATGGCGGACGGAAGATTGAGGCCGTGACGCTCGACGACGATGAGAACGGTCAGGACCACCAACAGCAAGATGAACGTCATCTTGTTGATGCAAAAAAGGAATGTCACCACGACCCAGATGAGCCGGGCGTCAAGCCCGAACAGGCGCGCCGGGCGCATGCTGTCACGCCACGCCATCGCCCGATCCTTCGCTGGTGATGCCGAGAGTCCGGGCGTGGTCGGGCGCGTAACCAGTGAAGGTGTCCGCGCTGATGCGGCCGGCGCGCCATTGCCGTTCGATGGCGACGGCCATCGGCTGGCCGCGGCTCTTCAGCGTGTCCGCGGCGATCGCCGGCCAGTCCTGAAGCGGGCGTCGCAGGAAGCTTTGGCGAACCTCCTCGCTGAACACCAGAAATTCGCGAACCGCGCAGCGCCGGCCATCGACGGTTGGCAGCAGAAGTTGCGTCACGATCAGACGCAGCACCTGCATGATGGCGATGGCACGGCCGCCGGCATCGCCCCCGCCGCCTTCCAGCAAGCCCAGGATACGCTGGATGCTGGCCTCCACTCCGATGGTGTGCAGGGTGGTATAGACCGCATGGCCGGTATTGGCGGCGTCGATACAGGCGCTCATCGTCTCGGTATCGCGGCATTCGCCGACTTCGATGATGTCCGGATTGCATCGCATCGCATTGCGCACTCCGGCGGAGAAACTGGGCAGATGCCAAGGAATTTCCCATTGCGAAACGAGAGCGGCGGATCGTTGGACGCGGTCATAGACGAATTCGATGGGGGCCTCGATGGTGACGACCTTTCGGTTGCTGTCCGGGGCGCCGATCATGTCGGCGAGGACCGCGGCCAACAGTGTGGATTTTCCCGATCCGGTTGGACCGGTGACCATGACGAGCCCCTGGCGCGGACAGAAGGACTCGCGGATGGCCTCTTCGGGATCGAGCGCGGACAATTGCGGTGGGCGATCGGGAAGCGTTCGCAGGGTGAATTGACGTCCGTCCGAACCGCCGACCAGACAGGAACTGGCATTGACGCGGAATCGGCAGCGGCGGACCTTGCCTCCGGATTCGCGCCGCTGGATGTCGTAAGCGGTATCGATCGGACGCCCGCTTTGCAGAACGCCATCGGCCTCCAGGCCCCGACCCAGGCGGCTGATGATCGACACCATCTCGGGTCCCGACATCGGTCGGCCGGTCGCGGCGATCATGCGGCCGTGATGGCGCAACCAGATGGGTTCGCCGGTCTGCAGATTGATGTCCGAGACGCCGTTAGCCGCCGCCCAGAGCAGGAAATCGTCGAACGCGGAGGCGTTCCAAACGGGCGGCTCCGCCTCGTAGGCAAGTGTTTGGGGGGCGGTATCGCCGGGAACGGCGGGGGCTTCGGGCATCAGGGTTGATCCAGGATGATGGGCGACCATTCCCCGGTTTTCGGATTGAGCTGGGCCGGGGCGGTGATACGAACGATGCGTTCGCCGATATGCAGAGTGTCGCCCCCGCCAGTGACCCCGCGTTCGCGCTGGTCGATGTAAAGATCGTGGATCATGCCCTGCGCCACCAGACGATGGTAAAGAGCCATTCCCACCATGTCGCGGGTTAAGCGGTCGGTATTGACCCGGAAAATGTCGTTGGCCTGACGGACGCCGATTTCCCAGCCGCCGGCGACCCACTTGCTCCAGGCGGCCTTTTCCTCATCGGTCTGGGGCATCAGTTCGTTCCTTGGAATTTCCGGGGCCGGCCAATAGCGCACGAGATAAACCCGCCAGTTGGGGATGATCGGCGAAATATGGGCGGGCCGGACGATGCGCAGCACCTTCTTGCTGGCCTTCATGTCGGTTCCGTCGCCCGAAACGCTCATCGCCTGGTCGCCATCTTCGACGACCGGAGGAATGACCGAGCCGCCTTCGGGGAGAGGAATGACCAGCGGGGCGAAATTATAGATACCCGACAATCGGTTGGTCTGGCGCTCCAGTTCCTTGTTGATTTCCCATGTGCGCCGGGCCAGTCCGCCGCGGATGCCGTAACTCGCCGCCGCCATCCTCATGCCTTCCAGTTTTTGTTCCGGAATGCCGGACGGCTCAGAACCGCTGCCGCGGCGGACTGGCCCGGCGCACATGGGAAATCAACAAGGAACTGGAGCGCCAGACCAAC
>NZ_PIUM01000003.1 GCF_002845745.1 Telmatospirillum siberiense | reverse complement strand
ACGAGCACAACAAAAATTCAAAGCCATTCGTTTGGACAAAGCCGGCCGACGTCATCCTTGCAAAACTTCAGCGCCTGCCCGTTGTATCTTCTGTTTGAGTCAATGCACTAGGTGATGTTGCGTTCTCCAATGGGTTGGTGTGCCATGTGATGGGAATCGCTGCGGGAGCCGATGTTAATTGGACTGCCGATATCGATTGTGGCAGAGGTGAGTTCCACGTTACCAAGGACTCTCCGTATGGGATCTCTTGGAGCGGCGGCGCTTTTCTTGTGCGGTTGCCTGATAGAAACTCAATACGGCTTGAACGGGCTGATTGATCTACACCAAGGCAGCGAGCGTAGGGCGGAAAAGCGGAGCACATTCCGCCAATATTTGTGGCACGGAAATGGACCTTTTCACCGGCGTTCTCCGGGTAGCCGCGGTTCAGGGCCGCCGCCGAGCCAAGTCTCGGGATAAAGCCCTTTTGCGACGCAATGGCGAAAGGATGAAAAAGGCCACTCCCCGGCCGAGCCGGCGAGTCCGTGTTTCACCGGGTTGAAATGCGTGTAGTCCATGTGGATCGCGTAATCGCGGTCGTCCCGGATCGTGTGTTCCCAAAAGCGCCTCTGCCAGATGCCGCGCTCCCCTCTACTCACCCGGGCCACCGAACGGTACTCGGTCGGCGGCATTTGCTTCGAGAACATTGTCTTGATCGCTTTCCACCGGGCGGAAAAGTCGCTGTCGCCTACCGGCAGTGTCCAGATGGAATGCATGTGGTCGGGCGGAACCACCCAGGCATCGATATGAAACGGCGCGGACGCTCTCACCTGCCGAACGGCGGCACGAAGTGCTTCGATCTCGTTCACCAGCAAAGCGCTTTTACGGTCGAGCAGGTTTACCGTAAAAAAAAAAGGTTCCGCCTGGAACGCGGTTGCGACGGTAGTCGGACATGACCGAAGTTTGACATACAACCAGGAAAGGTGGAATGCGCTATGCTTTTCCACCCTACCCCGGTTCAGGTCTTGCCCCCCCGCTCGGCGCGATGTCTGGTGTTTTCGTCCCGTTTTCGAAACCGGACCGGCTGTTCACGGCCCATCGCAGTCGCATGGCGTGAACGGATAGCGGTGTCCAAACCGTCAAACCTTCTGTGACGCGGTACCTAGGCGGATTTCCAGCGATAGAAGAGGGCGGCGACCGCGATGTTGGCCGCCGCCATGCCTCCCAGCAGTCCTTTGATGCCGAGGCCGGTTCCCAGAAGCATGGCGGCGAGGCCGGCCGCCACGGTCATGAAGAGGGCGTTCATCACATTGTTGGCGGCGATGACGCGCGCCCGATGGCTGGGGGCGGCCCGCTGTTGCAGCAGGGTATAAAGCGGCACCACGTAAATGGCCGAGGCGATGGCGATGGCCAGCAGATCGGCGAGCAGATGCCAGGATTGCGGCACCGCCAGAAAATCGGCGATTCCGGCGAAGTCGCCGTCGATATTGCCCAATGGCTGCGCCGAAAGGACGAAATCAAGGCCGAAGACGGCCATGGCCAGCAGGCCGTAGGGAGCCAGGCGCAGGCTGGCGCGTCCCCGGAAAAGACGCTGGCAGAGCAGCGAGCCCGCGCAGATGCCCAGGCTGAACATGCCGAGAAAGAGGGATACGACGTCGGGACCGGCATGCAAGGCATCCTTGGCAAAGGCCGGAAATTGGGTGAGATAGGTGGCCCCGGCCAACCAGAACCAGGATACTCCCATGATCAGTCCCAGCAGGGACGAGGGACCGCTCGTTTCCCGCAAGAGAGACCAGGTGAGGCGCGGAAAATTCCAGTCGAGGGAAAGACCCGGCGCTTTCGCTTGAGTCGGTGGAATGGCGAGGCTGGCGATCCATCCGGCCGCCGCGGCGACAATCACGGTCGATTGGATGATCAGGACCCCATCCGTCCCGAGGACGGTGAGCGATCCCATGATGGTGCCGGCCAGGATGGCAAGGAAGGTTGCCGCCTCGATCAGGCCGTTGGCCCCAAGCAGGTCGTTCTCGGCCAACAGTTCCGGCAGGATTCCGTATTTCAACGGGCCGAACAACGCCGCCTGGGCCCCCAGCAGGAATAAGGCCGTCAGCAGCATCGCGGGGGCGCCCCAGGCGAGAGCAATGGCGGCGACGACGGCCGCGGCCAGTTCCAGAAGCTTTGAGGCCTGGATGACCCTGGTCTTGTCGAAGCGGTCGGCGATCTGACCGGCCGTTGCCGAGAAAAGAAAGAATGGCAGGACGAACAAGGCGAGCGCCAGGGTGGCGAGAACCTTGCCCCCCGATTCCTGCTCGCTGCCCAGCCGATAGAGGATCAGCACGATGGCGGCGTTCTTGAACAGATTGCCGTTAAACGCACCCAGGAATTGAGTGATGAACAGCGGCAGGAAGCTGCGCCGGGCGAGAAGGGGAGAAAGCGCCGGCTGATGTGACGGGTGTCTGCCTGTCATGACATTCGTTTATCCCGGATGAATACGTATGACAGGTTTAGCGTAAAGACCGGCGGCTTGGATACGTCCGAGAAAGCATTGTCCCAAAATCGTCATCGATGTGCGATCCATCACTGCGAAGCCTTGCCGCCGTTCAAATAGAATGGCAGCCGAACGACCGTTTGGGTGACTGATGGTTTTGTTGTGGATAAGGGAGAGCGCCCATCACTTTTTTTATGACTTTTTCCGCCGGCTATACTAACTATTGGTTGAAAAAATAGGGCGCTATAAAAATAGCCAAGGGAAGGAGATCGCTGGTTCGGCCGCGGCGGGATGCCTATCGCTCCGTTTCAAGGGGTAGCGGTTGAATGGCGAGATTGCGGAAAGTCCATGTCACCACGGGGGTTGCCTGGGTTGAGGCGCCGGACGTCGGCCTGCAGGTGCTGTGCGGATGCCCGGCCGATGCGGTGAAACATTTGATGCGCCGCGGTCTGATCGTTCAAACGGAGCGTGACGGCGTGGCCTTCGAGACGGGACCGAACGCGATTCTGCTCTCCGACGTCATGCTGCAAAACGGCGGTTTCTGCAATTTGGCGGAATTCCCAGTGTTGCAGATGCTATACCGCCAGGGCGCCATCCTTCCGGGGCATCCCAACAATCGCGGGGAAAAGCCGGTTCTCATCGGTTTGCGCGAACAGGTCGAATCCCAGCTTCATTATATCTATCGCGGCAATTATGGCCTGGTGAGCCGCGAGGAGATCATCTCCACCGGCATCGCTCCGGATCTTGCCGACGAGATGATGGCCATGAAGCTCAAATTTGCGTTCGGAAAAATCCGTCATCCCAGGGAATTGCTCGATACCATCCTTCTCGACGGCTATCCGGTGACTTTGAAAGGCGGGGTGACGCTGCGTCGCCTGGGCCTCAACATTTTCGAGTTTCAGTTGGACGGGGAAAGCGTCACCGTCGATCTCAATCTGCCGGCGGGAGTGAGTTATGCCCCTCCCTACACGCTGGGCGCACATCGGGTCGATCGCGGCTATTTCTCGGTTATTCATTCGGGCGAGGGGGACGGCTGGGACCCGGACCGGCCCACCATGGCCAGCGTGCTGATCTTTCAGGGACGGATTTATCTGATCGACGCCGGACCCAACGTCCAGCACAGCCTGACGGCGCTGGGTATCGGCATCAATGAGATCGAAGGGGTGTTCCACACTCACTGCCATGACGATCACTTCGCCGGATTGACCAGCCTGCTCCGGGCCGACCGGAGAATAAAATATTACGCGACGCCTCTGGTCAGGTCATCGGTCATGAAGAAGCTGTCGGCGCTGTTGTCCGTTGAGGAGGACAGCTTCGCCGACTATTTCGACGTCCAGGATCTCGTCTTCGATCATTGGAATGATATCAATGGGCTGGAGGTCATGCCCCTGTTCTCTCCGCATCCGGTGGAAACCAATCTTTTCGTTTTCCGTTCCCTCTGGGAGGAGGGCTACCGGAGCTACGCCCATTTTGCCGATATCGTTTCCCTCGACGTCCTCGGCGGTATGCGTCGAAAACCCGGGGAGAACGGCATATCCCAATGGTTTTACGAAAAGATCGCCGCCGATTACGCCATGCCGGCGGAAATCAAGAAGCTGGACATCGGTGGCGGTTTGATTCACGGGAAAGCCGAGGATTTCCGCAACGATCCCTCCGGGAAGATCATCCTGACCCACACGGCGAAGCCGTTGAGCGTGTCGGAAAAGGAAATTGGTTCCGGCGCGCCCTTCGGCATGGTCGATGAAATCATCCCCGGCAATCACGACTACGTCTGGCGCAATGCTTACGATTGGCTTCGGACCTATTTTCCCGACACGGCGCATCATGAATTGCGGGTGCTGTTGAACAGCCCGCTGGTCGCGGTCAATGCCGAGAGCATCCTGGTCCGCGAGGGAGAGCCGGTGACCAGCGTCTATCTGGTCATCACCGGTACCGTCGAGATGTTCGAGGCCGGATCGCCGGTGAATGGCCTGCTCTCGGCGGGGGCCATGTTGGGCGAGGTGGCCGGTATTGACGGAAGTCCCGCCCGCAAGACCTACCGCGCCGCGAGTTTCGTGCAGGCATTGAAGATGTCGGTCGGGCTCTATCGGGAATTCATCAAGCGGAACGGCTTGATGTCGGATGTGATGGCTCTGGACGAGCGCCGTAATTTCCTGCGCTCGACCTGGCTATGCGCCGAGGCCCTGACCGAGACCTCGCTCAACCGTTTGGCCAAGGACATGCCGCTGTTGACATTCGATGCCGGCAAATATGTCGACCCTCTCGGCTGCCTTGCCCTCGTCAAGAACGGCGCTGCCGAATTGACCATCGGAGGCGAGGTCGTCGAAACATTGGGGCCCGGAAACTTTTTCGGCGAAGAGGGGGCGATTTTCAGCAACCCGGCTATATTTCGGGTCCGCGCCGCAACGCCCCTGGAAGTTTATCTGACGGCGGCGTCCGTCGTCCGCGACGTGCCGGTGATGCGTTGGAAACTGATGGAAAGTCACGAGCGGCGCATGCATGCCTGCGTCACGGATGGTAGCCGGAAGGAAAGCCCCGGGTCGCGCTGGCGTGACGAATACAGCGTCAATATCCAGCGGATCGATACCCACCATAAAAATCTTCTGATCCGGGCGAACACCCTGTATATGGCGGCGAGTCAGGGCCGCGTTCATCATGAGATTCTCGAGTCTCTCGGTTTCCTTGTCGATTACGCCCGCTTCCATTTCCGGGAGGAGGAGCAATTGATGGAGCGCTACGGCTGTGGCGACATCGAAACGCACCGCCACAAGCATCGCCGCCTGCTGGAACAGGTCTTCGAAATGCAACGTCGCTTCGAAGAGGGCGGATCGATGAATGATAAGGAGATCGCCAGTCTGCTGCGGGATTGGGTGTTGGGGCACGTGCTGACGGAGGATCGTCATTTCGCGCAGGTCTTGAATGAGCGCGGCATTTATTGACGCCTTCGATGGGGCTTTATACCAAGTTCCGGTGATCGAAACCGATCACCGGAGCCCTCACGCGCCGGGCGGCGGACATCCGTCCGCCTCGGGCTTCCTCCGCTAAAGCTTCGGGGCGCGTTCAACGCGCCAACGCGGAGAAGATCACTTTTGGAAGAACAACTCGCGCGCGTTCACCCGATTGCCCCGTGTCGTCGGGTCGGGGCCATCGCGACTTTGGATCGATCAACTGGTCTCCAGGGCTCTGACGGCGACGGTCGCCGCCGCCGTGCGGTTGTCGACGCCCAGTTTGGCGAAAACCAGCTCCAGATGTTTTTCTACCGTCCGCGGGCTCAAGCCCAGGATCTCTCCGATGTCGCGATTGGCTTTGCCGCGGGCCAGCCAGGCCAGGACATCGGCTTCGCGCGCCGTCAGGCCGAGGCGAAGGCGCAAGGTCGCCTCGTCGCTGCTGCCTTCCTGTTCGACGATCCGCAACAGGAATTCGTTGGGCCTGATCTGCGCGACATAGGACAGGGTCATGGATTGTCCGGTTGTTTCGCTGGTGATGGGTAGGGGCTTCGACGGGATTCGCGTTGCACGGCCCTGACTTTGCGCCAACCAAGCCACGGCCTCGGCCGGCAGCGTGCTGCGATCGTTCACCCTCCATCCGAGCGCTTTTTCAAGACGTTGTCCGCTTTGGGGCGTGCACCAGAGAAGTTCGGCCGCCGAATTGACCGAGAGAAGGAAGCGTCCCGCCACATCGAGCGCCATGCGCGCGCTGTTGGCCAAGCGGGCATTGGAGAGGTGGACGCGCATGCGGGCCACCAGTTCTTCGAGCCTGATCGGCTTGGTGACGTAATCGACGCCACCCGCCTCCAGCCCCCTTACGATATGTTCGGTTTCGCTCAAGCCCGTCATGAAGATCACCGGGACATGCACCATGTTCCTGTCGCGCTTCATTCGCCGGCAGGTCTCGAAGCCGTCCATGCCCGGCATGACCGCATCCATCAAGACGATGTCGGGGGTGACATGTTCGATGAGGTCGAGGGCTTTCGGGCCTTCCAGGGCGACAAGGACCGTCAGGCCGGCGTTGTCCAGCGTTTCGGTCAACATGCCGAGCGTTTCCGGTGAATCGTCGATGACCAGAACGATGTCGCGCGTGGAGGTTTCATCCATGGATTTCACCGTAGAGCGATTCGATGGCCGTCATGTAATGGCCGAGTTCGAAGTTTCTGACCAGGCCGCGCAGATGGGTGACGAATTGCTCATGGTCCGAACTTTCCCTCTCGATTTCGTCCAGCTTGGTCTGGATGCCGCGGACATAGCCGATCTGGCCCAGTCGATAGAGATCGTTGAGGTGGTGCGGCGCCGGGACATCCCGGGCGGTGAATGTCGGGGCGGGTTGGTTCTGTTGGGCGACCTCGGCCGGATCCCGGGTCCATTCCAAATTCAGCCGCTGGCCGATGCGATCCAGGAGATCGCGGATGTTGAACGGTTTCATAAGATAATCGTCGTGCCAGATCCGGGTTTCGCTCCCCTGCGGCAAGTCGAGGGCGTTCGCCGAAATCATGATGATGGCGGCCTCCTCATGCCCGGTTTCCCTCAGTCTTCGGCACAGATCCCAGCCGTTCAGGCCGGGCATCGAAACATCCAGCAGGAAAAGATCGGGCCTGCTCGTCTCGGCCCGGTCGAGACATGACACTCCATCGGGCACGCTTTCCAGATCGAACCCGAGCGGGATCAGAAGATCCTCGATCAGGGCGCGATGAGAGGCGTCGTTATCGACGACCATGACGCTCCGGCGGCGTCCCAGATAGCCGATCGCCGTGGCCTGGGCGGCGAGTGTCGGACTGGGATTCTGCACTTCGGACAACAGCATCTTAACGCGAAAAACCGTGCCTTTCCCCACCCTGCTGCTCACCGATATCTCTCCTCCCATGACTTCGGTGAGCAGTTTGGTGATGGTCAAACCCAGACCGATTCCCGGTACGGGTTCAAGCCCCGGCGTTTCCACCCGCTCGAACGGTTCGAAGACCCTGGCGATGTCTCCCGGCTGGATTCCGACGCCGGTGTCCTCGACGTCGAATTCCGCCACCTGGCTGCGATAACGGAATCGCACGGCGACATGGCCATCCCTGGTGAATTTGATGGCGTTCGACAGCAGGTTGATGAGGATCTGGCGAAGGCGGGCTTCGTCGGTATGGACCATCGAGGGCAGGTGATCGATGGGTTGGAAGATGAAGTCCAGTCCTTTGACGCTTGCCTGCAAGCGGAACATATCGATGATCTGTTCGAGGAATGCCGCCAGACGCACCTCGTCGCGCCGCAATCGCAGACGACCGGCTTCGATTTTCGAAATATCGAGCAGGCCCTCGATCAGGCCGGACAGATGATCGCCGCTGCGCCGGATCACCGCGATGGCGTCGCGCCGGTGCGGCGGAATGGTGCTGTCGCGTTCAAGAAGCTGGGCATAACCCAGGATGGCGTTCAACGGAGTCCTCAATTCATGGGTCATGCCGACGACATAGCGGCTTTTGGCCAGATTGGCCGCTTCGGCTACCTCTTTGGCCTTTTGCAGTTGGGCGTCGGTATGGTTATGGGCCTGAATCTCCTTGATCAGCAGGTCGGTCTGCCGCCGCGTTTCCATCTGGGCGGTCCGCCGGCTTTCCTGGGCCAGCACATAAAGCCAGGACACGATGGCGGCGATGATGCCGACGATGACGAAGGTCTTTTCGAAGGCGATCTTGATGATCGGCTTGAGTTCCTCGGCCCCGAAGGTCGATTGCGTATAGATGATGGTCAGGATGAAGGCGATCAGTCCCAGCAGCATGGCGAGTACGCCGAGGTAATGGCCGAGTGGTGAATGCAGCCGCGAAACAATCGGTTCGGGCAGGAAGGATCGCAGCAGGGCGAGGATCTGATGGGAAAGGCGTGCCGTCGGTTTGCACAGATCGTTACAGCGGGAATCCAGCGAACAGCATAGCGAACAGATCGGTCCCGAATAGGCCGGACAATGCGCCATGTCCTCGGGTTCGAAGCTGTTTTCGCAAATGCAGCAGACGATTTCGGTGGCGTCGCGCCAATTGCGCCGGGCCTTGCGCGCGATGTAGTAGCGGCCCTTGGTGGCCAGGGCGATGAGCGGGGCCGTGGTGAAGGCGGTGAGAAAGGCGATAAGGGCGGTGAAGGCGTGCGCCAGGGGACCCAGCAGCCCGAGGAAGGCCGCGACCGAGGTCAGAACCGCGAGGGCCATGGCGCCGACGCCGACCGGATTGATGTCGTAGAGATGGGCGCGTTTGAACTCGATATGCGGCGGGCTGAGGCGCAACGGCTTGTTGATCACCAGATCGGCGACCAGGGCGCCGACCCAACTGGCGGCGATGCTGGAATAAAGCCCCAGGATATGCTCCAGGGCCTGATAGATGCCGAGCTCCATCAGCAGAAGGGCGATCACCACATTGAAGACCAGCCAGATGACGCGGCCCGGATGGCGATGGGTGAGACGGGAAAAGAAGTTCGACCAGGCGATGGAGCCGGCATAGGCGTTGGTGACGTTGATCTTCAGTTGCGAGACGATGACGAAAAAGCCGGTCAGGGCGATGGCGGCGGCGGGGGAGGGCACGATATTGAGGAATGCCACCTGATACATATGCGTGGGCTCTCCCGCCTGTTCGACGGGAACGCCGTGCCCGATCGCCAGGACGGCGAGAAACGATCCCGCCAGCAATTTGACGAGTCCCGGAAGAATCCAGCCGGGGCCGCCGGAGAGAAGGGCGACCCACCAGCCGGTCGGGCTCGTCTTCCGGTTCTGCGGCATGAAGCGCAGGAAATCGACCTGTTCGCCGATCTGCGCGATCAGCGAGAAGACCACCGTGGTCGCGGCTCCGAACAGCAAAGGGTCGAAGTCTCCGCCCGCCACGCCCGCTCGACCGGAAAACCCGGTCCATGAGCGGAAGGAATCCTGGCTGTTCAAGGCGATGAACAGGAATGGCGCGATATGCAGCCCCATCCACAGAGGATGGGTCCAGAGCTGGAACCGGCTGATGAAGGTGATGCCGTGGGTGACCAGCGGGATGACGATCAGCGAACAGAGCAGATAGCCGACGGAAAGCGGAATGCCGAAGCAGGTCTCCAGCGCCGTCGACATGATGACGGCTTCGATGGCGAAAAAAATGAAGGTGAACGAGGCATAGACCAGCGACGTGATGGTCGAGCCGATGTAGCCGAACCCGGCTCCACGGGTCAAAAGGTCGATGTCGACGCCATATTTCACGGCGTAATAGCTGATCGGCACGCAGGTCAGGAAGATGATGGCGCTGACCGCCAGGATGGCGGCGACGGCGTTCGGAAAGCCATAGCTCAGGGTCACCGTTCCGCCGATGGCCTCCAGGGCCAGAAACGAAATGGCTCCCAACGCCGTGTTGGCCACCCGCGACGAGGACCAGCGCCGCGCCCGCTTGGCGGTGAAGCGCAGGGCGAAATCCTCAAGGGTCTGGTTGGCGACCCATTGGTTGTAGATGCGCCTCGTGCGAACGATGCGTTGCTGAATCGCCATGCTTGGCGCCCCTCCGGCCGTTGTCCGCGCTATCGCTCGAAGATCCCTAGTGCATTGACACAAAAAAAGATTCAACAATTTCGTCAATGCACTACAGCCAGCGCGGCGCTTGAGCGATGAAAAGGCGGAGCTTTTTCGCTTTTGCGGAATCTAGTGCATTGAACCGTTTGAATGAACCAATGCACTAGACTTGGCGTCGCACTATCCGGGAATTCAAGGCGTGTCCCCAATCCTTCGATCGAAGATCCCGTCCCAATAACGGAAAAATCCCATAATCAATCAATGGTTATAATTTTGTTGTATGAAATTCTACTTATAATTTTTTCTTCCTCAGAATAATCCACATGCCGGAATTTGCCCATACGTGTAATTCCCTATGGGGTATTACACGTATACGGTGATCCACGTATTGAGCCATCGATAATTTGATCCGACCATCTCCCGGCAATCGAGACGGACTTTTCACCGTCCCCAGTCGTGAAGGAGATATGATGTCGGCAGGTGATTTTTCCTCGGATCGTCCATCCGCTCTTCGGCGCAAGCTCCTCTTCGGCATGGCGGCGGTGCCCGGCTTGGCTCTCCTCCCCAGGGCCGTGGCCGCCGCGGCTCCGGCCGCGAGCGTCAATTCGACCGGGTTGGCGGTCACCGACAGCACGGTGACGGTCGGCATTCTGCATTCCATCACGGGCACCATGGCGATCAGCGAAACCGGTTCTGTCGAGGCCGAAAAGCTGGCGATCGCCCAGATCAACGAGCAAGGCGGCGTTTTGGGCCGCAAAATTCAAGTCATTCAGGAAGATGGCGCCAGCGACTGGCCGACCTTCGCCGAGAAGTCGAAGAAGCTCCTGGTCAATGACAAGGTGGCCGCCGTCTTCGGCTGTTGGACCTCCGCCTCGCGCAAGGCGGTGCTGCCCGTCTTCGAGCAATATAACGGCATGCTCTATTACCCGACCTTCTATGAAGGTCTGGAGCAATCGAAGAACGTCATCTACACCGGCCAGGAGGCGACGCAGCAGATTCTCGCCGGACTCGATTGGGTGATGAAGGAGAAGGGGGCGAAGACCTTCTATTTGCTGGGTTCGGACTATATCTGGCCGCGGACGTCGAACAAGATCGCCCGCAAACATATCGAAATGCACGGCCTGACCGTCGCCGGCGAGGAATATTTCCCGCTCGGCAACACCGAGTTCAACTCGGTCATCAACAAGATCAAGCTGAAGAAGCCGGACGTCATCTATATGTCCGTCGTCGGCGGATCGAATGTCGCCTTCTACAAACAGTTGAAAGCGGCGGGCATCGATCTCAACAAGCAGACGTTGATGACGATTTCGGTGACCGAGGACGAAATACTGGGCATCGGCGGCGAAAATATCGCCGGCGCCTATGCCTGCATGAAATATTTCCAGTCCCTCGACAACCCCAACAACAAGGCTTTCGTCCCCGCCTTCAAGAAGATGTGGGGCGAGAAGGCGGTGATCGGCGACGTCACCCAAGCGGCCTATCTCGGTCCCTGGCTATGGAAGCTCACCGTCGAAAAGGCCGGCAGCTTCGACATCGACAAGGTGGCCGCGGCCTCCCCCGGCATCGAGTTCAAGGGGGCGCCGGAAGGTTATGTCCGCATCCATGAAAATCATCACCTGTGGAGCAAGAGCCGGGTCGGGCGGGCGCGGGCCGACGGCCAGTACGACCTGGTCTATGAAACACCCGATCTGATGGAACCCAATCCGTTCCCCAAGGGCTACCAGTGAGTCCCGAGGGTGGGGGGAGGGATCGCCAATTTTTCCCTCACCCCCTCGCTTCGCTCGCCCCCTCTCCCACAAGGGGCGAGGGGATATTTTTCTTATCCGAGCGCCTATGGGCAGGGACGCGGGTGCCACTCGGGGGGCGAGGGGCAGGTGACCCGGTTTCTTCCTCTCTTCCGCAAGGACAAGAGGTCCACGAACAGTCTGAACAGGCGGGAGTGTTGCCATGCTGATGGGTTATTCCTTTGCCGATCTCGGTTCGATTTTCGCCATGCAGGCTTTCGCCGGGCTGAGCCTGTTTTCCGTCTTTTTGCTCATGGCGCTCGGCCTCGCCATCATTTTCGGCCAGATGGGCGTCATCAACATGGCGCATGGCGAATTCATGATCCTCGGGGCTTACGTGACCTATCTCTGCTCCGGGTTCTTTTCGGCCTTCCTGCCGGGGCTCTACGCCATTTATTTCCTGGTGGCGATGGTCCTTGCCTTCGTGGTCGCCGGAGCGTTGGGCATGGCCGTCGAATGGCTGATGATCCGCCACCTCTATCGCCGTCCCCTCGATACCCTGCTGGCCACCTGGGGGTTGAGCCTGGTCTTGCAGCAGGCCTACCGGTCGATTTTCGGGGCGCGCGAGGTGGGCGTCGAACTGCCGGAATGGATGATGGGCTCGACCCATCTTTCCGAGACCATCGACATTCCCATCAATGGCCTGTTCGTCATGGCCCTGACGGTGCTGATCACGGCCTGCGTGTTCGCCATGATGTTCCGCTCGTCCTGGGGCAAGAAGGTGCGTGCCGTGGTGCAGAACCGCACGATGGCGGGCGCGGTGGGCATCGATACGGAACGGGTCGACCGCTACACCTTCGGCATCGGTTGCGGCATCGCCGGAGTGGCCGGCAGCGCCTTCACGATGATCGGTTCGACCGGGCCGACATCCGGTCAGCTTTACATCGTCGACACCTTTCTGGTCGTCGTCTTCGGCGGTGCGCAAAGTCTGTTGGGCACCATCGCCTCGGCCTTCTCCATCTCGCAGGCCCAATCGACCATGGAATTCTTTCTCTCGGGCTCGATGGCCAAGGTGCTCGTCCTGCTGGGCGTCGTCGGCATCCTGATGCTGCGGCCGCAAGGATTGTTCGTCATCAAGGTTCGCCGGTAAGGAGGGCACGGGGCATGAGCAAAACACTCTTCGCCAGTCGCGGAAACCTCGTCGGGCTGCTGCTTTTGGCGGTCCTGCTCCTGGTGGTCTTTCCGCTCGTTTTCGATATCTTCCGACTCAATCTCGTCGGGAAATATCTGACCTACGCCTTCGTCGCGCTGGGGCTGGTGCTCTGCTGGGGCAATGCCGGGATCTTGAGCCTCGGCCAGGGCGTCTTCTTCGGCCTGGGCGGCTATTGCATGGCGATGTTCCTGAAATTGGAGGCATCGAGTCCCGAGAACACCAAAATCCAGTCGACACCGGGAATTCCTGATTTCATGGACTGGAATCAGGTGACGGCGCTGCCGTGGTTCTGGGAACCGTTCCATAGCCTGTCCTTCTCCCTGGTCGCGGTGGTCGTGGTGCCTGCCCTGTTCGCCTTCGTCATCGGTCTGGCGATGTTCAAGCGCCGGGTGGGCGGCGTCTATTTCGCCATCATCACGCAGGCGATCGCCGCCATTCTCACCATCCTGATCGTCGGCCAGCAGGGATATACCGGGGGCATCAACGGCATTACCGACCTGCGTACGCTGAAGGGATGGGACATCCGGACCGACCACGCGAAATTGATCCTCTATTTCATCAACGGCGGCCTGTTGCTGGGGGCTTTGCTGCTGGCCCAGTTCGTTCAGCAGACCAAGCTGGGGCGCCTGTTGGTGGCCATGCGCGACAAGGAGGATCGGGTTCGCTTCTCGGGCTACGACGTTTCGAGTTTTCGTATTTTCGTCTTCTGTTTCGCCGCCGGCCTGGCCGCCATCGGCGGCGCCATGTTCACCCTGCAGGTCGGTTTCATGTCGTCGTCCTTCATCGGCATCGTGCCGTCGATCGAAATGGTGATCTATTGCGCGGTGGGGGGGCGGTCCTCGCTGATCGGCGCGGTATACGGCACATTGCTGATCAATTTCGGCCGCTCCCTGTTGTCGGAAAGCTTTCCCCAGCTTTGGCAGTTCGCCATGGGCGGTCTGTTCATCGCCATCGTGATGGTCTTTCCCGACGGTCTGGCCGGGCTCTACCAAACCTATGCCGCTCCGCTGATCGCTCGCCGCTTCCGTTCGGGACGGGGGGGCGGCCGGATTGCCGCCGCCTCGACCGGTTCGCGCGTCCATTGAGGGAGTAAGCACGATGCCGACGCAAAACGACTTCGTGTTGTCCGTGGAGGATCTCGCCGTTTCGTTCGACGGGTTCAAGGCGGTCGACGATCTGACCTTCTATGTCGATAAGAACGAGATCCTGGTGATCATCGGCCCCAACGGGGCCGGCAAGACCACCGTGCTCGATCTGATCTGCGGCCGGACCAAGGCCATCGCCGGTTCGATCAAATTTCACGGCGAGGAACTGACCGCCAAGACCGAACATGAGATCGTCCGGGCGGGGGTCGGGCGCAAGTTCCAGAATCCCTCGATCTACGAGACTTTGACGGTCTTCGAGAATCTGGAGATCTCGTATCCGCGCGGGCGTTCGGTGTTCGGCGCCTTGTTCTTTCGCACGGACGCGGCCGTTCGCGAGCGGATCGCCGAAGTCGCCGAAATGATCTTCCTCGAGGACTGCCTGTCGATGCGGGCCGAATATCTGAGCCATGGCCAGAAGCAATGGCTGGAGATCGGCATGCTGCTGATCCAGGACCCCGATCTTTTGATGCTCGACGAGCCCGTCGCCGGGATGAGTGTCGGCGAACGGGTCAAAACGGCCGAATTGCTGAACCGCATCATCCGCGACCGGTCCGTTCTGGTCATCGAACATGACATGAAATTCGTCGAGGACATCGCCCACAAGGTGATCGTCCTGCATCAGGGCAAGATCATTTCGCAAGGGGCGATGGCCAAGGTCAAGGCCGACCCCAAGGTGGTCGAAGTCTATCTCGGACATTGAGAGGAGAGGACCATGCTCGGCGTTTCCGAGGTGCGCGTCGCCTATGGGCAAAGCGAGGTGCTGCACGGCATCGATTTCACCGTGCGGCCCAACGAGATCGTCGCCGTCATGGGGCGCAACGGGATGGGCAAGACCACCCTGATGAAGTCCCTGATGGGCATCGTGCCGACCAGGAGCGGCAGGGTGAGCGTCGGCGGCGCCGAGATCACCAACCTGAAGAGTTTTCAGCGGGTCGCCAAGGGCGTGGCCTATGTGCCGCAGGGGCGGATGATCTTTTCGGCGATGACCGTGGAGGAAAATATCGAAACCGGACTGTTCGCCGCCGGCGGCACCAAGGTTCCCGGCGATCTTTACGAATTGTTCCCGGTATTGCAGGAAATGAAAGGGCGGCGCGGGGGCAATCTCTCGGGCGGCCAGCAGCAGCAGCTCGCCATCGCCCGCGCGCTGGCCACCGGACCCAAGGTCCTGTTGCTCGACGAACCGACCGAGGGCATCCAGCCGTCGATCATTCGCGACATGGCGCGGACCCTGAAGCGGATCCGCGATCAGCGCGGTCTGTCCATTCTGGTTTCCGAACAGGTCCTGAGCTTCGCCCTCGATATCGCCGACCGCGTGCTGGTCATCGAAAACGGCGAGATCGTCCACGAGGACGGCCGGGCCAATCTCGACGAAGCGAAAGTCGCCGGTTTCCTGTCGGTTTGAAACACTTTTCACCCAGCCAAGAGCGAGGACAAAAATGGCCGAAACCCTGATCAAAGTCGACCTGACCCAGTCCCCTTACGAGAACGACAAGGTGCATAACCGCTGGCATCCCGACATTCCCATGGTCGCCACGGTCAAGCCGGGCGACGACTTCATCATCGAATGCCACGACTGGACCGGCGGCTTCATCAAGAACGACGATTCCGCCGACGACGTGCGCGACATCGACCTGTCCATCGTCCATTTCCTCAGCGGTCCGATCGGCGTGGCCGGCGCCGAGCCCGGCGATCTTCTGGTCGTCGACATTCTCGACATCGGCACCTTGGCCGACAGCCAGTGGGGTTTTAACGGATTCTTTTCCAAGAAGAACGGCGGCGGCTTCCTGACCGAGCATTTTCCCCAGGCGCAAAAATCGATCTGGGACATTTCCGGGCTCTATACCAGGTCGCGGCATATCCCCGGCGTCAGCTTCGCCGGCCTGGTTCATCCCGGCCTGATCGGTTGCCTGCCCGACAAGAAGCTTCTCGAGACCTGGAATGCCCGCGAGACGGGCTTCATCGCCACCGATCCGGGCCGGGTGCCGCCGCTGGCCAACGCGCCTTTCGCGCCCACGGCGCATATGGGGCGCCTCAAGGGCGAGGCCCGCGACGGTGCCGCCGCCACCGGCGCGCGGACGGTACCGCCGCGCGAGCATGGCGGCAATTGCGACATCAAGGATCTGTCGCGCGGGGCGCGGGTCTATTTCCCGGTCTATGTCGACGGCGCCGGCCTGTCGATGGGGGACTTGCATTTCAGCCAGGGCGACGGCGAGATCACCTTCTGCGGGGCCATTGAAATGGCCGGCTGGCTGCATCTGAAGGTCGATCTGATCAAGGATGGCGTGGCGAAATACGGCATCAAAAATCCCATTTTCAAACCCAGTCCGGTGACGCCCAACTATCGGGACTATCTGATTTTCGAAGGAATTTCGGTCGATGAGCAGGGGGGGCAGCATTACCTCGACGTCCATGTCGCCTATCGCCAGGCCTGCCTGAACGCCATCGAATATCTGAAGAAGTTCGGCTATTCCGGCGCCCAGGCCTATTCGATCCTGGGCACCGCCCCGGTGCAGGGACATATCAGCGGCGTGGTCGACATTCCCAACGCCTGCGCCACCTTGTGGGTTCCCACCGAGATCTTCGATTTCGACATCAATCCCGGCAGTGCCGGTCCGACCAAATTCCTCAAGGGCGACGTCGCCATGCCGCTGTCTCCGGATCTTTGAGGAGGGGGATCATGCCGGTCTATGAATATGCCTGCCCGCACTGCGGCCCCTTCGAAGACCTCCGCCCGATGGCGGAGTTCCAGGCGCCGCAGGCCTGCCCGTCCTGTGGCGCCGAGGCGCCCAGGGTGGTGTTGACCGCGCCCGGTCTCGCCCTGATGGAGGCCGGGCGGCGAACGGCGTTCGCCACCAACGAACGGAGTGCCCATGCGCCCCGCCGGATCGGGGGACATGGCCCGAATTGCGGCTGCGGGGCGCATGGCGGCCGCAAGAAGAGTTCGGTTGCGGCCAAATCCTTTCCCGGCGCCAGGCCGTGGATGATCAGTCATTAGGAGACGACGAATGATTCACGGTGATATCACCAGCAGCAACGACACCGTCGGCGTGGCCGTGGTCAACTACAAGATGCCCCGCCTGCACGATAAGGCCGAGATTCTGGCCAATGCCGGCAAGATCGCCGACATGGTGGTCGGCCTCAAGCGGGGGCTTCCGGGCATGGACCTGGTGGTCTTCCCGGAATATTCGACCCACGGCATCATGTACGATGCCGAGGAAATGTATGCCAATGCCGCTTCCGTTCCCGGCGAGGAGACGGAGATCTTCGCCGCCGCCTGCCGGCAGGCCGGGGTGTGGGGCGTCTTCTCCCTGACCGGCGAGCGCCATGAGGAGCATCCGCGCAAGGCTCCTTACAACACCCTGATCCTAATGAACGACCAGGGCGAGATCGTTCAGAAGTATCGCAAGATCATGCCCTGGGTGCCCATCGAGGGCTGGTATCCGGGCGAGGGGACTTATGTCTCCGACGGTCCGAAAGGCATGAAGATCAGCCTGATCATCTGCGACGACGGCAATTTTCCGGAAATCTGGCGTGATTGCGCGATGAAGGGGGCCGAGCTGATCGTTCGGTGCCAGGGCTATATGTATCCGGCCAAGGACCAGCAGGTGATGATGGCCAAGGCCATGGCCTGGGCCAACAATGTCTATGTCGCGGTGGCCAACGCCGCCGGTTTCGATGGCGTCTACACCTATTTCGGCCACTCGGCGATCGTCGGTTTCGATGGGCGGACGCTCGGTGAATGCGGCGAGGAGGAGTATGGCATCCAATATGCCCAGCTATCCGTCTCGCTGATCAGGGATCACCGGAAGAACGGCCAGAGCCAGAACCACCTCTACAAGCTGCTGCATCGCGGCTACACCGGCACGGTCAATTCCGGCGAGGACGCGCGAGGCCTTGCCGCTTGTCCTTATGATTTCTACAGGAAGTGGGTCACCGACCCCGAAGGGGTGCGGGCGATGGTCGAATCATTCACGCGTTCGACGCCGGGGACGCCGGAATGTCCGATCGAAGGTATTCCCTGCCGGTGAGGGGCGCTGTTCCATCGTCCCTTTGGCCGGTCGGACCGACGGGCGATGTCATGTTCCGGGAAGGCGACGGTGCAGCAGCAGGGTCGTCAGGAAAGCGAGGACGGCGAGGGCGGCGCTGAGCGTTTGTCCGCAGGCGGCGGCGATCACGGTATCGACGAGGGCGATGCCGGCGATGAATTGGCCGACCGCCGCCCGAACGTCGCGTTTTGGTCCCGGCATGAGCTTGCGCATGGTCAGGGCAAGCCATCCGGCAAAAAGGAGGCAGGCGGCAACGCCGATTGCGGAATTGGCGAAAGCCCTGGGGAAATAGAGCATCGGCGCCGCCAATGACGCGAGCGGCCAGATCGCGCCGAAGCTGGCAAGAGTCTCGCGTTTGGCCGTGTAGGTCAGGCCGAGAACATAGCACAGCAGGATCACGCCGCCGGCCAGCGCTTCCAGGGAAATCCGGCCGGTCAGGGCCACTGTGCTGCCGAGATAGACCAGGCCGCGGCATACCCCCATGAGAACCGGGCCGAAGCGATTGCCTTTGTGATGCAGGTCATAGCCGATGATCGTCACGCCAAGTGCCAAGCCCGCCGTGAATCCGGCGAAGCCGCCGACCGCCGACACCGTGAGCAGGCCCAGGGTCATCATGGCCAGTCCGGCCATGATGACCGTCCGGCGCGCAATGAGACCGGACGGGATCGGCCGTTCCGGCCGCTCCCGCGCATCAATGCTGTGATCGAAGGCGTCGTTGAGATACATGCCGGCGAGATAGAACAGTGAAAATGCGGCGAGCAGCAGGGGAAGCCTGTGGTCGGCAATGTCTTTTCCGGCGAGCGCGGAGCCGGCCAGGACATTGCTCCAAACCGTCGGCAGGTTCGCGACCCGGCCCAGTCTCAGCGCGGCGCCGAGAGGGGGTGTCCAAGATGACGTAGAACCCATGTGATCTCCCGTGCGATGTCATGGACGATATCGCTGCCGCGCAACGTCGCGGGGACGACGTCCCAGGTATAGGTCTCGATCTCGACATGGCGGGTGAATGGCTGTTGGCGCTGCCGCTGCAGCAGTGCCGCGAGTTCGGCCGATGTCGTGGTGAAGGTTCCTCGATGTCCGGCGAGCATATCCTCGGCGAAGACCGGCACATGAAAATGTACGCGCCATTCCTCGTCGTCCCGGCTGGGGGCGGCGAGCGCCTGATCGAGATCGATGAAACGACGCATCCGTCCGGCACGGTCGCGGGTGACCACCTGGTGCAGGTAGATGTCGTCCGCGAAGGCGGCAAGGGCGGCGCGCGCCTCCGGCGTAGCTTCGGGAAGCCGCAGGCCGGCGCTCGCCTGCAGCTTGGCAATGCGGATGCCGGCGCCGGTGAATGAGGCGACTGCCGCTATCGGTTCGTCGAATTCGACGGCCATGTGGCAGGCGTCGAGGCAAATGCCGATATGACGACGCAATCCCTCTTCGGCAGCCGCTTTCGACAGTCCGGTGACGCCGCCGAAGTCCCGGATCGACGCCGGACTGAATAGATGATCGCGGAAGAATGCGATGGTCGATGCCGCGGTGTCGAGCAGGCAGCAGGGTTCGGGTTCGATTGCCAGGGTGATGACGCGCCCGCAACGGCGGTGCAGCTCGACGAGCGTGGCGGCATGGCGGAGGATGGCTGCCGCGATTTCGGCGCGATCGCCGTCGGAGCGGATATCCGGGGCGAAGCCTCCGGGGACCGTGCTGATGCTGCCTTCGATTTCCTCCGGCTCACCGGCCAGCAGTGCCGCCAGCAACCGGGCCAGGCCGTCGGTATAGGCAAGGCGGGCCGGATGGCGCCAATCGGGATGGTAAACGGACTCTTTGACGCGGCTTCCATGAAAATTGCCGTAGGGGAAGCCGTTGATGGTGAAGACGTACAATCCGTTATCCCGTAAGAAGCCGCGGAATGCCGTCAGTGTAGCCTCGTCATCGAGAAGCGCCGGCAGCGCCGTGGCCGACATTCTCAGGCCGACGCCGAATGGCTGCTTTACCGCGACCAAGGACTTGACGCGGGGCAGGTAGGTCCTGAGAGCGGTATCGATATCGGGCCATGTCTCACCGGGATGGATGTTTGTGCAATAGGTGAGGTCGCAGGGCGCGAGCCCCGCCTTCAAGCCGATCCGCATGACGGCCCGCCTTCATCCCCGTCTTCATCATAGCACCGCAAATCGGCGATCGCGGCTTCCAGGCGATCCTCCTCGATCCGGTGGACTTCGATACCCTGGCCGAGCGCCGCCAGAAGCGTGATGGTCAGATCCCCTCCCAAATGTTCGCGAAATTCGGCGAGACCGGCGATCAGGCATCGCCGGCCTGTGGCGCCGCGGAGATCGATCGCCGTATCCCACAGACGGAACCCGAGCCGTCGCAGCAATCGGCAGAGGCGGTCCGCGCTATCGGCATCCAGCAGTCCCGTTTGCGCCGAGTAGAGCGAATCGAGGGCGATTCCGATCGCCACCGCCTCGCCGTGGCGCAGGCGATGATCGGTCAGCGTTTCCAGCTTGTGTGCCGCCCAATGTCCGAAATCGAGGGGGCGGGCGCTGCCGAACTCGAAGGGATCGCCCGCCGTGGCGATGTGCTTCAAATGGAGGCCGGCCATTCGCCGAATCATGATCTCCATGGCCGTCCTATCGCCTGTGGCCAGGGCACCGGCGGCGGATTCAAGCCATAGAAAGAAGGCATAATCGCGAATGGCCGCGACTTTCACGGCTTCGGCCATTCCGGCCGTTCGGTCTCGCGGCGGCAATATGTCGATGAAGGCCAGATCGTTGATCACCGCGAACGGTGGAGCGAAGACCCCCCGATAATTTTTGGCGCCGAAGGCGTTGACCGCGGTCTTTACGCCGACACCGGAATCTCCTTGCGCCAGGACCGTGGTGGGCAGGCGCGTCGTCCGCAAACCGCGATGGGCGATCGCCGCCGCATAGCCGGCCATGTCGAGCACGGCGCCGCCGCCGACGATCACGACGTGGGATTGCCGATCCATGCGGTTCGCATGCAGCCACGTTTCGAGCTCGCCCAGAAGGCCTCCGTCGTTCTTGCATGCCTCTCCGCCCGGCAGGAGAAAGGCCCCGGCCAGGGAGATCCGGGAGGCATGGTGTTCCTCATAGTGGCGGACATCGTCAACCAATGTCGGGATGTGGGTGGCGATGCCCGTGTCGGTGATCAGCACGAACCGTTGTCGCCGTGCGGGCTCCAGTCTTGTCAGCGCTTCGACCAGTACCGGATTGGCCGGGTCGAAGACGCGCCGGGTGAAATAGACCGGGTAATCGTAGGAAACGGAAAGCTCTTGCCGGATGACCGAATACCGATGCTCTTCGGCGACGGATGCTCGATCGGCCGGGATCGGAAAGATCGTCTCTGAGATCGGTCGAGAGAACATAAGCTCAACCTATGGCTATTTTTATTAATAATAATACACGTTATAGTTTATTTTTCTTTGGTGGTAAACCCTGCCGTCAGTTGAAAATATGGGCGAGCAGAAGACGGTTCACCTCCGTCGCATGGATCGTGCCCTCGGGGAGAAGGCCGGGACAGGAGGACAGCAGCAAGGGGCCATCCTCCGGCTTGTCGGTCTGCCGGCCATGCGAGCCCCGCACCAGCGTGGCATCGAGTGGAATCACGTTCATGAGGCTGCGCAAGCCGACCGCTTTTTTCAAAAGGCGCCAGGCGATTTGCAATTTGATCGCCGGCAGCGTCGGATCGGTGAAAAGCTCGACCGGATCATATCCGGGTTTGCGATGGATTTCGACCATACGGGCGAAATCGGGAGCCCGCCGGTCCTCCAGCCAATAATAATAGGTGAACCAGGCATCGGCGGCGGCGATGGCGACGAGATCGCCGGCTCGCGGATGATCCAGGCCGGCATCGCGCTTGCCGCCGGCGTCCAAGACCGTTTCGACGCCGTCCAGCCGTTCGACCAGCGCGCGGACCTGATTCAGGCGTTCGGGGTCACGGACATAAAGGTGCGCGATTTGGTGATCGGCAACCGCGAAAGCGGCGGAGGCGCCGGCGTCCAGCGTTTCATGCCCCAGCTCGTCGCGGATGGCGAGCAGGCCGGCGGCGCGCAGGGCACGATTGATATGGATCTGCCTGGAGACCGGCGTCACGCCATATTCCGAAAGAACAAGAATGCGGCAGCCGGACGCCTCGGCTTCGGCGAGGATTTCGCCGCACAGTCCGTCGATGGACGCGACTTCGGTGGCGATGTCCGGATGATCGGGGCCCAGTCGTTGCAGGCAGTAATCGAGGTGAGGCAGGTAGACGAGCGTCAGCGTCGGGTGGTGGCGGCGCAGGATCAACCGCGCGCAATCGGCGATCCAGTGGCTGGAGACGATGTCGGCGGCCGGTCCCCAGAAGCGGAACAGCGGAAAGCGGCCCAGTTCTTCCTGCAGCGTCACGGCCAGTTCGGGGGGAGACGTGTGAATGTCGGGAATCTTGCGTCCATCCGCCAGGTAAATCGGCCGTGGCGTTACGCTGATATCGACGGCGGCATACATGTTGTACCACCAGAAAAGTTGGGCGCAGGTGAAGGCGGGATCCCGGCGGCGCGCCGTTTCCCAAAGCTTTTCACCCGAGACCAGCCCGTTGCTTTGCCGCCAGAACAGGATCTCGGAAAGCGTGCGGTCGTACCAGCCGTTGCCGACGGCACCATGTTCAGCCGGCATCAATCCGGTGACGAACGTCGACTGCACGCTGCAGGTCAGCGCCGGCATGATGGTCCGCAGCTCCCTGCACCCGCCTCGTTCGGCCAGGGCCGACAGAAGGGGGGCATGGGCCAGCAACCGCGGCGTCATCCCGACGACATTGAGCACGATGGTGCGGTGCATGCGTCAGGCGTCGATCAGCGGCGTCTGGCCTCGCAGGACGGAATTGCCTTCCCAGAGTTGGCGCTGATCGACGGCTTTGACCGACTCGACTTCGGCGATATCCAGGCGTCCGCTCTGGGCGAAGAAGGCGACGGGATTCTCCCAGACGATCCGATGGATCTCGCTTTCGATGATCCCCGCCGCGCGCATCGCCGAGGCGGTTTTCGGAACCTTCAGGGGATCGCTGACACCCCAGTCGGCGGCGCTGTTGATGATGATCCGCTCGGAACCATAGCGGCGGACCAGCGCGACCATCCGCTGTTCGTCCATTTTGGTCTCGGGATAGATGGAATGTCCTGCCCAGCAGCCGCTATCGAGCACCGCCGGAAGGGTTTCCTCGGTATTGTGGTCGATCAGCACCCGTTCGGGCGCGATGCCGGCTTCGCGGATGACATCGAGGGTACGCAGCGTGCCGGCCCTCTTATCCCGGTGCGGCGTGTGGACGAGGATCGGCAGTTCGTGGCGCCGCGCGATTTCGATCTGGGCGAGCAGCGCCCGATCCTCGGCGGCGGTCTGGTCGTCATAGCCGATTTCGCCGATCGCCACGACGCCATCCTTTGCCGCGTAGAAATCCACCAGGCCCAGCACGCCGTCGATCAGCTCGGGCGAGTTGGCTTCCTTGGGATTGAGGCCCATGGTGCAGAAATGGCGGATGCCGAACTGACTGGCCCGGAAGCGCTCCCAGCCGATCAAGGCGAGGAAATAATCCTCGAACGTCTCGACATGGGTACGGGGCTGGCCGAGCCAGAAAGCCGGTTCCACCACGACCGTGATCCCCGCCTCTCGCATCGCGGCATAGTCGTCGGTGGTGCGCGACGTCATATGGATGTGCGGATCGAACATCGTCATGGGCGAATCTCCTGTTGGGTGTTGCTCAGCAAGGGGAAGTCGGGATGGAGCGGCCGCCCCGCCGCCCGTCTTTCGCTGGCATAGGCCTCGGCGATGCGCAGCAGGTCGGCCGTCCTGCGCGACGAAAGGCCGATCACGGCGGTCAGCGGCAGGTCGGACAGCAACAATTTGGCGATCAACTGATTGAAGGCGGCGGCCGGGAAGAAACGGGCCGGATAGGGATTGCCGCAGGCAATGGCGGCAAATACCGGCAGGACGCTGCTACGGCAGGCCTCCAGCGCGATATCGAGGAAACGGTCCGGTTCGGGCAGGCGGTGCAGCATCCGCAGTACGATGACCCGTTCCGCCGTGTCGCCGGTTTGCGTCAGTCGCCTCAATGCCGCCGGAGCCTGGTTCCCCAGGCCGGGGACGGCGCGTTCCAGCAACGCCGCCCGCAGCAGATCGCCGATGGTCATCCGGCCGTCGGGCGTGAGGTCCGCCGGCACCGAGGCGGGCGTTCCATGTTCTCCCCATCGGCCGATGGCGCCGAAGGTCCGCGACAACGCCGGCCCGTCCCCCACCGATATCTCGGCCAGGCGCCGGGCCAGCGCCGGCGCTTCCGTCGCCAGGATCTGGAACGGCGAGGAGCTCATATGGGTGCCGCTATCGGCTGCGGCGGGAAGTCGTTCAGCGCAAGCTTGCACCACATTTGCAGCACGGCGCGTTTTCCGGCCGACATATCGCGGGTCACCGGCATGTAAAGCGTGCTGCTTTCGGCATAGTCGGCGCTGGTCAGCAACAGCAGCTGATTGGCTGCACCCGCCATCGCCTGGGCATTGCCGAGCGGCACGTAGCGCAGCATGGTGGGATAGAGCGCGTCATAGACGAACAGGATTTGCTGATAGACGAACTGCCAGGCGAGAGTCTGGTTGTAGCCGTTGTTCCACAGGGCGGCGAAAGCGGCCGGAAGGGCGTCGTCGAACCCCATGACCCGGACATTGCTGAAGGCGACGAAGGAGAAATCGGCGGGCGGGCCGGAGCCACCCGGGTAATAGTAGGAATTACCGAAACTGGTGGGCGGATTGAAGCTGGTGCTGGCTCCCAGCGGCACGTAGGTCAGCGTGACGAAGCCGGGTTGAACCGGTGCTATGGTCAAGGTCGCGGTTCCGTCAGCCCCCGTGGTCAGGATGGTGATGTTGCTGAGCGGGGCCGGCACCGCCGTGGTCGCCACCGGCGCCGTGCTCGATGCGGGATTGCCAAGGACGCTGGTGACCGGATCGCCGGGATAGGTATTGGTGGCGGTGCCGAGATTAGCCGAGACGATCGACTGGGAACCGCTTCCGAAGGCGACGATCTCCTGGCCGGCGACGGCGAGGAAGGCGTTGAAGGTCTGCACCTGGTACTGGGCCACGGCGATCTGGACATTGGCCGCCGGCACGCCGAGCTGAAGCGCGGTGAGGGTGATGGTCTGGATGCCGCCTTGCTCCAGATAGATGCTGCGCTGGTCGGTGACGATCTGCACCGGCGCCTCGCTCAGGGACTGGAGGCCATTGTCCGACGTGATGCTGAGTGGATTGGCCTGGACCGCCGCGAGTTGCTGGGTGGAGAGCGGCAGGTCGACGATGCCGCTGTTGGCGTAGAAGGCGGCATCGCCATAGCTGGCCGTTCCAGGGCCGAAGGTGATGGTGCCGATGGTGGTGCCTTGAGCGGAAACGGTCAGGGTGCCGCTATCCTGAGTTGTCGCCGGCGGTGGGGCCGGCGGCACTTGACCGGGCAACATCGGCATGGTGCTCGCAAGATCGATCGACAGGACCGAATCCCCGGTCAGGGGATCGGTCACGACCTGCGCGACGGCCGGTCCGGGGAAGGCGTTGAACGAAGATGTCTCCAGATTCTGGACGGTTGTTTCCGGTCCGCCCTGTTTCACCGGTTCCGCCGATTTCCGTGGCAACGGATCGTTCTTGGTGAGCGTCGCGGTTGCCGTCTTGTCGGCAGTCTGGCCGCTGGTCTGGACGACGAACAGACGGCCCTGCGGCGCGGTCATCGTTTCCCCCTGGTTCCATAGGCCGAGGGTGGCGACAAATTGGCTGTGGGCGGGATTGAAGAACTGGATGCCGTTGTTGAGGGCATCCTGATAATAGGCCGACAGTTGCGGATAGCCGCCGGTGATCGTTGGATAGTCGTTCATGACGCCGTTTTGATAATAAAGCGTATTGAATATCTTGAGGCGCAGCATCAGGCCGGAGGCATTGGTCATGCCGCTGCTCAAGGCGGCCAGCAGGCTCGACGAACCGGTGCCGGAAAAAGAGACGCCATCGGCCGGAAACGACGTCTGCATCATGATCCCCATGACGCCCGCGCTGGCCACGTTGGTCATCTTCGAATAGTTGATCATCTGGGTGAACATGCGGCTGCCGGCGGTGGCGGTCAGGCCGCAGGTCTGATCGCCGATCAGCAACTGATTGAGAAAAACCTGCGACGTCCAGGTGGACATGGTGTTGTTGTCGACCAGGCGGGCCGGGCTGCCGGCATTGGAGGCGCCGAAGGTGTTTCCGGTGATCTGGGCCGGTTGGGCCAGCACGGGATCGGTGGCCGCGGCCGGCTGATTGTACCCGGTGACCCCGCCTGTGACTTGCGAAAGGAAAGGAACGCCGCTGCCGTTGGTGTAATTGACGAAGGCCGCGCCGTTATCGCCGAAATAATTCCATTCGCCCGGCACGAACTGGGATGGATTGGGGTTTTGCGCCGTTGCCGGCTGTGTCTGCAGGCTGGTCATCCAGATCCGGAAATCCTGGATATATTGACCGGGGATGAAGGCCCCAACGCCATCGGCGGGAGCGAAGGTCGGCTGTACGACGAGGTAATTGATGTCGGCGCGTTCAGCCAGAAATGTATTGATATAGTCGTTGTTGTTGCCGGTGGGCGGATTCCACGAGATCCAGCCGTTCAGATACAGGCGCGGATAGTTGAGGACGCTCATCTTTCTGACCCTTCGCTGCGGTTGCGGAGTGAATTTATTGCGGCGGGAATGTCACGGATTGGTTGCCCAGTGCGCGCGGCGGAGCGACCACACATAGTCGAACATCACATAACCGGCGAGGGAGGGGAGCTGTCCGGTCGGATAGACGACTCCGCCATGGCCGTCCGGCGTGGCGAAGTTGAAATATCCGTTGTTGGCCGAATAGCTCGCCGTGCCATGGCAGGTGATGCAGGAGGACATGGGCTGAAAGGCCGTCTCGATGGTCGAATTGGCGAGCAGGGTCGGCTGGGATCCTTGCATGAAGGTCGTCTGTACGCCCATCAACTGATAGTTGGCGAGCACGGTACCGGCCAATGTCTTCTGATATTGCGTGTTCAGCGTTGCGGTGGCCTGGTCGATCGGCAGTTGCGGACCCGGAGGTACGTAAGTGGCGTTCTGCACATTCTCGAACGTGATCCACACCCAGGCCGGATATCCTTGCGGCTTCAAGATGATATGCATGCCGGTGAGGGCCGCCCAGCCGACGGTATAGACCGGCTGACCATTCTGTAGGATCGGATTGCCGACGGAATCGAATTGCTGATAGTAGGCGTTGACGACCAGGAAGCCTTGTTTCGCGAGATTGCCGGACAGGGTGGAATCGCCACCGATCCAAATCCACGACGTCTTGAGCTCGAAACTGTTGGCGGTGAAATTGAGCGGCTGTCCGGCCTGGACCACGGCCTGCTGCCCGTTTTTGTTGTAGATGCCGTTGTTGACGATATAGGTGAAGGCAAGCTGCCCCTGCTGGATCAGATAGCGGAGCGGCGTCGGCGGCCGGGGCGTGGCGGCCAGCGGATTAAGGGCGGCCGGATTATCGTTGGCGACCAACCCGTCGACCTGGAGGATGCTGTCCAGGTTATGGAAGGGAAGGGCCGGATTCATGCCGATCGTCTGGGCCGCCGCGCAGACCGCAGCCGGCGTGGCGGGCGGTGCCGTCCAGGCCGTCGGCGCCGCGCCATTCGGCAGATAGACATCCGCAGTCTGCCGCTGGCTTTCCCAGGGCAAGGGCGCCCCCAGCACTCCGCTGTTATTCAAATAGGTGAAATAATCCCAGGCGAATTGGCCGAAATTGGTGCCGTCCTGGGTCAGGAGCGTGGCCATTTCCGTCTGCGCATCGACCGGTGTCGTGGGCGTCGGACATTGAGCCGCGGCGGGAACCGCCGTGCAGACGCCGAGTATTGTGAGCAGGAGTGCAAGGATTTTCACCATTTGGCGTCCCCAATAGCTGTTTTGATGGGTGGTTCCGCTGGATCGCACCTGGAGGATAGTTCTGTTGTGTATGAATAAGTGTATATATATTATTTAGATAAACTTTAGGTTGTGTTGTGGCACGGCGCTATACACACTCCTGGGCAAGCCAAAGGGTGCGAACGCTGACGGAATCATCTAATAGTTGTATAAATATGATAATTCAATTTTTAATTGCAACGAATTTATCGCGCAATCAATTTTTTTGATGCGGGCGCACTTAGGCGCCTCCGCTCCGCTTGGGCTGCTAGGGCGCGTGGACATTCATGACGGCCACGCCCCCTTTGATGGGGCGCCTTAAGACTTCTCCCGGTGCCTCTGGTTCCCCAACGGCTGAAAGGAAAGCCCGGATATTTTGAACCACCAAGGCACCAAGACACCGAGGTGGCGGAGTGTAGCTCCGGCATTTTCCCGTCCCGTTATCGGCTGTCGGCCGAATGCCTGCGGCGCAGATTGGCCGCCGCCGACTGATCCGAAAGGCGCCTTGGTGCCTTGGTGGTTAATCAAAAGCTGGAGCGCACCGGAACGATCAAGAGGACGAAGAGAATCTGGCCGACTGCCAAATGTCCACACGCCCTTAAGGGGCGGGGAACGAAGGTTAGCCGAAGAGAGGGGAGCAGCCGTTGTTGGCGATACCGAGATTTGGTACGCGACAGGCGGAGGCGTTATCGCCCCCGCCTGAAGGAGTTCAGTGGGTTTTTCAGTCGGTGATGAGGATGATGACCAACTGCTTGGGACCGTGCACACCGAAGCAGAGAATGCCCTCGATGTCGGCTGTTTTGGACGGGCCCGAGATCAGCAGGGTGTTCCCCGGCGGTTTCTTGTTCCAGCCCAGCTTACCCACGGCTTCGGAGAAGGAGTCGTACATTTTCGACGCCTCCAGGACCGCGATATGGATGGGCGGCACCAAGGACATCAGGCGCGGTTCCTCTGCTGATGGCCAGACGATCAGCGAACCGGTGTCGGCGATGGCGCCCATGGTGCTGGTGATGCCGGCGTCGATGTCGTTGATCATCAACGATTTCAACTCTTCCATGGGCTTGTCGTAGGCAACCAGCTGCGGGCCGGGCTCGGTGGCCCAAGCCGCGTCGATGGTCCGTCCGATCTCGGTATTCGGCGCATAGAGTAGGTTCTTGGCCTGTTTGTCGGCCAGAACCTTGCGCAGGGTTTCCGCGAGATCGGCGCGCTTGGTGTCGATGATTTCACCCTTGACCGCACCCATCAGGCGGCGGAAGCGATCCAGGGGCTGTTCCGTCGTCGTCTTGTAGGGCGACCAGGGGGCGAGATCCGGAACGGGCTTCTTGGGAGCCTTGCGCAGACGTTCCAGAATGGCTGAGCGAGCGTTACTCATCACGGATGCCCCTTTCACGAGCCAGGTCATAGATGGAACGGGAAGCGAATTGCGGTTTGCTGCGGACCGACGTCCATTGTTTGAGGAGAGGCAGACCGGCGGGCATCAGATTGCCGATCTTGCGCAGCCACCATGTTCCCCAGCGATAAAACAGCGGATTGGCATACATCGTCTTCCAGCCGAACCAGATGACGTTCTCCATGCCGCTTTTCCGGCTGCCGCCGCCCTTCACGGCGTCTGCCGAGGGACGGATCGATTCCCGGCGCAGACGGACGATCAGGTCGACCAGGGGAATCTTCACCGGGCAGACTTCGGCGCAACGGCCGCAAAGACTGGAGGCATGCAGGACGTCGCCGGCCTTCTCGATACCTTGCATCTGCGGATTGAGAATTTCGCCGATGGGGCCGGGATAGGTGTACTGGTAGGCATGGCCGCCGATCCGGGTATAGACCGGGCAGTGGTTCATGCAGGCGGCGCAGCGGATGCAGCGCAGTCCCTCGCGCAATTGCGGATCGTCGTAAATCCTGGTGCGGCCGTTATCGAGAATGACCAGATGGACTTCCTTCGGGCCGTCCTTCTCGCCGGCCTTCCGGGGGCCGCTGATGACGTTGACGTAGGTGGTGATCGGCTGGCCAGTGGCCGAGCGGCAGGCCAGACTGATCAACGGGCCGACGTCCTCCAGGCGCTCGATCACCTTTTCGATGCCCATCAGGGCGATATGCATCGAAGGCAGGTGGGTCGACATGCGTCCGTTGCCCTCGTTGGACATCAGGACGAGGGAGCCTGTATCGGCGGCGGCGAAATTGACGCCCGAGAAACCGGCGTCGGCATTGGCGAACATCTGACGCAGAACCCGCCGCGCCGCGGCGGTCAGTTCGTCGGGATCGTCGGTATAGCCTTGCCCATCGATCTTCTCCTGGAATAGTTTGCCGATCTCACCCTTGTTCTTGTGGATGGCCGGCATGACGATGTGTGACGGACCTTCGCCGGCGAGCTGGATGATATATTCGCCGAGGTCCGATTCCAGCGCGCGGATGTTGTTTTCCTCGAGGAAATGATTGAAGTGCATTTCCTCGGAAACCATCGACTTGCCCTTGATCAGCGATTTGGCGTTCGCCTTTCTCAGGATGTCGAGGATGATCCGGTTGCCTTCGTCGACTGATTCCGCCCAATGGACCTGGATACCGTTGGCGATCAGATTCTGTTCCAGTTGGACCAGCAGATCGGGCAGTTTGGCCAGGGCGCGGTCCTTGATGGATTTACCGCGGGAGCGCAAGGCCTGCAATTCGTCGGGGTCGGGAAACTGGGCGGCGCGCTTGTTCATCAAGCCGGTCATGACGCGACGGAAATTGGTGCGCAGCTGCTGGTTGCCCAACGCCTTGACGGCGGCATGCTCGAAATCGTGGCTGAGTTCTGGCATCACGCGTCTCCTCTTCCGATACGCTCGAGCAGGAACTCGGCGATATGGCGGCCTTTGACGGGGGCTTTGGCTTTTTTCATGGCGCCCGAAATATTCATCATGCAGCCCATGTCGCCCGAGACGACCTGCGTGGCGCCCGTCGCCACGATGTTGTTGACCTTGTCGGTGACCATGGCGGCCGAGATTTCCGGCAAACGCACCGAGAAGGTGCCGCCGAAACCGCAACATTCCTTTTCGTAGTCCGCTTCCACCAGCGTCACGTTGGAGAGGCTGCGCAAAAGATCCTTGGGTTCCTCGACCACGCCCATTTCACGCATCGAATGGCAGGAACCGTGCCAGGTGACCCTGACCGGTTCGCCCTTGTCGACCAGCTTGATATCCATGACATGGACCAGGAACCAGGTCAGCTCGAAGACTCGATCACAGAAGGCCTGGACCTGGGGCAGCTCCGGCATGCCTTTGAACAGTTCGGGATAATGGGTTTTCATCATCCCGGCACAGGAGCCGGAGGGGACCACGATGGGCCAGTTTTTCGGAAAGGCCGCCAATTGGGCGCGGGCGACGCTGCGGGCTTCCTCGTAATAGCCGCAGTTGCGCGCCGGTTGGCCGCAACAGCTTTGCTGGCCGGGCATGACGACCGTCGTGCCTGCCCGTTTCAACAGCTCGATCCCGGCCATTCCGGCCTCGGGATAGAAAAGGTCAACCAGACATGTCGGAAAGTAATAGACGGTGTCCGGTCGACCCGGCAGTGGATTTTTGCTCATTGGCATTCACCTTCGATCCTGGACGAGGCTTAGCGCTTCGATTCTTCTATTGGTTACGACTTTTTACCGAAAATGTAAACCGGTAAGAAGTTTTTACCATAAAAAGATCGGGGATGACTTGAGCGGGTAGGAGGGTGGCTTCGGAGCGCGTGTCGCCGTCAGGTTTCCACGTCGTTCATTTGAACGAGGCTGGCTCGGCCGGAGCGGCGCAAGGCCACGGCGGCACGCTGTTCGGCGACGCGGCTCTCCTGAAGGGTGTCGCGAATGTAAAGGACGTGGTTTTCGGCGGCGCGGCGGGCGCGCTCGGGTTCGCGGGCCATGACCGCGTCGTAGATGGCTTTGTGCTGGCGCAGCAGAAGTTCCCGGACACCGGCCCGACCGTGGAATTGCCTGCGGTCATAGAAGACGTCCTGATGCAGCATCACGAAGACGTTACGCATCACATGTTCCATCACCGCATTATGCGATGCCGCATAGATCGACAGATGGAATTCGCGGTCGGCCTCGTATTCGGCGCTGGTATCGAGCATTTCCGACGCGGCGACCACCGTCTCAAAGGCCCGGGTAATCCGCGCCCGTTCCTTTTCGCTGGCCCGTTCCGCCGCCATCTGGGCCGACATGCCTGCGGCGATGAAGCGGAATTCGAGATAATCGAAAGCCGTCTCCGGGTGCGACTTGAGCAGGCCGGCCAGCGGACTCTGCTGGTTTTCCTCGTTGTGATGGCTGCTGATGGCCTCGGTCATGGAATCTCGCGTCCTGCTTTAATCTTCTGTCTCTTGCAGCCGGGCCGCTTTGAAAAAGCGCCGGCACTTTCCTCAGTCCATCTGAAAATCATCACTGGCGCCAGCCAGTTGCAAGATTTCCTGGCCACTGCCGTCACCGGGAATATTGGAGACGATCCTGCGCAGCGATTTCTCAAGCCGGTTGTCGGCCTTGTCGATTTCGTGGAGAGCCGCCTTGGTGAAATTGACATGGGCCTCGGCCGCGGCCCGCGCCGCTTCGGCATCGCCGCTCAGGATGGCGTCATGAACCGCGCGGTGCTGATCGAGCAACAGGGCGCGGACGCCCTTGCGGGTATAGAGTTTGCTGCGATTGTAAAGAACGTCCTTGTGCAGGACGTCGCCCAGGCTGCTCATCACATGCAGCATCATCAGATTGTGGCTGGCCTCGTAGATCGACAAATGGAAATCGGTGTCGGCGTCGGCTTCCCGGCTGGGGTCGCTTTCAGTCTCGGCGTGGGCCGCCTCCATTGTCAGGAAATGGGCGTGCACCATTTCGCGGTCCATGTCGCTGGCGCGCAGTGCGGCGAAATAGGCGGCGGTTCCCTCGACGGCGCCACGGAATTCGAGGTAGTCATATGTGGAACTGGGCTCGTTGGTTTCGAGCATCTCAAGCAAGGGGGTGCTGAAGCCGTCGCCCAGCAGGCCTGAAACATAGGTTCCGCCGCGTCCGCTCTGCAAAAGGCCGCGCTGTTCCAGAAGATCGAGCGCCTCGCGCAAGGAGGGGCGCGAAACATCCAGTTTGTTCGCCAGGTCGCGTTCGGCCAGCAACCGGTCGCCAGGTCTCAGCGAGCCTTCCAAAATCAGCGATTCCAGATGTTCCGCGACGGCTTCGGCCAGTTTCGCCGGCCGGATTCGATCTCTTGCCACAATATCTTCCATCGTGTTGTTTCGCAGTACCTCCCCCATATGGTGGTATGCCCGGTTGAACGAAAGTGGGCTATTCTTCATATTTTACCATAACAAACGGTATGGTAAATGATCTTTACCAAATTAGTTGGGCGGGGACTTCCCTGGAATTCCTACTTCCCAACACCGGAAGTGAGGGGAAGTGCCTCGATCACCGGAGGGCCGCCTTCCCAGATCATCGAGAGCGAGACATAGAGGATGATCACCAAGCCAACATAGGCGATCCAACGGTAACGGTGGATCAGGCGGGCGATGACATTCGCCGCGAAGGCCATCAGGACGACGGAAAAGCCCAGTCCGATGATCAAAACCCACACATTGTCGCGTGCGGCTCCGGCGACGGCGAGGACATTGTCGAGCGACATGGAAAGGTCGGCCAGAAAAATCTGGATGATGGCTTGTCGCAAGGTTTTTGTCGCTTTTCCGACCTTCGGGCCGGTGGAGCCGTCATTCAGTGCCTCCGCCGCTTGGTTTTCGCCCTGTTGCGAGCGGATCTCGCGCCACAGCTTCCATGAAACCCAAAGTAGGAGAAGTCCGCCGGCGGCGGTCATGCCGACGATCTGCATCAGATGCACGGCGATACCGGCGAAAATGATGCGCAACGCCGCCGCCGCGGCGATGCCAAGAAGTATCGCGCGATTACGCAGAGCCTTGGGGAGACCCGCCGCCGCCATTCCGACGACCAAGGCGTTATCTCCGGCGAGGGCCACGTCGATGGCCACCACCGTGAGCAGTGCCGCGATGTCGGGCCAGGAAATCATAAGTTCCAAAAGTGTGCTCTATATTCTACTTGTGTCGGGGGGAATCGTGGGATGCGTCCAATGGAGCCGGTTTTCGGATACCGGTTGGAGCGGGAGAGTTTTCCGTATTTTGATGAAGATCAAAAGGAAAAACTCTCAAAGCCGAGCGAGGCCCAGAGCCTTGAAAAAAGCGTGGGAGCCGTTCTAGCTGCCGAGCAGAACTACTTTTCCGGGGCCTGAGTGATCTTCGCTCTTGTCCGACGTGGCTGTATCGGATTCGGGCTGGCTGGTCAATAAAGCCTGTTGTCCGGCGGAGGAGCGGGCCAATTCCCTTTCCGCGAGGGAGGCGGCGATGGAACTGGTCGTTTCGGAGGGAAGGCGATTGAACCGGCCTTCCACATAGGCGCCCACTTCGACCGACAGGCTGTCGTGAGTGATATCGCCCAGGATGCGGGCCGTTCGGGCCAGCGCGACGGTTTGCGCGGTGATCTGGCCGGTAACCGTTCCCAACACGTTGACGGCCTCGGCACTGATTTCACCGGTCACCGAGCCTTGTTCTCCGATGACCAGATTGCGGCAGCGGACGTCGCCTTCCAGGCGTCCGTCTATCTGCACTTCCCCTTCGCTTAAGATGTCACCCGTAAAGGTGCAATCTCCCCCGATGATCGAAGGGGTGGAACGCCGCGAGGCGGTCTTATTGCCCTTTGAGAACATTTTGCCCTGCCATAATGAATTTCATTGGATTGGTCGCCTGATCGCCCATGCGCACTTCATAATGCAAATGAGGCCCGGTGGTCCGACCGGTCTCGCCGACGAGGCCCAAGGGCGCTCCGCGCGATACGTGCTGGCCGACATTGACCAGAACTTTCGACAAATGGGCGTAACGGGTACGCAGGCCAGCTCCATGTTCGATCTCCACCAGGAGACCATAGCGGTCGCGCCAGGAAGCCCAAACCACCTGCCCATCGCCCGTCGCCATGACGGGGGTTCCCGTCACCGCGCCAAGGTCGACGCCTTCATGAATGCCGGTCATCGCGTTGATCGGATCGTTGCGAGCGCCAAAAGGGCTGGTGACCTCGTAGTCGGCGAGGGGTTCACCCAATGGCAGCGTCTTGATCGCGGCTGTCAGATTGTCCAGGCGATCTGCGTGAGTATTGAACAGGGCTACCGGATTGAAGCCATCGGAGGGGATGCCCGCGCCGCGCTTCGCCGCGATGAACGGCCCGCCGCGTCCGAAGATGCTGTTTTTCTCATCCTCGATCTTGCGGCCGCGGCGATTTGCGTCTCCATTCAGGACTTTGGCGTCGACTCCCACGGAGGACAGCGCCTTTTCCAATTCCCCGATCCGCACCGCGGCGACGCCTGCCGTTTGTTCGAGGAAGGCGCCATGGCTGGCTTTCAATTTGGCCAGTTCCTCTTCGAGATGGGCGGCGCGCCGACGCAGGGCTTCCTGATCGATGGGGGCGCCGTCCTTAGCGGTGGCGTCCTTGCCCGGCAAGGCGCCATCCTTTCCGGCGCCTTCCTTTAAGGATCCAATGATGCGTTTGGTATCCTTCAAGGAACCGCCGTCGGATGTCGCGGCCTTCGGATCGGTGTCGGCGGCGACGACCCGGCATCCGCTGGCGTCGGGGTCCAGGCGGGGCATGGCGGCCACGGCCTGCCCGCGCTTGGCGGAGCTTACGCTTCGCTCGGCGATGCGCAGCAAGCTGTCTTGGATATCCGAAATTTCGCAGGTGATGCCCGAAAAGATGCCTTGGAATTCGTCGAGCCGTCCGAACGCGGCTTGATAGTTGGCCTTGACCCCGTCCAGTTCGGCCGTCCGGTGGGCGATTTCGTCTTCTTTCGAGGCCAATGTGGCGACACCGTCCAGATAGGCCGCGGTGGCCAGCAGGGCCCATAACACACATCCCGCAATGACCCCGGTGATCAGCATTTGGTGCAAGGTACCCAGGCTGAAGCAACGGATGCGCCCATGATCCCGCACAAGGATTTGGCGTTCGGGAAAGGTGTGGCGAAGGAAGCGCCACATTCCTTCCTGGGGTCTCATGAGTGATCGCCGATCCGCCAAGCGTCTTTCCCCCGTGACCAACACCGGATACAGAGACGGGATCGCCTTGTGAACCGGCGTCCATCCCGCGGGGGGGATACAGATGTGGAACCGAAAGTTGCCTCGATGCGCAAATTGACCTTACGATCCGCAGCCATCGCCGACAAAATTTCCGATCCAATTTCCCCGAGCCAGCGACGGTCAGCACCGCGTGGCGTATTTGCTCGACAACCCGGTCGGTGATGTCTCCGCCCCCTGGACGGATGTTCTAACCGGAGTGCCCCCGCGCGATCAAGGTAGCCCGTTCGGGGGGGGATTTTGAAGCCTAAATTTACCGATTCTTCAGAATCAGAGCCTTTGCGCCTGTTCGTGGGGGGGCTTGTTCCGGAAATTCTATCGGGGGTAATGGGGCGGGTGATCGCCATTCGACATGAAACCGTAACTATTCCCTTTTGGGCTTCGAGGAGCGAAGTTTTTCTCGCGGGCGGATCATGGGCTGAACCGGTTGCGAACCGTAGGGAGCTTTTCTTAATTTTTGTCCCAGGCCGTTTATACAAAAAGGCGCGCTATCCGACCTGCGTGGCATGTTCACCCAAAACGTCATCGACTATCGGAGACGGTTGTGGTTCGATCCTTGCCGATCGGGCCCCGACCTGCCACGGGAGAGAGCCCTTGGAGCCGTTTATTAAGAATCACCAGGCCATGCGATCGCTTTTTTCCTCTATCGACCCCTTTGCCCTGCCGACTCATGGCGGAGACTTGGCCGCGGCCGATGCTCGTTTCGGCCGGCCTGCCGCGGGATGGCTCGACCTGTCTACCGGTATCAGCCCGTTTCCCTATCCCTTGCCGGCCCTGGATCTGAGTTACTGCCAGCGGTTGCCCGATGCGACCATGGAAGGGGCCCTGCGCGAGGCCGCCGCCGCCGCCTACGGCGTTGCCGCCGCCGAACAGATCGTGGTGGCCGCCGGAAGTCAGGCCGTCATTCAGACGCTGCCGCGGTTGCGCCCGTTTTCCCGGGTCGCGGTGATCGGGCCGACCTATGCCGAACACACGGCGGCCTGGACGAACTCCGGACATCAGATCCTGCCTTGCGAAACCATCGAACGGATCGGGGACGTCGATGTCGTGGTGGTGGTCAATCCGAACAATCCCGATGGGCGCCGGCACGATCCGAAGCGGTTGCTCGAAGTCGCCGCCACTCTTGCCAAGAAAGGCGGGTTGCTCGTGGTTGACGAGGCATTCGGCGATATCGATCCCGACCAGTCCCTGGCACCGCATGTTCATCCCGGGCTTGTGGTTTTGCGTAGTTTTGGAAAGTTCTTCGGTCTGGCTGGATTGCGCCTGGGTTTCGTCATTTGCGATCCCGCCATGGCGCGGCTTTTGCGCACCACATTGGGGCCATGGCCGGTCAGTGGTCCGGCGTTGCATATCGGGCGGATCGCCCTGGCTGACCAGGAGTGGATGGAAAAGGCCCGTGTCCGGCTGGTTCGCGAAGCCGGATTGCTCGATACGCTGCTCGCCAAGGCCGAACTGTCCATTGCCGGCGGTACGGCATTGTTTCGGCTGATCAACGCACCCAGAGCCTGGGCGCTTTACGAGCATCTCGGGCAGCGGGGAATCCTGGTCCGGCCGTTTGCCGCATCCCCGCGCTGGCTGAGGGTCGGTTTGCCGCCGGGCGAAGAGGGCCGGCGGCGTCTGGAAATGGCATTGACGGATTGGCGAAACTAATACCAAGTTGTCTTATCGAGACTTAGTCTGGCCCATTGAGGGCCCGCGCCATCGTTGGCGCGAAGCCTAGGGTTTCAGAGAAACCCGCCCGGCGATTGAGGGCTCGGTGATCGGTTTCGATTGCCGAGACTTGGCATAAGGCCCCAGGCCGCATCCCCGATCAGCGCAGCGGCATCATGTCCTCGAAATAAAAATAGGCGTCCAGGTCGTTCAACAGAACGCCATCGACGCCGATGTCGATCAGCCCTTGCATATATTGGCCGATGACGCTCTTCCAGCCCTCATCCCAATAGCGGACCATCGTCTGTCCGGGCTGATCGGGGGCGGGCGCGACCAGCCAATCGGGGGAGCCGACCGTCCAGTCCTTTTTCCAATAGAATTTGGTGTCCATCGCCCGGCCCAGCGACAGTTCGGCCAGCACAAGGCGCCGGCTGCCAAGTTGCTTCATCTGCAGCGCCTTGATGTCGATGGCCGTCAGCGGTTCCACGCCCCGCCAGAAGGGGTCGAGCAGCAGCATGTCGTAATTCGTCCGCGCCAGTGCCGAAACCCAGTCGTCCTTGCTGCCGAACGCTGTCGAATGCAACAAGGGCAGGAAATTGCGGACATGGTCGAGGTCGGTGACATGCTCGGCGTTTTCAGAAGGCGGTCTGCCTGCGGGGATCTGTCCGAATTGTCGCGCGTCGTCCTGGGTGACATAGTCCAGGACCTTGACCTGCGCGGCCTTCTTCGTCGCCGCCGCGACTTGCGTCTTGTCCTTGGCATATTCGAGGGAAAATACCCGGCGTCCTTCCTTCTGCAAGGTGGAGACGGCGCTCAGCGCCACCTTGGCGGAGGTCGGATCGGTCGGTTGGTCGAAGCCGTCCATGCCGCAGAAAAGACCATCGAACAGGATGCCGTCGATCGCTTTCAGATAGGGCCGCACGACGCTGCCCACGGGCGTGTATTTGCCGGCTGCGGCGCCGTCGACGTCCCGCCCGCTTTCCCAGTCCCACTCCCGCTGGTCCTTGACGAGCAATTCCGGCGCATCGCGCCCCAGCATGATGAAGTTCGATTTGCGCCCCTTGGCGTAGGACGAAAGCGCGATCACGATGTCGCGCATGTACTGGCGATGGTTGGGGATCTGTTCGAAAGGCGTGTAGGGAATATCGCGCAGCTTGCGATCCTTGTCGGGGAAGAGGCGGCCGTTGATCCGCAATGCCGCGGCGGCGTCTCGCGGCCATCCCAGTCCCAGGCCCGCCAGTCCCATGGCGCCCAGCCCCAATCCGAAAGTCCGTCTGCCGATCATTGCAACAACTCCGCGACATGCGCGCCAATGGCCAGCGATGCCGTCAATCCGGGCGATTCCATGCCGTAAAGATTGACCAGGCCATCGACGCCATGATCGGCCGGCCCCTGGATCAGAAAATCGCTTGCCGTCTGCCCCTGTGGTTTCAGTTTGGTCCGAATGCCGGCGAAGCCCGGACGCAGAGCGTCATCCTTGAGATCCGGCCAATATCGGCGGATCGCCGCGTAGAAGCCGTCGCCGCGGCGGGCATCGACCTCGTAATGGGCCTCGTCGACCCATTCGACGTCCGGACCGAAACGGCCCTGTCCCGCCAGATCGAGCGTGAAATGCACGCCGAGGCCGGCGCTTTGCGGGGTCGGATAAACCAACCGTGAGAACGGGACCCGTCCACCGAGCAGAAAATAGTTGCCCTTGCACAAATAAAGCGGCGGCACGGTTTCCGGGGAAAGGCCGGCGAAAGAGGCGCCGATCGCCTGGGCTCCCAACCCGCCGGCATTGACGACGCGGCCGCAGAGAACCTGGCTGGGCTCGTCGCCTCCCACCGAAAGCAGGATGCCCTTGTCGGAGATTTCGCCCCTCAGGACCGGGCTTTTCAAGGCGACGATGCCTCCTGCCGCCTCGATATCGCCCTGCAGCACCAGCATGTAGCCATGGGTGTCGATAATGCCGGTCAGGGGGGAATGCAAGGCCGCCGTGCATCTTACGGCCGGTTCCAGCGCGTGAGCCTGCGCCGCGCTGAGGCGGTTCAGCCGTTCGACCCCGTTGGTCTGGCCTTTGGCCAAAATGGCGTCGAGTTGGGCCTCTTCCTCGGTGTCGGTGGCGACGATCAATTTGCCCAGCATCTTATGATCGACCCGACGTTCGGCGAGATAGCCCCGCAGCATGGCGTTGCCCTTCACGCAGAGGCGCGCCTTGAGACTTCCGGCCGGATAGTACATGCCGGCGTGCAGGACTTCGCTGTTTCGGGAACTGGTGCCGGTGCCGATGGCGTCTTCGGCCTCCAGCACGATTACCTCGTGGCCGGCCAAGGCCAAGGCACGGGCGATGGCCAGGCCAATCACTCCGGCTCCGATGACGGCGCAATCCAAACGTTCGGTCATGATGAAGTGGAATCCCCGAAATACAAGATGTGACCGCCGGAGCATAGCATTAGACAAGGAAACACGAAAGCCGGTGGCAGATGGAGAAGAATTGGCGCCCCCCTTGCGCCCCCTCCCATCAAACGACGACGAGAAGATTCGCGTAGATCGACAGGCGGAAAGCGCAATGGCGACTTGACCCGTGGTCGACATCTCCCCTAATTGTCCTCAAATCCAGGCGACAAAAAGGGGCCTTGAATTCATGGTGAACCCAACTCCCGAAAGCCGGTATCGCAGCAATCTGCAGGGAGAGGTCGACAGCAGCGCCCTTTATCGTGCCCTCGCCGAGGTGGAAGGCGATTCGCGGCTTGCCAAGATTTTCGCCAGACTGGCCGCCATAGAGGATGCCCATGTCGCGTTCTGGCAGGCCAAGCTCGCCAAGGCGGGGTTGCCCGTCTCGATTCCGAAGCCCAGTCCGCGTACCCGTTTGTTGACGTGGCTGGCTCGCCGGATGGGCGTTTCCTTCGTTTTACCGACGGTCAACGCGCTGGAGCAGGCCGACATCGGCAGCTACGACAATCAGCCGGAGGCCGTCGCCGGCCGTTTGCCGGCCGCCGAACGGTCCCATGCCCGCATCGTGCAGGCCATCGCCCAGCAATCATCGGGGAGCGCCGGGTTGTCCGGCAGCGCGCTCGCCAATCTCGAAGGCCGGCACCGCGCCATGGGGGGAAATGCCCTGCGCGCCGCCGTGCTGGGGGCCAACGATGGATTGGTTTCCAATCTCAGCTTGGTGATGGCCATCGCCGGAGCGATGGCGGATCGCCACGTCATCCTCCTGACCGGCGCCGCCGGATTGGTGGCGGGTGCCTGCTCGATGGCGATGGGCGAATGGCTCTCGGTCAATAGCTCGCGCGAACTCTACCAACGTCAGATCGCCACCGAAGCCGAGGAGTTGAGCCAATCTCCCGATGAGGAACGCGAGGAGTTGATCCTGATCTACCAGGCCAAGGGGCTGGGGGAGGCGGAGGCGCGCGAACTGGCCGGGCGGATGATGGCCAACACGCAGACCGCTCTCGATACCCTGGTGCGCGAGGAACTGGGTATCGATCCGGAATCGCTGGGCGGTTCGGCCTGGTCGGCGGCGATTACGTCTTTCGGTCTGTTCGGCCTGGGGGCGATCTTTCCCATCCTGCCATACTGCTTCCTTGATGGCGTTCCCGCCCTGCTCGGCAGCCTGGGCGCGAGCGGCGCGGCCTTGTGTGGAATTGGAGCTGGAACCGCCTTGTTCACCGGGCGAAGCTTTCTGTTTTCGGCCACCCGCCAATTGCTCATCGGCTTCGCCGCGGCGGGATTGACGTTTGGAATTGGTCGTCTGGTCGGGGTGAGTTTGGGCGGGTGAGATAGCCGGGGCGCGCGGGCGTTTTTGCCAGGGGCGAACGGTGGAACGCGACCGCCCTTCGTGGGCATGGGGGAGATTGAAAAGCATGAGCGGCTCGTCGCAGTTCATTGTCATCGGCGCCAGCGCCGGTGACGGGGGAACGGAGGTAAAACGTATGAGCGGTCCGGCTCATGTCATCGTCATCGGCAACGAGAAGGGGGGAACCGGCAAGTCGACGGTGGCCATGCATCTGGCGGTATCGCTGCTCGCTTTGGGCGCCTCGGTCGGAACCATCGATCTCGATGCGCGGCAGGCGACGTTGAGCCGCTATGTGGAAAACCGTCGGCGCAAGGCCGCCAGCGGCCGTGCGTTGACCATGCCCGATCACGAGGCGGTGCCGCCGACTTCCGACGTTTCGTCCGACGAGGCGCGGTTTCTGGCGGCGTTGGAACGGATGCGGGCGGCTCACGATGTGGTGGTGGTCGATACTCCGGGCAGCGATCATCCGCTGTCCCGCCTCGGCCATTCCTATGCCGATACCCTGGTCACGCCACTGAACGACAGCTTCATCGACCTCGACGTGCTGGCCAAGGTCGATCCCGAAAATATGAAAATCAGCCGGCCCAGCCATTACAGCGAGATGGTATGGGAAACCAAGAAGCTTCGCGCCTTGCGTGGGGAAAAGGCCGTGGTCGACTGGTTCGTCCTGCGCAACCGGTTGTCGACGCTCGACGCCCGCAACAAACGCGAGATGGAGCGTCTGTTGGGCGAACTGGCGAAACGGATCGGTTTTCGGTTGATCGGCGGCCTCGGCGAACGGGTGATCTACCGTGAGCTTTTCCTGGAAGGGCTGACGCTCTTCGATCTGGGTGAGGGGTCGGGGATCGAAATGAGCCTGTCGCACGTCGCCGCCCGCCAGGAATTGCGTCGATTGGTCGATGCGCTGGGATTATCCCGTTTCGCTCCGGGCGGGCGATCCTGACGCGGGTGGCGGGTGAGACTATTGAGGGTTCGGTGACCGGTTCCGGTGCGTTCCGGCTTTTGATGAACCACCAAGGCACCAAGACACCAAGGCGTTTCCCGATATATCCGGCCGCGTGGCGGATCCAAGAAGAATGCGCGCCGCAGGCATTACTTTCCCATCCCACGGATATCGATCCGATGAACGGGTGAATGCCTGCGGCGCACTCCATCACCTTGGTGTCTTGGTGCCTTGGTGGTTCAAAATATCCGGGGTTGCCTTTCAAGCCGTTGAGTAACCGGAGACAACGGGAGATGCCCAAAGGCCTCCCCCATCAAAGGGGAGCATGGCCGTCTTGATTGTTCGCCGTGTCCCCGCCCAAAGCCTGAAACAGCGTCACCTGGGTCACCAGCCGGTTCAGTCGGTTTTCCAGCAAGGTTTCCTCCAGTGCGCGCCGCTTGTTCTGGGCGTCCAGCCATACCTGCAGGGTCGATCCTCCGGCCCGGTAACGAATCTCGTAGAGTCGTTCGGCGCCTCGCGCCGCCTCGACCGCGGCAGTCAGTTTGACGGCCTGGTCGGTGTAACGCCGGCGGGCCGAAAGGGCGTTTTCGACGTCGCGCAAGGCCGCGTAAAGCGTTTGGCGGAAATTGACCACGGCCTTCTCATAGTCGGCCTGCGAGGACTTCACCGTGAGCTGCATCTCGTTCCATTGCAGGAAGGGCAGGGTCAGTCCGGCTCCCAGGGTGCCGACGGGATTTTGCAGGACTTGCGTCAGGGCGGTGCTGGAACTGCCCATGCTGCCGGTCAGGCTCAGCGTCGGCAGGTAACTGGCCCGCGTCGCGTCGACGGTGGCGAGGCTTTCGCGCAGCCGCAGTTCGGCGGCGCGCAGATCGGGGCGTCTGGCCAGCAGTTTCACCGGCAACCCTGCCTCCACGGCCGGTAACTCGCCGGTAGGCAATCCGGGCCGTTCGATCGCGATCGAGCGCGGCGGGCCGTCGAACAGAATGGCCAGCGCGTTGTTGTTCTCGGTCTGGCTCCGCAGATAGTCATCGAGATCGGCCTCCTGGCTTCGCAGGTTTTCTTCGGCCTCCAGGACCTCGAGGGCGGAGGCCGCTCCCGATTTTTTCTGGACGCGGACGAGATCGAGGGTTTTCCCGGCATAGGCGATATCCTGCCGGCTCATCTCGATCCGCTGTTTCAGATAAAGCGCCTTCCAATAAAGCGTGGCGGTGGTTCCGACCAACGAGAGGGCTGTGTCCTCCCGGTCTTCCCGGGTCGCTTCCGCCTCCCAGCGGGCGGCGTCGAGGGTGCGGGACAACCGGCCCCACAGGTCGACTTCGTAGCTGAGCGATCCGCTCAACGCGGCGGTGCTCGTCGTCGAAGAGGTCAGTGCCTGTGGGCGGTCGGACCAATCCTTGCTGCCCGCGACACTGGCATCGGCGCTGAGCGCGGGAACGAGTTTGTCGGCGGCCAGTCCGGCCTGCAACCGGGCCTTGCGGACTTTGATGGTGGCTGCCGCCAGATCGTTGTTGCGCGCCAAAGCCTCTTCGATCAACAAGTCGAGGTCGGCGTCGTCGAAGCGCCGCCACCAGGGCGACGGCGGGGTCGGTGGGATCGCGTCGGCCTCGCTCCATTGGGCGGGCACCGCGATTTCGGGCGGCGCGTAAGGCGTTTCGATCAGAGGACCGCACGCGACGGGAAACAGGACCAGGAGTCCGCCAAACAAACGCCGGCTTATCGTCATGAAAGAGGTCATTCCCGGGCCAAGGCCTCCACCGGATCAAGCCGCGCGGCGTTGCGGGCCGGCAGATATCCGAAAACCACGCCGATCAGAGTCGAACAGGCGAAGGCCGCGACGATCGAGAGCGGCGAAAACACCATGCGGACCGTCCCGCCGAATTCGCTGAAGATGAAATGGATGGCCATCGCCAGGCTGACCCCCAGGATGCCGCCGAACAGGCAGACCAGGATCGCTTCGATGAGGAATTGTCGCAGGATGTCGTTGCGCCGTGCGCCCACCGCGACCCGCACGCCGATTTCGCGGGTCCGTTCGGTGACCGACACCAGCATGATGTTCATCACGCCGATACCGCCGACGATGAGGGAAATCAACGCGATCAGAGAAATCAGCAGCGTCATCGTCTGAGTGGTCTTTTCGATGGTTTTCCGGATGGTGTCGGTGTTCTGCACATAAAAATCTTCCGCGCCATGGCGTTTGGTCAGAAGCCTGGTGATGCCGTTTTCCGCCATGTCGGGGGGGAAGGCGTCGCTGACCCGGATGGTGATGCTGCGTAGGTAGGACTGCCCCAGCATGCGGCTCATGGCGGTGGTGTAGGGAATCCATACATTGAGATTTTCGGAGTTACCGAAAGGCGAGGCCTTGGGCTTGGTGACGCCGATGACGCGGCACGGAACCGCCCCCAGAAAGATCACTTCGCCGAGGGCCGGGCGGTTGGCGCCGAAGAGCTTCTTTCGCGTGTTGTCGTCGATTACCACCTCTTGGGCGTGGCGTTGGACGCCGATGACGTTGAAGGCCATCCCTTCGGCGATCTCGTAGCCGCGGACGCGAAAATATTGCTCGCTGACGCCGGTGATCTGGCCGCTGACCGAGACGTTCCGGTAGCGCAGGCTGGCATTGGTCGAGACGCTTGGCGTGACGCTATCGACATATGCCTGTTGGGCGAGCGCCTCGACGTCGCTGGGCACCAGCGTCCGGATGGCGCCCGAACGTTCGTCGCCGAAGCCGCGGCCGGAAAAGATGTCGATGGTATTGGTGCCGATGGAATTGATGTCTTCGAGGATCCGCTGCCGGGACCCCTCGCCCAGGGCGACGACGGAAACCACCGAGGCGATGCCGATGATGATGCCCAGCATGGTAAGGAACGTCCTCAGCCGATGCGAGGCCATGGCCAACAAGGCCATGCGGAAGGCCTCGAGATAGCGTTCGGCATCGTTGAGCCATGTTGGCTTCCCGAAACCGTCGATGGCCGACCCATCGGAGGCCGCATGCCGGTCCGGAGCCTTCCCGCGGGGGGAGGTCCGGCGGTCCGAGACGATTTCGCCGTCGCTGATTTCGATGACGCGGTCGGCATGGGCGGCAATGTCGGGGCTGTGCGTCACGATGATGATGGTGTGACCTTCGGCGTGCAGCTCTTCGAGCAGGGCCATCATCTCTTCGCCGCTGCGACGATCGAGCGCTCCGGTGGGTTCGTCGGCCAGGATCACCTGGCCGCCGTTCATCAGGGCGCGCGCGATGCTGACGCGCTGCTGCTGGCCGCCGGACAACTGTTCCGGCCGGTGATGCCGGCGATCCGCCAGGCCGAGGCGTGAAAGCAGCCGGGTCGCCCCGGCTCGGCGCTGCGACCTGTTCCGTCCGGCATAGACGGCGGGGATTTCCACGTTGCCCTGGGCCGTCAGGTTGCCGAGGAGATGATAGCGCTGGAAAATAAACCCGAAATGTTCACGCCGCAGTTCGGCCAGATCGTCGGCGCCGAGCCGGCTGACGTCGCGTCCGGCGATATGGTAAGTGCCGGCCGTGGGGCGATCGAGGCATCCCAGGATGTTCATCAGGGTCGATTTTCCGGACCCCGAGGCGCCGATGATGGCGACCATTTCGCCGGACTCGATGACGAGATCGACGTCCTTCAAGGCGGTGATGGTCTGGTCCCCCGACGGATATTCCCGGCGCAGGCCTTTCAGTTCAAGCAAGGCCGGCATGGGTCAGAATCCCATCGGCGGCGGAGGAGGTCGCATGGTGTTCGACTGGCTGGAGGCCGGTTTGCTCATGTCTCCGGCCACCACCCGCTCGCCGGCGGAAAGACCGGCGAGAACCTCGGCGTTGACATTGTTGTCGATGCCGATCCGGACCCGGCGGGGCGCGATCCGGCCCGGCCCTCCGGCCACCATAAGCATATAGCTGCCGTCGGGATTGGGGTGGCCCAGAACCGTCGAGGGAACCGTCAGCGCCCCCTTCACGCTTTTCAAGACGATGGTGACCTTGGCGGTCATCGAAATGCGCAGTTTTCCTTCTGGATTGGCCACGTCGAACAGGCCGTCGTAATAGATGGCCGAACTGGAACTGCTCGAACTGGAACTGCTGGAGCTTCCGCTCGATCCGCTGGAACTGCTCGATGTCGTCGAATCCTCGTCGGCGATGCTGTCGGGGGCCGGTTTGACGGCGCGCAAGACCGCCTCGTAGCGCCGGTCCGGCTCGCCGAGGACGGTGAAATAGACCTGCTGACCCGGCTTCACCCGGATGACGTCGGCTTCCGACAGTTCGGCCTTCACCGTCATCTTGTCCAACTGGGCGATCTTGATCAGGGTTGGGGTGGTTTGGCTGGCGTTGACGGTTTGGCCCTCCTTCACCACCACGCCGACCACGGTGCCGTCGATGGGAGCCGTGATGCGGGTGTAGCCGAGATTGACCCTGGCCGTGTCCACCGCGATGACCGCCTGTTGTATCTGGGCGTCGAGGGCGGCGATGTCCGCCTTCGTTTCATTCGCCGTCGCCTCGGCGCTTTCGTAGCTTTCCCGCGTGCTGGCGTCCTCGGCCAGCATCTGCTGTTGACGTTTGAACGCGAGTTCCGCCTGTTTGAGCACGGCTTCCTTGGCGCGGCGCTGGGCGCGGCTGGTTTCAAGGGAGGCTTGAGCGGTTTGCAGCGCATTCTGTTGGGTCAGGGAATCGATCTCGGCGACCAGTTGCCCTTTCTTCACCATGTCGCCCAGGCCCACCTTCAGGCTTTTGATCTGGCCGGATGCCTGGGCGCCCACGCTGACCATCTTCAGGGCTTCGATCTTGCCGGTCGCCAGGACGGTATCTTCGATATCGGCGAGGGTGACCGGCACCGTCGGCGGAGGTGGCGGTGCCGAGGGGGCGAAAATGAACCAGAGGGCGCCGCCGCAGAGAGCGAACGCCAGAAAAAATATGACGACTGAGCGGCGGACGCGACTTTTCGTCGTCGCATGTGGCTGGTGTGGCAAGGAAGGATCGTCTCTTGGAAATTGATGTGGCGAAAAAGAGGGGAGAAACGAGCATTCTCCACCGCAGGAAGGAAGATAATGGATAATTAAACGGAATTGCTGGAAAATTTGTAACGCAATGGTTTCAGATTATTTCAATTCATCATGCTTTCCGGCTGGCCATTTGAGTTGACGAAAATCCAAGGCGACGTGATGATCGATTGATATTTTATATTCATGCGTTAAGGATTGTTTTGTTTTTTGTTTTCGAATCGTCTCCGGCGTATAGCATGGGGTCCCTCATTCGGGGGTTTCGTTCGGGACCATTTTGCCCTATCTGCTGATGACCATGAGCAAGAATGATCGTTCCCTTGAGCGGCCCTCGTCGGCTTCCGACGTCGACGCCTTCCTGAACCGGCTTTCGCGGATGCCGGTCCCTGCCGGACAAGGGCGCGGGCGTCTGATGTTCGCCATGGACGCCACGGCCAGCCGGGAACCCACCTGGCGGGAGGCCGCCCATATTCAGGAACAGATGTTCCGCGAGGCGTCGGCGCTGGGCGGGCTGGACGTGCAACTCGTCTATTACCGGGGGCTCGACGAATGCCGGGCCAGCCGCTGGTTGTCGGAGCCGGCGGCATTGTCCGCCGCCATGGGCCGGGTCGATTGCGCCGCCGGACGGACGCAGATCGGCCGGATCCTGCGCCATGCCATCGCCCAGACGGCGAAGATGCGCCTCAATGCCCTGGTGTTCGTCGGCGACTGCATGGAGGAGTCCCTCGACGATCTGTTGTCCGGCGCCGGGGAACTGGGACTGCTCGGCGTGCCCGCGTTTCTGTTTCACGAGGGAGGAGACGGAGGGGCGGCCGATGCCTTCGCGGCGATCGCCAGACTGACCAAGGGGGCATGCTGCCGTTTCGACGCCGCCAGCCCGTCCCAATTGCGGGCCCTTCTGGGGGCCGTCGCCGTCTACGCGGCCGGTGGACGCAAGGCGCTTGCCGACTATGCCGAGCGGCAAGGGGGCGAGGTGCTGCTGTTGACCCGGCAGTTGAGCGGTCACTGACCATGATGGTTCTGTTCGCCGGCCTGTTGGTGCTTCTGGCGGTCATGGCGGCCAGCCGGTGGTTCGCCGCCACGCCGCCGGCCATGGTCCTGAAGACCGCGCGTTGGACGGGCGCGCTGCTTTTGGGCGGCGCCATCCTGGTGCTGGCCGTCACCGGCCGGCTCGGTTGGGCCCTGGCCGGACTGGCGGCGCTGATCCCCTGGTTGATGCGGCTGATCCAGGCACGCCACGCCTATCGCGCCTTTCGCGCCTGGAGCGGCCGCGGGGGCGGCGTCAAAACCGCTTCCAGCAACCAATCGCGGGTCGAGACCCGGTTCCTGCGGATGAGCTTGGATCACGACAGCGGCGTTCTCTCGGGCGAGGTGCGGGACGGCCCTTTTGCCGGACGGCCGCTTTCGCAACTGTCGTTCGCGGAAGCTTTCGATCTCTATCGGTTTTGCGGGGCCGATCCGCAGTCGGTTCAGTTACTGGAGTCCTGGTTGGACCGGACCTGGCCGGATTGGCGAGCCGCTTCCGGAGCCGGGGAGGCCGACGACGGCAGAATGACTCGCGAGGAGGCCTGCCGGATCCTTGGCCTATCCCCGGATGCCGACCGGGACGCGATCAAGGAGGCTCATCACCGGCTGATGGTCAAGCTGCATCCGGATCACGGCGGCTCGACCTATCTGGCGGCGAAGATCAATCAGGCGAAGGATTTTTTGCTGAAGTAGGAGGGCTCACCCGCCCCATTCACGCAGCAGTACGGCCGCCAGGCTTCGCCAGCTCCGCGCCAGCAAGCTTTGCCGTTCGCCCTCGATGAAGGCTTCACCCCGCCGGCTGACCGGTACCGCCAGGGGAGGGAAGACGGTCAGACGCACCCGATAGACGGCTTCGTCGGGAATCAGCGTCTGTTTGGCCACGCGCGTTCCGAGGCGTCCGCCGAATGTCGAGGCCAGCGCCGGATCGGCGAGTGTCGGCACCGCCGTGCGGTCGATGGCGGTGACGGTGGCGGCGATGCTCGTAAATGCGCCTTCGGGCAGGAAGCGCGCCCCGGCGCCGACGGCGATCCGGGGCAGATCCTCCTCGGCCACATAGGCCTCCACCAGGGCGCCTTTTTCCGAGCGGATGGCCAGCAGCGGCTCCTTGACGCCGATCCACTGGCCCGGCGCCATTTCGTGCGACAGATCGACCACCACCCCGGCAAAGGGGGCCGTCAGCCGCCGGCGATCGCGGTCGGCGGTGAAAGCCGTGCGCCGGGCGGTCGCCGTTTCGAGCCGTCTGGCGATGACGGGGCTATGGTCGCGGAACTGCTGATCGAAATCGACCGAGGCCAACTGGTAGCGGCCGATGGCGATGTCCCGTTCGGACTGGGCCAGCTGATAATCGAGATCGGGAGTGTCGAACTGGGCCAGTGTCTGCCCGGCCTCGACATGCTGGCCGTCGGTGACGGCGATGGATGCCACCCGGGCCGGGGCCGGGGCGTAGATGGCCGCGTGTTCCGAGGCCTTCAGCATGGCGGGAGCCTGCACCCGGTTGTTCCAGGGAATGATCGCGGCCAGGAACAGCCCGGCCAGTATGCCGGAGCTGATCAGGCCGCGCCGCCGAGCCACCAGCCGCAGGCCCAGACGGCGCCATTCGCGCAGTTCGAGGACGATCGGTCGCAGCACGAACCAGCCGACTTCCACGCCGAAAAGCAGGATCCCGACGGCCTTGATGAAAAAATGATAGACCAGCACCGCGATGCCCAGGAACACCACCAGTCGATAGATCCAGACGACGAAAGAGAAGGCGATCAGGAAGGCTTGCCGGCCCGATGAGTGCCGTTCGGGGGGCGGCTCTCCCAGATCGAACAGCCGTTCCCTCAGCCACCAGCGGGCCAGGGCGAAGGCGCGGCCGTGCAGGTTGGGCAGATCGAGGGTGTCCATCAGCAGGAAATATCCGTCGAACCGCATGAAGGGCGACAGATTGATGGTCAGCGAACTGATCCAGGTGGTGGCCGCCAGGGTGAAGGCGATCGCCCGGGGGGAGCCTTCGGGCAGAAGTCCCCAGGCCAGGGTGGCCCAGGCGGCGAGCGTCAGCTCGGCCAGGATGCCGGCGCCGCCGACCAGAAGCCGGCGGCGGCGATCGGGCAGGGTCCAGGCGTCGTTGACGTCCGTGTAGAAGAAGGGCCACATCACCAGGAAGGCCACCCCCATGGTGGGCACCCGGCATCCGAAATTCCTGGCGGTGAAGGCGTGCCCCAGCTCATGAATGACCTTCGCCACCGTCAGCGTGAGGCCGAAGGCCGCTAGTCCGGGAAGGCTTAAGCGGTCGACGAAGGTGGTGGCGAAGGCGTCCCATTGGCGGCCGGCCAGGAACAGGCCGATGGCCAGGGCGGCCAGGGTGGACAGCCGGAAACTCCATCCGCCCAGCCAGGCGACCCGGGGCAGGTATCTGGAGAGCAGGCGGTCGGGGTGGACGAGCGGAATGCGGAAGAACAGATAGTGGTGCATCAGCCAGGACCACCAGGGCAGATGATGGGCCCGATTGATCGCCAGCAGACGGCCCGTCTGGGCCGGCCCGTGGTCCTTGAGCAGTTGGCTTCTGGCCAGGAAGGTGGCCATCTCGGCAATGTCCTCGGGCGTGACCTCCAGCGTCGTCTCGGAGGAAACCGCCCGGGCGATGGTGGAAGCGTCGGCCAGATGCCAGCGGCTCAGCATCTCGAACGCCGGCCAGGTCAGGCGGAAGAACTGGTTGCGCAGGGGATCGTGCATGGTCCAACTGGGAGCCCCGTCGGCGCCCACCGGTCCCGGATGCAGGGCCAGATCCTCGCGCAGCGGCGGCAGGGTCGGCTCGGCGCGGAGCATCAGATCCCCAGCATCTGGCGGACGGCGGTCACCGGACGGCGGAACAGCCACCAGGCCAGCGCCACCCGATCGCCGTCGATGCGCGCCGTGCCCTTGAGACCCAGGCGGGGTTTATGCCCGGCATCCGACAGTCCGGCTCTGACCCGATAGGCCAGCGTGCCGTCCGGCCGCGTCGTCGTCTCGTAGGCCACCGTTCGCACGGCGGCGCGCACCGGCGACAAAGGGGCGGTGTTGAGGAACAGGGTCAGCTTGGCGCCGGGCGTGGCCTGGCCGGCGTCCGAAACCGGCAGCCAGGCCTCGACCTCGGTGTCGGTCTCGTCGGCGACCAGCATCACCCGCTCTCCCACCGCGACCGGGCGTCCCGGCCAGTCGGAAGGATCGTCGAGCACCACCACGCCGTCGCGCGGCGAGCGCACGCGGATGCGGTCGAGCTGGCCTTGCAGCCAATCGACCTCGGCCTGTTTTTCCTCATTGCGTCCGAGCAGGATGGCCACTTGGCTCTTCGCCTTGGGGTCGAAGACCTGGGCTTGCGCGGCCTGTCGGTATTCGGCCTGAGCGGTGGCCAGCTCCCGCCTGGCAACCTCAAGCTTGCCGGAGAGCGTCGTCGGATCCAGCGAGAACAACGGTTGCCCTTCCGCGACATGCTGATTGGGGCTGACCTCGATCTTGTCGACCACGCCCTCCAAAGGCGCCCTTACCACTGCCGGCTGGGCCGGGACCATCTCGGCCGGGGCGAGCACCGAATCGGTCACCGGGACGGCCCCGGCGATGATCGCCGCGGCGGCGGCGGTCACCAGGGCGCGCTGGCCGGACCAGCCCCGCCGGCGCAGCCGGGCCCAGGGCGACGGGCGATCGAAATTCCGCCAGGCGACGGCCACGGCCCGGACCAGACGCGCCGTCAGTTGCCGTTCGGGCTCGGACCATGAGTCCTCGCGGGCCAGCAGCAGGACGGCGCCCGGCCAGGGCAGGACCAATCCTTGCGACGGCAGCCATTCGGACCATTGCCCGGCGAGCTCCGCCGGCAGGTCCGCGGCGGTCACCGCCGACGGTTCGGCATGGGCTCCGGCCAGTATCGGGAAGACCCGCTCCAGCCATTGCACGAAGGGTGCGTTGGGATCGGCCTGGGCCAGCCCGGACACGGCCTCGACCCCCTTGCCGGCACTCCACAGGATCGCCAGACGATAAGGCGAGAGCGCGTGCGTCTCATTGACCGTGATGAAGGCCAGTTCGGTCCGGGAGGCGGCATTGAGAACACGGGTCTCGACATCGATCAGCGAAACCAGCCGGACCGCGCTCAAGGTGGCGTCGGCACTCATTTCGGCTCCGTCAATGGGCAAGTCCGGGCGGAGGGGTGATCAAGATCCGTCCGCTCATTCCGGCCAGAAGGTCGGCATGCGGTCCGCTGATCACACCGACCACCTTGACCGTCTGCGTCACCGGGTCGATGCGCGCTCCGATTCGGCTCAAATTGGCGGCGTAGGTGCGTCCGGTCTCGTCGATCGCCGCCTGGAAGGCGTAGCCCGGCTTCAACCAGGCCAGCCAACGCGATGGGACGACGAATTCCAGCTCGAGCACCGAATCGTCCAGGATGTCCATCAGAGGCTGGCCCAACTGGACGAATTGCTGGGGATGCACCTTCTGCTCGGCGACGCGGCCGTCGAAGGGGGCGAAGATGGTGCATTTGGCCAGTACCGCCATTCCTTCGGCCACCTTGGCGCGGGCTTTTTCCTCTTCCGCCGCGGCGAGGTCCTTCTCCAGGCCGCCGATGCTCTTGAGTTCGAACAGCCGGCGGTCGACCGCCACCGTCCGCTCGGCCGCCGTCAGCGCGGCGCGGGCCTCGGTGACCTGGGATTTCTGTACCGAACAGTCGAAGGCGGCGAGGATCTGTCCCTTGCGGAACCGCTCGCCTTCCCGGGCGCCCAGGCGTTCCACCTTGGCGCCGATCTCGGCGGCCAGCGTCGTCGATTCGCGCGGAGTCAACTGGGCGCGGATTTCCTGGGGGGCATCCTGGGCCGAGGCCGGTTCGGCGAGCGGAAGGAACAGGACCGCGAGCGCGGCGCCGAAACCTGTGAGGCGGGCCATCTGTCAGGCTGCTCCCCGCGATGTGTCGGAAACGGCGCTGAACAGCGGACGCAGATAGGCCCGGTAGAGATGTTCCAGATAGTCGACCGAACGATCGCCGACGCCGCGCCCATCCTCCTTGCCCGCGTCCTGGTCCGTCTGGGGGCCGGCGGCGGCCGGATCGGGTTTGTGGCCGTCCCCGTTTTCCAGTCTGCTCGAGATGGCCTGGCTCAGGCTCGAAAGATCGCCATTGGTGGTCTCGGGCGGGATCACGTCCTCGCCCAGGGTGGACAGGATTTTCGCGTAGGCGTCCTGGACCTGGGCATAGGTCTGGAACAGCCTCAGATGGGAGGTGATGGCGGAGGTGTCGTTCCAGACCCGTTCCAGAACGCCTTGCGCGTCGTTGGACGCCCTGTCCTTCGAGAGCTTGGCCAGCTTGGAGTCGACGACCCACAGGTCGCCGGCCTGGTGGTATTGGCTTTCGGCGTTGTGGAACTGCCGCTCGGCCAGATGGACCTGGGCGAGGACCGCCATGCGTAGCGCCAGCCGGCGGGCCTGGGCGACCTCCTCGTTGGTTTCGGCGAAATCGATCTGGGCCGGGGCCGAGACCAAGTTGATCAGGTTCCACGACATCATGGCACCGGTTTCGTACCAGCGCTTGTCGACGAGGTAGGAGTTGCTGTCGTAACGCCCGGAGGCGGACAGGGAAATGCCCGGCAGGATGCGTAGGATGGCCTTGCGAGTGTCATCCACCGCGATCCGGGCCAGATAGGCCTGTTCATGCAGGTCGGGATTGTTGAGGAAGGCGACCTCCTCCATTTTCTCTATCGGCATGGTCACTTGAGGCGTCGGCATCTGGTCGGGCACCGCCAGGGTGATCTCGCTGCCCGGCGGCAGGTTGATCAGGGCGGCCAACTGGATCTGCGCGGTGGACAGTTCCTCCTCGATGCTTGTCAACTGGCGCAGGGTTTCCAACAGCGTCTTCTGATAGCGCAATGCCTCGGCCGGGGCCTTGAGGTTCTCCTGCTCCACCGTGCGCGAGGTTTCGAGAGCCTCCCTGGCCTCGGTCACCGCCCTCTCGACGGACGGTTTGAGAACCTGATAGGCGGCGGCGCGCCAGAAGGCGTAACGGACCTCCTGAACCAGGATGTTGACCGTCTTGCGCCGCCGTTCACCGGCGATCAGCGCCCGGTCGGCATCCTGATGGGCGGTGTAATAGGAGACGCCGAAGTCGAGAATGTTCCAGGAGATGCTCAGATCGCCGACCCGGCGGTCGCGATCCTGCGAGACGGTGGGATTGGCGTTGGACGGCAGGCCGGTGACCACGTCGGTCGAACGGGCGATGTAGGGGACGTTGCGCCCCGCGTAGCCGGCTTGCGCGGCCACATGCGGTAGCAACTCGAACTTATCGAGGTCGGTCTGGCCCAGCGCCAGGGCTTCTTCCATCATCTTCGCCCGCTTGTCGAGATTGTATTTGAGCGCGCGGGCGATGGCGTCGGCCATGGTGAGCGGCGCCGCCGGGGCCGGTTCGGTGGCGAACATCGCCTGACGGTCTTCCGCGGCCTGCCGGGCCAGATCGGCTGGCTGGAGCGGTTCGGGCTTCACCGCGCAGGCCGAAAGCAACGCCACCAAGGACACAGACATCGCCAGACGGCGACGATCCCCACCGAATCCCCACATCCTCAAGTCCCCCATATCTTGTCTGTCCTATGTGCTATGTCTCGATTTCTCTCAGGCCGCCCGGCCGCCGATCAGCGCGAGGATTTTCGCCATGCGTCCATCCCGCCCCATCGTCCGCAACTGATCCGACAGGCCGGCCCGGCCGGTCGCGGCGGCCTGTCTGACGGCCTTCCCCGTCTCTCCGGCGTCGGCGTTATTGGCCGTAACATTGAGCCGGAAGATCTGCACCGCCTGGTGCCCCTGGCCATCCCTGGCCGTCACCCTGATCTCCACCGAGCGGGCACCCGGCGGCGCGGTCCCTTCGAACTTGCCGGTGGCCGGATTGAAGCTCAGCCAGGAGGGGAGCGGGCGACCGTCGGCTTGGACCGCGGTCAACGTCACCGACATACTGGCCTGGGTTACCGCGAAGGCGTCGGTGGGTACGGTGAAGTCGACCCGGCCGCCGGTCGCCGTCACCTGGCCGATCGGCCTGGCGACCACCACTTCCGAAAGACCGAGATGCTGCGGATCGCTGATCACCATCACCGAAAGTCCGCCCGAGACCGGCGACGATGTCGCGACGAGCGGCGTCAAGGTGACGGGGGGCGTGGATTGGACCGTCACGCCCGTACCGGAGGAGACGACCGTCTGCATGCCGGACGGGCGGGCGCCCAGACTGCTCGTCGTGACGACGGTTTCCAGCCCGGCGGAAAAGGTGTCTTGAGCAATCGTCACCAGCGGAGCGGATGTCTGGACGGCCTGGGCCGTGCTGGTGGTGGTCGTGACGCTGCTCATGATCGTCTCGACCGGCGTCGGCGGAGTGATCGTCGGCGCCACGACGGTGACGGCGATGCTGCCGCTGGCCGTTTGGGCGGGACCGCCGCTGTTCCCCTGGTCGTTGACCGTCACCGTCAGCGTATCCGACCCTTGGGCGGTGCTGAGCGCCTGGTAGGTGAGGCCCGTCAGCGCGCCGTTGAGGGCGGAGAGCGATCCCGACAGGGTGATCGCCGAACTTCCGTTTCCGCTGACCGTGAGCCCCGCGCCGGTGGCGCCTATGCGCAGGATGCCGCCTTGAGCGGCGGTGATGGTGATGGTTTCGGTTCCGCCTCGCGCATCGGCGTCGCTGATCTGGATGGCCGTCGGCAGCGCGTGCGCCTGGGTATCGCTGACCGAGAGGCTGCCCGGCAGGCTGATGGCCGGGGCATCGTTGACGGCGGTGACGGTGACGCTGCTGGTGGCCGTCTGGCTGGTGATGGTGGCGTCACTGGCCGTCCAACTGATGGTCCGGGTGGCGCTGACGAGCGTCGGATCGCTGCTGGTCGAACTGAAGCTGACCGAGGAGAGCGCCGCCTGGTAACTGGCGGCGCTGGCCGAGCCGGAGAGGGTGAGCACGCCGGTGGCGGCGTTGTAGCTTCCGGTGATGCCGTTCTGGCTGGTGAAGTTGAGCTGGTCACCGGCCGTTAGGCCGCCGGTAATAGCCACCGTCGCCCCGGTTACCGTGGTGCCGGGATCGCTGACGGTCAAGCCGCCATCAAGGATGGCCGCGGTGCCCCGTTCGGCATAAAGGGCGGTATTGCCCGCGCCGCCCAAGGTCGGTCCGTTGGACAGCGTGACGCTGGTGGTGACCGCCGACGATGGAAGTGTGCCGTCGGTGACCTGCCAGGAAACCGTGCGGGTGGTGGTGCTGGCCGACGTGGTCTGGAAGGTGAGCGAGTCCAGAACCTGCTGGTAATGGGCCAGCGTATCGCCGCCGCTGAGCGTCATGATCCCGGTGGCGGCGTTGTAGCTGGCGCTGATGCCGGTCCCGGAGGTCGTCGCCGCCAGGACGTCGCCGCTGGCGAACCCGCCGGAAATGCCGACCGTGGCGCCGGAAAGGGTCTGGTTGTCGGCGTCGCTGGCGGTGATGGCCTGATCGAGGCTCACCGCGCCGCCGCCCGCCGCATAGGCGGCCGTGCTGCCGGCGCCGCTTAAGCTGGGCGCGTTGTCGACGGCGGTGATCGAGACGCTGCTGGTGACGGCTGTGCTGTTGAGACTGCCGTCGTTCACCGTCCAGCTGATGGTACGCGCGGTGTCGGCGCCATAGTTGGTGGGGTTCTGGCTGGAGGAGCTGAAGGTGACGGATTCCAGCGCCGTCTGATAATTGGCCAGGCTGGCCGAGCCGGAAAGGGTGAGCACGCCGGTGGAGGCGTTGTAGCTTCCGGTGATGCCGTTCTGGCTGGTGAAGTTGAGCGTGTCTCCGGCCAGGAAGCCGCTGGAGATCGAAACCGTGGCGCTGCCCAGCGTTTGGTTGTCGACGTCGCTTACGGTAATGGCCGACGAGAGCGTGGCGGCGGCGCCGGCCTCCGTATAGCTGGACGTGTTGCCGGCGCCGCTTAAGCTGGGAGCGCCGTCGACGGCGGTGATCGAGACGGTGCTGGTGACGGCGGTGCTGTTGAGGCTGCCGTCGTTCACCGTCCAGCTGATGGTGCGCGAGGTATTGGCGCCGTAGTTGGTGGGGTTCTGGCTGGAGGAACCGAAGGTGATGGATTCCAGCGCCGCCTGATAGTTGGCGAGGCTGGCCGAGCCGGAAAGGGTGAGCACGCCGGTGGAGGCGTTGTAGCTGCCGGAGATGCCGTTCTGGCCGGTGAAACCGAGCGTGTCGCCGGTGAAGAAACCGCTGGAGATCGAAACCGTAGCGCCGCTGAGCGTCTGGTTGTCGAGGTCGCTGGCGGTGATGGCCGACGACAGCGTGGCGGCGGCGCCGGCTTCCGTATAGCTGGCCGTGTTGCCGGCGTTGGCGAGGGCGGGCGCGTCGTCGGTCGCATTGATGCTGACCGTGGTGGTACCGGATCCGATGTTGTCGCTCGACTGTCCGTCGTCGACCTGCCAGGTGATGGTGCGCGCGGTGTTGGCGCCATAGTTGGTGGGATTGTGGCTGGCGGTGCCGAAGGTGACGGACTCCAGCGCCGCCTGATAGTTGGCGATGCTGGCCGTGCCGGAGAGAGTGAGCACGCCGGTCGCGGCGTTATAGCTGCCGGTGATGCCGTTCTGGCTGGTGAAGCCGAGCGTGTCGCCGGTCAGGAAGCCGCTGGAAATGGTCACCGTGGCGCTGGCGATGGTTTGGGCCGTGTTGGCGCTGTTGGTGTCGCTCAGGGTCAGGGCGGAATCGATGACGGCGGCGGCTCCGCCCTCGCTGAAGCTGCTGGAATGGCCGGCGGTGACGAGCGGGCCGAAGCCCACCACGAAGGTGGCTTCCGTGGCGTTGGCCGCCACGGCGTTTCCGGCCAGATCCTTCACCTGGCCGGCGATCATGGCGATGGTGTAGGTGCCGACATCCGAGGTCTGCCAACTGCTGGAGGGCGGCGATACCGTATAGGTGGCGGTGTTGGTGCCGGCGTTCCAGGTGACCGAGGTGACGGTCAGGGTGCCCCCGCCCGGCTTGGTGACCGTGACGTTCGTCAGGTCGATGGTGCCGCTGTCGATGCCGGTGCCGGTGCCGCTATAGACCACGTCGAAGCTGTAGGAGGTGCCGCCGGTCGAGGTGACGGCCGGCGCGCTGACCGACGAGACGACGGGCGCGGTGGTGTCGATGGTAACCGAAAGGCCAGAGGAGGCGACGGAGACGTTGCCGGCGGTATCTGTGGCCTTGGCGGTGATGGCGTGGCTGCCCGAGGACAAAGTGCTGCTGGTGATCGACCAGTTGCCCGATCCGTTCGCCGTGGCCGTCCCGACGGCCGTCGCGCCGTCGTAGAGGGTGACGGTGGCGTTGGCCTCGGCGGTTCCGGTGAAGACCGGCGTGGAGACGCTGGTGGCGTTATCCGTGGACGAACTGCCGCTATCGCTGGCGGTGGCCAGATCGGGCATCGAGGGTGCCGACGGAGCGGCTGTGTCGATGGTGACGGAAAGGCCCGAAGAGGCGGCGGAGACGTTGCCGGCGGTATCGGTGGCCTTGGCGGTGATGGTGTGACCGCCCGAGGACAAAGCGCTGCTGGTGATCGACCAGTTGCCCGACCCGTCCGCCGTGCCGGTTCCGATGAGTGTCGCGCCGTCGTAGAGGGTGACGGTGGCATTGGCCTCGGCGGTTCCGGTGAAGGTCGGCGTGGTGACGTTGGTGATGTTGTCGGTGGACGAACTGCCGCTGTCGCTGGCGGTGGCCAGATCGGGGGTCGAGGGCGCCGACGGAGCGGCGGTATCGATGGTAACGGAAAGGCCCGAAGAGGCGGCGGAGACGTTGCCGGCGGCATCGGTGGCCTTGGCGGTGATGGTGTGACCGCCCGAGGACAAAGTGCTGCTGGTGATCGACCAGTTGCCCGACCCGTCCGCCGTGCCGGTTCCGATGACCGTCGCGCCGTCGTAGAGGGTGACGGTGGCATTGGCCTCGGCGGTTCCGGTGAAGGTCGGCGTGGTGGCGCTGGTAATGTTGTCCGTGGACGAACTGCCGCTGTCGCTGGCGGTGGCCAGATCGGGCGTCGTGGGCGCCGACGGCGCCGCGGTGTCGATGGTATAGGTCTGCCCGCTGGCGTAGCCGCCGGAAATGGCATTGCCGGCTGTGTCCGTGATGCCGGTGCCCGAGCTGTTGAGATCGAGGCGAAGCGTGCCGGTTCCGCTGAGGCCGGTGACGGTCACCGTGTAGACCGTCCCGCTGACCAGTGCCACGCTGATACCGGTCGAGGCGACGGTTCCGGTGGTCGTCACGGTGAAGTCGGTTGCGTCCACCCCGGTGACGCTTTCCGAAAAAGTTACCGTGAACTGTTCGCTGCTTCCGTTGGTCGGCGTGCTGCCAATCCGGACGTCCGATGCGACGGAGGGCGCCGTGGTGTCGATGGTGACGGACAGACCCGACGAGGCAACTGAGGTGTTGCCGGCGGTATCTGTGGCCTTGGCGGTGATGGCGTGGCTGCCCGAGGACAAAGTGCTGCTGGTGATCGACCAGTTGCCCGATCCGTCCGCCGCGGCCGTTCCGACGGCCGTCGCGCCGTCGTAGAGGGTGACGGTGGCGTTGGCCTCGGCGGTTCCGGTGAAGACCGGCGTGGCGATGTCGGTGAGGTTGTCGGTGGACGAACTGCCGCTGTCGCTGGCGGTGGCCAGATCGGGGGTGGACGGCGCGGAGGGAGCGGTGGTGTCGATGGTGATGGAAAGGCCCGACGAGACGCTGGAGACATTGCCGGCGGCGTCGGCGGCCTTGGCGGTGATGGTGTGGCCGCCCGTCGAGAGGGTGCTGGAGGTGATCGACCAGTTGCCCGATCCATCGGCCGTCCCCGTGCCGATGACCGTTGAACCATCGTAGAGGGTAACGGTGGCATTGGCTTCGGTGGTGCCGGTGAAGACCGGCGTGGTGGCGTTGGTAATGTTGTCGGTGGAGGAACTTCCGTTATCGCTGGCGGTGGCCAGATCGGGTGTCGACGGGGTCGACGGTGCCGTCGTGTCGATGACGATGGCCTTGTTCGCGCCAAGGGATCCCGCCGCGCCGGGCGTGGGAAGCGTCAGCGCCGCCGCCGCGCTGTTGTAGCTGTCGGTGATGGTCCCGCCGTTCAGGATCAGCGCGCCGCTGCTGCTGTAATCGAGATCGCTGCTGCTGTCGCCCGCCTGAACCACATAGGTGAAGGTCAGCGTGTTCGTGCCCGATCCGCTGGCATAGGTCGCGTATTCGCTGGTGCTTCCCGTCGCCAGCCGCAGTTCCGGCGCGCCGGTGACCGTCACGATATGGTCGTAGGTGACCTGGATGCTGACGGTGGAGCCCGCTTTGTAGGCGCCGTCGGTGGTCGACGACGTCACGCTGGTCACGGCCGTTGGACCGATCGCCCTGACATTGGTGATGTCGAAGTTGTTGTAAAGACTATAGCCGTCGGTTTGGATGATGACTTCCGTCACATCGCTGAGCGTGGAGCCGAGGCTGGAAATGGTTCCGGTCGAATAGGTGCCGCCGGTAATCAGCGACGATTCAGTGATGGTGTGCGTACCCGTCGACAGGCTCGTATAGGTGATGGTGAAGGTGGTGTTGGAATTGTCCAAAAGATAGGCGAGGGAATTGAGCTGGAATTCATATCCCGCCGGGGCGTCGAGCTTGAGGACGACGTTCGATCCGTTCCCATTCGTGCCGTCCAGGGAATAGATGCCGGTAAAGACCTGGCTGGCGACGGTTTCGAAATCCATGTATTGATTGCCGGACGCCGTCGTCGAAAACGTGAAATTTCCCGCCGACGTATAGCCGGGAACCGTATCGAGCACCGTATAGGGGCCGGAGCCGTTTACACTTTCGCCACCGGTGAAGGTAACCGTTCCCAGCAGTTCGTTGTAATGCGAGCTGTCCGCCGTCAGTACCGTGGCGACGTCGATCACGCCGGTTTTCGATTCCAGCGTCCAGTTGCCCCCCAGATCGGACGCCCCGGTATTGTCCGTCGATGCCGCCACATTGGCCCCGGTGTCCGCCGCCAGATCGGTGATCAGCTTCTGCCCGTCGGTTCCCGCCGCCAAGTCGCAGCCATAGATCAGCAGATCGCCGCCGGCGTTCAGCGCATGGCCGATCTCGGCCAGTTCGGCCTGGATGGTGGCGTTGGACAGGCCGGCGTCGGTGAGGATGTTGGTCCCCAGCTCGATCACGCCCTCGGACCCATGGGACAGGACATGGATGGCGTCATAGCCGCTGTTGCTTTCCGCCCAGACGGCCATCTGGGCCAGCCCGTCCTTGCCGCCGTCGATCAGCTCGATGGCCATTCCCGGCTTTGACGCCTGGATATCGGCCACCAGTTGCCGCCAGTTGTCCAGCGAGGTGTCGACGAAGGTGACTTCCTTTTTGCCGCCGTCCTTGGAGGCGTCGGCGGCCTGTACCTCGACGGGGGCGGCCACTGCGGGGATCAAGGCCTTGGCCGCCGCGTCGGCGGCCGCGTGGGCGGCGGTGGTGGCGGCCGCGCCGTCGTACATCAGCCGGGGTTCCAGGGTCATCACGCCGAAAGGCAGCCGATGACGCCGAAGTCCGCTTGAAGGTGACGACGGAAAGCCGCCGTCCACCGCAAAATCATTAAAATCCGATTTCATCCCCACCACTCCACCGGAAACCTAAAGTTTTATCGCACATACATTTGGCTTATGCATTCGTCCGGCAAGCCAAGAGCCGGAAAATAAAAATTAAAGCAAATGTTTGATTGTCCTTATACGGCCAAACGATTGAATTCTGTCGATAACTTTATCACTCTTCATTGATAAATTCACGATCAGCGGTTGTGTCGTCAGGATCCATTCGATCTGTCTATGCGCTGGGTGATTATGGATGAATAGCATATTTAAATATACAACGATGAGTGTGATAGTGTTCAAAAAAACAACTTTTGAGGGCTTCGGCAGACAAAAAGTAGGGAGGTCTTGTCATGGACGTCTATCTTGGAACCGTCATGCTCTGGGCGGTGCCCTGGGTCCCCAGGGGCTGGCATTTGTGTGACGGCACGTTGCTTCCAATCAACGCCAACCAGGCTTTGTTCGCACTGCTTGGAACCACCTATGGTGGTGACGGGCAGGCGAATTTCGCTCTGCCGGACCTGCGCAATCGTGTTCCGCTGGGCAGCACGACGAGCGTCGGTCCTTTCATCTCCAACGCCCCCGTCGCTGGCAGCCCCGGTCATCTCGTCGCCCAAGGGGCGTTGACGGTGATCAACCTGCCCCAGCATACTCATAGCGCCACCTTCACCGGTACCGGTGGCGGCGGCAACGGTCCGTTGCAGGCCAGCGGCACGGTCTCCCTGCCGTTCAGCGCTCCGACCACCGTCAATTCGGCGGGAACGGCGAAAATCGCCGCTTCGACGCTGGCCGCCGGTTCCAGCAGCGCCACGGCCAACGCGGTCCTGGCCACGACCGCCGGTCCGCCGGCCAAGATCTACGCGACCGGCACGCCAGACACGGTTCTGGGCACCAGCACGTCGGTGTCGGTTTCCGGCAGCGTTACCGTGACCGGCAATGCCAGTGGGACCGTGACCCTGCCGGTCACCGGGGCCACCGGCATCACCGGCGGCCAAGTCTCCATCGGCCAAACCGGCATGGGGGCGGCGTTCGGGGTCGCGGTCCCCTCGCAATCGATCAATTTCATCATCGCCATCGAGGGATTTTATCCGCCCCGTAGTTGACCCCGGCGTCCCACTTATCCTGAAAGGAATGATCATGGCGGAACCCTATATCGGACAGGTCCTTCTCTGGGCCGGCGAGCGCATCCCGAACGGCTGGCATGTGTGCGACGGGACATTGTTGTCCGTCCAGAACTTTACCGCGCTTTTTTCCATCATCGGCACGCGCTACGGCGGCAACGGAACCAGCAATTTCGCCATTCCGGATTTGCGCAGTTGCGTACCTTTCGGCGCCGACAGCAGGGGCGCCCCGATTGAAGGCGCCAACAACGCCCCATGGCCCGTGGCTGTTGAACCCTATCTCCAAATGCAATTGGAGCTCACGGCGAATAACATCCCGCAACACATTCATGGCGCCACGTTCGCCGGCACCGGTGGCGGCGGCAGCGGTCCGTTGCAGGCCAGCGGCACGGTCTCCCTGCCGTTCAGCGCTCCGACCACCGTCAATTCGACGGGAACGGCGAAAATCGCCGCTTCGACGCTGGCCGCCGGTTCCAGCAGCGCCACGGCCAACGCGGTCCTGGCCACGACCGCCGGTCCGCCGGCCAAGATCTACGCGACCGGCACGCCAGACACGGTTCTGGGTACCAGCACGTCGGTGTCGGTTTCCGGCAGCGCGACCGTGACCGGCAATGCCAGCGGGACCGTGACCCTGCCGGTCACCGGGGCCACTGGCATCACCGGCGGTTCGGTGACGGTCCAGCCGTTCGGTCTTGGCTATCCGGTCACCCTGACCTTGCCCACCCGTCCGATGAATTACATCATCGCGGTGGAAGGGCTTTATCCGTCCTACAATTGAGGGAGGGTCGCGGGAAATGATTGCCGTCGCCGTCCGGTTCGAGCGGGAACTGGCGGCGGCGGTCCCCTCCCTGGCCAGCCGGCCCGCCGACGCGGCGGCGCGGGCGCTGATCGACGCCATGGTGGCCGAGGATTTCATCGACCGCTGTCCCGGCCTGCCGGACGGGATGGCGGCCGACATGGCCATGCTGCAGGTCCGTGCCCGCCGCGATGGATACCGCCGGCAGTATTCCCATGCCGGGCCCGCCGACGGCGAGGCATTGCTGACGCTCGACCGGGAACCCGTCGGCCATTGGTGGGTTTTATGGCAGGCCGACCTTATCCATCTGGTCGATCTGGCCTTGTGTCGGTCCATGCGGGGGCGCGGGCTGGGCACGGCCCTGCTCGCGGCGGTCTGCGCCGCCGCCGATGGGGAGGGACTGCCGGTGACCCTGTCGGTCAGTCCGGCCAATCCGGCGCAAAGGCTCTATCGCCGGCTGGGATTCGCGGTGGAGGAGGGCGGGGAACAGCCGGCCTTTCTCGCTATGCGCCGGCCGCCTCGCGCGTTCGGTAGAAATCCAGCAGGCTAGGGCAAAGGCCTTCCAGCCGGACCTCCACCTCGGGTTCGCGGGGCTTGGCGCGTCGACCGGGCCGGAGCCCGCGGGGATCGCAGTTGCCGAAGGACAATTCGAAATCGCGAAACAGGCCGGGGACATGCCGCCACAGGGCCGCCACCATGTCGGTCTGGGTACGTTCGAATCGGTAAAAATCGTCCGAAACCGGCCAGCCGAGGCGGTTCACCGTCTCGATCACCACCGGCTTGCGGTCGACGAAGTCCTCGTAAGCGATCACCGCGTCGAAGCTGCCGCGCCCGAGGAACAGCCGTTCGATCAGGGCGAACTTTTCATCCATCAGGCCGGAATGGTTCCGGTAGGGCTTGGCGCGCAGGCTGACGTAATTGTCCCTGGGATCGCGCAGCAGCAGGATCGTCCGGTCGGGCCGGAAGCGTTCGGCATGCAGGGCGAAGGGGAAGGCGGTGGTGACGGTGCATTTGGCCACCTGGTCGAGGGACGTGTCGAGGTAAGGGGCGGCATAGAAATTGAGGATGTCGACCAGCGCCAGGCAATCGGGCCGCTCGGCCAGGAAATAGGTGAAGGTGCTGGCCCCGCTCGACTGCAGGCCGTGAATCAGGAGACGCATGGGGTTAGCCAATCCTCGCCGATCTCGGCGGTGATGAAGACATAGCGCCGCGTCGCCGGGGTGACCGCCCGCGGGCTGACGCCGTGCAGGGCGGCGAGGCTTTGCGGAAACAGCACCAGGCGATTGGCGCGGTAGGGGATGGTGGCCACCGGTTCGACCAGATCGTCGGGAAAGGCGAAGGCGTCGATCCGCGAGGGGATCGCCCCACGCCAGCGATAGAGTACCAGATCGCCCCCTGCGGAGCGGTCGGCGGGATCGCGCACATAGAACAGGCCGGTGAACAGGCGGTTCCGGGTATCGAGATGGGGGCCGCGCGGCGTGCCGGGTGTCATGCTGACCGGCGTGTTGATCTCAAGCCGCGCGTCCTGGAGGACGCGTCCCGGTTCGGCCCGGTCGCGCCCGTAAAGGCCGTATTCATGGCCGCGGACGTGTCCGTCGAGGCAGCGCAGCATGGCCGGGTCCCAATGGGGGGCGAGGAGCGCGTCGACCTCGGCGAGGGTGGCCGGGGAACTGTGAAGTTCAAGGAAATCCCGCCACACCGCCGGCACGCGCTCGTTGCCGAAGGCAAGATGGGCCGACAGCGGATAGCGCTTGTTGTTGGGAGGCGGACCGTCCCAGGCGATGACGGAAAAGGGTGGGAAGTCGTCGCTGAGTTCCCTGTAGAGATCGGCCGGCAACACGTCGTCGGCCACGAGATGAGGGAAAGGATCGGTTCGCAGGTTGTCGACGGAAAGTCGCGAAAAAACGGATCGCATGGGAGGAGTGTCCCCCGTGGGGCTTGGCGAGGTCGAAAAATAACTTATTGGTTGTAGTTAATATAATTTATTCAATCAAACAGAATCTCCAGAACCTCGTCGATCGCGCGGAGATCGCCTGCGGCCGAGACTCCTGGAGCCGGATATGTCCTATGCGCCCGTTGCGTCCGGGGCCGGAGCGTGGCACAAACAGAAGCTGTCTATCGCCGGCCCAACGCCGGGTGGAAAATCTTGTTCTAAGATAAGGAAATTCTTGAATGTCGCGTCGGGTTCGCAAGTGCGTCTTTCCAGTGGGCGGTATGGGAACGCGGTTCCTGCCCGCCACCAAGGCCATGCCGAAGGAAATGCTGCCGGTTGTCGACAAGCCGCTGATTCAATATGCCGTCGAGGAGGCGATCGCCGCCGGCATCGAACATTTCATCTTCGTCACGGGCCGCGGCAAGACCGCCCTTGAAGATCATTTCGATCACGCTCCCGATCTGGAGCGGACGCTTCGCGAACGGGGCAAGACCCTTGAAATCGCGGCAGTGACCTCGTGGATGCCGAAATCGGGTCAGGTCTCCTACACCCGCCAGCAGGAGCCCCTGGGGCTCGGCCATGCCGTCTGGTGCGCCCGCGATCTGGTGGATAACGAGCCTTTCGCCGTAATCCTGCCCGACGATCTCATTCTCGCCAAGACGGCCTGCATGAAGCAATTGGTCGATGCCCATACGGAAGTGGGGGGGCATGTGGTCGCCGTCGCCGATGTGCCGCGCGAGCATACCAAGCGTTATGGCATTCTGGACGTCCTGACCGACGATGGCCGTCTGGCCCGGGCCAAGGGGTTGGTGGAAAAGCCCGAACCCGACAAGGCCCCCTCGACGCTATCGATCATCGGTCGTTATATCCTGCATCCCAGGGTGTTCGATTTTCTCGACAAGCAGGTCAAGGGCGCCGGGAACGAGATCCAATTGACGGATGCCATCGCCAAGACCATCGACAGCGTGCCGTTCCACGGCCTGCGTTTCACGGGGCGCCGGTTCGATTGCGGCGACAAGGTGGGCTGGTTGCACGCCAATCTGTCTTTCGCCCTCGATCGGCCCGACATGCACGATCAGGTGGCCGAAGTTCTGAAAGAGTTCAAATAGCCGTCTGCTTGCCGTAAGGAACCTCCATGCGTATTGCGATGATCGGAACGGGCTACGTCGGTTTGGTGTCCGGCGCCTGTTTTTCCGAGTTCGGCGTCGATGTCGTCTGTGTCGACAAGGACGCCGCCAAGATCGAAGGGCTTCACGCCAACCGGATGCCCATCTATGAGCCGGGGCTCGACGCCCTCGTCGCCGACAATGTCAAGGGCGGCCGGCTCTCCTTCACCACCGATTTGAAGTCGGCGGTGAGCGGGGCCGACGCCGTTTTCATCGCCGTCGGCACGCCCAGCCGGCGCGGTGACGGCCACGCCGACCTGTCCTATGTCTATGATGCCGCCCGCGAAATCGCCCAGTCCCTGACTGGCTACACGGTGGTCGTCACCAAGTCGACGGTGCCCGTGGGAACCGGCCGCGAGGTCGAGCGGATTATCCGCGAAACCCGTCCCGACGCCGATTTCGACGTGGTCTCCAATCCGGAATTCCTGCGGGAAGGCTCCGCGATCAACGATTTCATGCGTCCCGACCGCGTCGTCATCGGTGCCGAGACCGACCGGGCCAGGGCGGTGATGAAGCAGCTCTACCGGGTGCTTTATCTGATCGAGACGCCGATCGTCTTCACTTCGCTCGAAACCTCCGAATTGATCAAATACGCGGCGAACACCTTCCTTGCCGCCAAGATCACCTTCATCAACGAGATCGCCGATCTCTGCGAGGCGGTGGGCGCCGACGTGCATGACGTGGCCCGCGGCATCGGTCTCGACGGCCGAATCGGTAAGAAGTTCCTGCACCCGGGTCCCGGCTACGGCGGATCCTGCTTCCCGAAGGATACGCTGGCTCTGGTGCGCACGGCCCGCGACAAGGGGGCGCCGCTGCGGATCATCGAGACCGTGGTCGCCATCAATGACGAGCGCAAACGCAAGATGGCCGACAAGGTCGTCGCCGCTTGCGCCGGTTCGGTCGAGGGCAAGAGCATCGCGGTGCTGGGCCTGACCTTCAAGCCGAACACCGACGACATGCGGGATTCGCCAAGCCTGGAGATCATTCCCGCCTTGCAGAAGGCGGGCGCCTCCATCCGCGCGTTCGACCCGGAAGGCATGGAAGAGGCACGCCACATGTTCTCCGGCGTAACCTTCTGCGAAAACGCGTATGAGACCTTGCAGTCGGCCGATGCGATGGTGGTTCTGACGGAGTGGAACGAATTCCGCGCGCTTGACTTCGAGAGGGTCAAGTCGCTTCTGCGGGCCCCCATTCTGGTCGACCTGCGCAACATCTACAATCCGGCCGACATGGTCGCCGCCGGCTTCCAATACGTTTCCATCGGGCGTCCGACGCCAAAGGCCTGAGCCAGCCGTTTTCCAAAACCGGAGCCGAAGATGTCCGTCATCACTCGCAAGACCTTGCCCTTTTCCGGTCAGAAGCCCGGAACGTCGGGGCTTCGCAAGAAGGTCACGGTGTTCCAGCAGGCGAATTATCTGGAGAATTTCGTTCAGTCGATCTTCGATTCTCTGGAAGGCTTCGCTGGCAAAACCCTGGTCCTGGGCGGTGATGGACGCTTCTTCAACCGCGAAGCCATCCAGGTCATCCTGCGCATGGCTTCGGCGAACGGTTTCGGCAGGGTGCTGGTGGGGCAGGGCGGGATCCTGTCGACGCCGGCGGTGTCTTGCATCATCCGCAAGCACAAGGCGTTCGGGGGCATCATCTTGTCGGCCAGCCATAATCCCGGCGGGCCGAAGGACGATTTCGGCATCAAATATAATATTTCGGCCGGTGGTCCTGCTCCCGAAAAAGTGACCGAGGCGATCTACGCCAAAAGCCAGGTCATCTCCGAATACCGGACCCTGGATGACGAACGGCCGGTCGATATCGATCGCTTGGGAACGATCGATCTGGGGGGGATGACCGTCGAGGTGATCGATCCTGTCGCCGATTATGCGGAATTGATGGGCAAGCTGTTTGATTTCGCCGCCATTCGCGATCTGTTCTCGTCCGGTTTCCGTATCCGGTTCGATGCCATGCATGCGGTGACGGGGCCTTATGCCAAGACCATTCTGGAAGGACTTCTGGGGGCGGTGCCGGGCAGCGTCGTGCATGGAATTCCCTTGCCGGATTTCGGCGGCGGCCACCCCGATCCCAATCTCGTGCACGCCCATGATCTGGTCGCCGCCCTGGCCGCGCCGGACGCGCCCGACATGGGGGCCGCGTCGGATGGAGACGGCGACCGGAACATGATCATCGGACGCGGTTTTTACGTCACGCCATCGGACAGTCTTGCCGTGCTCGCCGCCAACGCCACTCTGGCGCCCGGTTATGCGAAGGGATTGGCCGGTATCGCCCGCTCGATGCCGACCAGCCAGGCGGCCGACCGTGTGGCGGAGGCCCTGGGCGTTCCCGCCTACGAAACGCCGACCGGCTGGAAATTCTTCGGAAACCTGCTCGATGCCGGGCGGGCCACCTTGTGCGGCGAGGAAAGCTTCGGGACCGGTTCCAATCATGTGCGCGAGAAGGATGGCCTGTGGGCGGTCCTGCTGTGGCTCAATATCCTGGCGAAACGGCGCCAGTCGGTCGAGGCCATCGTGCGCGAGCATTGGACGCGTTTCGGCCGTAACTTCTATTCCCGTCACGACTACGAAGGGTTGGATAGCAAGGCTGCCGAAGGGGTGATGGCTCATCTGCGCCAGCGCCTGCCGACGTTGGCGGGCAGCCAATTGGGCGGCCATCAGGTCGCCACCGCCGACGATTTTGCTTATACCGATCCCGTGGACGGGTCCGTCAGCACGCAGCAGGGGATCAGGATTCTGTTCTCCGACGGGTCCCGTATCGTTTATCGGCTATCGGGCACGGGCACCGAGGGGGCGACCTTGCGGGTTTATATCGAGCGCTTCGAAGCCGATCCGGCCGGGCATGCCCGGGATACCCAGGAGACGTTGGGCGATCTGATTTCCATTGCCCGGGACGTCGCGGAGATCGTGCCCAGGACCGGACGCGATGCACCAACGGTGATTACCTGACGGGGCAGCCGCCTTCCTAACGCTTCGCGAAGGAGGAATGGAGTCACGCCGGGAGGATATATCCGCGCGCGAAAAGCGACAGCGTATCATCGACATGTTTGTCGATGACAGGGGACTCCGGTTTTTCACCATGGGCGAAAACGGCGGAGTTCAAATGATCCCAGATCAGCATATTGTGATAGATGCCGGCCGCTCGTTCCGGCGTCAGATCGCGCAAGCGATTTTGATGCGGGGTTAAAAAAAGCGCGATGATGCGGCGGGTTTCTTCCGGGCCATGCGTCATCCAAGGGCCGCCGATGCCGGGAATGCGTCCCGACTGACCGATGATCAGGCGGTAGAGGCCCAGATGCCGCTCGTCCAGAACGGCCATCATGAGGGTGCGGCCGAGTTGCCGCAGCCCATCTTCCAGGCTCGCATCGGCGAGGTCGAGCGCTTTCAGCGTCGCGTTGACCTGATCGCACAAGCGCTCGACGGTGGCGATGAATAGCCCTTCCTTGCCGCCGAAATGACTGTAGATGTTGGTTTTCGAGCCGCCAGCCTGGGCGATGATGTCGTCCAGACTGACTCGGTCGTATCCATGGGCGAGGAACAGTTCGCTGGCGACGGCGCGCACGCGTTCGCATCGTTCTTCGCCACGGCGCGTGCGGCGGCAGAGGGGGCGATCGTTATTGTTCGACTCGCCGTCCATTGCCGGTCAACGGTCCTTGGCCGATTGCAGCAGGCTGATTTCCTTCAGCAAATCGTCTACGCCCGCCAATGCGAAGGCCAGGGAGGGGGCATCGGTCAGACGCCCTTCCTTGATCTTCTCATGGCTGCTGCCGATGACCACTTGAGGCCGTAGGACGACGCGCACCATGCAGGCCTCCAGGGTTTCCTGGATTTGGCTCTGCGCGCGGACGCCTCCGGTGAAAGCCGGGGAGACCGTGATGATGATGGCGGGTTTGCCGATCAGCGAAGATTGACCATAGGGTCTGGAAGCCCAGTCCAGGGCGTTTTTCAAAACGCCGGGAATGCCATAGTTGAACTCGGGCGAGGAGACGATCAGCCCGTCGCTATCGGCGATCGCCCGGCGCAGGGCCAGGACCGCGGCCGGCCCCTTTCCGTCGTCATCGTCCTGATTGTAAAGCGGCAGATCGTTCAGGGGAAACAGCGTCATCGAGACGCCTTCGCCAAGATTTTCGGCGACGGTATTCAAAACCGCCGTGTTGTGCGATTCACGGCGAAGACTGCCGGACAGTCCGAGAAGGCGGATGGGACGAATATTATCTTGGGGCATGGCTGATCTTTCATCGGCAGGCATGGCGGGAATAGTACGAGGGAGTTGTTCGAACGGCAAGGCATCCGGCTCTGGGAAGGGACATCGGCGATGGCCTCGCATCCCGATGTCCCTTCTGCTGTGTTGTTCCTGTCCGGGGCCGGATCATTGAGATTTACCGGGCCCCGCCAATGGCGGAGGCGTTGAGATTCGTTTCATACCGGTTACCGCTGGTGGTGGCCGAGGTACAAGCGGCCAGAGAGGCGGCGAGGGCCACGACGGCAACGAGGGATTTCAAGGAAATGGTCTTCATGATGGTCTCCTGTCTTCTGCGATTGCGCCGAGACCTGCATGGGATCTTCGGCTGCTTTGTCCGTTCCTGCCGGAACGCCTTACTTGTTCCATTGCAGGGCGGTCGGCGACACCTGGCGGTCGGCGCCGACCGTGGCCGATGTGCAGGCGGCTAAAGAGGCGGCGAGGGCCACGACGGCGACGAGGGATTTAAGGGAAACGCTTTTCATGATGTGCTCCTGTCTTTCAGATAGTGATCTCCGGGATCAGCGGTGGATCGCCGGCTGCTTGGTATGCGGTACATTTGATACCATACGGTATCGTATTCAATAGACGAGTTATGCGGTTATGTATTGGCAGATATGCCCGTCGGTTCCAGTGAGGAGGAAACCGCGTTAAGCTGCGTCATTCGCTTTATTGGAGGTGACGCCTTGAATACGTTTTCGCTTTCCGATCTGCCGCTTGCCTTAGGGGCGTTCGATCTCAAAGGGCGTTCGGTGGGGTTGGTGATCGTCGACGAGATCAATGGATTCGCCACCCCCGGATGCGGCCCGCTGGCACCCGCAGGGCCGGATGGCTGCGTCGAGCGGATGATTTCGCAAACCGATCGTTTGGCACGACTTTTTGAAAAAGAGGGGCGCCCCATTCTGCTGTTCCTGGACAGCCATGAGCCTGGAAAGCTTGAGCCGCCTTATCCGCCTCACTGCGAAAGGGGCAGTGGCCATGAGATGTTGGTTCCGGCGCTGGCCTGGCTGGAAAAGAGCGATCGGGCGCGCTTGGTGCAAAAGGACTGCATCAACGGTTTCATCGGCGCCATCGATGCCGAAACCGGACGCAACGCCGTTATCGAATGGATCAACGATTGTCGCTTGGCTGCTGTCTTGGTGGTGGGGATTTGCACCGATATCTGTGTCATGGACTTTGTCCTGACACTGTTGTCGGCCCGCAATCACGGTTTGATACCCAGCCTGGCGGATGTGGTGGTCTACGAGCCTGGATGCGCCACCTACGATTTACCGCGACCGACGGTGGATGCGTTGGGGCTGCCGGCGACGGCCACCCATCCCAGGGAGTTGACCCACCATATGGGGCTCTATCTGATGGCGTCGCGGGGAGCGATTCTCGCTTCGACGGTGCTGCAATTCTGAGGACCGCCCTGAACCCCGAAATGTCTATCCGGCGTTGATGACCGCGCAGGAAATGCCATTTTTCCCAAGCCGGCGGCATGCTTCCCGCGCGGTGTCCTTGGAAAGACCGATCAGTCTCGCACGGAAGGGGGCATGATTGCCTTTGTTGCGGGCGATGCTGACTTCACCGTCCGCGACCAATTTACCCAATTTATGACGTGCGGTGGTGACCGCCTCCTTCGCCTTGGCCTGCTGGGCGTAGGCCCCGACTTGAATGCCCCAATTGTCTTCGTCGGCATCGCCCGAAGAGTCTTCGTCATCATCAGCGGATGCTTTGGCGCGGCCCGTCTTGCCTGATTTGGCTGCGGTGGAAATGCGTCCGGCCTGTCCCGCCGCCATCGCCTTCATCACCGCGTGATAATCGGATTGATGGGCGGATGCCGTTTTGACCTTGGCTTTGGCCTTGCCCTTTGGCGGAGCGGCGGCGACCGGTTCGTCCTCACCCTGTTGTTCGGGCATTTCGGCCATTTCGACACCGCTGGATCCCGGAGTTCTGGCGAAGGCGGCGTCCAGAAGTTGCGCCATGTGACGGTCGCGGGCGGCAGCGCTCTGGCCACCGAAGACGACACCGATCAGGCGGCGGCCGTCGCGCTTGACCGAGGCGACGAGGTTGAAACCCGACGCGCCGATATAACCGGTCTTGATGCCGTCGACACCATCATACCATTCCATCAGATGGTTGTGGTTGCGCATCGTTTCGCCGTTGTAGGTGAATTGCCCCGTGGAAAAATAGTGGTATTGGCGGGGGTGGTTGTGCAGCAGCGCGCGGGCCAGGGTCGCCATGTCGCGGGCCGAACTGAATTGCGACAGATTGGGAAGGCCTGAGGCGTTGCGGAAAACGGTCTGGCGCATGCCAAGCTCGCGTGCCTTGCGCGTCATGATGTCGGCAAAAGCGGTTTCCGTACCGCCCAGGAATTCGCCGACCGCGACGGCGGCGTCGTTGGCGGACTTGGTGCAAAGGCCCAGGATGGCGTCTTCGACCATGATGGTTTGGCCGGCGCGTAGCCCCAGTTTGGACGGGGACTGGGCGGATGCATGTGCGGAAACGGGAATCCTGTCCGTCAGTTTGACTTGGCCGCGATCAAGGGCGTCGAACAAGAGATAGAGGGTCATCATCTTGGTCAGGGACGCGGGATAGTTCCTGTTGTCGGCATTGACCGCGTGGAGGACTTCACCCGTATCGGCGTCGACAACCATGGAAGCGTATTTCGCTTCGGCCGGCGCTACCATTGCTATAACGAAAAAGCTGACTGATAAGATCAGAATCGCGAGGACGCGGCACGCCGACACGCCAGCATTGAACAAGGATAGAAACTTATGGGCGTTCGACTTCACGTCCTATTGCCTTGAGCTGAAACTGAACAAAACCGACAGTTTTCACAATAGAAAATCCATGCGAGTCTGTCCACAGTTTGGATGCCGGATGTCGTTATTTTTTGTGATGGCCGCAAGTTATTCCCATCCACGCTCGCCTCGAGCGGACATCCAGCCGGAAACGGCGGGTGGACGGAAGCCTCATAATGAGGAAACAATAGAGGGTGTCGCCTTAGGAAGTGGTTAATGATGCTGGAAAAACGCGCTTTTCGGATAGCCGGGCTTTTGGTGTTCATGGCTGTGGCCCTGGCCGGGTGCCGGTATGCCGGTGAAGGATTGGACAATCCGCTCGAACGACGCTTCTTTTGGTTTTCCTTCGTCGCGGGTGACGATATCCGCGAGGCGTGCCGGGCCGGAACGTCAGATCGCTACAGATTCGTCTATAACGGTTTTTGGCGAGAGCAAGTGCGCATCTACGAATTCGAGCCGGCTGGCGATAAGCCGCTCCTTCGGCAGCGTGTGATTTTGTCGGCCACACTCTCCGCCCTTTCGAGCGACGATCTCCTGGCACCCTGGCGGGGGGCGACGGCGCAGACGACGCTTTCTTCCGGGCAACGCGATCATTTGCTGTCTTCTCTCCAGCCCCTGTTCTCTCCGCCACCGACCGGGCTGCGTCTTCCGTCGGACGGCTTTTACTGGGTTGTCGCGGCCTGTGTGAAGGGGCGTTTCGTGGGCAATGCCTGGCTGTTTCCCTCGGATGATTTCGCAGCGTTGACTTTTCCGAAGGAACTGCGGGCTCTTGACCGAACCGACGTGCCTTTCAAGGAAGCCGATCCTTTCGCTTACGTCGGGAGTTACGACCAGCCCCATCTGGCGGCGGAGCGCTGGTATCTGACCGTGGGGCGGGACGGGATTTCGAGTGGGGGATTCTGACGGCGGTGTGACAGAATGCTGCGCTGCACAACTTCCCGTTGACACACTTCATCGTTTGCCGTCAAATTCCGTGATCCCGCACTGCAACATCGAAAGGGGGCGCCCTTTCGCACGGTTTTCGATCGGTCCAACTCCGAGGCGGGACGCCGGATTTCGTACCCAGCATGGAGGAAACTGTTGAAATGACAACCAAGCCCGTGAAAAGCATCGCCGTACCCGTCGTCGAAACCGTCGACGCGGCCGAAGAAACGCCGGCCGTTCAGCAGAACCTTATCGAGCCGGCCGGCAAGGGCGGTTCCGAGATTTTCAAGGGGTATGAGGATCTTCTGCAATTCAACCAGCAAAATCTGGAAGCCTTGTTCCGTTCCGCCGATATCGTCGCCCGTGGAGTGCAGGACCTTTCCCAATCGGTTGTCGCCTTGGCCCAGGGCTCTTTTGAGGATTCTCTCTCGGCCGGCAAGGCTCTCGCCGGAGCCAAAACTTTGAAGGAGGTCATTGATCTCTCGTCTTCGCTGGCTAAATCGAATTTCGACAAGCTGGTGGTCGAAAGCCAGAAACTCGGCGAACTGTCCAGCAAGCTGGCCGAAGAGGCCATCGCTCCGATCAACAAGCGGGTGGATGCCGCGGTCCAGTCGTTGACAAAAATCGCAGCCTGAAGGCGCGGTTGCGAAAAGAGGATCTATACGCGGCGGATTTGCCAGGTAGGATGGTATCGGGCCCGGTGGAGGCACCTCCGCCGGGCTTTTTCGTCTGAAGCGATCATCGAGCGCGAGATGATCGTTTCTCGATTTCGGTGTGCCGGCCGTCCGGCTGAAGAAAAAGGGGCGATGTCCGCATGGCGGTCGAACCCCGCTCGGGACGGCTTAAAACGGCGCTTGTGCTTGTCGCCGCAACCTCCTTCAGGAGGCCCGGCTTATGGGTGAGGTAGAGGGGTGATGGCTCTTTGGCGAAAAGGGGACTTTTCCCCGGCCGTGCCGAACCAATATTATAGGGGTGTCTCGACGACGACATCGGTGAACCGAACCATCCGAATGAGTGAAAACGAGAACGATAGGCCAAACGACGACGGACCGCAGACCGGAGTGGTCATCAAGACCCGACCGAAGACCAAACGTCCGTCGATGTACAAGGTCCTTATGCTGAATGACGATTACACCCCTATGGAATTCGTCGTTCACGTTCTCGAACGCTTTTTCGGCAAGAACCGCGAAGAGGCGACACGCATCATGATGCATGTCCATCAGCGGGGAGTCGGTGTCTGCGGAGTGTACACATATGAAGTGGCGGAGACCAAGGTGACGCAGGTCATGGATTTGGCCAGGCAAAACCAGCATCCGCTGCAGTGTACTATTGAGAAGGAATAATGCCGATGCTGTCGCGGAATCTCGAGCAAAGTCTTCACCGAGCTCTCGCATTGGCGTCTGAACGACGCCATGAATACGCGACACTCGAACATTTGCTATTGGCGCTGACCGAAGATCAGGACTCCATCGCCGTGCTTCGCGCCTGCAATGTCGATCTCGAGCGACTGCGGCGCGATCTGACGGACTTCGTCGATACCGCCCTGGCCGATCTGGTGACGGAGCGGGCCGGCGATCCAAAGCCCACGGCCGGCTTCCAGCGGGTGGTGCAGCGGGCGGCCATTCATGTCCAGTCTTCGGGGAGGGAAGAGGTCACCGGCGCCAATGTGGTGGTCGCCCTGTTTTCCGAACGGGAAAGTCACGCGGTCTATTTCCTGCAGTTGCAGGATATGACCCGCCTGGATGCCGTGAACTATATTTCCCATGGCATAGCCAAGGCGCCGGGCCGCAATCAGGCCCGCCCGGTACATGGAGTGGATGAGGACACAAAACCCGAGGCGGTCGTGAAAAAAGGCCAAGAAGCGCTGAGCGCCTACTGCGTCAACCTGAATCGGAAAGCGGCGCAGGGAAAGATCGACCCGTTGATCGGCCGCGAGATGGAGATCGAGCGGACCATTCAAATCCTTTGCCGCAGGTCCAAGAACAACCCGCTTTATGTGGGCGACCCCGGCGTCGGCAAGACAGCCATCGCGGAAGGTCTCGCCCGGCGCATCGTCAAGAACGAAGTCCCGGAGGTTCTGCTTAACGCCACCATCTTCTCCCTGGATATGGGCGCGTTGCTCGCCGGCACCCGTTATCGCGGCGACTTCGAAGAACGGCTGAAGGCTGTCGTCTCGGAACTGGAGGCTCTGGAGGGGGCCATCCTGTTCATCGATGAAATCCATACGGTCATCGGCGCCGGAGCCACATCGGGCGGATCGATGGATGCTTCGAATCTCCTCAAGCCGGCATTGGCTTCGGGTAGTCTTCGGTGCATCGGTTCGACGACCTACAAGGAATTCCGCAACCATTTCGAAAAGGATCGGGCGCTCGTCCGTCGCTTCCAGAAGATCGACGTCAATGAGCCGTCGGTAGAGGATGCCGTCAAGATTCTGAACGGCATCAAGCCCTATTACGAGGCTCATCACCGGGTCCGTTATACCAACGATGCCATCCGTGCGGCCGTCGAACTGGCGGTGCGTTATATCAGCGACCGCAAATTGCCCGACAAGGCCATCGACGTCATCGATGAGGTGGGGGCGGCCCGCATGCTGCTGCCCGAATCGAAGCGCCGCAAGACGGTGACCGTGCGCGACATCGAGGAAATCGTCGCCAAGATCGCCCGGGTCCCTCCGAAGAGCGTGTCTTCCAACGACATGGAGGTGCTTCGGTCGCTGGAGCGCGATTTGAAGACCTTGGTATTTGGTCAGGACAATGCCATCGAAGCGCTTGCCTCGGCGATCAAATTGGCTCGCGCCGGTTTGCGCGAGCCCGAAAAGCCGATCGGTTGTTATTTGTTCTCCGGCCCGACCGGCGTCGGCAAAACCGAAGTGGCGCGGCAGTTGTCCAAGATCATGGGCATCGAACTGATCCGCTTCGATATGTCCGAATATATGGAGCGTCATTCCATCTCCCGTCTGATCGGTGCGCCTCCAGGCTATGTCGGTTTCGATCAGGGTGGGTTGCTCACCGATTCGATCGATCAACATCCGCATTCCGTCCTGTTGCTCGACGAGATCGAAAAAGCCCATCCCGATCTGTTCAATATTCTCTTGCAGGTGATGGACCACGGTAAATTGACCGACCACAATGGCAAGACGGTGGATTTCCGCAACGTCATCCTGATCATGACCACGAATGCGGGAGCCAGCGATCTGGCCAAGCCGGCCATCGGTTTCACGCGCGAATCGAGGGAGGGCGACGATCAGGAGGCTATCCAGCGCCTGTTCACTCCCGAATTCCGCAATCGCCTGGACGCGAACATCACCTTCGCCCCTCTCAGCCCCGAGGTGGTTTCGCGCGTGGTCGACAAGTTCGTCATTCAACTGGAAACCCAGTTGGGCGATCGCGATGTCACCATCGTTCTGTCCGACGCCGCCCGTGTCTGGCTGGCGGAAAAAGGTTACGACAAGAACTACGGCGCCCGGCCGCTGTCGCGCGTCATTCAGGAGCACATCAAAAAACCCCTGGCCGAAGAGTTGTTGTTCGGACGCCTGGCGAAGGGGGGGGTGGTCAAGGTCGCCGTCGCGGACGACAAGCTCACCTTCGACTTCCTGGAAGGTCATGCCAAAGCCCCCAAGGAGCCGGAAATGGTGGAATGAGCCGAGGGGCTCGCCGGTATTAAATCCAATGAAATGCGAAAGGCCGGAGAGATCCGGCCTTTTAGCTGGAGCATCGAGCGTCAAATCTGACGCACGATGCTCCAGAAGCGGCCATTGAGGCCGCGGCCAAGCACGCGGATGCGTGCGCCCGGCGAGGGCTTGAAAAACAAGCCGAGCGTGATGCAGATTTAAGGCATCACGCTCTATCGTGGAAGGATGGTTTCTTCAGGCGGTCCCGCTGGTGGCCATATCGCCGTCGGTATCAGCCGGCGGGATGTCTGCTTCGCCTTCCGTTGAGGATGCCGTGTCGGACGCGGCCTCGGCGGCTTCGAGCGTGGCGCCGACTCCCTGCGGTTCGCGGGTAGCCTTCTGTTCACGACGAACGAAGCGCAGTCTCTGGTCCAAGACCGTCACGTCGCGGCGCAAGCCCTCCAAAACCGTGCCGATTTCGGTCCTGTCGCTCGCCAGGGCCGTTTCGCAGGCGGATAAACGCTTGCTGAAACCGTCGAGCATTTCAGAAATCTTGCGCTGATTGTCTGTCTGCAGGGCCACCTTGATCTTGTCGACTTCCTCGACCAGCTCGTGTTTCACCTTGCGGATCTTTTTTTCGACGTCCCCCTCAAGACGGCGAAAAGCTTCCTCGACATCGCCTTTGATTTCGATCTTCAACTGGTAGGCGCTTTTGACCAGCGAACCCATGTAGATGACAAGGGCGCCGCCAATGGTCAATACCAATCCAGCAGATAAGCTGACGAAGGTGACGCTCCAGAAATCCATGGTCCTTGTCTGTGCCCAGCCGTTTCGAAATGCGCAGATCCAAAATGAATAAGGCATCGTACTGTCGGCCATATGCCAGTATCATGCAAATGAAAATACCGAGAATCGAATCATTGCTGGCGGAGAGCGGGCAAATATCGCTCTCCGGTGGATTACTGACGGGGGGCTCTTCTTTCAAGCCGGGAAAGCGTGCGCCGTTCCGGGCATTATTCGTCGTAAGTCGTTTCCGGCGGATGGAGGGCAAACCGTTCCGGACTGTCCGCCAACATTTGCAATGCAACCGTGCCATTGGTTGAGCGGATGATCAATTCGCAGAACCACTCACCTTCATCGAGCCGCATCGGGGTTCCGACATCAATTCCGATGACGGCCTCGATATCCATGCTGATACTGCGATTATCGAGAAAGCAGACCGAAGCAACAGGTTTTGCCTTTTCCATCGCAATACTCCCTTTTAATTTACCTGCCACGCTGGCTGAAGCGAGCGGCGGCGTCAAGAGGTTGAATATTTATCGGGGCGGATCCCGCTGTCCATTTCGCAGTTGTTTGCCGATTGGGTACCGTCAAAAAGCTTTCAGCGGGTCCTGACGGATCTGGAAATCCAGACTGGCGTGTTTTGGCGCCTTTAGGTTACTTTGCCGCCTCCAATCGTGCCGCTGGGAGTGTTTCCATGGCCATCCTGTCGCTTCATTCCGCCTTGCAAGACAGTGGAGCCGCTCTCTTCGACGATTATTCCTTGCTGGCGGCGGTTCAGGAAGAGCGTCTGACGCGACGAAAAGGGGGCGGCGGTCTTCCCCGGCGGGCCATCACTGAAATTTTGGAGGCGACGGCCATCGCTTCCGACAGGGTCGAGGCGGTGGTGCTTGGCCGAGGGCAATATCCGCTGTCTTTTTTCCGGATGCCGGAGCCGACCTCCGGACTGGTGGAAGGCGAGCCCTTCGGAGATCTGAACGCGGCATTGGTCCGGGCGGAAACGGATCCGGCCACGCGGATTCTCGACATCGAGGCCTTGCTGCGCGATCTCGGACTGCCTGCCGGCGTGCCGGTTCATTTCTTTAATCATCATCGCGCTCACGCCTTGTCGGCCCTGTTTCATACCGATTGGGAGGAGGCTCTTGTCTATACGGCCGATGGCGGCGGTGACAATGTGCATTACAGCCATTATCTGCTGCGGGGTGGGCGTCTGGATTGCCTGTTCGGGGACGATCGCTGGCTGCGCCGCGAAAAGCGTGTCGACAGTCTGGGGCAAGCTTATGGAATCATTACCGACGCTTTGGGATTTCGCGCCAACCGCCATGAAGGAAAACTGACCGGCTTGGCGGCATATGGCAAGGCCCGCGTCGCCGATGACATTGCCGGGCATTTTCTTGTCGATGGAGAAGGGCGTATCAACAGCGATTTCCGCTCGACCGAGGCCATGCGCGAATGCCTGCGCGGCCTGGTGGCGGAACTTCTGCCGGAGGATGCCGCGGCGTCCATGCAGGAGGCCCTTGAGCGCGTCATGCTGGCCTCGATCAGCAGGCTGTTGAGCCGTTACCGGATGAGCAGGCTGGCATTGGCCGGTGGCGTGTTCGCCAATGTTCGTCTGAACCGTTTTCTGGGCGAGGCGACGGCTCTCGACGAGATCTTCATCTTTCCGGGAATGGGCGACGAAGGTTTGCCGATCGGAGGCTGTCTCGATTTCCTCCTGACCCGCGATGGTTTGCCGAGATGGCTGGGCGAGAGGCGGCGTCTCGATGACGTGTTCTGGGGGCGAAGTTTCGACGATACTATCGACGCGGTGCTGGGAAACGCTCCGGAGGTGATCCGCCTTCCCGGCGAACCAGCGGCTGTGGCCGCCGAATGTCTCGCCCGGGGACTGGCTGGAGCGCTTTATGAAGGGCGGATGGAATTCGGTCCGCGCGCCTTGGGCAACAGGTCCATTTTAGCCTCGCCCGCCGATGCAGCGATCAATCAACGGCTGAATGACCGCTTGCAACGCAGCGAGTTCATGCCATTCGCTCCCTATGTTCTGGCCGAGGATGCCGCGGAGGTTTTCGACATTACCCCCGCCAATGCCTACGCATGCCGGTTCATGACGGTTACGGTGTCGGTTAAGGATGCGTGGCGCAAGCGGATTCCGGCGGTGGTTCATGTCGACGGTACGGCGCGGCCCCAGGTCGTTCAGGCGGCGCATCAACCGCTCTATGCCGACATTCTTGGGCGTTTCAAGGCCAGAACGGGGTTGCCGGTCCTGATCAATACGAGTTTCAACGCTCACGAGGAGCCGATCATCAATAGGCCCGAGGAATGTCTGCGTGCGCTTGTGGATGACCGCATCGACTTCGTGGTGACCAGAAATGCGGTTTTTCGTCGAAAGAGATAGAGGTATTATAATACCGTTCATATAAGATATTGATTTTGTTTAGTTTATTTCGCATTGACCCAATCGAGAAATGTGGCATACTCCGCGCCTTCGTTGGGAGCCCCCGGGCTGCCATGTTTAACCTGGTTTCGCAGCAGTGGGTGTCATGAAGACCTATTCCGCAAGACCGTCCGACATTCAAAAGAAGTGGGTGGTGATCGACGCGGACGGCGTCGTTCTCGGCCGTCTCGCCAGCATCATCTCGATGCGGTTGCGCGGCAAGCACCTGCCCACCTATACGCCGCATCAAGATTGCGGTGACAACATTATCGTCATCAACGCCGAGAAGGTGAAGCTGACGGGGCGCAAGCTGGACGACAAGGTGTTCTATTGGCACACCGGCTTTCCGGGTGGCATCAAGGGCCGGACTGTCGGCCAGTTGCTGGATGGCAACCATCCCGAACGCGTTATCGTCAAAGCCGTCGAACGGATGATCACTCGCGGTCCGCTGGGACGCGCGCAGATGAAGAATCTGCGTGTCTATGCCGGCGCCGACCATCCTCACACCGCGCAGCAGCCGGAAGTGTTGGATGTCGCCGCGTTGAATCCGAAGAACAAAAGGAGCGCCTAACCCATGGCCGAAGATTTCAGCGCCTTGGCTGACCTCAAGGCGGCCGCCCCGGTGGCGGCTCCGGTTCGCGAGCCGAAGATCGACGCCCAGGGTCGCTCCTATGCGACCGGTAAGCGCAAGAACGCCATCGCCCGCGTCTGGGTCAAGCCCGGTTCGGGCCGCATCACGGTCAACGGTCGCACGTTGGAAGTGTATTTCGCCCGCCCGGTGTTGCGGATGATGATCAATCAGCCCTTCCAGGTGGCCAACCGCAGCGGTCAGTTCGACGTGGTCGTGACGGTTGTCGGCGGCGGTCTCTCGGGACAGGCCGGTGCGGTGCGTCATGGCATTTCCCGCGCGTTGACCTTCTACGAGCCTGCCCTGCGCGGCCCGCTGAAGGCCGGCGGCTTCCTGACCCGCGATTCGCGCGTGGTTGAACGTAAGAAGTACGGTAAGGCGAAGGCCCGCCGCAGCTTCCAGTTCTCCAAGCGCTAAGCCGGCAGGACGATCTGCAAAAGAAGAAGGCCCGGAGAGATCCGGGCCTTTTTTTGCGGGCTTTCCCGAGAGTGTTTGGTTTTACCCCGCGCGGGACGGAATGGCTTGCGCCGACGGGGCGAAGGGGAAACGCGCCGTTCGGCTGGTCCACATGGTGGAGCGGTCGGCTCCGGCCAGCAATTGGTCGGGCAGTTCTGCGGCCATGGTCGCGAAGGCGCGATTGTCGGCAAAGGCGCGGGACAGGATCAGCGCGCCTTGGATGCGTTCGACGCCGTCATGGGCCCGGCGTTGGGCGATGTCACGCGCCAGTCCGGAATCGGTCAGCGTCTGTGACAGGCAGGCCACCCAGCGGGCGAAGAACTCGGCGATCGTCTCGCCGAACAAAGCACGTTCCTCGGTCAGGGCGAACAACCCGGGAAGGCAGGCCGCCTGCCCGGATTCGTAATGCCGGCTCAACGTTTCCAGCATCGAGACAATGCGTTGACGCGGCGGATGGACTGATTCCAGGGGGGAGAAAATATTCGTGTCGAACCATTGCCGCAGGTCTTCAATGACGGCCATCGCCATCTGCTCTTTACCATTCGGGAAGTAGTGATAAAGGCTGGCTTTGCCAAGGCCGGTGGCGGCGGCGATACGGGTCAGGCTGGCGCCTTCGTATCCGTATCGGCGGAAGGTCTCTTGTAATCTCAGGAGGAGCTCACCGCGGGATAACAAAGGCGTCGGCATGGTTATTTCCCTTAGATTGTCCGTCGCGATACGGTGCCGGACGGATCATTGATGGCAGAGAGATCAGGACTGCGGTCTCAAAAATTTGACCACAACACTATTTAACCGAACGATCGTTTTACAGTATCGCGAATAAGTTATAGGGTCAAGTGACTCCAATAAAATATTACTGTTTTAATAATGACTTGTGCCGATTTGTTGAGATTGGGGTCTTAAGAAATCTCTTAACTATTGATATGACGAGTATCCTCCGATTGTCTCGCCGTGACCGGAATTCGGAGCGTTTCAGAAGGAGTTCCCGTCGTCCGTCCGGCGAATCGAAGCGGAAAATCAGGTAAAGGGGGAAAGCAGGGACGACGGTGGCTGTGGCGAGAAAATACTCGCCTCCGAACTGTCGGGGGCAGGGGGGGCGTTATCTGACAGTTTGTCGGATGAGAAGTCCGCAAATTGAGGGGCTTGCGCCATCAGGGAGCGCAGAAGCCGATCCGCGCGGTCCGCATCTTTCAGGGCCATCTCGTCCAGGAGGGCGACGTATCGGGGGCGCAGAAGCTCGCTGCGGGCATTCTGAACGACCCGGATGGTTTCCACGAAGACCTCCCGCGATCCATAGGGCAGGCCTTCACCATGGTGCAGGCGATCTTCCCAGATACCAAGCAGGTGTAGATTGGTGCGAATGAGGGCATTCAGCATCGGGACCTGCAATCTCCGGAAATACTCCTCAAGTTCGCGATGCTCGTTCCATTGGTCCGCGGCCGCCCGTTCGAATTGCGCCAAGGAATCCTCGGTCAATCGGCTGAGGATCTGAAATTCCTCGCAAAGCTCGCTGAAGTCCAAAAACAGCTTTTTGAATTGCGTATATTCTTCGGTGTTGAAAACGTCATAGTGCCTGGCGAGATCGGCCATGCTCTCCAGTTCTTGGAGGCGGATCGCCAGGGCATCGACAAAACGCCTGGCATTCTGCCGAATCTCTTCGGCTTTCGATTGTTGATCCCTGCTTGTCTGTGGTGATCTGGTGGATTGCATTTTAATCAAATATTGAAATTGTCATGCTTCAAAAGTATAGCAGTACATCTTTCAAAGTTGGCGGTTTTTTTCTTATTTTATGCCAGGTTGAAAGAGGTTTTGTTTATTGTTTCTTTCTTTTTGGTGGTGGAGCGAGTTTTAAACAAAAACGGCCGGTTCCCTGGGGAGGGAACCGGCCGCATTGCTTGCCATATCGCCGAGCGGTTATTTCTTCGCCGCCAGGCGGTCAAATCCCTTGGCCAGATCTTCAATCAGGTCGGATGGATCTTCCAGGCCCGTATGGATCCGCAATGTCGGTCCGTCGCCCCGCCAGGGCTTCGCGGTGCGTTTGATCCCGTCGGAGGTGGGGATGATCAGGCTTTCGTATCCGCCCCAGCTATAGCCCAGCCCGAAATGTTCGAGACCGTCGATGAACGCGTTGACCGCCGCCTCCGGACAAGGCGCCAATTCGAAGCCGAAAAGTCCACAGGCGCCGCTGAAGTCGCGCTTCCATAAGGCGTGGCCGGGGTCACCCGGCAGGGCGGGGTGCATGACGCGCAGGACCTCGGGGCGCGCGGCCAGCCAGGATGCCAGCGCCAGGCCGGATTCCTGGTGCTGGCGTAAGCGCACCGACAGGGTGCGCAGGCCGCGCAGGCCAAGATAAACCTCCTCGCTGCCGGCGCAGACGCCGAAGTGGGCGATCGAGCTCTTGACGACGTGCCACAGTTCTTCTGTGGCACAGGTAATCAGTCCCAGCATGGCATCGGAATGGCCGACGATGAACTTGGTCGCGGCCTGCAGGGAGATATCGACGCCTTTTTCAAAAGGTTTGAAGAACAATGGCGTCGCCCAGGTATTGTCCATCACGACGATGGCGCCACCTGCGTGGGCCACGGTGGCGATGGCGGGAATATCCTGCATCTCGAAGGTCAGCGATCCGGGCGCCTCCACGAAGACGACCCGGGTTTCGGGGCGCATCAGCGCCGAAATGCCAGCCCCGATCGAGGGATCGTAAAAGGTCGTTTCGATGCCGCAGCGCTTCAAATGTTCGGTGCAGAAACGGCGGGTCGGAAAATAAACCGTGTCGACCATCAGTACGTGATCGCCTGATTTCAGCAGCGCGGTCAAGGTTCCGGTGATGGCGGCGAGGCCGGACGCCGTGGAAATGGTGCGATAGCCGCCTTCCAGGATCGCGATGGCCTCCTCCAGGGCGAAGCTCGTGGGCGTGCCGTATCGGCCGTAACGCATGCCGTCATAAGGCTTGCGTTCAGCCTCGGTCATCGCCGCTACACTGGGATAGGTGACGGTGGAAACGTGATAGACGGGCGGATTGACGGCGCCGTGATACTGCTCGGGATGACGCCCGGCATGGACGATCTTTGTGTCCTTTTTCATCATGCTCCCATGGGAAACGGGGTAAGAAAAGGGCCGCTCTTCAGGGCTTGCCGCGAAATAGTCGCGCCAAGCCCTCGAGTTTCAAGCGGCAGACGCTTTAAGGGCATGGCGCGAAATAATCGCACCACTCCCTTAAGTTTGATGTGACGCCTCCGCTCCGCTGTCGGCGGGCGAGAGGCGCCGCTCGGGCTCCAAGGGCCTGGTTCGGTAATTCCGTCCCAGGCCCTAAGCGGAGGTGACCGGGGTATCGTCGGCCAGGCCCCATTCTGCCCAGGATCCGTCATAGACGGCAACGTCCGGCTTGCCCAGGAGATAGAGCGCCAACGCCAGGACGCAGGCGGTGACACCTGAACCGCAACTGGCGACGATCGGCTTGTCAAGATCCACCCCGGCCGCCAGGAAACGCGCCTTCAGTGCGTCAACCGGCAGAAAAGTCTTGCTGGTTTCGTCGATAAGTTGGGTCCAGGGAACGTTGAAAGCGCCGGGTATGTGGCCGACCTTCTTATGTGGCCATGGTTCCTTTTCGAGTCCGGCGAAACGCGAGGCCGAGCGGGCGTCGACGACTTGCTCCTCTGCGCTTTCGAGATTGGCGAGGATCTGCTCCTTGTTGCGCACCAGAAGCTGATTGACGTGGGGCGTGAAATGGCGCTCCCGCGGCGTTGGGGGCAGATCGTGGGTGGGACGTCCCTCGCGCTGCCATTTGACGATGCCGCCATCGAGAACGGAAACATCGTCGTGACCGAAAACACGAAACATCCACCAGGCTCGTGCCGCCGCCGCGCCGCCGCTCGCACGATCATAGACGACCACGCGGTTGCCGTCGCCGAGGCCGAGACGTCTGACCCTGCTTGCGAACTTGGCCGCGTCGGGCAGCATGTGGGGCAGCGGCGAGGAACTGTCGGCGATATCGTTGACGTCGAAATAAACCGCGCCGGAGATATGTTCGCGGGTGTATTCGACCCGCCCGTCGCGGCCGGTCGCCGGCATGAACCAGCTGGCGTCGACCACGCGGACGTCGGGGGCTTCCAGATGACTGGCCAACCATGAGGTGCTGACGAGAGCGTGCGAACTGGCGTAGGTCATATTTTCACCATTGGGCAGGAGGCGGACATCGCGGAAATTTCAAACCAGCCAGTCGGGAATTGGCAGCGACCGCTCCTTGAGAAATACCGGGTTGAACAGCTTGCTCTGATAACGGGTCCCGAAATCGCAGAGGATGGTGACCACGGTATGGCCCGGGCCCAGGTCACGGGCCAGCTTGACCGCCCCCATGACATTGATGCCGCTCGATCCTCCGACGCAGAGACCTTCCTCCTTCAGCAGATCGAAGATCATCGGCAGGGCTTCTTCGTCGGTGACGCGGAATTGATTGTCGATGGGCGCCCCGTCAAGATTGCCGGTGATGCGTCCCTGGCCGATGCCTTCGGTGATCGAATTCCCCTCGGACTTCAGCTCGCCGCCGGCATAAAAATTATAAAGCGCCGAGCCCATCGGGTCCGAAAGGGCCACGACGATGTCGCGATTGCGCTCCTTCAGCGCCATACCGATGCCGGCCAGGGTGCCACCGGTGCCCACGGCGCAGGTGAAGCCGTCGATCCTGCCCCCGGTCTGATCCCAAATCTCGGGCCCGGTGGTCCGATAATGGCCGGTGCGGTTGGCCTGGTTGTCGAACTGGTTGGCCCACAGAACCCCGTTCGGTTCGGTGGCGGCCATCTCCTTGGCCAGCGCTTCGGAATAACGGACGTAATTGCCCGGATTGGCGTAGGGCAGGGCGGGAACGAGGCGCAGATCGGCGCCGCACAGCCGTAGCATGTCCTTCTTTTCCTGGCTCTGCGTTTCGGGCATGACGATGACGGTCCGGTAGCCGAGCGCATTGCCGACCAGGGCGAGGCCGATGCCGGTATTGCCGGCCGTACCTTCTACGATGACGCCGCCCGGCTTCAAAAGTCCGCGCTCTTCGGCGTCCTGAACGATGGCCAATGCGGCGCGGTCCTTGACGGATCCGCCGGGATTTAGAAATTCGGCTTTGGCGAGAATTTCGCATCCGGTCAGTTCGGATGCCTTTTTCAGGCGAATCAGCGGCGTATTGCCGATGGTGTCGATGAAGCCGCTGCGGATATTGGGCATGCCTGCTCCGAAAAAATGATTGCGGGGGAACACATTAGCCGGCGGGCTGATATGGATCAAGTCGTCCAAAGGGAGATCAGGCGTTGCCGGTTGAGGGCGAGCCATTGCAAGGCGATGATGGCGCAGGAATTGATGACCCGTCCCGATTCCACCCAGCCGATCGCTTCCTCGGCCGCCACCGAGAACACCCGGATGTCCTCGCCTTCCTCCTCCAGGCCATGAAATCCTCCCAGCGACCGGCTGTCGATGCGGGCGCAGTAGAGTGCCATGCTCTCGGTGCTGCCACCCGGCGTGACCAGATATTTGCAGATGGGCACCAGGTCCTTGATGATCGCTCCGGCTTCTTCCTCGGCTTCGCGAATGGCCACCTCTTCCGAGGTGGCGCCATCGTCGATGATGCCGGCCACAATCTCGATCATCCATGGTTGCCAGCCGGCGGCCATGGCGCCCGGACGAAATTGTTCGATCAGGCCCACCTCGTCGCGGACCGGGTCGTAGAGCAGAACGCCGGAGGCGTGACCGCGCTCGAAGATCTCCCTCGTCATCGGCGCCGTCCAACCTCCATCGTGCCGCTGGTGGCGGAGCGTGTAGCGGTCGACGCGGAAATATCCCTGGAATGGCGTTGTTTTTTCGATGACTTCAAATTTATCCGCCATTGGCAAGGGCTCCTCTTTCCACGAAAACAGACGATGACAGTTCGATGTCACCACGGCTGCGCCATATTCAGATCCGGCAAATTGTGTTACGCCTGACGGGCGCTTTCCACAAGGATGACTGGCCGGATCGGGTGATGCGTTTCGAAGGGCTGAGAGTCTTACTGGTCGACGTCGACGACGGTTCGCGCCGCCATGTGACGGCCATACTCCATCAAGTGGGCATCGAATCTTGCGGTGAAGCCGATGATGGATTGGCCGGATTGGAACGATTGCGGGTTGAACACCCTGATCTTCTGATGGTCGGCCGGGTGCCGGATTGCGGCGATGGAATCGCTTTCGTGCGTCAGGTGCGCGAAGAGGTGAGCGACAGCTTGCCAATCATCCTGATCGCCGAATATTCGGACTTGTGGAGGCTCGGTGAAGCCAGACAGGCAGGAGCCACCGAATTCCTCGTCCGGCCTTTCACTGCGCGGGCGTTGGTTCAACGTATTCAGCGTGCTGTGGCATTCAGCCGCAAGGCTGTTCTTCGCGTGGTGTGAACGGCGGCGCCGATCATTCGGCGGCCTGCCGTCGGGTCAATGTCAGAATCGCGCCGATTTCCTCAGCCAATTCCTGGATTTCCGTCGCCGCGGCGCTTTTCGGGTGGGTTTCCACCACGCCTTTTCCTTCCATCATGCTGGCGGCGAATGCGCTGCGGTTGCCCAGAACGGTGCGCGCCAGCGGCAGCCCTTCCTCGCTGATTCTGGCGCGGACATGGTCGAGCAGCTTGCCGCGCGCAGGGGCGCGGTTCAGCAGCAGGAGAGCCGCGCCCTTTTCACGTTTGGCCAATTCCAGTGTGGGCTTGGTCGCCCACAAATCCACGGGACTCGGCTGCAGGGGGACAAGAATCAGGGAGGCGGCGCGCACCGCAACCCGCGCGTCTGTTTCGGCATGGGGCGGGGTGTCGAGCAGCAGGACGTCATAGTCGTTTTTCAATCGGTCGATTTCGGTGGACAGCTTCCATCCCGGGATATCGCCGACGAACAGCGCTGGTACCGTCCCTGCCGTCTTGCGCAAGCCATGCCAGGCCGACATCGAGCCTTGCGGGTCGACATCCAGCATGGCGACCCGGTATCCCGCCAGCGCCCAGGCGACACCCAACTGGACGGCAATGGTGGTTTTGCCGGCGCCGCCTTTTTGCTGCGCGATGGCCACTGTCTTGGCTGTCATCATCCCTCCCGCCCTCATTTCCGAGCGTCGCGGACATCATGGAGGTTTTTCAATATTTAGTCGAGCAGTGGTAAGCGATTTGCTCTTGAGGGTTGGTTGTCGACCGGGGCAAAATCCTGTCCCGGATCCATGCAGCCCGAGCGGCGCCTGAGCCCGGGCGGCAAGCGGAGCGGAGGCGTCTTAATGGCATCCTGAAGGTTTGGGACAAATTTTTGTCCCAAACCTTCAGGACAGGGCGAAGCGATCCAGTCCGAGGCCGGTCATATCGATATCGGGGGGGCGGTTGGAAATCAGGTCCGCCAGGACCCGGCCCGAACCGCAACTCATGGTCCATCCCAAGGTACCGTGACCGGTATTCAAGAACAGATTGTCGATTCGGGTGCGGCCCAGGATGGGAACGGAATCCGGCGTAACGGGACGGAGACCGCACCAGATCTGCGCCTTGTCGAAATCTCCTGCGCCGGGAAACAAGGCTCGCGAGTGGGTGGTGACGATCGAGGCCCTGACCGCGCTCATATTCAGGTTCCATCCGGCCAGTTCCGCCGTTCCGGCACAACGCAGACGATCACCCAGCCGACTGAAGACCAATTTGTGCTCGTCGTCGGTAATGGCGATTGTCGGCGCCTTGGTCGGATCGGTGACGGGGAGCGTGGCCGAATAGCCTTTGGCCGGATAGATCGGCAAGGTCAGTCCGACATGCCGGGCCAACTTCGGACTCCAACTGCCCAGCGACATGACGAAGGCGTCGGCACGGAGCCGGCCCTTGTCGGTGGCCACCGAAACCATGCGCCCACCGTCCATTTCAAGGCCCAGGATGGTTGTACCGTAATGAAAGACGACGCCCTTTTGTGCGCAGAGAGCGGCCAAATTCTGGGTGAAACGATGGGCGTCTCCGGATTCGTCGCCCGGGGTGAAGATCCCTCCCGCCAACTCCTTATGGGCGGCGTCCAGCGCCGGCTCGAGGGCCAGGGATTCCTCCACGGACTTGACTTGGCGCTCCAGGCCCATCCCCGTCATCATCTCGGCGGCGCCGACGGCGTGCTGGAAGCTTTGCGGATCGCGGTAAACGTGCAGGATACCTTGGGTTTTCTGATCGTACTCGATGCCCGTCTCGGCCCGCAGGCTTTGCAGGCAGGCACGGGAATAGATGGCGACGCGCAAGGTGCGATCGGTATTGATGCTCGCGCGGGACGCCGTGCAATTCAGCAGAAAACGCGCTCCCCACGCCCACAGCCAGGGATCCCAGCGCTGCCAGCGAAAGGCCAGCGGAGCGTCTTCCCGTCCCATCCATTTCAACGCCGTCTTCGGCGTCGATGGATTGGCCCAGGGTTCGGCGTGGCAGGGAGAGATCTGGCCGCCGTTGGCAAAGCTGGTTTCAAGCCCTGCGCCGGGTTGACGGTCCACCACCACCACCTCATGTCCCGCCTTGGCGAGATACCATGCCGAAGTAACGCCAACCACGCCTGCGCCAAGTACGAGTACCTTCACGATCCGTCCTCTCCGATTCCCTTTGGCGCCCCACTTCGGTAAAAATCGCGTGGGTCGCCGGCCGTCTGGAAAATGGCGCGGTGGGCGCCCATAGTCCGATCGCGTCGTCCGGGCCCGTCCATCCATGGTGGGCGTCGCGCCGCCGACCGCGACCTATATAACGCCCTTCACCGTCAGCGACCAGTGCGCTGGCGGTGAGATCACCTATGAATTTTATGGTTATATGCCCCTGTGGGGTTGCCAAGCCGTCGATTGGGTTTAACCTTTAACCAGAGCGCCCGGGAGGCCGATGTTGAGTTGCCTGCTGTCCACCGCTGAAATGTTTGCCGCCGATGAGGCTGCTCTTGCCCTGGGCATCCCGGGCGAGATCCTGATGGAGGCGGCCGGGTGGCAGGTCGCCACGGCCATCCGCAAACGCTGTCCTCCTCGCCTGGTGCATGTGCTGTGCGGTCCGGGAAACAACGGCGGCGACGGATTCGTGGTGGCGCGCCTGCTTGAATCCTGGGGCTGGCCCGTTCGTCTGTTCCTGTTGGGCGAACTCGCCGGTCTCAAGGGCGATGCCGCGCTGATGGCATCGCGCTGGCGGCATGAAATTTTGCCGCTCACACTCGCAAGCCTGGATGGGGATCCCCTGGTGATCGACGCCCTGTTCGGCGCCGGCTTGTCCCGGCCGCTCGAAGGCTTGGCGCGCCGGGTGATCGAGGAGATCGGCATTCGCGGCCTCGACATGGTGGCCGTCGACGTGCCGAGCGGGATCGATGGAAACAGCGGGCAGATGCTGGGGGCCGCGGCCCAAGCCTGGTTGACCGTTACCTTCTTTCGGCCGAAGCCCGGTCATCTGCTGTTGCCGGGACGCCTTTTGTGCGGCGAGTTGGTCGTCGGCGACATCGGCATACCCGAAACCGTGCTGGCCGATATCGCTCCGCAGACATTCGTCAATACGCCGAGCCTGTGGCGCGACAAGATCAAATGGCCGCAGCCGGCCGGGCATAAGTACGACCGCGGTCATCTGCTGGTGGCTGGCGGCGCAGTTCTCACCGGTGCCGCAAGGCTGGCGGCAATGGCGGCCCGCCGGGCCGGGGCCGGACTGGTCACTCTGGCGGCTCCGGAAGGCACCGCCGACGTTTATCGGGGCGATCATCCGGGCGTGATGGTGCAGCCGTCGATCGCCTGGGAACGTCTGGTGCTCGATCGCCGGGTGACGGCCGCGGTCATCGGGCCGGGATTGGGCATCGGACGCGGGACGAAAGCCCTGGTCGCCGATGCGCTCTCGGCCGACAAGCGTTGTGTGCTCGACGCCGACGCCTTGACCAGTTACGCGGACGATCCGCAGGCTTTGTGGCAACTGGGCAAGATGCCGGTGCTGACTCCGCATGACGGGGAGTTCAACCGCCTGTTCGATCATACCGGCGACCGCCTGACCCGGGCGCGGCGGGCCGCCGCCACGAGCGGCGCGGTTATCCTGCTGAAGGGATCGGACACGGTGGTGGCCGCGCCCGACGGCCGCGCGGCGATCTCCGTCGGCGCTCCTCCCACCTTGGCCAGCGGGGGGACGGGAGATGTCCTGTCCGGTTTGATCGGTGGATTGTTGGCGCAAGGGATGGATCCTTTCGAAGCCGCCTGCCTGGGTGCGTGGATGCATGTGCAGGCGGCGCAAATGATCGGTCCAGGATTGATCGCAGAAGATCTTATCGGAGAGATGGCGTCCGTCTGGCGGCGCCTTTCCGACGACGATATCCCGTCTTGGTCGGAGAGGACGGGCGGACCGGAACGCTTTCATCTCCGGCGGAGGAGAGCGACATGGACGACGGAAAGCTGGCGGGACTTGTGACGCAGGCCGCCAATTACGGACTGTTCGACCGATTGAAGACGTTGCGCGGGCTTTGGCGTGATATCGCCCAGTCCCTGGGTGGCGCTCCGAAAATCGATCCCGAGTTGCCTGCGGATGACGCGGCCTTGCTGCGCAACCAGGTGCGGGAATGTTTGCAAGGCCGGGGGGGCGAGGTATCCGCCCGAGCGCGGGCCGCCACCCTTGGGCGCTCCTATTTGGAGCTGAATGCCGTCGGCCGGCGAAACTTTCTGAAAATGGTGGCCGACGAATTCGGTCCCGATACCGGCCAGGTCGACAAGGCGATGGCCGATGTGGCCAAGGCTTCCGGACCCGCCGAGCGTCATGCCGCGGAGCGTTCCTTGCGTGAAGCCCTGGAAAGCCCCCGCCAACGGCTTCTCACGCAGTTCAATGCATTGCCGGAAGGCGTGAAGTTCCTGGTCGATATGCGGGCCGAGCTTTTGCCTCTGAGCAAGGGCGATCCCGCCATGCAGGCTTTTGAGGCCGATTTGAAGGAGCTGTTAAGCGCCTGGTTCGACGTCGGTTTCCTGGAATTGCAACGCATCACCTGGCGGTCCCCGGCCCTGATTTTGGAAAAAATCATGGCCTATGAGGCTGTGCATGCCATCCAGGGATGGTCTGATCTTAAGAATCGACTCGATTCCGACCGGCGTCTTTACGCCTTCTTCCATCCCCGCATGCCCGACGAACCGTTGATTTTCGTAGAGGTGGCGCTGGTTCGCGGCATCGCCGGCAATATCCACGATCTGTTGGATGAGCATGCTCCGGTGGAAGATCCGAAGAAGGCGGATACCGCCATATTCTATTCGATCAACAATGCGCAGAAGGGATTGGTCGGCATCAGTTTTGGCAATTTCCTGATCAAGCGCGTGGTCGATAGCCTGTTGCACGAATTTCCCAATCTGAAGACTTTCTCCACCCTGTCTCCCATCCCCGGTTTCCGGACCTGGCTTAACCGCCGTTTGGCCGAAGGCGAGGACGCGATATTGGAGCCGGCGGAACTGCGCGCTCTGGCGGCATTGCCGGCGAAAGGAGAGGGGGCTCCGCAGGGGTTCGCGCAATTGCTCGATAGCCGCTGGGTTGACGATGGAGCCACTGCCCAGGCCCTGCGCACACCTCTGATTCGCCTCTGCGCGCACTATCTTTTGGAAAAGCGCTCCGGAACGTCGCGGGCGCTGGACCCGGTGGCGCATTTCCACCTGACCAACGGGGCGCGCATGGAGCGCCTGAACTGGCTGGCCGACACTTCCGACAAGGGCGTGGCCCAGTCGGCCGGCATGATGATCAATTACCTTTACAAACTTTCAGAAATCGAAGCCAACCACGAGGCTTATCGGGGGCAAGGAAAGATCGTCACCTCGGCCGCCGTTCGTGCGCTCGGCAAAGGCTGAATGGAACAGTTCTTCCGTGCGGCGGGGATTGCCCATCGCACGGAAATGGTCAACTCGCGCGGACGGCGACGAGGAAATTGCCGACGGCGCCGGACAGGCGTTCCGACTGTTTGGACAATTCGCCGGTCGCGCTCAGCACTTCTCTCGCCGCATGTCCGGTTTCCCCGGTGGCCTGCGTGACGGAGCCGATGTTGGAGGTGACCTGATCGGTCCCTGAAGCCGCTCGTTGGATATTGCGGGCGATTTCCTGCGTCGCCGCGCCCTGCTGTTCGACGGCCGCGGCAATCGCCGCGGCGACCCCGTTCATTTTTCCGATCGTTTCGCCAATGCCGGTGATGGCTGCCGCGGCCTCCTTCGTCGCGTTCTGCACCGCGAGGATCTGCGCGCCGATATCCTCGGTCGCCTTGGCGGTCTGATTGGCAAGATGCTTGACCTCGCCGGCGACCACGGCGAAGCCTTTCCCGGCGTCTCCGGCTCTGGCCGCTTCGATGGTGGCGTTCAAAGCCAGCAGATTGGTCTGAGAGGCGATGTTGTTGATAAGTTTGACCACCTCGCCAATACGCAGGGCCGCTTCGGTTAGTCCCTGCATTTTCTGGTTGGTGCGGTCCGCTTCATCGGCGGCGGTACTGGCGATCTTGTTCGACTGGACGACCTGCCGGTTGATTTCGTGAATCGATGAGGACAGCTGTTCGGTGGCGGCGGCGACGGTTTGCACGTTTTCCGAGGCCTGTCGGGCCGCCGCGACGACGACTTCCGCCTGTTGATTGGTTCGCTCGGCGGTGGAAACCATTGAACGGGACGTACTTTCCAACTCCGTGGTGGCGGCGGTGACGATGCCGACGATGGAAGACACGTCCCGTTCGAAAAGCGTGGCCTGGCCATTCAGTTTTTCATGCAGGGCGTCGATATAGACCGAGATGGCGAGATCCATGTCGAGAAAAGCCGCCTTGTTGATGGCGGCGATCACCTGGCCCAGACGCTCGGGAGCCGTCTTCTTCTTGCCGCCGTAATGTGCGCAGGCGAGATGGACCATCTTGTCCAGGCTGAAGCAGTAGGACGCGGTGTACCATCGCGGTTCCAATCCGATGCGGGCATGCGCCTGGCCGATCTTCTGAACCTGCTCAAAATAGGCGTCATCGAATCTGCCCGAGAAGACGTTGTCGAGCCAATGCTGCTTTTGCATGAGACGAGCCCGGTCCATGGAGTTTCCCGCGAAGGTCCTGGCCGCTTCGGGCGTTGTTTGGGCATGGCGATAGAAGTCATCGAGAAGGACATCGATCGCCGGTGCCAGGATCGCGTGGAATTCGCGAAGAGCCTCTCGCACCCCCTCATCAATGAGAAGAAATTTCAGCCGACCAGCTCTATCAAGATCATTACTCATCAATAACTTCTCCTAATGGGAGAAGTTAACCCTAGCTCGGCAAAACCAGGGCGGCAATATCTGAGTATGATAATGATCGATTTGGCGAGGCGTGGCCGGGCCGGTTAATAAAGGGACATCCCCGGGCCCGTCGGGCCCGGGGGGATGGGTCAGGCTTCCCGGATGACCTCGAGGAACATGTCGATGTCCGTCGACAGTCTGGTCGACTGCACCGAAAGTTCCCCGGCGGCGGACAAGACCTCCTGAGCCGCCTTTGCCGCATCCGTGGCGGCATCGGTGACGCCGCCGATGTTGGTCAGCACCTCGCCGGTGCCGGCGGCCGCTTGTTGGACATTGCGGGCGATTTCCTTGGTGGCGGCGCCCTGTTCTTCGACGGCCGCCGCGATGGCCGAGGCGATCTCGCTCATTTTTCCGATGGTGCCCCCGATGCCGTTGATGGCACCGACGGCATCCTTCGTCGCGTTTTGCACGGCAAGGATCTGGACCGAGATTTCGTCGGTGGCCTTGGCGGTCTGGTTCGCCAGGCTTTTGACTTCGCCGGCGACGACGGCAAAGCCTTTTCCGGCTTCGCCGGCCCTGGCCGCCTCGATGGTGGCGTTCAGCGCCAAAAGGTTGGTCTGGCTGGCGATATTGTTGATCAGCTTGACCACTTCGCCAATACGGAGCGCGGCATCGCTCAGTCCCTGGACCATATGATTGGTTCGCGACGCCTCGCCGACCGCCGAATTGGCGATTTCGGTGGATTGGACGACCTGCCGGCTGATCTCCTGAATCGAGGCCGACAGTTCTTCCGCTGCGGAAGCCACGGTCTGGACGTTTTCCGAGGCATGGTCGGCCGCCCGGGCGACGGCGGCGGCCTGACGGCTGGTCTGTTCGGAACTGGCGGCCATCGTCTGGGCGGAAGCGCGCAACTGCGTAGCCGCCGATGCGACGACACCGACCGACGAGGCGACATCGTGCTCGAAGTTGGTGGCGCTGCCCCGTAAGCGCGCGTCCTTCTTCCTCAAGGCCTCGATATAGACGGAGACGGCAAGGTCCATGTCGAGAAAGGCGGCTTTGTTGATGGCGGAAATCACCTCGACCATTCGTTCGGGTTTCTTGCGGTAGGTTTGCGCCGCCAGGCGGAGCAATTTATTGACGGTAAAACAGTATCCGGCCGTGTACCATCGCGGCTCCAATCCGACCTGGGCGTGCATCTGGCCGATTTTCGTCACCTGGGAAAAATATTCGTCGTCAAATTTTCCCGAGAAGACATTGTTCAGCCAGTGATGTTTCTGCATGGAGCGGGCATGTTCCATGGAGCGTCCGACAAATATTTTCGCGGCCGCTTCCGTCCGCCCGACATGGCGGTAAAAATCGTCAAGAAGGTCATCAATCACCGTCGCCAGGATGGGGCGAAATTCTTGCAATGCGTTTTTGACATTGTCGTCGATGAGTAGAAAACCCAAGCGGTCGTTCCTATTGAAATCCCCGGTCACTTATTTCCCTCCGTCAAGAGCGTTAGGAGATTCCTCCTTTGCGGTCTCTTATAACATTAAGTTTTCTAGGGTAATTCCCCTGGAATTGCTAATACTAAAGACATATATCGGGGATTTTTTGAATGATTAACCGTCGGTGCCGCCACGCGGTTTTGCGCTGTTTCCTGAAAAATGTCTGTGCTATAGACATCGGCTCCGGCCGGACGGCCGGGGCTTCGGCATGTCCGCGGGCGTGGTGGAACTGGTAGACACACTGGATTTAGGTTCCAGCGGCTTCGGCCATGGGGGTTCAAATCCCTTCGCCCGCACCACAACGCCCAGCGCGGCGCCGATTCCCCGGTCAAGGTTGCAAAACCGCCTGACGCGGTCGATATAGACATTTTCGATTGGCAGAGAATTCAATGCAGGTAACTCAAACCAATGCTGACGGCCTGAAGCACGAATTTAAGGTCGTTATTCCCGCCGGACATCTGGAAGAGAAGGTTTCGACCCGGCTCGCCGAGGTGGGGCGGACGGTCCGCATTCCCGGGTTCCGTCCCGGCAAGGTGCCGATGGGCATTTTGCGGAAGAAATACGGTTCCTCCGTCATGGGCGAGGTGCTCGAGTCCGCCGTCAACGACGGCACTCAGCATGCGCTTGATGAACATAAGCTGCGGCCGGCCGTGCAGCCGAAGGTCGAAATCACCTCCTTCAAGGAGGGCGACGACCTCGAGTTCACCATTGCCGTCGAAACCTTGCCCGAGGTGAAGATTTCCGGCCTCGGCGATCTGGCCCTGGAAAAGCCGGTGGCGGAAGTCACCGACGTCGAGGTCGAGCAGGCGCTGCAGAACATCGCCAGCCGTCAGGAAAAGACCGAAGCCGCTGAGAAAACCCACGCAGCCGAGTCCGGCGAAGTGGTCGTTATCGATTTCCTGGGTAAGGTCGACGGCGTTGCCTTCGACGGCGGCAAGGCCGAGGGTTATTCGCTGAAACTTGGATCGGGCAATTTCATTCCCGGTTTCGAGGACCAGTTGATCGGCGCCAAGGCTGAAGAAGAGCGGGTGGTCAAGGTGACTTTCCCGGCCGATTACGGCAGCGATGCCTTGGCCGGCAAGGATGCCGAGTTCGAAGTCAAGGTTCACGAGGTGCGCAAGGTCGTGCCGGCCGTGCTTGACGACGAGTTGGCCAAGGGTGTCGGCCTCGAGACCCTGGACGAGTTGAAAAAAGCCGTGCGCGAGGAAATCGAGCGCGACTATACCAACCTTTCCCGGGCTCATCTGAAGCGCCACCTGCTTGATCAGTTGGCCGCTCAATATGATTTCGGTGTGCCCGAAGGCATGGTTGAGCTCGAATTCGACGCCATCTGGAAGCAGTTGGAGAAGGACAAGAGCGAAGGCCGGCTCGATGCCGCCGATCAGGGCAAGAGCGACGAGACCCTGAAGGAGGAATATCGGGCCATTGCCACGCGTCGCGTGCGTCTTGGTCTGGTTCTCTCCGAAGTCGGGCGTGAAAACAACATCACCATCGTTCAGGAAGACCTGAATCGTGCGGTGATGGCCGAAGCGCGCCGCTATCCCGGGCAGGAGCATCTGGTGTTCCAGTACTTCCAGAAGAACCCGGACGCCCTGAACAGCCTGCGTGCGCCGATTTTTGAAGAGAAGGTCATCGACTTCATTCTCGAATTGGCCAAGGTGACCGAGAAGGTCGTCTCCATCGACGATCTGCGCAAGGATCCCGAGGATGAGACGGCGTCCGAAGCGGCCGATGCCGCTCCGAAGCCTAAAAAGAAAGCGGCGAAGAAGAAGGTCGCCGCTGAAGAATGACGCCGTAACTCAAGCCATCCCAATCCGTCTGCCGGAGGGAACGACCGCCTGCGTGGCCGGTCCCGGCCGGCGGCGGTCCGGGTGGTGGATGGAAATGGCGTCGGCGGGACACCGGTTGCGGTGAATGCCACCAGACGGAAGCATCAGGACGAGGTTGAAGATGAAAGACCGGGATCCCATCGAACTTTATATGAACACCCTCGTTCCCATGGTGGTCGAACAGACCAACCGGGGCGAACGTTCCTATGACATTTATTCCCGCCTGTTGAAGGAACGGATCATTTTCCTGACCGGTGAGGTATTCGACCAAGCCTCGGCGCTTATCTGCGCCCAGCTTCTGTTCCTTGAATCGGAAAACCCGACCAAGGACATCTTCTTCTATATCAATTCGCCGGGTGGCGTGGTGACGTCCGGTCTGGCCATCTATGACACGATGCAATACATCCGCCCGCCCGTGGCGACGGTTTGCATCGGCCAGGCGGCTTCCATGGGCTCCCTGCTGTTGACGGCGGGTGCCGCCGGCAAGCGGTTCTCCCTGCCCAACGCGCGGATCATGATCCATCAGCCGTCTGGCGGAGCGCAGGGGCAGGCCACCGATATTGAAATTCAGGCGCGCGAGATCCTGGCATTGCGGGCTCGGCTGAACAATATGTATGTGGAGCACACCGGCCAGACCCTGGACGTGATCGAAAACGCCATGGAGCGCGATAAATATATGACGGCGAACGAGGCCAAGGATTTCGGCTTGATCGACGAGGTGGTGACATCCCGTCCGCCGGTTCCGGAGGCAACCTCCGCTGCCTAAGCAAGTCGCCTTATTTTCCGCCACATTCCACCTGTTCCGCGGAGACGCGGAACAGGACGATTTCTGTCCGATCAATCCGGCGTCGACCGTTCGAACCGCACCCCGGCGGCGGGACGGCGGACCCGAGTGGTCGAGCCCGGCCATATTTAGCATTGTCTGGCGGCGGCCCAAGGGTCTAACATAATTCTGCTGCGGCCGCACACCTTATGGAGAACCGATGACTAAGTCCACCAGCAGCGATTCCAAAAACACCCTCTACTGCTCCTTCTGCGGAAAGAGCCAGCATGAGGTGCGTAAGCTGATCGCTGGGCCGACCGTGTTCATTTGTGATGAATGCGTCGAGCTGTGCATGGACATTATCCGCGAGGAGCACAAGACGCATCTCGTCCGCTCCCGCGATGGCGTCCCGACCCCGCGCGACATCTGCGCGGTCCTGGACGACTATGTCATCGGCCAACAGCACGCCAAGCGCGTGCTGTCGGTGGCGGTGCATAATCATTACAAGCGCCTCGGTGCCGGAGGAAAGAATTCGGACATCGAAATCGCCAAGTCGAACATCCTGCTGGTCGGCCCGACGGGCTGCGGCAAGACGTTGCTGGCGCAGACGCTGGCCCGGATCCTCGATGTGCCGTTCACCATGGCCGACGCCACGACATTGACCGAAGCCGGTTATGTCGGCGAGGATGTGGAAAACATCATTCTGAAGCTGCTGCAATCGGCCGATTACAATGTCGAGCGCGCGCAGCGCGGCATCGTCTACATCGACGAAGTGGACAAGATCAGCCGCAAGTCCGACAACCCGTCGATTACCCGCGACGTCTCGGGCGAGGGCGTGCAGCAGGCCCTGCTGAAGATCATGGAGGGAACCGTCGCTTCGGTTCCACCGCAGGGCGGCCGCAAGCATCCGCAGCAGGAATTCCTGCAGGTCGACACGACCAACATTCTGTTCATCTGCGGTGGTGCCTTCGCCGGTCTGGAAAAGATCATCGGTGCGCGCGGCAAGGGCACCTCGATCGGTTTCGGCGCCGATGTGCGTGGTCCCGATGAGCGTTCGACCGGCGATATCCTGCGCGAGGTCGAGCCCGAGGATCTGCTGAAGTTCGGTCTTATCCCCGAGTTCGTCGGTCGCCTCCCGGTGCTGGCCACCTTGACCGACCTGGACGAGGCCGCCCTGGTCGACATCCTGTCGAAGCCGAAAAACGCCCTCGTCAAGCAGTACCAGCGTTTGTTCGAGATGGAGGACGTCCGTCTGTCCTTCAACGAGGATGCGCTGAAGACCATCGCTCAGAAGGCCATTCTCCGGAAGACTGGCGCGCGTGGTCTGCGTTCGATCATGGAGAGCATTCTGCTGGACACTATGTTCGATCTGCCGGGCCTCGACAGCGTCGAGGAAGTCGTGATCAACGGCGAAGTGGTCGAAGGGCGCGCTCAGCCTCTTTATATCCATGCCGACCGCCGCGAAGACGTCGGATCGAGTGCCTAGAGCTTTGCGGTTGCCTTTGACTTTATCCCGGGAAGTGGGGTTCGGTCGGGTAGCCCCCCTTGACCCGGCGGAAAAGGAACCGAAGTATTAGTCAAAGGGCTGCGAAGCAACACCTTCCGGCTAATCCGAACGCTCGTGAATAAGAGGTAGCATGGTCGAACTTTCGCGCGGAGACGTTTTTCCCGTTCTTCCGCTTCGGGACATCGTCGTCTTTCCACATATGATCGTCCCCCTGTTCGTGGGCCGCGAGAAGTCGGTTCGCGCCCTGGAAGACGTCATGAAGGACGATAAGCAGATTCTTCTGGTCGCCCAGAAGAACGCTGCGCAGGACGATCCTACCGCTGACGACATTTACAAGGTCGGTACGGTAAGTACCGTTCTGCAACTGCTGAAATTGCCTGACGGCACCGTCAAGGTGCTGGTGGAGGGTGGTCAACGGGCGCGGATCACCGGTTTCACCGAGAACGAAGTGTTCTTCCAGGCTTATGGCGAAATGATCGGCGAGAACTCCGGCGACTTGCAGGAGTTGGAGGCGCTGTCGCGTTCGGTGGTTGCTCAGTTCGAGCAATATATCAAGCTGAACAAGAAGATTCCGCCCGAGGTGCTGGTTTCGGTCAATCAGATCGAGGACCCCGGCAAGCTGGCCGACACCGTGGCCTCGCATCTGCAGCTCAAGATCTCCGAGAAGCAGGAGCTTCTCGAAATCGAGACGGTGTCCGAGCGCCTGGAGCGCGTCTATTCCTACATGGAATCGGAAATCGGCGTTCTGCAGGTCGAGAAGAAGATCCGGAACCGCGTCAAGCGGCAGATGGAAAAGACCCAGCGCGAGTACTACCTCAACGAACAGCTCAAGGCCATTCAGAAGGAATTGGGCGAGGGTGAGGACGGCAAGGACGAATCGGCGGAGATCGAGGAGCGTATCGGCAAGACGCATCTCTCGAAGGAAGCTCATGAAAAGGCCGTTGGCGAGCTGAAGAAGCTCCGCAATATGAGCCCGATGTCGGCCGAAGCGACCGTGGTCCGCAACTACCTGGATTGGATCCTGTCCATTCCGTGGAAAAAGCGAAGCAAGGTCAAGCGCGACCTCAAGCAGGCCGAGAAGATCCTGAACGCCGACCATTACGGTCTGGAAAAGGTCAAGGAACGTATCCTCGAATATCTCGCCGTGCAGCAACGCACGGTGAAGGTAAAGGGGCCCATTCTTTGCCTCGTCGGCCCGCCCGGCGTGGGAAAGACCTCGCTCGGCCGTTCGATCGCCAAGGCGACGGGGCGCAACTTCGTGCGCGTGTCCTTGGGCGGCGTTCGCGACGAATCCGAGATTCGGGGACATCGCAGAACCTATATCGGATCGATGCCGGGCAAGATCATCCAGGGGATGAAGAAGGCCAAGTCGTCCAATCCCCTCTTTTTGTTGGATGAGGTCGATAAATTGGGTGCCGACTGGCGCGGCGATCCGGCCTCGGCTCTTCTTGAGGTCTTGGATCCTGAGCAGAACAGCACTTTCAACGATCACTATCTCGAGGTCGACTACGATCTGTCGGACGTGATGTTCGTCACCACGGCGAACACGCTTCGGATGCCGCAGCCTCTTCTTGATCGTATGGAGCTCATCCGTCTGTCGGGTTACACCGAGGATGAGAAGGTTGAGATCGCCAAGGGTCATCTGATCGACAAACAGATCAAGGCGGCCGGTCTCAAGAAGGGTGAATGGTCGATTTCCGACGAGGCGTTGCGCGATTTGATCCGCTACTACACGCGGGAAGCGGGCGTCCGGAGTCTCGAACGTGAAATCGCCAATCTCGCCCGCAAGGCGACGAAGGAGATTTTGACCAAGGGCACGCCCGGCGCCAAGGTCACGGTTACCCGCCGCAATCTGGAGAAATACGCCGGAGTCCAGCGCTTCCGCTATGGTGAGGTGGAGCTTGAGGATCTGATCGGTGTCGTCACGGGTCTGGCCTGGACCGAGGTGGGCGGCGAACTTCTCTCGATCGAAGCGGTCTCCATGCCCGGCAAGGGCGTCTTCACGCATACGGGTAAGCTTGGCGATGTGATGCAGGAGTCGATTTCGGCCGCGCGCTCTTATGTTCGCGCCCGATCGGTCAATTTCGGCATCAAGCCGTCGGTCTTCGAGAAGCGTGACATTCACGTGCATGTGCCGGAAGGGGCCACCCCGAAGGATGGACCGTCCGCGGGCGTCACCATGTGCACGGCGATCGTCTCCGTGTTGACCGGTATTCCGGTACGCAAGGATGTGGCGATGACCGGCGAAATCACACTGCGGGGTCGCGTTCTGCCCATCGGCGGTCTGAAGGAAAAATTGCTGGCGGCCCTGCGGGGTGGCTTGAAGACAGTGATTATTCCAAAGGACAATGAAAAGGACCTGGCCGATATCCCCGACAATGTGAAGCGGGGGCTGACGATCTTGCCGGTGTCAACAGTTGACGAAGTATTGAGCAACGCTTTGACTGCTCCTTTTTCTCCGATCGAGTGGGAAGCCGAGCAACAGCCGGTTACCATGGCCAAGCCCGAGCCGAGCGAGGAGGAGGTGGGGGTCGTCACCCACTAAAGCCGTAAATCGCTTGAGTTTTCCGTGAAGGCCGCCTCGGTGACGAGGCGGCCTTTCCTTTTGGTTGGGCAAACCGCTTCCAGCTCGCCAAATGCAGCAGATTCGGCAGAAAAGCTGGGGATAGCTGCGCTTCTTCGATTGACGAGTATCCAAGTGCCGTTTTAGACTGCCTGCATCCTTTATGGTAGTTGTCTTGGAACTGACTATAACTTGCAGTTTTAACGGAAGGGGGCAGCAAGTGGCTAATAAGAACGATCTCGTGGCCGTCGTGGCGAGCGCCGCCGGGCTTTCGAAAGCCGACGCGGGTAAGGCGGTCGATGCCGTGTTTGCGGCCATCACCGATTCTCTCAAGAAGGGGGATGAAGTGCGCTTGGTCGGCTTCGGCACCTTCGCGGTGTCCGAACGTGCCAAGTCGGAAGGGCGTAATCCTCGGACTGGCGCGAAGATTGAAATTCCGGCATCCAAGCAGCCGAAGTTCAAGGCTGGCAAGGGTCTCAAGGACGCTGTGAACTAAGCGTTTTTTTGCCGAATTCATTGATAATGCCGGCAGCTTGCTGCCGGCATTATTATTTTGGGCCGGGCAATCGCTGCCGGCCGACATTTTCTCCCGGGAATAACTGAGGGACAAGGGACGGCCTGACGGCCGGGCCGGTCTTGATCCGTGTCCGCCTTGATCCGTAACGTGCCTCTTGCTCTTTCCTGGCTGGGCCGAGCCATGCCGATTGCGCGCAGCCGGCTTGTGTGGGGCGGATGGCGCCGGGCCAAACGTCGGTTGACGCTGGGGCGGCAGGTGGGAATGCTATGGGCCATCGCAAGAGCATCCGATCGAGGGTCGCGTGACAATACGTTTTTTCCAACGCACCAGTTTGGCGTTATGCGCCGGATTGGTTTTCTGGTCGGGTTCGGCTGCCGCCGTCACTTTGATTACCGATGACGAAGCCAAACGTCCGAATGATCCACAAGTTACGGCAACCCGCGGGATTACCCGTGGGCCCAGCATTCTGTTCGAGCCGCCGGCGACAGGACCGGCGCCGCATGCACCATTCGACTTTCGTGTGCATTTCGAAGCGCACGGCGGGGCCACCGTCGACCCGGCCCATATCCGCATCATTTATCTGAAGATGCCGAACGTCGATTTGACCGAGCGTCTGCGGCCGTACATCACGGCCGAGGGGATCAATATGCCGGCCGCCCAGATTCCGTCGGGCGAACATCTGTTCAAGATCGAAGTCGAGGATAGCGACGGCCGCAACGGAGAGGCGACCTTCACCGTGAAGGCCGCCAAGTAAGCCTCATTCCGGCGCTTCCCGGTTATCGGCCGGTTTCCTTGTCTGGCGGGCTTGAGGCGATATTCTCTTCAAGCCCGCCAGGACATCGTATTAGTGGAAGAAACGGCCGACACCGGTGGCGATGGAGCAGGCGGCTGTCACCATCAGGGCCATGATATTCAGCCAGTTCGCAATAGCCTCGACGCGTTGCTTGGCATGGACCTTGGTTTCGTTGCGCGGCGCCGAACTGCGCGCCAGCAGGGTGGCCATTTCGTAGACCAGCGAATGTCCGGCTTTGGCGGGAGACTTCCTGGCCGCCCACCATTCCGCCACCAGGCGGCCTGATCCGTAAGCCAACCCGATGCTGGCGACATATTCCAATGTTTCGATCCAATCCCGCGTTCCCTGGGGCAGCACCGGCACATGGTCGATGGCTCCGGTGATGACCAGCATGCCCCAAACCGCGGCGACGGACGCCGTTGCCGCCATCCCGATGGTGGCGCGGAGCGAGCGGGGGCCGGTCAGTCCGAAGGGCAGGGGGATGAGAATCGAGACGAGTCGCAGCACCAACGTATTCAGATCGAGAATGCCGATAATCACCCAGTGGGCGATCAGCAGCAGGGCGACCAGCGCCACGAAATGCCCTACCATGCGGCGGACGGCGGCGAAGTCGCCAAATCCGGAGCCGGCTGCGGGGGGCAGGCTGTTCGTCCGGACGGTGTCGACATGTCCGGAAAGGGTGTGCAAAGCCGTTTCGACGGCGACGAGTCGCGTTTCGATATCGGCGAATCGATCGAGGACGGGGCGCAGGATCAGCAGGTCGCGTCCGCAATGTTTGCAGACGGTTGCGCGATCCTTAATCTCTTCGTCGCAGAATGGGCAGTTCAACGGGGCCTCCCGCAGCGTCGACGCCGATGCGGGCGTGCCGACCGGATGGGGCGCCTTGAGCGGGATGCTCGATGGCGCCGATGATAAACATTTTCCACTCTTGCCTGCCTTGACCGGGCATTGCAAGGGTTCCCGCGGAATTGATGCCGGGGGCGGGGGGGCGGCAGTACCAGCAAGACCGCATGACAGCCATGCCATATTTGTACTTCCGTTCGATCCCCACCTCGGTTGCCCTGTCGAACCGTCTCCCCGGACGGTGGCGCGCTTGGCGTCCCGGAAAGGGGCTTGGGATAGGTGAACCTTCGATGATCATGAGATCGCATGGAACAGAGGGAATTTTCCGGCTTCGGGGAATTCTGTTGGGACTTTTGCTGGCTTCGGCGGTCACGGCCCTATTGCCGTCTCTCGCCGTCGCGCAGGATACGTCCGACCAACCGGCTGAACGCAAGGTCGCGCTGGTCATCGGCAATGGCGCCTATCGCAATACCACGCCGCTCACCAATCCGTCTCATGATGCCGAGCTGATCGGCGGGACCTTGACGCAATTGGGGTTTTCCCTGGTCGGCGGCGCTCCGCTGATCGACGCGGACAAGGCGACGATGGAACAGGCCATTCGTGAATTCGGCCGTCAATTGCAAGGCGGAGCGGTCGGGCTGTTCTATTACTCGGGCCACGGCATCCAGGTGAACGGCTCCAATTATCTCATTCCGGTCACGGCGGATGTGGCGCGCGACGTCGACGTCAAATATGAACTGGTCGACGTGGGGATAGTCCTCGACGAAATGACCCATGCCGGTAATCGCCTCAACATCGTCATTCTCGACGCCTGCCGGAACAATCCGTTCGGTAAGCGGGGGATGCGTTCCGTCTCCTCGGGATTGGGGCAGGTCGTGGCGCCGGCCGGCACGGTTATCGGCTATGCCACCCAGCCGGACAATGTCGCGGCGGACGGCACGGGCAGCAACAGCCCTTACACCACGGCCCTGGCGGCGGCGCTTCGCAAGCCCGGCCTTGACCTGTTCGGCATGTTCAACGAAGTCGGTCTGCAGGTGAAACAAGCCACGAGCGGACAGCAGCAGCCCTGGCTGGCGGCATCGCCGGTCGAGGGGCAATTCTATTTTTCCGGTGCGCCGGCCGGATCGGCCCCGGTGGCCGATCCCGACACGGTTTATTGGGACAATATCAAGAGCAGTGCCAGCTCCAGCGATTTCCAGGATTACCTGTCGCGATTCCCGCAAGGCCAGTTCGCCAGCCTGGCCAAGCGGAAATTACTGACGGACTGTGACGCCCTGGCCGCGGCTCCCAATGATCCGGACAAGTTGAGTGCCGGCGTCGCGCCCGCGGCGATGGATACGCGTCGCGCCATTGCCGCGTGCCGTACCGTCCCTGGCGATGCCCGCGCCGACTACCTGTTGGGCCGGGCTTATGAGGTGGCCGGGCAGTTCGATGGTGCCGCCACCGCCTATCGCCGGTCCGCCGATCAGGATTACGGCACGGCGCAGGCCGCGCTCGGCGCGCTTTACGACACCGGCCGCGGTGTGGCGACCGATCCCGCCGAGGCGATTCGCTGGTATCGCAAGGCGGCGGGACAAGGCATCGCGGCCGCCCAGACGGCGCTCGGCATGCATTATGAGATGGGACGCGGCATCGCCAAGGATGAAGGCGAGGCGGGGCGGTGGTATCGCAAGGCGGCTGAACAGGGGTATGCGCCGGCTCAGGCGGCCTTGGGGCAGCTCTACAGCACGGGACACGGCGTGGCGCGTGACGAGGCCGAAGCGGTCCGTTGGTTCCGCAAGGCCGCGGAGCAGGGGATCGTGCCGGCGCAAACCCGCCTTGGCGAGGCCTATGGCGAAGGTGTCGGGGTACCCCGCGATGCCGCCGAGGCGATCCGCTGGTACCGAAAAGCCGCCGAGCAGGGTGATTCGGCCGCGCAATACGACCTCGGATGGTGCTATCAATTCGGCCTTGGCATCGCGGCCGATAGCTCCAACGCGGTTTCGTGGTATCGCAAGGCGGCGGCGCAAGGAAATGAACGGGCGAAGAACGCCCTGGCGACGCTGACCGGCGCGACGGAGTGAGCATGAGGCAGTACCGGACTTTGCGTTGGGGCGTGCAACTGTTTTTCGTCCTGTTGACCGTATGGATCGGCTGCGAGTTCGTTCTCTTTTATCAGCAGGTCAAGGGGATGGAGCCGGTGACGATCCATCGGCCCGCCGGGGTGGAGGCCTTCCTGCCCATATCGGCGCTCCTCGGGTTGAAGCGCTGGCTGTTCACCGGCCTATGGGACGAAATCCATCCGGCGGGTCTGACGCTGCTGCTGGCTTTTCTCATCGGGACCGTTGTGGCGCGGCGGGCCTTCTGTTCGTGGATCTGTCCGGTGGGAACGCTTTCGCGCGGACTGGAGTGGCTGCGCTATCGCCTGTTGCGTCTGCCGCCCAGATGGAAAGTGCCGATGCTGCTGCGCCGCGTCGCCGCTTTGGCGAAGTATCCCCTGCTGTGCGGGTTCCTTTGGGTCATCGGCAGCATGCCCTTGTCCTCGATCGAGGAATTCCTGCACATGCCCTACAATGTGGGGGCCGACGGGGCGATGCTGAAGCTGTTCCTGCATCTCTCCCTGACCGGTACGCTGGTCGTCGGCGTCCTGTTCCTGTTCTCCCTTATCCTGCGCAACGGATGGTGCCGCGTGCTGTGTCCCTATGGCGCCCTGTTCGGAGTGGTCGGCGTCCTGTCGCCATTCCGGATCCGGCGCGATGTGGGGGCCTGCAAAAGCTGCGGCGCCTGCACCAGGGCATGCGGCATGGGAATCCCCGTCGGTGAGCTGACGACGGTGAATTCCCTTGAATGCACCACATGCCTGTCCTGCGTGTCGGCCTGCCGGGTGAACGGAGCCTTGGGCGTGCGCGCCGTCTGGGGGGCGCGCGTTCGCCCCTGGCTGTTGCCGGCCGGGGCCCTGGCCGTGTTGTTTGTGGCCTACGGCCTGGCTCGCGCCACGGGGCATTGGGATGCCGTTCTTCCTCTCGATAACTACCGTTTCGCTTATCTGTTCGGCGGCCACGGGTGATGGGCGTGTCAGCCAGATGGAAACCAGCCACTTCTTTACGGACAAGGATGGTCGTTCATGAAGGCTAAGATCGTTTTCCCCATACTGGTTTCGATGGTCGTCGTCTCTTCCGCCATGGCGCAGATGCCCGATGCGCCGCCGCGGATGACACCGGCCCAGATGGATGCGGTTCACGAATGCGCCGCGGCGCAGGGTATCGATCTGCCGGCCCCTCCTTCCGGGGGGCCCGGCGCGCGGGGCCCGATGGGCGGAGATCACGCCATGATGGCGCGCCCCGATGGAAAGGCGCCGCCGCCCGATGACAGCGACGACGGGAATCCTCCGGCCCGGTTGAGCGATGCGCAGAAGAAGATCGTCGACGCCTGTTTCGCCGCCAACGGCCTTACCCCACCCCCGGCTCCGCCATCCCAGCCCAGGTAGTGGCGTCAACGGGTGGCACAAGGAAAACGGCGGGCTTTGCGGTCGGAAGACAGGTTCGCAAATCCCGCCGTCCAGTGAACATAGAGGGGAGCCATGGGCTTGTTGTTTCCGTATCACCTTCGCCGATCCGCGCCACGCCAAGTTTTCATGACGATCACGGAGGTCGGGAAGAACAAGGTCAAGCTGGCTTGCCCCGCCTGCGGCCATACCGAGGGCTGGGTTGTCGGCCTGACCTCAACCGAGATGCGGCGGCAACCCTGTCCAAACTGCAATGCCGGCGGTGCCGGAAAATAGGTCGGCAAGGGCAAGGGGAACGACCGGGGCGCATATTCCGGTGATCGTTCGGACGTCTGGCGCATTCATGCGTGTTTCGTTCCAATCATGGAACTTGCCAAAATGACTGAAACTCCCTAGAAAGCGCTGGCGCGGGCGGTTAGCTCAGTTGGTAGAGCGCGTGCTTTACACGCATGATGTCGGGGGTTCGAGCCCCTCACCGCCCACCACGCCGCTCATTGTCAGGCAGGCTGTCCCTGGCCCGCCGGACCCTCCCAGCCCCCCTTTTCCACCTGTTACGAAAAAAGCTCAGACGCAAGAGTCCGCGTTTCGCGGCCTCTTGAAAGGGTGGATTCAAGTCCCCACCTTTTGTGGGTAATACTTTGGCCCATTCTTGGAAAACGAAGAATTGGCCGAGGAAAAAATTTTGTAGGGTGGGGGCATGGGGCTATCACCATGGATATAATAAGGGCTTTCCTGGTATCCAAAGCCACAAACAGCCGGGTGTTTCTGCGGCGTCTCTTGCCGCTATTTATCGAAATATGGCTGTTTTTCCTTCATGAGAGCTGCCCATTTTCACAGCAACTGGCGAAGTCGGATGGAAAGAGTGCTGAATCCATGGTGTGTCCCTTGACAGCTTTGTGACCCTGGATTACACCTCCCGCACCTACGCGGGGTCTTTTGCGGGGGTGTAGCTCAGTTGGTTAGAGCGCCGGCCTGTCACGCCGGAGGTCGCGGGTTCGAGCCCCGTCACTCCCGCCATGAACCCAAGTTTTGCCAAGCGTTGACTTAGTAACTATAAGTAGGGGGATCTCGCCACCTTATATCCTCGTTTGACGCCCTTCGGTCCTTTGTTTAACATTTCAACCAGATCTGTTTGACGCGACCGACGCCATGGCGTGAACTTGGCTGGTGGTCGAAGTCTTTCTCGGATCTGTCGATAGGAGGAGGGCAGAAACATGGACACCATGCTCCTTGAATACCTCCCGATTCTTCTTTTCCTCGGCATTGCCGTGGCCTTTGCCGCCATCGCCGTCGGGGCTTCCTGGCTGGTTGCCCGCCAGAAGCCGGATGTGGCCAAGGACTCGGCTTACGAATGCGGCTTCGACGCCTTTGACGATGCGCGTTCGAAGTTTGAGGTGCGCTTCTATCTCGTAGCCATTCTTTTCATCATTTTCGATCTCGAAGTCGCCTTCCTCTTTCCGTGGGCCGTGTCGCTCGGAAAGATCGGCCTGTTCGGGTTCTGGTCGATGATCGGGTTCCTTGGCGTGCTCACCGTCGGCTTCATCTACGAGTGGAAGAAAGGAGCGTTGGAATGGGAGTGACCCCCGGTTCGACCGAGACTGGTCCGCTGCCGGTTCCCAATGCCGGGCAGAACGCCGTTCTGGAGGCCGCCGCCGAAGAGCTCAACCGCAAGGGGTTTTTGTTGTCGAGCGTCGACGCCCTGGCCAATTGGGCGTTCACCGGCTCGATGTATCCGATGACCTTCGGTCTGGCCTGCTGCGCGGTGGAAATGATCCATTCCGCCTGTTCGCGTTACGATCTCGACCGCTTCGGGGTCGTTTTCCGCCCAAGTCCCCGTCAGTCCGACGTGATGATCGTCGCCGGCACCCTCACCAATAAGATGGCGCCGGCGTTGCGCAGGGTCTACGACCAGATGCCCGAGCCGCGTTGGGTGATCTCCATGGGGTCCTGCGCCAACGGCGGCGGCTATTACCATTACTCCTACTCGGTAGTGCGCGGCTGCGATCGCATCGTGCCCGTCGACATCTACGTCCCCGGATGCCCTCCGACGGCGGAAGCGCTGTTGTACGGCATCCTTCAACTTCAGAAGAAGATCCGCCGCACCCACACCATCGCGCGCTGATCGTCTGCCTTCCGGCGAGTGACCATGACGCAAGCTCTGCAAGATCTCGGCGATTACATCGCCGCCGCGCTGTCTCAGGAAGTGCTTTCGGCCCAGTTGCTGTCCGATGAACTGGTGATCATCGTTCGCGGCGCCGCCATTCAGAGGGTGATGACCTTTCTGCGTGACGACGCCAATTGCCAGTTCAAGCAGGTGATGGACATCACCGCCGTCGACTACCCGGAGCGTGAACAGCGTTTCGAGGTGGTCTACAACCTGCTGTCGCTGAAGCACAACCAGCGGATCCGGGTCAAGGTCAACACCGACGAGGATACGCCGGTGCCGACGATCACCGGGATCTACTCGGCCGCCGATTGGTTCGAGCGCGAGGTCTGGGACATGTTCGGGGTAACCTTCGCCGATCATCCCGATCTGCGCAGGATTCTCACCGATTACGGGTTCGAGGGGCATCCGTTGCGCAAGGATTTCCCCCTCACCGGATTCGTCGAACGGCGTTACGACGACGAACAGAAGCGCGTCGTTTATGAGCCGGTCAAACTGACCCAGGATTTCCGCAATTTCGACTTCCTCAGCCCGTGGGAAGGAATGCTGCCGGGCGATGAAAAGGCGGGGAAGGGGGAATAAGCATGGCCGAAGCCCAGATCAAGAATTACTCCATCAATTTCGGCCCGCAGCATCCGGCCGCCCATGGCGTGATGAGGCTGGTTCTCGAAATGTCGGGCGAGGTGGTGGATCGTGCGGACGCGCATATCGGCCTGCTTCATCGCGGCACCGAAAAGCTGATCGAATACAAGACCTATATGCAGGCGGTGCCCTATTTCGACCGCCTGGATTACGTCTGTCCGATGAATCAGGAGCACGCCTTCTGTCTGGCGGCCGAGAAACTGTTGGGCATCAAGGCTCCCGAACGGGCCCAATATATCCGCGTCCTCTATGACGAAATCGGCCGCATCACCAACCATCTGCTGAACACCACCTCCTTCGCCCTCGACGTCGGCGCCATGACGCCGATGCTCTACGGCTTCGAGGAACGCGAGAAGCTGATGGAGTTCTACGAGCGTATTTCCGGGGCGCGCCTGCATGCCGCCTTCTGCCGCGTCGGCGGCGTGGCGGCCGATATGCCGGCCGGGCTGGCGGAAGATATCCTCGCCTGGACCGAAACCTTCCCGAAGGTGCTGGACACCATCGAATCCCTGCTGAACGAGAACCGCATCTTCAAGCAGCGCACCGTGGATATCGGCATCGTCTCGGCGCAGGAAGCGCTCGATTGGGGATTTTCCGGGCCCAATCTCCGAGCCTCCGGCTTCTCCTGGGACTTGCGCAAATCCCAGCCCTACGCCGTTTACGACCAGTTGGATTTCGATATTCCGGTCGGTAAGCACGGCGATTGCTACGATCGCTACAACGTGCGGATCGAGGAAATCAAGCAGTCGTTGCGGATCATGCGCCAGTGCATCGAAAAAATGCCGTCCGGTCCGGTCCGCGTCGACGACCGCAAGATCGCCGCCCCGCCCAGGGCCGAGATGAAAAGCTCGATGGAAGCCTTGATCCATCATTTCAAATTATTCACCGAGGGTTTCCACGTTCCGGCGGGCGAGACCTATACGGTGATCGAGACGCCGAAGGGCGAATTCGGCGTCTATCTGGTTTCCGACGGCAGCAACCGGCCCTATCGATGCAAGATCCGGCCGCCGGCGTTCGCCCATTTGCAAGGCATCGACTTCATGTCCAGGGGCCATATGCTCGCCGACGTCGTGGCGAATATCGGCTCTATCGACATCGTTTTCGGCGAGATCGACCGATGAGCAGCAGCACCGAACAGTCCTTTCAGCCCGCCAGCTTCGCCTTCAGCGAGGAAAACCGCGTCAAGGCCCAGGCCTTGATCGCCAAGCATCCCGAAGGCCGTCAACGGAGTGCGGTCATTCCGTTGCTCGACCTCGCGCAGCGCCAGGAGGGCTGGGTTTCGCTGGCCGCCATGGACCATCTGGCCGAGATGCTGGGAATGGCCCGCATCGAGGTCTATGAGGTGGCGACCTTCTATTCCATGTTCAAATTGCAGCCGGTGGGCCGCTACCATCTGCAGGTCTGCACCAATCTGCCCTGCATGCTGCGCGGCTCGGCCGAGATCGTCGAGACCTGCGAGAAGGAACTGGGGGTCGGCCTGGGCGAGACGACGCCCGATGGCCTGTTCACCCTGTCCGAGGTCGAATGCCTGGGGGCCTGCGTCAATGCGCCGGTCATCTGGATCGGCGACGATTATTACGAAGATCTCGATATCGAAAGCACCAAGGCGCTTGTGCAGGCTTTGAAGCGCGGCGAGACGCCCAGGCCGGGGTCGCAGACCGGCCGCAGCGGCTCGGCGCCCCAAGGCGGTCCGACCACGCTGACCGCCGCGGGGGGAAGCCTTCCATCCTCAGGGGGAGATGCTTAAAGCCATGCTGCACGATAAAGATCGCGTCTTCACCAACCTCTACGGGCTTCACGACTGGCGGCTCGCCGGCGCCCGCGCCCGCGGCGATTGGGACGGCACCAAGGAAATCCTGGCCAAGGGCCGCGACTGGATCATCGACGAGATGAAGACCTCGGGCTTGCGTGGTCGCGGCGGCGCCGGTTTCCCCACGGGGCTCAAATGGTCCTTCATGCCCAAGGAAGTGGGCGCGCGGCCGCATTATCTGGTCGTCAACGCCGACGAGGGCGAGCCCGGCACCTGCAAGGACCGCGATATCATCCGCCAGGATCCCCACAAGCTGGTCGAGGGATGCCTGATCGCCAGTTTCGCCATGGCGGCGCATACCTGCTACATCTACATCCGGGGCGAATTCATCCGCGAGGCCGAACATCTGCAGGCGGCGGTCGACGAGGCCTATGCGGCGGGGCTGATCGGAAAGAACGCCTGCGGTTCCGGCTGGGATTTCGATCTCTACGTCTATCGCGGCGCCGGCGCCTATGTCTGCGGCGAGGAAACCGCGTTGATCCAATCGCTGGAAGGCAAGAAGGGGCAACCTCGTCTGAAGCCGCCGTTTCCCGCCGGTGTCGGCCTTTACGGCTGTCCGACCACGGTCAACAACGTCGAATCCATCGCGGTGGCGCCGACCATCCTGCGCCGGGGTGCTGCCTGGTTCGCCGGCCTGGGACGGCCGAAGAACAGCGGAACCAAGGTCTTCTGCATTTCCGGCCATGTCGAGCGGCCCTGCAACGTCGAAGAGGAAATGGGCATTCCCTTGCGGGAGCTCATCGAGAAGCATGCCGGCGGCGTTCGCGGCGGATGGGACAATCTGCTTGGCATCATTCCCGGCGGTTCGTCGGTACCGGTGCTGACCAAGTCCATCTGCGATACGGTGCTGATGGATTTCGACAGCCTGCGCGACGTGCGCTCCGGTTTGGGCACGGCGGCGGTGATCGTCATGGACAAGTCGACCGATATCGTCCGTGCCATCACCCGGCTCTCCAAGTTCTACAAGCATGAGAGCTGCGGCCAGTGCACGCCCTGTCGCGAGGGGACCGGCTGGATGTGGCGGGTCATGGAACGCATGAGCGTGGGCCGCGCCACCGTCGAGGAGATCGACATGCTCGATGACGTCACCCGTCAGGTCGAGGGACACACCATCTGCGCCCTGGGCGACGCGGCGGCCTGGCCGATCCAGGGGCTGATCCGCAGTTTCCGTCCTGAATTGGAGCGGCGCATCGCAGAAGCCCGCGCCAATGCCGTTGCCGCTTGAGGAGTTGACATGCCCAAACTGACCATCGATGGACGCGAGGTGGAGGTCGAGGCGGGGACATCGATCCTGCAGGCCGCCGAAGTTCTCGGCATCGAAATCCCGCGCTTCTGTTACCACGAGCGCCTGGCCATCGCCGGCAATTGCCGCATGTGCATGGTCGAGGTGGCCAACAGTCCGAAACCCGTGGCCTCCTGCGCCATGCCGGTCGCCGACGGAATGGTCGTGCGGACCAATACCCCCGTGGTCGCCAAGGCCCGCAAGGGCGCCTTGGAATTCCTGCTGATCAATCATCCGCTCGATTGCCCGATCTGCGATCAGGGCGGCGAATGCGACCTGCAGGACGAGACCATGGCCTATGGTTACGACCGCGGCCGTTTCGCCGAGAACAAGCGGGCGGTTCAGGACAAGAACTTCGGTCCCCTGGTCAAGACCACCATGAACCGCTGCATCCATTGCACGCGCTGCATCCGTTTCATCACGGAAGTGGCGGGCGTTCCCGAACTGGGGGCGACCGGGCGCGGCGAGAACATGGAGGTCACGACTTATGTCGAAAAGGCCCTGTCCTCCGAGCTTTCCGGCAATATCATCGATCTTTGCCCGGTCGGCGCCCTGACCAGCAAACCATATGCCTATACCGCGCGTTCCTGGGAACTGAAGAAGACCGAGAGCATCGACGTCCTCGATGCGGTGGGCGCCGCCATCCGCATCGACAGCCGGGGCAACCAGGTGATGCGCATCCTGCCGCGTCTCAACGACGACGTGAACGAGGAATGGCTTTCCGACAAAAGCCGCTTCGCCTGCGACGCCCTGGTCCGTCAGCGTCTTGACCGTCCCTACGTGCGTCGCGACGGAAAGTTGAGGGAAGCCACCTGGAACGAGGCCTTCACCGCCATTTCCGAGCGCCTGAAGGCCACCTCCGGCGCCAGGATCGCCGCCATCGCCGGCGATCTGGCCGACGCTGAATCCATGCTGGCCCTGAAGGAACTGTTCACCGCCTTGGGATCGGTCCATCTCGATGGGCGCCAGGACGGCGTGAAATTGGCCGGTCCACGGGGATCCTACATCTTCAACAGCGGAATCGCCGGGATCGACCGGGCCGACGTCCTGTTGTTGATCGGAACCGATCCCCGCAAGGAAGCGCCGGTGCTCAATGCGCGGATCCGAAAACGCTGGCTGAAGGGTGGTTTTTCCGTCGCGGCCGTCGGCCCGAAGGCCGATTTGACCTATCGGCACGACAATCTGGGTGACGATCCGGCCATCCTTGCCGCCATTGCCAAGGGCGAACATCCTTTCGCCGACAAATTGAAGGCGGCGAAAAACCCGATGCTGATCATCGGGCAGGGCGCCCTGACCCGCACCGACGGAGCGATCCTGCTGGGGCTGGCCCGCAAGATCGCCGAGACCGGCGGCATGGTGCGCGACGACTGGAACGGCTTCAACGTTCTGCATACCGCCGCCGCCCGTGTCGGCGCCCTCGATCTCGGGTTCCTGCCCGGTATCGGCGGGCGTGACGTCGAGGGCATCCTGGCGGGTGCGGAAAAGGGCGACATCGACCTCGTCTATCTGCTGGGCGCCGATGAAATCGATATGGCCCGCCTGGGTCGGGCCTTCGTCGTCTACCAGGGCCATCACGGCGATGCCGGCGCGCATCGGGCCGACGTGATTCTGCCCGGCGCCGCCTACACCGAGAAGAACGCCACCTACGTCAACACGGAAGGGCGCGTTCAGCGGACCAGGCTGGCCGTTTTCCCGCCGGGCGACGCCAAGGAGGACTGGACGATCGTCCGGGCGCTCTCCGAGGTGGTCGGACACAAGCTTTCCTTCGATACGCTGGAGCAGCTTCGCCTGCATCTGTCCGCCGTCAGTCCGTCGTTCGCCACGCTCGACCGCCTTCAGACGGTCGATTGGGGGGCCTTCGGGGCGGAAGGAACGCCGGCCTCCGATCCATTGGTTTCGCCCATCGAGAATTACTACATGACCGATTCCATCAGCCGCGCCTCGAAGACCATGGCGGAATGCACCGCCACCTTCGTCGGCTGCGCTCATCAGAGGAGCGGCACCCATGGCTGATCTGTGGACGGGTTATGTCTGGCCGACGGCGATCATCGTCGCCCGGATCTTCGCCATCGTGCTGCCCCTGCTGGTGGCGGTGGCTTATCTGACCCTGGCCGAACGCAAGGTGATCGGCGCCATTCAGATCCGCAAGGGTCCCAATGTGGTGGGCCCGTTCGGATTGCTGCAACCCCTGGCCGACGGCATCAAGCTGTTCTTCAAGGAAACCATCATTCCGTCCGGCGCCAACAAGACGGTCTTCTTCATCGCGCCGGCACTGACCTTCATTCTGGCCCTGGTCGCCTGGGCGGTCATTCCCTTCGACGAAGGGTGGGTGCTGGCCAATATCAATGTGGGCATCCTCTATCTGTTCGCCATTTCGAGCCTGGGCGTCTACGGCATCATCATGGCCGGCTGGGCGTCCAATTCGAAATACGCCTTTTTGGGCGGTTTGCGCGCCGCCGCGCAGATGGTTTCCTACGAGGTCTCGATCGGTTTCGTGATGATCTCGGTGCTGCTTTGCGTGGGCTCGCTCAATCTGTCGGACATCGTCCATGCGCAGGCGGAAAAGGGGTGGTTCGTCTTCTGGCATCTGCCCCTGTTCGTGATTTTCTATACATCCTGCCTGGCCGAAACCAACCGTTCGCCCTTCGATCTGATGGAAGCCGAATCGGAACTGGTCACCGGCTACAACGTCGAATATTCGGCGATGACCTTCGCCCTGTTTTACCTGGGCGAATATGCCAACATGATTCTGGTTTGCGCGATCACCACCGTCCTGTTCCTGGGCGGCTGGCTTTCGCCGCTGCCCTTCGCCCCCTTCACGCTTGTGCCGGGCATCATCTGGTTCGCGCTCAAGATTTCCGTGCTGCTGTTCGGCTTCCTGTGGATCCGCGCGACCTTCCCGCGTTATCGCTTCGACCAGTTGATGCGGCTGGGCTGGAAAGTGTTCCTGCCGTTCTCCCTGGTTTGGCTGGTCCTGACGGCGGGCGTGCTGGAATACGCCGGCTGGCTGCCGAAGTGAGGAGAGCACCAATGTCGTTCCTGGATCGTACCGCGCGCACCTGGTTGCTGGCCGAGCTGATCTCCGGCATGGCGGTGACGCTGCGCCACTTCTTCGCCCCCAAGGTGACCATCAACTATCCCTTCGAGAAGGGGCCCTTGAGCCCCCGCTTCAGGGGCGAGCACGCCCTTCGGCGCTATGCCAACGGCGAGGAACGGTGCATCGCCTGCAAACTCTGCGAGGCGATTTGCCCGGCCCAGGCGATCACCATCGAAGCCCAGCCGCGCGCCGACGGCAGCCGCCGGACCACCCGCTACGACATCGATATGACGAAATGCATCTACTGCGGTTTCTGCCAGGAAGCCTGTCCGGTGGATGCCATCGTCGAAGGCCCGAACTTCGAATTCGCCGCCGAGAGCCGGGCCGAACTCATGTACGACAAGGACAAGCTGCTCTCCAACGGCGAGCGCTGGGAAACCGAACTGGCCGCGCGGCTCGCCGCCGACGCGCCTTACCGGTGAAAGGTGCCGTCACGATGAACCGACAAGTCGCCAAGAGGCCAGGGAAAGAAATGATCTCATTCTTTTCGTCATCCCCGCAAAAGCGCTACGGCATTCGACAAAACGGTGCCGTCCATGGGCGCCCGGATAAGCCCTCGCCCCTCTCCCGCAAGGGGCGAGGGGATCTTTTCCCTATCCGACGCTCGCGAACGACGCGCGTTTCGCTACCGGAAAAAAGATGTGTGAATGCCGGAGTAAGAGTTAAGGGGGACGCCGCATGATTCAGGCTCTCGTTTTCTATCTGTTCGCGGCGATCACCGTGGCCAGCGCCGTGATGGTGATCTCGGCCCGCAATCCCGTGCATGCGGTGCTGTTCCTGATCCTCGCCTTCTTCAACGCCGCCGGATTGTTCCTGCTGGTCGGCGCCGAATTCCTCGCCATGGTGCTGGTGGTCGTCTATGTCGGCGCGGTGGCGGTGCTGTTCCTCTTCGTCGTCATGCTGCTCGACATCAATTTCCTGAAGCTGCGCGAGGGCTTCTTGCAATATCTGCCGATCGGCGGCGTGATCGGCCTGATCCTGCTGGCCGAGCTGGCCCTGGTGGCCGGAAGCTGGAGTTTCGCGCCCGACGCGCCCTTGTCGGTGGGAACACATGTCCCCGACCCGACGGTGGTGACCAATACCGATGCGCTGGGGCGGCTGATCTATACGGACTATTTCTACCTGTTCCAGATCGCCGGCCTGATTTTGCTGGTGGCGATGATCGGGACCATTCTTCTGACGCTGCGCGGCCGTACCGACGTGCGCAGGCAGTCGATCGCCGAACAGGTTGCCCGAACCAAGGCAGATTCGGTGGAAATCCGCAAAGTGGCCAGCGGGGGAGGCATCTGATGTTGGAGATCGGTCTCGCGCACTATCTGACGGTGGGCGCCATTCTGTTCACCCTGGGGGTCTTCGGCATTTTCCTCAATCGCAAGAACGTCATCACCATTCTGATGTCGATCGAGCTGATGTTGTTGGCCGTCAATCTGAACTTCGTCGCCTTTTCGCACTTCCTGAATGACCTGGGCGGCCAGATCTTCGCCATGTTCGTGCTGACCGTGGCGGCGGCCGAAGCGGCCATCGGCCTGGCCATCGTGGTGGTGTTCTTCCGTAATCGCGGCACCATCGCGGTGCAAGACGCCAACCAGATGAAGGGGTGAGCGGGAATGTATACAGCCGTTGTCTTCCTCCCGCTGTTCGCCGCGATCATCGCCGGCCTGTTCGGCCGCAAGATCGGCGACAAGGGCGCGCAGATCATCACCTGCGGCGCGGTCGGCCTGTCGGCCCTGCTGTCCATTCCGATTTTCATCGAGGTGGTCTTAAACGGGCATCCGGCCAGCTTCCAGCTTTTGAACTGGTTTTCCTCGGGGAATGTGGAGGACGCCTGGGCGTTGCGTTTCGACACCCTGACCGCGGTGATGCTGATCGTCGTCAACTGGGTCTCCTTCATGGTGCATGTCTATTCCATCGGCTACATGCATCACGATCCCTCGGTGCCGCGCTTCCAGGCCTATTTGTCGCTGTTCACCTTCGCCATGCTGATGCTGGTGACCTCGGACAATCTCGTGCAGCTCTTCTTCGGATGGGAGGGCGTCGGCCTCGCCTCCTATCTGCTGATCGGCTTCTGGTACGAGAAGCCCTCGGCCTGCGCCGCGGCCATCAAGGCCTTCGTCGTCAACCGCGTCGGCGACTTCGGCTTCGCGCTTGGCATCTTCAGCGTTTTCGTCCTGTTCGGCTCGGTCAATTTCGATCCGATCTTCGCCGCCGCGCCCGCCAAGGCGTCCACGGTCATCCATGTCTTCGGCATGGACGCCAACGCCATCACCGTCTGTTGTCTGCTGCTGTTCGTCGGCGCCATGGGCAAGTCGGCGCAGCTCGGCCTGCATACATGGCTGCCCGACGCCATGGAGGGCCCGACCCCCGTTTCCGCGCTGATCCATGCGGCGACCATGGTGACGGCCGGGGTCTTCATGGTGGCCCGCATGTCGCCGCTTTTCGAATATTCGCAGACCGCGCTCAATGTCGTGACGGTGGTCGGCGGCCTGACGGCGCTTTTCGCCGCGACCGTCGGCTGCGTGCAGAACGACATCAAGCGGATCATCGCCTATTCGACCTGCTCGCAGCTGGGCTACATGTTCTTCGCCATCGGCGTCTCGGCCTATCAGGCTGGCATCTTTCATCTGTTCACCCACGCCTTCTTCAAGGCGTTGCTGTTCCTGGGCGCCGGCTCGGTGATCCACGCCATGTCGGACGAACAGGATATCCGCCGCATGGGCGGCATCTGGAAGCGGATACCGCTGACCTGCGTGCTGATGTATATCGGCAGCATCGCGCTTGCCGGAATCCCGCCCTTCGCCGGCTACTGGTCGAAGGATACGATCCTTGAGGCGGCCTGGGGCGCCGGAACGCCCTTCGGGCAGTTCGCCTACGCCCTCGGCGTCGCCGCGGCCTTTCTGACAGCGTTCTATTCCTGGCGCCTGCTGATCCTGACTTTCCACGGCAGGCCGCGTGCCGATGAGCATGTGATGGCCCATGTCCATGAATCGCCGGCGGTGATGACCGTGCCTTTGATGGTCCTGGCGGCGGGCGCCATCTTCAGCGGCTATGTCGGGCACGAGGACTTCATCGGCGAGGGAATGGGACGCTTCTGGAGCAAGTCCATCCTGCTGATCGATGGACATGAGGCGTTGCACAACGCCCATCATGTGCCGACGACCATCAGCCTGCTGCCGACCATCGTCGCCGTCAGTGGTATCGCGCTCGCCTATGTGATGTATATGTTCGCGCCGGCCCTGCCGCGCTGGCTGGCCAAACGGTTCCATGGCATTTACCGGTTCCTGCTCAACAAGTGGTATTTCGACGAGCTTTACGACTTCCTGTTCGTCAAACCGGCCTTCTGGTTGGGCAACGGCCTGTGGAAGGGGGGCGACGGCGCCGTCATCGACGCCTGCGGTCCCGACGGCCTTGCCGCGGTCACGCGGGATCTGGCGCGCCGCGCCAGCGCCCTGCAGAGCGGCTATCTTTACCACTATGCCTTCGCCATGTTGATCGGGGTCGCGGCCTTCGTGACATGGTACATCGTCAAAGCGGGGTGACGTGATGACCGACTGGCCTTTGCTTTCCATCACGACCTTCCTTCCCCTGCTGGGAGCGGCGTTCATCCTGTCGATTCGTGGCGAGGCCGAGGTTGTGGCGCGCAACGCCCGCAACGTGGCTTTGCTGACCAGCGTGGCGACCTTCCTGGTCTCGCTGCTGGTTTGGGCAAACTTCAACAGCGGCACCGCGGATTTCCAGATGGTCGACCAGGCGCGCTGGCTGCCCGGATTCGACATCTCCTACAAGATGGGCGTCGACGGCATCTCGCTGTTCTTCGTTCTCCTGTCGACCTTCCTGACGCCGCTTTGCATCCTGTCCGCCTGGGTCGCGGTGCAGAAGCGGGTCAAGGAATACATGATCAGCTTCCTGATCCTCGAGACGATGATGGTGGGCATGTTCTGCGCCCTCGATCTGATCCTTTTCTACGTGTTCTTCGAAGCCGTTCTGATCCCGATGTTCATCATCATCGGGGTGTGGGGCGGGCCTCGCCGGGTCTATGCGGCGTTCAAGTTCTTCCTCTATACCCTGTTGGGATCGGTGTTGATGCTGCTGGCCATCCTGGCCATCTATTTCGACGCCCACACTACCGACATCCAGGTATTGATCGCCCACCCGTTCCCGGTGGCCATGCAGACCTGGCTGTGGCTGGCCTTCTTCGCCTCCTTCGCGGTCAAGGTCCCGATGTGGCCGGTGCACACCTGGCTGCCCGACGCCCATGTCGAGGCGCCGACGGCGGGGTCGGTCATCCTGGCCGGCGTGCTGTTGAAAATGGGTGGTTACGGGTTCCTTCGCTTCTCCCTGCCGATGTTCCCGGTTGCCTCCCATGATTTCGCGCCCCTGGTCTTCACGCTGTCCATCGTCGCGGTGATCTACACCTCGCTGGTCGCCCTCGTGCAGCAGGACATGAAGAAGCTGATCGCCTACAGCTCGGTGGCGCATATGGGTTTCGTCACCATCGGCGTCTTCACCGTGCAGGTGCAGGGTATCGAGGGCGCCATCTTCCAGATGCTGTCCCATGGTGTCGTCTCCGCCGCGCTGTTCCTGTGCGTGGGCGTCGTCTACGACCGGATGCACACGCGCGAAATCGCCCGTTACGGCGGTCTGGCGTCGAAGATGCCGGCTTACGCCCTGATCTTCATGGTCTTCACCATGGCCTCGGTCGGGTTGCCCGGCACCTCCGGATTCATCGGCGAGTTCCTGGTGTTGATGGGCGCCTTCCAGACCAACAGCTGGGTGGCCCTGCTGGCCGCCACCGGTCTGATCCTCGGGCCCGCCTACATGCTCTATCTTTACCGCCGGGTCATCTTCGGCAAGCTGGTGCGCGAGGATCTGAAGTCGATTCTCGACCTGAGCGGCCGTGAAATCGCGGTCTTCGCCCCCCTCGTCGTGGTGGTGATCTGGATGGGCGTCTATCCCGTGTCCTTCCTTGAGCCCATGCATGCCTCGGTGGCGAAATTGATCAATGACTACCAGCTCGCGCAAACCGCCGCCGATACGGCGTCGGTCGCCGTGCGCTGAGAGGGGAGGGGGTACTCGTGCAGGAATTGCCGAACTTCGCGCCGGCCTTGCCGGAAATCTTCATCGCCTTTTCGGCCATTGCGCTGCTGCTGCTGGGCGTCTTCCGCAAGGAGGACGCGACGCAGGGGATCACCGTGCTCGCCATCGTGGCCATGCTGTTTGCCGGGCTTCTGGTCCCGGCGGCGGCGGGCGGACGAGTGGTGACCTTCGGCGGCATGTTCGTGGTCGATGGATTCTCTGCCTTCACCAAGGTCCTGGTGCTGCTGGCCTCGGCTTTCACCATGGCCATGTCGGCCAACTGGCTTCATCGTGAAAAACTGGAGCGTTTCGAATATCCGGTGCTGATGCTGTTGGCCACGCTCGGCATGATGCTGATGATCTCGGCCAACAATCTGATGGCGCTTTATCTGGGTCTTGAACTGCAAAGCCTCGCGCTTTACGTCCTGGCGGCCTATCAGCGCGACAGCGGACGGGCGACCGAGGCGGGGCTCAAATATTTCGTCCTGGGCTCGCTGGCATCGGGCATGCTGCTCTACGGCTCGTCCCTGATCTACGGCTTCGCCGGCACCACCGGCTTCGACGCGCTGGGCCATTCCTTCGCCCAGGGCGTTCCCGTCGGGGTGACCGTCGGCATGGTGTTCGTCATCGCCGCCCTGGCCTTCAAGATTTCCGCCGTGCCTTTTCATATGTGGACGCCCGATGTCTATGAGGGGGCTCCCACGCCGGTCACCGCCTTCTTCGCCGTCGCTCCGAAGATCGCCGCCTTCAGCCTTCTGGTTCGGGTCATGGTCGGTCCGTTCGGCGATCTCACCCATCAATGGAGCCAGGTGGTGATCTTCATCTCCCTGGCCTCGATGGCGTTGGGTGCCTTCGGCGCCATCGCGCAGAACAATATCAAGCGGCTGATGGCCTACAGCTCGATCGGTCATGTCGGCTATGCGCTGATCGGTCTGGCGGTGGGCGACCAAGTGGGGATCCGCGGCGTACTGATCTATCTCGCCATCTATCTGTTCATGAACGTCGGAACTTTCGCCGTCATCCTGGCGATGCGCCAGAAGGGGCGTCTTATGGAAGGGATCGACGACCTCGCCGGGCTGTCGAAAACCCATCCGATGAGCGCCGCGGCGATGGCCATCTTCATGTTTTCGATGGCCGGGATTCCGCCGCTGGCCGGATTCTGGGGCAAGCTCTACGTCTTCATGGCCGCCATCGAGAAGGGCTTCATCACCCTCGCGGTGGTCGGCGTGCTGACCAGCGTGGTCAGCGCCTATTATTATCTGCGCATCATCAAGGTGATGTATTTCGATGAACCGGTCGAGGCGCTGGATCATGGCACGGGCAAGGGCCTGAGCTTCATCGTCGCCTTCAACGCCATCCTCATCGTCGTCTTCACCTTCCTGCCGTCCTCGCTGGTTTCTTCCGCCAGCACGGCGGCCGCGGCCTTGTTCGGAGGATGACGGCCTATTCCCTAGCCGCGCCGTTCCGGCTGATCGCGCTCGAAAAGGTGGACAGCACCAACGACGAGGCCCGGCGCGCGGCCCAGGCCGGAAGCGGACACGGGACGGTGGTCTGGGCCCGCGAGCAGACGGCGGGACGCGGCCGCCGTGGCCGCGAGTGGGTCTCTCCGGCCGGCAATCTCCATTGTTCCCTGCTGTTGGATGGCGGTCCCGAGCCCAGCCGGACGCCGCAACTGGCCTTCGTCGCCGCCGTCGCCGTCCGCGCCGCCCTGGCCGATCTGGTGCCGGGAGCGGTGTTCCAGGTGAAATGGCCGAATGACGTGCTTTGCCATGGGCGCAAAATCTCGGGCATGCTGCTCGAGCAGGCGTCGTCCCTGATCGTCGCCGGCATCGGGGTGGATGTCGCCTTCGCGCCGGAACCCGGTCTTTATCCGACCACCTGCCTGCGCCAGCTGGGCAGCGGAGCCGAGCCCTTCGACGTGTTGGCCGGTCTGTGCGAGCATCTGGGCGTCTGGTACGCCCGCTGGCGGAGCGAGGGCTTCGCCCCGATCCGGCAGGCCTGGCTGGACGGGGCCGCCGGCCTGTCGGGACCGGTGACCGTCCGTCTGTCCGATGAGACGGTCCTGGAAGGGACGTTCGCCGGCCTCGATCCCGAAGGGGCCCTTCTTCTCGTCGAAGCCGGCGGCGGGCAGCGCAAGGTGCTGGCCGGCGATGTCTTCTTCCGTCGCTGAGGATTGGATGTAAGAGGGGGGCAAAAGGGCGGACAAAAGCCCTTCTCCCCTCGTGGGAGAAGGGGTGGGATGAGGGGCATTACGCCGACAGGCGGAAGAGAACTCTCAGGCGTCGTGCGACATTCTCCCTCACCCTCCCGCTAACGCGGGCCCCTCCCTCTCCCACAAGGGGCGAGGGAGAAGACTATGAAGCCCGGCCTTTCGCACCTCTTACGTCCCAAGCCCTCAAGCCAGGGCGCGGTCGAGATCTTCGATGAGATCGTCGGGATCCTCCAGCCCGACCGACAGGCGGAAGGTGCCGTCTCCCGTCCAGGCCCGGTAGTTCGCCTCGTCGGCGCCGGTCAGGCGGAACGACGAGCGGATGATGTCCTCGCTCGGCACATAGCAAAGCAGGCTGCGCGTCTTGCCGAGGGAAACCGCGTAGGAAAACACCGAGACGCGATCAGCCAGTTGCCGGGCCAGTGCCGGTCCGTTCTTTGCCGAGAATGAAACCATCCCCGAGAAGTTGCGCATCTGGCGTTTGGCCAGTTCGTGTTGCGGGTGGGCGGGAGAGCCCGGCCAATAGACCTTGTCGAGGCGCGGGTGGCCGGCCAGGAAGTCCGTGACGGCGGCGGCATTGCTTTGGTGGGCCCGCATGCGCAAGGGAAGGGTTTCCAGCCCACGCATGATCAGCCATGCGGCGAAGGGATTGAGGGTTCCGCCGAAGTGGATCAAAGCCTCCTTGCGCAGGGAATCGATCGCCTCTTTCCGGCCGATGACGGCCCCGCCCAGGGCATCGCCATGCCCGCAGATGTATTTCGTCAGGGAATGGATGACATAATCGGCCCCCAGGCTCAGCGGATTGGTGCCGAAAGGGGTCGCCAGCGTCGAATCGACGGAAAGCTCGGTGCCGTTGGCGCGAGCCAGGGCGGCGATGGCGGCGATGTCGGAGAGCCGCAGGATCGGGTTGCCCGGCGTCTCGATGTGGATCAGCCGGGTTTCCGGCCGGAAAGCGGCGGCGACGGCCGCGATGTCGGAGGTGTCGACGGCCGTCGACAGGATGCCGTACTTCGGCAGGATGTCGTGGACCAGTTCGGCGACGCCGGCATAGCAGACGTTGGAGACGATCAGATGGTCCCCCGCTTTCAACCGTTCGAGGAAAAGGCCGGTGACGGCGGCCATGCCGCTGGCGAAGGTCAGCGCGGCTTCGCCGCCTTCCAGGAGGGCCAGCCGCTCCTCCAGAAGATCGGTGGTCGGATTGCTCCAGCGGGTGTAGAAATGCGGCGCCTTGTCCGTCAGGTCGTTGGCCGAAAATCCGACGGCATCGGGGTGGCTGTAGAAGCTGGTGGCCGGCGAAAGCGTGTTGAGCACTGGCTCGCCGACGGCCTTGGCGGACGTTCCGCCATGGATGGCCTGGGTAACGGGTTTGGTCACGAGGTTTGGGACCTTTCTCATGATGCGGGCATGACGACCAGGCTTGTTGTGGCCAGCGCCTTGTTCTTGCCCTTCCGAAGACACATGTCCTGCGGACAGGGCCGACCGGTGACGTTTGCGCTTCGCACTTCGCCTCGTCGCGACTAGTATGCCGCCCTTCCGCGTGCCCATCCTTGGACAAGGGGGGCGTTTTGCCGATGGCGCCCTGCTTTAAGACTGGGAACGAGGATGCTGCTGGTTATCGATTCGGGCAACACCAATATTGTTTTTGCCTTGTTCGAAGGAGATCGGGTCCGGGGGGAATGGCGGTCCTCGACCGATACCAACCGTACCGCCGACGAATTCGGCGTCTGGCTCGACCAGTTGCTGTCCATGGAGGGCATCGACCGGCGTCAGGTCAACGCCTGCATCATCGCTTCCGTGGTGCCGGCGATGGTCTTCTCGCTGAAACAGCTCTGTCGCCGTTATTTCGGTTGCGAGGCGCTGGTGGTCGGTGACGAGGATGTCAATCTGGGCATCAAGGTGCTGGTCGACCGCCCCGAGGAGGTCGGCGCCGACCGGCTGGTGAACTCCGTCGCCGCCCACAGCGCTTACGAGGGGCCGCTGATCGTCATCGATTTCGGCACGGCGACCACCTTCGACATCGTCGACGAAGACGGCAACTACTGCGGCGGCGTCATCGCGCCCGGCATCAATCTGTCGCTGCAGGCACTGCATATGGCCGCCGCCAAGCTTCCCCGCGTGGCGATCGGCCGGCCGAAGACCGTCATCGGCAAGGCGACGGTGCCTGCCATGCGGTCCGGGGTCTATTGGGGATATGTTGGCTTGATCGAGGGACTTGTGGGACGCATAAGACATGAATTCGGCTCGGATATGACGGTGGTGGCGACCGGCGGCCTGGCGCCCCTGTTCGCCGAGGCCACCGAGGTGATCCAGCATCTCGACTTTGACCTGACCCTTCGCGGTCTTTTGCAAATTTACCGATTGAACCGTCCCTCATGAGCACATCAGACAACGACGAACTGGTCTTTCTTCCCCTCGGCGGGACCGGAGAGATCGGCATGAACCTCAATCTGTACGGCTGCCGTGGCAAATGGCTGATCGTCGATCTGGGGGTATCCTTCGGCGACGACAGCATGCCCGGGGTCGAGGTGTTCATGCCCGATCCCGGCTTCATCGCCGACCGCCGCAAGGATCTCCTCGGCATCGTCCTCACCCATGGGCATGAGGATCACCTGGGCGCCGTCGCCCATCTGTGGCCGCGCTTGCGCTGTCCCGTCTATGCTTCGCCCTTCACCGCCTCCCTGCTGAGAACGAAGCTGGTCGAAGCCCATCTGGAGGACGAGGTCGAGGTGCATGTGGTGCCGCTCGGCGGAGCCGTGCGCCTGGGGCCGTTCGGTATCGAGTTCGTCACCCAGACCCATTCGATTCCCGAACCCAATTCACTGGCCATCGACACGCCGTTCGGCCGCGTTCTGCATACCGGCGACTGGAAGTTCGATCCCAGGCCGCTGATCGGCGCGCCCGCCGACGAGAAGCGTCTGGCGGCGCTGGGCGACGAGGGCGTTCTGGCCCTGGTCGGGGATTCCACCAATGTCTTCAAGCAGGGCGCCGCCGGTTCCGAATCCGATGTCCGCGACAGCCTGACCGAATTGCTGGGGCGCTATCGGGGGCGGATCGCCGTGGCCTGCTTCGCCACCAATGTGGCCCGGCTGGAATCCATCGCCGTGGCCGCCGCGGCCCATGACCGCCATGTCGCCCTGGTCGGGCGCTCCTTGTGGCGTATCGAGAAGGCGGCGCGGGAAAACGGCTATCTGAAGGAAATCCCCGAGTTCCTGACCGAACATGACGCCGCCTATCTGCCCGAGGACAAGGTCGTCTACATCTGCACGGGAAGCCAGGGCGAGCCGCGTGCCGCCCTGGCCCGCATCGCCAACGATACCCATCCCCATGTGACGCTGAAGACGGGCGATGTGGTCATCTTCTCGTCGCGCATCATTCCGGGCAACGAGCGTTCGATCTTCCGTCTGCAAAATCAACTGATCCGCCAGGGGGTGGAGGTCGTCACCGAGAAGGACCATTTCGTCCATGTCTCCGGCCATCCGGGACGCGACGAGATGTGCCACCTTTATGAATTGGTGCGGCCCAGGATCAGCGTTCCCGTGCATGGCGAGGCCCGCCATCTTCAGGAACATGCGCAACTGGCCAAGGATTGCGGTGTTCCCGAGACCGCCATCCTGCAGGACGGCGAGATGCTGCGTCTGGCGCCGGGACCCGTGGAGGTCGTCGATTTCGTTTCGATCGGCCGGCTGGCCGTCGACGGGACGCGCCTGGTGACGATGGATTCGGTCATCATGCGTGATCGCCACCGCATGGTGCATAACGGCAGCGCCGTGGTCACCATCGTGCTCGACCGGTTGGGGAGCCTGCTGGGCGATCCGCAGATTTCGGCCCATGGCCTGCTCGACGCCGAGCAGGAGGCCGACGCCCATGAGGCGGTGGTCGATGCCGTGCGCGACGCCATCGAGGAAATGCCGAGGTCGGGCCGGCAGAACGACGATCTGGTGCGCGAGGCCACCCGTCTCGCCCTGCGCCGGCATATGAAGCAAAGCCATGGCAAGAAACCGCTGACCGACGTGCATCTGGTGAGGGTCTGATACCGGAGAATCCGATCTTTTGAGGAAATGGGTATAACCTTAATTTTTTTATGTGTATAACTCTGTCTTCCTCATTGTTAGGGAGTACCCGTTCTATGATCGGTAAACTCAACCATGTCGCCATCGTCGTTCCCGACCTCGACGCCGCGACCAAGACCTACCGCGACGTCCTGGGCGCCAAGGTTTCCGAACCCCAGACACTGCCTGCCCATGGCGTGACGGTGGTTTTCGTCCTGCTGGACAACACCAAGGTCGAATTGTTGCTGCCTTACGGCGAAAACTCGCCGATCCAGGCGTTCCTCGACAAGAATCCGTCGGGCGGCATTCATCATGTCTGCTACGAGGTCAAGGACATCATCGCCGCTCGCGATAAGCTGAAGGCCAGCGGCGCGCGCGTCCTCGGCAATGGCGAGCCGAAGATCGGCGCCCATGACAAGCCGGTGTTGTTCCTGCATCCCAAGGATTTCATCGGAACCCTGGTCGAACTTGAGCAGGCGTGAGGCTGGGAAGCGTTCGTTTGAAACGTGCGAACTGCGCCGGCCTGTTTTGGCGCGGCGCAGTTCTCATGTCCGGTTAAGCTTCCCGGGCGTGGTTCCAGGTTGAAAAGACGCTGAGGGCGGCGTCGTAGACCTCGACCAGATTGTCGTCTTTCTCCGCCAGGGCGGATGTCCGCAGGGCACCGATTTCGGTTTCGGTCTCCTTGATGATCGACAGCACGTTCTCGCCCTTCAATTCCTTTTTGCCCCGATCGAGGTAGTCGCGCGTCTTGATGCGCGACTGGGCTTGCCGTTCCCCGGTGTTCACGCCGGTACGCGCGACGAGAAGTTGGCTGAGAAGATCTTCAGCTTTGCTCATGAAAGTTCTCCGCAAGCGTCCAACGGCCTTTACGGCGGCGACGCTCTCGCGGCAGGGCAAAATTGCCATGCGACAATGTTCAGTCTATTTGAAGATGTATGCTGTCATCAAATAAATAATTATGTAGTAAATGTTATGTCGTCATTGCGACATTTATTGTATGTATTCCGACATTTTGTTAGAAAAGAATGGATGTCGACAAAAGGAATTTTTGAAAAATCTTCCACCCATGGTTTGCCGCCAAATTTTGATATGCGCGGTATCGTTTGATGCCGGCGAGCCATCCCCGGAGAGGGAAATCCGGGTTATAATCCCGGCGCAACGAGGAAAGGGTTTCCCCCTATGAGCTGGTATTGCGACGTCGCGCCGGGCCATCCCTATCATGGGCCCTATCATGATCGGGAATATGGCTTTCCTCTTTCCGACGACGCGGCGCTTTTCGAGCGCTTGTGTCTGGAGATCTTCCAGGCCGGCCTGTCCTGGCTGATCGTTCTGAAGAAGAGGGAGTCCTTGCGCGCCGCTTTCGACGGATTCCGGCCCGACGTCGTCGCCCGCTACGGCGAGGCGGAGGTGGCCCGTTTGCTGGCCGATGCCGGCATCATTCGCAATCGCCGCAAGATCCTGGCCGTCATCGAAAATGCCGGGCGCCTTCTGGCGTTGTCCGCTCAATACGGCTCCTTCGCCGCCTGGCTGGCGGCGCAGCCGGCCCAGTCGAAGGAGGCCTGGGTCAAGCTGTTCAAGAAGACCTTCACCTTCACCGGGGGCGAGGTGGTCAACGAGTTCCTGATGAGCATCGGGCTGTTGCCGGGAGCGCACCGCCCGGATTGTCCGGTTCAGTTGCGTCTGGACACGTTGGCGCGGGAACGCGCGGCGAAATGACCGATTTCAAAGAAAGGCGTAATGTCGGGAAGATGAAGGTGGGGCCCAAAAAGAATGGCAAGACCCGGAGGCCTTGCCAGTGTTCCTTCTCCCCTCGGAAAAGCGCCTTGGAAGGCGCTCTTGCATCCTCCCTAAACTCGGGCCTACCTCTGCGGGATTTGTTGCGCCCCTTTCTTTGTGAGGCGAGATTACGAAACTTCGGAGCCGCTGTCATCACAAATCACAAATGTATAATGGTTGGATTGAATATATTTTTGTTGCGAACGCGTCGCACTGGGCGACACAATCGGAAAGATCAAGGCAGGAGCGGTTTTCGATGATCTCGCGCGTCGTCTTTTTCACCATCCTGATGATCCCCTCGATCGCCCTCGCGGACCCGGTCGGAGTATCGGGGGCCGGCGTCTATGTCACGAGGAGCGATTGCATGGCGCTGGTCCGTCATCACCCGTCTCCCGACGTCGCCTATCAGCCGGGAACGGACGTGCATGGAAAATATGTCGCGCCGGCCGACCTGCCGGCCGACAACGGGGGTTTCACCCTGCCCGACAAGGTGCAGTTCGACCTGAAGATCAATCCGATGGATTACGTGAAGGGCCAGCAGAGCGGCTCGTCCAGCACCAGCGGGACGACCACCTCCTCCAGCAAATATGCCAATACGGCCATGCCCGTCGCGCGCATTTCGGTCGATCTGAAAACGGGGCAGACGTCGCTGAATGGCCGGCCGCTGGAGGGCGAGCAGGATCTTTATGTCCTGGAGGCCTGCCGCAAGGCCGGTTTTCGCTGATCTGAAGGTGGTATTCTAAAATTGACACTTGCAAACGAGCCGCATAGCTTGCGGCGACGCACATGAAACGTCAGGCTGCGAACCATGTCCGACACGCTTTCCATCGCCATCGCCCAAATCAATCCGACCGTCGGGGACGTGCAGGGTAACGTCGCGCGCATTCTGGACGCGCGGGCGCGGGCCGGGGATGCCGATCTGGTGATGGTGCCGGAACTGGCGCTGTCGGGATATCCGCCCGAGGATCTGGTTCTCAAGGATGCCTTCCTCGATACCGTCAAGGAGGGCATTGCCGCCCTGGCGGCGGCGACCAGGGACGGCGGGCCGGCCTTGATCGTCGGGGCGCCCCAGCTGATCGAGGAGCGGCGGCACAATACCGCGGTCCTGCTCGACGACGGCGCCGTCGCGGCGACGGTGATCAAGCATCACCTGCCCAATTACGGCGTTTTCGACGAGGCCCGCGTCTTCGTGCCCGGTCCGCTGCCGCAGCCGGTGATGTTTCGCGGTTTCCGCCTCGGACTGATGATCTGCGAGGACATGTGGTACGAGGATGTGGCGGCGGCGCTGGGCCGGGCCGGGGCCGAGATCCTCGTCGTGCCCAATGGCTCGCCCTTCGAGATCGACAAGCCGGACGATCGGCGCCGTCATGCCGCTGGACGGGTCCGCGAGACCGGCTTGCCGCTGATCTATCTCAATCAGATTTGCGGCCAGGACGAACTGGTCTTCGACGGCGCGTCCTTCGTGCTCGACGCGAAAGGCGAGGCGGTTCATCAATTGCCCTCCTGGCGGGAGGTGGTGGTGACCACCCGCTGGCGGCGCGACGCGGCCGGACTGGTCTGCGAGCCGGGCGCCCTGACACCGCCGCCCCCACGGCTGGAGGCCATCTACCAGGCCATGGTGCTGGGTCTGCGGGACTATGTGACGAAAAATCGCTTCAAGGGCGTTCTGCTGGGACTGTCGGGCGGCATCGACAGCGCCCTGTCGGCTGCCGTGGCGGCCGATGCCCTGGGGGCGGACAGGGTGCGATGCGTCATGATGCCCTCGCCCTATACCTCGCGGGAAAGCCTCGACGACGCGGCCGAAGTGGCCCGGCTTTGCGGCATCCGGCTGGACAGCATTTCGATCGGACCGGCGATGGAAGCCTTCACCGGCATGCTCTCGGGCGTCTTCGCGGGCGCCCAGGCCGACACCACCGAGGAGAATGTCCAGGCGCGGTCGCGCGGGCTGACCTTGATGGCGATGAGCAACAAGTTCGGCTATATGGTGTTGTCGACCGGCAACAAGTCGGAAATGTCGGTGGGTTACGCCACCCTCTACGGCGACATGTGCGGCGGCTATTCGGTGTTGAAGGACCTCTACAAGACCACGGTTTTCGAGGTGTCCCGCTGGCGCAACGCCCATCGGCCGGATGGCGCCCTGGGGCCGCGGGGGCCGGTGATGCCCGAACGGGTGATCACCAAGCCGCCATCGGCCGAACTGAAGCCCGACCAGAAGGATCAGGACACGCTTCCGCCCTATGATCAACTGGATGCAATTCTTTATTGCCTGATCGAACGGGAACTGGGGCCGGCCGAAACGGTGGCCGCCGGTCATGACGCCGCCGTGGTGCGCCGCGTCTTCCGCATGCTCGATCGGGCCGAATACAAGCGCCGCCAGGCGCCGCCCGGCGTCAAGATTTCCAGCCGCGCCTTCGGGCGCGACCGGCGCTACCCCATCGTCAATGGTTTCACCGACACGATTTGATTGAACAGATGACCGTCACGGTACGCTTCGCGCCCAGTCCCACCGGCCGACTGCATGTCGGCAATGCCCGTCCCGCCCTGATCAACTGGCTTTTCGCCAGGAAGCAAGGCGGGCGCTTCGTCCTGCGCATCGACGATACCGATCGCGAAAGAAGCCGCCTCGACCATGAGGTGGCGATCGGCGAGGATCTCGTCTGGCTCGGCCTGACCTGGGACGAGCGGGTCAATCAATCGGCGCGCACGGCGCTTTACGAGGAGGTGGCCGAGCGCCTGAAGGCGGCGGGCAGGCTTTATCCCTGCTTCGAGACCTCCGAGGAGCTGGAGTACAAGCGCAAGCGGCAGATGGCCCGCGGCGTGCCGCCCGTCTACGACCGCGCCGCGCTGAAGCTGACCGAGGCCGAGCGGAAGGCGTACGAGGCCGAAGGGCGCCGGCCGCACTGGCGCTTCAAGCTGGACGACGGCGAGGTCCGCTGGGACGATCTGGTCCGCGGCGCTTGCCATTATGACGTCTCCCATCTGTCCGATCCGGTGCTCATCCGCGCCGACGGCACTCCGCTTTACACCTTGCCCTCGGTGTTCGACGACGCCGATCTCGGCATCACCCACGTCATCCGGGGCGAGGACCATGTCACCAACACGGCGGCGCAGATCCAGATTTTTCTGGCCCTGGGCGCCACGCCGCCGCAGTTCGCCCATCTGCCCCTGCTGACGGACGCCGCCGGCCAGGGTTTTTCCAAGCGCCTGGGCAGCCTGTCCCTGGGCGAGCTTCGGGCTTCCGGGGTCGAGGCCATGGCGCTCACCAGCCTTCTGGCCAAGCTCGGCACCTCGGACGCCATTCAGCCGCGCCAGTCGCTGGATGCCCTGGTCGCCGAGTTCGATATCGCCAAGTTCAGCCGGGCGACGCCGAAATTCGATCCGGCGGAACTCGACCATCTGAACGCCCGCCTGTTGCACGAGATGAGCTTCGCCGACGCGGCGCCTCGCCTGAAAGGGGTGGGGCTGGACGGCGACGAGGCTTTCTGGATGGCCGTCCGGGCCAATCTGACGCAAATCAACGATGCCCGCGACTGGTGGCATATCTGCCGCGAAACCGTCGCTCCGGTGATCGAGGATGCCGCCTTCGCCGGCCAGGCCGCCGGGTTGTTGCCGCCGGAACCCTGGACGGCGGATACCTGGAAGAGCTGGACCGGCGCCGTGCAGCAGGCCACGGGGCGCAAGGGCAGGGAATTGTTCCATCCGCTTCGTCTGGCTTTGACCGGTCGCGAGAATGGACCCGAGCTCAAGACTCTGCTACCCCTGATCGGCCGGACGCGCGCCGCTGCCCGGTTGTGCGGCGAAGCGGCGTGATTGGAGCTATTTTTTTCGTCATGCCCGGACCTAGTGTTCTGGCGCCAACGGAAAGTACCCCCATCCGTCATTCCCGCGAAAGCGGGAATGACGAGGGAAACAAGCGTTGGCGTCAGAACACTAGTCGCTTGATCCGACCATGTGGATCAGCGGGTCAGGCCCGGTGATGACGAAAAGAGTGAGTGTTTTCACGCCGGACCAAAAACCGATCCCGTTGGGCGCATGCGCCCCGAACCTTAAGGAAACGCTAAATCCATGTCGCTCGCCTTCTACAACACCCTGACGCGCCGCAAGGAACCCTTCGTTCCCCTCGATCCGAAATGCGTGGGTATGTATGTCTGCGGGCCGACGGTCTATGACAGCGCCCATATCGGAAACGCCCGTCCGATCATCGTCTTCGACGTGCTCTACCGCCTTTTGAAGCGGCTCTATCCGGCGGTCACCTATGTGCGCAACATCACCGACGTCGACGACAAGATCAATGCGCGGGCCAAGGAGAACAAGGAGCCGATTTCGGCCCTGACGGCGCGGACCACCGAAGCCTTCCATGCCGATATCGACGCCCTGAACGCGCTTCGTCCCGACGTCGAGCCCCGGGCCACCGCCCATATCGCCCAGATGATCGCCATGATCGGCAAGCTGCTGGAACGCGGCCATGCCTATGAGGCGGACGGCCATGTGCTGTTTTCCGTTCCCTCGATGCCGGACTATGGCTCGCTGTCGCGGCGCAGCCAGGACGAGATGATCGCCGGCGCCCGCGTCGAGGTGGCCCCCTACAAGCGCAATGCCGCCGACTTCGTGCTGTGGAAGCCGTCCTCCGACGATCTGCCCGGTTGGGACAGCCCCTGGGGACGCGGCCGTCCCGGTTGGCATATCGAATGCTCGGCAATGAGCCGGGAATATCTGGGCGTCACTTTCGATATCCATGGCGGCGGGCAGGATCTGGTGTTCCCCCACCATGAGAACGAGATCGCGCAAAGCGTCTGCGCCCATGGCCAGCCCTTCGCCCGCTATTGGCTGCATAACGGCTATCTGATGGTCGAGGGCGAGAAGATGTCGAAATCCCTCGGCAACTTCTTCACCGTCCGCGATCTTCTGGACCAGGCGCCGGGCGAGGCCATCCGCCTGGCCATGCTGGCGGCCCATTACCATCAGCCGTTCGACTGGACGGCCGAAGGATTGAAGCAGGCCCGGACCGGGATGGACCGGCTCTATCTGGCCCTGCGGACCGTCGCCGACATTCCGGCCGAAGGGCGCGACCGGGTGCCGTTCGAGGTGATGGCCGCGCTGGAGGACGATCTCAACACGCCCCTGGCCATCGCCCATCTCCACGATCTGGCCACCCAGCTCAACAAGGCCGTCACCACCGACGAAAAGGCGAAGTGCAAGGGCGCCTTGCTGGCCGCCGGCGATGTGCTGGGCGTCTTGCAGCAGGATGTCGAGGCCTGGTTCCGCTGGGTCCCGCAAGCGGGCTCGGCGCTGTCCGACGATGCCGTCGATGATCTGATCAACCGCCGCATCGAAGCCCGCAAGGCCAAGAATTTCGCCGAGGCCGACCGCATCCGCAAGGAGCTGGCCGACCAGGGCGTGCTCCTTGAGGACGGGGCCGGCGGCACCACCTGGCGGCGGGCCTGAGGCGAGGGCCGATTGGCTGCGTTTCTGGACGTCGAGAAGGTTTCCAAGACCTACGGTCGCGGCGGCGGGGTCGTCGCCGCCCTGGACGATCTCAGCCTGCAGGTCGCCGAGGGCGGCATTTTCGGGCTGCTCGGCCCGAACGGCGCCGGCAAGAGCACGCTGCTGCGCGTCGTGCTCGGCCTGGTCCATCCGGATAAGGGATCGTTCCGTCTTTTCGGCAAAAGCCTGCGCGAGGCTCCCGGGGTGTTGCGTTCCGTCGGCGGCCTGATCGAGACGACCCGCCTTTATCCCTTTCTGACCGGCGAGGAGACGCTTTCCGTCCTGGCCGGATATGCCGGCGTTTCCTGTCCCGGACCCGAGCGCCGGGCCCTGCTGGCCCGCGTCGGACTGGAAGAGGCGGCCGGGCGCCGGGTCGGCGGCTATTCCCTTGGCATGAAGCAGCGGCTGGGCATCGCCTCCACCCTGATCGGCCATCCGCGCGCCGTGGTTCTCGACGAGCCGACCAACGGCATGGATCCGGTCGGCATCGTCGAAATGCGCGACCTGTTCCGCGATCTGGCGGAGCGGGACGGGGTGACCGTCATGCTGTCCAGCCACATGCTGGACGAGGTGCAGCGGGTTTGCGACCATGTGGCGATCCTCCATCGGGGCCGGCTGGCGGCCAGCGGGGCGGTGGCCGAGCTGATCGGCGGGGATCATCTGCTGCTCGACATCCGCCCGGTCGAAGAGGCTTGCCGCCTGATCGGCGATGCCGCCCGGCCGCAGCCGGACGGTCGGATCAAGGTCTCCATCACCCGTGACGAGGCCCCCCGTCTGTTGAGCCGTTTGACCGCCGCCGGCCTTGAGCTTTACGAGGCGAAATGGCAGGGGCGCGATCTCGAACGCTATTTCGTCGGACTGGTCGAGGAGGGCGGCGATGATCGGTGACGTCATGCGGGCGGAGGCCGAAAAGCTGCGCCGCGACGGCCGGCTGCTGTTCTGGGGATTCCTGTCCGTCCCTTGCGCCTTCTTCCTGTTCCAACTGGCCGCCATGCTGTTTTTTCGCGCCGCCGTCGTGGTGGACGTCAGCCATGTGGATGGCGTGCGGGATTTGAGCCATGCCCTGGGAATCGGCGGCAATCTTCTGGCCGAGATCTTTCTGGCCGGTGGCGCCGCCGGTCTGATGGCCGGCGATTATCGCTGGGAGACCTGGCGCTATATCGTTCCCCGCAGCGGCCGCACCGCCCTGATCGCCGGAAAGGTCCTCGTTTTCGTTTTGGCGGTCGCCGCCGTCGTCTGTCTGGTCGGATTGGCCGCCGTCGTCTTGGGTTTCCTCGAAGCCGGGCTGTGGCGCCATCCCATGCCGCGTTTCGACGGTTTGGCCACCGCCCTCGTTCCCCTGGCGGCGGCCTTCCTGGCATCCGTCCTGAAGGTGGCCATCTGGGGGGCGCTGGCCGCCCTGTTGGCGGTGATCACCCGCTCTCCGCTGGCCACCCTGTCCTCGGTCTCGCTGATCATCGTCATCGAGGCCGTAACCGCCGGAAGGCTGTCGATCGAGCATCTTTCCCCCCTCCAGCAATTGGCCGTTCCCAGCCTGGCGGTGGAGATGCTGCTGAACTGGAGCGTCGGGAGCGGCGGCGCCGACGGCATCTGGCCGCTGCTGGCGCCGCTTTCCCTGGCCGGCATGGCGGTTCTTTTGGCGGCGGCGGCGGCGGTCCTCTTCCATTGGCAGGACCTGGCGCGGGAGTGATCCGCGAAGACGCCCGGCGGTTATGCCGGGTTGATCTGGGAAAGCCGCCGCCGGGCGATTCGTTCATCCAGGCCGGAAAACTTCGAGTCGCTGTTTCTCTTGGGTTGATTACAAAAAGGCGGCCGGCGACACGGCAAAACGATTGCCCAATGCTTTCGCCTGCGCCGCCGTGATGTTGCGTTTGCCGCGCAGAACCTCGCTGACGACCGACTGTGTGCCGAATTCGGTGCGCAAATCGCTTTGCTTCAAGTCATGTTCGCGCATCAGGAAGGCCAGAACATCCGCCGGCGGCGCGTCCGGGATTTCAATATTCTCTCTCTCACTAAGCCTCGACCAGGGCCGACACCAAATCGAGCAGATCGACATCTTCATGTCCTTCATCGTCACCGATTTCGTCCAGAAGATCATTCATGAGCGCGGTCAGCGCCGAGTATTCCGCTTCGGAACGGGGCGGCGCGATCCGCACGGGCGACGATGCCCGGAAAGCCCGCCATGCATGCGACACCGTGGCGTCAAATGGGCTGTTCTCGGTAATCCTTTCTGTTTGCTCCGTTGTTTCCGACTCCGGCTGATCTTGCACCACTGATCATATTCCGGAGGCAATATGCGATATTAGAATAAGAAAGATTTTTCCGCGACCATGTGCTCCGTGTCGGGGGTGATCCGCAGATAAAGAGTTGCCGGCGCGGAAACAGTCTTGCCAGCCTTTAAAAGGGATCGCACAATTGAAAGCTGTATAAATCGTTGCCGTGATCCTGGAAAATGTATTTCGCGCACAGTCTTGCTGACGACGATAGCCAGGAAAAATGGCACAGGCTTCGCAATCATCTTACGGCGACCGGGACAAGGGCTTCGCGGTTCGCTGCGGAATTTGGCGGTGAGAATGCCGCCAGGATCGCCGGTCTTCTGCATGATTTGGGTAAATACTCCAGAAAATTCCAGGCGCGCCTCATGGGGGCGGCGGATCCGGTCGATCATTCCACCGCCGGGGCCAGGGAAATCCTGACGCTGGCCGCCGATGGCTTCGATCAGGTTGCCGCGCAGCTCGTCTCCTATGCCATCGCCGGGCATCATGCGGGGCTGGCGGATAAGGACGTCTTGCTGGATAGGCTCGGCAAATCCGTAGAGCCGATCGATGAAATCTGGCGGCAGGAAATCGATATCGATGTCGGGCCTTTGTGGCCGGCGGCGATCAAGCCGTCGCAAATATCGAGAGAGACCTGCGCCTTTCAACTGTCCTTTCTCGGACGGATGCTGTTTTCCTGCCTCGTCGATGCCGACTTCAAGGACACCGAGGGCTTTTACACGCCGGACGCCGATCGCGACTGGCCGGATTTGCGCGCGGAAATCGACGTTCTGATCGGTCGCTTCGACGCCTACATGGCGGACAAGCGAAAGAAGGCCGCCGTCAGCAATGTCAATGTCCTGCGCGACGAGATCCTGACGCATGTCCGTGGCCGGGCCTCGGACGGGAAGGGCCTGTTCACCCTGACGGTGCCGACGGGGGGCGGCAAGACCCTGGCTTCGCTGGGATTCGCGCTCGATCATGCCAAGGCGCACAATCTGCGGCGGATCGTCTACGCCATTCCCTTCACCTCGATCATCGACCAGAACGCCGCCATTTTCCGCTCTGTGCTTGGGGATGATGTCGTTCTCGAACACCATTCCTCCATCGACGAGGAAAAATTTCAGGAAAGAGAACGGCGGGATAAGCTGAAGCGGGCCATGGAGGATTGGGCCGCGCCGGTGGTGGTCACCACCAATGTGCAGTTGTTCGAAAGCCTGTTCGGCAATCGTCCCTCGCGGTGCCGCAAGCTGCACAATCTGGCCAACAGCGTCATCATTCTCGATGAGGCGCAGACCTTGCCGCTGAAGCTTCTGCGCCCCTGTCTGGCGGCGCTGGACGAACTGGCGCGACACTACGGCGCGACGATCATTTTGTGTACGGCCACGCAACCCGCGCTGGACGTCCGTGACTTCAAACATGGCGGTTTGGAACTGGAGGGGCGGGAACTCGCTCCCGACCCCAAGGCCCTGTCGCAAAAACTCAGACGGGTCCGGATTTCCAAGGGCCATGTCCTGGATGACGATGCGCTGGTCGACGCCTTGCGCGATCACCATCAGGCCCTGGTCATCGTCAACAGCCGCAGACATGCCCTGCGACTGTATCGGCAGGCCGGGCAGGCCGGTCTGGACGGCCTCGTCCATCTGACCACACGTCAATATGCCGTCCACAGGCGCCGAATTCTGGAGCGGGTCAGGACGGATCTGGAGAACGGAAAACCCTGCCGTCTGATCGCCACGTCGCTGATCGAGGCGGGGGTCGACGTCGATTTTCCATGCGTCTGGCGGGCGGAGGCCGGGCTGGACCAAATTGCCCAGGCCGCCGGACGGTGCAATCGCGAGGGCGGGCGGCCCATCGAGCAGAGCATCGTTACTGTTTTCAAGGCCAAGGACAATCCGCCGCCGGGCGAAGTCGCGCAACTGGCCGCCGATTTCGCCCGGATGGCGGAATCCCATGACGACCTTTTGTCGCCGGACGCCATGCGGGCCTATTTCAAGGAGGTCTTCTGGCGCAAGGGGGCGGGGCAACTGGATGAAAAGAAGATCCTGGGACAGTTCTCGCTGAGCGACGGACAAACGATGTTCAACTATCGGACGGCGGCGGCCGATTTCCGGATGATCGAAAGCGGTCTGGTCCCGGTGATCATCGATGACGGCGACCATGTGCGGCCGGTGCTGGACCGCCTGAATTCGCCGGATGCCTCTCCCGGCAAGGCCGCCCGCGATTTGCAATCCTTCATCGTTCAGGTACCGCCCAGGGATCGCGCCGCCCTGCTGGCCAATGGACGGGTGGCGTTCCTTCGGTCCGACCTGTGGGGGGAGCAGTTCGCCGTGCTGACCGATTCGAGCCTCTACCAGCCGGAAGTCGGCTTGGTCTGGGAAAACGCGGATGTTTTGGAAAATACGATTTTTTAGGGGGATAGCCCATGCCGCATGGCATCAGACTCTTGGTATCCGGTGATCACGCCCTGTTCACGCGGCCGGAAATGAAGGTCGAGCGGGTGTCCTACGACGTCATGACGCCCTCCGCCGCGCGGGGCATCCTGGAAGCCATTCATTGGAAGGTCGCTCCCCACAGGGGAGCGTGGATCGAAACGACGTTTACATGTGGCAAACGGCGGAACGAAAGGGTCGCTCCCCGCAGGGGAGCGTGGGGCGAAACCCTGGACATCCGCTAAATCACACATTTTAACATGGTTATTTGACAGACCTCCCCGCGCCGTCTCAAGCTACGGTTGATAATAATAAGGGGGAGGTATGTCACGATGACCCTTCGTTCGACCACGGCCTTGGGATTGCTCGCTTTCGTCCTGGCGTGCGGTCCTTTGGCGGCCGCCCAGGCCAAACCATTGATGATCGTCGGCAATGACGAGAAATATCTTTGGAACGACGACGGCAAGCCGGTCTTCTTTCCACCGGGCAGGGACAGTTTCGTCGTCGTCGATCTGTCCGATCCCGCCAATCCGAAGATCGACAGCGTCATCCCGCTGCCCAACAGCATCGCCGGCCCGCCGACCAACCTTGCCGTCCATCCGTCGGGGAAATTCGCCCTGCTGGCGGATTCCGTCGATGTGGCGGGCGATAACGGCACGCTGAAACTGGTGCCCGACAACAAGATTTTCGTCGTCGACCTGACGGTCGATCCTCCCCGGCTGCTCGATACCATCAGCGGAGGCAAGCAACCCTCCGGTCTCGATATCAGTCCCAAGGGGGACATGGCGCTGGTCGCCAACCGGGCGGACAAGTCGGTCAGCGTGTTTTCGATCAAGGGGACGGAGGTCAAACTGGTCGACACCGTTTCCCTTCCCGACAGCGTCGCCCATGTGCAGTTCACCCCGGACGGCAAGCGGGCGCTGGCGGTCCGCAATCTGGCCCATCAGATTTCCATCCTGGACATCGCCGACGGCAAGGTGTCCTACGGAAAGGTCGATCTGCCCACCGGCCTGATGCCCTACAATGTGGTGGTCACGCCCGACGGCAAATTGGCGCTGACCGTCGATCAGGGCAGCCTGGCGGCCGATGGCAGCATCGACGACATGACGGTCATCGATCTGGAAGCGCAGCCGCCGCGGGTCATCGACCGCATCGCCATCGGCGATTTTCCGGAAGGCCTGGCCATCAGCCCGAAGGGCGACGTCGCCGTGGCGACCGTCATCCGTGGTTCCACCGCCGCCAAGAATTCCTTCTTCTATGCGAAGAACGGCACCATCCAGGTGCTGAGGATCAACGGCAAGCAGGTGACCAAACTGAAGGAACTGGAGGTCGGCGGCGTGCCGGAAGCCATCGGGTTTTCGCCGGATGGCGGCTATCTCTATGTCGGTAATTTCAACGACGGCGACTTCTCGATCTTTCGTGTGCAGGGCACGGACGTCACCGATACGGGAAAACGCCTGAAGATGCCGGGACACCCCGCCTCGGCGCGGATCGGGCAGGGGCGGTAAGGGGCGGATTGGCTTGGCCGGGAAAACCTCGGCCAAACCCCTTTAGGCTTTTGTCGGAGTCTGTTTTTTTGTGCTTTTAGCGTGCGTCATTGTTTGTGCTATGTACATAGGCTTGTTTGAGTTGAAGGTAATCGGTTACGCAGGAGAGATCGCTTTCAGCAGAGGCCATTATCACATTCTGGGTTGACTGTGCTGTCGAGAACGGTCTTTTCTGAAAAGGGACTTTGTTGTCTAGCTCAACCTGAGGGACCGTAGCCCACCGAAATGCTGACACGAATCGAAATAGACGGCTTTAAGACGTTTGAAAATTTTGGTTTAGATCTCCGCCCTCTATCGGCCGTGGTCGGGCCAAATGCAAGCGGAAAATCGAACTTATTCGATGCTCTCCGATTTCTATCCCTTCTTGCTCAGCATGACATACGTACTGCAATGCAAGATTTACGAGGGGAGCCAGAGGAGCTTTTTCGAAAAACGCCTTCTGGAATTTCTGATTGCATGTCTTTTGCGATAGAGGTTTTACTGAGTCGTAAGGGAGTGGATGCTTTCGGAACAACTTATGAAATACCAGCACGTCGTCTTCGTTATGAATTGAAGCTCGGGTTAATTCTTGGTGCAGATGACATGCCGCGCGGCGTGTTTGTCCGCGAAGAATTTTGTGCCCCAATCTCAAAAAAAGATGATCGGGCCACGTTTTTTCGTAAATCTGAAGTCACTTACAATGCCCGCGTTAATCCATTCATACGGATCAATGATGATCGTGATGCGATTGTAGTGAGGCAGGATGGTCGGCAGAAACATGGTCGGCCAATGCAGCTTTCTCTCAAAGAGGCGTCTCGTACCGCGCTTTCAACGATCGCTACGGCTGAGTTTCCTCATCTTTATGCCCTTCGAGAGATGCTTGCGAGTATGAGGTTTCTTGAGATTAACCCCAGAGCAGCGAGGAGTGCAAACGACAGGTTCGAGGATCGAGCATTGAAACCAGATGCATCGAACCTATCGGCTGTCTTGGCGCGATTAAAAGATGAAACTGCGACAGAAACTAGGCCAAATGGCGTCCTGTCTGATATTAGCAGCGATCTTGCATCGCTTATACCATCAGTAAGTGGTCTCGATGTAAAAAATGATCCGAATCAAAGACAGTATTCATTTAGTATAGAATTTGTTGGTAATCAAGTTTTTAGTTCTAGGGTTATTTCTGATGGCACTTTACGGCTACTTTCTTTGCTTACAGTTCTAAATGATCCGGCAAGGCGTGGTACGTTATGTTTTGAGGAGCCGGAAAATGGTGTGCATGAAGGGCGCATACCTATGCTTGTAGATTTTCTGCGCAGTGCAGCTCACGCCTCTACTGAGCCATCTACCGCATCATTTCAGATTTTGATTAATACACACTCCCCAAAAGTTATGGCTGTACTTAGAGATGATGAGATTATAGTTGCGGACAGTGTAATAACGATTGACCCGACAACGCGTGCCCGAACAACACGAACGCGAATGCGGACAGGTATTGACCCGACTGGGGATTTACTTAATCCGGAGACGCGTCTTTCAAGGTTTGAAGCTGAAAGGCTGCTCCAGCATCCGACAGATGCGGCATGAATTACGTGAGTTGGGCAGCCCTATATGAAGGGGCGACGGATAGAGCGTATTTTGAAGTGCTCCTTCCAAAAATTATGGAAGAAATTGTACTTGTTGATGGCATATGCTCATCAATTATTCCTGATACGCCGTCTGTATTATTGACACGTTCAACAATTAATGATGTTGCTGAAGAGGCGTTCAGCGCCAGAGACGCTTTTAAGATAGTCTTTATTCATGCTGATACGGGGGGGCGTCTACTCGAGGGGGGGATGGAAATGCGCTCGTGCGCATACTGTACAGCCATGTATCTTAAATTTAAATTCCCTCTTGTTCGGTGCGTGGCGATCTCCCCACGTCACGAAACAGAAGCTTGGATACTTGCAGACCCAGATGCAGTCACTTCCGCACTCGGGTACTCTGGATCTGCTGAGTCACTAGAACTGCCTATCACCGCCACTGCCGCGGAGAGACTCGTTGATCCAAAACAGGTCTTGGAGCGCGCTCTGAAAATTGTTAGAGGTAGGCATCGTGCTGTAAACGTGCAGCAAGTATTTTCAGCTATCGCTCAAAGGCAGTCAGTTGACAGCCTTCGGCGAGCGGAATCTTTTCGATTGTTTGAGGTAAATCTTAGGGCTGCGTTAGCGGATCTTGGGTGTATTAAATAAATGAACTCTGTGGAGATGTGTCTGATTTGACGCAAATTTGGCTCCAGAATTGTTTTAATGTGAACGGCGGTTTCGAAGTGATGCCCGCTTCGAATAAAAAATAATTAATCGTGGATTCTAAACGCAAGGTCTGATGTAGTCCCTGTTCGCCTCCCACAGTTCGTCCAGGATCTCCGCCGCCGCCGTCGCCGAATTGATCACCGGGTCGATCAGCAGGGCCTGCAGGGCCAGTTCCTTCGAGGCGTGGATGGCGGCCTCGACGGCCAATTGCTGGACGCCGGCCTGTATCGACAGCAGGTTGGCGATGGGCTGGGGCAACGGCCCCAGGGAGATGGGGTGGATGCCGGCGGCGTCGGCCATGACGGGGACCTCCACCGCCACGTCGGCCGGCAGGTTGGGGATCACTCCCTGATTGCGCACGATGCCGGCTTCGATGAAACGCTTCCGGTTGTGCAGGATCGCTTCGATGACGGCGACCGCGCGCTCGCCCCAGGACGGCGTCAGCCAATCCTCGGGGATGGTCCGGCTGCCGTCGATGACGCCGTCCATCAGATCCTTCAGGATACCGCGTCCGCGTTCGTCCTCGGTGAAATCGAAACCATGTTCGCCGGCTTCCCAGCCATAGGGCAGGAATTCGCCGGTATGGTCGTCGCTGCAGCTCGGCCACAGGCCGAAGGCGCGGAATAGTTTGCGGACCAGGGGCGTGAAGGACGGATCGTGGGTCTTTTCCCTCTCGCGCAGCAGTGGATAAAGGTCCCGGCCGCTTTGGCGGTCGCGGAGGTGCATCACCCACTGGAAATGGTTCAGTCCCGCCCCCCACAGATCGACGTCGGCTTCCGTCATCCCCAGGATCTGGCAGATGAACCAGCGGGCCAGGAACAGGCCGTGGCACAGGCCCAGCGGCCTCACCCGGCTGTATCGGCTCAATCCCAGGACGATGCGGCTTTCGGGATTGGACAGATTGATGAACAGGGCGTCCGGGCACAACGCCTCGACATCGCGGGCGATGTCGAAGATCAGCGGCATGGTGCGGAGCGTGAAGAACAGTCCGCCCGGTCCGCCATTTTCGCCCAGGGTGTGGCGGATGCCGTGCTTTTTGGGAACCTCGAAATCCAGCTTCCACAGGCGGTTGCGCTCGATGGCCACGGAATTGACGACGAAGCCCGCCCCGTCGAGGGCGCTCCGGCGATCGGTGGTCCGTTCGATGATGATGCCCGCTCCGCCGCGCCTGTTCAGCGCCTCGGCCAGATCGCCCGACCGGCGCAGGGCCTCGGCATTGGTGTCGACCAGCGTCAAGGTGCTGCCGGCCAGGTCCCTGGAGGTGAACAGGTCGCGGTACATGCTGAGGCTGAAAGCCGCGCTGCCGGCGCCGATGAAGACGATCTTGGTGACGTTGGGCATGGCGGGTCCTCCTTACGATTTGATGGCCGGCATTGATCCCGCCGCCGCGATGAGGCATGCTCCGGCCTTTCATCGAATGGGCGGTCATGAGCGGCAAAAGAGTATATCTCTACGACAGCACCTTGCGCGACGGGGCGCAGACTCAGGGCGTGGATTTCAGCACTGCCGACAAGACCGCCATCGCCCATGAACTGGACCGCCTGGGCATCGATTATATCGAAGGCGGCTGGCCGGGGGCCAATCCCACCGACGACGCCTTTTTCGCCGAGGCGCCGGTCCTGACCCGGGCCAGGCTGACCGCCTTCGGCATGACGCGCCGCGCCGGCCGCTCGGCGGCGAACGATCCGGGATTGCAGGCCCTGCTGGTGCCTTCGGCCAGGGTCGTCACCATGGTCGGCAAGACCTGGGATTTCCAGGTATCCGTGGCGCTCGGCATCACCTTGCCGGAAAATTTGAAAATGATCGCCGATTCGGTGGCGCATATCCGCCCCCGCGTGGACGAGGTGATCTTCGACGCCGAACATTTCTTCGATGGCTACAAGGCCAATCCGGATTACGCGCTGTCCTGCGTCCGGACGGCCTATGAGGCCGGCGTCCGCTGGGTGGTGTTGTGCGACACCAACGGCGGCATTCTGCCCCACGAGGTCGAGGCGATCGTCGAGGCCGTTACCCTGGTCGTGCCGGGCAGCCATCTCGGTATTCATTGCCACAACGATTCCGACAATGCCGTGGCCAATTCCCTGGCCGCCGTGCGGGCCGGGGTCCGGCAGGTGCAGGGAACCCTGAACGGTCTCGGCGAACGTTGCGGCAACGCCAATCTGGTTTCCATCATTCCCAATCTGATTCTCAAGATGGGATTCGAGACCGGTGTCTCGGCCAGCGATCTCACCACGCTGACCCATGTCTCCCGCGCGCTCGACGAGCGTCTGAACCGGGCACCCGACCGTCATGCCCCTTACGTCGGAGAATCTGCTTTCGCCCACAAGGGCGGCCTGCATGTCTCGGCGGTGGAGAAGGATCCCCGCTGCTACGAGCACATCGCTCCCGAACTGGTCGGCAACCGCCGCCATATCGTGGTTTCCGATCAGGCCGGCCGCTCCAACATCCTGGCCCGTTTCCGCGAGATCGGTTTCGACATCGACCCCGACGACGCCAAGATCGGCGGCCTGATCGAGGAGGTGAAGCGGCGCGAGTACAACGGCTATGCCTATGACGGGGCCGAGGCCAGCTTCGAGCTGCTGGCCCGCCGGGTGCTGGAGGGGTTGCCCGAACGCTTCCGCGTGCACAGTTTCCGCGTCATCGACGAGCGCCGCTGGAACAGCCGGAACGAACTGATCACCTTGTCCGAGGCGACCATCAAGGTCGAGGTGGACGGTGAAAGCCTGATGACGGTGGCCGAGGGGAATGGCCCGGTCAGCGCCCTGGATGCGGCGCTGCGCAAGGTTCTGATCCCGGTTTTTCCGCAACTGGCCGATCTGCGGCTGGTCGACTACAAGGTGCGCATCCTGGATCCCAAGGCGGCCACCGCCGCGGTGACCCGGGTGATGATCGAAAGCGCCGACGGCCATGGCGAGCGTTGGGCGACGGTCGGCGTTTCCGCCAACGTCATCGACGCCTCCTTCAACGCCTTGCATGACAGCATCACTTATAAACTGCTGCGCGACGGCGCCCGGCAGGGATGAAAAGATGAAATTGACAGAGGTTCAGCCGACGGCCGAGAAGCCGGCGGTCATTCTGGTACGCCCGCAACTGGCCGAGAATGTCGGCACCACCACCCGGGCCATGTTGAATTGCGGCCTGACCGAGTTGCGCCTGGTGGCGCCCAGGGAAAATTGGTTGGACGAACGGGCCATCGCCGCGTCCTCGGGCGCCGATGCCCTTTTGCGCGCGGCACGGCGGTTCGACACTACCGCCGAGGCGATCGCCGATCTGCACCGCGTCTATGCCACGACGGGGCGCAACCGGTTCATGGTCAAGCCGGTGGTCACGCCGCGCCAGGCCGCGCAGGAACTGCGCGGGCATATCGCGGAGGGCTTGCGGTGCGGCGTGCTGTTCGGTCCGGAACGCACCGGACTGGAAAACGACGATGTCGCGCTGGCCGACACGGTGATCACCGTGCCGCTCAATCCGGATTATTGCTCCCTCAACCTCGCCCAATCGGTGCTGGTGATCGCCTATGAATGGTTCCAGGCCGGCTCTCCGGCCGAGCCGAAGGGCATGACCAAGGGGGCGACGCCGGTGGCGTTGAAGGAGGATCTGGTCGGCGTCTTCGAGCATCTGGAACGCGAGCTCGACGATTGCGGTTTCTTCCGCGTCGCCGAAAAACGGCCGGTGATGGTGCGCAATATCCGCAATATGCTGGGTCGCGCCGACCTGACCCAGCAGGAAGTGCGAACGCTGCACGGCATCATCCACGAACTGGTGACGTGGCGCGGAAAAAAGGGCGAGGAACAGTCATCATGAGCGTGCCGCCGATCCAGCCACCCAAGTTCGACGCTTATTTCCAGCAATGTTTCGAACAATTGCTGGTCTGGCGCCGCGATGTCCGGCATTTCCGGCGCGATCCCGTGGACGGGGCGCTGATCGAGCGTCTGATCGCCATGGCCTGTCTGGCGCCGTCGGTCGGCAACAGTCAGCCCTGGCGTTTCGTCCGGGTGACCGAGGCGGAGCGGCGGGTGGCGGTGCGCGCCGACTTCGCCGCCTGCAATTCCGAAGCGCTTTACAATTACCATGGCGAACGGGCGAAACTTTACGCCAGCCTCAAACTGGCCGGTCTGGACGATGCCCCGGAGCATCTGGCGGTGTTTTGCGATCACGGGGCGGAGACCGGACACGGGCTGGGCAGCCGGACCATGCCGGAAACCAAGAATTTCTCGGTGGTGGCCGCCGTCTATACGCTGTGGCTGGCCGCGCGGATCCACGGGCTCGGCGTCGGCTGGGTCTCCATTCTGGATCCCGAGCGGATCAGGGCCATTCTCGACGTTCCCGCCGAGTGGTCGCTGGTCGCCTATCTGTGCATCGGCAAGCCGGTCGAGGAAAGCGACGAGCCGGAATTGGTGCGTCTCGGTTGGCAGGAGCGCGAAGCCTTCGAGAAGGTGATGTTCAGGCGCTAGGGGTAAAATAGTGGCACCGGCCTCCGTGCCCATAAGCGCTAGCTTAACCCTCGCCCGCTTTGCGGGAGAGGGTGGCCGCTCTAGCGGCCGGGTGAGGGGGGCTTAGCGTCTGCGCGACATAAAGACCTGTTTGTTTCCGCACGCTTTTTCCGCGCTCCCGCGCGTAAGTCCCCTCACCCAGCTCGCTTCGCTCGTCCCCTCTCCCGCAAAGCGGGCGAGGGGATATTTTTCTTAATCCGAGCGCTTATGGGCCTCCGTGCCGGTGTTCCGGCGAAAGGCGGACCCTTTCCGGCTCCCGCCGGAACACCGGCACGGAGGCCGGTGCCACCGAAGGATTGCTTGGTCCTTGGTTAAACCGCCCGGGGGTGAACGCCCCGGCAGGTTTCCTTGGCCGCCAATTCCCGGGCGGTGGCCGCCAGGGCCCGGCCGGCATCCTCCATCTGGGTGATGGCCATGTCCATCATCGATGCCGCCAGGGGGGCCTGATCGTGAAGCGCCCGGCGCCACCGGCGGAGTTCCGCGACATGCCGGTCGTTGTGTTCGATCCAGTGGGGAAGAAGAACCTTCAATTTGTCTGCGACGCCGGGTTCGTTCATCGCGCACCTCTCGTCCTTTTTTGTTTTTTTCCACGCCGGGGCGGCGGCCAAGCGGTTTCCCGGCGGCCGTCGGCGACGGCCAGCGGGGGGATTCCAACCCACGGTTTAACCCAGAGTAGCACTCTCGTCCGTTCGGGGTGCGTTATTCAGGCGGGCTTTGTTCGTTTTTCTTTGACTCCTCGCCCGCAGTTTGCATAATCCGCCCCTTCTTCCGAGAATGCGGGCCGGTAGCCAATCCGTTCCCCGCCCCGATGCCTTGCGGCGATCTTCGGGGACTATCGGGACAACAATGATGGACATGATCGAACCATGAGCAAGCGTATCGAAGCCAAATTCAAGATCAACCGCCGTCTCGGCGTCAATCTGTGGGGCCGTTCCAAGAGCCCGCTCAACAAGGGTCACGAGAACCCTCCCGGCCAGCATGGCCAGCGCCGCAAGAAGCCGTCCGACTTCGGCACCCAGCTGATGGCCAAGCAGAAGCTGAAGGGCTATTACGGCAACATCGGCGAGAAGCAGTTCCGCAAGCTCTATGACGAGGCCGTGCGCCGCCGTGGCGACACCTCGGAGAACCTGATCGAACTGCTGGAGCGTCGCCTGGACGCCGTCGTCTATCGCATGAAATTCGCGCCCACCCCCTTCGCCGCCCGGCAGATCGTCAATCACGGGCATGTGCGGGTCAATGGCAAGAAGGTCAACATCGCCTCCTACCAGATCAAGGACAACGACATCGTCTCGGTGCGTGAAAAGTCCCGGGACATGGCTTTGATCCTTGAGGCCGCCCAGTCCGGCGAGCGCGATATTCCCGAATATCTGAACGTCGACCACAAAGAGATGAAGGGGACTTTCGTCCGCGCCCCCAAGCTGGCCGATGTGCCTTATCCGGTGCAGATGGAACCCAATCTGGTGATCGAGTTCTACTCCCGCTGATCCTCTTCCCGGAGGTCAGGACCAAACGAAAAGCCCGGCGGGTCTCCCGCCGGGCTTTTTGCTGGTTTAAGGCGACAGACCCCGGGATCTGTGGACAATTGGCGATTGGCCGGATGTCGTTCGTCCTCTTGATCGTTCCGGTACGCTCCGGCTTTTGATGAACCACCAAGACACCAAGTCACCAAGGCGTCTTTCGGATCCACCGACGGCGGCCAATCCGCGCCGCAGGCATTCGCCCGACAGCCGATGACGGGACGGGAAAATGCCAGTGGCACACTCCGCCACCTTGGTGTCTTGGTGCCTTGGTGGTTCTTCAAAATATCAGGGGGTTCCTTTCATGCCATTGGGGAACCAGAGGCAACGAGAGTAGCCTCAAGGCGCCCCCCATCAAGGGGCATGACCACAATTCAATGGGTTGGAGCCCTAGTAAATCATCGATTCGATGGCGAGCAGGTCGTCGTCGAGATCGCGGGCCTTTCTCCGCCCGATCAGCCTGGAGGCAGCGACGTCGGCAGACGCATAGGCCTCCTGCGAGGCGAATTGAGTGGCCGAGATGCTGCGATGGGCGGCCCGGACGGCGATTTCGACCGCCGACGGGATCATCTCGTCGCCCACATAACGGACCGACTCCTCGACCTCCTGGACGGCCGCCAACGAAATTTTACGTCCCTGGTCGCGAATGGTCTGGGTGACGGCGGTTACCGCCCGTTCGGTCAATCGTTCGGCGACGCCGTCGATCATCGCGGATAAATCCATTTGCGCGACGGCTTCCGCCGCCGATCTGGCCACCACCGTCGTCATTTTTTCGATGATCATTTCGACGGCTGCCCTTGCTGCGATTTCCGTCGCCATTCGGACGGCTTTTCGCATTCCGGCCTCGGTCGCCAGCTTGGCCCCGGCGGCGGTTCGCCGGGTGGCTTTCGCCGAGACCTTCGCGGTGATTTCAGTGGCGGCTTTGGTGACGATTTGGGCTGACGTCCGGGCGGATGTTTCCGCCGCTATGTGAGTTGCTACGCGCATTGACGTCATATCGTCATCTCCCCCCAGCAAGATCGATGGATACAAGAAGGAGAGCCTAGCATCGATCAAATCAACTTGTCGATATGGTGCTTGGAGTTGTTTTAAAAAGTAATTTTTCTAGGTGCTCTTGGGTTTATTTTCATATTTATGCATAAACAGTCAATTTTATACTATATATAGATGTCTTTCGACTGGTTCTCTTCGGCTTGACACATAATATGGTATGTTTTGATTCGGTGGGGACTGGCCTGCGGAGGGCGTGCGGCTTTGTAAGCTCCAAACGAATCGCCCCGGGCACAATATCTTTGGCCCGGGGCGAGGGATGGTGCCGTTCCGGCGAGGCGATCGCCGGCAGACCGGTTGTTTAGGACAGAAGGCCTTTGTCCTTGAGCAGGGTGGACAATTCGCCCGAGGCCGCCATTTCACGGACGATGTCACAGCCGCCGACGAATTCGCCCTTGACGTAGAGCTGCGGAATGGTTGGCCAATTGGTGAACTGTTTGACGCCTTCGCGGAGGCTGGGATCGACGAGGATGTCGATGCCTTTGAACTTCACGCCGATGTCGCTCAGGATCTGCACGACGGCGGCGGAAAAACCGCATTGGGGGAACATCGGGGTTCCCTTCATATAGAGCACGACGGGATTTTCATCGAGGTCCTGCTGGATACGATCGAAGACTGGATTTCCGCTCATGTCAGGTCAATTCCTTGGGATGGGTATTTAGAAACGAATGCATCTGCCTTGGCCATATGGCGCCGCTTCCGCCGCTTGTCAACGGTTGGCGGCGCCTCCAATGGGAAGGGTGTAGAGCGCCAGACCGGCCCAGATGAAGGCGAAGGTCACGGCGTGAATGCGGGTGAAGGTTTCTCCGAACGCGAGGACGGCGACGGCCATCTGAATGGTCGGATTGAGATATTGCAGCACCCCGAGCGTCGAAAACTTCAAACGACGGGCTCCGTAGGCGAAGAGCACCAGGGGGACGGCGGTGAGCGGTCCGGCGAAGGCGAGAAGCAGGGTAATCGGGGCGGGGCCGGAGAAGAAGGCGCCGCCGTCGGGGCGCAGCGCCAGATAGGCCAGGCAGAAGGGGGTCAGGAGCAGCGTTTCGACGGCAAGGCCCACGAGGGCGTCGACCGCGACGACCTTGCGCAGCAGGGCGTAGCCGACGAACGACAGGGGAAAGGCGATGACCAGCCAGGGGATCTTGCCGATGCCGGAGGCGAGGACGGCGACGCCGGCGCAGACTAAGGCGATGGCCATGCCTTGCCGGCGGTTCAAGCGTTCCTTCAAGACGACCGCGCCGAGGAAGACCGCACACAGGGGATAGAGGAAATTGCCGAGGCTGCTGTCCAACGTATGGCCGTTGCTCACCGCCCAGATGAAACAGGCCCAATTGAAGGAAATGCACAAGGCGGATGCGGCGAGCCCTCCCAAGCGCCTGGGATCGAGGAAAACCTGTGCGAGTTCCTTGCCCTTGCCGCTGGAAAACACCAGGGCGAGGGTCAGCAACGCGCTCCAACTGATCCGATGGGCGAGGACCTCAAGGGGGGGGACGGCTGAAAGAATCTTGAAATAGAGCGGAAAGAGGCCCCAGGCCGTATAGGCGATGGCGGCCGCCAAGCCGCCTTTCCGGCTTTCGGTCCAGGGATGGGCTAGAATGTCGGCGCATCCTCCGGGGCCGCCGTCTGCAGGGCGAGGGCGTGCAGATCTCCGCCCATCTTGCCGCGCAGGGCCGCATAGACCATCTGATGCTGCTGGACGCGGCTTTTGCCACGGAATGCGGGGGAGACCACCAGCGCGGCGTAATGGTCGCCATCACCGCGCAGATCCTCGATGGTGACCTCCGCGTCGGGCAGGCCGTCCTTGATCAGAGCGGTGATTTCAGCGGCGTCCATGGCCATGGTGGTCATCCCCTTCGCAAATGTCGCGTTACGCTTCCCCGCCGCTCTCCGCCGTCGCCGCCATGAAGTCCGGCAGCCAGGCCTCGTTCAGCCGTTTCAGCTCTGCAACGGAGATGGCGCCCGAGCCGTTCAGAGTCAAGTCTCCGCCACCGGTCGTTCCGATGACGCGGGCGGAAATCTCGGCGCGCTGGGCGGCCTCCAGAATGGCGGCCACCAGGGAGGAGGGGGCCGTCAACACGTAGCGGCCCTGGTCTTCGCCAAAGCACCAGGCGTGCAGCGGCACGCCTTGCGGCGCGGTGACGGTGGCGCCGATCCCGGAGGCCATGGCCATCTCGGCGACGGCCACCAGAAGCCCGCCATCCGACACATCATGAACGGCGGTAACCTCGCCTTCGCCGATCAGCCGGCGGACGAATTCGCCTTCCCGCTTTTCACGGTGCAGGGCCACCGGCGGCGGAGCGCCATCCTCGCGGCCGCACAGTTCGCGCAGATAGAGCGAGGAGCCCAGCCATCCCTTGGTCTCGCCGAGGACGAAAATGCTCTCACCGGCTTCCTTGAAGGGTAGCGAGGCGATCTTCGCCACATCCTCGATCAGGCCGACGGCGCCGATGGCGGGGGTCGGCAGAATGGCCACGCCATTGGTCTCGTTGTAGAGCGAGACATTGCCCGAAACGACCGGGAAATCCAGGGAACGGCAGGCCTCGCCCATGCCTTGGATGGCTTCGACGATCTGGCCCATGATCTCCGGTTTTTCGGGGTTGCCGAAATTCAGATTGTCGGTGACGGCGAGCGGCCGGGCGCCGACCGCCGACAGATTGCGATAGGCTTCGGCCACCGCTTGGCGTCCCCCCTCGCGCGGGTCGGCCAGGCAGTAGCGCGGCGTGCAGTCGGTGACCAGCGCCAGTGCCTTTTTCGTGCCATGCACGCGCACCACTCCGGCGTCGCCGCCCGGCCGCTGCACGGTGTCGTTCATCACCATGTGGTCGTATTGCTCGTAGATCCAGCGCTTGGAAGCCAGATCGGGGCTTGAAAGCAGAACCTTGAGGGCGTCGATCGGCGGATGGGCCGGGACGCTCGCCGGATCGAGAACCGGGCGTTTGGTCCCCGGCACCCAGGGCCGGTCATATTCGGGGCTGGCCTTGGCCAGCGGGTCGATCGGCAGGTCCGCGACCACCTCGCCATGATGTTTCAGCACCATGCGCCCGTTGTCGGTCAAATGGCCGATGACGGCGAAATCCAGCTCCCATTTCTCGAAGATGGCCCGCGCCTTGCCCTCAAGTCCGGGTTTGAGGACCATCAGCATGCGCTCCTGGCTTTCGGAGAGCATGATCTCGTAGGGCGTCATCCCGACTTCGCGGATCGGCACGGCGTCGAGATCCATCTCGATGCCGAGCCCACCCTTCGATGCCATCTCGAAGGAAGAGGAGGTAAGGCCGGCGGCGCCCATGTCCTGGATGGCGACGATCGAATCGGTGGCCATCAGTTCCAGGCAGGCTTCGATCAGCAGTTTTTCGGTGAAGGGGTCGCCGACCTGGACGGTGGGACGCTTTTCTTCCGAATCCTCGGAGAATTCGGCCGAGGCCATGGTGGCCCCATGGATGCCGTCGCGCCCGGTCTTCGATCCGACATAGACCACCGGATTGCCGATGCCGGCAGCCGCGGAATAGAAAATGCGGTCGGTCTGGGCCAGGCCCACGGTCATCGCATTGACCAGGATATTGCCGTTGTAGGAGGCGTGGAAATTGGTCTCTCCGCCCACCGTCGGGACGCCCACGCAATTGCCGTAGCCGCCGACGCCGGCAACCACGCCCGACACCAGATGCCGGGTCTTCGGATGGCTGGGATCGCCGAAGCGGAGCGCGTTCAGATTGGCGATGGGCCGGGCACCCATGGTGAAGACGTCGCGCAGAATTCCGCCGACGCCGGTAGCCGCGCCCTGATAGGGCTCGATGAAGCTCGGATGATTGTGGCTTTCCATCTTGAAGATGGCGGCCTGTCCGTCGCCGATGTCGATGACGCCGGCGTTCTCGCCGGGACCGCAGATCACCCAGGGGGCCGTGGTCGGCAGCGTCTTCAGCCACTTCTTCGAGCTTTTATAGGAACAGTGCTCGGACCACATCACCGAGAAAATGCCGAGTTCGGTGATGTTGGGGTCGCGTCCCATGATATCTTGCACCTGCCGATATTCATCGTCGGTCAGGCCGTGGGCTTTGATCACATCCGGTGTGATGGGCGATAGGGTGCTGCTGCTCACGACAATGCCTCCACCAGGCCTTCGAACATCGGTTTTCCGTCGGTACCGCCCAACAGGTCTTCGGCCAGGCGTTCGGGGTGCGGCATCAGGCCCAGCACCCGCCGGTTCTCGTTGAAGATGCCGGCGATGTTGCGGGCCGCGCCGTTGGGGTTGGCGTCCAGGCTCGCTCCGCCGCCCTGCGTCACATAGCGGAAGGCGACGCGTCCCTCGCCCTCCAGGCGATCGAGGGTGGCGGTGTCGGCGAAATAGTTTCCCTCGGCATGGGCGATGGGGAGCCGCACGACGGAGCCGGTTTCATATTTCCGGGTGAAGGGGCTGTCCGACGTTTCGACGCGCAGAAAAACGTCCTTGCAGATGAATTTCAGTCCGGCGTTGCGGATCAGCGCCCCCGGGAGCAAGCCGGTTTCGGTCAGGATCTGAAAGCCGTTGCAGATGCCCAGCACCGGTGTGCCGCTCTCCGCCTTGGCTTTGACCTCCCGCATGATCGGCGAATGCGCCGCCATGGCCCCGCAGCGCAGATAGTCTCCGTAGGAGAACCCGCCCGGCACCACCACCAGATCGACCGGGGGCAGTTCGGTGTCGCGGTGCCAGACCATGATGGGGGGATGATTCATTGCGGCTTCAAGGGCCACCGCGACATCGCGGTCGCAGTTGGAGCCGGGGAAGACGATGACGGCGGCTTTCAAGGACTTCATCCTTCCGATGAGGAGGTGAGGGGCATTGTTTAATACGATAGCTCGAATCTTGCCAGGGGGATTGAGTGTTGTGGAAGTGTCGAATCTTCTCTTCAATCCCGCAAGCGGCGGACGGATGTCCGCCGCCCGGCGTCTGAGGGGCAAGAATTTAAACCAGGGCAAGCGGGTTCACCCGATTGCCCTGCTGCGGACGGGGCCCGCGCAATGCGCCGGCCCGGCAATCATCACATTTGTACCGAAGGCGATTGCGGAGGCGCGCTTCCTTCCCTAAAGTCACCAGCCATCATTTAAATCAGCCTGAGGACGTAATGCGTCTGTCCGCCTATTTCCTGCCGACCCTTAAAGAGAACCCCACCGAAGCCCAGATCGTGTCGCATCGGCTGATGCTGCGCGCGGGCATGATTCGCCAGACGGCGGCCGGCATCTACACATGGCTGCCGCTGGGCTGGCGCGTGTTGCAGAAGGTCGAGCAGATCGTCCGCGAGGAACAGGATCGCGCCGGCGCGCAGGAATTGCTGATGCCGACCATCCAGGCCGCCGAGCTGTGGAAGGAATCGGGGCGTTACGACGACTACGGCAAGGAGATGCTGCGCATCACCGACCGCCATGATCGCGAGATGCTTTTCGGTCCGACCAACGAAGAAATGATCACCGCCATCTTCCGCGACAATGTGAAGAGCTATCGCGAGCTGCCGAAGATCCTTTACCATATTCAATGGAAGTTCCGCGACGAGGTGCGTCCGCGTTTCGGCGTCATGCGCGGCCGCGAATTCCTGATGAAGGATGCTTATTCCTTCGATCTCGATCCGGCCGCGGCGCGCCGTTCCTATAATCGGATGTTCATCGCCTATATGAAGACCTTCGCCCGCATGGGCCTGAAGGCGATTCCGATGCGAGCCGATACCGGCCCGATCGGCGGCGATCTCTCCCACGAATTCCATATCCTGGCCGAGACCGGCGAGAGCGCGGTGTTCGTTCACCGGGACTTCATCGAAAGCGACTGGCAGAACCGCGACGTCGATTACGATGGCGACCTCCAGCCGCTGGTCGACGAACTGACCGGAAAATACGCGGTGACCGAGGAGAAGCACGATCCGGCCGCCGCCGCGGCCCTGGGCGATGCCCTGGTCAGCGCGCGCGGCATCGAGGTCGGCCATATCTTCAATTTCGGCACCAAATATTCCAAGGCGATGAACGCCGTGGTGGTCGGTCCCGGCGGCGAGCCGGTTACCGTCGAAATGGGGTCCTACGGTGTCGGCGTCTCGCGTCTGGTCGGTGCGCTGATCGAGGCCTTCCACGACGACGCCGGCATCATCTGGCCGGAGGCGGTGGCGCCGTTCAAGGTGGGGCTGATCAATCTCAAGAAGAACGAGCCGCACTGTGACGCGGCCTGCGAAACCCTCTACAGGGCCCTGGGCGGCGAGGTGCTCTACGATGATCGTGACGAGCGGGCCGGCGTGAAGTTCGCCGACATGGATCTGATCGGTCTGCCCTGGCAGATCATCGTCGGTCCCAAGGGCATCGCCCGGGGCATCGTCGAGCTGAAGAGCCGCAAGACCGGCGAGCGGCAGGAACTTCCCCTGGAGGCGGTGATCGAGCGTTTCCGTGCGTAAGGGCCATTCGTCATGATTTTCGGCGCATTCGAACGGATGGTGGCGGCGCGTTATCTGCGCGCCCGTCGCCGCGAGGGTTTCATCTCGATCATCGCCTGGTTTTCCCTGTTGGGCATCGCGCTGGGCGTCGCCACGCTGATCATCGTGATGTCGGTGATGAACGGTTTCCGTGCCGAATTGATGGGGCGGATCCTCGGTCTCAACGGGCATGTCGGGGTTTACGCGCCGGTCGGCGGGATGACCGGCTTCGACGATCTGGCCGCGAAGATTCGTGAAATTCCCGGGGTTACCGCCGTCACGCCGATGATCGAGGGACAGGTGATGGTCACCTCGCCGGCCGGAGGCGCCGCCGGCGCCCTGGTTCGGGGCGTGCGCCCCGCCGATCTTCTGGCGAAGGGCGCCGTCATCAACGGTATCCGATCGGGCGATCCGAAGGCTTTCGGGGGCGACAATGCGGTGATCATCGGCACCCGGCTGGCGGAAAAACTGGGCCTTAATGTCGGTGACGCCATTACCGTGATCTCGCCGAAAGGCAATGTGACGGCCTTTGGAACCGTGCCCCGCCTCAGGGCCTACAAGATCGTCGCCACCTTTAACGTCGGCATGTACGAATATGATTCGAGTTTCGTCTTCATGCCCCTGGAGGCGGCCCAGATCTATTTCATGCAGCCCGATCGGGTCAGCGACCTGCAGGTGATGCTCAACAACCCCGATCAGGTGCGCGATGTGGTCGACGTCATCGGCAACGTTACCGGCGGGCGCCTGCGCGTCTATGACTGGCAGCAGGCCAACGCCGGATTTTTCAACGCCATCCAGGTCGAACGGAACGTGATGTTCCTGATCCTGACGCTGATCATTCTGGTGGCCGCCTTCAACATCATTTCCAGCCTGATCATGCTGGTCAAGGACAAGGGCCGTGACATCGCCATCCTGCGAACCATGGGGGCGACGCGCGGAATGATCATGCGCATCTTTTTCATTTCCGGCGCCAGCGTCGGCGTCATCGGGACCTTGGGCGGCGTCGCCCTGGGGTTGGCTTTCGCCCTCAATATCGAGAAAATCCGGCAATTTCTGCAAACCTTGACCGGCCGCGAGCTGTTTTCGGCGGAAATCTATTTTTTGAGCCAACTGCCGGCCAAGGTTGATTTCGCCGAAGTCCTGACCGTGGTGGGGATGGCGCTCCTTCTATCTTTTGCCGCCACCATCTATCCCTCCTGGCGGGCGGCCCGGCTCGATCCGGTGGAGGCGTTGCGTTATGAGTGAGCCCGTCCTCGCTCTCCAGGGGCTGACCCGCAGTTTCCGCCAGGGGCGTGACGCGTTGAAGGTCCTCGACGATGCCGGCCTGGTTTTGGGGGCCGGCGAAATCATCGCCCTGGTCGGGCCGTCGGGCGCCGGAAAATCGACCCTGTTGCAGATCGCCGGCCTGCTGGAATATCCGGATGCCGGCGAGGTTCGCATCGACGGCGAGGATTGCGGCAAGTTGTCTGACGACCGGCGTACGGCCATCCGCCGGCGGAAGGTGGGCTTCGTTTATCAATACCACCATCTGTTGCCGGAGTTCTCGGCCCTGGAGAACATCGTGCTGCCGCAGATGATCGCCGGAACGCCGCGCGCCAAGGCGGCCGTACGCGGGCGGGAACTGCTCGACCGCATGGGGCTTCTGCCCCGTGCCGACCATCGCCCCGGTCAATTGTCGGGGGGCGAGCAGCAGCGTGTCGCCATCGCCCGCGCCCTGGCCAACGCGCCCAGTCTGCTGCTGGCCGACGAACCCACCGGCAATCTCGACCCGAATACCGCCGAGATCGTTTTCGACGAGCTGCTGCGTCTGGTCCGCGGCGCCGGTCTCGGCGCCCTTATCGCCACGCACAATCCGGAACTGGCGCGGCGGATGGATCGCATGGTGACCCTGCGCGCCGGCCGCATCGAAACCGCCTGAGGGGTGGCTTTAATCAGCATCATCGTCATCTTCCCGCTTTCGCGGGAATGACGATGATGCTGATTTAACGTTTTCTGCTCTAAAAATCCGGAATTACCTCCGCTTCGGCATTTCGCAGGGACGCTTCCGCCACTTTCACCGGCTCGGCGAAGGAAAAGATCTTCCGCAGGTTTTGCAGCCGAATGATTTGTCCGCGGGATAATTCCGTATGGGCCGGGAAAATCACATGGCCGTTGGCGAGGCGGATATCGGAAAGGATCAGATGGCCTGCGCGTAGCGAGGCCAAGGGAAGCTCCACGAGCGCCGGGGCCTGTCCCGAGGCCAGGGCTTTCAGACAGCTTCTTACCCTGATGAGCAGCGCCGGATCATATTGGGCTTTGCGTTTGTCGAGACTGGCGAGGACTTCCGCGGTCAGCGGGCCTCCATCGGCGGCGACGGCCAGATCCTTGAGAATTTTCAGAATGCGCGCGTCGAGGGGAATGGCGTCGCCCTTCGGGCCGTCCGACGGAAAGCCGCTGCCGTCATAGCCGCGGTCCTGCAAGAGGACGATTTCAGCCACTTTCGACAAGCGGGGAATGTTTCTCAGGAGATCGCGGGCGATTTCCGGGGCCCTCTCGATGATCGATTCCTCCACTTCGCTCAAGACACCCCGCTGGCGCTTCTTGGTGACCAGGTCGGGGGGCAGCGCGACATGGCCGATGGCCACCAGGGAGGCGGCCACCTCCAACTGCCAGCGCTGTGGCATGTTGAAGTTCTTTTGCAGCGTGCGAATCCACTCCCGCAGCCGAGTGGCCAGTCCATAGGCGATCGGATCATTGAGGGACATCAGGTCGGTCAGCATCTTGATGCTTCCCGTGACCGTCTTTTCCAGCAGTTCCCGTTCGGCGATGACCAGGCGGTATTGGTCTCTGGCCGCTTCGAGCCCGTCGCCCAGTTGGTCGAGTGGATAGGGTTTGGTGTAGAAGCGGAAAATCTGTCCGCGATTGATCGAATCGATGGCGGTTTGCTGGTCGGCATTGCCGGTCAGCATCAGGCGGACCGTATCGGGAGAAAGCTCGCGGATACGCTCCAACGTCTCGATACCGTCGATTCCCGGCATGCGCATGTCGCAGATGACCACCGCGAAAGGTGTGTGCTGGTCGAGAGAATCCTGCACCGCGGCGATGGCGTCCTTGCCGTTCTGCGCCGTCGTAATGTCGAAACGGTCACCCAATTGGCGGCGAAACGCCGAGAGCAGGTGATGATCGTCATCAACCACGAGGATGGGTTCGTTCATCATTTCGCCTCTCCATTGGTGCGGGTCGAAAGTTCCTGCCAGATGGCGATACGATCGAGTTTCCGGCAGGATTGCAGGTAATCGGCATCAGGTTTTGCGACGTCGCGCACTCCCGGTGCCAGCCAGGGCAGGGGGGGGCCGAGCGCGCGCGCCGCGTGCAAGGCGGTCAGCAGCGGGTTTTCCCGGTCTCCGCTGGTTTTCGGGCGTCCCGACAGGGCGATGGCCTCGACGACCGTTTCGGAAAATCCCCAGAGCCCTAGCAGATAGGCCCCCATCAGTGTATGGCTTGCCCCGAAGGCCTCTTGTTCGAGATCCTCAAGGGGCGTCTCCGGACCGGTTTTCGCCATCAGGGCGCGGTAGGGTTCGGTGTGGGCGTCGAGCAGTATCAGCATGCCGAGACAGCTCAGCATGCCCGCGCAATAGGCCATTTTGGCCGTCGGCGGATCGGCTCCCTCCGTTTCGGCGATCGCCTCGCATAGCCGGGCCAACCTGAGACTGTGACTGTTCAGGCTCGCCATCATGGAGTTCGTGCGCGGATCGGCGGCGCCGAACTGCCGGAAGATGCCGATGCGCAGGACAAGGGCCTGCACCGTTTCCAGGCCAAGGGTACGGACCGCCTGCAAGGGCGTGGTGATCCTGGCGCCGACGGAAAAAAAGGCGGAGTTCGTCAATTTCAGAAGTTCGGCGGTCATGGCGATATCCTGGGCGACGATATCGGCCACCGCGCGGATCGAGGAATTGGGCGAACGCAGTTCCTCGGCGATCTTTACATAGGGTTCCGGCAAGCTGGGCAGATTGGTGATGCCGCCCAGCGCCTTGTGCAATCCCTCGGACGTCATGATCCGGCGCAAAGTCAAGGGGCGGGCGATGGCCGCGGCCAGAGTCTGGGAATCGCAGGGCTTGGCGAGATAGGCGTGGGCCGGTCCCACGGTGCGCAGGACCGAACTCGCGTCGGCATAACCTGAGAGGATGATGCGGACCGTCTCCGGATGCCGTTGGCGGACGATTTCCAGAAGCTGGGCGCCGTCCATTTCCGGCATGCGCATGTCGGAGACGATGACATCGGCGGGATGTTCCGTCATCAGGGCGACGGCCTCTTCTCCGCTGGCGCAGAAGGTCATCTCCCAATCGTGGGGGGCGCCGCTCATGGCCCGTCGCAAGCCGTTGAGGACGTGTGGTTCGTCATCGACGAAAATGATCCGGATCGTTTCGCTCATTCCGTCTCGTCCTCCGGCTGCGGATCCTCCCCGCCGATCGGCAGGGAAACGACGAATTCGGCGCCGCCTTCGGCCCTGTTGACGACGCTGATGGTGCCGCCATGTTTGGCGACCACCACATCGCGGCAGATGGCCAGTCCCTGGCCGGTGCCCTTTCCCACCTCCTTGGTGGTGAAGAAGGGATCGAAAATCTTGTCGCGGATGTTCTCCGGGATGCCCGTGCCGTTGTCCGCCACGCGAATTTCGATGTGGTCTTCGGTATGGCTGGTGCTGATGGTGATGCGGCCGGGCAGCGGTTTGCCCGAAGCCTCGATGGCATGGGCCGCGTTGACGATGAGATTGAGAAAGACCTGATTCATCTCACCGGCATGGCAAACCACCATGGGCAGTGACGAATCGAGATTTCGTTCGATCTCGGCCGCATGTTTCCATTCGTTACGCGAGACGATCATGGTGCTCTCCAGAGCCTTGTTGATGTCCGTCGTCGTCTTCGTGCTGGTTCCGGGGTGGGAAAATTCCTTCATCGACAACACGATGCGGGCGATCTGGGCCACGCCTTCCAGGGATTCCCGGATGGCGTCCTGAGTCTCGGCCGTCAGGGAAGGGATCTTCGCGGAAGAGAAGGTCTTGTCGAAACGTGATGCGGCGTCCGCGGCGTCGTTATTGTTGCGGACTTGTTCGGCGAGTTCCCTGCCCGTTTCGGCAAGGTCGGCGAATTTGGCAAAGGATTTTCCCACATAGCGCAGATTGTCGCCGACATATTGAACCGGAGTATTGATCTCGTGGGCGATTCCGGCGGCCAGTTGGCCGACGCTGGCCATGCGGGAGGATTGGATGGCTTCGCGTTGCGCCTGCTTCAGGGCTTCGATGTCCCGGAAGGATATGATGGCGGCATGCTTTCCTTCGGCGTAAGGCAGAAGTGAACAGGCATAAGCGACCGAGAGACCGTGTCCGGAACTGGTGACGAACTGGGCGTCGTCGTCACGGAGCATGATGTTTTCGGAGATCACCTTCTGCCAGGGTGAGCCTTCGAAGGCAATGTCCCGGCTCCGTTCGCGCAGGTGGAAGATTTCGTCCAGGGGGTAGCCCTCGATGTCACCCTCCGCCGTTTCCCACTGCAGGAGGCGCAAAGCCGAGGGATTGGCGAAAATGACATGGCCGTTGCGGTCGACGCCGATCACGCCTTCGAAGAGACTGTCGGTGATCCGTTTGTGCCGTTCGCGCGATGCCCGCAAGGCTTCCTCAAATCGGCGGCGGACCTCCATTTCCTGTGTCAGTTCGGCTGTCCGCTCGGCCACCTGGCGTTCCAGTTCGTGCTGCTGCTCCGCCAGGCTGCGTTCATATTGGATGCGCAATGTCGCGTCGCGGAACAACATGACCGCACCGACATGCGAACTGCCTTCCATGATCGGAGCCACGAGATAATCGACGGGCAGGGAGCTGCCATCGGGGCGGAAGAAGGTGTCGGCTCCGACTTGCCGCGAAGTCCCCTCGCGGCAGGCGGTGATGATCGGCGTGTTTTCGATCTGGCAGAGGAGGGAGCCGTTTTCCGGGGGCAGGACCAGGGTATCGAACGGGCGGCCGTTCATGGCGTCGGGATCTATGCCGAGAATCGTTCCCGCCGTTCGATTGGCGAAGGTTACGCTGCCCAGACGGTCGAGGCCGACGATGCCTTCGCCGGCCGAATCGAGGATCAGTTCATAGCGCCGCCTCAGATCCTCCAGTTCCTCCTCCCGGCGTTTGAGATCGGTAATGTCCGTGCGCACGCCGATGGTGCCGCCGTCGCTGGTCCGGTATTCCCGATTTTGAATCCATCGGCCATTGCTCATATGAACGACGGCGGGCGTGCCCGACGCTTCGCGATGCTGCTTGAGACGGTCCTTTTTCCATTCGGTGAAGGAAAGGCCGTCGGTATCGAAAATCTGAGATTGGCCGCCGGCGTCGAGAAGCCTTTCATAGGTCATGCCTGGAACGGGGGGCATGTTCGGCTTGCCGAAGACCCGCTTATATTCCTTGTTGCAGATGACCAGTTGATCCTCCGCGTCGAAAACGGCGATGGCGTCGACGACGCTCTCAATGGCATCGGCCATCTGCTGATAGGCGAGATTGGCCCGGCGTTCGGCCAGCATTTCCCGCGTGATGTCGGCGCCGATTCCGCGATATCCCAGGAACAGGCCTTCGTCTCCGAAGATGGGGATGCCGCTCAGGCGGATAAATTTCGAATCCCTGGCTTCGCCTTCCGGGCCGACATGAAAGATCAGGTCGCGGAAAGGTTTGCGTTCCGCCACATCGCGCCGGTGCGCCTTGGCGATTTCCTCGTGATCGTCGAGGCCCAGGTCGAAATAACTGAGACCGACGACTTCGGCGGCCTTGACGCCCAGGATGACGCCGATGCGTTCCGAGACGAAAGTGAGTTGGTAGTCGGCGTCGGTTTCCCAGAACCAGTCCGAGGCCGAGCCGGCGAGATCGCGGAACCGCCGCTCGCTGTCCCGGAGATCCCGTTCTATTTTCTTGCGATCGGTGATATCGCGCAGAAAGGCGACATAACGGATCCGTTCGTCCTCGGACGCTTCTCCGACGGTCAATTCCGCCGAGAAAACTTCTCCATTCTTGCGTTTCGCGGTTATTTCCCGAGGGCGTTCAGCCAGTTTCTGGGCGGTTTTAGGCAGAAGATGCTCCAGGTGGAGAGCCATGCGCGGAGCATCCTCATCCGTCATCAGGAGGCTGATCTCCCGGCCCAGAACCTCTTCGGCGGCATAACCGAATGTCTGTTCCGCCGCCTTGTTGAAGGTTTCGACGCGTCCCCGCTCGTCGACGATGATGATGGCTTCGCCGACGGTGCCGACGATGACATTGAACCGGGATTCGGCTTCCTGGCGGATCCGTTCGTTCAGGTTTCCGATTTCCTTCAACGCCGCGGCGCGCTCTTCCGCCGTTCGTAACAGAGCCCGCTCCCTGCCGGTACCGATCAGAACGGAGGCACTGATCAGACTCGTGAAGAGAATGCCGGCCAAGAGCACGTACCAGGCCATGTTTTCCCGATATTGCACGAAAAAGGCCTCGGTGGGCGCTATCTGCAATAGCCAGTGGCGTTCTCCGACGTGGAGCGGCTTCTGCGCGACGAGAGCGACGGTGTTATGGAGGAGGCCGAAGGAGGGAAGCCGATAAGGGGCCGGCTGGCTTTCGCTATTGGTCCCGAGGATACTTGGGCTGTCCGGTCCGGCCTCGTCGTCGAGGAGCCAATAATTCACGCGCGACGTTTCGATATTGCCGAAGGCGTTGGCGATCAGATCCGAGGCCCGGAAGACGCCGAACGCAACTCCCCGGAGGGCTTCGCGTCGTTCCTCCACCGTTTCAGTGGGAGAGCCGTTGCGATAGACTGGCAGGAAAGCCAGAATTCCATCGCTTCCGGTGACCAGGGCAATTCGTTCGGTGAAAACCAGGTTTCCGGTATCCCTGGCCTTTTCCAGCGCGGCGCGCCGACTGGGATTGGAGACGAGATCAAATCCTATCGCCGCTTTGTTCTGAGCCTCGGGGACGGTGAAGGTGACGGGAAAATATTCGGTCCGCCGGGGCGCCGGGATCCACTTGCCATCGGCCATTTGTTTGATGGCGACGGTATCGGCGCGGCCGTTGGCGCCCGTTTCGTATCGTTCGCGTTCGTCTTCGGCGATCCGTGGTGCCCAATTCAGCGCCTGAATACCGGGCACGCGCTGGCGGATCAGCAGGGTGAAGTCGGTAAATGCGCTTCGGTCGAGTTGGGGATTGACGGCGGCCAATCCCTGGGCCGACGCCACCGCATCGGCATAAAGGGAGACGCTTTTTTCCAAACCTCCCGTCAAATTCCTGGCCAGGTCATCCAGGTCCTGCCGATAGCTTTCCCGTTCGCGAATGGTGGCATATCCCACCAACAGGAGAGTGGCCGTGAAGGCTATCCCGAGACTGAGGCTGATGGGCCTCCGCCTGCCCATCCAATGGGTGCACTCCGGGCTGCGCCAGGCGAGGATGAGAGGGGTGAACAGCACGACGCCCAGCGTGCCGCCCGCCCAACTGCTCAAGGCATGAAAAACCAACCCTTCCTTGACCGCCGCATCGCCTATCATGAGCGGTAGGCAGGCCACCGTCGTGCCGGCCAATGCCGCGACGGCGCCGCCCAGTCCGAAAAAAGCGAGAACGTTTTTCTCGGTGTCGAGGGCATTGGGAAAATGGCCGAACCGCCTTACCAGAAATGCGCCCAGATAGCCTTGCAGCAATATCGCTCCCGCATCGGCCAGGAGTGTCCCCTGAAAACCGATGGAGGACCTTTCGGGCCCGAGGGTCGGCGAGGTGCAAAGATCGAGGAGGATGGAGCCCAGCGCGATACCGGGCCAGGCTTTCCGGCCAAAGAGCAGGGCGCCGGCCAGGGCGATGCCCGACGGCGGCCATATCAGGGGCGCATCCGTCGGCAATGCGGTCAAGGCGTGTCCGAGATAACCCGTGACGACGAAAAGAGCGGCGATCATCAGGCTGTCGCCGAACCAGGAGTCCCATGCCGATCTTCGCGCCTTATCGACGGAAACAGCGGATTTTGAAGTGCATACTTCGGCCATGGCGAGGTCCAAGCCGTTGAAACGCTATGCTGTGGGCGGCGACCTCCACCTTGGTTTTGGGATGGGGAAGGCCGATATTTTATTCAACCTTAGATACCATAAGAGCCATTGGAGAAACCGTGTATCCCTATTTGGGGACTTCGTGCCTTTCGGGTGAGGGAAAAGTCGATCATTCTGGGGTATGATGAATCGTTGGGAGTGCCTGTGGGTATCGCTTTTCGCGCCGCGCGGGCCGCAGCGGTGAGTTGCTGCGGGATTTCCGGCGTTTCGAATAGTCTTTTATCAGGTTTGGCCCAGGCTTGACCGGAGGGCGAAGGGGGGCCGTTTGAGTCTGTCTGCGAGGCTGCCGCTCAAAGATTTAAGGCCATTCCGCTCGGGTGGCGTTCCCTCGTCCAGCCGGTGGGTATTGATCATCGGTTGTGTATTCATTGCCCTGTTGCTTGGGGTGGCCGGTTCCATCATCTATATCCAGCGCCAGCAAGCCATTGAGGAATGGCGGGTCAATATGCTGAACCTGTCGCATCTGATGGCGGAACACGCCGAACAGACTGTCAGGGCGGCCGATCTGGTGCTGAAGTCTGTGTCCGATCGCCTGGCCGGTCTTGGTGTCGAGGACGACGCCGGGTTGCGCAAGGTGTTGGCCACTCGTTCCAGCTACGACATGCTGCGGGACAGCATCAGCGGCGTGCCGCAGATCGATGTGTTGTCGATCGCCGCCGCCAATGGCGATCTGATCAATTTCACACGCTTCTTTCCGCCTCCCTCCGTCAATTTCACCGACCGGGATTACTTCCATGTGCTGACCTCCGAACCGGAGCGTCTAGTTTATTTGAGTAGTGCAGTTAAAAATAAAGTAACAAACCAATGGTCTTTTTATCTTACAAAAAGAATAACTTCCAAAAATGGAAGGATGATAGGGATAATAATTATTGGATTTTCGAGTGATTTTTTTAGAAATTATTACGAATCTATTAATATAAGTGATTTCAGCGCGGCCGCTCTTTACCGGCAGGATGGTGCTCTGTTGGCCCGTTTTCCCGAGATTGACGGCGTGTTGGGAACCATCATTCCGAACCATCCGGCGTTGGTCGCGTTACGAAGCGGTTATCAGACGCGAATCACCTCCGAGCCGCGTCCCGTCGACCAGTCCGACCGCCGTTGGCGGATCGTCGCCGCCAGCGCGGTGCCGGGCTATCCGTTGGCCATTGTGACGGGCGCCACCTCCGACCTGGTTCTCGCCTCCTGGAAGAGCCGCGCGATGACCTTGGCCGTCGGCGCTCTTCTGCTGTCCGCGGCCTCGGCTGGCTTGATGATGTGGATCGCCTGGCTCGTTGCCAGGCGCGACGTGGTGGCGGCCGAACTCCGGCTCGCCCGTGATGCCGCTGAGCATGCCAACCGGGTGAAGTCCGAATTCCTGGCCATGATGAGCCATGAAATCCGAACCCCGATGAATGGTATTCTGGGGATGAGCGGTTTGCTGCTCGATACGGAATTGTCGGGCGAGCAGCGTCACCTCGCCGAGACGGTGAGGATATCGTCCGAAGCCTTGTTGACCATTTTGAACGATGTTCTCGACTTTTCCCGGCTGGAGGCCGGCCGGATGGAGCTTGAACGCTTTCCATTCGAAATCGAGCCGATGATATCGGGTGTCATCGATATTTTTCGCCCTCGCCTGGTGGAAAAGGACGTGGTTCTCAGATACCGGGTCGGCCCGGGGGCATCCGGCTTTTTCATGGGTGATCCGAACCGTTTGCGGCAGGTGTTGCTCAATCTGATCAGTAACGCGGTGAAGTTCACCGAGCGGGGATCCGTCGAGGTGACGGCCGACGTGACGGCCCGGAACGGAGAAGTGTGGTTCGAGGCCTGCGTGGAGGATTCCGGCATTGGAATTCCGGAAGCCGTGCTCCCCCTGTTGTTCAACAAGTTCACCCAGGCCGATTCGTCGACGGCTCGCCGCTACGGCGGTAGCGGTCTGGGGCTGGCGATCAGTCAGCACATTGTCGAATTGATGGGGGGCGGGATCGGGGTCGATAGCGTGGAGGGGCGGGGAAGCCGTTTCCGCTTCGAGGTGCCGCTTTCCTACTGTCCCGAGGAGGTCGCGGCGGCGCTCGGTCGGCAGGCTTCGCCGGCGGCGGAAGGTCTCGTCTCCGAACATAAACCATCACGTCGCCTGCGCATTCTTTTGATCGAGGATAACAAGATCAATCAGCAGGTCGCCGTCGGCTTTCTGACCAAGCTGGGGCAGGAGGTCGATGTCGCCGACGATGGTTCGCGCGGCATTTCGATGCTGAAGGACCAGCATTACGATCTGATCTTCATGGACTTGCAGATGCCCGGGATGGACGGTTTGGCCGCCACTCGGGAAATCAGGCGGTTACCCGCACCGTTCGGTCAGGTTCCCATCATCGCCATGACGGCGGACGCCATGGTCGGCGATCGCGCCAAATGTCTGGCGGGGGGCATGAACGATTACATTTCCAAACCTTTGAAATACGGCGGTCTGGCGGCGCTGCTCGATGGCTGGATCTCGCGGCTCGGGGGGCAGAGGACGTGGTTCGCGGGGGAGGGGGCCTCTCCGCCGCCGGTAGATGACGCCGGTGGTGGAATGGCGGACGTGGCTCTGATCGATCGGGAGGCCGGTGCCGTTCTGGTCGACGCCCTTGGGCGGGATGGGCTCCTGGCCATGCTCGATCTTTTCGGCAAGGACATGAAGGGGCGGTTTGCCGAGATCGATGCGGCACTCGCCGTCGGCGATGCGTCCGGCGCGGCGAGGGGAGGGCATTATTTGAAGGGCGCCGCCGCCAATCTCGGCTTGCTCCGGCTCGCCGGGATGTTGTCGGTCTTTGAAACCACTCTGCGGAACGGCGGTGCCGGTGCCGCCGAGGCGCGCAGGTCCCTGGAAGAGGTGGCGGCGCAAAGCCTGGCCGCGGCGCGGACGTTCCTGTCCTGATCGCTGCGGGAGGGGCGGCCCATGCGCCTCCTCCCGGGGTTTATCTGCGGAAATTTCAACGCGGCTGGGGCGGCGCTTCGAGACGGGCTCCGTCCGGTTGAGGGTGAAGCTCGACCTTTCTGTCATGATGTTCGGCGATGCCCGGACGGTGGCCGATGCTGACGATGGTGAGGTCGGGCAGCCTCTGGCGCAACCGGGTGTAGAGCATCTGTTCCAACGTCGTGTCGAGGGAGGCCGTCGCCTCGTCGAGGAACACCCAATCGGGGCGCTTCAGCAAGATACGGGCGAAGGCGACCCGTTGCTGTTCGCCCGGCGACAGGACGAGGGACCAGTTCTGGTCCTCGTCCAGCCGTTCGGTGAACGGCTCCAGGCCGCAATCGATCAGTGCCTGTCGCTTGCTCTCGTCGCTGCTGTCCGTGGTCGGTTCCGGATAGCTGAGGACGTCGGCGAAGGTGCCCTGCGGCATATAGGGCTTTTGGGGCAGGAACATCAGTTTGGCACCGGCCGGAACATGGATCGTCCCCGATCCGAAAGGCCATAAGCCGGCCAGGGCGCGGAACAGCGTGGACTTGCCGCTGCCCGACGGGCCGGTGATCAGGACCGCCTCGCCGGCCTTCACCGTCAGGGAGGCGCTGGTGATCAATGGTTTGCCGTTCGGCAGTTGGAGGCCCAGCTTGTCGACGTCCAATGCCGCCACCCGTCCCTCCGTCCGGGTGATCGTGGGCGATTCCTCGGCGGCGATGGCGGTGTGCATGGCGTGATGGAAGGTGACCAGACGATCGACCACGGCGCGCCATTCGGCAATGTTGGAGTAGGAGGTGATGATGAAGGAAAGGGCGTCCTGCACCTGGCCGAAGGCCGAGGCGATCTGCATCAGTCCGCCCAGGGTGATGGCCTTGCTGAAATAGCGGGGCGCCGCCACGACGAAGGGGAAGATGATGGCGATCTGGGCATAACCGGACGTCCACCATGTCAGGGTCTTCTGGCGGCGCATCAAGGCCCACCAATTCTTGATCACCGGGACGAAGGTCTTGTGGAAATTGTCGTGCTCTCTCGCCTCGCCGCCGTAAAGCGCCACGGCTTCGGCGTTTTCACGGAAGCGCACCAGGCTGAAACGGAAGTCGGCTTCGAAACGCTGCTGGCTGAAATTGAGCCCGACCAGGGGCAGGCCGATGCGGTTGATCAGCCAGGTGCCGACCAGGGCATAGAGGATGGCGGCCCAAAGCATGTAGCCGGGGATATTGATCTGATGGCCGGACAACATGAAGCTCAAGGGGCCGGACAGTTGCCACAGAATGGCGAGGAAGGAGAACAGGGTCACCACCGAGCTCAGCAGTCCGAGGGCCAGGCTCAAGGTCAGTTGGACGAACAACGCGAGATCCTGGGCGATGCGCTGATCGGGGTTGTCGGTGGCGCTGCCGGTCAACTGCAGGCGGAAATAGGCGTGATGGTCCAGCCAGCGGGTGACGAAACGCTCGGTCAGCCAGCTTCTCCAGCGGATCTGGAGCATCTGGTTGAGATAGAGCCGGTAGACGGCGACGGCGATGAAGATGGCGGCCAGCCAACTGAAGCGGAAAAGCTGGTGGAGGGCCTCCTGCTCGTTGAGGTCCTGTAAGGCCGTGTAGAACAGGTTGTTCCATTCGTTGAAGACGACATTGATATAAACGGCGCCGAGGTTGAGGGCGATGATCGCCGCCAGCAGGCCGCGCGCCGCCCATCGTTCCTCCGAGGACCAGTAGGGGCGGGTCAGCGCCCAGAAGTCGCGCCAGGGGAAACGCTTCTTTTCGGTCATGGATGGCTCCGGGTTGGAATGGCGGCGGGGTGAGGGATCATCAAAACTGTCGAGTCCGATTGATAGCAGGCCCTGCGCGGTATCGCGAGTTAAGGAAAGTTAATACCGGTTGTTTTTTGCATTTGTAGCTGCTTCCGGTGATCTGAACGGATCTCAATCACCGGGCGGGGTGCCCCTGCATCCCATGGCTGACGTCGAGCCTTAAAAAAAGCCGGGATTCGGAAATATTTCATGGCGCCTTGGCGTCCGGGCGGTTTTCTGAAATCCTGATCTCACGGGAGCGATGGGGATAAGCCTCATCGTCCGAATTCGACCTTCGACGAGAGTTCCTTAGTCCATGCCCCATGCCGATTTTGTTCATCTCCGCGTCCATACCGCCTATTCGCTGGCCGAGGGGGCGATCAAGATCAAGCCTCTGGTGAAGCTCTGCGAGAAGATGCATATGCCGGCGGTGGCCATGACCGATACCGGCAATCTGTTCGGCGCGATGGAATTCTCCAATTACTGCGCCGACGCCGGCATTCAACCGATCATCGGCGTGCAACTGCATGTCCGGCGCGAGAGCGAGGTGGCGAAAGGGTTCGGCGGCGGGCGGGACCAGGGGCGGACGCCGGAGCCTGATCAGCTTGTCCTGCTGGTGCAGAATGAAACCGGCTATGCCAATGTGCTGAAGCTCGTCTCCAAGGCGTTTCTGGAAACCGACGGCGGTGAGACGCCGCAGGTCGATATGACTGACGTGACGGCGCATGCCGAAGGATTGCTGGCGCTGTCGGGCGGACCGCGCGGCGCCGTCGGCCGGTTGCTCGGGGAAGGCCAGCCGGACAAGGCCGAGGCGGCCCTGGTCCGTCTCGAGGCGGCGTTTCCCGGCCGTCTCTATATCGAATTGCAGCGCCACGGCCTGGCGCTGGAGGAGGCCATCGAGCCGGGCCTTATCGGTCTGGCGGACAGTCACGAACTTCCGCTGGTCGCCACCAACGAGCCGTTTTTCACCGATGGCGGCATGTATGAGGCGCATGATGCGCTGCTTTGCATCGCCGAGGGCGCTTACGTCAGTCAGGACGAGCGGCGGCGCCTGACGGTGGAGCACCGCTTCAAGTCGGCCGAGGAAATGCGGACCCTGTTCGCCGATCTTCCCGAAGCCGTCGATAACACCGTGGTGGTGGCCAGGCGTTGCGCCTTCATGGTGAAGAAGCGCAAGCCTCTGCTTCCGCCGTTCCATATCCCCGGCATGACCGAGGTCGAGGTGCTTCGCAAGATGAGCACCGAGGGGCTCGAACGTCGTCTGGAAGCCCACGTCTTCACCCCGGACATGGATGAGCAGGAACGCGAGCGGGTCGCCAAGCCCTATCACGAGCGCATGGAATATGAACTGGGCATCATCATTCAGATGGGGTTCCCCGGTTACTTCCTGATCGTGGCCGATTTCATTCAGTGGTCGAAGGCCAACGGCGTGCCGGTCGGACCGGGCCGCGGTTCGGGCGCCGGTTCGGTGGTCGCCTGGGCGTTGACCATCACCGATCTCGATCCCTTGCGCTGGGGACTGCTGTTCGAGCGCTTCCTCAATCCCGAACGCGTCTCCATGCCCGACTTCGACGTCGATTTTTGCCAGGATAATCGCGAAAAGACGATCCACTACGTCCAGAACAAGTACGGCTACGACCATGTCGCGCAGATCATCACCTTTGGTAAGCTGCAGGCGCGCGCGGTTCTGCGCGACGTCGGCCGCGTGCTACAGATGCCCTATGGTCAGGTCGACCGGCTTTGCAAGCTGGTGCCCAACAATCCCGCCGATCCGGTGACCCTGGAAGAGGCCATCGAGAGGGAACCGCTGCTGAAGGAGATGCAGCAAAGCGACGAGCAGGTGGCCCATCTGCTCGATATCGGCATGAAGCTGGAAGGGCTCTACCGTCACGCCTCGACCCATGCCGCCGGCGTGGTGATCGGCGACCGGCCGCTCGATCAACTGGTGCCTCTCTATCGAGATCCGCGTTCCGACATGCCGGTGACCCAGTACAACATGAAATGGGTCGAATCCACCGGGTTGATCAAGTTCGACTTCCTGGGGCTGAAGACCCTGACCGTGCTGCATCGCTGCGTCGACATCATCCGCCGGACGACAGGCGACGAGATCGACCTCACGGCCATTCCCCTGGACGATACCTCGACCTACGAGATGCTGGCCCGTGGCGAGACGGTGGGCGTGTTCCAGTTGGAAAGTTCGGGCATGCGCGACGTGCTGCGCAAAATGAAGGCCGACCGTTTCGAGGACATCATCGCCGTGGTGGCGCTCTACCGTCCGGGGCCGATGGACAACATTCCCCACTACATCGCGGTCAAACAGGGCCTGGAGCCGCCCGATTACCTGCATCCCCGCCTGGAAAAGATCCTCAAGGAAACCCACGGGATCATGATCTACCAGGAACAGGTCATGCAGATCGCCCAGGAATTGTCCGGTTATACCCTGGGCGGCGCCGACCTTCTGCGCCGCGCCATGGGTAAGAAGATCCAGGCTGAGATGGATGCCCAGCGCAAACTGTTCGTCGACGGCGCCATGGCCCGGGAGGTCGACAAGACCAAGGCGTCCGAGATTTTCGACCAGGTCAACAAATTCGCCGGCTACGGCTTCAACAAGTCGCATGCCGCCGCCTACGCTTTGGTGGCCTATCAGACGGCTTGGCTGAAAGCCAATTATCCGGTGGCCTTCATCGCCGCCTCGATGACCTACGACATGCACAACACGGACAAGCTCAACGTTTTCCGCCAAGAGCTGGACCGTTTGAAGATCAAATTATTGCCGCCCGACATTAACAAATCCGGACCCGATTTCTGGGCCGAGACCGTCGGCGAGGGCGAATGGGCGGTGCGTTATGCCCTGGCCGCGCTGAAAAACGTCGGCACCGCCGCCATGGAGGCCCTGGCGGCGGAACGCAAGGCGCACGGTCCCTTCCGCGACCTTGGCGATTTCGCGCGGCGGATCGACGCCAAGGCGATCAACAAGCGCCAGATGGAAAATCTCGTGAAAGCCGGGGCCCTGGACAGTTTGAGCCGCAACCGCGGCCAGTTGTTCGAGGGCATCGAGGTGGTGCTGCGCGAAGCCCAATCCGCCGCCGGGGACAGGGAGACCGGCCAATCGAGCCTGTTCGGCGGCGCCGCCACGCCGACCAAGCTGGTTCTGCCCAATCGGCCGGATTGGGCGCCCGTCGATAAGCTTCAGCAGGAGTTCGACGCCATCGGCTTTTATCTTTCGGCCCATCCGATGGACGCTTATGGCAAAAGTCTGACGCGTCTCGGCGTGCTGAAGTCCAACGAGCTCGTGCGTCATCTGTCGGCGGGGGGCAAAAGCCGCGTCAAGCTGGCCGGGACCCTGAACGCCAAGCAGGAGCGCGTTTCCAGCCGGGGCAGCCGTTATGCGTTCCTGAGCCTGTCCGATGCCGCGGGCCTTTTCGAGGTGATGGTGTTTTCCGAATTGCTGGCCACCACCCGCGATCTTTTGGAAAACAACACGCCGCTTCTGGTGACCGTCGAGGCCCGGTTGGAGGATGAACAATTGCGGATGACCGCCCAGCAGATCGAAAGCCTCGATCAGGCGGCGGCGAAGGCCGCGGCCGGTCTCAAGATCTTCATCCGGGACGAGGCGCCGCTCGATACGTTGAAAACCCTGGTTGCCAAGGAGGCGCGGGGGCGCGGGCGCATCGTTCTGGTGGCACAGACCGAGGAGCGCGAGGTGGAGGCTTGGTTGAGCGGCTCTTACGCCCTGTCGCCGTCGTTGATCGGCGCGGTCAAGACGATTCCGGGCGTTGTCGAGGTGCAGGAGCTTTAGGACCCGTCGCGAAGGCGGTCTATCCGTCTACTACTCGAACATGTGATTTTAAATGACATGTTCGAGTAGGTTTTTTGTGACGCCTTCGCCTCCGGCTTCGGCCATGCTCTAAGCCCGAGCGGCCATTGAGGCCGCGGCCAAGAACGCGGATGCGTGCGCTAAGGCCAAGGGCTTAAACAAATCTTAGCGTGATGCAGATTTAAGGCACATCTAGTGGCACCTTTCATTTGAAACGCGCCACTACCCAATCAGCAGGGTATGGTGATCGTCTTGACCCGCCCCTCTCTGCTGGGTGGTCTGATAGGCGGTGGCCGCATGGGTGGAAATGTCCTGTCGGGCGGTCGGGCTGGAGGAGGCGTTGGCATTCTGGTCGGGCGGGGTGGCGGATGTTGTCCCTCCAACCGTCGATGCGGCATCGCTGTTTCCCGTGGTGTCCGCCGAGGACGATGCTGCCGGTGACGTGATGACCGTGGCCGGGCTGGCCGTGGTGCTGACGCCGGTGGAAGCGGGATCGGCTGACGTATCGGTGTTCGAGCTGTCGGCTGTTCCGCCGTCGCCCGGCATAACCAGGGTTTGCACGAACGAGGCTGCGGACTGCGCTTGGCCGGGAAGGGGCGTGCCAAAATAGTCGATCGGCGGAAAGCTGTCGTTCGCGTCGCTGATCGGCAGGGTCACCACCTGCGAGGTCGGCGGAACGGTTTGTCCCGGAAGGACCTGGACCACCGTCCGCAAACCGCCTGGGGTGGGTATGAGCGTGCCCACGTTGGCCATTTGCTGATAAATAGGGCCTTCGCCCCTCCTTCGCCACGGCTGGCTGACGGGATGAACAAAACCTACGCTTTTATACTACACCTTTTCCCTTTCCATTTGGTTAATTGCGGAGGCCGTCGCGGCTGGAGCGTTTAAGGGAAAACTCAGATCGAAGCGGGTTCCGCTGCCTGGTTTGGTGGTGACGCGCAAGGTGCCGTCCGCCAGCCCGGTAACCAGATTAAAGCCCAAGGCCTGATGCCCCTTGCAAAATGGCGCGCCAGGGGATATGTACCGCCCACAAATCCGCACGCGGGAAGCGCGGATGGCCTTGCGGCCGTTCGCTCCGGTGCTGGTCCAGCTTAACATACGATAAGCCGGCCCGGCGATGTCCCGCGGAGGTTTAACCGGAGAAGCAAAGGAATTCTCTCATGGCACTGCCGACGTACTCCATGCGTCAGCTCATCGAAGCTGGCGTTCATTTCGGTCATAACACCCGCCGCTGGAACCCGAAGATGTCGTCCTATCTCTTCGGCATTCGCAATGGCATTCACATCATCGATCTGCAGCAGACCGTTCCCTTGTTGCATCGTGGCATGCAGGCCGTGCGCGACGTCGTCGCCGGCGGCGGCCGCGTTCTGTTCGTCGGAACCAAGCGCGCCGCCGCGGAGATCGTCGCGGAGTCGGCCAAGCGTTGCGGCCAGTATTATGTGAACCATCGTTGGCTGGGCGGCATGCTGACCAACTGGAAGACCATCTCCCAGTCGATCAAGCGTCTGCGCGAGATCGAAGAGCAGATGGCTTCGGGCAATGTGCAGGGCCTGACCAAGAAGGAGCAGCTCAACCTCTCCCGCGAGCAGGACAAGCTTGAGCGCGCGCTGGGCGGCATCAAGGAAATGGGTGGCCTGCCGGACATTCTGTTCATCATCGACACCAACAAGGAAGGTCTGGCGGTTCAGGAAGCCAACAAACTGGGCATTCCGGTGGTGGCGATCCTCGATTCCAATTCCGATCCCCATGGCATCACCTATCCGATCCCCGGCAACGACGATGCGCTGCGGGCCATCCAGACCTACTGCGACATGATTGGCGGCGCCGTCCTGGACGGCATCCAGGCCGAAATGTCCCGGTCCGGCGTCGATCTCGGCGCATCTGCGGAAGCTCCGGTCGAAGAGATCGCCGAGGTGGTCGAGGAAGCTCCGGTGGTTGTGGAATCCGCGCCCGCGCCGGTCGAGGAACAGCCCGGCGCCTGAGGCCCTGGTCGCCGGACGATGCCGGCGGCTTGATCACTTTTGCGAATGGCGGCGGCAGCAGTCGCCGCCATTTGTTTCGTTTTGTCGTTTAGATTCAGATGGAAGAGGATACCATGGCCGAGATTTCCGCCTCGCTTGTGAAGGAACTGCGCGAGAAGACTGGCGCCGGCATGATGGACTGCAAGAAGGCCTTGACCGAGACCGCCGCAGATATTGAGGCCGCTGTCGATTGGTTGCGTAAAAAGGGTTTGGCCGCCGCGGCCAAAAAGGCTGGTCGCATTGCCGCCGAAGGTTTGGTGGCCGTGGTCTCCGAGGGCTCCAAGGGTGCCCTGGTCGAGGTCAATGCCGAGACCGATTTCGTCGCCCGCAACGAGCAGTTCCGGGGATTTGTAAAGTCCGTGGCCGACCTCGCCCTGTCGACCGGCGACGACGTCGATGCTTTGAAGGCCGGCAAACTGCCGGACGGAAAGACCATCGAGGAAGAACTGACGGCCCTCATCGCCACTGTCGGCGAAAACATGAATTTCCGTCGCGCCAAGACCTTGTCCGTGAGCCATGGCGTGGTCGCCAGCTATATGCACAGCGCCACCGTTCCGGGCCTGGGCAAGATCGGCGTGCTGGTGGCTCTCGAATCGTCGGGCGACGCCGCGAAGCTGACCGAGGTCGGCAAGCAGATCGCCATGCATGTGGCTGCTGCCAATCCGCAGTTCCTGTCCGTCGACGCGGTGGATTCCGCTTCGCTGGAGCGCGAGCGCGCCGTGTTGAGCGAGCAGGCCGCTGCGTCGGGTAAGCCCCCGGCCGTCATCGAGAAGATGGTCGATGGCCGCATTCGCAAATACTACGAAGAGGTCGTCCTGCTGGAGCAGGTCTTCGTCATCGACGGCGAAACCAAGATCAGCAAGGTGGTTGAGAACGCCGCCAAGAGCCTGGGCGTTCCCGTCAAACTGGCCGGTTTCGCCCGTTTCGCCCTGGGCGAGGGAATCGAGAAGGAGCAGAAGGACTTCGCGGCCGAAGTCGCGGCCCAACTCGGTCACTGAGCTTATACTTCCTATGGCGCAAGCGGCGCCGGGAGAGCCTGTCGCGTCCAGAAAGGACGCGACAGCGGCGGGGAATGGTGTATCATCCCTGCCTGCTGGTGGCCTGCCCACCTGCATCCGGCGCTGTTCGTCACCCCTTTTCAAAATTCCTGGATCAGAGGCTCAACAATGCCTGATGCGCCCAAGTTTCGCCGTGTGCTAATCAAGCTTTCGGGCGAAGGTCTCATGGGCGATCGTGAATATGGTCTCGACGGAGTCACGTTGAGCCGTATCGCCGGTGAAATTCGCAGTGTCGTCGATCACGGCGTGCAAGTCTGCCTGGTGATCGGCGGAGGCAACATTTTCCGCGGCGTCTCCGGCGCCTCCAAGGGAATGGAACGGACCAGCGCCGACTACATGGGCATGCTGGCCACCGTCATCAACTCTCTAGCGATGCAGAACGCCCTGGAGCGTGTCGGTTTGCAGACGCGCGTGCAGTCGGCCATTCCCATGGCCATGATCTGCGAGCCCTATATTCGCCGCCGCGCCATCCGGCACATGGAGAAGGGCCGCGTCGTCATTTTCGCGGCCGGTACCGGTAATCCGTTCTTTACCACCGATACCGCCGCGGCGCTCCGCGCCGTCGAGATGAACTGCGATGTGCTGGTGAAGGCTACGCAAGTCGATGGCGTCTATTCCGCCGACCCCCACAAGGTCAAGGACGCGGTCCGCTATGATCGTCTGACTTTCATGGATGTGCTGGCCAACGAGCTCCAGGTGATGGATGCGACCGCCATTGCGCTGTGTCGCGAAAACGACCTGCCCATTCTCGTCTTCAATCTGCATGAAGGCGGAGCATTCGCCAAAGTGGTGGCCGGCGACGGACGGTTTACCATTATCGAAGAAGGAAACTGACTCGTGTCCGTAACTAGCTATGCCGAACTTAAAAGTGACATCAAGCGCCGCATGGACAGCGCGGTCGAGGTTCTGAAGAAGGAATTCGGCGGTCTCCGGACGGGGCGCGCGTCGACCAGTCTGCTCGATCCCATCGTTGTCGATGCCTATGGCAGCTCCATGCCGCTCAATCAGGTCGGCAACATCAATGTGCCGGAGCCCCGCATGATCACCGTGCAGGTCTGGGACAAGGGCATGGTGAAGGCCGTCGAGAAGGCCATCCGTGATGCCGGCTTGGGCCTCAATCCGCAGGCTGACGGGCAGTCCGTCCGCGTGCCGATTCCTCCGCTCAACGAGGAGCGCCGCGTCGAGTTGCAGAAGATTGCCGGCAAATACGCCGAACAGGCCCGGGTTTCCGTGCGCAATGTGCGTCGCGACGGAATGGATGCCCTAAAAAAGCTCGAAAAGGACGGTGTCATCTCGCAAGACGAGCAGCGCTCCCACGAGAAGGAAGTCCAGTCGATCACGGACGAGACCATCAAACGGATCGACGAGGCGCTGGCTCATAAGGAAAAAGAAATCATTCAGGTTTGATCTTGATGGAAGCCCTTCAGACCCAGTCCGGTTCCCCTGTGCCGCCATTGCATGTCGCCATTATCATGGACGGCAATGGTCGCTGGGCCAAATCGCGCGGTCTACCGCGCACCGCCGGCCACCGCCGTGGCGCCGAAGCGGTGCGCGAGGCGGTGAAGGCCGCCGCCGATTTGGGCGTCTCCTATCTCACCTTGTTTGGTTTCTCATCGGAGAACTGGAAGCGGCCGCAAGGCGAGGTCAGTGATCTAATGGGCCTTCTGCGCATTTATTTGCGCAGCGAAATCAAGGAGCTGCATGCAAGTGGCGTTCGCCTTTGCGTGGTCGGAGAACGCCAGCAATTCGCTCCCGATATCGTGCGCCTGATCGAGGACGCCGAAAAAAAGACGGCGGCCAATACGAAATTCACCCTGGTCCTGGCGCTCAATTACGGCGGCCGTCAGGAACTCGTGCGAGCGGCGCGCCGGTTTGCCGAGGACGTGGCCGCCGGACGGTGTGATCCCGCCGAACTTGATGAGCAAGCCTTCGCTGGCAAGCTTTTCACTGCCGGCATCCCCGACCCCGATCTTCTGATCCGCACCAGCGGTGAAAAACGTATCAGCAATTTTCTGCTGTGGCAGTCGGCCTACGCCGAAATGGTTTTTCTTGATGTCCTGTGGCCCGATTTCTCGCGAACGGACCTCGAAGCGGCGATGCAGGAATACCAAAGGCGTGAGCGCCGCTACGGCACCGTAGGCTGAGAGCTCTTGCTGCGCCAACGCATTCTCTCCGCCCTGGTCATGGCGCCGATTGCCATCGCCGCCGTCTGGTTCGGCTCATGGGCCTTCGCCGCTCTGGCGGCGTTGGCCGGCGGATTGCTGGCATGGGAGTGGGCGCGTCTTTGCCGTGGCTATTTCGGCGTGGCCGGCGTATTGCTGGCGGTGATGGCCGTTCTGGTCGCTGTACTGGGGCGGTCCCATCCTTTTGACGCCCTGGCGGTGATTGCTGTTGCTCTGTTCGCTGTGCCTCTGGCCGATCGGACGAAAGGCCGGATGAGAATTTGGATGATCGCGGGCGTCCTTTACATCGGTTTTCCTTGTCTCGCCTTGGTCTGGCTGCGTGAGCAGGGGCGTGAGACATTGTTTTGGCTGCTGTTTCTGGTTTGGGCGACGGATATCGGCGCCTACGCGGCCGGACGAGCCATCGGCGGTCCCAAACTGTTGCCGCGTGTCAGTCCGAAAAAGACATGGGCGGGATTGTTCGGCGGTATGCTCTCGGCCGCTCTCGTCGGTGCCGTAACCGGCTTGGGTGTGGGTGATTCTCCGGTAGTGCTGGCGGGTCTCTCGGGGGGGCTGGCCATCGTCGCACAGGCCGGCGACCTGGCGGAGTCATGGGTTAAAAGGCGTTTCGGGGTCAAGGACTCGAGTGCCATCATCCCCGGACATGGTGGCGTGCTCGATCGCCTGGACGGATTGCTGACCACCGCTCCCGTGGTGGCCGTGATCTGCTTGACGTTCGGCGGAGGACTCCCCCTATGGCGGTGAGAATGAAATGAGCAGTGAAAAAAGAAGTGTCACCATCCTGGGCTCCACCGGTTCGGTGGGCTGCAATACGGTGGATTTGATCGAGCGCGAGCCCGATCGTTTCGTCGTCGAGGCACTGGTCGCCAATCGCAATGTGGCGAAGTTGGCCGAGCAAGCCAAGCTGCTGCGGCCTCGTCTGGTCGTGGTAGCCCAGGAAAACGCCTATCTTCCCTTGAAGGAAGCCCTGGCCGGCAGCAACATCGAAGTCGCGGCCGGTCGTGCTGCCGTGGTGGAGGCTGCCGCCCGTCCCGCCGATTGGGTGATGTCGGCGATCGTCGGGGCCGCCGGTCTGGAGCCCACCCTGGCCGCCATTCGGCGAGGAGCCATGGTGGGGTTGGCCAACAAGGAAACCCTGGTTTGCGCCGGGACGCTGGTAATGGGCGAGGTCGAGCGCCATGGCGCCACCCTGATTCCCGTCGATTCCGAGCATTCGGCGATTTTCCAGGTGCTCGACACCACACAACGTGATCGCATCGACAAGATCATCCTGACGGCTTCGGGCGGACCATTCCGCCGGTTCAGCTCCGAGCAGATGGCGTCGGTCACGCCGGAACAGGCCGTAGCCCATCCAAACTGGGATATGGGCGCCAAGATCTCGGTGGATTCGGCGTCGATGATGAATAAGGGGCTCGAACTGATCGAGGCCTATCATTTGTTCGGATTGCCGGAGGATCGCATCGATATTCTGGTGCATCCCCAGTCGGTGGTCCACAGCATGGTGTCCTATATCGACGGCTCGGTTCTCGCTCAGTTGGGAACCCCCGACATGCGGACGCCGATCTCGCTCGCCCTGGGGTGGCCGAAGCGCATGGCCACGCCCGGAAAGAGGCTTGACCTGGGGCAGGTGGGGACCTTGACGTTCGAGGCTCCGGATCCAGAACGGTTTCCCGCTCTGCGTCTGGCTCGTGACGTGTTGCGCAAGGGCGGTGCCGCCCCCACCATTCTGAACGCCGCCAATGAAGTGGCGGTGCAGGCGTTCCTGGATCGCAAGATCGGTTTTCTCGACATCGTCCGGCTGGTCGAGCAGGCTGTTTCCGCCCTGGGCGACGCTCCGCTGAACGTGCTCGCCGATGTGCTCGCCTGCGATGCGCAGGCGAGGGAGGTCGCCAGGGGTTTGGTGGCCGGACTTTCGCGATAGGCCTCGAATATATGATGCATCTGCTCACCGGCCTTTGGGACTACGTCGTCATCTTCCTGGTGATTTTGACGGTCGTCGTCTTTGTTCATGAACTGGGGCACTTCCTGGTCGCCCGTTGGAATGGCGTCAAGGTCGAGGTGTTCTCCATCGGTTTCGGCCCCGAGTTGTTCGGCTTCACCGCCAAGTCGGGGACGCGTTGGAAGTTCAGTCTTCTGCCGCTCGGCGGTTATGTGAAGATGTTCGGCGATGCCGACGCTGCCAGCACACCCGATCTCGCGACCTATTTGCCCCCCGAGGAACAGGCTTACGCGTTCCGCTACAAGAAGGTCTATCAGCGGGCCGCGATCGTCGTCGCCGGGCCTTTGTCCAATTTCGTCTTCGGTATCGTGGTGTTGGCCGGCATGTTCATGATCTATGGCCAGCCGCGGACCGCGCCGGTCATCGGTCAGGTGCAGGCCGACAGTGCCGCCGCGGAGGCCGGTCTGTTGGCCGGGGATCGCGTGCGGGAAGCCAATGGCCAAAGCGTCGAACGGTTTCAGGATCTGCAGCGTATCGTTCGTCTGACCGTCGGTGAGCCCGTTGCGCTGGTGATCGAGCGCGCCGGACAAAGCATGATGATCACCGCGCGTCCACGGGTAACCGAGGTGAAGGACGTTTTCGGAAATGCCCACAAAACTCCGGTTTTGGGGATCGTCGCCGATCAGAACAGCACCGAAGTGGTTCACTATAATCCTCCTCAAGCATTGTGGGCGGCGACCCGGGAGACGGGGGAAATGGTCTCCTCGACCTTGATCGGGTTGGGGCAGATGGTTTCCGGCCAGCGGGAAACCGATGAGTTGGGCGGGCCTTTGCGAATTGCGAAAGGTGCCGGCCAGGCAGCTCAGCTTGGGGTTGGAAGTGTCGTCTTCTACACGATCTTGTTGTCGATCAATCTCGGCTTGATCAATTTGTTCCCCGTTCCTCTGCTCGACGGCGGGCATCTGTTGTTCTATGGTATCGAGGCCCTGCAGGGTCGGCCGCTCGGGCCGAGGGCGCAAGAATATGGTTTCCGCATTGGCTTGATTCTGGTATTCGCCTTGATGTTGTTTGCTACCCGCAACGATTTGATCGATTTGCGGGTGTGGGAATTCATTAAAGGTCTCGTATCCTGACGGCCGTTGGTCTCTGAGAGGGTATTTTGCGCGGTTTGCTACGCTTTTTGATTAACTGTGCGGTTGTTATCGTCCTCCTCACCGCCGGTTCGTCGGCATATGCCCAGGCTGGCGGATCCGTCCACCAGATCATGGTGCAGGGCAACCAACGTGTCGAAGAGGAAACGGTCCGCTCCTATATGGCGCTGGCGGCAGGTGACAGCTTCGACGAAACGAAGATCGATAAATCCTTGAAAAGCCTGTTCGCCACCGGTCTGTTTGCCGATGTGTCGATCCGGCGCGAGGGTGACGGGCTGGTGGTGAGGGTGGTCGAAAATCCGATCATCAACCGCTTGGCCTTCGAGGGAAACAAGCGCGTCAAAAGCGAACAGCTGCAAACGGAAGTGCAGTTGAAAACGCGAAGCGTCTACACCCGAACCAAGGTGCAGGCCGACGTCAAGCGCATCCTCGACATCTATCGCCGCAATGGCCGGTTCGCCGCGACGGTCGATCCGAAGATCATCGAGTTGCCGCAGAACCGCGTCGATCTGGTTTTCGAGATCAACGAAGGGCCGCCGACTTATGTTCGCCGCATCAATTTCGTCGGCAACAAGATCTATACGGATAATGCGCTGCGCGAGAATTTGCAGACGAAGGAGGAACGCTGGTATCGTTTCCTCACGTCCGACGATACCTATGATCCGGACCGGGTGAACTACGACCGCGAACTGCTGCGCCGTTTCTATTTGAAGAATGGCTATGCCGATTTCCGGGTGGTCTCGACCGTGGCGGAACTGAGCCCCGACCGCGAGAGCTTCTTCATCACCTATACGTTGGAGGAGGGGCTGCGCTATAAGCTGGGTAAGATCAGCGTCAAGAGCGCCATCAAGGATCTGAAGGCAGAGGAACTCGAACCGGTGGTCCAGAATCTGGAGACCGGGGACTGGTACAATGCCGACGAGGTCGAATCGACCATCCAGGCCCTGACCGACGCCGTCGGAACCAAGGGCTATGCCTTCGTCGATGTCAGGCCGGTGCTCAATCGTCATCGCGAAGACCACACCATTGATATTCTGTTCGATGTGCAGGAAGGTCCGCGCGTGTTCGTCGAGCGCGTCGACATCCAGGGCAACGTGCGCACCTTGGATAAGGTGATACGCCGCGAGTTCCGTCTGGTCGAGGGTGACGCCTTCAACACGGCGAAGCTGCGCCGGTCGCGCGAACGCATCAAGGATCTCAACTTCTTCGACAAGGCCGAGGTGACCAACGTTCCGTCGGATACGGCTCCTGACAGGACGGTGATCAAGGTGGATGTCACCGAGAAATCGACCGGTGAGCTGTCCTTCGGTGTCGGTTGGTCAAGCGCGGTCGGAGCCTTGCTCAATGTGGGCGCCACCGAACGCAATCTTCTGGGACGCGGTCAGACTCTCAGCATCAACGCCCAATTGGCGCAAAAGCAGACGTCGGTCAGTCTTGGTTTCACGGAGCCCTATTTCCTTGATCGCCATCTGGCCGCCGGTTTCGATCTCTTTGCCGTCACCAACAGCAACCAGACCTACGTTACCTATGACGTGAAGACGGTTGGCTTCGATCTCCGGACCGGCTGGGCCTACAACGAATATTTGAGCCATAGCTGGAAATACACCGGCAGCATGACCACGGTTGACAATATTCAGGACGGCTCGTCCCAGTACATCTACCAACAGAAGGGGACCAGTACCCTGTCCTCGGTCGGCCATACCCTGCTTTATGATCGCCGCGACAGCAAAATCGATCCGACGTCCGGTTATTACCTGCGCGGCGGAAACGAGTTTGCCGGTGTTGGTGGAACCGAGCGTTTCGTCCGCAACAGTGTCGGCGCCGGCCAGTATTTCAAACTGGACGACCAGACCGTGCTGATGCTGTCGCTCACCGCCGGCGAGATGTTCAGTTGGGATGGGTCGACGATCCGGATCAACGAGCGTTATTACCTGGGTGGCGATACTTTGCGCGGCTTCCGTGACGCCGGCGTAAGCCCCCGCGATGCTTCGACCAACGACGCCATCGGTGGTATGTGGGATGCCGTGCAAACCACGGAAGTCCGGTTCCCGCTGGGCCTGCCGAAGGAATTGGCCGTACAGGGCAAGTTGTTCGCCGACGTCGGTACCATCGGTCCGACCGATTCCAATATCGCCAAGAGCGGCGTAAATGAAACCAGTGCTCCGCGTGCGTCGATCGGCACTGGTGTGGTTTGGCGTTCCCCGATGGGGCCGATCAATATTGATCTTGGTTTGCCGGTACTCAAGCAGTCGCACGATCAGATGCAGATATTCCGGCTTAATTTCGGTACGAGGTTCTAAAGATGTTCGTTTCGTCGATGTCTCGACTGTTTGTTTGCGGCGGATTGGTTGCCGCTTTGGTGGGGGTCTCTCAATCACCGGCGTTCGCCCAGGCGGCGGACGGCGGAGCTGCGGCTCCCGCCCCCGCCACGGCTCCCGTCGCGGCCGCCATGCCATCGCCGGTGATCGCCATCATCGACGTCGATCAAATTCTGCAGGAGTCCATGGCGGCCAAGGGTGTTCGCGGCCAGGCCGACAAATACCAGCAGACCTTCCAGAACGAGATGAGCAAGGAAGAGGCGACCTTGCGCAGCACGCAGCAGGATATCGATCAGCAGCGTAAGACCTTGTCGCAGGACGCCTTTGCCGAGAAGGCCCGCGCCTTCGATGCCAGCGTCGCCGAGTTTCAGCGTAAAGGCTTGGCCCGTCGCAAGGCTTTCGACAAATCGTTCAACACGGCGATGGGACAGGTCCAGCAGGCCATGCTCGAGGCGACCCAGCAGATTGCCTCCCGTCATGGCGCCACGGTGGTTCTGCCGCGCAGTCAGGTGGTGCTGTTCGATGACAAGATGAACATCACCAAGGAAATCATCGGGGCGATGGATAAGAAATTGCCGCACGTTGATTTCCCTGCGCCGAAGGTGGAGGCCGAGAGCGGTCCCACGGGCAGCGGCAAGAAGTCTCAGTAAGCAATGGCCGATCCTCGCTTTTTCGCCAAGGTGGGGCCTTTCACCTTGGCGGAGCTGGCCCAGCGGTGCGGCGCCGAATTGGCCGCAGGGGCGGATCCGGGGAAGACGGTGGTTGATGTGGCGCCGCTTGATGCCGCAGGCGGTGATCATATTTCGTTTCTCGACAATAAAAAGTATGTCGAGGCGTTCACCGTCAGTCGGGCCGGCGCCTGTCTGGTCCATCCCAGCATGGCGTCGAAGGCGCCCGCCGGAATGGCCTTGTTGCTGTCTTCCGATCCTTATCGCGCCTATGCCATGGTGGCGGCCGCCTTCTATCCGCCACCGGTGGTGGAGCCCGGAGTCGCCCCGGGGGCGCATGTCGATTCGACTGCGGTTCTGGGCGCGGGCGTGCGCGTCGAGGCGGGCGCGGTTATCGGAGCCCGGGCTGAAATCGGCGCGGGCAGCCTGATCGGTCCCAATGCGGTGATCGGTGCCGGCGTCGTCTTGGGTGAGAACTGTATCATCGGGGCGAATGCGACCGTCAGTCACGCCATCGTCGGTCGTCGGGTCAATATCTATCCCGGCGTCAGGATCGGTCAGGACGGTTTCGGCTTTTCCATGGGGGCGGCTGGGCATTTGAAGGTGCCTCAGCTCGGTCGGGTTCTCATCGAGGACGACGTCGAAATCGGCGCCAATGCGACCATCGATCGCGGGGCCGGGCCGGACACCGTCATCGGTGCAGGAAGTAAGATTGATAATCTGGTCCAAATCGGGCACAACGTGCGACTCGGACGTGGGTGTGTCCTCGTTGCGTTGGTTGGCATTTCCGGAAGCGCGCGCCTCGACGACTTCGTCGTCGTTGGCGGGCAGGTGGGAATCGCCGGCCATTTGCACATCGGCGCCGGGGTGCAAATCGCCGCTCAAAGCGGGGTCATGCGCGATATTGAGAAAGGGCAGACCGTCGGCGGTGCCCCTGCCGTGCCTATGACGGAATGGCTTCGGCAATGCGCCGTTCTGGGTCAATTGGCCCGCAAGAAGGGTCGATAGTGGGATGAGCGGGATGGATACCGTGGAAAATCGAACCACCAAGGAAATCGATATCAACCGGGTCATGCAAATGATCCCGCATCGCTATCCTTTTCTGATGGTCGACAAAGTGATCAATGTGATCCCGGATCATTCGGCGACCGGGATCAAGAACGTGACCGCCTCGGAGCCCCACTTTCAGGGTCATTTTCCGCAACGTCCGATCATGCCGGGCGTGCTGATCATCGAATCGATGGCGCAAACGGCGGCGGTTCTGGTGGTTGAAACGCTGGGGCCGCGGGCCGAAGGAAAGCTCGTCTACTTCATGTCGGTTGATAACGCGCGGTTCCGCAAGCCAGTGGTTCCCGGCGATACCCTTTACGTCCATGTCGAGAAGGAGCGTAGCCGCGGCAATGTTTGGCGTTTCCGCGGAGAAGCGAGGGTCGATGGCAATCTGATGGCCGAAGCGACCTATGCCGCGATGATAATGGATAGCTAGATGGCCAGCATTCATCCCACTGCCATCGTCGCCTCCGGCGCCCGTATTGCCGAGAGCGCCGAGATCGGACCTTATTGTGTGATCGGCGGACAGGTCGAGATCGGCCCGGAGGTGCGTCTGGTCTCCCATGTTGTGGTCGACGGCATCACCAGCATCGGCGAGGGGACCGTGGTCTATCCCTTCTCCTCGCTCGGCCACCGTCCGCAGGATCTGAAATATAAAGGCGAACCCAGCCGTTTGGTGATCGGCAAGCACAATCAGATTCGCGAAAACGTCACGATGAATCCCGGTACGGAAGGTGGCGGGATGGTGACCTCGGTGGGCGACAGCGGCCTGTTCATGGTCGGCGCCCATGTCGCCCATGACTGCCAGGTCGGCAACGGCGTCATTTTCGCCAACAATGCGACGTTGGGCGGACATGTGCAGGTCGGTGATTTTGTCGTCCTTGGCGGTCTGTCCGCCGTCCATCAGTTCGTTCGCATCGGTCGCCATGTGATGGTGGGCGGCATGTCGGGTGTCGAGAACGACATTATTCCCTATGCGACGGTGACCGGTAACCGGGCCCATCTGTCCGGTCTCAATCTGATCGGCCTGAAGCGTCGGGGCTATTCGCGCGAGGATATCCACGCGCTCCGAAATGCCTATCGCCTGCTGTTCGCGCCCGAAGGAACCTTGGCCGAGCGCATCGAGGAGGTGTCCAGCCAGTTCCGAGGCGTGGCGCCGGTTTTGGAAATCCTTGATTTCATGACCGTCGATAGCTCGCGCGCCATCTGCCAACCGAAGTCCGAGGCGGCCGTCTGAGAGCGGCCAAGCCGGCGTTAAGGGCCTTGTGATACATAGAGGCGAGGTCCTTAAGCCCCAGGCGGCGTGAAAACGTCTTAAACCTTAGGGCCTTGGGGGCGTACTTGCCGCTTCTGCTGGTCTTGCGGCGAAAAACGGTATGGGACATGGCTGCTAAACTCGGCATCATCGCGGGTGGGGGGACTTTACCGGCCCGTTTGGCGGCGCGGGCCATGGAGGACGGGCGCGAGGTCTTTATTCTCGCCATCACCGGCCATGCCCGGGCGGAGACGCTGGAAAATCTTCCGCAGGCCTGGATTCGTATGGGCGAAGCCGGGCGTGGCATCGAAATCCTTCATCAAGAGGGTGTTGTGGATCTCGTCATGGCGGGACCGGTACGCCGGCCGAGCTTGCGCGATTTGCGTCCCGATTGGCGAACCACCCGGTTTTTCGCGCGGCTGGGTTTGCGTGCCCTGGGCGACGACGGTTTGTTGAAGACCATCATCGGTGAGTTGGAAGACGAGGGATTTCACGTCATCGGTTTGCACGACATTCTGGGCGATGCCCTGGCGGACGCCGGTGTGTGGGGGGCCGTCATGCCTGATGACCAAGCCCGGGCCGATATCTCGCATGGCCTGAAGGTCGCTCGCGGGCTGGGCGAGCTGGATGTCGGCCAGTCCGTGGTGGTCCAGCAGGGTATCGTGCTGGGGGTCGAGGCGGTCGAAGGAACCGATGCCTTGTTGCGACGCGTCGGGGAGCTTCGCCGGGCCGGTGGCGGCGGGGTTCTGGTCAAAATCAGCAAACCCGGGCAGGAGCGGCGGGTGGATCTGCCGACCATCGGCATCCAGACGGTGAGGAACTCCGCCGCCGCCGGTTTGGTGGGGATCGCCGTCGAGGCCGGATCGACGGTCGTCGTCGATCGCGACGGAGTGATTGACGCCGCCGACGCCGCCGGGCTGTTCGTCTGCGGCATGACGGCGGGCGGGGAATGAACGATCCGCTGATTTATTTGATCGCCGGCGAGCCGTCCGGAGACCTTCTGGCCGCACGGTTGATGGTGGCGCTCAAAGAGATGACCGGCGGACGAGTCCGTTTCGCCGGTATCGGCGGCGAGGCCATGCGGGAACAGGGGATGGAAAGCCTTTTTCCGCAAGCCGATCTGGCGGTGATGGGACTGGCGGAGGTATTGCCGCGGATTCCCAAAATCCTCCGTCGTCTCAACCAGACCCTGGCCGATATCGCCGAACGGAACCCGGCGGCGGTGGTTACCGTCGACAGTTGGGGGTTCACCGGACGCGTAGCCAAGCGGCTGCGGGCGGGCGGATCGAGCGTTCCGCGTATTCATTACGTGGCGCCCATGGTCTGGGCTTGGAAGGAAAAGCGCAACCTGCAATTGGCCGGACGGGTCGATTTGCTTCTGTGCCTGCTGCCCGAAGAGCCGGCCTATTTCACCAAAGTGGGGCTGCGCGCGGTGCATGTCGGTCACGCCGTTCTTGAAAGCGGCGCCGGGCATGGAAACGGGGCGGCATTCCGGGAACGTCATGGAATAGCGCCCGAGACCCCTTTACTATGCGTACTTCCCGGCAGCCGGCGCTCCGAGACATCGCGTCTGCTGCCGGTTTTTACCGAGACGGTGGCCCTTCTGGCGGCGCACAGGCCGGAGTTGCAGGTCGTGGTCCCCACCGTCGATACGGTGGCCGAGGAGGTGCGCCGGGCCGTCTGGCCGGTGCCCGCGCTCGTGGTGCGCGGAGCGGGGGAGCGTTATGATGCCTTCGCCGCCTGCCAGGCGGCCCTGGCGGCATCGGGAACCGTGGCTTTGGAATTGGCCTTGGCCCGGTTGCCGATGGTGATCGGTTATCGTCTGAATCGCCTGACCGCCATGATCGCCCGTCGTTTGATCAAGATACCCTTTGTCTGTCTGATCAACTTGCTGGCGGGCCGCATGGTGGTTCCCGAGTTGCTTCTGGACGACTGTCGTTCCGACCGGCTGGCCTTTCATCTGACCGGCCTGCTGGATGATCCGGCCGTGCGTCAGGCCCAATTGGACGGGGCCGCGGAGGCGTTGGAACGTCTTGGCCTGGGCGGAGATACGCCCAGCCGCCGGGCGGCTTCGGAAATTCTCTCTGTGATCAAGAAGAAAGGGCCCGCCTCATGACCGCTCCCGCTTTTCGCATGCTCCATACGATGATCCGCGTGCGCGATCTCGATAAATCCATCGATTTCTACGCCCGTCTCCTCGGGATGCGGGTGTTGCGGCGTAACGATTACCCCGACGGCAAGTTCACTTTGGCCTTCGTCGGTTACGGCGATGAGGACAACAACACGGTGATCGAACTGACCCACAATTGGGATCAGCCCGCGCCTTATGAAATCGGCAGCGGTTTCGGTCATCTCGCCCTCGGCGTGCCGGATATTTATAAGACGTGTGAAGTCTTGGCTGCGAATGGCGCCAAGATCACCAGGGCGCCGGGGCCGATGAAGCATGGAACCACCGTCATCGCCTTCATCGAGGATCCCGACGGTTACAAGATCGAACTGATCGAAAAGAAGTAAGGTTTGGGGCGAAAGTATCGCCCTAAACCCTTCAAGCCTTCAGGCTTGCCTCTTTGACGTCTTCGCGGCCCTTAGCGTCTGGCAAAAAACCAGAGGGCCGTGAGGACGACAACGGCGAGGCTCCGTAATCCCCAGACCATCCACGACTTTTTCGGGGCCGGATTGTCATTGGCCGCGACGAAGCGAAAAGATGGGGACAACGGGGCTGCGCGATGGGCGCGGCCCCGTTCCGAACGTGGCGGATATTCCTGGATCTCACCCACGGGCATGCAGCGGGACATAGTCCCGCAAGGTGGAGCCGGTATAAAGCTGGCGCGGCCGGCCGATCTTCTGGCTGGGATCGCCCACCATCTCGTTCCACTGAGCGACCCAGCCGACGGTGCGGGCCACGGCGAACAGCACCGTGAACATGCTGACCGGGATGCCCATGGCGCGGAAGATGATGCCCGAATAGAAGTCGACGTTCGGATAAAGCTTCTTGTCGACGAAATAGGGGTCTTCCAGCGCGATCCGTTCCAGTTCCATGGCAAGGTCGAGGAGGGGTTCGTCACGCACGCCCAGTTCATCGAGAACTTCGTGACAGGTCCGTTCCATCACCTTGGCGCGGGGGTCGTAGTTCTTGTAGACGCGGTGGCCGAAACCCATCAGGCGGAACGGATCGTTCTTGTCCTTGGCGCGGTCGATGAACTCGGGGATGCGCTCCTTGTGGCCGATCTGGGTCAACATCTGCAGGACGGCCTCGTTGGCGCCGCCATGGGCGGGACCCCACAGCGAGGCGATGCCGGCGGCGATGCAGGCGAAGGGATTGGCTCCCGACGATCCGGCCAGGCGGACCGTCGAGGTCGACGCGTTCTGTTCGTGGTCGGCGTGCAGGATGAGGATGCGCTCCATGGCGCGGGCCAGCACCGGGTTCACCTTGTATTCCTCGCAAGGCGTGGCGAACATCATGTGCAGGAAGTTTTCGGCATAGGACAGATTGTTGCGCGGATAGATGAAGGGCTCGCCGCGGGAATATTTGTAGGCCCAGGCGGCGATGGTCGGCATCTTGGCGATCAACCGGTCGCTGGCGACCATGCGCTGATGCGGGTCGGCGATGTCCAGGCTGTCATGATAGAAGGCCGAGAGCGCGCCGACGACGCCGCACATGACGGCCATCGGATGGGCGTCGCGCCGGAAACCGCGGTAGAACGAGGCGATCTGCTCGTGAACCATCGTATGATTGCGAATATCGCCTTCGAACTTCTTCTTTTGCGCGGCACTCGGCAGTTCGCCCTGCAGCAGCAGGTAACAAACCTCAAGATAATCCGAATGTTCGGCCAATTGGTCGATCGGATAGCCGCGGTGCATCAGCACGCCGGCGTCGCCATCGATGTAGGTGATTTTCGATTCGCAGGAACCGGTGGAGGTGAACCCCGGGTCGTAAGTGAAAAATCCGGTTTCGCCGTAAAGGGATCGGATGTCGATCACCTTCGGGCCGATGCTGCCGGGAAGAAGAGGGAGCTCGTATTTTCGGCCACTGGTGTTGTCGACCAAAGTGACCGTTTCTTTCAACGTGGCGTCCGAAGACTTTACGTTCTGAGTCATGTCGAGCATCCCTTCCTTTTCTTTGAATTGTGAAGCGCGCACCTGCATATAGCGGTCGCGATAGTTATTTATTTCTCCAACCTCTCATAGCACATCCTTGATACGGGCCAGGCTTTCCTCCCGACCAAGAATTCGCATGACTTCGAAGATTGGCGGAGAGACGGTCGATCCGGTCAGGGCGGCCCGCAGCGGTTGCGCGATCTGCCCCAACTTCAATCCCTGCTCCTCGGCAAATCGCCGTGCCTCCTCCTCCAAAGTATCCTGCCGCCAGTTTTGCTGCGCCGCAAGAATTTGTGCGAAGCGGGCGAGGGTATCCCGACCGCCGGCATCCAACAGTTTGGCGGCCTTGTCGTCCAGTGCAAGGGGGCGCGTGCGCAAATAAAAGGCTGCGCTTTCAGTCAGCTCGACCAGAGTCTTGGCGCGCTCCTTCAAACCGCCCATGGCTTGACGCAGCAGATCGGCGTGGCCCGGGTCCACGTCTTGTCCGGTCAATGCGGTCAGTCTGGGGGTGATCAGTTCGACCAGACGCTCGTCGCTGGCCTGGCGCAGATAATGGCCGTTGAGATTGCCCAGCTTGACCATGTCGAAGCGGGACGGGGAGCGGCCAATTCCCGCCAGATCGAACCATTCCATGGCCTGTTCCGTCGAGATGATCTCGTCGTCGCCATGTCCCCATCCGAGGCGCAGCAGATAATTGCGCAGGGCTTCCGGCAGATATCCCATGTCTCGATAGGCCTCGGCCCCCAGGGCGCCGTGGCGCTTGGACAGCTTGGCGCCGTCCGGTCCATGGATCAGGGGAATGTGGGCGAACTCGGGGATATCCCATCCGCAGGCGCGATAAAGCTGAATCTGGCGGAAGGTGTTGGTCAGATGGTCGTCGCCGCGGATCACGTGGGAGACCGACATGTCATGGTCGTCGACCACCACCGAGAGCATATAGGTGGGGGTACCGTCGGCGCGCAGAAGCACCATGTCGTCCAACTGTTCGTTGGCGACGCGGACCTCGCCTTGAACCTTGTCCTGAACCACGGTTTCACCGCTGCGCGGCGCCTTCAGGCGAACGACCGGGGGGACACCCGCCGGCGCCTCGGACGGGTCCTTGTCCCGCCAGCGGCCGTCATAGCGCATGGGAAGGCCTTTCGCCTTCTGTTCGGCGCGCATGGCTTCCAGTTCGGCGGGAGAACAGTAGCAGTGGTAAGCCTTGCCCTCGTCCAAAAGCTGATTGGCCACCTCGGCGTGACGGGCGGCGCGGGAAAATTGGAAGACGGGTTCGGCGTCCCAATCCAGCCCCAGCCATTGCAGACCGTCGAAAATGGCGTCGACGGCGGCCTGGGTAGAGCGGGCGCGATCGGTATCTTCGATGCGCAGCAGGAACTTGCCGCCGTTATGACGGGCGAACAGCCAGTTGAACAGCGCGGTGCGGGCCCCCCCGATATGCAGGAAACCGGTGGGCGATGGAGCGAAGCGTGTGACGACGGGCATAATAATTCAAAAAACCTCTTAATCCGGCGGTTCTGCCGGCGCATGTCTGTAGCATATTCCTATCGCGGTTGCAGCATGGGCTTTGCATCTTGTTCGATCCTTATCCCTTAAGATAACTGAAGTTATTTCGTCCTCTATAGCTATCCGATGCCGTCGGGGCGGGTCGATTGGGGGATGACCGATGGCGAGGAATGAGGCATCTTCCCTGACGTGATCCTTAGATCTGTTCCAATCGGGTTGGCGAGAGATGACGAATTGCGATATCGGACATTCGGTTTGCGCCCATGATTGCCCCAGTACCTGCGCGCTCGACGTCGAGCTGCTTTCCGAGGGGCGGGTCGGGCGACTTCATGGCGCGGAGGGGCATCCCTATCTCGAAGGCGTGATCTGCGCCAAGGTGGCCCGCTATGCCGAACGTGTGCACAATCCCGATCGGCTGAAGACTCCGCTGCGGCGAAGCGGTCCAAAAGGCAGCGGGCAGTTCGTCCCGATCGGTTGGGACGAGGCGCTGGACCTGGTCGCCGAACAGTTCCGCGAAAAAGCCGAGCGCTTCGGTCCCGAGACGGTTTGGCCCTATCAATATGCGGGGACCATGGGGCTGGTGCAGCGTAACGGGATCAAGCGTCTGCGCCATGTCATGGGCTATTCCGACATGCTGGAGACCTTTTGCGTCGCCATCGCCAATGCCGGCTGGCTGGCAGGAAGCGGAGTGCGGCGGGGAATAGACGCCCGCGAAATGGCGGAATCGGAACTGGTCGTCGTTTGGGGGGGCAATCCCGTCCATACCCAGGTCCATGTGATGAACTGGATCCAAAAAGCCCGGCGTGCCAACGGCGCCAAATTGGTGGTGATTGATCCCTATCGGACCCCGACGGCGGATAAGGCCGATCTGCACCTGGCCTTGCGGCCGGGCACCGATGCCGCCCTGGCCTGTGCCGTGATGCATGTCCTGTTTGCCGAAGGGTTGGCCGATCGCGGCTACCTGGCCCGATATACCGATCGTCCGGACGAATTGGAGGCCCATCTTGCGGCCCGCGGTCCCCGATGGGCTTCCGCCATCACCGGCCTGTCGGAAGAGCAGATCGTCACCTTCGCCCGGCTTTACGGCTCGACCAAAAGGAGCTTCCTGCGCATCGGTTACGGATTCACCCGTCAGCGCAATGGAGCGGTGGCCATGCATGCGGTCTCCTGCCTGCCGGCGGTGACCGGCGCCTGGGCGCATCGCGGCGGCGGCGCCCTGTTCGGGCATGGTGAGATCTACGGACTGGACGTGACGCTTCTGCAAGGATTGGATGCCCGCAGGCCGGATGTCCGGGTTCTCGACATGTCGCGCATCGGCCCGGTTCTCACCAACGACCCCAAGGATCTTGCCGGCGGAAGTCCGGTCACCGCCATGCTGGTGCAGAACACCAATCCGGCCGCGGTCGCGCCGGACAGCGCCACGGTGCGGCGCGGGCTATCGCGCGAGGATCTGTTCCTGTGCGTCCATGAACAGGTGATGACCGAAACCGCCCTGATGGCCGACGTGGTGCTTCCCGCGACGACGTTCCTCGAACATGACGACATCTACCAGTCCTCGGGGCACAGTTTCTTACAGGTCGCCCGCGCCGTCATTCCTCCGGTGGGCGACTGCCGGACCAACCATTTCGTCATCTGCGAATTGGCCCGGCGTCTGGGAGCCAGGCATCCGGGTTTCGAGATGACCGAATGGGAATTGATCGAGGCAACGTTGAAGGCCTCGGGAAAGCCTCCCGCCGAGCAAATCCTTCGGCGGCGCGGATTCGACTGCATTCAGGATTTCGAGACCTCCCACTTCCTGACCGGGTTCGGCCACGCCGATGGACGTTTCCATTTCTCCGCCGACTGGGCGGCGCGCGGTCCGGCGCACGAGGGAATGCCGCGATTCCCGGATCAGTTGGAGGTCATCGACCGGGTCACCGACGAAAAGCCGTTTCGGCTGATCGCCGCGCCGGCCCGGCATTTTCTCAACTCGACCTTCACCGAAACGGAAACCTCCCGCCGTCTGCAAAAGCGGCCGACGATCCTGGTTCACGCGAAGATTTGCCAACGGCTGGGCCTGACCGAAGGCACCCTGGTGCAGATTGGCAACGAGCAGGGACGGGTTTTCCTGCATATCCAGCCCGTCGAGGGTTTGGACGAGCGGACGCTGGTGGTGGAAAGCATCTGGCCGGCCAGCGCCTTCGTCGGCGGCGCCGGGATCAATACCCTGGTCAGCGCCGAAGCCGCTTTTCCGGCGGGGGGCGCGGCTTTCCACGATACGGCCGTGTGGCTGAAGGTCGCCTGAACTCGGCGCCGCTCGGGCTCTTAGGATAATCTCATCAGGTGGCAAGCCGCCTGATGGCCCGGGGCGACCGTTCGCAGCGCCGGATTGTCGATGCGGCAGCGCTGCTCGGCATAAGGGCAGCGGGTGTGGAAACGGCATCCGGGCGGCGGCGCGATGGGACTGGGCAGATCGCCTTCGATCTTCAGCGCGTCATCGGCCGACGGCGGGGGATTCCCCGGAATCGCCTGTAGCAAGGCCCTTGTATAGGGATGGGATGGATGGCGCCACAGACTGTCCCGATCGGCGATTTCGACGATCTGACCGAGATACATTACCGCCACCCGGTCGGAAAGATATTCCACCACCGACAGATCATGGCTGATGAACAGAAAGGCTATGTCCGACTGGCGTTGCAGTTCCACCAGAAGATTGAGGATTTGCGCCTGCACCGATACGTCGAGGGCGGAAACCGGTTCATCCAGAACCACCAGTCGAGGGTCAAGCGCCAGGGCCCTGGCGATCCCCAGGCGCTGGCGCTGGCCGCCCGAGAATTCATGGGGATAGCGCTGCGCCGCGTCGGCCGGCAGCCCCACTTTGTCCAGCAGGTCACCGACATGTCGTCGCCGTTCCGCGCGGTCGCCGACGCCATGAATGACAAGCGGCTCGGTCAGCAGTTCGGCCACGGTCCAGCGGGGGGCGAGGGACGAATAAGGGTCCTGGAACACCATCTGCACCTGGCGGCGCACCCCTCGCAATTGCCGCCGTGACAAATGGGTGATGTCGGATCCGGCCAGGCTGATGCTGCCGGCCCGGGGCTCCACCAGCCGTAGAATGGCGCGCGCCAGGGTCGATTTTCCGCAACCGGATTCGCCGACAAGTCCCAGGATCTCTCCCGCTTTCAAGTCGAAGGAAACGCCATCCACCGCATGCACCGGTCCCTCCGCCGTGTCGAACCGCACGGACAGGTCCCGGACGGACAGCAGGGGGTCAGGAGTTGCCAATTCTGCGGATGGCGGGTTCGCGGTCATGAATACCTTCGCTATGGTGGCAGGCGATCCGGCCGCCGGCCTGGTCGATGGATGTCGGGACGGTGCTCCGGCACAGGTCGTCGGCGAACGCGCAGCGGGGGGAGAAGGCGCAGCCGACGGGCATGGCGCCCAGGCCGGGCACCGTGCCGGGGATCTCCATCAGGCGTTCCCGCCGGCCGGAGCCGCCGAGACCGGGGCGGGCGGCAATCAGGCCGCGGGTATAGGGATGCAGGGGATCGGCAAACAGGTCGGCGGCGGTCCGTTCCTCCACCACGCGTCCGGCATACATCACCATGACCCGGTCGGCGTGTTGCCCGACCAGGCCCAGGTCATGGGTGATGAACAGGACGGCGGTGCCGTTTTCCCGCTTCAGCGTGCCGATCAGATCGAGGATCTGCGCCTGGATGGTGACGTCGAGGGCTGTGGTCGGTTCGTCGGCGATCAGAACCGCCGGCGAGCAGGCCAAGGCCATGGCGATCATCACTCGCTGCCGCAGGCCGCCCGACAAGCGGTGCGGATATTCGGCGAAGCGCCGTTCGGCATCGGGAATGCGGACCTTCTCCATCAAGGCGACGGCCCGCGCGCGGGCCGCCCGGCGGCCGCCCCCCTCATGCTCGGTGATGACCTCCATGATCTGTTCCCCGACGGTGAGCACCGGATTGAGCGCGGTCATCGGTTCCTGAAAAATCATGGCGATGCGCGAGCCCCTGAGGGAACGCAAGGTCGGTTCGTCGAGCGTCAGAAGATTGCGGCCTTCGAGAAAAATGCCGTTTCCCTCCATCACCGCCGGCGGCTCCAGCAAACCCAGCAGGGCCAGGGCCGTCAGCGATTTTCCGCAGCCCGATTCGCCGACCAGGGCCAGGGTTTCCCCGGCCTTCAGGGAAAAGGACAAATCGCGGACGGCCGCCAGCCGTCCCCGCGGCGTGGCGAAAGAGATGGAAAGATTCTTGACGTCGAGCAGGCTCATCGCCTTTGCCCCTTGCGGTTGAGCGCGTCATTGAGACCGTCGCCCAGCAGATTGAGCGCCAGGACCGCCGCGAGAATGGCGATGCCGGGGATGGTGGCGACGTACCAGTCGGTGCGGATGACCTCCCGTCCGGCGCCGACCATGCCTCCCCAACTGACCACATTGGGGTCGCCCAATCCCAGGAAGGCCAGCGACGATTCGCTCAGGATGGCGCTGGCCACCAGGATGGACGCCGACACGACGATCGGCGCGAGGACATTGGGCAGGATGTGAAGAAGGATGATGCGCGCGTCCGAGGCCCCAAGGGAAATGGAGGCCTCCACCAGTTCGCTGTGGCGGAGTTTCAGGACCTCGGCGCGGACCAGTCGGGCCAGACCGGGCCAGGCGGTGATTCCGATGGCGCCGGTGATGGTGGCGATGGAAGGCTGCAGGATGGCGACGATGGCCAGAGAAAACAGGAAGGGCGGGATGGTCTGGAACAATTCGGTCAGCCGCATCAGGCCGGCGTCGATGCGACCGCCGTAATAGCCGGACAGGGCGCCGATTCCTATTCCGATGACGAGCGACACCAGGGCGGCGACGACGCCGATGAGCAGCGAAATGCGGGCGCCGTGGAAGATGCCGGCGGCGAGATCGCGTCCCAGCATGTCGGACCCCAACGGAAAGGCGGCGTCGGTTCCGGGATGCAGGAAGGGAGCGGCCACCATGTCGAGAGGGTCGTCGGGATAAAGGGGATGGGCCAGTACCGCCATCGCCAGGATCGCGGCCATCAGGACCAGTCCGCAAAGGGCGGACGGGCGGCGCAGCAGCCGGCGCAACAGGGCGAAGCGGGGATGGCTGCCGGTGCCGTCCGCGGACAGGATCAGGCTGTCGGGGAATGCCATTCAGGACAACTCTATGCGGGGATCGAGCAGCGTATAGATGAGATCGACCGCCAGATTTACAAACACCACGACCAGCGAGGAACAGAACAGGATGCCCAGCAACAAGGCGAGATCGCGGTGAAACAACGCTTCAAAAGCGAGGCGGCCGAGGCCGGGCCAGGAAAACACCGTTTCCACCAGAACGGCGCCGCCGAGAATCGAGCTCAATTGGACGCCCAGGGTGGTGACGACCGGCAGCAGCGCGTTGCGCAGGACGTGGCGGGTGGCGATCCGCCAGGGGCGCACGCCTTTCGCGCGGGCCGTGCGTACGAAGTCGAGGTGGTAAACTTCCAGCATGGAGGCCCGCACCAGGCGGGTATAGATGGCCAGATAGAAAAGTCCGAGGGTGACCGCCGGCAGGACCAGATGGCGGGCGACGTCGCCCGCCAGGGCCCAGCCCCGGTATCCCGCCTCGATGCTGGTCATGCCGCCGATGGGCAGCCAGTCGAGCGCCACGGAAAAGACCATCACCAGCATCACGCCCACCCAGAAAACCGGTGTCGCATAGAACAGCAGCGCCAGGGTGGAGATCACCGTGTCCGCGATCTTTCCGGCGCGGCGGGCGGCCATGAATCCAAGGACGCATCCCAGGCTTACCGCCAGGGCGGTGGAGCTTCCCATCAGCAGGAGGGTGGCGGGCAGGCGTTGGCGCATCAGTTCGGCCACCGGCATGCCTTCGCGGAAGGAATAGCCGAGGTCGAGGGTCAGGAGATGCCCGACATAGCGCAGGAATTGAAGGTAAAGCGGCTGGTCGATGCCGAACTGCTGGCGCAGGGCCGCCATATATTCGGCCGTCGCCGCGCCGGACTCGCCCGCCATCACCTCCGCCGCATCGCCGGGGGCGAGGTGCAGCAGGAAGAAATTGATGGTGGCGATCCCGAGCACGACGATGCCGATCTGCCAAAGACTGCGTCGAAGATAGCGTCGCACGGGAATGTCTAGCCCTTCGCCTTGCCGTCGAACCAGGCGTTCTTCAGGGTGGAGTAAGTCTGGTCGCCTTGACTGACGATATCCCTGAGATTGGCGGCATGGACCGAGAAGAACTGCATCTCGAGCAGCGGCAATGTCGGCAGCTCGGTCAGCACGATCTGCTGGAAACGCTTGAAGTCGGCGACGCGGGCCTCGGGGTTGCCCTCCACCGCGGCGGCCTGGATCAGCCCATCCACCTCGGCATTGCGGTATCCGGACCCGTTGGTCCAGGGGGTCTGCGTTCCCAGCCAACCCGACCAATAGGCGCGCACGACGCCGATCTGGGGATCCGGGAAGGCCGAATTCCACGAGAGCGACAGGTCGAAGTCCCGATCGCCGTAAATTCTTTTGATGAAGGCGGCGGTATCCTGGGAGCGGATGGTCACTTCGACGCCGATTTTGTGCAAGGCCTGCTTGATGAATTCGGCGGTGCGCCGGTAATCGTCGCCGTAAGGCAGATAGTCGTGGGTGATGGCGAAACGCGTACCGTCGGCTCCGCGCTTGAACCCGGCTTCATCGAGCAGTGCCTCGGCCTTCTTGGGATCGAAGGCATATTGCGGCACGGTGGAATCATGGAAAGTCGCCACAGCCGAGGGAACCGGGCTGATGGCCGGCTTTCCGAAGCCGAACCAAACGATCCTGGCCATGGCGTTGCGGTCTATCGCATGGGCCAAAGCCTGGCGAACCCGCTGATGCTTGAGATACTGGTTCTCGACATTGAAATCGAGATAGAGCAGCGGCGAAATCCAGTCATAGCCGCGCCGGTCGATCTTGACGTTCGGCAATTGCGAGAAGCGTTCGACATCGCGCAAGGGAATGGCATTGAAGGGCGCGTACTGGATCTCGCCCTTTTCGACGGCGGCGGCGCGGGCGGCGGGATCGGGAATGATGCGGAACAGGATGCGGTCGAGATAGGGCTTGCCGCTATCCCAATAGTCGGGATTGCGTTCCAGCAGGACATATTCGCCGCGCTTCCATTCCTTGAAGACGAAGGCGCCGGTACCCACCGGTTTGTTGTTGTAGGGACTGCCGAGGATGTCGGTGCCTTCGTAGAGATGACGCGGCAGGATCGGCGCGCCGACGCCGTTCAGCACGGAAAAAATGGGCAGGGACGGCTTGCTGAACTTCAAGACGACGGTGAAGTCGTCGGGCGTTTCCACCGCGCTCACATTTTCGAACAAGGCCTTGTTGCGCGGATGGATCGTCTTCCAGATGTTTTCCAGGGACCATTTCACGTCGGCCGAGGTGAAGGGCTTTCCGTCATGCCATTTGACCCCGTGACGCAGGTGGAAGGTGACCGTCTTGCCGTCGCGGGCCAGATCCCAACTGGTGGCCAGGCAGGGCTGCGGCTTCAGATCGAAATCGTAGTAGACGAGACCATCGAAGATGTTGCCCGCCACCGTCTGGGTCGGCTGGGCCATGTTGTTGGTGGGGGAAAGCGTGACCGGCTCCGGTTGCAGGATGACGCTCAGCGTTCCTCCGGCTTGCGGCTTGTCTTCCGCCCACACCGGCTTGTCCGACCGGATGAAAAGGGCGATGGCCGAACTGGCGGCCAGAAAATGCCGGCGGGAGAGAGTTCTCATTGAGCTTGCTCCAGAGTTTCGGGGGGCTTCTTCGACGAAAAGAGCTGTCGGGCGGGCCGCAGATTGTTTGCGGATGGCCGGCATGGCACCGTCAAATATTACATTTTATATTAGTAATATACACTATGATATACGTGCTGAATTGGATCGGTCAATTCGTTTGGCCGTTCGAGTGTCGTATTTCAAGAGCGACTCTTTGGGCGTGTTTCCTTTTTGGAGATGACTGGAAACGAAAAATCGGTCATCTTCCGAATCCTCGGGTGGTTGCTGCGCGGGCGAAGACCATGGAAGAGGGGGGATCCGGGGGTATCACGGCACTCCTGCAGGCCGAACGCGAGCGCTGGATTCTCTGGTCGCCGGTGGCCCTGGGAAGTGGAATAGCGCTCTATTTCGCGCTGCCTTGCGAACCCTGGCGCTGGGTCGGGCCGCTTTTGCTGGGGCTATGCCTGTCGACGGGTATTGCCGTCAGGCGCCGCCCGCCCTGGCTGCCGGCGTTGGCTTTCGTTTTCGCACTGGCCGGCCTTGGCTTCACCCTGGCCGGCGAGCGAAGCCGCGCCGTGGCGGCACCGGTACTGTCCCATCCGACGCAGGCTATCTCCATCGTGGCGCGGATCACCGAGGTGGAGCCCCTGGAACAGGGCGTGCACCGGTTCGTCCTCGATCGGGTGACTTGGCCGGAACTCCGGGGGACGGGGCCGCTTCCGGTCAGGCTCCGCGTTCGTTTGCGCGAAAGCGGAGGGGAATGGCGTCCCGGTCAGAGAGTGGCCCTGCGCGTCGTCTTGATGCCTCCGCCGGCGCCGGCCTCGCCGGGGGCGTACGATTTCTCCAGACAGGCCTGGTTCCTGGGCATCGGTGCCGTCGGCTACGCGGCCGGGCCGCCCCGCTTGCTGCCGGATGCCGATCAGGGAGAGGGATGGGAGCGGATCCGGTTGTTCATCGCCGGTGTTCGGCGGGATTTGACCGAACGTATCGTCGCCGCCGTGGAAAACGGCGGTCTGGCGCGTGGCGTCGGCTGGGTGGCGGCGGCGCTGATCACCGCCGAGCGGGGGCCGGTGTCGCCGGATCTGCTGCAAGCCTATCGCGATGCCGGATTGGCCCATATCCTGGTTATCGCCGGCATGCATATGAGCATGGTGGCCGGTCTCGTCTTCATGGCGATACGGGGTGGTCTGGCGATGATTCCCTGGATAGCGCTGCGCTATCCCATCAAGAAATGGACGGCGGGCGGGGCGCTTCTGATCACCTTCTGCTACCTGATCATTTCCGGCGCTCCGGTGCCCACGCAGCGGGCCTTCATGATGAACGGCATCGTTCTCGTGGCCATTCTGTTCGATCGCGAGGCGATTTCCCTGCGCTCGATCACCTGGGCGGCGCTGCTGATCCTGCTGTTGCGGCCCGAGGCGTTGATGGGGGCCAGCTTCCAGATGTCCTTCGCCGCCGTCTACGGGCTCATCGCCGGCTATGAGGCGATCGGCCCCGCTTTCGGACGCTGGCGGGCCCGCCATCGGGGCCGCTGGAGCACGCCGTTCTTCTATGTCGCGGGTATCCTGCTGACCACGCAGATCGCCGGAACCGCGACGGCCTTCTATACGATCTTCCATTTCAACAGATACGCCACCTACGGATTGCTGGGCAATTTTCTGGCCGTGCCCGTGGTCGGCTTCTGGGTGATGCCGGCGGCGCTTCTGGCCTTTTGCCTGATGCCTTTCGGACTCGACGCATGGGCATGGTGGTTGATGGGCAGGGGCATCGTGGCCGTCAGCGATATCGCCCAATGGGTTTCCGCCTTGCCCGGGGCCAGCGTCGATCTGCCCGCCATGCCCGTCTCGGCGCTGGTGCTTTTCACCCTGGGCGGCTTCTGGCTGCTGCTCTGGCGGCGGCGCTGGCGACTGTGGGGATTGGCCGGAATGGCCGCCGCGATCGCGCTCTATGCGTTGCATCGGCCGCCCGACGTGCTGATCGCTCCCTCAGGACTGATGATGGCGGGACGGGATGGCGACGGCAGGTTGCTTTTCTCAAGGACGCGGAGCGAGAAGATGCTTCGCGAGACCTGGGTCAGACAGGCCGGTCAGGGAACCGCCGCCGTCTTCTGGCGGGATGGTTCGAAAAACGTGATGACCTGCGACGGGACGGGCTGCGTCTACCGCCGAGAGGCTCATCTGTTGGCATTTCTGTCGCGCCCCGAGAGGTTGCCGGGGGCCGATTGCCGGGGGGGCGAGGTGGTGATCGTGGCGGCACCGGTTGCGCGTGACGTCTGTCCCGGCGGCGGGCGGCTTATCGACGGGGACGCCTTGCGAAGGGGTGGGACGCATGCGTTCTGGTTGGACGCGGAGGGCTGGCGTATCGAGACCGTCGACGACTGGCAGGGGGCGCGTCCCTGGAACCACATCCGGACGCCGATTGGCGGTGAGGATGCTTCTGCTGCCGCATCTTTTGATTAGAGCGCGTTGCGTTTAGATTGAATCGCGCTCGTTAGCCGGAGCGGCGTTTGAGCAATTGAAAAAACGGAGTTTTTTCAGCGTCACGCAAGCCCGGAGCAGTTCAAGCGAAGCGCAAACTGCTCTGGTTCCGTGGAGGTCGGGGAGGATCAGGATTGGGAGGAAAGGGGATGCCTCTTGCCGAAATAATAGGGCTCCACCCCCAGTTCCTTGCCGATATGCTGAATGATGAAAGTGAGCAGGGGCATGGTCACCGGACAGAATTCCATGTGCGAGCCCGTCGTGCTGATCGCCACGACCCGGCAGGAGGCGTCGACAGCGTCAAAGGGGTTCGCGGCCGAGGACAGGGTGATGCCGACCAGTTCGCCGATGGCGAAGGGCGTACCCTGCAGGCACAGGCCGCCGGGAGAGATGTCCCGGACGGGATAAGACGAACCTTCGGGGACCAAGACCAACAGATCACGGCCGAAATGACGACGATGCCGTCGTCGCTCTATGGGCGCGGTCACAATGTGCAATCCTCAAGATGCGACGTGCCGAATTCTTTATAATCGGCTTTGTCACAACAAAAGATTAAACCATGTGTCCGCTTGTCACAAACGATCAAACTGGCCAAGTTTGCCCTTAGACGATGACGTTATCGGAAAAGTCTTTGTCCTCCGTCGAGGGCGCGTCTTTTTTCACTCAATATCGGCGCAACAGCCCAACCAGGCGTCCTTGGACACGCACGCGATCGGGACCAAAGATGCGCGTTTCGTATCTTTGGTTGGCCGGTTCCAGGGCGATGGAGGCGCCTTTGCGGCGCAGCCGTTTCAGGGTGGCTTCGTTCTCATCGACCAGGGCCACGACGATCGAACCGTTATCGGCCGTATCGCAACGGTGGAGGATGACCACGTCACCGTCGAGAATGCCCGCTTCGATCATCGAATCGCCTTCCACCGTCAGGGCATAATGGTCGCCGCTTCCCAGCAGGGTGGATGGAACGCTGATGGTGTTGGAATTATCGCGCAGCGCCTCGATCGGCGTGCCGGCGGCGATTTTTCCATAAAGCGGCAGATCGATGGCGTCGGCCGCCGTTCCGACGGAAGCGCCCGCCAGGGTGGTCTTGAAATCGCCGCGGATGACATTGGGGGAGAACTTCGGCGGTGGCGCGGAGGATGGCTTTTCCGGGGTGTCGCCAAAATTCTCGGGTAGCTTCAACACTTCGATGGCCCGCGCACGATGCGGCAGGCGGCGGATGAAGCCCCGTTCCTCCAGGCCGGTGATCAACCGGTGGATTCCTGATTTTGATTTAAGATCAAGGGCCTCCTTCATTTCGTCGAAGGAGGGGGATACGCCATTGGCCTTCAGTCGCTGATCGATGAAAATAAGCAGCTCATATTGTTTTCGCGTCAGCATCGCACCCTCCGGCCGGCGGGAACCACAAAATATGGAACAAATCCGCAACAAGTTATCTTGTTCTAGTTTAGTTCCCTCTTTCCGTCAAGAGTCCGTTGCCGCAAATATGTCATGGGATGTCCGCCTGAATCAGGCTTCGTCGGCCTGAAAAACGCCTGATTTTCCGCCCGATTTATGAAACAGTCGGATGCCTTCGATGCGCATGGTGCGGTCCGCCGCCTTGCACATGTCGTAGACGGTGAGGGCTGCGACCGACACGGCGGTCAACGCTTCCATCTCGACACCGGTGCGTCCGGTCAATTTGCAGGTGGCGGTGATGTCGACGGCCGATCGTTCGGGGTCGCAAGACAACTCGACGGTGACGTTCGACAGGGCCAGGGGATGGCAGAGCGGGATCAGGTCCGGGGTCCGTTTGGCGCCCATGATGCCGGCCAACTGGGCGACGGCGAGAACGTCGCCCTTTTTCACGCCGCCCCGTTCGATCAAGGCCAAGGTCGCGGGCGCCATGACGATCGAACCCTTGGCGACGGCAACCCTCTCGGTTTCCGCCTTGGCCCCGACATCGACCATGCGCGCATTGCCCTGCCCGTCGAAATGGGTGAGTTCGTTCGCCATGATCAGGCCGCCACCGGGTCGGCCAGCAGGGTTCGCGTGGCCTCGGTGACGTCGGCCAGGCGCATCAGGCTTTCGCCGATCAGGAAGCGCCGGGCCCCGGCCCGGGCCATGCGGGCGAGGTCTGCGGGGGTTTTCAGGCCGCTTTCGCAGACCAGCACCCGGTCGGCGGGCAGTTTTTTTGCCAGACGTTCCGTGGTGGCGATATCGGTGGTCATCGTCTTGAGATTTCGGTTGTTGACGCCGATCAGCGGGGAGCGCAGCGAAAGGGCCCGTTCCATCTCGGCCTCGTCATGGACTTCGATCAGCACGTCCATGCCGAGATCATGGGCCGAATGTTCCAGTTCACCGGCCTGGGCATCGGACAGGCAGGCCATGATGAGCAGAATGCAGTCGGCGCCCAGCGCGCGCGACTCCGCGATTTGCCAGGGGTCGATCATGAAGTCCTTGCGCAGCGCCGGCAAATCGACGGCTTGCCGGGCCGCCACGAGATAATCGTCGTTGCCCTGGAAGTAGGGGGCGTCCGTCAGGACGGAAAGGCAGGATGCCCCGCCCGCGGCATAGGCCTTGGCGAGCGTCGGCGGATCGAAGTCGGGGCGGATCAGCCCGGCCGACGGGGAGGCCTTCTTGATTTCCGCGATCAGCCCGTAACCGGTCGCCGCGGCACGGGTCAGCGCCGCCGCGAATCCCCGAGGGGCCGACTGGGCGGCGGCAAGGTCGCGAAGGTCACCGATCGAGCGCCGCTGTTTGGCGGTTTCCAGATGGCGTTTCTTGTTGGCGCAGATGGTGGCCAGGATGTCGCTCACGAGACGACCTCCCGATTGCTGATGGCAATCAGCCGGTCCAGCGTCATTCGCACGTGGCCCTCGTCGATCGCCCGCGCCGCTTCCGAGACGCCCGTCGTAAGGTCTGGTGCTTTTCCGGCGACGACCAGCGCCGCCGCCGCGTTCAGCAGGACGATGTCGCGATAAGGCCCCTGTTCTCCGGCTATCAGGCGGGTTAGCGCCGCCGCGTTGACCTCGGCGTCGCCGCCCTTCAGGTCCTCCGGTCGCGCCGTCGGCAGTCCGGCGTCGGCCGGGGTGATCTCGAAACGGCGAAGCTTGCCTTCGTTCCATTCGGCAACGTGGCTGGGGCCCGTGGTGGTCAATTCGTCAAGGCCGTCCGTTCCATGCACCACCCAGGCCCGTTCGGCGCCGAGGCGGCCCAGGACTTCGGCGAGGGGTTCGACCCAGCGCTCGGCGAAGACTCCGACGACCTGGCGTTTGGTGCCCGCCGGATTGGACAATGGCCCCAGCAGATTGAAGATGGTCCGGGTGCCGAGTTCGACGCGCGGGCCGGCGACATGGCGCATGGCGGAATGGTGCCGGGGGGCCATCAGGAAGCCGATGCCATTCTGCCAGAGGCTTTCGCGCACCAGGCTCAAGTCCGCGTCGATTTTGACGCCCAGGGCCGCCAGCACATCGGCCGACCCGGATTTGGACGACAGGGCGCGATTGCCATGTTTGGCCACCGGCACGCCGCAGGCGGCGACCACCAGGGCGGCGGCCGTCGAGATATTGTAGGTGCCCGAGGCATCGCCGCCGGTGCCGCAGGTGTCGATGGCCCCCGGGGGTGCTTCCAAGGTGGCGGCCTTCGACCGCATGGCCCTGGTGGCCCCGGTGATTTCGGGAACAGTTTCTCCCCTGACCCGGAGCGCCATCAGGAAGCCGCCGATCTGCGCGGGGGTGGCGTCGCCCGACATGATGACGTCGAAGGCCGCCGTTGCCTCTTCCTCCGAGAGCCTTTCCGAGTTGGCAACCCGGGCCAGCAGAGATTTCATGAGGTCGTTGCTGCTCATTGCGCGGCATGTCCGGTGCGGCACCGCGCCAGGGCGAGGAAGTTTTCCAACATGCGATGTCCGTGTTGCGAGGCGATGCTTTCCGGATGGAATTGCACGCCGTGAATGTTCAATTCCTTATGCGCCAGAGCCATGATCAGGCCATCTTCCGTCCAGGCGGTAACCTCCAGACAGGAGGGAAGGCTTTGTCTGTCGACCAACAGGGAGTGGTAGCGCGTCGCCTCGAAGGGCGAAGGCAGACCGTTGAACAGACCGCTGCCCAGGTGATGGATGGCGCTGGTCTTGCCATGCACCGGCTGCGGCGCGCGGATCACTTTGCCGCCGAAGGCTTGTCCGATCGCCTGATGTCCGAGGCAGACGCCGAGCAGGGGAAGCTTGCCGGCGCAATGGGCGATGAGATCCAGGCAGATTCCGGCGTGAGCCGGATCGCAGGGGCCGGGCGAGATGACGATGCCCTCGGGGCCCATCGCCATGATCTCGGCCACGGTGCGCGCATCGTTGCGCACCACCTGAACCTCGGCGCCCAGTTCCCCCAGATAATGCCAGAGGTTGTAGGTAAAGCTGTCGTAGTTGTCGATGAGCACGAACATAAGGAAATCCGTAAAAAGCTGACCGGGAAGAATGCTACCCCAGGGTAGCCAGCGTCAACAGCGGTTCATGCCGTTCCGGGACAAGCCGGGCGGACCTGATCGGCTTTGGCCACGAGGGAGCGAGCTTGGATTCCCTGTGTCGGGCTTATCGCTGAGCGAGTTTTGCGGGTGGGGCCGTCGATATGATGATTGCGTTTTTCGTTGTCGTTAGTCTTCCGCCAGAAAAAGTGCCATTTCCGAGGCGAAGCCCCAATGCTTGGGCGTCACTATCCAAGCCGACGCCCTCAGAATAACCCTACTTTTTACGTCAATTTAAAATCCGTTTTGATCCCCATATAATTTTCGATCACTATCGTTAATCATAAAAAGCAAGGAACATCGGGATGAAGCGTATTACCGGCCACCTTTATTTCTGGGTGTTGATCGCCATTTTCATCGGCGCCACCCTGGGTTTTGTCGTTCCTGATTTCGCGGTCAGTCTGAAACCCCTGGGTGATGGTTTCATCGGTTTGGTGAAGATGCTGATCGCGCCGGTGATCTTCTGCACCGTGGTACTGGGTATCGCCGGTGCCGGTGACATGAAGAAGGTGGGCCGGGTCGGCGGAAAGGCGCTTCTCTATTTCGAGGTCGTCTCGACCTTTGCGCTGTGCATCGGCCTCGTCATCATGAACGTGCTTCGTCCCGGTGACGGCTTCCACGTCAATCCGGCGACGCTGGACGCCAAGGCGGTGAGCAATTACGCCAAGCTGGCGCAGGAGCAGAGCTCCGTCGACTTCATCTTGCATATCATTCCGAAAACCATGGTCGATGCCTTCACCGGCGGCGGCGATCTGTTGCAAGTGCTGTTGATCGCCATCCTGTTCGGCTACGCGATGACCCACATGGGCAAGGCCGGCAAGGGCGTGCATGCCTTCATCGAGGAGTGCTCGCATATCTTCTTCGCCATGATGAACACCATCATGAAGCTGGCGCCAATTGGCGCGGGTGGGGCGATGGCCTTCACCATCGGGAAGTATGGCATCAAGGCTCTGATGCCGCTGGCGGCCCTGATGGGCAGCTTCTATCTGACCTGCCTGCTCTTCGTTCTGATCGTGCTTGGCACCATTGCGGCCTATACCGGCTTCTCCATCCTGAAGTTCATCGCCTATATCAAGGAGGAACTGCTGACCGTGCTCGGCACCTCCTCGTCGGAATCCGCTCTGGTTCCGCTGATGCGCAAGCTCGAACAACTGGGCTGTTCCAAGTCGGTGGTCGGACTGGTCGTGCCATCGGGATATTCCTTCAATCTGGATGGCACCAACATTTATCTGACGATGGCCTCGCTGTTCGTCGCCCAGGCCCTTGATATCGAGCTTACTCTTGGTCAGCAATTGACCATCCTGGGCGTCGCGATGCTGACCTCGAAGGGGGCATCGGGCGTCACTGGGGCTGGCTTCATTACCCTGGCCGCCACCTTAGCCGTGGTGCCGTCCATTCCCGTGGCCGGCCTGGCCCTGATCCTCGGCATCGACCGTTTCATGTCGGAAGCCCGGGCGCTCACTAATTTCGTCGGCAACGGCGTGGCGGCGATCGTCGTTTCGAAGTGGGAAAAGGAACTGAACGCCGAAACGCTGAAGCGCGAGTTGGCCAACGGTTACCAGGCCAATCCCGGCACGACCGCGGCATGATGTCGAGCCGGAAAGGTCCAGGGGACAAAATGGCCGTCCTTGGGTTCTGGACCCGCTTGGCGTTTGCGTTGATCGTCGCCCTGCTCGCCGTTCCGACGGCGGGCAGGGCCGCCGATGGCGCCGTGGTGACGGTGACGGGGCTGGTCGACAAGGTCAATCGCCCGCCATTCGACGCCTTCACCGATGGCTTCTTCGCCCATTATGGGGTTGCCTTCGACAAGGCGCATGCGTTCTCGGGGCGGGATCTGGCCCGCCTGGGCATGCGGACGATCGTGCTTTCCTATCCGAATTGGTCAAAGCCCGTCACCTTTCGCGGGCCGCGCCTGTCCGCCGTTTTGCGGGCGGCGGGGGCGCGGGGACATAAAATCTCCGTCCAGGCGCTCGATGGTTATTTCGCCGAGTTTCCCTGGGCTTTCAGCGAAAATGACAAGGTGATTCTGGCTATCGAAGTGGATGGCCGTCCGCTTGACATCGGGGGCAGGGGGCCCGCCTGGTTGGTGTTTCCGCCCGCCTTGCAGGCCGGAGAGGGCAAGGAGGATGATGCCGGTCTGGTCTGGGGAGCGTTTCATATCAAGATCGAATGACTGGGGAGGAATAACCGTCACGGGGCCTGATGAGCGGTTTTTCGCGATTTCGACAACCGCCGATGGGAACATCTTCGGCTGACCGGTGCCACCGACGCTTGACGGCGGAGGTGAGGGCACCACACATTAAGACCATGAATGAAATATCCCCTCTTCCGGCGGGCGGCGTTCAGCCGTCACCGGCAGCCATCGTTGATCTGTCGATCACCGGAATGACCTGCGCCTCCTGTACCGCCCGCGTCGAAAAGGTTCTGACCCGTTTGCCCGGCGTGTTGAAGGCCGAGGTCAATCTGGCCACCGAAAAGGCGCGGGTCAGTCTCGGCGAGGGGGAAACCGGAGCGCCGCAGCTGGTGGCGGCGGTGGAGAAGGCCGGATACGGCGCTCACGTCGTCACCTCCGAGGACAGCCCCGCCGCCGATGACGAGAGGGCGGCGGTTCGGGCGCGTCGCGATCTGGCGCTGGTCTGCCTGTCCGCCCTGTTCACCCTGCCGCTGGTCGGGCAAATGGTTTTCGATCTGGCGGGCGGCCACGCCATGCTGCCGCCTCTTCTGCAATTGGCCCTGGCCATTCCGGTCCAGTTCGTCATCGGTGCGCGCTTCTATGTCGGCGCCTGGAAGGCATTGCGCAACGGCACCGGCAACATGGACCTTCTGGTGGCCCTGGGAACCTCGGCGGCGTTCGGATTGTCGGCATCGCAGGTGATCGTCGGCGGCAATGACGGCGGACATATGGGGCCGCCCCTCTATTTTGAAGCCTCGACGGTGGTCGTGACGCTGGTGCTGCTCGGCAAGTGGCTGGAGAGCCGTGCCAAACGCAGCGCCGCCGCGGCCATCCGCGGACTGATGGCCTTGCGTCCGGAATGGGCGACGGTGGAACGGGACGGCCGGCTGGTCAAGATCGCGGCGGAAGACGTGCGCTCCGGCGAGATCGTCGTGCTGCGGGCGGGAGAGCGCGCCCCGGTGGATGGCGTGGTAACCGAAGGCGACAGCCAAATGGACGAGTCCCTGCTGACCGGCGAGAGTCTGCCGGTGGACAAGGGGCGGGGCGACGAAATCGTGGCGGGCGCGATCAACGGCGAAGGTCTGCTGCGCGTCAAGGCGACGGCGGTGGGGGCCGAATCCACCGTGGCCCGCATCATCCGTCTGGTCGAAGGGGCACAGGCCAGCAAGGCGCCGGTCCAGCGTCTGGTCGATCGCATCGCCGCGATCTTCGTGCCCGTGGTGATCGCCCTGGCGGCGCTGACTTTCGCCGGCTGGAGTTATCTCGGCGGCGGGGATCAGCAGGCGGCCATCGTCGCGGCCATCTCCGTTCTCGTCATCGCCTGTCCCTGCGCCCTGGGGCTGGCGACGCCCACGGCGATCATGGTGGGAACCGGTGTCGCGGCGAAGGCGGGCATTCTGATCAAGGATGCCGAGGCGCTGGAGCGAGCCCACGATGTCACCGCCATCGTTTTCGACAAGACCGGTACGCTGACCGAGGGGCGCCCCTCGGTCAGCGACATCGTCGCCGTCGATGGCGATAGGACGCGTCTGCTCACCTTGGCGGCTTCCGCCCAGCAGGGTAGCGAACATCCCCTGGCCCGCGCCGTTCTGGAGGCCGCCGAGGCCGAGGGTATTGCGCTGCTTCCTCTGGGCAGCTTTCGCGCCCTGCCGGGGCGCGGCCTGCAAGCGGAGGTCGCCGACCGTTCGCTGTTGGTCGGCAGTCAAAGGCTGATGCGTCAGTCCGAGTTGGACCTGCAAGGTCTGGAGGAGCGGGCGGTCGACCTCGAAATATCCGGCCGGACGGTGATGTGGCTTGCCGACCAGGAAAGGGTTCTCGGCCTGATCGCCGTCGCCGACAGGGTTCGGCCGTCGGCGGCTGGCGCCGTGAAGAGACTGCGGGCGCTGGGTGTCAGAACGGTCATGCTGACCGGCGACAATCGTCGTACGGCGGAAGGGGTGGGCGAGGCCTTGGGGCTCGATGAGATCCACGCCGAATTGATGCCCGAGGACAAGGTTTCCCAGATTCAGCGGTTGCGTGCCGACGGCAAGGTAGTGGCGATGGTCGGCGACGGTGTCAATGACGCCCCGGCACTGGCGGCGGCCGATATCGGCATCGCCATGGGAACCGGCACGGACATCGCCATGCATAGTGCCGGCATCACCCTGATGCGCGGAGATCCGGCGCTTTTGCCGGCGGCGCTGTCCATCTCGCGGGCCACCTACAATAAGATCCGGCAAAATCTGTTCTGGGCCTTCGTCTACAATGTCGTGGCCATTCCTTTGGCGGCGTTTGGATTGTTGAGTCCGGCGCTGGCCGGTGGGGCCATGGCTTTTTCCAGCGTCAGCGTGGTGTCGAACAGTTTGCTGCTGCGCCGTTGGCGGCCGTGAGCCCGGTCGAAGAAGGAGTATTTTAAGATTGGATCGGTTCGGCGGCTTCGCGGATAGGCTGCGCGCCTGGAAAGAAGCCCAAGGTCAAGGAGCCTTCGTCCCGTTGGTCGTCGAATGGCTTTTCCGTCGCAGGATAGCCATCGGCTTTGCTTTGATTTTCTGTCTGGGCTTGGGTCTCGGCTTTTCGGCCGGCCGCCTGCCCTCGGGGCCATCCGCTCCGGAGGCAGCCCGCGAGGCCGTGGACAAGGGGGAGGGCGAAGCGGCGACGGCGGATCCCCAGCCTACCGAAACCAGTCCCCATACCGTCGTCGAAGATGAGCCCTTCGGCCCCGCCCTGCCCGAGGGGCAGGTTGCCACCCTGCCGCCGGCTTCGGTGGCTCCGTCTCGCCTTCCGGCCCGAGAGAATCCCGATTGGCTGAAATACGCGGTACCAGCGGTCGGTACCGGCGGACGGCCGATGATCGCCGTGATCATCGACGACATGGGCTTGGACAAGAGACGATCCGAGAAGGTCATGCAGTTGCCGGGGCCGCTGACCATCTCCTTCATGTCCTATGCCCAGGAATTGCCTCGGCAAACGGGGGAGGCCCGCGCGCACGGCCATGAATTGATGATGCATGTGCCGATGGAGCCGTTGGCGGAGGGAATCGACGCCGGGCCCGGCGCATTGTCCGTCAATCTGTCGCCCGAGGAATTGAAGAGGCGGGTCGAGGAGGACCTTGACCGCTTTACCGGCTATGTCGGCATCAATAATCATATGGGCAGCAAATTTACCGCCTTCGCGCCCGGCATGCAGGTGGTGATGGAGGAATTGCAGCGTCGCGGCCTGTTGTTCATCGACAGTCTGACCACCGATCACAGCGTCGGGTTGACGCTGGCCCAGCAGTTGGGCGTGCCGACGGCGGCGCGCAATGTCTTTCTCGACAATGCCGGAGATGTCGGCGCGATTGACGCCCAGTTGGCGAAGCTGGAAGATTTGGCCCGTAAGAAGGGCAACGCCATCGCGATAGGTCATCCACGCGACGGCACCATCCAGGCCTTGGCGGCTTGGCTGCCGACCCTGCGTGCGAAGGGGTTGGTGCTGGTGCCGGTGAGCGAGGTGGTGAGGGAGCGTCGAATGCCGGTTGCGGCCGGCCGTGAAACCCGGGCGGAGGTTCCGTCCGCCGAACCCCGCCGGACGCGCTGACGTCCGGCGCATGGAGAGAGTGATATGGTCAAGACGTACAAAGTATCCGGCATGACCTGCGGCGGCTGTGCCCGTTCCGTGGAGCAGGCGATCAAGACGGTAGCGCCGTCGGCGCAGGTCAGCGTCGATCTGGCTGCCGGAAAAGTCAGTGTCGAAGGCGTGGCCGACGATGGCGTCGTGGCCAAGGCTGTCGACGATGCCGGTTTCGATTACGAAGGTCTTGCCTGAGGCCTCTGCCTCAAGCGCCCTGCCTGCTTGAGAAACGAACCGCCTCCTCGGCGGCGCGGAGCAGGGCGCGGGCTTTGTTCCAGCATTCCTGATGTTCGGACTGGGGTACCGAATCGGCGACGATGCCGGCACCGGCCTGGACGATCATGGTCCCATCCTTGACCAGGGCGGTTCTGAGCGCGATACAACTGTCCATGGTGCCGTTGGCGGCGAAATAGCCGATGCAGCCGGCGTAGAAGCTGCGCCGGTCGGGTTCCAGTTCATCGATGATTTCCATCGCCCGGACCTTCGGCGCGCCCGAGACGGTTCCGGCGGGAAAACCGGCGAACAAGGCGTCCATGGCGTCGTGGTCGGCGGCAAGCTTGCCCTCCACGTTCGAAACGATATGCATGACGTGGGAATAGAGTTCGATCCGCATCTTCTCGGTGACCTTCACCGTGCCGATCTCGGCGACCCGGCCGACGTCGTTACGGCCCAGGTCAAGCAGCATCAGATGTTCGGCCAGCTCCTTGGGGTCTGCCAGCAGATCGGCGGCGAGGGACTGATCCTCGGCAGTATCGGCACCGCGCTTGCGCGTTCCGGCGATCGGCCGGATGGTCACCATGCCGTCGCGCAGGCGGACCAGGATTTCGGGACTGGATCCGACCAGGGAAAATCCACCGAAATCGAGGAAGAACAGGAACGGGCTGGGGTTGGTCCTGCGCAGCGCCCGATAAAGCGAAAAGGGCGGTAGGCGGAACGGCACGCTCAGGCGTTGGGACAGCACCACCTGGAAGATGTCGCCGGCCAGGATGTATTCCTTGGCCTTGTCGACCATCCGGCAATAGTCCTCGGCCGTCATGTTGGCCGTGGCGTCCGGCTGGGCTTCCTGATCGACCAGGGCGTCCCTGCCATAGGGCAGGGAACGTTCGAGGTCGGCGGCGGTGTCGGCGAGGCGCTCGCAGGCTTGGCCATAGGCACTGCGGGCATTGACGCCGGGTTGGGGCCGAACCGGAGTGACGACGGTGACCGAATCGTCGACATTGTCGAAAATGGCCATCACGGTTGGACGCAAGAAGATGCCGTCGGGGATGCCGATGCCGTCCGGATTGCCATCCGGCAGGCGCTCGGCCAAGCGGACCATGTCATAGCCCATGTAACCGACCAATCCGGCGGCCATCGGCGGCAGGTGGTCGGGGAGATCGATCCGAGATTCGGCGACGACGGCGCGCAAGGACGCCAGTGCCCCCTTGGCGGCGCCGATCGGACAGGGTTGGAAGTCCTGATCGTCGAAGCGGGCCTGCCGGTTGATCTCGGCCTTGTCGCCGTGGCAACGCCAGATCAGGTCGGGTTTCAGCCCGAGAATCGAATAACGTTCGCGCTGCGTGCCGCCGGCCACCGATTCCAGCAGGAAGCTGTTGGGGCGGCCATCCGCCAGTTTCAGCATGGCCGAAACCGGGGTTTCCAGGTCGGCGACCAGCTTGGTCCAGATCACCTGGGGCCGGCCGGCGTCATAATCGGCCTGAAACGTCTCGAATGCGACGGGCGTCTTCATTTCTGGAACTGTGCCTCAATGGCTCCATTGTTGACATGCACGCCGATATCCGCACGCAAAGCCGTCAGATATTGCTGCATGACGTCGTTAGCCAGGGTCTGGCTCAATTGATCGCGGGCCTTGCTGAATTGGTCGGGTTGGGCTTTCGGATCGGCGGCGATGATCTGCGTCAGGCGGGCGACCAGGGTGCCGCCTTGCGTCGTCACCACGCTGACCCCGCCGGTCTTCTGCTGCTTGAACATTTCGGCGGCCAGCAGCGGCGGCACGCTTTGCTTCTCCTCGCTGGCGCGAAGGAAGGGCTTGGTGGTCTCCACTTTGAAGGAGCCAGCCACCGCGGCCAGGGATTCGCCATTTTTCAGACGTTCGGCGGCGGCCTCGGCCTGGTGGCGGGCCGCCTGTTCCCTCTGATCCTGCGTCCAGGCCGTCAGTACCTGGTCCTTCACCAGATCAAAGGGCTTCAGGGCGGGGGGGGCGACATTGTCCACATGCAGGACGAAATAACCGCTGCCGTCGTCGAGCTGGGTGACTTCGGTGGTCGTGCCTTGGGCGGTCTGGAAAACCTTGGCGAGGAATCCGGGAATCAACGGAACGCCGGGGGCCGGCTTGCCGTCGGGGCCATTGCCCTTTTCGTCGATCGCCGTGGCCTTGATCGGCTTCAAATTGAGGGTGTTCGCCGCCTCTTCGACGCCGGCGCCCGATCCGATGGCATCCTCGACCTTGGTCGAAAGGGCATAGAGACGGTTGGTTGCCTCATCCTTCACCAGGTCCTGGACGATCTGGCTCTTCACATCGGCAAGCGGACGGGACTTGCCCGCCACCACCTGGGTGATTCGCAATACATGCCAGCCGAGGGGCGATTCGACGGGGCCGGCGACGCCAGGGCCGGGGGTGCCGAAAGCGGCATCGGCAAGGGTCGGCAGAGGCAGGTTCTTGCGGTCGACCCAACCAAGATCGGACACCTCCACGCCCGCCGCCTTGGCGGCGGCGGTGAAATCCTGTCCCTGCTTGACCGAGGCCGCGAAGGCTTTGGCTTTTTCCGCATTTTCGAACAGGACCTGCTGGATGTTCCTGGTTTCCGGGGTCTGGAACTCGGCCTGACGGATCTGGTAGGACTTCTCGATGTCGGCATCGGAGAACTTGATATCGCCGGCCACATCGGCGGTCCGGACGACCAGGGCGGTGATGCCGCGCAGTTCGGGGGACATGAACAGGGCCGAGTGGCTTTGGTGATACTGGCCCAAGGTCGCGTCGTCGGGCTTCGCCGGCGCCGGCATCTTGTCGGCGGGGATGGTAATAATTTCAGCGACGCGGCTTTCCTGGCGGTAGCGGTAGAGCGGATCGGCCATCAGGCTGGGCGCCTTCAGGCCGCTCGCCACCATTTGGCCGATCTGTTCACGGGCGATGTCGCCCTTTTCCATGGCGATGAACTGCCGTTCGGTCAGGCCGGCGCGGACCAGGGCGCGCTGGTAGACGTTTTTGTCGAAGACATGCAGTTCGTTCTGGAACGCCGGAATTTCGGCGATGATGCGCCGCAGTGTGTTTTCGTCGACGCCGAGGCCGAGGTTGGCGGCCGCCTGGTCGACGAGCGTGCGGTTGACGATCTGTTCGACGGTCCGCTGCAAGAGGCCGAACTGCCGCGCCTGCTCGGACGTCAATTTGCCGCCGAAGACAGAGGAGAGCCGCTCGGTGTCGCGGCGGAACTCCTCGGCCACTTCGGCGGCGGGAATGGTTTGTTTGCCGACGGTGATCGCCGGCTGCTGATCGGCGCGTTCGCGCACCACGTCGCCGATACCCCAGATGCCGAAACTTAAGATCAGCAAGGCGAAGAGAATCTTGATGAACCAGGATTGCGAAGCTTTGCGGAACGAATCGAGCATCGGGTCTCTACTTGAAAACGGGATAGGAACAGACGGGAGGCGCATCATAGAAGGGGTGTCGGGGCTGGGCAACGCTGAAAAGGAAACAGGAGCGCACTGGGTCTTCACCGCGTCCTTCCGGAGCCCCGCGCAAAAGGGGGCGACCTTGACAATTTCCCGGAGTGGACTAAGCTTATTTAAGCGAACAAATGTTCGCATTCCGATCAAATGTTTTCCTGCGGGATCGGACAACCCGGCGTCAAAAAAAGCCGGAACAACAAAAGATGCCCCTTCGGCGTGGCCGCAACGGGCAGGGAAGGAGCCGTCAATGCATATCGGATTTCGGGGTGGTTTCTTCGCGGCGACGTTTCGACGGACAGGCGTGGTGGTTCGCTGAAGGGTCTCGTGCCCTTGACGTATCCGGGAAGCGTTTGGTCAATTATCGGCTATATAGCGAACAAAAATTCGTATTCCGATCATTGGCGGAGAGAGCAAGGTGACAGTGTCGACTGAAAACAACCCAAAGAACGTCGTGAATTCGGTGGTGAAGGCCTTTGCCGTCCTGCGCGCGTTCGATGCCGATCTTCCCGAACTGACCATTTCCGAGGTGGCGGCGCGGGCGTCTCTCGACCGTGGCACGGCATTCCGGATGATTCATACGCTTTGCCTGTTGGGTTACGTGACATCGGTTCCGCACTCGCGGCGCTTTCGGTTGACACTCAAATGTCTGGAACTCGGATATACGCCACTGGCCCGCGCCGATCTGAAAATTCTGGCCCGGCCGCTGCTTGCGGAACTGGTTCCCGACGTCGCCGATGCGGCGTCCCTCGGCATGCTGGATGGCGAATCCGTTGTTTATGTCGAACGGGTGCAGGCGGGTTTTCCCCAGACCTTCGACCGACGTGTCGGCAGCCGGACGGGAGCCTATGCGGCGGCCCTCGGGCACGCCATGCTGGCCTATCTTCCCGAGGAACAGCAAAAGGCCGTCTTGTCGCAAAGCGAGCTGGTCAAGCTCTCCGAGCGCACCCTGACCGACGTCGGGCAACTCCTCGATCGCCTGCGGCAGGTGCGCGGGCAAGGCTATGCCGTATCGGATGGCGAGAATGCTTACGGGCTGCGAACCGTTGCCGCGGCCATTCTCGACAGCTCGGCTTTTCCGGTGGCTGGAATCAGCGCCACCATCCGGGCCGAGCGGATGGGGCTGGAAGAGTTCGTCGCAACGGTGACGCCCCACGTCCAAAAGGTCGCGGCCGAGTTGAGTCGGGCTGTCGCTCTGTCTTTCGGAACAATTGCTCAGCGGGGAGCCATCAGTTAGCCGATGGGCCGAGGGATTTTTGTGAAATTTATTTGATTAATTAAAGTATAGGTAAAAATAAAAATCGTAATTGTTGTGTCTGTAAGGCGGGCAAGAGATCCGTTTCAGATTTTCGTTGGAGACGCGTCATGAATGACTTCAATAGTGTGGATACGGCAATCATCGTTGCGATGATTGTTGTCTATATCCTTGGAACGTCTTGGCTGACAATCAGGCTGCGCAGCAAGACCAACGAGCAGTTCATGACGGCGGCGCGGGCCATGCCGCCGGTGGTCGTCGGTGTTCTGCTGATGTCCGAGTTCATTGGGGCCAAGTCGACTGTCGGCACCGCGCAGGAAGCCTTCTCCGCCGGTCTTGCCGCCGGCTGGTCGGTGGTCGGCGCCTCCATCGGATTCGTGCTGTTCGGATTGTTCTTCGTCCGCAAGATCTACAGTTCCGGCGAATATACGATTTCGGCCGCCATCAACCAGAAATACGGCAAATCGACGATGGTCGCGGTGTCGCTGATCATGATTTACGCGCTGTTTCTGGTGAACGTCGGCAATTACATCAGCGGCGCCGCCGCATTGTCCACCGTTCTCAAGCTCAATCAGCCATTGGCGATGGCGATCATCGGTGTCGTCAGCACCTTCTATTTCACCTTCGGCGGATTGAAGGGCGTGGCCTATGTCACGCTGCTCCACAGCGCCATGAAGATCATCGGTATCGGATTGATCCTGGGCGTGGCATTGACAATGACCGGAGGGATCAAGCCCATGGTGGACAACCTGCCGGACTATTACTTCAGTTTTGACGGCAAGATCGGTTTCACGACCGTCGTCGCCTGGGTCATCGGCACCACCGGCGCCATCTTCTCCACGCAATTCATCATTCAGGCGATTTCCTCCAACCGGACGGCCAACGGGGCCCGGCGTTCCACCCTGGTGGCCGCCGTCCTCTGCTTTCCCATCGGCATTGCGCTGGGTCTGATCGGCGTCGCCGCCCGTTATCTGTTTCCGACGATGAAAAGCATCTATGCGCTTCCGGTATTTTTGCAGCACATGCCCAGCCTGATGGCCGGAGTCGTGGCCACCTCCCTGGTCGCTTCGGTCTTCGTCAGCGTCAGCACGGTCGCCCTCGCCATCGCATCCCTGATCATTCGCGATTTCTACGAGCCCTACTTCAATCCGACGCCGGAACGGAAATTCAAGGTCACCAGGCTGTTGTCCGTCGTCATCGGATTGGCGCCGCTCGTCTGCGTCTTCCTGGTGCCTGAAATCCTCAAGCTGTCCTTCTTCACACGGGCCATCCGGCTGTCGATTTCCGTGGTCGCGCTGGTCGGGTTCTATTCCCCCTTCTTCAAAAGCACCCGTGGCGCCACCTTCGGGTTGCTCGGTTCGGCCGTGTTGACCACCTTGTGGTACGCCTTCGACAACCCCTATGGGATCGACAATATGTACATCGCCCTGGTTTCCCCCCTGGTGGTGATGATCATCGAACGGATCTGCGTCCACCTGGTCGGTGCTGCGGTTCCCGACACGAAGCCGTCCTCTTCGGTGTGAAGGTGCCCCTTGGCCAAACGTCCCGCAATTCAGTCTCAAGGTGTCGCCATGACAGACCTTTCCGTAATAAACGAGCTTCCGATGGATGGCGTGGTCCGCGTCAATCCGGTCGATGCCGCCCGATCCGAAGCTTATCTGCCGTCGCCTTGCGTGCAAAACCACGCGGCCAATCTGACGGTATTGCCGAACGGTGATCTCGCCTGCGTCTGGTTCGGGGGAACGCAGGAGGGAATTGCCGATATCTCCGTCTACTTTTCACGCTTGCGGCGTGGAGGGGACAAATGGTCTCCGGCGGTTCGCCTTTCGGATGACCAGACCCGCTCGGAACAGAATCCCGTGTTGTTTCCCGCACCTGACGGACGGTTGTGGCTGCTCTACACGGCCCAAATTTCCGGGCGGCAGGATACGGCGCTCGTCCGCTATCGCGTCTCGTCGGACAATGGCGAAACCTGGGGGCCGGTATCTTCCCTGTTCGACGAACCGGGGATCTTCATCCGTCAGCCGATCGTCGTTCTGGACAATGGCGATTGGCTTCTGCCGATTTTCCACTGCCGGACGCAGCCCGGAGAGAAATGGGTGGGCGACGACGACAATAGCGCCGTCCGCGTCTCGTCGGATCGTGGGGCGAGTTGGACCGAATATGAAGTGCCGAACAGCGTCGGTTGCGTTCACATGAATATCGTGAAGCGCGACGATGGGGGACTGGTCGCCCTGTTTCGCAGCCGATGGGCCGACAATATCTATTTCAGTCGGTCTATCGACGGTGGCCGGAGTTGGGAAAACCCCAAGCCCCTGTCGATTTCCAACAACAATTCGTCGATTCAGGTGACGGCGCTGGCCAACGGGCATCTGGCACTCGTCTGCAATCCGGTGAGTTCCGCAGCGGCGACCGAGCGACGGACATCCCTTTATGATGAGATCGAGGACAATGCCGCGTTGGAAACCGCGACCGCCTCCATTCAACGCGCGAGAACGGCGTTCTGGGGGACGCCGCGCGCGCCCCTCAGCCTGGCGATTTCCCTGGATGGGGGGCGCAGTTGGCCGATGTTGCGGGATCTTGAAACCGGCGACGGTTATTGCATGACCAACAATTCCCAGGAAAAGGCCAATCGCGAACTGTCCTATCCGTCGGTCAAGCAAACCCCCGATGGGCGGATTCACGTCGCTTTCACCTATCATCGGCAGGCCATCAAATATATTTGCCTGGATGAATCCTGGGTGACGCCATGATCAGGTGCCGCCACCCGGTTCCCTGCCATTCCGTGACACAAGCCGGAGAAACGCGATGATTTTCGGAAACATGAATTCCGCCCCGGAGATGCTGGCCTGGCTCCCCGCCGGTTTGCGGACGGCGGTGTCGTATCTGATGGGGGGCGACTTCGATACCCGGCCGGCCGGACGTTACGATCTGGCGGGCGATGACATCTTCGTCCTGGTGCAGGACGTCACCACCAAACCGAAATTGGAACAGAAGCCCGAGGTTCACCGGAGATATATCGACGTGCAATTCGTCGTGAAGGGCCGGGAGGCGATCGGTGTCGCCGTCGATACGGGCAAAAACAAGGTCCGGGAAGACCTGTTGACGGAACGCGACGTGCTCTTCTACGAGGCTATGGATGATGAATCGACGCTGGTGCTGAAGCCGGGCAATTTCGTTATCCTGTTCCCGTCGGATGTGCACCGTCCGGTTTGTCAGGTGGATGGTCCCGAGGCCGTTCGGAAAGTGGTCGTCAAAGTCAAAGTCGACGGGTAAAACAAGCGTTTTCTTGGACTTATGGACTATGACCCGGAGAGGGTGTGGTTATATGGAACCTCAGCGCTTTCTGTGGTAGAGGTCACGGCGGGCCCATCATAATGGGAATAAATGAGAGGAATCTTATCATGGCGCGTCGTCCGCTGATCGCCGGAAACTGGAAAATGAACGGCCTGAAGGCCGATGGGGAAGCGTTGGCAAAAGCGCTTGCCGCGAAGCTCAAAGCGTCTCCTCCGGCCGTGGATATGCTCGTCTGTCCGCCGGCCACGCTGGTGGACCGCGTGGCTCAGGCGGTGGCGGGCAGCGCCCTGGCCGTCGGCGGTCAGGATTGTCACGCCGAGAAAAGCGGCGCTCATACCGGTGATGTCGCCGCCGTCATGTTGAAGGATCTGGGGGCCAGTCACGTTATCGTCGGCCATTCCGAGCGGCGTGCCGATCACGGCGAGACCAGCGCGGACGTGCGGGCCAAGGCCGCCGCCGCTCACGCGGCCGGTTTGGTGGCGATCATCTGCCTGGGCGAGACCGAGGCCGAGCGTGACGGCGGACGGACGCTTGCGGTGGTGGAGTCGCAGTTTGCCGAGTCCCTGCCGGAAGGTGCCTCGCCCGACAACACGGTCATCGCCTACGAGCCGGTTTGGGCCATCGGGACGGGACGGACTCCTACCCTGGCCGAGGTGGCCGAAGTGCATCGGACCATCCGGGATCTGGCGGCAAAAGCGCTGGGTAAGGACGCCGCAGGGCGTTTGCGCATTCTTTACGGCGGTTCGATGAAGCCTTCGAACGCCAAGGAATTGCTGGCGCTCGAGGATGTCGACGGCGGTCTGATCGGTGGCGCCAGCCTCAAGGTCGAGGATTTCTGGGCAATCGCGCAAAGCGCGTAACGGCTTCGGGACGCGAATAGAAAAAAGGCCGCCGAAACGGATGTTTCGGCGGCCTTACTCATAAGTTGATTCGTTACTTCTTGTTTTCGGCAAGCGCTGCCTGCGCCGCCTTGTGGCTGGCGCGTTGCGCGGCGGCGATGTTGTCGTGCTTCAGGGTCGGCAGGATGCAGAGGATCGCCAGGCCGCAGCCGACGATCATCAGAATGAACCCGCCGTTCCAACCGAACCAGTCGACGGTGTAGCCGACCAGGGCCGTCGCCGCCACGGATCCACCCAGATAACCGAAGAGTCCGGTGAAGCCGGCGGCGGTGCCTGCCGCCTTCTTCGGAGCCAGTTCCAGGGCATGCAGACCGATCAGCATCACCGGGCCGTAGATCAAGAAGCCGACGGCGATCAGAGCGGCGATATCGATGCCGGGATTGCCCGGAGGATTCAGCCAATAGACCACCAGGGCGACGGTCACCAGGATCATGAACAAGATACCGACGATGCCTCGGCGGCTCTGGAAGAAGCGGTCGGAAATCCAGCCGCACAGAATTGTTCCCGGAATACCGGCCCATTCATAGAGGAAGTATGCCCAGGAGGACTTGTCGACGGTGAAGTGCTTGACCTCTTTCAGATAGGTCGGAGCCCAGGACAGAACGCCATAGCGGATCAGATAGACGAAAATGTTGGCGAAGGCGATGTACCACAGGAGTTTGTTTTTAAGGACATATTTGACAAAGATTTCCTTTGTCGAAAATTCCTTTTCGTGTTCCGCGCTATAGTCCTCGGGGTAGTCGTTCTTATATTCTTCGATCGGCGGCAGACCTGTAGATTGGGGGGTATCGCGCAATGTCAGGACGGCGAACATGGCGACGCCGACGGCGACAGCGGCTGGTACGTAGAAGGCGGCATGCCAGTCGTTGAACCAGCCGAGGCCCAGAAGGAAGAGGGGGCCGATCAGGCCGCCACCGACGTTATGGGCGACGTTCCACACCGAAACGATGCTGCCGCGTTCCTTCTTCGACCACCAATGAACCATGACGCGTCCGCAGGGCGGCCAACCCATGCCCTGGAACCAGCCATTGAGGAACAGCATGGCGAACATGATGGCGATGCTCGATGTCGCCCATGGCACCAACCCCATGGCCAGGCTGACGCCGGCCGACATCAGCAAGCCGAGCGCCAGGAAGAAACGAGGATTGGAACGGTCGGAAACTCCCCCCATCAGGAATTTCGAGATACCGTAGGCGATCGAAACGCCGGACAGGGCAAAGCCCAAATCCCCTCGTGAATATCCCTGTTCAACGAGATAGGGCATGGCGAGGTTGAAGTTCAACCTCACAAGATAAAAGCCGGCATACCCAAAAAATATTCCAAAGAATATTTGCCATCGTAGACGTTTGTACGTCGGGTCAATGGCTTCCTCGGCCATGCGTGGTTTGTGCGGAGCGGCTTTTAGAAAAGTTAACATGATTGTTTCCCCATTATATTTGTATAGTGTTGTTTTATTGTGATTTTTTCTGTGTCTCTTTGTTTGTGGATGTTTCGTGCGCTTACAGCGCTTCGGCGAGGCGCTGATCGAGCAGCGCCTTTTCCGAGGCCCGGCGGGCGGAGTCCCAGCCCAACTCGGAGGCCATGATGGCGAGGATGCGGGGGGCGGCGTGGATGGCGGCCTGTCTGTCGACCAGGGCCAGCGTCATGCGGCGGATCAAGACGTCGGCGGCGCGAATGGCTTGTTCTCGGCGGACGGCGTAGACCACTTCCGCTTCCAGGAAGGGATGGGCTGGGTGCAGTCTGGTCGCCCATCCTCCGGTAGTCAGGGCGGCGACGACCGGAGCCTGGTCTCCGTAGGCGTGATTCAAGTGATCCGCCACGTCCGCGTCGAGCGCGAAGTCGCGGGCCAGTGCGGCATCGCCGAGAGGATCATATTTGTCGGCGCCCCACAGCGGCATGTCATGCGTGCGGCACGGGCGTGCGTGGGTCAGTCGGGCCGTGGCGATCGCGCGGTCGATGGCTTGTTCGCTCATCAGGCGATAGGTCGTCCACTTCCCGCCGGCGATGGTGACCAGACCGGAGTTGCTTTCGATGATGACGTGATCGCGGGCCAACCGGGATGTGTCGCCCGCTTTGGGATCGAACACCAGCGGACGGATGCCGGCCCATGCCGACAGAACATCTTTTTCGCTGGCGTCCATATTGAAATAGCGGCGGACGTAATCGAGCAGATAGGCGATATCGGCCGGGGATGGACGGGGGTGATCGGTGATTTTCGCCTCTTCATCGGTGGTGCCGATCAAGGCATGGCCTTGCCAGGGCAGGATGAAAAGGACGCGACCGTCATCGGTCCTGGGAATAAGCAGACCGGTTTTCGGCGGAACGAAACGTTTGTCGAGGACGATATGAATGCCCGAGCTGACTTTCAGGATCGGCGGAGCGGAAGGGTCCTCCATGCGGCGGACGCCGTCGGCGAAGGGGCCGGTGGCGTTGATCACCGCGCGGGCGTGGATGTCCCACTGCCGGCCGGTCAGGCTGTCCTTGACGGTGGCGCCGGCGATTCGTCCGTCGGGAGCGTGCAATAAGGTCGTGGCCTCGACATGGTTGGCCAGCAGCGCGCCCTCTCGTTGAGCCGTCATCACCAGGGAAAGCGCCATGCGGGCGTCGGTGAACTGCCCATCATAATAGATGACGCCGGCCTTCAATCCGTCGGCTTTCAGCATGGGAAAGCGGCGGAGGGCTTCCTTGCGGCTGATCAGTCTGGAGTGTCCGATGTTCATTCGCCCGGACAGGAGATCGTAGAGTTTTAGGCCGATGAAAACGTAAGGGACCTGGAGCCAGGAATAGAGCGGTGTGACCAGTGGCAGGCGGTTGCTGAGGTGTGGCGCGTTGCGCAGCAGGGCGCCGCGTTCGTGCAGGGCCTCGCGGACGAGATTGTATTGCGCCTTGTCGAGCCGTTTGATCGCCGCTTCCAGATAGCGCACGCCGCCGTGGACGAGCTTGGTGCTCCGGCTGCTGGTGCCTTCGGCGAAATCGTAGCGTTCGATGAGGGCTGTCTTCAGGCCGCGAGTCGCCGCGTCCAAGGCGATTCCGCATCCCGTGGCGCCACCGCCGATGACCAGCAGATCGAAAGTATCCCCGGACTGTAGCTTTTCGAGAGTTTGTTCCCTCATGACGGTCGCCCCGCTCTTTTGGTCCGCACCTTATAGCCATGATAGATTGACGATTTTCAGAATTCGAACATATCACACATGGTTTCGGTCAAAAACGAAAAAAAAAGAAAATATGAACGTCTGAAAATATGTAATAAATATATAGTTTACTCGTTATAGTTGTGTTTTTTGATGGGTTTATAAGGAAAATATAGTGGAAAAATATGGACTTATTTTGATTCTGACAGAGCTGTTCGCTTGCGTTAATATGATGGTGTGATGTGACGTTCGTTATGGGATCCCACGATGCGTGATTTACCGAAGCCGCCCTCTCTGCCGACCGCGGTAGCCGCTCTGCCGCCGGGACTGAATCGCCGTCAGGCGAACATTGTCCAGACGGCGCAGGCGGACGGCTTCGTCAGTATCGACGGATTGGCGGCGGCTCTCGCCGTTACTCCGCAAACCATTCGGCGCGACATCAACATGCTGTGCGAGATGGGATTGCTGCATCGCTATCATGGCGGAGCCAGCCTGCCCAGCAGCGCGCGGAATATCGACTATCAATCCCGGCGGGGGCTGATGCAGGAGGAAAAGGAGCGCATCGGCCGTCTGGTCGCCCAGCATATTCCGGACGGCGCTTCTCTGTTCCTCAACATCGGAACCACCACGGAGGCGGTGGCCCGCGCGCTCCTCGGGCACCGGGGCTTGCGGATCATCACCAACAACATCAATGTCGCGGTGCAATTGAGCCAGGGGCAGGATTTCGAAATCACCATCGCCGGCGGTCGTTTGCGCCAGGATCTGGCCGTGGTCGGCGAAGCAACCGTCGAATTCATTAATCAGTTCAAGGTGGACTTCGGCATCATCGGTATTTCCGGCATTGATCCGGACGGCACGCTGCTCGACTTCGATTATCGGGAAGTCAAGGTGGCGCAGGCGATCATCGCCAATGCCCGTCAGATCTTCCTGGCGACGGATCACACGAAATTCGGCCGGCCGGCGATGGTCAAGCTCGGCCATATTTCGGTCCTCGACGCCCTGTTCATCGACCGCCCTCCGGCCCAACCCTTCCTCGATATCCTGGCCGAGGAACATGTCTGCCTGCATGTGGTCGATCCGGCGGCGCCATCGCTCGCTTGAGCCCGCGCGCCCCCAAGTCCCGATGCCGTATCCTTATCGGGACTTGGTATTCGTCCAATCTTTCGCGATGACCTCGATTGCCTGAAGCAATCGGCGGAAATCGTCACCGCCGATGGCGCCGATGCAGCCGATGCGGAAGGTATCCGCCTGGCTCAGTTTGCCGGGGTAGATCAGAAATCCCTCAGCGGCCAGCGCCTGATAGAACGCCGGAAAATGGAAGCCCGCGGTGGTGGGATAATGGAAGGTGGCGATGATCGGCGCCTGATCGGCGGGCGATAGGAAGAGCCGGAACCCCAACCGTTCCATTCCCCGGGCGAGGATATCGAAATTTTCCCGGTAGCGTCGAAGGCGGGCTTCGGGCCCTCCCTCCGTTTCCAATTGACGCAGCGCCGCCAGAAGGGCCGCCGCCACCTGGACCGGCGGGGTAAAGCGCCATTGCCCGTTTTTTTCGAACCCCTGCCATTGCTCGTAGAGGTCAAGGCTGAGAGAAGGGTTGTTTCCTTGGGCGGCTCGCAACGCCGTTTTCTCGACGATCGCAAATCCCAGGCCGGGGGCGCCTTCCAGGCATTTGTTGCTCGATGCCATGACCGCCGTGACGGGGGTGCGTCCGATATCGATCTTCAAGGCGCCGAAACTGCTCATCGCGTCGACCAGGAAGGCCTTGCCGTGACGGGCGGTGATGGCGGCGATGGCGCCCAGCGGGTTTTCCAGGCCGGTGGTCGTTTCGCAATGGACCAGGGCGACGTGGGTGATGTCCGGTGTTTCGCGCAACGTCTGTTCAAGAAGATCCGGTTCCACCGCCTGGTTTTCCGGCCAGCGTAACGCCAGGGCACGGCGTCCCAGGCGTTGGGCGATGGTCAGGATCCGTTCGCCGTAGGCGCCGTTGATCAGGACCAGCAGCTTGTCATTGGGGCCGAGCAGCGTCCCGATCGCGGCTTCGACGATGAAGGTGCCGCTTCCCTGCAGGGGGACCGCCACATGGCGGTCTCCTCCGCCGGCCACGGCGAGAAGCCGCTGGCGGATTTCAGCGGTCATGGCGATGAAGGAGTCATCGCGCGAGCCCCAATCGCGCAGCATGGCCTGACGGGTTTCGAGACGGGTGGTCAGCGGCCCGGGAGTGAGCAGAATGGGAACCACCCGGGTCATCTGGGCAGCCCCTCAAGGCGGTTCTGGCGAACGATCAGCCGCCACAACCTCCACCCGGTCAAAATCATTACCAGTGAGGCGCCGATGGCGGCGCCGACCAGAACGGGGGCCAGCCAATTCAACCACGCCAGAGGCCCGAACAGATAAAGCAGGTCGTCTGGGTCGAATCCGAAGGCGCCGGTGTAGGCTTTCACGTCGCCGCCCAGCCTCTGTTCCAGGGCTTCCGACCAATAGCCGCAGAAGAACAGGGCGACGCCGGAAATCAAGCCCAGGGGAATCGACCAGTCGCCCAGGAGATCGGAATTGCGCATTCCTATCCCGATGGCGACGAAAAAGACGGGATTGACGATATTGTCGACCAGGCAATCGAAGGCCCGGCCCTCGGGAGTGGCCATGTTGCCGATACGGGCCAATTCACCGTCGGCGCGGTCCATGAAGGCTGAAAACAGCCAAAGCCACCCCCCCCACCAGGTCCACTCAAGGGTTCCCGGCAACAACGCCGCGCACGCCAGCAAGCCGCTGATCAACCGGACCCAGGTCAGATGATTGGGTGTGACCCCGGTGCCGATGAGCGGCCGCACCAAGGGGCGCGCCAGCTTATGTGTCCATGATCCACCACTCATGCCGTTTTCTCCGGAGATATGTCGTCTTGAGGTGACGCGCCGGCCTTGCCGGCCAGATTGCGTCCCTCGATCCAATGCCAGGCCACGAGACCGGGCACGCCCAAAATAATTTCGCGAACCCTTTTCAGCATCGACAGTTCCAGGGCGGCCTGCTGCTCGATGCCCAGCAGGGCGCAGATCAGCACAAGGCCCCCCTCCTGGACGCCCAGGGCGCCGGGAATGGCAAATCCCAGGGCGCGGAAAGCCTGGCCCAGGCTCTCGACGATCAGACTCTCCCGCCAGCCGACCGGGACTCCGACTACATGGAAGGCGGCCCAGACCTCGGCCCCGCCCAGAAGCCAGGACAGAAAATGGAACCCGGTTCCCAGGCACAGCCGGCGCGGTGATTTATAGAGCGCCACGATGTCCTGATGCAGTCCGGCGACGTCCTTCAGGCCCTTCCAGTTCTGTTTCTCGGCCAAGCGGAGCAGTCCGCGTTCCAACCAGGAGAACAGGCCAAAGCGCTGGACGCAGATGAAAAGGGCGAGCACGCCCAGGGCCACCGATGTTCCGACGATGGTCCAACGGACGATCTGCATGTCCTGGACGCCGATGAGCAGCAGGCCCAGGCCCAGCAGGGTGAATGCCACCTGGCTCAGCATCTCGAGCGTCAGGTCGACTGTCACGCCGGCTCCGGCGGCGCTTAAGGAAACGCCCCGCAGGGCCATCAGGCGCGCGGCGACGAATTCTCCACCGATCTGGGCGACCGGCAGCAGCGCGTTCACTCCCTCGCGGATCAGGCGCAGGCCGAGGAAGGAGAGCGGCGAGGGAGTGGCCGGCGAGATCACGACGGAACGCCAGGCTTGGCCCGAACAGATCATTTGGGGGACGTGCAGGGCGAGGACCAGAACGATCCCCCATCCGGCGGCAAGGATCGCTCGGCCGATGTCGGCTGCTCCGCTCATCATCACCAGGGCGGCGGCGATACCCAGCCCGACGAGCGTGGCGATAATGGCCGACAGTTTCATGACCGTGCCGATCCTTCCGCCAAGAAAGCCTTGAACCGCATGGCGACGTCGGCCGGTCCGATGGTGGGGCGGCCGAGCTTGCTCAGGGAGCCCGGGGTGATGCGGATATGGATCAGGGCGGGGCCGCTATTTTCCCGGGCCTGCCGCAGGGCATGGGCGAAGCCGTCCAGCGTTCGGCAACCTGCGGCGTAACGGTAGCCGCAGGCCAGTGCCACCTGGGCGAAATCCACCGATGCCGAGACCGTGGCCTGTCCCCCGGTTGAATCATGGACGCCATTATCGAGAACGACGTGAAGTAGATTGGCCGGTGCATAGGCGCCGATGGTGGCGAGGTTGCCCATCTTCATCAGCAGGGCGCCGTCGCCGTCGAACACCACAACCTTCTTGCCGGTGTTAAGGGCGACGCCCAGTCCCATGGCGCTGGCGCCGCCCATCGAACCGACCTGGTAGAGATGCTGCGGTCTGTCGGCCAGAGTGAACAGTTCCCGACCGCATTTGCCCGTGGTGGCAATGACCGCCGTTTCCTCGTCGGTCGTGGCAAGGAAACGCTCAAGGACGGCCAGACGCGTCGGCAGGGGACCCTCGGCCGCATCGTCGAAGCGTTTTCCCAAAGGGGGCGCGGCTCGCGGCCCGGTTCGCAGATCTTCCTCGGCGACGCTGCCTTTCGCCATCACCAGCGCATAAGGCAGGTGACGCGCCGCCATCCGTTCGGTTGCCACGGCCAGCACCGGGCCGAGATCCTCGGTGGTTGCGGGGAAGGGGGCCTGTTCCAGGCCGATCAGGGTCAGCAGGTCCTGTGTAATCTGGCCCATGACGGCATGTTGGGGCTCATCCGGAATTCCCGGCTGCCCGCGCCATGTGGTGACGAACAGCGTCGGAATGCGGAAGGGGGCATTGAGGGATGTCAAGGGATTGACCGCATTGCCCAGGCCGGAATTCTGGCACATCACCACTGTACGCCGGCCCGCCAGCCAGGCGCCGGCGGCGATCGCCACGGCCTCGCCTTCACTGGTCGCTCCGACATAGGCCAAAGACCGATCGTTGAGCACCCCGTTGATCAACGGAGTCAGGAAACTGCAGGGTACGCCGGTATAAAAATCGAAGCCTTGCCGGCCCGCCTCGGTAATGAATTGACTTGCCGTAATCATCGGTTCCGTCCCAGAGGTGGAAAGTCCAACGGATGGTTTCCTTAACCTTCCGTTGGACTTTCACCATGATTCAATCAGTTGGTGGGCCAGTTCATCCAGGTTCCTAGATGAAATTCATAGCATCGCCGACGTCGCTCAGAGTATCGACGTCAAGCCAGTGCGCCAGAATATAGTGAATGACCACGTGGTGCTTGGCGCCCAACCGGGAGAGCAGAAGGGGCATATCCGCGTCGTCGAGCAACCCCTCCTTCTCCAGCAGGGCGATTTCCTCGCGGAGCCAGGCGGTCCCTTGCTGTGAAAAGCGGGCGAGACCGATCCATTCTCCGGCGATGTCCTCCGGCGCGATATCGGAGGACATCTCGATCAGATGAGCCGGCTCGTCGTCCAGATAACGCCCCGAGAACCTGAGGTCGGCCCGCACCAGATCGCGAATTCTGCCCGGCGGTTTCATTTTCGCGCCGAGCGCGTCGACGGCCAGGACAATGTCGCCTTGGGCGGCCATCACGCCATCCAGGATATAATCGCGGAACAGAATGTCGCCGTACACGACGATGGCTTCCCCGTCGATCCGGTCGATGGCGCGGCTCAACGAATAGGCTTCCCCGGTTTCGGCGTACCGGTCGTTGTCGACGGTCTGGACGCCGGGAAGCTGCACCGTTTCCTTGCCATAGCCGAGAACCACCGAAATTTCGCGAATTCCGGCGTTGGAAAGGGTATCGGTCAGATGGCGCAGCAAAGGCTGCCCCCGAATGTCGACCATGCATTTGGGACGTTGTCCGGTCAGTTCGCCCAGATCGCCCCCGGTCGCGGCCAGGATGACCGCCTTGGCCGTCGCCCGTGCCGGAAGATAGCGTTTTTCCGCCGCTTCCAGTTCGGCATTGCCGACCAGACGGAAGATGTCCTTGACGCTGGCCACCCGGCCTTCGATGTCGGTCAGGGACTGTGTCTCGAAAATCCGTCGGCTGGTTTCGCGCATGGCGGTGATGGAGGCGCGCAGATTGTGATTGGCCCAGATGATGTTGGAGAGCCCCGCTTCGAGCAGCACCTCGGTCGGCGTGCCGTAATACATGGTCGGCACGATCACCAGGGGGCAGCGCCGTTCCCAATGCTTGGCGAAGGTCAGGATTTCACTGGCCGACGAAAGTTTGGAATGGATCAGAATGGCGTCGGCCCCCGCGGCCCGATAGGCTTCGGCCCGGTGGAGCGCTTCGTCCATGCCATGGCCGGAGATCAGGGCTTCGACCCGGGCGACCAGCACGAAATCATCGTCGGGCTGGCTGTCCTTGCCCGCCTTGATCCGCCCGCAGAATTCGTCGACGTCGGCCAGGGGTTGGCGTTCGCCGATGAAAGAGTTTGTTTTGGGGAACAGCTTGTCCTCGATGCAGACCCCGGCTATTCCCCGTTGGCCGAGTTTTTTCACCAGCCGGCGGACATTATTGAAATTTCCATAACCGGTGTCGCCGTCCACGAGGATCGGCAGGCGGGTCGAATCCGCCATGAATTCAAGAACGTCGAGGACCTGCGTCCAGGATGCCTCATTGCTGTCGCGCAGGCCGAGAGAGGCCGAAATGGTCAGGCCCGAGGCCCAAAGTCCGCGAAAGCCCGCCTCCTCGACGATTTTCGCCGAAAGCCCGTTATGAGCCTCCATCAGGAAGAGCGGGCGGTCAGAGCAGATGTTCTCGCGCAGATCGGCCGATCTGCTGTTCAATTTTCGTGGCGTGATGGATGCCGTGTCCAAATCTTTTTCCCTCGATCATCCTGTCGCTCGATCCGACAGTCGTTCGTTGTTGACAATGCGGCATCGGTCGGTTGGTTGATGCCCACCCAGGCCAAGGAGGTATCCCCTCAGCGCGATCGCCCCCGCCCCCCGGTTTCTCGACCATAGAAAATATCGAAACAGTTCGGTATCGTTTTTTTTAGAAATTATTCACAAAGGTAATTCGAAAAAACAATGTTCCCGCAGGGGAGGTGGGAGATGTTTCCTGTGCGGGAGGGGGGATCCGCCACGAGCTTGCTTCGAAGAGAAGGGACGTGGAACTAAGGATATATTCTTGGTTTCTATTTCCCGTTGATTAGAAGGGGGTGATGTTTGCAACAGTGTCGTCTTTCAGTGTAACATTTTTGTCATATGAAAACCAAAATAAATTGGTGAGAAATGCATGCTGAATATATGGCTATGCAATGTCTTTTGGGAAGGTGCTATAAGAAAAATGTGGTTTTGAACTGAGATGGCCGCCTGCCCTAAGCGGATATGATCTCATGTATATACGATAAGCGTAAAAATGTATTTGTCCACGGTTTATATGTCTGTAAATTGACTGCCTGGACATGGTGAGTACATCGTGTCGGTGAAGCGTTTTCTGGTGTGGGTGAATGCTGGAATCTACAACTTTTGCTTGTAAAAAATCCGTGGCGGCAATTCTGCTTGTCGCCGGTGTCGGGCGCCGGCTGGGGCAGGCCGAGGATCTTCCCAAGGTTCTTTTGGAATTCGGCGGGCAGACCCTGTTGGAACGGCATTTGAAGGCCTTGCGCCTGGGGGGGGTGGGAACCGTATCCCTGACGGTCGGTCATCGCGAGGACGCCATCCGTCGCGAAGTCGGAAAATTGGGGGGGGGCGGACGAGTGCGTTTCGTGACGAATTCCCGCTATCGCGAGGGAAGTCTCGTCTCGCTGTGGGCGCAGCGTGATTTGTTGCGGAGCGACGAGCCGGTGCTGCTGATGGATGGGGACGTCCTCTACGACCAGGCCATCATGTCCCGGCTTTTGACGGCGGACGGCGAGAACATCCTGCTGGTCGATCGCAACATCGAACCGGGTGACGAACCGGTCAAGATTTGTTTTCGGGGTGAGCGCATCGTCGATTTTCGGAAGAAACCCGAACATGCCCACGACTGGCACGGCGAGTCGGTTGGATTTTTCCGGTTTTCGCCGGCAATGGCGGCGGCCTTGGCGGACCGCTGCGAAGACTATGTCGATCGGGGTGAAACCGGTGTCGAATATGAGGAGGCCATTCGCGACCTGATCCTGAGCGAACCTCACCGTTTCCGGGCTGTTGACGTCAGCGATCTGGCATGGACGGAGATCGATTTTGCCGCCGACGTCGCGCGTGCCCGCCAGACTGTCCTCCCACAATTGGCCGGATGAGGCGCTGGTGAGACCGTCTGTTGTTACAGGTCCTCTCGCTGGGGAACAATTGGCGGCTTTCGGTGCCGCCGGATGGCTGTTGGCGCCGGCATTTTTCGATGGCACCGCCATGGCGGAAATATCGGATTGGATTGACGACTTGTCGGCGCGACCCGAAGTCCCCGGCGCGCACTGGGTCTATCATCAGCCGAGTCTGCTCGACCCGGAACAAAAGCTGGTCCAGCGGATCGAGAATTTCTGTCCTCATCATCAGGGCTTCGAGACCTTGGCCCGGCATTCGCTCTTATCGCGTGCCGTATCCCAGCTTCTGAAGGGGCCCTCGGTCCTTTTCAAGGAGAAGATCAATTTCAAGGAGCCGGGCGGGGCCGGCTTCGAGTTGCATCAGGACCAGCAGGCCGGATGGTCCCGCTATGCACCGTTGTTCGTGACGGCGATGGTCTGCGTCGATCCGGCGACGATTAAGAATGGATGCCTGGAGGTGGCTTGCGGCCTTGGCCGCCTGGATCGGCTGATTGCCGACGAATGGCGACCGATCAGCGAAGAGGAGGCCGGCGGCTTCTCCACGCGTCCCTTCCCGACAAACCCGGGTGACGTGATCTTTTTCGATAGTTTTGTGCCGCACGCTTCGCAGGCCAACACCACGCAGTCCCCTCGGCGCATGCTGTTCTTCACCTACAATGGCCTGACTCACGGCGATCAAAGGGACGCCTATCACGTGGCGAAACGCGCGAGTTTTCCACCTGATGTCGAACGGGCTGCTGGCGCCGAATACAAGTTTCGGGTCTGATGCCGGCGCTTCTAAAGCGGGACTCTGCCGCCCGAATTGCGCGGTCGTCGTGCTGGGGGCAGCGTTACCCGGCGTATGGCGGCTTTCCATCCATCCAGTAAGGCGGCTCGGCGATTGGCGGGCAGGAGGGGGTGAAAGACATGCTCCGCATGCCGGGCGGCTGCGATGTCTTCCAGGCCGCCCAACAGCCCGCTTTGCAGTCCGGCCAGACAGGCTGCGCCGATCGCCGTCGACTCGATCGCCGACGGGCGCGCGACCGGGATACCCAGCAGATCGGCGAGGAACTGCATCAGCCAGGAATTGCCGGCCATCCCGCCGTCGACGCGCAATTCGGTGATCGGTTGGGCGGCGTCGGCCAACATGGCGGTCAGCAAATCGTTGGTTTGGTAGCAGACGGCCTCCAGGGCGGCGCGGACGATCTCGGCGATGCCCGTCGTCCGGGTCAGGCCGAAGATGGCACCGCGCGCATCCGGATCCCAATAGGGCGCGCCGAGACCGGTGAAGGCCGGCACGAAGTAGATCCCCGCGTTGCTGCCCAGGCTGGCGGCCAGCTCTTCGGTTTGTCCCGCCGATTGGATGAGATGAAGACTGTCCCGCAGCCATTGGATCGTCGCTCCGGCGACGAAGATGCCGCCTTCCAGCGCATAGGTGGGGACTCCCTCCAAACGATAGGCCAGCGTGGTAAGCAAATGGTGCCGGGAAACCACCGGTGTCGTGCCGGTATTCATCACCATGAAGCAACCCGTCCCGTAGGTGCTTTTCACCATGCCCGGCGAAAAACATGCCTGGCCGACGGTGGCCGCCTGTTGATCTCCGGCCATGCCGCCGATGGTCAGGACGTTCGGGAACAGGCGCTGGGCGGTTTGACCGAAATCGGCGGCATTATCGCGGACGTCGGGCAGCAGAGCCGCCGGAATATCGAACAGATCGAGCAATTCCTCGTCCCACCGCTGGCGATGAATGTCGAACAGCATGGTCCGCGCCGCGTTGGTGGCATCCGTAGCATGCACCGCGCCACCGGTCAGGCGCCAGAGCAGGAAGCAGTCGATCGTGCCGAAGGCCAGGTCACCCTTTCGGGCGGCCTCGCGGGCAAAGGGAACATTGTCGAGCAGCCAGGCGATCTTGCTCGCGGAAAAATAGGGGTCGAGCGGCAGGCCGGTACGATTTTGGACCAGGGGATTCTGCCCCGCGTCGATGAGTGTCCGGCAGCGCCGCGCCGTCCGCCGATCCTGCCAGACGATGGCCGGGGCGATCGGCCGGCCGGTGGCCCGCTCCCATATAATCGTCGTTTCGCGTTGATTGGCGATTCCGATCGTGGCGACCCGCCAGCCCCGTGCGGCGGCAATAGACAGGAGTTCGCGGCAGAGATCGACCACCGATTGCCAAATTTCCTCCGGGTCGTTTTCAACCCAGCCATCGGCCGGAAAATGCTGGGTCACGTCGCGTTGCGCCGTGGCCACGATGCCGCCTTGCGGGTTGAACAAAATGGTCCGCGTGCAAGTGGTGCCCTGATCGATGGCGAGAATGCAATCCATCACCGTTCCTCTCCGTCCTTTTTTGGGCGGATGGTATGGCTGATTGGCGGAGAGAGCAAGGCGCCCTGACAATGACCAGGACAATCGCTTGAACGTTCGCGGCGGATCATCAATCATGAGCGGATGACGAGAACCGCAGCCCCTATCCTGATTGGCCTGTTCGCCTTTCTTTTCCTGCCGCTGTCCAGCGTCAGGGCCGCCGAATCCGAGGTGTGGACGGCGTTCAAGGCCCGTTTCATTTCGGCCGAGGGCCGGGTTGTCGATACCGGCAACGGAAATATTTCCCATAGCGAGGGGCAGGGCTATGCCATGCTGGCCGCCGTCGCCTTTGACGATCCGTCGACATTCCGGCTGCTGAGGGGCTGGACCTATTCCCATCTGGGACACCGGCCGGACGGTCTGTTCTCATGGCGCTGGTCTCCCAGCGACGGCGGTTCGGTTACCGATGAAAACAACGCGACGGACGGCGATCTTCTTATCGCCTGGGCGCTGGCCCGTGCCGCCGAGCGCTGGGGGGACGCCGCATTTCGTGCCGACGCATCCAAGTTGGCCGCTGCGGTTCTGACAAGCGTGGTCCGCACCGTCGGCGGGGTGACGGTGCTGCTTCCTGGTGTCGACGGTTTTGTCCATGACGACCGGCTCGTCCTCAATCCGTCCTATTGGATTTTTCCCGCGTTCACCGAACTCGACAAGGTGATGCCGTCTCCGGAATGGTCGGCGTTGCGGTCGAGCGGCCTCGTCTTGCTGGAAGCCGCGCGGTTTGGTCGGCGGCAATTGCCGTCCGACTGGATTCAACTGTCGACGTCAGCCCCCTCATCCTTACCGCTCGCCCGGCGGCTGGCTCCAGCTCAAGATACTCCTCCGACGTTTGGGTACGACGCCATCCGCGTGCCGCTTTATCTGGTTTGGGGGAAGGAGGGGCGTTCCAGTGTTCTTGACGCGTTTCTCCGCTATTGGGGCGGCTTCGCATCCGTCGCCGGTATCCCGGCAAAAATCGATGTGGAAACCGGAACCGTCACCTCATACTCCCTATCCCGTGGGGGGCAGGCGATCGTTGCCTTGGTCGAGGACAAGGACACAACCTCGGGAGACCGGGCAATTCGCGTGGACGATGATTATTATTCGTCCGTCCTCTTTCTGATGACGCAGGTTGCCGCCATCGACCTGGGGCGTGCCAAGTACTGAGCTAATGGATGATCATGGCGTCGGCGGTAAACACGTAGCCAGTCCCGTAGACCATTTTTATGGGCAACTCGGTATCGCCTTCCTCTTTGATCTTGCGCCGCAACCGGCGCACCAGGGCGTCGAGATTTCTGTCGTCCTGGCGATTCAGGGGGCGCCGCAACGCCTGCGTCAACTCGTCACGGCTGCAGAGATGACCCGCCTTGCGGATCAGCGTTTCGACGAAATACATTTCCGAACCTGTCAGCTTGATCGGCGTCCCGCCGGGAGGGGTCAGGCGCCAAGTGCCCAGGTTCAGCGCCCAGCAGTCTGATTTTTCTTCCGGCTCGTCCAGCATGGCCCGCATGCGGCGCAACAGGCTTCTGACATTCGCCTCGATTTCGCGCAGGCCGACGGGCTTGACCAGATAGATGTCGGCTCCGCTTTCCAATCCCTTGATCCGGTCTTCGGGAGAGTCGTGCGCAGATACCATGATGATGCCGCAGTTCAGATCGAACATCTTGCGAATTTCGGAAGCTAAAATAAATCCGGTGGCACAGTTTGCTCCTTTATCAAGGACGATTACGTCTGGTTTCGGATCTTTCAGGATATCCTGTAGGTTTATACCAAAATCAACGCCAACAACACTAAACCCTTTGGCGGCCAGATAGTCTGATAGATCGACACGAAACTCTATATCGTCATCAATGACGATGATTCTGTTCATGAGACCCTCGAGAGTTATTTCTTGTTTTATTTTATTATGGTTCTGTCCGAAACGATCGGTGTGATCCCGATTTCCGTCTTCGGATTGGATTTAACACCAATGGTTGCAGTGTGGGGCATTCCATAAGGGCGTTCAGGCAGGAGCATGGCTGTTCCATGCCCGCGGATCGGCAGCCCCGTCGGTCGCAGTCAAAGCGGTGAGAAAAAATGACGGCGGCATTGAAGTCGAGCATCGAGGCACGAGCCCTAACGGATTCCGGAACATGGGAAAATTTTACTATGATTGCACGAGTTAGCTGTATTTATCAAGAATGGAAAGAGGTTTCTTATCCGAATGCGGAATCTTTTGTATAAATAGTAAAGTAAATTCTAGGTTGTGCTGGATAAGTGTTCGGTTTCGTATGGTTGCAGTACACATTCTGTATGATGATATAATGTTATGAAAATGATTAAATATTAACAAATATATTTTTTGTTTAAATATTCAAACATATTATTAATATTTAAATGTATTCAAGTGTGTCTAATGTCGCATTCTAATGAATCTTCCTATCTTCCGAATGGCGTTTGAATCCAAGTTTTCCGCCAGTTTGCGGAAATTTCGTCAGAATTAGTTTAATTTTGATACAAAATATAATTTTGTGTTAATTCATATGTGTGCTTATCTGTTTAGAACGTTTTTAGTCGCTGGTGGGTGGCTGTTAAACTTCTTTGTGGATTAAATGTATACTATTCTTCCCTATTTAGTTGTGGATTTTTTGATGGTGCATATAAAGTATTAGTTATGAATATTCGTAATGTTTTTGCTGTTAATGGGGGTTTGTTTTGTGTTTTTTTCTAATTATTTAGTGATTTAACCTATTATTCATTTGAAACTGTGGGTGTGCGCTTATGGTTGATTTCAGGAATGACAGTCCGCGAGAGCCCCGCCAGGACATAGCCAATCTTCTTGAGGCCATTGGCGAGGCCGCTTTCCCGTATCGGGAATTGCGCAGAACACCCGTCGGTGATGAAGCGGCGGCACGGTGGCCGCTGATCCAGTCTCTTGCTCGGGAGGTCATCCGGCCGACCGCTGTAGCCCCGGACAATTCCGCGCAGAAGAGCGATTTGGCGGCTTCCTCGCCTGTCGGTGAGCCGTTGCCGGCGTTGAAGGGTTTCAGTGACTCTCCTCTCTTCTCCTCTTTTTCCCGTTGGGGAAAAGAGCCGACGGGAGCGGAGCATTCGAAGGACGCGCAATCCGCTACGCTTGCGGCGGAATTACGAAACCTGCTGCGCAAGCAATGGGAGGCCGAACGGGAAAAGGCGGCGAATGGTACGGGCGCCGTCTCCTTTGATGAGGCCAATCCATGCCGATCGTAGTTGTCGCATCGGCGAAAGGAGGCGTCGGCAAAACGACGATCGCGGCCAATTTGGCTGTCGCTTTTCGTTCGATGGGATGGGAGGTTCTGGCCGTCGATCTCGATCCGCAGAACAGCCTGCATCTGCATTTTGGTCTTGACCTGCAGGAGCAGGGACTGGGGCCATCGCTGATGTCTAAAAGCGACTGGCGGACCGCCTTGAAAGACGCCCCGCACGGTATCCAGATTCTTCCTTTCGGCATGATGCCCGAGCGGCATCTGGCCCTCACCGAACGTCTGTTCCGCAGAAGAGCGTCCGAATTCGTCGATTATCTGGGCGACTTGGCCAAGCGGCCGGACCACATGGTGGTGGTCGATACCAGCCCGGGCCAGAGTTCCTATTGCGAGAAGGTGCTCGATGTCGCCGATCTCAAATTGACCGTGCTGTTGGCCGACGCGGCATCCTTTGCTGTTTCCGGTATGCACGAGGAGGTCGTCGAGGAGCGTCGTGCCGCAGGAGGTAGGCCGTTGTTCGGCCACTACGTCATCAACCAATATTACCCCAATCGACAGCTCAGCCGTGACGTCCATGCCGTCTTCGAGCAACGCTTCGGCAAGAGCAACGTCAACCGGGTGCATGTCGATCAGGGGGTCGCCGACGCCCTGGCCTACAGGCAGACGGTTCTCTTTCATGATCCCCGCTGCCGGGCGACGCAGGACATCCTGTCTCTTGCCCTGGCCGTCGATCGTCTGGTCGATCCTCATGGCGAAAAGACAGGCGCCAGCGCGGGCGAGGTGGTGCGATGACGCATCCATATCGGGGGGGCGGAGGTTTCCTGTTCCGCATCGCTTTCGTCATCGGCATCGTGTTGTCGGTTCTGGTTGTCCTCTCGCCGCTCGACGTGGAAAACCAGACGATATTCGCAGCCGCGAGCTGCAGCGCCCTTTTTCTGCTGCGGATGAAAACCAGTCGACTGGCGACTTTGGCGCTGGTCTATCTGTCGGTCTGCGTGTCCTGCCGTTACATCCTGTGGCGCGCAACCGATACGCTGGTTTTCACGTCTGCGCTGGAAGCCGTTCTCGGCTATGCGCTGTTCGCCGCCGAATTGCACAACCTCTACACGCTGGTGGTCGGCTACCTCTTCATGTCCTGGGGCCTCGACCGCCGGCCCGTCCCTTTGCCAGATGATTACGCCTCGTGGCCGTCCGTCGACGTCTTCATCCCGACCTACAACGAGTCTCTGGAGATTGTCAGGCGTACCGTGATCGCCGCGCTGCAAATGGATTATCCGGCCAACAAAATGGCCATCCATATCCTCGACGACGGGAGGCGCGAGGAATTCAAGACGTTCGCCCGCTCCATCGGCGCCCATTACATCTGCCGGCCGGACAATAAGCACGCCAAGGCCGGGAATCTCAATCATGCCCTGACGGTCACCCATGGCGATCTGGTGGCGGTTTTCGATTGCGACCATGTGCCGACCCGGGCATTTCTGCAGATGACCGTCGGCTGGTTCCTCAAGGATACGAAGCTCGCCCTGGTCCAGACACCGCATCATTTCTATTCGCGTGATCCCTTCCAGCGCAACGCGGCCGGAGGCGATCAGGCGCCGGAAGAGGGGTTGTTGTTCTACGGCTTGATGCAGGCCGGGCGTGATCTCTGGAATTCGGTGTTGTTCTGCGGATCCTGCGCCCTTCTGAAGCGCTCCGCTCTCAATGAGGTCGGCGGTTTCGCTGTGGAAACAGTGGTGGAGGACGCCCATACCACCATCCGTCTCGCCGCTGCCGGCTACAACACCGCCTATTTGCGAATTCCCCTGGCCAGCGGTCTGGCGACGGAACGTTTGCGAGGACATATCGGTCAGCGCATCCGCTGGGGGCGGGGCATGATGCAGGTGATCCGTCTGGACAATCCCCTGTTCAAACGGGGATTGCGTCTCATGCAGCGCTTTTCCCTGTTTTCCGCCGCAACCTATTTCACCTTCCCGCTGCCGCGGCTGATTTTCCTTTTGGCGCCGCTCGCCTATCTGATCTTCGGGGTCAACATCGTGCGTTCGGGGGTCTATCTGATCGCGGCCTATGCCGTGCCGCATATCCTCCATTCGATCATCACCAACTCCCGCCTTCAGCAGCAGTTCCGCCATTCCTTCTGGAACGAGGTTCACGAAACGACGCTGGCTTTTCATCTGCTGCTGCCGACCATTCTTCCGTTGATCAATCCGCGCGCCGGCAAGTTCAACGTGACCGACAAGGGCGGTTTGATTTTCGATGATTTCTTCGATGCCCGGACCATGACGCCCCATCTGGTGCTGTTCGGTCTGCTGGTGTTGGGGATGGCCTGTGGTGTCGCGAGGTTCGTTCTGGGCTTCGACACCGACAATCCCGGCGTCATCGTAATGAACATGGTCTGGGGCGCCATCAATCTCATGCTGATCGGGGCGGTTCTGGCCGTTGGTCGGGAAAAGCGGCAAATCCGCAAGCATGTCCGTATGGCCCGCCAGCTTCCGGTGGTGGTCTATCTGCCCGAGGGGCAAACCGTCGCCGCCGTGACCCAGGATATATCCTCGGGCGGAGTAAGCGTGGTGGTTTCGGACACGTCGCGGTTTCATCCCGGCGACGAAATAGGACTGGTCTTTCCCGACCAGTTCAAGGAAATCTATTTTTCCTCGCGCATCGCCGCCGTCGAGCGCAACACCATCCGTTTCGAGCTCAGGGATCTGACACAGGAACAGGAAGGTGAGCTCGTCCGACTGGTGTTCGGCCGGGCCGACGCCTGGCTGGACTGGGACAAGCTCGAGGTCGACCGGCCGATGGGATCGGCTTTGTCCATCCTGCGTATTTCGGCCAGCAATCTGCATTTCCCCCGCCGGCACCGTCGGAGACCGGAGACGGAGGTGACGGCCGCGGCGACGGAGGAGCCCGTCGGGAGACGTCGGGAAAGCGCCTTTGCTCCGCTGGTGGCCCTGGTCCTGGGCTGCGCCGTCGGGACGGCGCTCATGATGAGGTCCTTGCCGGTTGACGCCCAGGAGGTGGCTGCTCCCGCTGCGCTGTCGATGCCGGCCGCACTCGATGCCACCGTCTCCGATGGGGGCAATGGCGCCGCCGGCGAAGCGGGATCGGGACGGCGTCACGAACTGATGCGGCTGTCCGATTTCGGATTGTCCGATCCCGTCGAGCTGCGGTCCACCAAAAGCCAGACAGACATTCCCTTTTCCATTCGCCGTGATCTGGTGGTGCAGGGAGCGATGCTCCATCTGGACTACAGCTATTCTCCGGACCTGCTGGCGGAAAGCAGTTCGCTGGCGGTGACGGTGAACGACGAGGTCATCGGAAGTCTGCCGTTGACCAAGGAGGGGGCCAAGGGATCGAGCATCGATCTGCTGGTGCCACCCCTGCTCATCACTGAACATAATGTGCTGCGTTTTTCCTTTGTCGGACATTACGCGCACACATGCGAGGACCCCTTGAGCCCATCATTGTGGGCGCAGGTCAGTCCCAGCAGTTCTCTCGATTTGCAAACCGAGACGCTGTCGTTGCGCAACAATCTTGCAATTCTGCCGCGGCCGTTTTTCGATCCGGACGAGGCCCGCGGTGTCGGTGTGACCTTTGTCTTTGCCCGCAAGCCTTCCAATGCGGCGTTGCAGGCGGCGGGCGTGGTGGCGTCGTGGATGGGGTCGCTCGCAGCTTATCGTGGGGCGCGTTTCAATGCCGTGCTCAACGGGCTGGCGCCCGGCAACAATGTCGTCTTCGCGACCGGAAGCGAGGCTCAGGCCCTGTTGGGTGTTCGTCAGATCGACGGACCGACGCTGTCGATCATGCCCAATCCGGTTGACCCCGACGGTAAACTGCTCCTGGTTCTCGGGCGGGACGGCAACGAACTCGCAACGGCCGCCGCAGGTCTTGTCCTGCACCACGAGTCCTTCAAGGGCAGTACCGCCCTGGTCGCTCCGGTGGAGTTGCCCTTGCGTCAGCCTTATGACGCACCACGATGGATCCCGACCTCCCAGCCGGTCCGTCTGGGAGACATCATGGACCGGCACAATCTGGAACTCACCGGCTTGTTGGGTGGTGTTGTTCGGGCCAATTTTCGTTCGTCGCCAGATCTCTTCAACTGGGGAAACTATACCGTACCGCTTCTGCTGCACTACACGCACGATCAGAGCAACTGGTTGGACGAAAAGAAATCTTATCTCAACGTCTTGTTAAACGGCAGTTTCGTGCGGTCAATCCCTCTGTGGTCGTCGGCGCGCTGGTTGCAGGACATGGTGGGCAATGGTGCGGCGCTGACCACTTCGCGCATCGATCTACAACCGTTCCTGTTCACGGGACGGAACCAGATTCTGTTCAATTTCATCTATGCCCCGGTCAGTGCGGGAAGTTGCCAGATCGCCCTGCCGACGGAGGTGCATGCGAGCATCGATCCGGACTCGACCATCGACTTTTCCGGGATCCCCCATTTCACCCAACTGCCCAACCTGTCCTTTACCGTCAATTCCGGCTTTCCCTTCACCCGTTACGCGGACCTCGCCGAGACCGCCGTCGTCATGCCGGAGAATCCCACCGCCAGCGAGATCGAAGTGTTGATGACGCTTTTCGGGCTATTCGGCGATTCCACCGGCTATCCGGCTTTGCGAGCCACCGTCGTCAAGCCGGACCAGGTCTCGGCGGTGTCGCAAAAGGATCTGATCCTGATCGGCCACGGGTCGTCCTACATGAGCGAGCCCCGCTTCGTATCGGCCCTTGGCCTGGCGCTGGATGACCGCAGCCTGCGGCTTGTCGAGCCGACGGCGGTGCGCCATGTGCTTAACCGGCTGATCGACATCCTGTGGCGCGATCCCTCCCTGCGCCAATCCGATGCCAAGATCGTCGCCCACGCCCTGGCCGACCACGGCGCCGATGTCGCCGCCATGGCCGGCGCTGAATCGCCCTTCGCCCCCCATCGCTCCCTGGTCGCCATCATGGCCCCGGACGAGAGCAGGCTAAGGCTGGTGACCGAGGCGCTTCAATCCCGGCAGCTGCTGCCGCTCATTCAGGAAAATCTGGCCGTCTTCTCCGGTCGGCAGGTCGAAAGTTTCCGCACCGGTGGCACCTACACCACCGGTAGGTTGCCGGCATTCACCTGGTTCCGCTGGCAGTTGGCCGATCACCTGATCGCCGTCATCATCGGCCTGATCGCCGTCGTAGCCCTGCTTTCCTGCCTTACCTACCGTTACCTGACTGCGCTCGCCCGGACGCGCATGGTCGACTTCGAATCGCCGTCGCGGAGGCCCCAATGAGTTATCGTCGTTTCCTGGCCGCATCGATGGTGGCCGCCGCTTCGTTGATCGGCGTGGTCGCAAATGCCCAGTCGCAGCAAAGCGCGGGAGACGACCTGACGCCGGCGCAGCGGCGTCTGGTCGAACAGGCGCGTTACTGGCAGACGCGGGAGAAAACGGAACTGGCGATCGAGGCGTGGTCCCGCCTGCTGGATAGCAGTCGAGACAACTCGCAGGCGCTTTATAATCTTGGACTGCTCGAGGTTTCCCGCAGTCGGGTGGCCGCCGCCCAGCACTATCTCGATCAACTGCGGATGTCCAATCCCGGCAGTCCGCTGGTCGAGGATCTGGCGCAGACGATCAAGCGCGGCCCGATCGATCAGGCGATGATCGATCGGGCCCGATATTCGGCGCAGCGGGGTGAGGTGGAGCGGGCGGTCGAATTCTACCGATCCGCTTTCGGTCGCGCCCGGCCGCCGGCCAATCTCGCCCTCGAATATTATCAGACGCTGGTCGGAACCAAAGTGGGGTGGGCCGAGGCGAAGACGGGGCTGGAGCAATTGGTCGCCGACGCTCCTTCCGATAGCCGGGCCCGGCTGGCGCTCGCCCAGGCACTGACCTATCGTGACGACACCCGTCGCGACGGCATCAGCCGCCTGGCCGTCCTGAGCCGTGATGCCGCGCTCTCCCGGCAGGCAGGTGACGCCTGGAGGCAGGCGCTGCTATGGTTGAGCGCCACACCCGACGACATCGCGCTCTACCGTGATTACCTCTCCCGGGTCGGGCATGACCCGGCGATCGAGCAGAAGCAGGCCGACATCTCCAACCCCAAAAGCGAGGTGGACCCCCGCAGCCGGGCCAGACGTGAAGCCTTCGAGATTCTGCAGCGGGGGGATTTCGCGGTGGCCGCCGAGAGTTTCGAGCATTTGCTCAAGGCGAACCCCGATGATGGGGATGCGCTGGGTGGGCTTGGGGTCATCCGCTTGCGTCAGAACCGCTTCAGCGATGCCTGGGCGCTTCTCGACAAGGCGACCAAAGCGGCTCCTGATCGCGCCGGGCAATGGCAGCAGGCTCTGCAAAGTGCCGCCTACTGGAGTCTGGTCGACGCCGCCAAAGCCGCCCGGGCTCGCGGACGCTTCGCCGAAGCGCAGGAAAAAGCCCAGCAGGCCTTGGGATTCGCTTCCAGGGACGAGGTTACCGCCCTGTCCATTCTGGGGGATGTCCTGATTTCGCAGAACCATCCGGTGGAGGCCGAGAAGGTGTTCCGCACCATTCTCGAACGGAAACCGGACGCCATCGAGGGAATCGGTGGCATGGTGACGGCCATGCGCCGCGAAGGGCGCAACGCCGAAGCTCAACATTATCTCGACGGTCTGCCGCCGATCATCGCCCGCCGGTTCGCCGAGGTGGCCAAGCCCACCGGCAAGCCGGTGAACAATGCCTTGCGTGACGAGGCCTTGGCTGCTGCCCGCAGCGGCGATGACGCCAAGGCCCTGCAAGCCTTCGAGCGGGCTCTGGCCGCGGCTCCCGCCGATCCGTGGTTGCGCCTCGATTATGCCCGCTTTCTCAAGCGGCAAGGCCAGGACAAGCCGGCGCGGGACGTCATCGACGCGATGCTGGGCAACCATCCCGGCTACGAGGCCCAGTATGCCGGCGCCATTTTCTATGACGAGGTCGGCGAGGCCGAGCGTGCGGCGGCATTGCTCCAGCAGGTTCCCTCCAAGCAGCTGCCGTCGACGGCGGGGGCCCTGCGGCAACGGCTTGTCGTCAAGCAGCAGACCGCCGAGGCCGTTCGTCAGGCCCGGGCCGGCGACGCGATCGGTGCCCGCCAACGCCTCCGGCGTCTGGCTGAGAGCGCTTCCACGGTGGAGAGCGTGTCCGCCATTGCTTCGGCTTATTATGACATCGGCGCCAAGGACGAGGCTTTGGCCATCGCTCGCGGTCAATTGGCGCCGGTGGCCGGCACGTCGGGCACGGCCGCCCTGGCCTATGCCTCCCTGTTGGACAAGATGGGGCAGGATGCCGAGGCTCTCGATCAGCTTGTCGCCGCCGAGCGGTTGGGCGGCCTGAGTGACGAGGATCGGAAGTCCATGACCTCCTTGCGGACCGGTCTTGCGATTCGGCAGGCGGATGCTCTGCGTTCGCGTGGCCGTCTGGCGGATGCCTACGACCGGCTTTCGCGGGAACTGTCGACGGGGTCGAACGATTCCGGGTTGCTTTTGGCGCTTGCCCGTCTATACGAGGCCGGGAGCCGGCCACGCGACGCCGAAGGCATCTTCAGTCGGGTGCTGGCCCAGGATCCGCAGAACCGTCAGGCCCTGGCCGGAATGGCGCGCTGTGCGCTCGCCCGGAACGACTATACCCAGGCGGCCAAGCGTCTTGATCAGGCTTTCGCCGTGCATCCTGACGATCCCAATCTCTACGTCATGGCGGCGCAGGTTTACCGCCAGCGCGGTGACGACAGCAAGGCGATGACCATGCTTGAGCGGGCACGGTCCCTGGCCAAGAACGGGACGCTCGACCCGCAGATCCAGACGCCGCCGTCATCCGAGGGCGGTGGGGCTCTGCCCAATAACCCATTCGTCAACCGCAGCAGTCGTGCCGACGAATGGGGGCCGGCGATCCTGGTGGCGATGAACGATGGTGCCGTCATGAGCGATGCCGATCCCTATGCGGGGTGGGCGCCGTTGCTGCGGGCCGGGAACATTGCCGGCGGCGTCCAGGTGGCGCAAGCCGATCTTGTCGGTGATCGTTCGACAGCTTCTTCCAGTCGGATCGACAATCCATTCGGCCTGCCGGCAGTACCCTGGCCGGCGCCGCCGCGCCTTTCCGAGAGCGACACGGCGCCGCCGTCAGAGACATCGCCACTGGCATATCCCGCCGTCCGGGCTCCTGCGCCGGTGAAAAAAGCCGCGCCCGCGCAGCCCGCGCGCAAGACTGTGGAGGCGCAGGCCTCGGCCATTCCCACGCCTCTGTTCCCCGCCGTGCCGTTGCGTATCGATACGGCGGCGACGGCTCGGGCGGTTATCCCGGTTCCGCAATTGCGCTTGGACACGGATCAGGGGGGCAACCAACAGGTTGCCGATGCCGCACCGTCGGCCGAACTGCTCCAGGATATCGACCGGCAGATCGATGATCTGCGCGGCAAGGTGGTTCCCGTCGTCGAGGGAAATTTCAACTATCGCCACCGCGAGGGGGAAACAGGCTTTTCCAGGCTCGACGAAATGGGAGCGACGGTCCGCCATGAGCAGCCGGTGGGGGGCGGCCGCCTGGGGCTTCAGGCTGCCGCGGTCGACCTCAACTCGGGATCGTCCAGTACGGACAGCAATACGTTGCGACGTCTGGGGTCCAACGCCACCGTGGCGGCCGGGGCGATGAAAAACGCCAGTTCCGGACAGCAGAGCGGTGCCGTGGCCGGCATCGACTATCAGTGGGACAACCTGAAAATGGATGTCGGTAGCACGCCGATGGGGTTTCTGACCCACAATCTGGTGGGTGGGGCCAGCTGGGCACCGTCGTTCGCCAACCGGGCCGTAACCGTGACAATGGAGGGACTGCGCCGATCCGTGACCGACAGTCTGCTGTCCTATGCGGGTATTCGGGATCCGCAGACCGGCAAGATCTTCGGCGGTGTCGTCGAAACCGGCGGCAAAGTGATGGTCTCGCACGATAACGGCAAGGCCGGTGTCTACGGTGGAAGCGGCTATTCGGTGCTCAACGGCCAAAATGTCGAGGCGAACCGCAAGCTTTCCGCCAGCGCCGGCGTTTATTTCCGACCGATCAAGCAGGACGGGAAGGAATTCAAGTTTGGTGTTGATCTGTCCACGGAGTTCTTCGAGAGGAACGTCAGCTACTATACCTGGGGGCATGGGGGATATTTCAGTCCGCAGCGCTATGTCCAGCTATCAACTCCGGTCGAGTATAAGAACAAGTGGGGTGAGCTTTCCTATGACCTGACCGGAGCTTTGGGGATCCAGTCCTATTCGCGGAATGCCGTTGCCTATTTCCCGACTTCGAGCACGTTGCAGAGCAACGCCGATGCCCAGGCCAATGGACTTGCCACCTCCTATGCCGCTGAAAGTGTTACCGGTCTTGGTTATAATCTGGGAGCTCGCGCCGAATATCCGCTGACGCCGACGTTGAAGCTGGGGGGGCGTATCAGTGTCAGCAATGCTCATGACTACAACGAACAGTCGGTGTTGATTTTCCTGCGCCAGAGTTTTGGGAACGACTAGTCATCTTTTCCTTTCGGCTCGGGCAAATGCCGCGCCAAAAGAGATAATGACGGGATGGGATGATGGTGGAGTTGGATTTCTGGTCGGAAAGAATAAGAAGTCAACGAGGGAATAAAGACCAATGACGCAACCAAATGGTTCGATTGAGTCGGCGATCGACGCGGTGATGGCGCTGCGTGCCGGCATCATTCCCATTCCCCGCAGCATCAGGCTGCGGGAGGCCATGGCGCAGATGCCGGGTATGATACCAACTCTCGGTGATCGGAACCGATCACCGAGCCCTCAATCGCCGGACGGGTTTCTCCGAAACCCCGGGCTTCGCGCCAACGATGGCGCGGGCCCTCAATGGGCCAGACCGAGTCTCGATGAGTCATCCTCATCGAGACTCGGCATGACTTCCGTAGCGGCGCTGCGGCGGTCATGGGCGTCGGCCGGTCCGTGGCTGGTCTCGATCATCGGGATCTTGTTTGTCGGAGTATATCTGTTCGACGGCCAATTCCCCTTCGTTTCCCACGCCGGCTCGTCGGTTCCCGTCAGGGGTTTGGAACGCAGTCTGCCGGCGGTTCCCGCCGTGACCGAGGCCGCTCCGCTGCTCGTCGAGCCTGTGTCGATGCCTCCGGCCATCTCGCTGCCGCAGCCGATTACGCTGCCGCCGATCGGGGTCGAAGCCGCGGAGACGGCGACCAATCCGTCGCCCCTACGGTTTCCCGAAGACGGTGTGGCGAGGGCCGAACCGTCTTCGCGGCCGATTCCCGATCCGGCGGCTCAACTGGCTCTTGCCCTCAATCTGCTCGAAGACCAGAGCCAGCCGTCGAATGCTGCCAAGGCCGTCGGCCTATTGCGCGGGGCGGCCGAGGCCGGATTGGCCGACGCCCAGTTTCATCTGGGGTACGCCTACCGGCGCGGTATCGGCGCGAGTCCTGATCCGGTGGAGGCGGCGGGTTGGTACCGCCGAGCGGCGGAGCAGCGTCATTGGCTTGCCGCCTACCATCTGGCGGTTTCCTATGCCGAAGGGGCGGGGGTTCCTCAAAATTTCGAGACTGCCGCCGAGTGGTTTCGCAAAGCCGCGGACGGCGGGGTCGTCGCTGCCCAGTTCAATTTTGCGACCCTGTGCCTGCAAGGTAACGGGGTGCCGCGCGATCCCTATCTCGCCTTGAAATATTACAGTCTCGCAGCCAATGCGGGCGACGCTGAGGCCAGGACCCAGGCGGCGGCGATCACGCAGGCCTTGCGCCAAAGCGCCGAATCCCGCCGACCGCCAGTCGCCGGCCAGTGATCACTGGCCGGCCACCCCCGTCTCGCCGACCGCCGATTGAAGATAGTTCTCCTGGCCCAGCTTGCCGATCAGGTCGATCTGCGTTTCGTAGAAATCGATCCGTTCCTCGGTTTCCTCCAGAAGCTCGGTCAGCAGGTCGCGGCTGACGAAGTCCTGGGCTTCCTCGGCCTTGGCGATGGTGGTGACCAGTTCGGTCCGGGCGGACGTTTCGCGGGTGAGATCATTTTTGAGGATTTCCGGCACATCCTCGCCGATCAGCAATTTGCCCAGATCCTGAAGATTGGGCAGCCCTTCCAGGAACAAGATCCGTTCGATCAGTTCGTCGGCTTCCTTCATCAAAGCGATGGAGGCATGGTATTCCGTTTTGCCGAGGCCGGCGAAGCCCCAGTTTTTCAGCATGCGGGCGTGCAGGAAATATTGGTTGATGCCGGTAAGATAATGGCGCAGCACCTTGTTCAGGTGTCCATTGATACCCTTGGCTGCCTTCATCGTCGCGCTCCGTGGCCAATTTCAGGGCGGAAAACAGTTGTGAGTTTCCGGTCCCTTGATCTTCAGGCGGGACCGCTTCCCGCTGCGGATTGCAGATAGTTCTGAAGGCCGATTTTGGCGATCAGTCCAAGCTGCTGTTCAAGCCAGTAGGTGTGGTCTTCCTCGGTGTCCTCGAGAAGCTTGACCAGAATCCGCCGCGTTTCGAAATCCTCTTCGCCTTCACAAAGCCGGATAGCTTTCTTCAATGCGGCAATAACCTGGTTTTCGTAAGCGAGGTCGGCCTTGAGCATGTCGGGGACGGTGCTGCCGACGGAAAGGGGGAGGCGGGCGGCGACGTCCGGCGTTCCCTCAAGGAAAAGGATCCGGTGGATCAGCGTCGCCGCATGTTCCAATTCCTCGACGCGTTCGTGCTCGGCACGCTCGTAAAGTCGGGAGAAACCCCAGTTTTCATACATGCGGGAATGGATGAAATATTGGTCGGCGGCGGTCAACTCGCCGGTGAGCAACGAATTGAGCTCCTGGATGACCGATTTTTTGCCCTGCATCGGTGACCCTTCCTGCAAATGACAATAAGCCAGCCTGCTCTGGAACGATAAAAAAGTCGATGAGTTTGTTGGTATTACAGAAGATCATGCGATGAAGTTAAGAAACGCTCGCATTTGACCGGGCGAGGGCGTATGTTACGAATCGTTCGCAACTAATGGGCCGGCGGGTGGATGGACCCGGCATGGGCCCGGCCGTGGAGATCTTCTCTGCCATGTATATTTGCGTCTGCAATGCCCTGACCGAAAGCGACATCCGGTCCGCCGAAACGGCGGGCGCCGCCACGCATGGCGAGGTTTTTCGCCATTTCGGCGTGAGACCTCAATGCGGTCGCTGCTTTTCCTCCATGCGCGGCATGATGGGGTGCAGCGGGGCATGCGGCGAACGCCGCCATGCCGATGATGCTGTTGCCGTCACCCGGATGACCCGCCGCGACGGCCGCTAACAACCCACCCTCCATCCTTCGAACAAATTGCCTGCTTGCCTTAGGCCGCCAGGGCGAATAAAAAGGCGCCAATCTATCGATCCTCGGCTGCGTGGCCGAGGTGCTTTTTTTTGGTGGTCGCATGCTGCATGTTCTTCTCGTCATCCATCTGCTCATTGCCATCGGTCTGGTCGGCGTCATCCTTCTGCAGCGTAGCGAGGGCGGAGCGCTTGGTATCGGCGGTGGCGGCGGCGTGATGACGGGCCGTGCGGCCGGCAATCTGCTGACACGGACCACGGCGATCCTGGCGACGGGCTTCTTCGTGACCAGTCTGGCCCTGGCGCTGATCGCCAATTCGCGCAGTCAGCCCAGTTCCATCATGGATACCGCGCCGGCACCGACGGCACCCGCCGCTCCGGCGGCGCCTACGGCGCCACTCAGCCGGTAATCCCGGCTAATCCCGCCAGAGAGGCCTCAGCGATGACGCCTCTCTCTTTTTTTGACGATAACGGCATCACGCCCCTCTTGGGCGTGGCCGACCTCTGGTGTATTGTAACGGCCCATGACGCGCTTCATCTTCATCACCGGCGGCGTGGTTTCCTCCCTCGGCAAGGGTTTGGCGTCCGCGGCATTGGCGTCGCTCCTGCAGACCCGCGGCTTTAAGGTTCGTCTTCGCAAGCTGGATCCCTATCTGAATGTGGACCCTGGGACCATGAGTCCCTATCAGCATGGCGAAGTGTATGTGACCGACGACGGGGCGGAGACCGACCTGGATCTCGGACATTACGAACGCTTTACCGGCGTAGCTTCCCGCCGTTCGGACAACATCACCACCGGACGCCTTTACTCCAATGTGATCGCCAGGGAGCGCAAGGGTGACTATCTGGGGGCGACCATCCAGGTCATTCCCCATGTCACCGACGCCATCAAGGAATTCATCCTTTCCGATCTCACCGACGAGGATTTCGTTCTCTGTGAAATCGGCGGAACGGTCGGCGATATCGAAAGCCTGCCGTTCCTGGAGGCCATTCGGCAGCTGGGGAACGAGTTGGGGCGCGAAGGCACGATGTTCGTGCATCTGACCCTGTTGCCCTATATCCCCTCGGCCGGCGAACTGAAGACCAAACCGACGCAGCACTCGGTCAAGGAGTTGCTGTCGGTGGGAATTCAGCCCGATCTGCTGCTGTGCCGCTCGGATCGCGACATTCCCAGCAGCGAGCGCCGCAAGATCGCGCTGTTTTGCAACGTCCGCGAGGAAGCGGTCATCCCCGGGCTCGACGTCGATACCATTTATCAGGTGCCGGTGAGCTATCACGAGCAGGGATTCGACGACCAGGTCTGTAAGCATTTTGGTCTTTCAGGCGCGCCGCCGGCCGATCTGAGCCGCTGGAATAAGATCGTCGATCGCATCCGCATGCCGGAAGGCGAGGTGACCATTGCCGTCGTCGGCAAATACACCAGCCTGCTTGACAGCTATAAATCACTGGGCGAGGCGCTCCAGCACGGCGGTATCGCCAACAATGTCAAGGTCCGCCTGAACTGGATCGACAGCCAGATCTTCGAAAGCGAAGAGGCGATCCACGAGCTTGAGGACGTCCATGGCATCCTGGTGCCGGGCGGTTTCGGCGAACGTGGCGTTTCCGGAAAGATCGCGGCGGTCAAGTTCGCCCGCGAGCATCGCGTACCTTATTTCGGTATCTGTTTCGGCATGCAGATGGCGGTGATCGAGGCGGCGCGCAATCTGGCCGGCCTGTCGCATGCCAGTTCGACCGAATTCGGCCCCTGCGACGAGCCGGTGGTCGGCTTGATGACCGAATGGTTGCGCGGCAATCAACTGGTGCATCGCGCGGCCGGAGACGATCTGGGCGGCACCATGCGGCTTGGCGCCTACGGTTGCCATCTGCAGCCGGGAACCAAGGTCGCCGACATTTATGGCGCGGCTGTCATCAGCGAACGCCATCGGCACCGTTACGAAGTGAACATCGATTACAAGGAACGCCTGGAGCAGACCGGCATGGTGTTTTCGGGCATGTCGCCCGACGGCGTGTTGCCCGAGATCGTCGAACGTCCGGATCATCCCTGGTTCATCGGCGTGCAGTTCCATCCCGAACTGAAATCCAAGCCGTTCGATCCGCATCCTTTGTTCACCTCCTTCATTCAGGCCGCCATTCGCCAATCGCGTCTGGTCTAGGCGAAAGTCCGCATGACAGAAGCACGACACATCACCATCGGCTCGCTTACCCTCGGTAATGATCTGCCTTTCGTGCTGATCGCCGGCCCCTGTCAGATGGAAAGCCGTTCCCATGCGCTGGAAACGGCGCTGGCTCTCAAGGATATGTGCGACAAGGAGGGGGTCGGGCTGATCTATAAGACCTCCTTCGACAAGGCCAACCGCACCAGCGTGGCCGGTCAGCGCGGCGTCGGTTTGGAGGCGGCATTGCCGGTTTTCGCGGAAATCCGCGAAAGCCTCGGCATTCCGGTGTTGACCGACGTGCATAACGCCGGGCAGTGCGCTCCCGTCGCCGAGGCTGTCGACGTCTTGCAGATTCCCGCCTTCCTGTGCCGGCAGACCGATCTTCTGCTGGCGGCCGGTGCCACCGGCCGGGCGATCAACGTCAAGAAAGGCCAGTTTCTCGCTCCCTGGGACATGGTCAATGTCGCCAAGAAGATCGAGAGCACCGGCAACGATCGCGTGATGCTGTGCGAGCGTGGCGCCAGTTTCGGCTACAACACCCTGGTCACCGACATGCGCAGCTTGCCGATCATGGCCAGAACCGGCTGTCCGGTGGTGTTCGACGCGACCCATTCGGTGCAGCAACCGGGAGGCCAGGGCAGCAGTTCCGGCGGTCAGCGGGAGTTCGCGCCCGTCCTGGCGCGGGCCGCCGTATCCATCGGTGTCGCCGCCGTTTTCGCCGAAGCTCACGAGAACCCCGATTGCGCACCGTCCGACGGGCCCAACATGATTCCGCTGGCCGAGATGCCTGAATTCATCGCCACCCTGGCTGCCTTCGATCGTTTGTCCAAAGCCAGGCCACTTCATAGTCTTTGATATTTTTTCCAGAGGAGACTGCAGCCGATGTCTGCGATTACCGATATCCATGCGCGTGAAATCCTCGATTCGCGCGGCAATCCCACCGTCGAAGTCGATGTCATCCTTGAGTCTGGCGCATTTGGTCGGGCCGCTGTACCGTCAGGTGCCTCGACCGGCGCCCATGAAGCGGTCGAACTGCGTGACGGCGACAAGAAGCGCTATGGCGGAAAGGGCGTTCTGAAGGCCGTCGAAGGGGTTAACGGCGAAATCTACGATGCTCTGGCTGGCTTCGACGCCGAAGACCAGTTGCATGTCGATCGGACGATGATCGAACTGGACGGCACGCCGAACAAGGCCCGCCTGGGCGCCAATGCCATCCTCGGTGTTTCCCTGGCCGTGGCCAAGGCTGCCGCCGAAGAGGCCGGTCTGCAGCTTTATCGTTATGTCGGCGGCACCTTCGCCCACACCCTGCCGGTCCCGATGATGAACATCATCAACGGTGGCGCGCACGCCGACAATCCCATCGACATCCAGGAATTCATGATTCAGCCCGTCGGGGCGGCCAATGTCGCCGACGCGGTGCGGATCGGCTCGGAAGTGTTCCAGGCACTGAAGAAGGCTCTGAAGGACGCCGGCCACAACACCAACGTCGGTGACGAGGGTGGTTTCGCCCCCAATCTGAAGAGCACGGAAGCTGCGCTGGATTTCGTTTTGAAGGCCGTCGAGGCTGCCGGCTACAAGCCGGGCGACGACGTCTGCCTGGCGGTCGACGCCGCGTCGACCGAATTCTTCAAGGATGGCAAATATGTCCTGGCTGGCGAGAAGAAGACGCTCGACAGCAAGGCCTTCGTCAAATACTGGTCGAAGCTGGTCGCCAACTATCCGATCATCTCCATCGAAGACGGCATGGCCGAGGACGATTGGGAAGGCTGGAAGCTGCTGACCGACGCCCTGGGGGAAAAGGTGCAGTTGGTCGGCGACGATCTGTTCGTCACCAATCCGCAGCGTCTGGCCCGCGGCATCGAGCAGGGCATCGGCAACTCGATCCTGGTCAAGGTCAACCAGATCGGCACCCTGTCCGAAACCCTGGAAGCCGTCGAGATGGCGCATAAGGCCGGCTACACCGCCGTCCTGTCGCACCGTTCGGGCGAGACCGAGGACGCCACCATCGCCGATCTGGCGGTGGCGACCAATGCCGGCCAGATCAAGACGGGCTCGCTGTCGCGTTCCGATCGTCTGGCCAAGTACAACCAGTTGATCCGCATCGAAGAGGAATTGGGCCCGATCGCTCAATTCGCCGGCCGCAGCATTCTGCGCCGTAAATAAGACCGGTCCCGGTATCGGGACGCCACTCACAAGACAGACTTTACGGAAAAAGGGATCGCTTCGGCGGTCCCTTTTTTTCGCAACGGCGCCTCAGGCGCATTCAAGCGATTGCCTCGCAGCAATCCCGTTGTCAGATACACAAAATCCTGTATTTTGTATACATGTTGGATGCCAAGGTATCCTGGCCGGGCCGTCTTCGTCGTTCGAACGGTGCCGTCCCGTGACCGAATTTTAGGAGTCTGCTGATGGTGCAAAGCTTGGATACCGGGACCGCCCCGCGATCCTGGAACAAACGCGGGCAAGACAAGGCTCGGCGCCTGGCCGCCGTCGCCCCCTGGCTTTCCGGCAAGGTTCTGCCGTCCTCCCGGATCGTCGAGGCGCTGGAAGTGCTGGTCCATTCCGGGGATCGCGTGGCGCTGGAAGGCAACAACCAGAAGCAGGCCGATTTCCTGTCGCGCTCGCTGGCCGAGGTCGATGCCAGGAAGATCCATGATTTGCATCTTCTGATTTCCAGCATCAGCCGGCGCGAACATCTGACCCTGTTCGAAAAAGGCATCGCCAGAAAGGTCGATTTCGCCTTCGCCGGGCCGCAAAGCCTGCGCGTCGCCCAGCTTCTTGAGGATCGGAAGCTGGAGATCGGGGCCATCTACACCTATGTCGAACTCTATGCCCGGATGTTCGTCGACCTGACCCCGAACATCGCCCTCGTCTGCGCCGAAAAGGCCGACGCCCAGGGCAATCTTTATACCGGGCCGAACACCGAGGATACGCCGACCATCGTCGAGGCCACCGCCTTCCGGCAGGGCATCGTCATCGCCCAGGTCAACGAGTTGACCGATGAACTGCCGCGCGTCGACATTCCCGGCAGCTGGATCGATCTGGTGGTGGTGGCCGACCGCCCATTCGCCATCGAACCGCTGTTCACCCGCGATCCCCGGATTATCAACGAGCTGCAGATTCTGATGGGCATGATGGTGATCCGCGGCATCTACGAACGCCACGGCGTCACCTCGCTCAACCATGGCATCGGTTTCGACACCGCCGCCATCGAACTGTTGCTGCCGACCTACGGCGCGTCCCTGGGCCTCAAGGGCAAGATCTGCCGCAACTGGACCCTGAACCCCCATCCGACGCTGATTCCCGCCATCGAAAGCGGCTGGGTCGAAAGCGTCCATTGCTTCGGCAGCGAGGTCGGGATGGAGGACTATATCCGGGCGCGGCCCGACGTCTTCTTTACCGGCCATGACGGCAGCCTGCGGTCCAATCGCGTGTTGTGCCAGTTGGCCGGCCAATATGGCGTCGATCTGTTCATCGGTTCGACCTTGCAGATGGATCCCGACGGCAATTCCTCGACCGTCACCATGGGCCGTCTGGCCGGCTTCGGCGGCGCGCCCAACATGGGACACGATCCCAAGGGCCGGCGTCACAGCACGCCCGCCTGGTTGAGTCTGATCACCGCCGATTCCGAGGTGGTTCGCGGTCGCAAGCTGGTGGTCCAGTTGGCCGAGACCTATCAGAAAGGCGGCGAACCGGTGATCGTCGAGTCCCTGGACGCCGTGCAGGTGGGCAAGAACGCCAACATGCCGGTTGCCCCGGTGATGATCTATGGCGACGACGTCAGCCATGTGGTGACCGAGGAAGGCATCGCCTATTTGTTCAAGGCCGACGGCATCGAGGAACGCCGGGCCGCCATCGCCGCCGTGGCCGGCGCCACGCCGGTCGGCCTGAAGGCGAATCCCCGCAAGACCGAGGATTTGCGCCAACGCGGCATCGTCGCCTACCCCGAGGACATGGGCGTGCGGCGCGGCGATGCCAAGCGCTCCCTGCTGGCCGCCCGCAGCATCGAAGAGTTGTCGGCCTGGTCGGGCGGGCTTTACCAGCCGCCGGCCCGCTTCCGGACCTGGTGAGGCGGCGATGCCCCCCAAGAGCGAATTCTCTCCCTGGAGATGACAGCAATGGAAACATTCACATTCGACTATCCAGCGGACCAGAAAGCCACGGCGCGCGCCCATGTCGGCGTGGTCGGGTCCGGGGATCTGGAGGTTCTGCTGGAGCCTTCGCCGGATCAGACGGCGCATGTGCGCATCAATACCAGCGTCGATGGCTATGGCCAGGTCTGGAAGAACGTTTTGGACCGCTTCTTCACCCGCTTCCGCAAGGCGGTCCGCATCGAGATCAACGACTTCGGAGCGACCCCCGGCATGGTGGCGCTGCGTCTGGAGCAAGCCGTCGAGGAGAGCCGGCAATGACCGCCGCCGTCACCGATCTGGACCGGCTGCTGTCCAGAAAGAGCTTCATCGAACTGTCCGCCCGCGAACGGACAAAGGCTCTGCTGGATGCCGGGACCTGGCGTGAATTGTTGGGCCCCTTCGACCGGCTCCACTCCCCTTGGCTCGAAATGCAGGACATCGTTCCGCAGGAAGATGACGGCGTGGTCGTCGCCCGGGGTCTGATCGATGGCCAGCCGGCGGTGGTTGCCGGCATCGAAAGCGCCTTTCAAGGCGGCAGCATGGGCGAGATCGCCGGCATGAAGATCGCCGCGGCGCTGGATCTGGCCCGCCAGGACCATGAAAGGGGCATCCCGACGCGACCGGTTCTTCTGTTGGAAACCGGGGGCGTCCGGCTGCAGGAGGCCAATCTGGGGCTGGCGGTGATCGCCGAGATTCACGCCGCCATCATTGCCTTGCGTCCCCATGTGCCGGTGGTCGGCATCATCGCCGGTTTGGTCGGTTGTTTCGGCGGCATGTCGCTGGCCGCCGCCCTGTGCAGCCATTTGATCGTTACCCCGCAGGCCCGTCTGGGCATGAACGGGCCGGAAGTGATCGAACAGGAGGCTGGTATCGCCGAGTTGGACGCTTCGGACAAGCGGCTGATCTGGAGTTTGATCGGTGGCGAGCAACGGGCCGCCGTCGGACTGGTCGACCAATTGGTCGAGGACGACGCCGATGCCATCGCCGAGGCCGTGCGCGCCGCCTTCAGGGCCGGTCAGCCGGACAGCTATCGCAGCCAGCAAATCCCGCAGTTTCTGGCACGCCTCGTTGCCATCGATCCAGCCCTCGTCACCGATGGGCCGGCCCTGCGCGCCCTGTGGGGAAAAGGAGAACAGGCATGAGCAATCATCGCGACGGCATCAGCCGTGGCCAAATCTGGTTCGAGGCGCTGACCGGCCAGTCGGGTCTGGTCGAACAGGCTCCCCCGTCCGTGCGATGCGCCGACATCACTTTCGCCGGCGCGGTCACCCGCTTTCTGGCGGTGGTGCCCGATCCCGACAGCCGTTTTCCCCGTGCCCGCCAAGGTGAAGTTGGGCTGGAGCAGGGATGGACCTTGGCCCGGTTCGTGCGGCAGGCTATCGACAGCGATGGTGACGGTGCCCGCCGGCCCATCGTCGCCGTGGTCGATGTACCGAGCCAGGCTTATGGCCGCCGGGAAGAGCTGATCGGCATCCATCTGGCCTGCGCGGCGGCGGTCGACGCTTATGCCAGCGCCCGTCTGGCCGGTCATCCCGTTGTGGCGTTGCTGGTCGGCCGCGCCATGTCCGGCGCCTTTCTGGCGCATGGCTATCAGGCCAATCGCATCGTCGCCCTCGACGATTCCGAGGTCTTGGTCCACGCCATGGGTAAGGCGGCGGCGGCGCGCGTCACCAAACGCAGTGTCGAGGAATTGGATGTCCTTGGCGAGACGGTGTTGCCGATGTCCTACAACATCCGTAACTACGCCAAGCTTGGGATATTGCACGCGCTGATCAGCGGCGTGAACGCCGACGCTCCGGGCGCCGCCGATATCGAGCGCATCAAGGCTGAGGTCACGGCGGCCATCGCCAGTGCGAAATCCGGCGGAACCGGTCTCGACAACCGTTTGACATCGCCCGCCGCCCACAAGGTTCGCGCCGCCTCCATCGAGGTTCGCCGTCGCATGGCGGAACAATGGGCGGCGCCCTGATCCGTCCGCACGATCTGGTGGAACCGGAGCGGATCGACGCCATCGTCGGCGATGGTCCGCTTCCCGCCTGGGTGCCTGAAAGCCTGGCCGCCGCTCCGCTGGTGGTGGTTCGGCGGGTTCCTATTTCAGGCGGGCGTCTTCCGATAGGCGTTCGTGGCGTCGGCCGCGAACGCCGTTTTGCCGGCTGGCTGGATGAAAAATGCGTACGCCGTGTCGTTCGGCCGCAGGATCTGACGGCCCGCGCGGCGTGGCGTACGGCGCCACGTGCCGCCGAGCTTCCTCATTTCACCATCCTGGCCGCCATTGATGTTCTGATGGTCGAGGCCGGACTTCCCTGGGGACCGACGGGGAGCGCCGGGTTCGAATTGGCCAGCGGCAAGCCGACGATGACGGCGGCCAGCGATATCGATCTTCTGATCTGCCCCCATGCCCCTCCGACACCGCAAAACATCGCTCGACTTCACGATGCCCTCGGCGCCTTCCCGGTCCGTATCGACGGGCAGATGGCGCTGACGTCCGGTTGGGTCGCCCTGGCCGAATTCGCCCGGGCGCCCCGCCGCATCGCCTTGCGGACGTTGACCGGCGTGGAATTGATCGAGAATCCATGGAAGGATCAACGGCGATGAGCATTGCGTTCCTGTTTCCCGGACAAGGCGCCCAGACGCCCGGCTTCCTTCACCGTCTGCCCGACCATCCGGTCGTCGCCGCCACCCTGGCCGAAGCCGGTGAAATCCTGGGACAGGATGTCCTCGCCCTCGATGACGCGGGGGCTTTGGCCTCGACGGTCGCCGTGCAGATCGCGACGGTCACGGCCGGTGTTGCCCTTGCCAGGCTGGCTGGGGCAAGCGGCGTTCGCCCCGATGGCGTTGCCGGTTTGTCGGTCGGTGCCTTCAGCGCGGCCATCGCCGGTGGCTCCCTGACCTTTGCCGACGGATTGCCGCTGGTTCGCCTGCGCGCTCAATTGATGGAACAGGCCTATCCCACCGGTTATGGCTTGGCTGCCGTGGTCGGATTGGACGAGCGGCGCCTGGCCGGCCTGATCGAGGAAAATTTTGATCAGGCGGCGCCGGTTTATCTGGCCAATCTCAATGCGCCGACGCAATTCGTCATCGCCGGCGCCGAGGATGGCCTCGAGGCCATCCTCGGCCTGGCACGCGCCGCCGGTGCCCGCAAGGCCGAGCGGATGGCGGTCGGCGTACCATCCCATTGTCCGCTGTTGGAAAAGGTTGCCCGGGTTCTGGCCAAGGCCATCGCCGAGATCCCGATGGCAATACCCGAATGCGTCTATGTCGACAATCGGCGGGCGCGAGCGACGCGCGACCCCGAGTTGATCCGCGCCGATCTTGCCGGGAATGTCATGTATCCGGTGCGATGGCACGACGGCAGCGTGCTGCTCTACGAATTGGGGGCCCGGTTATTTATTGAAATGCCGCCGGGTCACGTCCTGACCAATCTGGCGGCTGCCGTGTTCGATGACGCGCGTGCCATCGCCGCCGAGGAAACCCCGCTTGAAACCATCACCATCCTGGCCGACCGCGAGCGGCGCCTGGACGAAGAGCGATAATTTCCAGGCCGGACGGCGAGCGTGGCCGTCCTTTCAAGGCCGGATCACGCCACCGCGCTTTCGCTTTCGATCAGGGCCAACAGATTGGCGAAGCGATCGCCTTGCATACAGACATGCGAGCGCAGACAATCGGCCGCTCCTGCCGGATTTCCGGCCAGGATCGCCTCCAGCACTTCCGAATGTTCTCCGAAGGACGAGGCCATGCGTCCCGGCATCCGCAATTGCAGACGTCGGAAGGGCCGCAGGCGTCGCTGCAGCGCCAGGGCCTGCTCGGCCAGAAATCCGTTATGGCTGAGACGGTAAAGTGTTTGGTGGAACGCCTCGTTGACGCGGTAATAGGTGTCGGGATCGTTTTCCTTCAACGCGGTCTGGCAAGCCTGGTGGGCCGCGATCAATTCCCGGCGTTCGCCGTCGCTGATCGTTCGGGCGGTCAGGCTTGCGCACATCGCCTCCAATTCGGCCATGACGTCGAACATTTCCTGAAGCCGGTCCGGCGCCACCTGCGCGACCACGGCCCCCCGCCGCGGCCGCATCTCGATGACGCCGGTCGAGGCCAATTGGATGAGCGCTTCGCGGATTGGGGTTCGCGATACGCCGAAAAATGCCGCCAATTCGGTTTCGTCGAGACGCATTCCCGGCCGATAAACGCCGGTTATGATCCGGTCCTCGATGCGTTCGCGCAATTGCTCGGACAATTTTTGTCCGATGATCTCGTTCAACAGACATCCCTTTCGCGATGACGTCCTGAATAGAATATACAATATACAAGGAAAGTGGCGGAAGACGAGGCTTTTCACCTTTCCATGGCGACCTCGATGCCCAGCCTGCATGACCAAATGGTGCTGAAAGCGGAAGCGATCCGGCGGGGGATTCCATACCTAACCGGTTCGATGATCATGCATCACTTTGGTATTAATACTAAAGGTTGGTTTATTCGAGATCTCTCATTCTTTCCGTTTTGGAATGTCGGCGGGGGCGGCGTTGGAAGGGAAGGGTGTGTGTTTTTTTTGCAACTGTGGTGAAAGAATGTGCACGAAAACCGAATGACCACAGGAAAAATGTCACATTCGTTTTACTCGGTGTGGAGAGCGTGACATATAATTAATTCCATAGATGGTGGAAACGAATGGTCAAAAATGACCGGTTGATCGATGGGCATTCTGAATTTATCGGTCATTAACCAACGCACATAAAGTAATATGCGTAATGAAAGCTGCTAATATGCTTTCATTGTGACTGTTTATTTGTGCCATCTTCTCAGAAGTTCGTATTGCTCAGGAACAGATTCTAGCGTTTGTTTCTGATACTGAAGCTGAGGGGAAGCTATGAGCATAAAAAATGTAGTGATCGGTCTCCTCTGCGGTTCCGCTGCTCTGTGGGCCGCGAATGGATATGCCGCGGAGGGGGCGGCGCCGGAAGGCACGGCTCTTTACTCGGAGAAGGGGGATCAGACCTGCCTCAAATGTCATGATGAGGCTCCTTACAATGCCATTATGAAAACGCCGCATGCGGTCAAGGGTGATGCGCGGACACCTGCGGCAACCCATGGTTGCGAGTCCTGTCACGGGCCAAGCGCCGCACATGCGAGCAATCGTCCGCCCAAGGGGCAGAAACGGACGCCGCCGGGCGTGGTGTTCTCCGGGCCCGATGCCTCTCCGGCCGAAGCACGGGCGGAGGTCTGCGTCGGTTGCCATCGTGGCGGCCAGCGGATGAAGTGGGTGGGGAGCCAGCATGAGGCGAATAACGTCGCCTGCAATGCCTGCCACACCGTGCATGCGGAGAAAGACCCGGTCCTGGTCAAGACGACCCAGCCCGAGGTCTGCTTTACCTGTCATGCGAAGGAGCGGGCCGACAGCTTCCAGTATTCGCACCATCCCGTGCGGGAAGGGAAAGTCTCCTGCGCGGACTGCCATAACGTTCATGGCTCGCCGGGACCGAAGCTGGTCAAGGGCTTCACCATCAATGCGACCTGCTACACCTGCCACGCCGAGAAGCGCGGACCCTACATCTTCGAGCATCAGCCGGTTCGCGAGAACTGCGACAACTGCCACGCTCCTCATGGATCGCCGCAAGCCGCGTTGCTGACGGAACGGCAACCCTTCCTTTGTTCGAGTTGTCATAGCGCCAGCGATAACTCGAACCAAAGCGGTGGCTGGTTCGGCGGCAAATCGTCCCTGGCGGGCGGGCATACGCAAAGCTACTACCTGACCAATCGAAGCTGCCTCAACTGCCATTCCAATATCCATGGCTCCAACAGTCCGGCCGGCGAAGCTTTCCTTCGCTGACGTCAAGATCGGATGAATGAGGTGTAAGATGAAAAAACAACTCAGCCTTCGGGTCATGGCACTGGCCGGCGTTTGCCTCGTGCCCATGGCCGTCGCCGCGCAAGGGTTTGACCAGAGCGGCGATTCGTCGGCGCAGGCATCGGACTACAATAATTGGGTCGATGTCGGCGTTCGCTACCAAAGTGGAACCTCTCCTCTATTCGGCCGTTATACCGGCCATGATTCGAGAGGATTCGGTTCTCTCGGCGCCTTCCATCTGCAAGGCGGCGATGATCCCAAATCGGGCGGGACCTATTATTTCGAGGCCGACGGCCGAAATCTCGACTTCCAGCTCGATCACCAGGGGCCGAACAACGCCCTGGCCCCTGAATCCGAAGTGAATGTCACGGCCGGACAACGGGGCACCTGGAAGGTCAATGCCTTTTACGATGCCATCACCTATACGGGGCAGACCTTCTATTCGCCCTATACCAGCAGCGGGGCGCTGGCGCCCGGATTGCAGGCGTTCGGCGGCTATGACGGGGTGACCAGCGGCAGCGGGCATAATCTGAACTATTACGCCACCCACACCCTGCCCATGCTCAAGGAAACTGCGGGTACCCGGCGGGATATCGGTGGCGTCGACGGAAAATACCTGATCGGCAACTGGGTCATCTCCTCCGATTTTCGGCATGAGCATAAGGAGGGGACCAAGCTGCAGACGCTGGAGGGTTCGGCCGCCGGCACGGCTTTTCCCGAGCCGGTGGATTACGACACCAACTTGTTCGGCATCCAGGGCGAATACAATACCGAGCGTCTGCAAGCGTTGCTGCGCTACGACTATTCGCAGTTTACCGACAATACCTCGGCCTTCGTCGCGCCGTTCTTCGCCAGTGACAATAACGGCGAACCGACACGGAATGAGGGGCAATTCACCAGCGTCTATTCCCTGCCGCCCAGCAACGATGCGCACTATGTCAGCGGCATGGCGGCCTATAGCCTGACTCGCGCCACGCAGGTCAATACCGATTTCCGTTATGGACTGGAATCGTCAAACGTGTCCCTGCCGGCGATTACCGCGACACCGCTCTCGCAACTGTACCAATACGGGGGGATGATTCTCAATCCCAGTGGCAGCACGACGCATCAGATGGCTCGCGTCTACAACGGGGATGTTTCGATCAACTCCCGTTCGATACCCAAGCTGGATCTGAAGGCGACCTACGCCATCGAGGGGCGCGAGGTGGGCTCCAATCCGCTTTCGCTTTACGGTGCCGGCTATTTCGAGGCCGCATCCAACAGTATCTGGTATAACCAGTACCATACGAAGAACCAAAACTGGACCAAGCAGAAGGTGGCCATGGAGGCGGGCTACCACGTCCTCGACAGCACCAAGGTGACCGTCGGATACGCTTATGACGACGTTCGGCGCGACGCCGGCGTCACGGCGACCACCGGTGCTTCCGCCGGTGGTGCGATCGGTTACTGGGTCGGACACAGTTCCGAGAACACGGCCTCAATGAAGGTGAGCAACACCTCGATCGCCAAGCTGACCAATTCGGTCGCCTACGAGCATGGCGTGCGGACCGGGACCTACGAATATGTGGCGAATTCTCTGTTATCGGGCGCCTTCTATCAGACGCCCCGTACCTCTGACCGGGTCAAGCTGCGCAGCAATTACCGGGCATCCCGGGAGTGGTCTGTGGGATTGAACGGCCAGTTGGAGGAGAACCATTACCATTACCTGAACGGCCAGACCGGCACCAATCGTGACTCCAACGCCTCGATCGGGCCGGACGTGACCTATTCGCCAACCCAGAGTGTCGACCTGCATGGGTTCTATACCTATGAGAGGATCTATTATGATAACGGCGGCAATGGCATGGCCAAGTACAGCACCGGCCAGGGCTGGGATGTCAACACGACCGACAGCATCCATTCGGCCGGCGCGGCGCTCATCTGGAAAGCCACCGATCGTTTGAAGTTCGACACCGAGTACACTTTCAGCTACGGCGACATCGGCTACAACATGTTCGGCGGCATTACCAGCACGACGACGACGCAGAGTTATCAGAACGTCGAAAATCTGCCCAATGTCTCATCCTCGATGCACAGCCTTAAGGTGCGGGGCGAATATCAATTGACGCCCGCCATCTCGTTCATGGCCGGCTACGGCTTCGATCTCTACAAGGATAACGACTGGTCCTATGGTTGGGATCCCGTCGTTCTGTCGAGCGGCTCCGTCTCCAGTTTGAGTTCGGGTGAATCCAGGTCGAGCTATCGCGTGCACAGCCTCTATACCTCGATGCGCGTCAAATTCTGAAGCGCCTCGGCGGTATTCGATCGCGACCCCTCCGGCGGAACCTCCGCCGGAGGGTTTTTTTATCGGTTCGGAAGATCCAGAAACGGTCGTTCCGGGTGCATGAGGAAGGCTGATCCGATACCAACGAGCAGGAGGATGACCGAACCGGCGAAGGGGAGTATCCAGTTTCCGGTGACGTCGACGACATAGCCGAAGGCCAATGGCGAGATGATCGCGGCCATCGCCGAGCCGGTGTTCATCAATCCGCTGGCCGTTCCTGAATATTGCGGCGCGATATCCATGGGGATCGACCACATGGGGGCGATGGTCAATTCCAGGAAGAAAAAGCCGGCCGACAGGAGCAGGGCGACGACCCCCGGATCGTCGCTCAGAAAAACGGCAAGCAGACAGATGGCTCCGCCTCCCAGACCGGACAGGATCATCGACAGGCGGGCCAGCTTCACCTTGCCGGTCCGTCTCAGAATCATGTCGCTGAGCGTGCCGCCCAGAGTGTCCCCGACGACGCCCGCGAAAAACACCCCCGAGGCGAACAGGGCCGATTGTTTGAGGTCCAGGCCGTGGGCCTGCAGGAAGAATGACGGAAGCCAGTTCAGATAAAGCCACAGGGTCCAGGCGTAGCAAAAATAGGTCACGCTTACCGGCATGATCCGTCGGGCCAATCGTGCCCACGGGGCTTTCCGCTTATGGCCGGAAGCTCCATCGGACGTCGGCAGCCGTGCCAGATCGGCGGCGGTCACGCCTTTGTGTTCGGCGGGGGAATCCCGGAAATACCAACCCCATACGATGACCCAGAGCAGGCTGCACAGTCCCAGTGCGATGAAGGCGCCACGCCAGTTCAGAGCGGCGATCAGGGCCGCCACCACCGGTGGCGTGATGGCATTGCCGAGACGGGCGAAGGAATGGGTCAGTCCCTGGGCGAAGCTGCGTCGGCCATCGGCCACCCAGCTTTGCATGGCCCGCGTCGCCGTCGGGAAAGTGGCTCCTTCGCCGAAGCCCAGCGCCAGGCGGAAGATGAACAGGGAAAGCAACCCCGTCGCCAGACCGGTCAACATGGTCGAAACGGCCCAGATGGTACCGCAGACGAACAGCGTACGACGGGGACCGAAACGGTCGCCAATCCAGCCGCCGAAAATTTGAAACAGCGCGTAAGGATAGGCGAACCCCGAGAGGACAAGCCCAAGTTCTGTATTGCTCAACTGGAACTCGGTCTTGATGGCGTTGGCGGCCGTTCCGACATTGACCCGGTCGACATAAGTGATGAAGTACATCAGGCACAACAGAAGCAATACGATGGTCGGCGTCGTCGGTTTTCGGAACATTGACTTTGTCGTTCGTTAAAAAGGGTGCGTCTTGCTCGGCTCCGCGGCAGGCTTCCTGACCGGGGCCGTGGATTTCCTCAGGACCAGTTCGGTGGTCAGAAAATATTCGGTACCGGCCGGCGGCAGCGACGTCCTTTCCACGTCGGCCAACAAGGCGTGGAAGGCCAGGCGGGCCAGTTCCGTTTGCGACATGCGGATCGAGGTAAGAGGTGGGATGACGAATTCGGCCAGATGGATGTCGTCGAAGCCGATAACGGAGAGATCGTCGGGGACTTGAATCCCCAGTTCATATGCCTTGCGCATGACGCCGATGGCGCTGACATCGTTCGAGCACATGACGGCCGTCGGCCGTTCCGTCCGGGCCGCCAGTTGTTCGAAGGCGGCCAGTCCACCCTCGACGGTGTGATGGCCGCTGACAATCATGCCATCCGGTACTTCGAGGCCTTTTTCAGCCATGGCGTTTTGAAAGGCGAGGGTCCGCGCCGTTGCCGATTTCAGTTCCGGCGGACCGGATACGAAAGCGATGCGCCGATGATGGTGTGACGCCAGATGCTGCACCGCCTGACGCACGCCGATCTGGTATTGGATGCGGATATTGCTGACCAGGGGCAAAGGAGGGCCGACATCAATGAAAACAAGGGGCATCTTGCGGAAATGGAGGTGTTCGAGAAGTTCCTCCTCCATGCCGAAGGTCATGATGGCGACCCCATCCACCTGACGTTCGATCATGCGGCGGATCGCCTTTTCCATGCGATGCTGATCATTGCCGGTCGATGTCAGAAGGATCTCATAATCGTATTGTATGGCGATTTCTTCGAATGCCTGAACGATTCCCGGAAAGAATGGATTGGTGATATCCGGGATGACCAGGCCGAAAATTCGGCTTTTCCCGGAAACCAGGGTTCGGGCCTGCGTATTCGGATAGTATCCAAGCTCATCGATGGCCTTCCAGACGCGCTTGGCGAGATCCGGGTCCACGGTGGAGACATGGTTGATCGTACGCGACACCGTGGCGATGGAAACTTTCGCGTGCTTGGCGATATCTCTGATATCCAAGGCCTTCTCTTTCTTGCGATTTTTCAAGGCGGACGCCTCCGGGATCGTAAAGGGGAAACATTTTCTGCACAACCCGGACGGCGCTGTCTTCTGTAAGGAGACCGGCTGGTGAGCCGCCGGCCTGCGCGACTTTGGGAGTACATCGTAAGGTGGGCGCTGACAATCCGTGACTAACGTGTTAGGTTTAATTCAACCACAATCATAACGGGAGCGTGCTGGGCTTTGTGTTGGCGAGAAGCAAGGCCAATTAGAATATAGCTCTTCGAGTAAACGTTTTCTCCAACAATCCCGTCTGGAAATGCGGCGGCGCGGAGAGAGGAGAAGGGCTTACGGAACCGGAATAGAGCCGCCATTCAAAAAGCGGCCGACGGGACACTGGGATGGAAAAAATGGCCGGAAAGGCGGAATGGGTAGAAAACCTGCTGGAAGTCAGGGGACTGGTGAAGCATTTCCCCGGAGTTCTGGCGCTGGACAACGTGGACTTCACCCTGAGGGCGGGCGAGGTGCATGCCCTGCTCGGTGAAAACGGAGCCGGGAAGTCGACACTGATCAAGATCCTGACCGGCGTTCATCCCCGCGATGGAGGGACGATTCGTCTCGATGGCGTGGATATCGCTCCACGGGACGTGGCGGATGCGCAACGGTTGCGGATCGGCACCGTCTACCAGGAAGTCAATCTGCTCCCCAATCTGTCGGTTGCTGAAAATCTGTTTCTGGGCCGCCAACCGACCCGCTGGGGAATGGTCGATGTCCGCGCAATGCGTCGACGGACGGCGGATATTCTGGCCGGATATGGATTGGCGTCAGTCGATCCGGCGGCGTCCCTGGGGGCGTATTCCGTCGCGATCCAGCAGGTGATCGCCATCGCCCGGGCGGTGGATCTTTCGGCCAAGGTCCTGATTCTCGATGAACCGACCGCCAGCCTTGATCAGCAGGAAGTGGCCACTCTGTTCCAGGTGATGGGCACGTTGAAGGCCAAGGGTATCGGCATCGTTTTCATCACCCATTTCCTTGACCAGGTCTATGCCGTTTCGGATCGCATCACCGTGCTGCGCAATGGCCGCGTGGTCTGCGTGGAAAAGACGTCCGAGCTTTCACGTCTTGCGCTGGTGTCGATGATGTTGGGGCGTGCGATGACGTCTCTGCAACTCCGGCCGTCGCATCGTCCGCCGGTCGGCGATGGCGTGCCGGTCGTCGATTTTCACCATTTCGGCCGTCATTGCTATGTCCATCCCTTCGATTTGCGGATCAGCGCCGGTGAAATCGTCGGCGTCGCCGGCCTGTTGGGGTCGGGACGCACCGAGACCGCCCGGCTGCTGTTCGGACTAGAGCGGGTTGAAAACGGTTCCGTCGCGGTTGGCGGCCGGCCGGTACGCTTGCGCTCCCCCCGTGACGCCATCCGTCTGGGCTTCGGTTATTGCCCCGAGGATCGTAAGAATGACGGTATCGTCGGGGAATTGTCGGTGCGGGAAAACATCATTCTCGCGCTGCAGGCGCGGCGGGGATGGTTGCGTCCCCTGTCGTTCCGCGAACAGGAGAGAATCGCGGCGAAATTCATCGCCGAGCTCGACATCCGCACGCCGGACGCCGACCGGCCGATCCAGTTTCTGTCGGGCGGGAATCAGCAGAAGGCTCTGCTGGCCCGCTGGCTGGCCACCGAGCCCCGGTTCCTGATCCTGGATGAACCGACACGCGGCATCGACGTGGGCGCCCATGCCGAGATCATCCGGCTGATCGACCGTCTGTGCGCCGAGGGACTGGCCATGCTCGTGATCTCGTCGGAACTCGAGGAGATCGTCGCCTACAGTCATCGCGTCCTGGTGATGCGGGACCGCCGTCAGGTCGGCACCCTGACGGGCGACGAGGCCACCGCCGATGGCATCATGGCCACAATCGCGGCCGGCGCTTGAGAAGGGGGACCCATGATGTCCATGACGCATCTGCTCGTCTTTCCAGTGTCGGCCAAACGGCTCGCCTGCGCGAGGAACCTGCCGCAGCTTGTCGGGCTTGGGCTGGTGCTGCTCGTCGATTGGCTGGTGTCACCCCAATTCTTCAATCTCCGTTTTCAGGACGGCCGGCTGTTCGGCAGCGTGATCGACGTTCTCAACCGTGGTGCGCCGGTGACACTTCTTTCGCTGGGCATGACCCTGGTGATCGCCACCGGAGGGATCGATCTGTCGGTCGGCGCCGTGATCGCTATCGCCGGTTCCACCGCCGCGGTGCTGATCAATTCCGGTCTTTCGATCTGGGTGGTCATCGGCTCGACGCTGGTGGCCGGCGTGATCTGTGGATTATGGAACGGCTTGCTGGTCTCGGTGATGCGGATCCAGCCGATCGTCGCCACCCTCATTCTGATGGTGGCCGGACGCGGCATCGCGCAGATGATCACGGAGGGGCGAATCGTCACCTTCGTCGATCCGCGGCTGGCGGCCGTGTCCGGCGGATCCGCGTTCGGGCTGCCGATGCCGGTGGTGATCGTTCTGGCCATGCTGGGGATCACCCTGTTGCTGATCAGGGCGAGCGCGCTCGGCCTGTTGATCGAGGCGGTCGGCATCAATCGGCGGGCCAGTGCCAATGCCGGGGTCAATACCCGGATGATCCTCTTCCTGGTCTATGTCTGGTCCGGTCTTTGCGCAGCGGTCGCCGGACTGGTCCTGGCGGCCGACATCAAGGGCGCCGACGCCAATAATGCCGGATTATGGATGGAACTCGACGCCATTCTGGCGGTGGTGATCGGCGGCACGTCGCTTTTGGGCGGGCGGTTTTCGCTGGTGATGGCGGTCCTCGGCGCCTTGATCATACAGGCGATGAATACCGGCATTCTGTTGAGTGGATTCAAGCCGGAATTCAATCTGATCGTCAAATCGGTGGTGGTGCTGGCCATTTTGTTCGTCCAGTCACCGTCCTTGAAAAAACTATTGAGCAGGAGTGACGGGCGATGATCAGGCGGTTTCTCCCACTTCTTGCCACGACAGTCATTTTTCTTCTTGGATATCTGTACTGTTCTCTGCAGTTTCATAACTTTGCAACAGTCAGGGTTATGTTAAATTTACTGACGGACAACGCCTTTCTCGGCATCATCGCGGTCGGCATGACCTTTGTCATCCTGTCCGGCGGGATCGATCTTTCGGTTGGCTCGGTGATCGCCTTCACCACGGTTTTCCTGGCGATCGCCATCGGACATTGGCATTTGCCTCCGCTTCTGGCGTTCGTCTTCGCTCTGGCCCTGGGGGCGGGTTTCGGCGCCCTCATGGGGTTGTGCATCCATTATCTGGACATCCCGGCCTTCATCATCACCCTGGCCGGCATGTTCCTGGCACGTGGCGTGAGTTTCCTGCTGACCACGGATTCACTGCCGATCGATCATCCCTTCTACAGCCAGTTGAACGATATCTCCCTGCCTGTCATGAGCGGGCGTCTCAGTCTGATCGCCATGGTCATGTTGCTGGTTTTCGTAGTTGGCGGGATTCTCGCCCACCGTACCCGCTTCGGCGCCGATGTCTTCGCCCTTGGCGGCAATTTGACGTCGGCCCGTCTGATGGGGGTGCCGGTGGGGCGCACGATGGTCCTGATCTATACCTTGTCCGGATTCCTTGCGGCTTTGGCGGGAATAGTCTTTTCACTCTACACCCAGGCGGGCTATCCGCTGGCGGCCACCGGCACGGAAATGGACGCCATCGCCGCCGTCGTGATCGGGGGGACCCTGCTGACCGGCGGCTACGGATATGTCTTCGGTACTTTCATCGGCGTTCTGATGCAGGGGCTTATCCAGACCTTCATTACCTTCGATGGGACGTTGAGCAGTTGGTGGACCAAGATCGCCGTCGGCGCCCTCCTGTTCGCTTTCATCGGATTCCAGCGCCTTCTCCTTGTCCTGTGGTCGTCGAAAGGCAGTGCATCGGTGCCGGCCTGATCATCCATGGAAAGGGCGCATGGCATCGCAAACCCAATCATCAGGAACACATGGAAGATAAAACCATGGGAATTCGCTCGTTTCTTTTTGGAACATTGAACGGTTTGCCGGTCCCCGGCTTCGTCCTCGACAACGCCAAGGGAATGCAGGCGAAGGTGATCGCCTATGGGGCACGGTTGACGGAGATGCACGTTCCCGATCGCGACGGGCGGTTGGCCGATATCGTTTTGGGGTTCGACGATCTTCCGAGCTATGTGCGACATGAGACATATTTCGGTGCCACCTGCGGGCGGTTCAGCAATCGGATTGCCGCCGGCGCCTTTTCGCTGGACGGGGCAAGCATTCAGCTCGAACGCAACGAAGGCGGTGTCAGCCATCTGCACGGCGGGCGTCTTGGATTCGACCGCCGAATCTGGAGTGCCTCCACCGACGAAGCCGCCAATCGCGTGCTGTTTTCGCTGATTTCGATGGATGGCGACCAGGGATACCCGGGTACTCTCTTCGCCTCGGCGAGCTATCAGTTGGGCGATGACGGAGACCTGAGAATTCGGATGACCGCGGCGGTCGACAAACCCAGCGTGGTCAACCTGGTCCATCACAGTTACTGGAATCTGGGCGGGCATGCTTCAGGAAGTATCCGCGATCACCGCCTGACCATCGAGGCCGACCATTATCTTCCCGTGGACGAGAACCTGATTCCCACCGGCGAGGTGGCGCCGGTGAGCGGGACGGCATTCGATTTCCGGGGGGGCAGATCCATCGGCGCAGGTCTCGACATGCTGGCTGGCGGGGCATTCGATCACAATTGGTGCCTCAACGGCCCGTCCGGTCGGATCCGACGCCGCATTCGCCTGACGGACGCGGCCTCGGGACGTGGGCTGGACGTTGCAACCGATCAGCCGGGCGTGCAGTTCTATGCCTCTGGCGCCCTGCCGTTGGACGGTCCCTTCGGCAAGAGCGGGGCGCGTTATGTCCCCTTCGATGCGGTCGTTCTGGAAACCCAGACTTTTCCCAATGCCCCGAACGTTGGGCATTTCCCCTCCGCGCGTTTGACGCCCGGAGCATTGTACGATCACAACATGAACTTTCACTTCTTTGCGGAGTGATAGAGGAAGTAATCATCATAAATATATAGTGAGTGTGTGTGATTACTTCTTTTGTGAATATTGTGTTTATAATAATGGGAGGAAGGCATGAGATTATCTATGGTGCTTATCGCCGGTGCAATTGCGGCGATGAGCGTTGCGGGCTCGGCACAAGCGGGCGACAAACTGCTCGTCGGTTTTTCCCAGATCGGTTCGGAATCGGGCTGGCGTGCCGCGGAAACCAAGATATCGAAGATCGAGGCCGACAAACGCGGCATAGATCTGCGGATTTCCGATGCGCAGCAGAAAGAGGAAAATCAGATCAAGGCCGTTCGCTCGTTCATCGCGCAAGGGGTGGATGCCATTCTGATTGCTCCGGTCGTGGCCACGGGTTGGGAAACGGTCCTCAAAGAAGCGAAAGATGCCAAGATTCCGGTGATGCTCCTGGATCGCGGCATCGATGTGAAGGACGACTCCCTTTATCTGACCGTCGTGCGGTCCGACGCGGTTTACGAAGGGCAGGCGGCCGGTGATTGGCTGGCCAAGGCCACCAATGGCAAGTGTAACGTCGTTGAACTGCAAGGGACCGTCGGTGCCTCGGTGGCTATTGACCGGAAAAAGGGATTCGACAAGGTCGTCGGCGAACATCCCCAGATGAAGATCGTCCGGACCCAGTCGGGAGACTTTACCCGGGCCAAGGGCAAGGAAGTGATGGAAAGCTTCATCAAGGCCGAGGGCGGCAACAAGAACATCTGCGCCATGTATGCCCATAACGACGACATGGCGATCGGCGGTATCCAGGCCATCAAGGAGGCCGGCCTGAAGCCGGGAAAGGACATCCTGGTGGTGTCGATCGATGGCGTTCCGGACATCTTCAAGGCGATGGGCGAGGGGGAAGCCAACGCCACCGTCGAATTGACCCCGAACATGGCTGGGCCGGCCTTCGATGCCCTGATCGCCTTCAAGACGAAAGGTGTCGTTCCTCCGAAATGGATCAAGACGGTCACCAAGCTTTACGAGCCGGACAGTGCCCGCGCCGAATATGAGCGGCGCAAGGACCTCTATTAAATATAGATTGAAACCCTGCCGATGAATATCGTCATCGGCAGGGTTGTTAACGCAATTTAAAATTGACAGTGAGGTTTTTCATACGTAACGTTATCTGAGAAAACGTTTACTCATTTTATAAGTTTTCATCCATCACATGATAATGTGTTGGTAGTGTCTATTTTTATCTTTAAATAATCGATATTTATATTTGAAGTTATTTGTTTTTGCGTTTGCTGGTTCGTGTTGGAGAAGGCGATGTCCAGGAAAAAGATGACGATGGGTGTAATCGTCGGTAGCCGCGGGTTCTTTCCTGACCATTTGGCTCGGTCGGGACGCGAGGAAATGATCAAGGTGTTGGAGGGGGCGGGCTTCGACGTCGTGGTCCTCAGTCCCGAACAGACCAAGCATGGCGCCGTGCAAACTTACGAGGACGCCAAGCGTTGCGCGGAATTGTTCCGGGCCAACAGCGCGCGGATCGACGGGGTGATCGTCACGCTGCCGAATTTCGGCGAGGAACGTCCCATCGCCGATACTCTTCGTTGGGCCAAGCTCGACGTTCCGGTGCTGGTTCAGGCCACGCCAGACAGTCCCTCTCAGATGGGGCAGCACACCCGCCGCGACAGTTTCTGCGGCAAGATGTCGGCCTGCAACAACCTGCGGCAGTACGGCATCTCCTATTCCTTGACGACTCAGCACACGGTTGCCCCCGATACGGCCGAGTTCAAGAAGGATCTCGACTGGTTCGGCTCCGTCTGCAGGGTGGTCAATGGATTGCGCAATCTGCGGATCGGCGCCATCGGTGCGCGGCCCGCCGCCTTCAATACGGTGCGCTACAGCGAAAAGATGCTGGAGGCCTCCGGTATTTCCGTCGAAACGCTGGATCTTTCCGAAATCCTGGGGCGCGTCACCCGCATGAAGGATCAGGATGAGGCCGCTCAAGCGAAATTGCAGGCCATTGAGAATTATGTGCCGACGAAGGGGGTGCCGAAGGAGGCCCTGCTGAAGATGGCCAAGCTGGGGGCGGTGGTCGATCAATGGATGGCGGAAGTCGACGTCCAGGTCAGCGCCGTCCAATGCTGGACGTCGATCGAGGAATACTTCGGCGTCGTTCCCTGTACGATCATGAGCATGATGAGCAACGAATTGATGTCGAGCGCCTGCGAGGTCGACATCTGTGGTTTGATCGGCATGCACGCGCTCAGTCTGGCGTCGCAGACGCCGAGTGCTCTTCTCGACTGGAACAACAATTACGGCTACGACCCGAACAAGGCCGTCTGTTTCCACTGCAGCAACCTGCCGAAGCATTTCCTGCCGGATGCCACGATGGACTATCAGGCGATCATCGCCGACACGGTGGGACGGGACAACACTTATGGAACCTGTTCCGGACGCGTGCGGTCGGGTGCGATGTCCTTCGTCCGTTTCAGTACGGACGACCTGTCGGGGCGAATCCGCGGCTATATCGGAGAGGGGCGGTTTACCGACGATCCGCTTGAAACCTTCGGGGGGGCCGGTGTCGTCGAGATCGACAACCTGCAGGTGCTGTTGCGCATGATTTGCGAGAAGGGATTCGAGCATCATGTCGCCGCCAATTTTTCCACTGTCGCGGATGCCGTCTACGAGGCCACCACCCGCTATCTCGGGTGGGACATCTATCGGCATGCCTGAGTCGTTCGGAGAAAACCCATGGCGATCGTTGCCGGTGTCGACTTCGGCACATTGAGCGTTCGCGTTTCCCTCGTGGACAGCGAGCGGGGGCTGCTCGATTCGGCGGTCGAGGAATATCCCTTGCACCGCACGCTCGACGATTTGGATCACGCCACCCAGTCGCACGAGGATCAGATGCGGTCACTGGCCGCGGCCACGCGCTCGGTGTTGCGGCGGACCGGCGTTTCGGGCGAGGAGGTGTTGTCCATCGCTCTTGATACCACCGGTTCCTCGGTCATTCCGGTGGACGCACAGATGCGCCCCCTCAACGAATATTATCTCTGGTGCGACCACCGCGCGAAAGCCGAGGCGGCGGAAATCACCGAGGCCGCTCACCGCGAGGGGCTGGAGGCGATCAAGTGGTGCGGCGATGCCTATTCCGCCGAATGGGGGTTCTCGAAACTTCTCCATTGGTTGCGACACAATCCCGGGAAGCGGGAGTTGCTGGGATCGGCGTTCGAGAATTGCGACATGGTGGCCGCCACCCTGTGCGGCATTACCGATCCGCGGAAGGTGAGGCGCAGCGTTTGTGCCATGGGGCACAAATGGCTGTGGAACGCCTCGTTGGGCGGTCTGCCCCCCGAGGACTTCCTGGTCAAGGTCGATCCGTTGCTGGCGGGGGTTCGCGGAAAGCTCCAAGGCGACTATGTGACTTCGGACCATTTGGCGGGGCATTTGTCGGCCCAGTGGGCGGAGCGGCTGGGGGTGAGAGAGGGGATTCCGATTCCGGTCGGTGCTTTCGACGCCCATTGGGACGCCATCGGTGTCGGTGCCAGAACCGGCGATATGGTCAACGTCATCGGAACCTCGACCTGCATCATCGGTATCACGGCGTCTCCCAATCTGGTTCCCGGCGTTTGCGGGGTCGTGCCGGGCAGCGTCCATCCGTCGCATATCGGCATCGAAGCCGGGCTTTCGGCGGTCGGCGATATTTTCAGCGCTATCGCGCGTCGGGCCGGAACCGATGTCAAGACGCTCTGCCAGGGGCTGGACTCATACCGGGCCGGCCAGAGCGGTTTGCTGCACTTGACCTGGGACAACGGCGACCGCACGGTCCTGGTCAATCCCAACCTGCGCGGTGTCACCCTGGGATGGCACCTGCTGAGCTCTCCGCAAGACAATCTGATGGCCGCCATTGAAGGCACGGCCTTCCATACCCGCATCATACTCGATCGGATGAGCGAGCACGGTGTCTCCATTGAACGCATCATCAATGCCGGGGGGATTCCGCAAAAAAACGATCGGCTCAACCAAGTCTACGCGGATGTCCTGGGGCGTCCGGTCCTGGTGCCCAGCTCGAATGTGGTGGGCGTGGGGTCGGCTATTTTCGCCTTCATGGCGGCGAAGGTGTTTCCGACGCTGGAGGAAGCGCAGGCGCGAATCTCGCCGCCGTGTCGGACATTCTTTCCTCGCCCCTCCGAGCAAAGCGTTTATGACGAACTCTATGGCCTTTTCCGCCGGCTTTACTTCATGCTGGGAGATCCTGGCCAAGATTCTCTTGGTGATATCCTGCCGACGCTCATCAGGTTGAAAGAGATGGTAGGCGAGACGTCCATGGAAGGGGCCCTGACATGATGGTGCATGGTCCTATCTTTGTGAAAAACAAAGGAAAAATTTCTTATGCCGGCACAGCAGGTATATCGGTCCTGTAAATATTTTTGCATATTGCGTCATTTTCTCTCTTTAAGGTAGCGTGTTAATTATTTTACAACTTCAAGTTTTTGCGTCGAACAGGGAAATGAATGGTCGCCGGTGGGTGGTTGAGTAATTAAATAATGGAAGTCTGAAATAATTCAGACTCGATATTGCAAGGAGGAACAAATGATCAAGAAATGTATCTTGAGTATCGCTTTGTCATCCGCCATTGCGTTGTGCGGAGTTTTGAGTCCCGGTTGGGCGGCCGACAAGGTCAGGATCGGCTTCCTGGTGAAGCAGCCGGAGGAACCCTGGTTCCAGACCGAGTGGCGGTTTGCCGACAAGGCTGCGAAAGATCATGGTTTCGAGCTTTTGAAGATCGCCACTCCGGATGGCGAGCGGACCCTCGCCGCTCTCGACAGTCTGGCTGCCAATGGGGCCCAGGGATTCGTGATCTGCACGCCCGATCCGCGGCTCGGCCCGTCCATCGTCGCCAAAGCCAAGGCACTTAATCTGAAAGTCGTGACTGTCGATGACCGCTTCGTCGGTTCCGACGGAAAATTCATGGAGGACGTGCCCTATCTCGGGATGGATGCCCATGCCGTCGGTCAGCAGCAGGGCTCCCTGTTGATTGCCGAGGCCAAGAAGCGCGGCTGGAACCTGGCCGAGACCGGCGCCATCGTCAATACCTTCGAGGAACTCGATACCGCCCATCAACGGACGTCCGGTTCCGTCGAATCCCTGCTCGCCGCCGGGTTTGCCAAAGAAAACATTTTCTCCGCCGCCAATCGCACGACTGACATTCCAGGCAGTTTCGACGCCTCGAACATCATCCTGACGCAGCATCCGGAAAAGAAGCATTGGCTGGTCATCGGCATGAACGACAACGCTGTCCTGGGTGGGATTCGCGCCACGGAAGGGGCGGGGTTCAAGGCTCCCGACGTCATCGGCATCGGCATCAACGGCACGGACGTGGTCGCCGAACTGGAAAAAAAGGAGGTCACGGGACTCTATGGCTCGTTGCTGCTCAGTCCGAACGTGCACGGATATAAGACCGCGATGATGGTCTACGACTGGGTTTCCAAGGGATCTGAGCCGGCCAAGTTCACGCCCATCAGCGACGCCACGCTGATCACCCGTGAGAACTTCAAGCAGAAGCTGACGGAAATGGGCCTGATGTAGAAGGCGCCCCCAGGGCGCGGGAGAGGTGTCTATTGCCTCTTCCGCGCCTCCTTCCTCGAAGGTCCGTTTGTGTCCAAGGAGAACCGGGATGTCTGTCGGAGAATCGATCGGGTCATCGTCCCCTTATCTGGAGTTCGTCCGAATCTCCAAGTCGTTTCCCGGCGTGCTTGCGCTGGACGATGTGTCGTTCGGCGTAAATAGCGGATCGGTTCGCGCGCTGGTCGGCGAGAATGGCGCCGGAAAATCGACGCTGTTGAAGATCTTGAGCGGGGTCTATCGCCCTTCGTCGGGCGTCTTGCGCATCGACGGAAGCGAACGGGCGTTTCAAGGCACCAGCGAGAGCCTGGCGGCCGGGGTTTCGGTCATCTATCAGGAACTGGTCACCGTTCCCAAGCTGAGCGTCGCCGAAAACCTGTTCCTCGGCCATCTGCCGAAAAAGCGTGGCCTTGTCGATTATCCGTGTCTTTACGAACTCGCCCGCGCTGCATTGGTCTCATTGGCTGACGATATCGATCCGCGCACTCCGTTGGGCCTGTTGTCGATCGGGCAGCAGCAGATGATGGAGATCGCCAAGGCGCTGACCCGGGGCGCCCGGATCCTGGCCTTCGATGAGCCGACCAGCAGTCTGTCGGCGCGCGAGATCGAACGTCTGTTCTCCGTCATCGAGCGGTTGCGGAGCGAGGGGCGGACCATCCTTTATGTGTCCCACCGCATGGAAGAGATCTTTCAGATCTGCGACTCGGTCACGGTGTTCAAGGATGGCCGCCATATCGAGACTTTCCATTCGACGAAGGGCCTGACCCAGGACATCCTGATCAATCGCATGGTCGGGCGGGATATCAAGAACGTCTACAATTATTCGGAACGTCCCTATGGCGATGTCTCCATCGAGGCGCGGGATATCACCGGCCCAGGTCTCAAGGAGCCCATCTCCATTCGGGTGAGGAGTGGAGAGATTCTGGGTCTGTTCGGCCTTGTCGGCGCCGGACGGACCGAGTTGCTGAAACTGATATACGGCGCGACGCGGCGGACCGGCGGGGAAATCCTTCTCAAAGGGCATCCGGCCAAGGTCGAGACGCCCCGGGACGCGATCGACCAGGGCATCGTCTTTTGCTCGGAGAATCGCAAGGCGGAAGGGATCATTCCCCTGGGCAGCGTCCAGGAGAACATCAACATTTCCGCCCGACGGCATCACGGCTACCGGATGGGATTCATCAACGAGACCTGGGAGAGGCGCAATGCCAAGGAACAGGTTCGGAGCCTTGACGTGCGCACGCCCTCGCTGGAACAGAGGATCTGCAATCTGTCGGGTGGCAATCAGCAGAAGGTGATCCTGGCCCGCTGGCTGTCCGACCAGATGAGCGTGGTTCTGTTCGATGAGCCGACTCGCGGCATCGATGTCGGGGCCCGCAGCGAAATCTACGCCCTGATCCGCCGTCTTGCCGAACGTGGTGTGGCGATCTTGATGGTCTCCAGCGATTTGCCTGAAGTCCTAGGCGTTTCCGACCGCATCGCGGTCATGCGCGACGGGGCCCTGTCGGGCATTGTCGAACGCACGGATACGTCTGAACAAAAGATACTCAGCATGGCCCTGCCGGTCTGAACTGAGTGACGACAGGAGGTGCATCCATGAATACATCGGAGAAAACTATGGCAGTCGGCGGAACCTCTTCTTTCCGGAAGGTGGACACGTCGGTCCTCCTGGATCGGGCGGGGATGCTTCTCGTGTTTCTGGGGTTGTTCGTCACCTGTTCCATCTTCGTCGACAACTTCTTGTCATGGCGGAACATGGCTGGTCTCAGCCTCGCCATATCGATGGCCGGAATGGTCTCTTGCTCGATGTTGCTGTGCATTGCATCCGGCAATTTCGACCTGTCGGTCGGTTCGGTCATTGCCGCATCGGGGTGTGTGGCAGCGGTGGTCATCAACCTGACGGGCAGCGTGGTCGTCGGTATCCTTGCCGGCCTGGGCCTGGGCGTGGTGGTCGGACTGATCAATGGCTTCGTCTTCGCCAAGCTGGGGATCAATGCCTTCATCACCACCCTGGCGACCATGCAGATGGCCCGTGGCTTCGGCTATATCGTCGCCGGAGGCAAGGCTGTCGGCATCTCGAATTCCGACTTCTTCGTGATCGGAACCACCTATTTTCTCGGCTTGCCGACACCCGTCTGGCTCACTCTCGTGACCTTCGCCATTTTCGGAGGTCTGATCAATTACACCGAGTTCGGCCGTAACATTCTGGCCATCGGCGGCAATGAGGAGGCGGCGCGTCTGGCCGGCGTCCCCGTGGTCCGCACGAAGATCTTGATCTTCGTCATTCACGGGTTGATGAGCGCCGTTGCCGGCGTCGTTCTGGCATCGCGCATGACCAGCGGCCAGCCGATGACGGCAATCGGTTTCGAAATGACCGCCATTTCCGCCTGCGTGTTGGGCGGTGTGTCATTGGCCGGCGGGATCGGCAAAATCAGCTATGTCATCGCCGGCGTTCTCATCTTGGGAACGGTCGAAAATTCCATGAACCTGTTGAATATAAACCCGTTTTATCAGTATCTGGTAAGGGGGGGGATTCTGTTGGCGGCGGTAATATTCGATAGATATAAGACTAGATCTATCGGCTAGATTTCCATTTTTGAGTCTTCTAGAAAGAAGGTATGTGCCAATATGACTTGAGTCTCGTTACAAATTCTTTTGTTTTTGTTTTGGTAAACGTATTCTTTATTGACGAATCGATGGTTATACCATCGATGACGGGGAGGGTTTGTCAATTTTCTTGTCCGGTATTCGGAATGCGTTCTGGCAAAGAGCATGAGGCCTGGGAGCGGCTTCGGGCTCATCGCTTTCCACGGAGCGGGCAGAGAGGAAGGCATTCCCGGCTCCGTGATTACCTCGGTGTGGGTCCAAAAAGTGGGAGGAATCAAGATGGAAAAGAATCGTTTCAGTGGTGTGGTACTGCGTCCTCTTTGCGCTTCCGCGGCTCTCGCGGTCGTCCTCGGCTTGCCGCAGGTGGCAAAGGCGGACGTCACCCTGTCCCAGGGCGACGGCGCGGTTCCCAGCGTAATCGCCTATCTTCGTCTCGACGCCGGCTTACGCTTCAGTACTGACGCCGATCTGTATCAGTATAATGGAGGGACAAAGGGGCGGACCGGGACCGTCGTCCAAGCGGGCGGCAACGACTGGGGAACCAGTATGGTCGGCGTGCATGGCGCTTCGGAACTGACGCCGGATTTATCGGCGATCTACCGGGTCGAGTCCGGTTTCAATGCCACCAACGGCACGTTCAACGGCAACGGAAACGGCGCCACCAACTCGCTCTTCAATCGCCGCGCTTATGGTGGGCTGAGCAATAAACAGGTCGGCACCCTCACTTTCGGCAAGGACATGTCGCTCACCGACCACATTTGGGACTTCGACCCGATGCTCAAGGAGAACATGTCGACGGCCACCCTGGTCAATGGTCGCAACTGGAATAGCGTCAACGACATGGTCGGATATAGCAGCCCGAAATGGGGTGGATTTCAAATCAACGGCCAGATGTCGTTTGGCAATGGCGATGGCTCTCCCGCCTATAAAACCACCAAAGTGTCGAACAGTTATGCCGTCGAGCTCCGTTATACGGTTGGTCGCCTGGATCTCCAGGCCATGTTTGACGAGGTGCAGGATTCGAACGGAAGATTGGACAGCCTTTATGCGGCCTCGGACGAAGCCACGCTGGCCGCAACCCTGGATCTCAAACCGGTCAAGCTCTTCGTCGGCTATGAGCGTCTCAGCGCGCCGGATGCCTCTCTGGGCAAAACTCAGGACAACTCAGCCTTCAATAACGGGAAAGGGTCCACCCAATATGCGGGCTACAACGTGGTGAACGGGTCCAACACCACGGGGGTCTACGCCACCGGTTCCAATATGGGCTGGGTCGGTGCGCAGTACCAGGCGACGAAGGATCTGGTGGTTCGTGGTGCCTGGTTCTACACCAATGTCAACAACCATGGCGGGCATGCCAACCTGTTCACCGCTGGAATGGAATACTATCTGTCGAAAAACGCGTTTCTCTATTTCACGGTGGGTGAGGTGATGAATTCGGGCAAGGCAGACTTCGCGGCTGATATCGGCGCGCCGCCGCCGCAGGCTGGAAAATCGCAGTTCGCCGGCTTCAACGGTATCAGCATCCAGTTCTGACTGCGGTTCTTCTGCTAGGATTTCTTTCGGCCTTTCGTTTTCCGGACATGGCCCGGGAACGAAAGGCCGGAGAGCCTGGCGCGGTTGCCAAATGACGGCCGGGGAAATGGCCTGTCTACCCAAGCGGGAGGAAATTCGTGAATAGGTTGTTTACTCATTTTACGGGGACGCGGCGGGGCAGTCGTTTCGGAGCGGTCTGCCTTGGCGTCTTGGCGCTCGGTGCCTGCAACGCGACACCAGCACCGGTGCATTATGATGCCGAAGCAGTCCCCAATCGGTCCGTTCAACCCGGCTTCGCGAACCTTGGACATGAACCGGTCGACGGTCCCGGTGTCGCCGCGGTCGTCTGGCATGACGGCAATCAGTTCGTACGCATCGATAGCCTGGATCCTCAAGCCGCGGCCAATCCTTCCCCGTCGCTCGTCTTATCGACCAACGAGGTCCGCCGGGCTTTGGAAGCGGTGCTTCTGGTCAAGAGCGGGGGCGATACGACCCCGGCGCTGGATGACCGTGAGGTCAGTACTTTGGTTGGGCCGGTGACCACGGCGCTGGCCGGATTGAAGCCTGGCCAGGATGTGTCTTTTTTGGTGCATCACTCAGGCGGTTTATCCGCGTTGGGTCGGAAGTTCTTCACGGCCGGCCGCATTTTTCCGGATAACGGTTCGCTCGATATTATTTTCGGCAAGGTTCGCGAGCCTGAAGTCGGGGAAACGATTGTCGGCGGCGAGTCGCCGACCCGCAAGACCGGTTCGCGCGGCGAGCGAACGCAAGCCGATTACGCCGTGCTCGTCAAGGGGCCGGTTTCCCTGGCGGATCCGGCGCGCCCCGATTGGGCCAAGATCGCCCCCGCCGCTTGGGGCGTCTCCATCGCGTCGCCGTCCTCCCAGCCCGCCGCCGCGGCCGCGACTCCGGCGGGATCCGCGGTTGCCGTTCCGCTGCCCACCACCGCAGTGCCGCGCGGTCGGAGCGATCCGGACGATATCGCCAAGCGTCTGGAGGTGCTGAACGGGATGCGGCAAAAGCATCTGATCACAGAGGAAGAATATGCTCGTTACAAAGTCGAGCTTCTGAGCCGGTTTTAGCAATGGTTCCCCTCAAGTCCTGATCCTCCGTCGGACTTGACCTGCCTCCTCTCCGAGCCCGCGCGTCGGGGAGGAGGCCCTTTTCCTCGATTTATGCGCCATCGCGGAAATTCACATAGGGAGATTGTGATGAGAATGCTGACCGTGGGCGGCGCCATGATCGATACGATCGCCATCATCGACAGCGATCGTATCGAGCGGATGACCATGTTCAATGCCGAGAGTTCCTTCCTCCTTTTGGAGGAAGGGGGAAAAACCGAGGCGAAGGAGGTCTCCACACATTGTGGTGGTGGCGCCGTCAATGCCGCGGTCGCCATGTCCCGCTTAGGCGTGGACACGGCGGCGCTGGTCAAGCTGGGACGGGACGCGCGGGCCGAGACCTTGCTGGCCCGCTTGATGGAGGAAGGCGTTTCCTGCCGTTGGGCCTTGCGTGACGGCCGCGCTCCGACCGGATGTTCTGTGCTGATTTCTTCCCACGACCGCAATGCCGCGATCTTTACCTTCCGTGGCGCCAATACGCTTCTGGAATCAGCCGACCTTCACGACGATGCATTCGCCGTCGATGCCGTCTATGTCTCCAACCTCACCAACGAATCCGCCGAATGCTTTCCCGAGATCGTCCGCAAGGCGCGCGCATATGGCGCGATCATCGCCGTCAATCCCGGCCTTCGCCAGTTGTCGGCCTATGGTTCGGCTTTTCTGGGCTGCCTGGAAAACATCGACATTCTGTCGATCAACCGGCGGGAGGCCGGAGCCCTGGTTCCTCTTCTGGGGCGCACGGCGGAGGAAAAGGGGGCCGTGCTCGCCCTGGCGGAGGGAGGGGAACCGCCTTTGTCGGCGGTCAAGGGGCTGAGCGGCGGGGGCTTCGAGATGAGCCTGCCCGGATTCTGCCGGGCGGTCACCGCCCTGGGGCCGAAATATGTGGTTCTGACCGATGGCGCGCGCGGCGCCTTTGTCGCGACCAGGGAGGCGCTTTCGTTCTGCCCCGCCGCCCAATGCGACGTCGTTGGCACTGCGGGGGCCGGTGACGCCTTCGCCGCCACCTTCGCGGCTTTTATCGCCCTCGGACGAAGAGAGGAGGACGCCTTGCGGGCGGCGACGTGGAACGCCGCTTCCGTGGTCGGGAATGTGGATACCCAAACCGGATTGTTGCCTCTGGAGGCCATCGAGCGGGCGCTTGCCGGCGAGGCACGCTTGCCCGCGGTCCGGCGTTGGCCCTTATGCGCTACCCGGCAGACAATTTGTCAGGAAGGATGACGGACTATGGCCTTGATCTCGTTACGCCAACCGCTCGACCATGTCGCTGAATGCTGAGTAAACGTTTTCTTGAGGCGGGCCGGCAAGGGAAGGGACATGCTGATGCTTGAAGAACTGAAACAGAAGGTGCTGGCGGCGAATTTGGCTTTGCCGACCCATGGCCTGGTGACTTTCACCTGGGGCAATGTTTCCGGTATCGATCGCCAAAATTCCCTGGTGGTGATCAAGCCGTCGGGTGTCGACTATGCCGCGATGCGGGCTGCCGACATGGTCGTCGTCGATCTGAACGATGGCAGCGTCGTTGAGGGGGCGTTGAAGCCATCCTCCGACACTCCCACGCATCTCGTCCTTTATCGGGCCTTTCCAGACGCCGGCGGGATCGTGCATACCCACTCCCGTCATGCGACCATCTGGGCGCAGGCCGGGAGGGACATCCCGGCGACGGGAACGACGCATGCCGACTATTTTTACGGCGACATTCCCTGCACCAGGATGATGACCGACGCGGAGATTGCCGGAGACTACGAGGTCGAGACGGGACATGTCATCGTTGAAACCTTCCGCACCCGTCAAATCACGCCCGGGCAGGTTCCGGCCATTCTCGTTCATTCGCACGGCCCCTTCGCCTTCGGTTCGGATCCCGGGGACGCGGTGCACAACGCCGTCGTGTTGGAAAACGTCGCCTACATGGGGCTTTTCGCAGAATGCCTGGCGCCGCGGCTGCCTGGCATGCAGCGATCCCTGCTCGATCGCCACTATCTGCGCAAGCACGGGAAAGGCGCATATTATGGACAATGACTCCCGTCGTGATTGCCTGGAGATGACTTAAATCATGGAAGACGCCCTTACCCAGATCAGACGGCATACCGTCATCGTCGCCGACAGCGGCGATATCGAGACCATCCGGGCATTCGCTCCGGAAGATTGCACGACCAATCCCACGTTGATTCTGCGCGCGGCGCGGATGCCGGCTTATGCCTCCCTCGTCGAGGAGGCGGTCGCCTGGAGCCGGAGCGAGAGCGGCAGGCGCGGAGCGCTGGACGAGGACTGGGTCGAACTGGCGCTCGATCGGTTGGCCGTCAATTTCGGTACCGAACTCTCGAAAATCGTGCCGGGATACATTTCGACGGAGGTCAACGCCCGCTTTTCCTTCGATACCGAGGCGACCATCGTCCGGGCCGAACGATTGATCTCCCTTTACAAACAGCGCGGCGTCGATCCGCAGCGCATTTTGATCAAGATAGCCGCCACCTGGGAAGGTATCCAGGCCGCGAAGATTCTGGAGATGCAGGGAATTCGCTGCAATCTGACGCTTGTTTTCAGCCTGGTCCAGGCGGCGGCCTGTGCCGACGCCCGGGTTTTCCTGATCTCGCCGTTCGTCGGCCGCATCCTGGACTGGTTCGTCAAGACGACGGGGCAGACCTATACGGCCGAAACCGATCCGGGCGTCCTCTCCGTCAGGGAGATTTTCGATTATTACCGGCGCTTCGATTATCCGACCATCGTCATGGGGGCATCGTTTCGCAATGTCGCCGAGGTGGAGGCATTGTGCGGTTGCGACCGTTTGACCGTCAGTCCGGCGCTTCTCGGGGAGTTGAGTGAACGTAGGCAAGCCGTTCCGCGCCTGCTCGATCCGGCAATCAGCCGGGACAAAAGCATCGAGCGTCTTTCGGTCGACGAGACGGAATTCCGCTGGCGTCTCAATCAGAACCCGATGGCGACGGAGAAGCTGGCCGAAGGCATTCGCCTTTTTCATCGGGACACCGATGAGTTGCGCGATTTCATCCGTGGCATCGCCCGGGAGCCGGCGCGGCATGCCGGATGACGGCAGTGTGAACGAAAACGGCGACCTCTCCCGGGGACGCTGTCATTGCGAGGTTGGAAATGCTGGAAGAGTCCGCCAAATCAACGATGGATCACCGGATGCTGGCGAATGCGCTGCGGTTTTTGGCGATCGACGCCGTGGAAAAGGCGAAATCAGGTCATCCCGGCATGCCCATGGGGATGGCCGACGTGGCGACGGTCCTGTTCGGAAGATTTCTGAAGTTCGATCCGAAACATCCGACCTGGGCCGACCGTGACCGCTTCGTGCTGTCCGGAGGGCATGGCTCGATGCTGCTTTACAGCCTGCTGCATCTGACCGGCTATGAAAAGATGCCACTGGAAGCGCTGCGCAGTTTCCGGCAACTGGGGTCGGCGGCGGCGGGGCATCCAGAGGCGGACATCGAGACGGGGATCGAGACGACCACCGGACCGCTGGGGCAGGGCGTGGCCAATGCCGTCGGCATGGCCCTGGCCGAGCGTCTGCTCAACGCCCGTTTCGGAGACGGTCTCGTCGATCATCGGACATGGGTGTTCTGCGGGGATGGCGACATGATGGAGGGGATCAGCCACGAGGCATTGTCCCTGGCCGGCCATCTGCGCCTGTCCCGGCTGACCGTGCTCTATGATGACAATCACATATCGATCGATGGATCGACCGAGCTTTCCTTCTCCGAAGATGTGCTGGCGCGGGTGGCCGCCTACGGCTGGGCCGTCACCCGGGTCGACGGTCATGATCCGGCGGCGGTGGCGAAAGCCCAGGAGGACGCGTTGTCCTCGGACCGGCCGAGCCTGATCGCCTGTCGCACCGTGATCGGCTATGGTGCCCCCAACAAAGCCGGCAGTTCGGCGGCCCACGGCGCCCCTCTCGGGGAGGGCGAAGTGGCGTTGACCCGCGAGGCTCTTGGTTGGCCGTATCCTCCCTTCGTCGTTCCCGACGACATCCGTGGCGCCTGGATCAAGATCGGACAACGGAGTGTGGCGGCCCGGCAGGCTTGGGTGGAGCGTTATCGGTCCAGTCCGCTGCGCGAGCTGTTCGATCGGGCGATCGGGGGTGATCTGCCGGGGCTTGGCCGGATCATCGAGGAGCTCAAGCGGGAAGCCGCCTCGGAACTGCCGAAACTGGCGACCCGGTCGGCATCGGGCCGCGTCCTGGCGGCGATCGGCCCGGTTTTCCGCGAATTGCTGGGCGGATCGGCGGATCTCACCCCATCCAACAACACCCTGTTTCCCGATGCCGAGCCCGTCGGGCCGGGAAATTTTACCGGGCGCTACATTCATTACGGTGTTCGCGAGCATGGCATGAACGCCATCATGAACGGCATCGCCCGCCATGGCGGGCTGATCCCCTATGCCGGCACATTTTTCTGCTTCTCCGATTACGGCCGTCCGGCGATCAGGCTGTCGGCCCTGATGGGGGAGCGGGTCATCTATGTCATGACCCACGATTCCATCGGGCTGGGCGAGGACGGGCCGACGCATCAGCCGGTCGAGCATTTGGCAGGGCTGCGCTGCCTGCCGAACCTGCAGGTGTTGCGGCCGGCCGACCTGGCCGAAACCGCCGAATGCTGGCAGATCGCGCTGGAATCGAGGCGAACCCCCTCGGTCCTGGCTTTGAGCCGTCAATCCCTGCCGACAGTGCGGACCGTGGCCCTCGCCGACAATCTTTGTTCCCGGGGGGCATATCTGCTCGCCGAAGCGGAAACGTCGCCGCATCGTGTGACCCTGCTGGCATCCGGTTCCGAGGTGTCCCTCGCCGCCGAGGCCCGGATCGTCCTGGAGGCCCGAGGCATCGGCACATCGCTGGTTTCCATGCCCTGCATGTCCCTGTTCGACCAGCAGCCCGAACAGTATCGCCGCGCCGTGCTGGGCTCGGGAACTCTGCGCGTGGCCATCGAGGCGGCCGTTCGCTTCGGCTGGGACCGTTATCTGGGTGACGACGGGATCTTCATCGGCATGACCGGCTTCGGCCTTTCGGGGCGGGGGCCGGATCTTTACAAGCATTTCAACATCACCAGCGCGGCCGTCGTCGAGGCGGTCGTCTCCAGGCTGACATAGCCTTAGGACGGACCGGACATGCCCACCGGCACCACAGATCTGATCGAGGAGTTCCAACGCCGCTGGGAAGGGACGCCCCGCCTTTATCGGGCACCCGGCAGGGTCAATCTGATCGGCGAGCATACCGATTACAACGACGGCTTCGTCATGCCCGCCGCCTTGGAGTTCGCGACGACGACGGCGATCCTGCCGCGCGACGATCGTAAGGTGCGGGTCCATTCCCTGGCTCTGTCCGAGACCGCCGAGTTCGACCTCGATCAGGCCGATCCGAAGCCGCGCCGCGATTGGACCGATTATGTGCGGGGTGTCGCCCTGATGCTCGAACGGGCCGGTCATCGCCTCCGCGGCGCCGATCTCATGCTGCACAGTTCCGTGCCGTTGGGCGCGGGGATGAGTTCATCCGCCGCGCTCGAAGTCTCCGTCGGATATGCCCTGCTTGCCGAATCGGGGCTGCCGATCGATCTCATCGACCTGGCGCGGCGATGCCAGGAGGCTGAAAACGGATTCGTCGGCATGCGCTGCGGCGTCATGGATCAGTTCATTTCCTGCCATGGCGTGGCCGGCCACGCCGTCCTGCTCGATTGCCGCAGCCTCGATTTCCGGCCGGTGCCGGTCGATCCTCGCGCCCGGTTGGTCATCTGCAACACCATGGTGCATCACCAGTTGGCGGGCAGCGAATATAACCTGCGCCGCCAGGATTGCGAGAGAGGCGTGGAGCTGCTGTCCCCGGCCCTGGGGCCGATCAGGGCGTTGCGCGACGTCAGCCTTGCTCAGTTGGAGCGTCACGCCGATCGGCTGCCGGAAGTGACCTACCGCCGCTGCCGCCATATCGTCACCGAGAATGCCCGCGTCCTGGAGGCCGCGACCGCCCTGGAGAACGGCGATCTTCACCGGTTCGGCCGCCTGATGATCGAATCGCACGAAAGCATGCGCGACGACTATCAGATCAGTTGCCGTGAACTCGACGTGATGGTGGCTCTCAGCCTGCCGCTTCCCGGTGTCTACGGGGCCCGCATGACGGGAGGGGGCTTCGGCGGCTGCAGCGTCAGTCTGGTCGATGCCGATGCCGTCGGGCATTTCATGAAAAGCATTGCCGAGGCCTACAGGGAGGCGACGGGAATCGTTCCGGCGATCTTCACCTGTGTGCCGGGGTCGCACGTCGACGCCGTCAAGCCGTAGGAGATGGTGATGACGTTGTTGCTCGAACAGACATCTCACCGCCGATACAACCCGCTGATCCGCGAATGGGTGCTGGTTTCGCCTCATCGCATGCAGCGTCCGTGGCAGGGACAAATGGAAAAGCCTGCCGAGGCGCAGGTCTCGGCCTATGAGCCCGAATGCTATCTTTGTCCCGGCAATCGTCGGGCCAACGGCGAGATCAATCCCACCTATGCGGGTACGTTCGTTTTCGACAACGATTTCGCGGCGTTGCGCTCCGACGCCGTCACCACCGAGCGGGATATCGAGGGGCTATTGCGGGCCCGGGGAGAGCCGGGCATCTGCCGGGTGATTTGTTTCTCTCCACGGCACGACCTGACCATCGCACGGATGTCCATGTCCGAGATCGGCCGGGTGATCGGCGTCTGGGGCGAGCAGTCCGACGAACTGGGGCGTCTCGAGGCCATCAACTCGGTGCAGATCTTCGAAAATCGCGGCGCCATGATGGGGGCGAGCAATCCGCATCCCCATTGCCAGATCTGGGCCGGCAACAGCATCCCCAACGAGACGGCCAAGGAGGGTGCCGCCCAGGCCGACTATCAGGCCGATCACGGGGGCTGCCTGCTGTGCCGTTATCTGGCGTTGGAAGAAAAGCTGAATGAACGGATCGTCTATCGCAACGAGCATTTCACCGTGCTGGTGCCCTATTGGGCGGTCTGGCCGTTTGAAACGCTGGTCCTGCCCCGCCGCCACGTGGGAGCCCTAAACGAACTCGGCGGCGACGAAACCATGGGGCTTGCCGATGCCATGAGCCGCCTCGCGGTGCGTTACGACAATCTTTTCGAGACGCCGCTACCCTATTCGATGGGGTTCCACCAGAAGCCGACCGATGGCCAGCCTCATCACGCCTGGCATCTCCACGCCCATTATTATCCCCCGTTGCTGCGTTCGGCGACGGTTCGGAAATTCATGGTCGGTTTCGAGATGCTGGGCTCGCCCCAGCGCGACATCACTCCGGAAAGCGCCGCGCAGAGGCTGCGCGAGATGTCTTCGGTGCATTATCTGGATCGTTAGATTCGATCCATTGATGGTCTCGATCCTCTCTGGACGCCCGCCCGCCGATTCCTCATGAGTGAATCATCGTGCGAATCTCTTTGAATCATCTGGAATCATTTTTCCGATGAGAAGAATCAAAATCGCGAAGAGAAGAATTTTCGTCCCTTGATGGATGGGGGTATGATTGCGGCGTTTTTTTCATATCATGGATTTGCCTTAAACTATTTTGTGTCTGGAGCCCAGATTTTGTCTGAAGTCTGTGTTTTGCCAAAAAAAGGCCATATTCTGCCGGGTTTCATACATGGGGCGGGCAAATCAAATTCTGATGATCCGCCTGAAGATTACAGAGGATAACTTTTGAATTACTATTGACGCATGGAATCAGAGTGTGATTCCATGCGTGCCATGATGATTTTGAACGAAATTCGCCGCCGGGCACGCCATGTGATCGGTCCTTTTCTGGGGCTTACCGCGGTGGTCTACTTTGCCTACCATACGGTGCAGGGGGATCGTGGCTTGCTGGCATGGTGGCGGCTCAATCAAGACATCAAGCAGGCTGAGGAAAGTCTGGCTCAGCTCGAGGAGGTGCGGGACAATCTGGATCATCGGGCGCGGCTTTTACGTCCCGATCACCTGGATGCCGACATGCTGGAGGAACGCGCCCGCTTGATGCTCAACATGGGACGCGATGACGAGGTCATCGTTCTTCGTCCGCATTCCTGACCGGAACCGGCGACAGGCTGACCAGCTTCACTCCCGGATCGGACGCCAAGACCAGCGTTGATTGCAAAAAAAGACAGGTTCCGTCACTGGGATGGTTGAAACGTCTTTCACCACCTTCACGCCGCTGAACCGCCTGTTCCTGCCAATAGCGCCGGAAAACCGTGCTTTCCCGGTTCAGTTGGTCGATCAGCGCCTGGAGCGCCGGGTCGTTCAGTCCATGGCCGTAGTCGGCGCGGAATTCGGCGACCACGCGGCGCCCGCGATCCTCCCAGTCGGCGATCAGGTCGCGCCCCTTGTCCGAGAGAAAAATATAACGCAGCAGATTGCGGTCGTTGTCGCCATCCAGCCATCCGGCGAACAGGTGGGCGGCTTCGTCGTTCCAGGCCCGTGCCGCCCAGGTCCGGTCCAGCACATAGGCCGGAACGGTCATGTGCAGGGGCAGGGCCAGAACCTCGGGGGGCAGATCGGGTCCCGGTTCCGGCGCCGCCGGATCGTGGCGCCCGGCCAGTTCGAACAGATAGGCCCGTTCGGCGCTGCCCAGGCGCAAGGTGTCGGCGAGACGGGCCAGCACCTGGGACGAGGCCGAAACGTCGCGCCCCTGTTCAAGCCATGTGTACCAGGTGGTGCTGACGCCGCAAGTTTCCGCCACTTCTTCCCGCCGCAGGCCCGGAGTCCGGCGCCGACGTCCCTGGGTGGGAGGGGCGGGTAACCGTTCACGACGGGCGCGCAAAAAGGAACCGAGAATCTGGTTGGATGTCATCATGGAAGCTTTTATACCAGGATAATTGACAATCTTGTACCAGTGTAATGAACCGCTCATCCTGCCGTTTCACAAACGATCATTCAGGAGCCGTTCATGGGAAACGAAGCATCTCACCAAGCCATCGTCGGCCAGCAATTCGGACAACGGGCGAACGCCTATCTGACCAGCCAAGTGCATGCGGAAGGCGGGGATCTCGATGAGTTGGTCCGTCTCGCGGCCGGCCATCGGCCTGCCTCCGCGCTCGATCTGGGGTGTGGCGGCGGGCATGTCGCCTATCGTCTGGCGTCCCTGGTGGGCGAAATGCATGCCAGCGACTTGTCGGAGGCCATGGTCGCTACCGTATCGGCGGAAGCGAAGCGGCGGGGCCTGGACAATGTGATCGCTGAGCGGGCCGCCGTCGAGCGGCTGCCCTACGCCGACCGAACGTTCGACATGGTGGTGACGCGCTACAGCGCCCATCACTGGCACGATTTTTCCGCCGGGTTGAGCCAGGCCCGCCGAGTGCTGAAGCCCGATGGTCTGGCGGTGTTCATCGACGTGGTCTCGCCCGGCAATCCGTTGCTCGACACCTGGTTTCAGACCCTGGAACTGTTGCGCGATCCGTCACATGTCTATAACCGCTCCGAGGCGGAGTGGCGGGAGGCGGTGGAGACGGCGGGTTTCCGTCCCGACGGCGTTTCGCATTTCAAGCTGCGACTCGACTTCGCCTCATGGATCGGCCGCATGAGGACCCCGGATGCGCATGTCGCGGCCATCCGTTCCCTCCAGGCGCTGGCCGCGAGGGAGGTGGTCGAGCATTTTCAATTCGAGGCGGACGGCAGCTTCACCATCGACAGCATGCTGTTGGTTGCCCGTCCGGCATGACCTGGAACACCACCGTCTTCTCAGTGCGTTGACCGGCCTTGGATAAAACAGTGGCACCGGCGTCCCTGCCCATACGCGCTAGCTTAACCCTCGCCCCTTGCGGGAGAGGGTGGCCGCTTTAGCGGCCGGGTGAGGGGTGCGCGCGTCTGCGCGACATAAAGACCTGTTTGTTTCTGCACGCTTTTTCCGCGCTCCCGCGCGTAAGTGCCCTCACCCAACTCGCTTCGCTCGTCCCCTCTCCCGCAAAGCGGGCGAGGGGAGATTTTTCTTATGCTAGCGCTTATGGGCGTCCCTGCCGGTGATCCGCCGAAAGGCGGACCCTTTCCGGCTCACGCCGGACACCGGCAGGGACGCCGGTGCCACTCTGTTCATCCAAGGCGGTCAACGCTCCAGGCTGGCTTTGGCTTCCATGAGCTGGCGCCAGGTTTCGTCGTCGACGTCGATTCCGTCTTTGACGCGGATGGCTTTCCGGCGTTGTTCGGGTTCGCCCGGGAACAGCACTTCCCCGGCGATCGGGCGGGATTCCCGCACCCAGGGGAGAAAAGCCTCGATCTCGTCCTCGAAGCTTTCGGCGCCACCCAGCATCGCCGGATTGACGATGATCGAGAGCATGCCGTTCACGATGCGAAGGTCGCCCGGCTTGGTCAGGCGTTCCGTCGGGCTGCCGGTCAGCGCCGCGCCCAGCAGCGAGCAGATGAGCGCCAGTCCGCCGCCCTTGTGCTTGCCGAAGGGAAGCAGGGCGCCCATGGGTTCCTTGAGGATGTCGGACGGATCGACGGTCGGTTTCCCCTCGACATCGATGGCCACGCCGGGTTCCAGCGATTCTCCGAGATTGCTGGCGACGCGGACCTTGCCGCTGGCGATGGAACTGGTGGCGAAGTCGAGAATCAGGGGGGCGTGGCCGGCCCTGGGAACACCGACACAGAAGGGATTGGTGCCCAGGCGGCGGTCGGCTCCGTTGAAGGGGGCGACGATGGCTCGGGAATAGACATTGGCGAAATGGATCGAGACCAGGCCGGCCTCGGCGCATTGTTCCGCCCAGGCGCCGATTCGCCCAAGATGATGCGCGCTCTTCAGGCTGGTGATGCAGACGCCCGTGGTTTTAGCCCGCTCGACACCGGCCCGCATCACTTGGCGTGCCACGACCTGGCCATATCCGCCTTGTCCATCGAAGACCAGGATCGCCCCATGGTCGGCCAGTAATTTCGCCGGTGTATTGGCCTTCAGTCCCCCTTGCCGCAAGGCCTGGATGTAGCGCGGGATCATTCCGACGCCGTGGGAATCGTGGCCTTGGAGGTTGGCTTCGACCAGATTGGCCGCAACCATGTCGGCTTCCTCGGGCGAACTGCCTCCCATTCGGACGATTTCGGCGGCGACGCCGGTAAGTTCTTGGGCGCTGAGAGTGGGCATGTTCATCGGCCTTTTCGTCAAGGGGGGGGCGGATCGGGCTTGGGCTCCGGGGCGAAATAATCGCCCCGGAGCCCAAGGTTCATATGACGCCTGCGCCTCCGGCTTCGGCGGGCTCAAGCGCCGCTCGGGCTTTTATCAACCGGCCCTTAAATGGCCGGATCCTCAGGAGGCCAGACTGGCCCTGGCCTCCACCAGTTGCCGCCAGGTCTCGTCGTCGACATCGATTCCGTCTTTGGCGCGAATGGCTTTTCGGCGTTGTTCGGGCTCGCCCGGAAACAGCACTTCCCCGGTGATCGGGCGGGATTCCCGCACCCAGGGGAGAAAAGCCTCGATCTCGTCCTCGAAGCTCTCGGCGCCGCCCAGCATCGCCGGATTGATGATGATGGAGAGCATGCCGTTCAGGATGTGCATGTCGCCCGATTTGGTCAGGCGTTCCGTCGGGCTGCCAGTCAGCGCGGCGCCCAACAGGGCGCAGATGAGCGCCAGTCCGCCCCCCTTGTGCTTGCCGAAGGGCAGCAGGGCGCCCAGAGGCGGTTCGATCATACAGGCCGGATCGGTGGTGGGCTTTCCCTGGGCGTCGATGACGACGTCGGGGGCGAGTGGCTTGTGGGTGTTGTAGGCGACCCGGGCCTTGCCCAGCGCGATGGCGCTGGTGGCGAAGTCGAGAATCAGCGGATGCCGGTCAATGCGTGGCACGCCGACGCAAAACGGATTGGTTCCCAGCTTGGGATCGATGCCGTTGAAGGGCGCGACCAGCGGTCGGAAGAAGGCATTGACGAAATGGATGGAGACCAGTCCCGCCGCCGCGCATTGTTCCGCCCAGGCGCCGACCCGTCCCAGATGATGGGAGTTTTTCAGGCTGGTGACGCAGACGCCGGTGGTCCGGGCGCGTTCGATGCCGGCCTCCATGGTCTGCCGTGTCACCACTTGGCCGTATCCTTGCTGTCCGTCGAAGACCAGGATCGCCCCATGATCGGCCAGCAGTTTCACCGGGGTGTTGGCTTTCAGCCCGCCTTGCCGGAGGGCGGCGACATAGTGGGGGATCATTCCGACGCCATGGGAGTCGTGGCCTTGCAGATTGGCTTCGACGAGATTGCTGGCGACGATGTCCGCCTCCTCGGGCGAACTACCGGCCAGACGGATGATCTCCGCGGCCGAGGCTTGGAGATCGGTGGGCGAAAAACGGGGCATGGATCCTCATTGAAGGCTGCGATGAACCGGGCGGGAAGGCCCGGGTTTTTTTTAAGAAGCGTCGCGCGCATGCGCCAACGCATGTTCTCCATCGTAGTCATCTTTGATCGGTCGGCAACGGTTAGCCTTCACCGGATCAAGAGTTTCCTCTTGATCAATAATCCCGGCAAGCCGCTTTACCGGCCCGATCCCTTCACGGGCGGCGGTTCCGATTGCTGGGGATTCAGAAAGACTTAGCGCCATTGGTGTGTTTAACATAAAAGACAAATCAATCATTTGGCAAGTTAACCATAATCGAGTTAATTTGTCGTTGTGCATTGCAAAACAACAATTTTTGTCACGAGTCGCGCTTGCGTTCGGCTTGTGAAGTCGCTACCTGTTGGGCACCGATTGACCTACCGGGAGGGTAGAAGATGGCCTTGACCAGGCGCAAAGCAAAGCCGGGAGATTCCTCGGCCAAGACCGAAGATCTCATCGCCTTTTATAAAGACATGCTGCTGATCCGGCGTTTCGAGGAGAAAGCGGGACAGCTCTATGGCATGGGCTTGATCAATGGTTTCTGTCACCTCTACATCGGCCAGGAAGCCGTGGTCGTGGGGATGCAGTCGGCGATCAGCAATCTTCGCGATTCGGTGATCACCAGTTATCGCGATCACGGACATATGTTGGCCTGCGGCATGGACCCCAAGGGGGTCATGGCCGAACTGACCGGCCGATCCGGCGGTTATTCCAAGGGCAAGGGCGGCTCGATGCACATGTTCAGCCACGAGAAGAAATTCTATGGCGGCCATGGTATCGTCGGCGCCCAGGTTCCACTGGGAACCGGTCTCGCCTTCGCCCACAAATATTCCGAGGACGGCGGCGTCTGTCTTTGTTACCTGGGCGACGGCGCGGTCAATCAGGGCCAGGTTTACGAATCCTTCAATATGGCTTCCCTGTGGAAGTTGCCGGTCATCTACGTCATCGAGAACAACAAATATGCCATGGGGACCTCGACCGAGCGGTCCGCCGCCGGTGCCGATCTCTATCGCCGCGGCGCGGCCTATGACATTCCCGGCAAACAGATCGACGGCATGGATGTGCTGGCGGTGAAGGCGGCCGCCCTGGAGGCCGTGGCCCATGCGCGGTCCGGCGATGGCCCCTACATCCTGGAGATGAAGACCTATCGTTATCGAGGCCATTCCATGTCCGATCCGGCGAAATACCGGACCAAGGAGGAAGTGGCGAAGATGCGCGAACAGCACGATCCCATCGATCAGTTGCGCAAGAAACTGCTCGATGGCGGTGCCGTCACCGAGGACCAGCTCAAGGAGATCGACCGCGACGTCAAGGCGGTGGTCAGCGAAGCCGCCGAGTTCGCCCAGAACAGTCCGGAGCCCGATCCGTCCGAACTGTACACCGATATCCTGATCGAAGCCTGAAGGGGAACGCGCCATGCCAATTCAAATTCTCATGCCGGCTCTTTCCCCGACCATGACCGAGGGCAAGTTGGCCCGTTGGATCAAGAAAGAGGGCGATGCCGTTAAATCGGGCGACGTCCTGGCCGAAATCGAAACCGACAAGGCGACCATGGAGTTCGAGGCCGTCGACGAGGGCACGCTGGGCAAGATCCTCATCGCCGAGGGAACCGAGGGTGTCGCGGTGAACACGCCGATCGCCCTGCTGCTCGAGGAAGGCGAGGATAAGTCGGCCCTGACCGATGCCGTTCCCGCCGCCGGTCCGGCTCCGGCCGTCGCGCCGACCCCGGTGGCCGCCCCGGCGCCGAGGGTTGCCGCAAGCCCGGTGAGCGCCGATCTGCCGGCGGAAAAGACCTATGACAAGACCGTGCGTCAGACCGTGCGCGAAGCCTTGCGTGACGCCATGGCCGAGGAAATGCGGGCCGATTCCAAGGTCTTCCTGATCGGCGAGGAGGTCGCCCAGTATCAGGGCGCCTACAAGATCAGCCAGGGTCTGCTCGACGAGTTCGGTCCGAAACGGGTTATCGATACGCCGATCACCGAAATGGGCTTCACCGGCCTGGCGGCCGGCGCGGCCTACGCGGGCCTGAAGCCGATCGTCGAGTTCATGACGTTCAACTTCGCCATGCAGGCCATCGACCACATCATCAATTCCTCGGCGAAGACCCTTTACATGGGCGGCGGTCAGGTGTCGTCCTCGATCGTCTTCCGTGGCCCCAACGGCGCGGCGTCCCGCGTCGGCGCCCAGCATTCGCAATGCTATGCCTCCTGGTACGCCCATGTGCCCGGTCTGAAGGTGGTGGCGCCTTTCTCGGCGGCCGACGCCAAGGGGCTGCTGAAGGCGGCGATCCGCGATCCCAATCCGGTCATCGTCCTGGAGAATGAACTGCTTTACGGCCAGACCTTCGACGTGCCGGACGATCCGGATTTCGTCGTGCCGATCGGTCGGGCCAAGATCGAGCGGACCGGCAGCGGCGTCACCGTCGTCGCCTTCTCGAAAATGGTGCAGTCCGCCCTCGACGCCGCCGAGATTCTGGCCAAGGAGGGGATCGACGTCGAAGTGATCAATCTGCGCAGCATCCGTCCGCTCGACGTGGAGACCATCGTCCGTTCGGTGCAGAAGACCAATCGCATCGTCACCGTCGAGGAGGGCTGGCCTTTCGCCGGCATCGGCGCCGAGATTTCGGCCCTCGTGCAGGAAAATTGCTTCGATTGGCTGGATGCTCCGGTCACCCGGGTGACCGGCAAGGACGTGCCGATGCCTTATGCCGCCAATCTGGAACGGCTGGCCCTGCCGCAAATCGACGACATCGTCGCCGCGGTCAAAGCCGTCAGTTACGTTTAAGGAGCCAAGAGCCATGCCAATCCAGATTTTGATGCCCGCTCTTTCGCCGACCATGAGCGAGGGCAACCTCGCGCGCTGGCTGAAAAAAGAGGGGGACACGGTCAAGTCGGGCGATGTCCTGGCCGAGATCGAAACCGACAAGGCGACCATGGAGTTCGAGGCCGTCGACGAGGGGACCCTGGGCAAGATTCTGATCGCGGCCGGAACCCAGGGGGTGAAGGTCAACGAACCGATCGCTCTTCTGCTGGAGGAGGGCGAGGATGCCTCGGCGCTCGCCTCCTTCACGGTCAAGTCGCCGGCGGCATCGCCGGTACCGGCCGCACCTGCTGCGGCGACTCCGGTCGCCGCCGCCGCGTCCGCTCCCGTCGCCGTTCCGGCCGTGGCGGCGGCCGGGCAGCGGATTTTCGCCACGCCCCTGGCCAAGCGCATCGCCAAGGATGCTGGTCTCGACCTCAAGGCCGTCGCCGGTTCCGGCCCCCATGGCCGGATCATCCGGGCCGACGTCGACAAGGCGATCGCCGGTGGTCCCGCACGGGCCGCGGCTCCTGCGGCGGCGAGCGCTCCGAAGCCGGCCGCCCCGGCCCCGGCCCCGGCGCCGGTTCCCGAGTTCGGCCCGGCCTATACCGAAGTGCCGCTGTCCTCGATGCGCAAGGTCATCGCCAAGCGTCTGACCGAGGCCAAGCAGACGGTGCCGCATTTCTACCTGACAGTCGACTGTCAGGTGGACAAGCTTCTCGCCCTGCGCGCCGAACTGAACGGTCGTTCCGACGACTACAAGCTTTCGGTGAACGACTTCGTCATCCGGGCGGTGGCGCTTGCCTTGCGCAAGGTGCCGGCCGCCAACGCCTCCTTCACCGAGACGGCGATCCGCTTGTACAGCGATGTCGACATATCGGTGGCGGTGGCGACGCCCAACGGGCTGATCACGCCGATCATCAAGCATGCCGACCAGAAGGGACTGGCCGGCATTTCCAACGAGATGAAGGTCCTGGCCGTCAAGGCGCGTGACGGCAAGCTCAAGCCCGAGGAATTCCAGGGCGGCGGCTTCACCATCTCCAATCTCGGCATGTTCGGCGTCAAGGATTTCGCCGCCATCATCAATCCGCCGCAAGGGTGCATTCTGGCCGTGGGCGCGGGCGAGCAGCGTCCCGTGGTCAAGGACGGCGCGCTGGCCATCGCCACGGTGATGAGCTGCACCCTGTCGGTCGATCACCGGGTGGTCGACGGCGCCGTCGGCGCCGAGTTCCTCGCGGCTTTCAAGAAGCTGATCGAAGAACCGCTGACCATGCTGCTGTAGAGTTTAAGGAGCCATATCCATGTCCGATACTTCCTTCGACGTCGTCATCATCGGCGGCGGTCCCGGCGGCTATGTGGCGGCGATCCGCTCGGCGCAGCTCGGGTTCAAGACCGCGGTGGTCGAACGCGAACATATGGGCGGCATCTGCCTCAATTGGGGCTGTATCCCGACCAAGGCCCTGCTGCGCTCGGCCGAGGTGTTCCGCAATATGAAGCATGCCGAATCCTACGGCCTGTCGGCGCAGGGCATCGGCTTCGACCTGTCAAAGGTGGTGGCCCGTTCGCGCGGCGTCGCCAACCAGCTTCAGTCGGGCGTCAAGCACCTGATGAAGAAGAACAAGGTTACGGTGTTCGACGGTCAGGGCAAACTGGAAGGCCGGGGCAAGGTTTCGGTTTCCAAGGATGGCAAGGCGGTGGCCCAGCTTTCCGCCAAGCACATCATCCTGGCCACCGGCGCCCGCGCCCGTGCCCTGCCGGGCCTGGAGCCCGACGGCAAGCTGGTCTGGACCTATCGCGAGGCGATGGTGCCCGACGTCATGCCGAAGCGCCTCCTGGTGGTCGGCTCGGGCGCCATCGGCATCGAGTTTGCGAGCTTCTATAACGCGTTGGGCGCGGAGGTTACCGTGGTCGAGGTGATGGATCGCGTGCTGCCGGTCGAGGACGCCGAGATCTCGGCCTTCGCCCAGAAGGCGTTCGAGAAGCAGGGAATGAAGATCCTCACCAAGGCGACGGTGAAGAAGCTCGACAAGTTGGCCAACGAGGTAAGCGTCACCGTCGAGGCGGGGGGCAAGACCGAGACCATCACCGTCGACCGGGTGATCCTCGCCGTCGGCATCGTCGGCAATGTGGAGAACCTGGGGCTGGAGAACACCAAGGTGGTGGTCGAGAAGACCCATGCGGTGATCAACGAATGGGCGGAAACCGGCGAGCCGGGCGTCTACGCCATCGGCGATCTGGCCGGTCCACCGTGGCTAGCCCACAAGGCCAGCCACGAGGCGGTGATCTGCGTCGAGAAGATCGCCGGTTTGAAGGACGTCCATCCGCTGAACACCCGCAACATTCCCGGCTGCACCTACTGTCATCCGCAGGTGGCAAGCGTCGGGCTCACCGAAGCCAAGGCCAAGGAACTGGGCTATGAGGTGAAGGTCGGTCGCTTCCCATTCATCGGCAATGGCAAGGCGATCGCCCTGGGCGAAGCCGAGGGACTGGTCAAGACGGTGTTCGACGCCAAGACCGGCGAACTGCTGGGGGCTCACATGATCGGCGCGGAGGTCACCGAGTTGATCCAGGGCTATATGGTGGCCAAGTCTCTGGAGACGACCGAGGCCGATCTCATGCATGCGGTGTTCCCGCATCCGACGCTATCGGAAATGATGCATGAATCGGTGCTCGACGCCTATGGGCGCGCCATCCATTTCTAACCCCATTGAAGGTGGATGAGGCCGGTGGAAGAGGAATTGCTTGACCTCTCCGCCAGCCTCTCCAATATCCAGGCCATGAACGAAAGCAGCCCCGTCCGACATCCGGAAAAGATCCATCGGCCCGACAATCCGTCACCCCGCAAGCCGGAGTGGATTCGGGTCAAGGCGCCAACATCGGCGGAAGCCGCCGATGTCCGTAAGCTGATGCGCGAGAAGAATCTGCATACGGTTTGTGAAGAGGCGGCTTGTCCGAACATCGGCGAATGCTGGAAGCACCGGCATGCGACCTTCATGATCCTGGGCGACACCTGTACCCGGGCCTGTGCCTTCTGCAACGTGAAGACCGGCAAGCCCGGGGCGGTCGATCCGCTGGAGCCTGAGAATCTGGCCCAATCGGTCAAGGCCATGGGGCTCAAGCATGTGGTCATCACCTCGGTCGACCGCGATGACCTGGCCGATGGCGGCGCCTTTCAATTCATTGCCAGCATCGAGCGGGTGCGCGCCGTTTCGCCGGGGACCACGGTGGAGATCCTGACTCCCGATTTTCGTGACAAGGCAGGGTCCGTGGAGGCCGTGGCCAAGGCGAAGCCGGACGTCTTCAACCACAATCTGGAGACGGTGCCGCGGCTTTATCCCACGATCCGTCCGGGGGCCCGTTATTTCGAATCCTTGCGTCTTCTCCAGAAGGTCAAGGAGGTCGAGCCGGAGATCTTCACCAAGTCGGGCATCATGGTCGGGCTGGGAGAGGAACGGCACGAGGTTCTGCAGGTGATGGACGATTTGCGGTCCGCCGATGTCGATTTTCTGACCATCGGACAATATCTGCAGCCGACGCCGAAGCATGCCGCCGTGGCGCGTTTCGTGACGCCGGCCGAATTCGACGACTACAAGGCCATGGCCCGCGCCAAGGGTTTCCTTCTGGTTTCCGCTTCCCCCCTGACCCGGTCGTCACATCACGCCGATCAGGATTTTCTGGAACTGAAGAGCGCCCGGGCCCGTCAACGCGGCTTGGGCTGACATGCCGTCGCATTCGGAAAAGCGCCATCTTCCCTACCAGCCGGATCAACTCTACGATCTGGTCGCCGACATCGAGCGCTATCCCGAATTCCTGCCCTGGTGTGTCGCCGCGCGCATCCGCCAGCGCTCGGGTAATGTCCTGATTGCCGATCTGGTGATCGGCTTCAAGATGATCAGGGAGCGTTTCACCTCGAAAGTGACGCTGGGGGCGGGACGTCTTGACGTCGTCTATACCGAGGGGCCGTTCAAACATCTCCAGAATCATTGGATCTTCGAGCGGGCTCCCGACGGTGGGACCATCATCGATTTTTATGTCGATTTCGAATTCCGCTCGAAGGTTTTGGGTGGTCTGATCGGCGCCCTGTTCAACGAGGCTGTGCGTTTGATGGTGGCCTCCTTCGAACGCCGCGCCGCCCAGCTATACGGTCCCCATGATCATTTCGTCGGTCAGCCGGGAACGCCTCGCGCTTGACGGACGGATGTGGTTGACTCAACCGTTCCGCTGACGAGTTGTTTCGCCAGATTTGTCATGGAGGGGACTATGAGGGAAATGTTTCTGACCAGCCGAGGGGCGGCGGTGTGCCGCCGGTCATTCCTGCGCGGCGTCATCCTTGCCGTCTGTGGAGGCATTGCCGGAGCGGCCATTGAAAGCCGTGGCGCCGTCGCGGCCGACCGCAAACTGACCCAGGCGCAAGTTATCTATCGTGATAAGGCGCAAGGAGAGTCGCTTTGCAGCAATTGCAAATATTTCCAGGCGCCAGCCTCGTGCGCCATCATCGAAGGGGTGATCGCTCCCTCTGGATGGTGCAATAAATACGCGAAATAGTCGGATTGATCATTCCTCGAACGGGCCTGTTCCCTCAGGTCTCGATCCGTCTGATCAGCAGATCGAGGGCGGCCATCGCCGCGTCATGCCGAACCTGATCGCGATCTCCCGCCAGAAGCAGGCGCCGATGCAACGTCTCCCGGCCCAGGCGTGCCGCGGCGATATGGACCAGTCCGACCGGCTTGTCCGCTGTTCCGCCCGTGGGGCCGGCGATTCCGGTGATCCCGGCGGCGGCCTTCGCGCGCGAGTGGGCCAGTGCCCCTTCTGCCATGGCGCGGGCGACCTCCTCGCTGACGACGCCGAACCGTTCGATCAGTGTTTCCGCCACACCCAGCATGTCGATCTTGGCCTGATTGGAATAGGTGATGAACCCCCGGTCGATCCAGGCCGAACTGCCCGAGATGGCGGTCAGCGAGGCTCCGACCAGCCCGCCGGTACAGGACTCCGCCAGCGCCAGGGGGGTGTCGGCGGCTTCGCAGGCGGCCAGAACGCGATTGGCCTTGTCGATCAGATCCTGTGGCAATCCGTTCATCCATGCCTCCACACCAGAGCCAAAAGTTGCATGGCGATAAGACCGTAAAGCCCGGCAAAAACGTCATCCAGCATGATGCCGAGGCCTCCTTTGATTCGGCGGTCCGCCCAATTGGCCGGCCAGGGTTTGGTGATATCGAAAAGACGAAACAGCGCGAAGCCGATCGCGTAGTGCAGCAGATCCGGGGGGGCCGCCACGAGGGTAAGCCATTGCCCGGCAACCTCGTCGATGACGATGCATCCCGGATCGGCGATACCGATGACGCGCGCGGTACGATCCGCAGCCCACCAGCCGAGCAGGAAGACCAGCAAAATGGCGATGGACAACACCGGCCAGCCGCCATTCAGGCTGATGATCCAGGCGAAGGGCAGGGCGGCCAGAGATCCCCATGTTCCCGGCGCCTTGGGTAGAAGTCCTGCGCCGAACCAAGTCGAAAGGAGCGCCGCGGGGTCGCCGAGGGGGAGGGAGACTGATGTTTTCATGGACCAGAGCCTACCCTAATTCTCGTCCGGACGGAATCCACTCTCCTTCCATCCGGGAGTGGATTCAGTCCGCGCCGCAGGCGGGCAGGGAGCCTTTTCGCCGGGAACAAATGCTCTCGTGGGAAGGGGGCGTTTCCGCCCCCCTCTTGACGCGGTCCGCCCGTTATCCGGCGGCTCGCAACTGATCGAGTTTGGTTCGCATGGTGGCGAGAAGAGTATCAATCCTGCCGCCGTTGGCCTGCATGGTGGAGGCGTAGTCCGAGCGGAGCGTAATGGCCATGCTGACGCCTTCGGCGATGATGTCGGTGATGCGGAAAGCGCCGTCCGTCCCCTGGCGGATGCGCCATTGCACGGGGTTGGGGGGGCCTTCCCGTTTCACGATACGCGAACTGACCATCCAGTCACGCTCGCCGCTTTTGGTCGCCTCCAAGGTTTCCAGCCGTTCGTCGTCGTAATCCTGGAACCGTCTGGCCCAGGTGAGCACGGTGATTTCCTCGAACAGGGTGAGAAATTCGTGCTGCTGTTCCGGCGTTGCCGTACGCCAGTGGCGGGAGAGAACGAAACGGCCGATTTCGGGGATATCGAACGCCGAGACGAAGAGCGCGCGGAACCGGTCGTCGCGGTCGTTCCGCGACAGTTGCTTGTCGGCCATGGTGGCGATGGCGCTCTGCGCCGTCGCTTCGATGAAGCTGCGGGCGTCGGTGGGGCTTTGCGCGTAGGCGGCACCGGGAAGGGCGGCCATCAGCGCGAGAGCGATCATCGCTCCGAGGAGGGTGCGTCGGATTATCATCATGTTAGGGACGTTGTGATTCCTGAGGTTGGTCATCGGGTGATACGGTGCTCATGCCGGGAGAGGGCGGCATATTTTCAAGGGGCTGCCCCGGCCTGATCGATTTGGGCCTTGCGGCGCTGCCGGTAAAGGCTTCGCATGGTTGAATAAAAGTCCAGAGACGTGCGTTTGGCGTCGTCGAGCGCGTCGAGGTAGGCTTCCCGCTGGGAAAGCGCCGAAGCGCCCAGCCGGGTCCAGGACACCCAGTGCATATGGTTGTTCTGTAGATAGTAGTCGACGGGGTCGGCGTAAGAGTCGACCGCCAGGCCGACGGCATCCCTTGGATTTGATGGTCCGAACAGGGGCAGGACCAGATAAGGGCCCTCGTCGATGCCCCAGGAACCCAGGGTCTGTCCGAAGTCGCTGGAATGGCCGGGAATGCCGAAGGGGGTGGCGACGTCCATCAGGCCCAATACGCCGAAGCTGCTATTCAGCAGAAAACGCTCCATGGTGGAGCCGGCCAGAGTGACATTACCCTGCAGCATATCGTTCATCAGATAGATCGGCGTTTTCAGATTGTCGAGGAAATCGCTGACGCGCTGACGTCCGAATTCGGGCGTGACCGCGCGATATCCTTCGGCTGCGGGCCGCAGAAGGTAGGTGTCGGCGATGTCGTTGAAGCCGAACACCCAGCGATTGGCTGGCTCGAGGGGGTCGTTGACCTGCTCGAATTCGGCCTTTCCTTCCGGATCGTCATCGGGGGGCGGCGTGGCGCAACCGGCCAGCGCGACTAGGCCGAAAACAAGCAGAAGCCTCGCCGTGGTGCTCGTAATGATCCGTTCCAATGTCAATGCTCTGTTTATCCTCGTGACAAAGTTCGGGGAGGCGGACGTGCGGGGAGACGTCATCGCGACACCAGGACGGGAACCGGCATTCGCGTCAACATGGCTCGCGTGACGCCGCCGAACAGGATTTCCGCCGATCGGGCATGGCTGTAGGCGCCGATGACCACGAGGTCGGCTTGCCTTGCCTTCGCTTCCGCCTCGATGATGGTGGCGACGGGTTTCCCATGCGAGTCCTTGCGCTCGACCTCGACATGAACGCCATGGCGGGACAGATAGGTGGCGATGTCCGAGCCGGGCTCGTCTCCGAATTTATCGGGCTCCTTGGCCGCGTCGACGACGAGGACGGTGACGGATTGGGCCGTGCGCAACAGCGGCATCGCGTCGGCGATGGCCCGCCGGGCTTCGCGGCTGGCGTTCCAGGCGACCAGAACTCTGTTGCCGAGGGTCTCTCCCTGCCACTCGGCGGGGATCATCAACATGGGGACGCCACTGGCGATCAGCAGGCGTTCCGCAGTCCAGCTTTCCGGCAGGCCATAGGGCTTGGGGTGACCGAGAATGACCAGATCGCAATGAAGCGAATTGACCAGCGCCTCCTCTTCGGCCCGTCCGCTCCAAATCACGCGGAACTCCGTACTGATGTCATATTTGGCCGATAAGGCGGCGAACCGCCTTCCGACGGCAAGTGCCTGCTCCTCTTCGGCCGCGCGGCGGCGTTGGATGATATTGTCGATGGCTTTTTTGCCGAGCGCGAAACAATCGGCGGCATATTCGCCGGGAGAGCCCGCAATGCTGTGGATTCCAATCAGATGCGCCTTGAAGCGCTGTGCGAGAATTGCCGCCTCGGTGCCGATTTTCCCGCTTTGCGGAGTGTCATCGAGAAAAACCGAAATATGTCTCCAGTTCGTCGGTGTGTCATTCATTGAGAACCACCTTAAAGCTTTACACGGCGGGTTTATCTTCCTGGGCTCGGTTTCGCGTCCGCGCCCTAAACCTTTTCAGTCGGCGAATTGGTCGTTTTGTCTTTGTCCGCACGGTCTCCTTGCGGATGCCGTCCGGGAGCGAGGGTACCGTTCAAAAACAGATCGACCGAAGACTCGACGATCCGTCGTCGCTCGGCGTCGTCGGGTTGGGAGGCGAGACCGACGAGCACGCGATGCGATAATATTCCCCATATCAATTCCAGAAACTGGATTGCCGACCATTCGGGATCGGTCAGGCGCAGTTGATTGCGCCGTTGGGCCGAGCGCAGATAGCCTGCCACCACATCCACCACGGTTTGCTCGATTTCTCCGAAAATACGGGTGAGCTCGGGAAAACGGGGGGCTTCGTGATAGATCAGGCGCATGAGCGCCACGGAATCGGGACTGAAGATGTCTTGCGAAATCATCAGGGCGCCAACGGCGGTGAGAACCTCCCGAGGCGATTTGCCCTCGGTCTGCACATCGCTCAGCGTCGGCCAGAGGGATTCCGTGTAACCATTGAAAATGATGCGGAAAAGGTCGGCTTTGTCGCCGAAGTTACGATAAATGGTCGTCTTCGACGCGCCTGCTGCCTTAGCGATATTTTCCAGGCTGGTCGCCTCGTAACCTTTGGACAGGAATAGTCTGGTGGCCACCGCGACCAGATGCTGCCGGCGTTCTTCGATTTCACAGGCCGGGGGGCGTCCGCCCGCATGGCATCGTGTCTTGGTTTCGGTCATGAGCGTTTCCTATAAATTCGCCGCCAATTTTTTGATCCGTATCGATCTTTAATGCCAGAGTCTAACGAAAACAATGATCTACCTCCCGATTGCACGGTCTTTTTCCCTTCGGCGGCTGGACTGTTCGTTGGTCTGTCCGGTGAAAGACACGGGAATTTACCTTGACATCCGGTCAAAGATAGCAAGAATCGAAACAGTACGGTATCGTTCTTTTTTGAGAGGCACCGACAACGCGGGTTTGATGACCGTTGACATCCGGTAGGATGTTTCAAAAAACGAACTTTTACCGATAATATTAAACCGGCAGTATAACAATTAAACGTGGCAAAAGGCAATTTGCCCGCCGGGTGCTAATGTGCGCTCCAAATCGGCTCTGATCATCAGGATGTGTTTATGAACTCTCTGAATTTTCGTCCTTGGATATGCTCCTCGGCTCTGGTCTTGGCTTTGATGGGTTGCGATCAGGGTCAACAAAGTGGAAAAACCGCCGCTCCGCCCACCCCGGAAGTCGGTGTGGTCACCCTGGCTCCGCAGAGTGTCGCGATTACGACCGAATTGCCGGGGCGGACCACTCCCTATCGCGTGGCGGATGTCCGGCCTCAGGTCGGCGGGGTGATCCTCAAGCGGCTCTTCACCGAAGGTGCCGAGGTGAAGGCGGGGCAGCAGCTCTATCAGATCGATCCCGCGACTTTCGAGGCGTCTTACGCCAGCGCGCAGGCCACTCTGGCCCGTGCCGAGGCGACGCAGAAGAGCGCGAGATTGAAGGCCGAGCGCTATAAATCGCTGGTCGAGGCCAGCGCCGTCGGCAAACAGGATTACGACGATGCGGTGGCCGCGGCCGGACAGGCCGACGCCGACGTCGCTTCCGGCAAGGCGGGATTGGAAACCGCCCGCATCAATCTGGTTTATACCAAGGTTCTGGCTCCGATCTCCGGACGGGTCGGCCGCTCGTCGGTGACCGAGGGCGCCCTGGTCACCACCGGGCAGGCGACATCCCTGGCGACGGTTCAGCAGCTCGACCCGATTTATGTCGATGTCACCCAATCCAGCACCGATATCCTGCGCCTGCGGCGTGAACTGGCCGATGGTCGTTTGCAGAAGGCCGCCGATGGTCAGGCCGTGGCCCGTCTCATTCTTGAAGACGGCAGCGAATATCCCGAAGTCGGCAAGCTTCTGTTCTCCGAAGTGACGGTGGATACCGGTACGGGATCCGTGACCTTGCGCGCCGTTTTCCCCAATCCCAAGCGATTGCTTCTGCCCGGCATGTTCGTCCACGCCCGTCTGGAAGAGGGGGTCAGCGACAATACTCTGTTGGTGCCCCAACAGGGGGTGAGCCGCAACCAACGGGGAGAGCCGACGGCTTTGGTGATCGGCGCCGACGATAAGGTCGAGATGCGGGTGCTGAAGGTCGATCACACCATCGGAGACAAGTGGCTGGTGACCGATGGCCTGAAGGCCGGTGACCGCGTCATCGTCGAAGGCTTGCAAAAGGTGCGGCCCGGAGCGCCCGTGCGCGCCGTCCCGGCGGGGAATACCGCCGCGGGGCAGACGGGTGCGGCCCCATCGGCGAAATAAGGATATCCCTTCATGTCGAAGTTTTTTATCGAGCGGCCCGTATTCGCCTGGGTCATCGCTCTCGTCCTGATGTTGGCCGGCCTTCTGGCGATCAAGACCCTGCCGATCGCCCAGTATCCGAGCATCGCTCCGCCGCAGATCTCCATCACCGTCACCTATCCGGGCGCTTCGCCGCAGACCGTCCAGGATACCGTCGTTCAGGTCATCGAACAGCAGATGAACGGCATCGACGGTCTGGAATATCTGTCGTCGCAAAGCAATTCCGACGGCAGCATGGAAATCGATCTGACCTTCAATCAGGGAACCAATCCCGATATCGCTCAGGTTCAGGTGCAGAACAAGTTGCAGTTGGCGACGCCGTTGCTTCCCACCGAGGTTCAGCAGCAAGGCATTCGTGTCACCAAGGCGACGAAGAACTTTCTGGTGGTTCTGGCCTTCTATTCCGCCGACGGCAGCATGAACCGCTATGACCTGGCCGATTATGTCGCGTCGAATATCCAGGATCCGCTCAGCCGGACGCAGGGTGTGGGCGATTTCACCCTTTTCGGTTCGCAATATGCGATGCGGATCTGGGCCGATCCGGCCAAGCTGCAGAACTTCGGTCTGGTCATCGGCGACGTCGTCACGGCCATCAAGGCGCAGAACGTTCAGGTTTCCTCCGGTCAGTTGGGCGGGCGTCCAGCCGTCAATGGTCAGCAGTTGACGGCGACCATCGTCGGACCGACCCGTCTGCAGACGCCGGAAGACTTCGGCAATATCCTGCTTAAGGTGAATAGCGACGGGTCGCAGGTCCGCCTGCGCGACGTCGCCCGCACCGAATTGGGCGGCGAGAACTATGCCACCGAGTCCCAGTTCAACGGCCATCCGGCAGCCGGCGTGGCGGTCAAGCTGGCAAGCGGAGCCAATGCTCTCGATACCGTCAAGGCCGTCGATGCGACCATTGAACGGCTGAAACCGTTCTTCCCGGCGGGCCTTCAGGTCGTCCACGCCTATGACACCACCCCCTTCGTCCGTCTGTCGATCGAGGAGGTGGTCAAGACCCTGGGCGAGGCCATCATTCTCGTCTTCCTGGTGATGTATCTGTTTCTGCAGAATTTCCGGGCGACGCTTATTCCCACCATCGCGGTGCCGGTGGTTCTGCTCGGCACTTTCGCCGTGCTCTCCGCCGCCGGTTATTCGATCAATACGCTCACCATGTTCGCCATGGTGCTGGCGATCGGACTTCTGGTCGACGATGCCATCGTCGTCGTAGAGAACGTCGAACGCGTGATGAGCGAGGAAGGCTTGTCGCCAAAGGAGGCGACAAAAAAATCCATGCAGCAGATCACCGGGGCTTTGGTCGGCATCGCCCTGGTGCTGGCGGCGGTGTTCCTGCCCATGGCCTTTTTCGGTGGTTCGACCGGCGTGATTTACCGGCAGTTCTCCATCACCATGGTCTCGGCGATGGCTCTGTCGGTGCTGGTTGCCTTGATTTTGACCCCGGCGCTCTGCGCCACCATGCTGAAGCCGATCCCCAAGGGGCATCACATCGAAAAAGGCGGCTTCTTCGGCTGGTTCAACCGCAACTTCGAGCGGGGCAATCGCAATTACGTCTCCAGTGTCGGCGGCGTGTTGGCCAGACCGGTCCGTTTCCTTCTGGTCTACGGCGGCATCGTGCTGGTCATGGGTTTCCTGTTCACCCGTCTGCCCAGCGCGTTCCTGCCGGAAGAGGATCAGGGTATCCTGTTCGTCCAGGTGCAGACACCGCCGGGGGCGACCAATATCCGGACGGACACGGTCATCGAGAACGTGCGCAATTATCTGATGAACGACGAGAAGGCCGCGGTGGAGACTGTGTTCACCGTGAGCGGTTTCAGTTTCAGCGGACGCGGGCAGAACTCGGGTTTGGCCTTCGTGAAGTTGAAGGATTGGGGCCTGCGTACGCGGCCGGAGCTGAAGGTGCATGCCCTCGCCGGTCGGTTGATGGGGCGGTTCGCTTCCACCAAAGACGCGATGGTGTTCGCCTTCGCCCCGCCGGCGGTCATCGAGCTCGGCAATGCCAACGGCTTCGATATCGAACTGCAGGACCGCGCCGGTATCGGTCATGACAAATTGATCGCTGCCCGCAATCAGCTCCTCGGCATGGCCGGGCAATCACCGGTGTTGATGGCCGTTCGTCCGAACGGCATGGAGGACGCGCCTCAATACCATCTGCGGATCGATCGCGAGAAGGCCAGCGCCCTGGGATTGACGATTTCCGACATCAATACGAACTTGTCGGCGGCATGGGGTTCGTCCTATGCGAACGACTTCCTTGATCGTGGTCGCGTCAAAAAAGTTTACGTCCAAGGAGAAGCTTCCGCGCGCATGATGCCGGAGGATATGGGCAAATGGTACTTGCGCAACTCCAGCAGCCAGATGGTGCCGTTTTCCGCCTTCTCGTCCGCTGAATGGACTGTCGGCGCCCAGAAGCTGGAACGCTATAACGGCGTGCCGTCCGTGGAGATCCTGGGGCAGCCGGCACCGGGGCAGAGCACTGGCGCCGCGATGGCGACGATCGAGTCGATCACGGCCAAGTTGCCGCCCGGCGTCGGCTACGAATGGACCGGTCTTTCCTTCGAGGAGCGCATGGCGGGTGCCCAGGCGCCGGCTCTTTATGCGATCTCCCTGATCATCGTCTTCCTCAGTCTGGCTGCTCTTTATGAGAGCTGGTCGATACCGGCTGCGGTGATGATGGTGGTGCCTTTGGGCGTCCTCGGCACCATCGGCGCGACATGGTTGCGCGGATTGTCCAACGACGTCTATTTCCAGGTCGGCCTGTTGACGACGGTCGGGCTGGCGGCAAAGAACGCCATTCTGATCGTCGAGTTCGCCAAGGACTATTTCGACCGCGGCGTGGAGATCACGGAAGCCGCCATGCATGCATCCCGTCAACGTCTGCGGCCGATCCTGATGACGTCGCTGGCCTTCATCCTGGGCGTGTTGCCCCTGGCGATTTCGTCCGGTGCCGGTTCCGGTGCGCAGAACGCCATCGGCACGGGCGTGATCGGCGGCATGCTGACCGCGACCTTCCTGGCGATCGTCCTGGTTCCCTTGTTCTTCGTCGTCATCCTGCGCCTGTTCCGGGTCAAGCCGAGGCTGATCGAGGACACCCCATCCCAACCGTCCGTCGCGACAGGGAGCGAGCAATGATGCTGACCAAACGTCTTCTTCCTTTGGCGGCGGGGGCCCTCTTGCTCGCCGGCTGCTCGCTGATCCCGTCTTACGACCGTCCGGCGGCCCCGATTTCCTCGATCTGGCCATTGGGCCGGGCCGAGGAGCCGGTCGCTCCGGTGGCGGATATCGGCTGGCGTGAGTTTTTCACCGATCCCAGGCTGCAGAAGCTGATCGAGCTGTCCTTGTCCAACAACCGCGATCTGCGGGTCGCCGCTTTGAATGTGGAAGCCGCCCGCGCGCAATATCAAATTCAGCGCGCGGATCTGTTTCCCTCCATCAGCGCGTCGGCCAGCGGCCTGAATGAGCGGGTTCCGGCCCGGCTCTCGTCATCCGGAAAATCGGTGATCGAGCATCAGTACAGTGCCAGCGTGGGCTTCACCTCCTACGAACTGGATCTGTTCGGCCGGATCCGGAGCCTGACGGAGCAGGAGCTCGAGCTTTACTTTGTCGAGGAGGAAACGCGCACCAGCACCCAGATCACGCTGGTCGCGGAAGTGGCCGATGCCTATCTCACGCTGATGAGCGACCAGGAACTGCTCAGGTTGACCAAGGAGACTTTGGACAGCCAGCGAAAAACCTACGATCTGACCAAACGCAGCCGGGACTTCGGAGCTTCCACCGAACTCGAGCTGCGCCAGGTGGAAACATCGGTGCGGACGGCCGAAGCGAACCTCGCCCAATATGACCGGCAGGTTTCCCAGGACCGGAATGCCTTGGTTCTGCTCGTCGGCCAGCCGCTTCCCGCCGATCTGGACGCCGATCTGGCCAAGGGTCATGGTCTGGATGACGCCTCCCTTCTGGCCGATTTGCCCGCCGGGCTTCCATCGGAGCTGCTTGAGCGGCGTCCCGACATCAGGGCCGCCGAGCACAATCTGAAGGCGGCCAATGCCAATATCGGTGCGGCCCGTGCGGCTTTCTTTCCGACGGTGACCCTGACGGCCTCGGGAGGAACTTCCGATACCAGTCTCTCCAGGCTGTTCCAAGGGCCGACGCGGGCCTGGACATTCAATCCCAGCATCTCCGTGCCGATCTTCGAGGCCGGCAAGCTGGAGGCCGATCTCGATTACGCCAAGGTGCAGAAGAATATCCAGGTGGCGCAATACGAAAAGGCCATTCAGACGGCTTTCCGCGAGGTGTCCGACTCTCTGGTGGCGCTTCAGACCTATGAGGATCAGGTGCGGGCCGATGCGGCATTGGTGGAGGCGTCGGAGGTGCGCTACAAGCTGGCCGATCTGCGGTTCAGGAACGGCGTCGATGGATATCTCAATACCTTGGACGCCCAGCGGAGCCTGTATAGCGCGCAGCAATCCCTGATTTCGATCCGGCTGTCGCGTCTGTCCAATCTTGTGACCCTCTACAAGACCCTGGGGGGAGGGTGGAGCGAGCACACCGCCACCGCCCAGGTTGAACTGAAGACCCCTTGATGCGAAGCGGACCTGGAACACTTCCGCTTGCCGCTGAAGTGTTCCAGGCCGCGTCTCGATGGGAGTAGAGGTGATGAAGGGGCGCGGACGTCATAACGCCGTCGTCGCCGCGGCTCGGCGGAAGCAGATTCTCGATGCCGCGAGCGAATGCTTTCGTCGCAAGGGGTTTCGGGGAGCCAGCATGATGGATATCTCCGAGAGTGCCGGCCTCAGCACGGGGCACATCTACCATTACTTCGAGAACAAGGAAGCGATCGTCGAGGCTGTCGTCGATCGTGGTCGTCCCGACTTGACGGACGCTGCCGGGGCTATTTCTTCCCACAGTGATTTGATTGAGGCCCTGTTGAGATCTATCGACGGCAAGGGGGGAAGGGATGCGCCCGCCGTGCCGGCATTGGTGCTGGAAGTTTTCGCCGAGGCATCGCGCAATTCCCTGGTCGCCCGGCTTTTCGAGGCCTATGAGCGCTCGCTGGAAAAGCGTCTGGAGGGGGTGCTCAAGTCCGCGCAAGCCTCGGGCGTGATCGACCAATCAGCCGACGTCGACCGGCTCGGACGATTTTTGAAGGTGGTCCTATATGGTTTGATCGTCCATACCGCCATGGTTCCCGGATTGGGACCCGCCGAACTCCGTCACGTACTGGATTTTTTTTCCGACAATACCTTTTGGTCCAGTCGCTGAGGTTATGCAGGTGGTGCGATCGTTAAAAATATCTTGTGTAAAAACGAAACTATACGGTATCGTTTAGAAACTGAGGCGCAAGCCGGTTCGCCGTTCAAGCGATTTGAGGCGGTCAATGGTTTGCTCGTGGTCCAGCCCGGACGCTTGGGCACCAAGCGTCCGGGCTGGACCATCAACGAATTGAATTCGTGGTGAAAATTTAATGGATGGCGGGACACCGTCCGTTAAATTTTCACCACTAGGAACGACCAGGCATTCCGTGGCCCTCATCACGGCATGCCATCCGGTCTCGCATATGCGGTCCCCCACCCGCATGCCCGAGATCGGTCGCCCGGCTCGGGGCATGCGGTACCCCCCACAGACCATTCCGCATGATCCTGAGCCGGGCTTTTCCTTTGGCCCATCGAAGGCCTTTGAGTCCGAACGACGTCTGCGTCCGTCTTGAGCGGAGAGAGGCGTCCCGCCGAACCCTTGGGGCGCGCTTTTCTTATGGCGAGCCCGAAGTGACTGGAACCGTGATGAACGTGGTAAACGACAGATACGCCGCCGCATTGTCGCCGTCTTTCCCGGAAGAGATCGAGGCGGTGGTTTCGCGGTCGGCGGCTGCGCTCATGGCGCGGCAGCAGGCGGACGGCCACTGGGTTTTTCCGTTGGAGGCCGACGCCACCATTCCGGCCGAGTACGTTCTCTAT
>NZ_PIUM01000039.1 GCF_002845745.1 Telmatospirillum siberiense | reverse complement strand
GTGGTGGGCAAGGGCAAGAGCGAGCAGCTCGTCCCGACCAAGGACGGCGTCCGCGAGCCGCAGAACCGCCGCGTCCAGATCGTCCTCCCGTAAGGGACGGCCAGGTCCCGGACCAAAGAAGAAAGGCCGCAGCAGGGAAACCTGCTGCGGCCTTTCTTTTAATTATTCAGGCCAGCGTCTGTGAAGCCACAGCCAATGGTCAGGCCGCTCGCGGATCCATCGTTCGAGAAGGCCGTTCACCGCCGTCATCGCGGCGCGCACGTCGGCGTGGCGGTCGCCGCTTGCTTCGAACTGCATGGGCGGATCGAAAATAATGCGGAACCTGGCCCCTTTCAGCCGAACGATGTGCGCCGGCACCACGGGGCATTTGTATTTCAGCGAAAACGTCGCGAGGGCCGGCGCCGTCATCGCCTCTGTCCCGAAAAAGGGCACGCTGATGCCATCGTTCATCTTCTGGTCGACCAGCATGCCGATATGCTCGCCGTTTTTCAGCTTTTCCAGGGCTTTTCGGGCGCCGGCGGATCCCTTGGGGATCAATTCGACACCCTCGTTGGCCCGCCCCGAGGTGAAGACCCAATTGACGTAGGGATTGGTGGCAGCCCGATAGATCAGATGCAGCGGAATACCATGATGGGCCGCGAAGGGGCCCATGATTTCCCAGTTTCCGAAGTGCCCGCTGAAAAAAAGTCCGGGCTTCCCATCATCGCGCAAAGCCGCGAAATGCTCCATCCCCTCGATCTCGACGCGACAGCCGGGACCATAGGTCAATTCGGGAATGTGCGGATATTCTCCGGCGGTTCGCCCGATATTGTCCCACATGCGAACCAGGACGGCCTCCCGTTCGGCATCGGACCAATCGGGAAAAAACCGGGTCAGGTTGCGCCGGGCATGGCGGGTGACCGGCAGACGATAGCCGATCGTCCGACCGATCCAACCGCCGACGGCGGATGCGGCGTCGAGGGGTAACAGGGCAAAAAGTCTGAAAACGATCCAGACGATGATGGCTTCACAGCGAAACGCCAGCTCCTTGCGGCTGATCATTGATGGCGACGTCCTTCCATTGCCGGTCGCAACACGTCATGCAATGCCGTCTCGTCGTCCCAGGTCACGGTAATCCGCAACACTCCGATATTGGCGCGCTGATGAGGTTCGATCCGAACGATGTCCTTGGTGGTGGTGATCAAAGCGGCGGCTCGGGTCTTGGCAATGGAGATCAATTCGCCGATCTCCGAGACCTGATAGGGATAATGATCGGAAAAACCGTAGGCCTCGACCACGGTGGCTCCCAGCGACTCCAGCGTCTGAAAGAATTTCTCGGGCCGGCCGATCCCGGCGAAGGCCACCACCCGCTGGCCGGCCAGGGCGCTGGCCTCGGCCTCCGGCTCCAGTCTGGCCGTCAGGATGGGCTTGCCGTCGACCTGGCGGGCGACATCGGCACGGTCCTCGCCCAGAATGACCACGGCGGAGGCGCGCGCCAACGCCCGCGACACGGGTTCGCGCAACGGACCGGCAGGCATGCAGCGGCCGTTGCCGAAACCGACATGTCCATCGACGACCAGCAAGCTGACGTCCTTCTTCAGGGATGGATTTTGGAAACCGTCGTCCATCACCAGACAGGAGGCCCCTTTTGCCGCCGCGCGGCGCGCTCCGGCGACACGATCCCTGGCCACCCAGCAGGGAGCCGTTTCGGCGAGCAGCAGCGGCTCGTCGCCAACCCGCTCATGGCCGTGCGTCTTCGGATCGACCAGCAGAGGCCCCGCCTCGCGCCCGCCGTATCCACGCGACAGGAAATGCGCCCCCGGCAAGCGATGGGCGACGGACTGGGCGACCGGCGTCTTGCCGGCGCCGCCCACGACCACATTGCCGATGCAAACGACGGGGATCGGCGCCTCGAAGGCCGGCGAGAACCGTCCGCGCCAGCCGCTTGCCATCGACCAGCCCCATCCCAAAGGCGACAGGGCCAGCGACAACGGCCCCTCCTTCATCCAAAAGCCCGGCGCACGCATCATTCCGCCCCCTTCCCGCGCAACCATGGGGAAATCTCGGCCAGGACGGCATCAAGGACGTCGTCCTCGGCCTGAGCGAAATCATGAGCCATTCGGCCGGAAAGCGCCAGCGCACGAGGATCCGCCAATCGGCGGGAAAGGGCCTCGGCGAGGGCGGTCTCGTCGGCGACCTGCTCGGCCGCGCCGGAGGCGCACATCCGGCTGGCGATTTCGGAAAAATTGTCCATATGGGGACCGAACAGAACCGACGCTCCCAGGCGGGCGGGTTCCAGAGGATTCTGCCCCCCTTGTCCGATCAGACTTTTTCCCATGAAGACGATGGGGGCCAGACGGATGAACAGCCCCATTTCTCCCAAGGTATCGGCCAACAGGATCTGCGTCTCAGCCGTGATCTCCTGCCCGGTGCCGCGCCGGGCCACGGACAGGCCTTGCCCCTCCAGTTCCGCCGCCACCTCGGCGCCGCGGTTGGGATGCCGGGGCACGATGACCGTCAGCAAACCGGGATGAGCCGCATGCAGCGCCTGGTGAACGCGGCCGGCCAGGGTCTCTTCACCGGGATGGGTACTGGCCGCCAGCCAGCGGGGACGGCCATTCATTCGGGCGGCCAGCGCGGTCAGCGCGGCCTCGTCGACCGGCAAGGGCAGCGCGGCGAATTTCAAATTGCCCCGGCAGGCCACCCGCTTCGCCCCCAGCACGGACAGGCGATCGGCATCCGTGGGCGTCTGTCCCAGGCAGAGGACGAACCCTTCCAGCAGACGGCGCATCAAGCGGGGCTGGCGGCGCCATTTGGCGAAAGAACGATCGGAGATGCGGCCGTTCAACAGGATCAGGGGGACCCGGCGCTCCGCCGTTTCGACCAGAAGATTGGGCCAGAACTCCGATTCCGCCCACAAGGCGAGATCGGGACGCCAATGATCGAGGAAACGCCGGACCCAAGGCAGCCTGTCGACCGGCACATATTGATGGATGGCGCCCTCGGGGAGACGTTCGGCCATCAATTCGGCGGAGGTGACCGTTCCGGTGGTGATCAGCACGGTTGTGCCGAGCTCGGCCTGCAGCCGCTCGATCACCGGCAGCATCGAAACGGATTCGCCGATGCTCGCCGCATGAAGCCAGACCACCTTGCCCTCCGGCCGCGCCAGGCTGGGGATGCCCCGGCGTTCGCCGAAACGAACCCGGTCCTCCTTGCCGCGGGCCATCCGCCTGTCGAGATAATAGGCGATCAACGGCGCGCCCAGCGTCGTCAGACCGCGGTAAAGCGAAAGAATCATCGCCCCAGCCCCCCGGGGGAGCGGGGAGACGCCTCCGGCCGGGGCGCAGGTTCGACGGGAGGATGCCCCATCCGCCGGTCAGCCTCCTCGGTAATGGCGTTCAGGCTGGCCTCCACCGCATCCCGGGCGGCCTGCAAATCGGTGGACGAGGCGCCGGATGGGACTTCGATGGACGTTCCCCAGACGAAGACGCCGGAGGAAAAGGGCAAGGCCACCGAAAAACGGTCCCAACTCCCCAGCAGCTTGCGGCGTCGCGCGGAAAAGGTGCAGGGAATGATCGGACAGCCAGACATTCGGGCCACCTGAACGATGCCGTCCGAGGCCCGCATTCTGGGTCCGCGCGGACCGTCGGGCGTAATACCGACGCAGGTTCCCCCCTTCAATGATTGCAACATGGCGCGCAAGGCGGCCACGCCACCTTTCGAGGAGGAGCCGACGATGGTGGATATGCCGAAATGACTGACCGTGCGGGCGATGATCTGACCGTCCCGGTGCTGGGAAATCAACATGTTGATGGGCTGCCGGCGACGCCAGCAATAGGGCATCATCAGGATCCGCCCGTGCCAGAAGGCGAGAATGAACGGCCGCCCGTCATCCCAGAAGGATTGCGGCAACTCTCCTCCGACGACCTGCCAGCGCCCGGTCACATGAACGAGGCGGATATATTGTGCTGCCAGCCAGCAAAGAAAGCGGCGAACGCCTTCGGCCCTGGTCAGGGTTTTAACCATCCCCATGAGATCCAGACCCTTAGCGCCGGTTCGCCGACGCGACGGAAAAGCGGTAAATGTTCAGCATCCTGACGTATCGTCTCGGGACGGCCTCTTCGAGGCCACTTTTGTTCTTCCGGTTGCTCAAGACGTTTCCCATCGGCCCTCAAGCCGGCGCACCATAACACGCACGCCGGAAAGGGCCAAATATGTCGAAGTTACGTTTTGTTGCCGACCGGCTCGTTCACAACCCTTGCGGATCCCCCAAGACCACGAAGCTCAGTTTTCCGCCATCGAGCAGGCGGGCCGCCACACGCTTGATGTCGGCCTGGGTCACCTTGTCGATCAGGACGTTGCGCCGATCCAGATAATCGATGCCCAGCCTGTCCAACTGAATGGACTGCAGCAACGCGGCGATGGCCCCGGTGCTTTCCAGTTGCAAGGGAAACGACCCGTTCAAATAGGTCTTGGCGTCGGCCAGTTCCTCGGCCGACACCCCGTTTTCGGCCATCCGGCGCCACTCGTCGCGGATCACCTGCAGGCTGTCCTTGACCCGATCGTTGCGCGTGGCCACGCTCCCGCCCAGCAAGGCCGAATGATCCCGCGGCGAAAGGTAACTATAGACGCCGTAGGCCAGGCCGCGTTTGACCCGGACCTCGGTCATCAGCCGCGAGGACAGCCCCCCACCACCCAGGATATAGTTCATCACGTAAGCGCCATACCAGTCGGGATCGTCACGTTTCAGGCCCGGCTCGCCGAACATCACGATGCTTTGCGGAATCGGCCGGTGCACGATCTCGACTCCGCCGTTCGTCCGTGGCGGCACGAAGGCGACATCGATGGACGCTGACGTTTCCGGCAGTGCGCCGAAGGTCCGGTCGAGCAGCCCCCCCAGTTCCTCGGGCGTGATGTCGCCAACCACCGAGATGGTCATTTTGTCGCGCCCCAGACGCGCCTTGACCCATTCCTTCAGATCGTCGGCGGAAATCGCCTTGATGCTGTCCGGAGTACCGTCGACCGGCAGTCCGTAAGGATGATCGGGATACATCGCCCGGGCAAAGGCGCGCCGCGCCATGACATTGGGATTCTGAAGCTCTTCCGCCAGGATACTCAGAATCTGCCCGCGCACGCGCTCCACCGCATCGGCGTCGAAACGCGGCTGGGTCAGGGCGAGACGCAACAGATCGAAGGCCGTGTCCCGATTGGCCGTAACGGTCTTCAGATGGCCTTGAAAATTGTCCGCGCCGGCGGAAAAACCGAAACCGATCGCCAGGTCTTCCAATTTTCCGTGAAAGGCCTGCGAATCGAGATCGCCCGCCCCCTCGTCGAGCAGACCTCCGACCATCTCCGCCAGTCCGGCCTTGCCGACCGGATCGACGGAAGCGCCCCCCTTGAAGGACAGTTCAAGGGTGATGATCGGGTTGGCGTGGTCCTGGACCAGCCAGGCGCGGATACCGCCGGGGCTGGTCACCTGCTCGATGGTCAGGGCTTGCGCCGGCCAAAAGGGCAGAAGGCACAGAACGGCCGCGAAAAGAATATGACGAGACATCATCGCAGCTCCCTCCCGGGCATGCCCGCCGGCACCTTAGGCGTCGGATCGGGGGTGGCGGCACGAGCATCCGCGCTCAGCGGATCGGATGGCAACAACAGGCCGGTCACCACCCCTTCGTCCCTCAGGACAAAGCGGGCCGCCTCATTGACCTCGTCGGTGGACACGGCGGCGATCCGCTGCGGCCAGGCCTCGGCATCGGCGATTCTCCGGCCGCCGGCCAGCGCGGCCCCAAGAACGCGGGCTCCCGCCGAATAGGAATCCTTCGCATAGACGATGCTCGTCTGAAGGCGCCGCTTGGCCTGCTCGACCTCTCCGGCGCTGACGCCGTCGGTTACCACCGAACGGATCTGCGCGAGCATGGCCGCTTGCAGATCTTCCATGGAAATGCCGGGAAGCGGCGAGGCGTCGAAGGAGAAGGAGGTCGGACCGAGACTGCCGGGATCGTACCCGGCCGAAGCCATCGCGGCCAGCTTCCGTTCGACCACCAGACTCCGGTAAAGACGGCTGGTGCTGCCTCCCCCCAGAATTTCGCCCAAAATCTGTAGCGGATAGGCGAACCGGGTCTCGCCGGACAGGTAGCTGGGCGCCAGATAAAGGCGCTGCCAGTTCGGCTGATGGACCTCCGGATCGCGCAGCTCCACGGTACGGGCGGCGATGGGCGGCGGCTCTTCCGTCCGCTGGCGCGGCGGGACCGCCCGTGCCGGAATGACGCCGTAATATTTCTCGGCCAACGGCTTCAGGCGGGCCACCGTGATGTCGCCTGAAACCAGGAGAATGGCATTGTTGGGAGCGTACCACCGGTGATGGAAGTCAACGACGTCGGCGAGGGTGTATTTTTCGATCTCGTTCCGCCAGCCGATCACCGGGTGATGATAGGGGCTGTTCAGGAACAGGGACGCTTCAAGCTGTTCGTTCAAACGGGCGGCAGGCGCGTTGTCGATCCGCATCCGCCGCTCCTCGATGACCACCTGGCGCTCGGGCAAGAAGTCCGCATCCTTCAGCGACAGGTTGGCCATCCGGTCGGATTCGAGCTTCATCACCAATTCCAGCTTGTCGGCGGCGACGTTCTGGTAATAGGCGGTAAAATCCGCAGTGGTGAAGGCGTTGTCGCGGCCACCGTTCTTCGCCACCAACTGCGAGAAGACGCCGGCCGGCACCGCCTTGGTCCCCTTGAACATCATATGTTCGACCATATGGGCAAGGCCGGTCTTGCCCGGCGTCTCGTCCGCCGCGCCGACCTTGTAATAAACCATGTGGCTGAGCACGGGAACGCGGTGGTTGGGAATGACCACCACCTGCATGCCGTTCTTCAGGGTAAAGGTCTCGGGATTGAAAATCTGCGCCCGGACGGCGGTGGCCGAGGCGACGATCGACAGGCCGGCGATGAAACAGACGGCGGCCGGCTGTGCGAGGACGCGGAAAAACGTTTTCATCAAACCTCCGAGCGGACGAAGAGGTCTCTCGTGAGAAACCCGGGCCCCGGAGAAGAGGCCGTTGCCGGCCCCATCCCGCCCGGAATTCGACGGCGCTTAAGAGCCCGCTGAAGCGGAGCGGAAGCGTCATATAAGACCGTGAGGGTCCGTTCAGAAAATTTCCGAACGGACCCCGGCCTCAATCGTGGCTGTGACGGTGAGCCGTCATCGGCATCACATCAGAAGATATCTTCGAGCCAACCTTTTTCGCGACGGATGATCTGCGGCGAGCTGCCTTCCGAGGCGGGCTTGCCCGCGGAAGCGTTCCGTTGCAGACGCTTGGCCTCCTGGGTGGCGTCGAGAACCTCGCCAGGCGCCGGCTTGTCCTGCCAGAACATGATCTTGTCGGCGAAACCGTTGTCGGCCTCGATCAGAGCCGTGGTTTCCTCGTCGACCTTGCGGCGGATGTTCGGATCGGCCTGGCTGGCGCCGACCCTGGTCAGAATGGTCTGCTCACCCTGGCTGAGACCCGACGCGCCGCCAAGCGACAAGCCGGACCGTCCGGGAACCAGTACGCTTCTGGCCTGATCACGCACCGTTCCCTCCTGCGGGCGGGGCGCCCCCGGAAGCGGCGGACGCAAGGTGAAATCCGGTGGCTGCGCCAAGGGTGCGCGGGCCATTACGGTAAATTCATCGGGAGGCGCTTTGTCGTAGCCAAGGGCCCGACGGGCCTCGCTACAACCGGTTAATGACAAGGCGGAGAGAACAGCCACCGCTGCGGCAAGGCGAACCATGGTCATGTGAGGGCATCCTGAGGTCATTGCGTATTCATATTCGAATCCCGTTTCGCAAACAAGGAGTCGAACACCAAGAATCCAGCACCGATGCAAACCGCCGAATCAGCAACATTGAAAACCGGCCACCAATCGAACGCGCCGATATGCACATACAAGAAATCGACCACCGCGCCGAAACGCAAACGGTCGATCACATTGCCGACCGCCCCGCCGACGATCAGCCCAAGCGAGGCAAGGATCAAGGGATTGGCGGTCTTGGCCATCCAGGCAACCAGAAAACCGCCGATGAGCACCGCCAGAGCGGTAAAAATCAGCACGTTGTAATGGCCACCGTCATTGCCCATGCCGAAGCTGACGCCGCGGTTCCAGGTCAGGACGAAATCGAGGATGGGCAATGCCTCGATCCGCAAGGGCGATGAAAACGGGGTTCCCGAGACACCCTCCGGACGGAAGAGGTCGAGAATGGTCCATTTGCTGGCCTGGTCGAGAATCGCCGTGAACAGCGCGACGGCCAGCCCGAAAACGAGACTGCCGCGCGCCGGGGTGATTCGGGCCGCCTCGCTCATCAGCCCCGGCCCCCTTTCGCGACGACGTCGGCGCAACGGCCGCACAGGCCTTCGTGCCCCGCGTGCGTGCCGACGTCGGGCAGCACTTTCCAGCATCGCTGGCATTTCTCGCCCTCGGCGGTCCGGAAAACCACGCCGATTCCCGGCACGTCCGGCAAAGCGAAGGCCGAGGATGGAATGTCCCCGCGTTCGAGAACGATCTTCGACGTAATGGCGATCTCGGCCAGATCGAGACCGTCGAGATCGATCTCATAGTCGGGCGCCAACACCACCTGCGGCGCCGCCTGCAGACTGGAACCGATACGCTTGGCGCCACGTTCGATCTCAAGCGCCCCGGTGACGACTCGGCGCAGATCGCGGATCTTCGCCCATCGCCGGGCCAAGGCGTCATCGCGCCAGCTTTCCGGAACATCGAAGAAGGGTTCGAGATGGATGCTGCCCGGGCTCCCCGGATTGCGGGCCAGATAGGCTTCTTCCGCGGTGAAGCAGAGGAAGGGAGCCAGCCAGCGGGTCAGGCAGGTGAACAGCAGATCCATCACCGTCCGCGTGGCGCGCCGGCGCAGATCCGCCGAATGGTCGCAGTAGAGCGAATCCTTGCGGATATCGAAATAGAAGGCCGACAGGTCGACCGCGCAGAAATTGTGCAGCTCGGCGAACAGATTATGGAACTGGAAATCCTTGCAGGCCTGCCTGACCAGCCCATCCATTTCGGACAACCGGTGCAGCACCCACCGCTCGAGCGGCGGCATCCGGGCTGGATCGAGGCGCTCGGATTCGCTGAATCCGTCCAGGGCGCCCAGGAGATAGCGGAGCGTGTTGCGCAGGCGGCGATAGATGTCGACCTGCGTCTTGATGATCTCCGGACCGATCCGCAAATCCTCGGAATAGTCGGACCCGATCACCCAGAGACGTAGAATGTCGGCACCGAACTGAGCCACCACCTCCTGCGGCGAGACCACATTGCCCAAAGACTTGGACATCTTGCGGCCTTCCTCGTCGAGCACGAAACCGTGGGTGAGCACAGCGTCGTAAGGTGCCCGGCCCCGTGTCCCGCAGCTTTCCAGCAGCGACGAATGGAACCAGCCGCGATGCTGGTCCGAGCCTTCCAGATAGAGAGACGCCGGCCAGGGCAGACCCCAGCCGCCGTTTTCCAGCACGAATGCGTGCGTGCAGCCGGAATCGAACCAGACGTCGAGAATGTCACCGACCTGCTCCCAATCCTCGGACTTGTAGTCGTTGCCCAGGAAGCGCTCCGGCGGCGAGGTGAACCAGGCATCAGCCCCTTCCGCCTCGACGGCGGCGGCGATCCGGTCGATGACCGCCTGATCGCGCATGACCTCGCCGGTGGTCTTGTGAACAAAGACGGTGATCGGCACGCCCCAGGCGCGCTGACGCGACACGCACCAGTCGGGTCGGTTCTCCACCATCGAATAGATACGGTTGCGTCCCTGGGCCGGCACCCAGCGGGTCTCGTCGATGGCCGCCAGCGCCTTGGCCCGAAGATCGTTGGTCTGCATGCTGATGAACCACTGCGGCGTGGTCCGGAAGATCAGCGGCGCCTTCGACCGCCAGGAATGGGGATAGCTGTGCTTGACCTTGCCGTGATGCAGCAGGGCGCCGACCGCCTTCATCGCCTCGATCACCGGCTTGGCGACGGGCGAGTAATATTCCCCCTTCTTGCCGGCCGCCAGGACCGATTGGCCGGCGAACAGCGGAACCGACGGATAATAGGTGCCGTCCGGCATGACGATATCGGGAACGGCGATGCCGTGGGCTTGGCCCAGACGCCAGTCGTCCTCGCCGTGGCCCGGCGCGATATGGACGAAGCCGGTGCCGGTATCGTTGGTGACGAAATCGCCGGGCAGCAGGGGCACCGGGAAGGCATAACCGCCGGCGGCCTCGGGATGCGTCTTCCAGGGATGGGACAGCACGGTGCCGGCCAGGGCGCTGCCGGGCAGGCTCGCCACCACGCTGAACGCGGTCACCTTGGCATCCGTCATCACCTGGGAAGCCAGATCCTCGCTTAAGACCAGGCGTTCGCCCGGCACGGCCAGGCTGCCCTCGGCCACCGCATCGATCCGATAGACGTGATAGGTCATGGACGGACCGAAGGCGACGGCGCGGTTACCCGGCATGGTCCAGGGCGTGGTGGTCCAGATGACGACCGAAGCCCCCTCCAATTCGGGACGGCTGGCCTCGATCACCGGGAAGCGCACCCAGATGGTGACAGAGCTATGATCGTGATACTCGACCTCGGCCTCGGCCAGGGCCGTCTTCTCGACGACCGACCACATCACCGGCTTTGCGCCCTTGTAGAGGCCACCGTTCATCACGAACTTGCCCAGTTCGCGGACGATCTGCGCCTCGGCGGCGAAAGCCATGGTGGTATAGGGCCGATCCCAGTCGCCCTCCAGACCCAGCCGCTGGAATTCCGCCTTCTGGACCTCGATCCAATGGGCCGCGAACTCCCGGCATTCCTTGCGGAACTCGATGGGATCGACGGCATCCTTGTCGAGACCGGCCTCGCGGTATTTTTCCTCGATCTTCCATTCGATGGGCAGGCCGTGGCAATCCCAGCCCGGAACGTAATGGGCGTCCTTGCCGAGCATCTGCTGGCAACGGTTGATCACGTCCTTCAAAATCTTATTGAGGGCGTGGCCGATATGCAGGTGACCGTTGGCGTAGGGCGGACCATCGTGCAGGACGAACTTCTCGCGGCCCGCCGACTGACGCCGCAGCTTGTCGAACAGTCCGATTTCCTTCCAGCGGGCAAGCAGCCTCGGTTCGAGGTCCGGCAGGCCGGCCTTCATCGGGAAATCGGTCTTGGGCAAAAAGACGGTGGTCTTGTAATCCATGGTCATGGTCTTGCTCGTTATCGGGCGCCGTTCACCGCCAACAACTGGCGGGCGGCTTGGCAATCTTCCTCGATTTGCGTCTTCAGCGCCTCGAGATCGGAAAACTTCCGCTCGGGGCGCAGATAATCCACCAGGCCGACGCGGAGATGACGACCATAAAGGTCGCCATCGAAGTCGAACAGATGAACTTCGAGAAGAACGTCCCGGTCGTCGAATGTGGGTCTCTTGCCGAAATTCGCCACGCCCGGCCGCCATTCGGTGGCGCCGCCGCGGTCGATTCCGGCCATCACGGCATAAACGCCGGCCGCCGGATGAAGATATTCGGCCAATTCGATATTGGCGGTCGGGAAACCGATCGTCCGCCCACGCTTGTCGCCGTGTTCGACACGTCCTTCGATTTCCCAGTTCCGCCCGAGAAGGCGGGCGGCGTCGCGTGGACGCCCGGAAACCAGCGCCTCGCGGATCCGCGTCGAGGAATAGACGAAACCATCCTCGGCAAGGGCGGGATCGATACAGGTGACACCGAAACCGCAACGGTCGGCCATGGCGCGCAGCAGATCGACATTGCCGGCGCGGCCCCGTCCGAAAACGTAATCGTAGCCGACCACGACATGCACGACGCCCAGTCCCGCCATCAGAACCTGAAGGACGAAATCCTCCGCCGTGTGGGCGGCGAACTCGCGGTCGAAACGCTGCATCAGCAGAAAATCGGGCCCCAGGGATTCGATCAGTCGCGACTTGGTGCGAAACGGCGTCAGGCGGAAGGTCGCCGCGCCCGGATTGAACACTTCGCGCGGATGCGGCTCGAAGCTCATCACGCCGCCGGCGATCCCTTTCGCAGCGGCCAACGACCGCGCCGTGCCGATGACTTTCTGATGGCCAAGATGCACGCCGTCGAAATTGCCAAGCGCGACCACGCCACCGCGCAGCACGGCCGGGAATTCCACGTAATGGCGAAGGATACGCATGAAGCTCTGGTTTTCCTCGGTCCCAAAAGAACGGTAAGGGGTATTCGATAACGCCCGGAGAAGCAACCGTGTCTTATACATGGCCCTCAGGCGCCGGGCCCGGACGCGGGCAAGACGCCCGCTCCGGTTTATAATTTTGTCCCTCAGGCGCCGGGCGGGCGCATCCGCGCCCTTGGGCTTACGCGCGAACGCTCGCGCGGGGCCTCAACGGCCCAGTCGCGGGCGATGCCCGCTCCGACTTATATGGCCCTCAGGCGCCGGGCGCCTGAGGGCCATGTGACAAACCGTCCCGCAGTCTTCAACCGCGCGAAGGCACCATCAAAGTGGCATCGCCATCGATCACGATGGTCGAACCGACGCTGACCGTCGTCTTGAAGCTGGCGCGTTTCTTTTCGGGCAAAAGCTCGATCAGCTCGACCTTGGCGATGGCGGTATCGCCGATCTTCACCGGCGCCTTGAATTTCAGATTCTGCGAAATATAGATGCACCCCGGCCCCGGCAGCTTGGTTCCGAAAACCGTGGAGATCAGGCCCGCCGACAGCATGCCGTGGGCGATGCGCCCCTTGAACATGGTCTGGCTGGCATATTCTTCGTTCAAATGGACGGGATTGGTATCGCCCGAAATTCCGGCGAAAAGGACGATGTCCGCTTCGGTGATGGTCTTGCCGAAAATCGCGGTTTGACCGACCGCCAGATCCTCGAAGAAATAGCCGTGCAACGTCATGGCGCCCCTCCTCCGTTGTTTATCAAGGCCTCGCTCGGCCATGCTGCACCGCCGAAGCGGGAGGCGGAGTATAACCTCGGGGTTGATATAAAAAAAGCCGATAGCCCCGGGGCAATCGGCTAAACGCGCGCGAGTTGCTCTTTTCGAGAATGGTTCTCGCCGCGTTGGCGCGTGAGGGACAAAAATTAAAACAGGGCAGGCGGGTTCGCCGATTGCCCTGCGATAGCCCCTTCCCGAACGCCCCACTTGCCGTATGGTCATCGACTATGGCGAAATGCCCACCCCACCTCATGGAGTTCATGACCATGCGCCGCTTCCCGCCATTCCTGCTGAGCCTGCCGATCCTCGCCGGATGCGCCGGATCTCCAGGCTGGGTCAATCCGGCCCTGCCGCAGCAGCGCTGGGATGCGGACCTTGCCGTCTGCCGGCACGAAGCCGAGGATAGCCTGGGTCCCAGCGCCTATGTCGAACCCGGCACCGAACGGACCAGCAATCCGATGCAGATGGTCGACCAGGCTCGAAACGCCAAACGATATGACGCGCTGATCGGGGCCTGCATGACCGACAAGGGATATCATCGCGCCAAATAACCCGCCGGGAACGGCCGGCCGAGCTCTTCCAAGCGATCATCAGGAAAATGGCAATGCCCCGGATCTTCACCCATCGTTTTAGCGTTCCCGAAGAGGCGATCGACGAACTGGGACACGTCAACAATCTGAAGTACCTGGGCTGGATGCAGGATGTCGCGATCGCCCATTCCTCCGCCCAGGGCTGGCCGCTCGAACGCTATGTCGAAATCGGCCAAAGCTGGGTGGTGAAGTCGCATTTTATCAAATATGTCCGGCCGGCCTTCGCCGGTGAGACGATCACCCTCTATACCTGGATCGCCGGATTCAGCCCCCGCAGCTCACCGCGCAAATATTTGTTCTGGCGGGCCGCCGACCGCCAGGTTCTGGCCGAGGCGGAAACCATGTGGGTCTTCGTCGACCTGAAGAGCGGCCATCCCCGTCACCTGCCCGAACCGGTGCGGTCCGCCTTCGAAATCGTCGAGGACCCCGGGGAAATATTACGGTTGGCTCATGCCGAGGGGCACGCCGGGGAATAGAACCAGGCCCGCGAAGTTATCCATATTTTTTTTATTACTTTGGGAGCTTCCGCTTGACGCCCGCCGCCCAAGGGGATCAAATTTCCCTTGCCCCTCGGATTTCCGGGGGACAACGAGCAATGCTTGTTCTCAGGGCAGGGTGTGATTCCCGACCGGCGGTAATCCTTGGAATCCCAGGGGAAGCCCGCGAGCGCTCTACCGTCTGCAAGGCGGTGAGGTCAGCAGATCCGGTGAGAAACCGGAGCCGACGGTTAAAGTCCGGATGAAAGAGGATAAGCCGACGCGCGATCCTTAAGGAGAGAGGGTGATGCCCCTTTCCCGATGGTGCGTCTGCACCCGGCCTCCGCCATGCTTTCCGCGTGGCTGCCGGGAGAATGTCTTTAGGTTGCCCTGGTTCAGGCTCATCTCGAAATTTTTTAAGAGTTGAGAACCATGAATCAGATATCGAACGAATTAAGCCCCTTGTCCCGCTTCGGCACGCCGGCCGAACGCGTGGCCCGTGCCGTGGCCCAGATCAGAAATGGCGGCGGCGTCGTCGTGGTCGATGACGAGGACCGCGAAAACGAAGGCGACATCATCTATTCGGCGGAAACCATTACTCCGGCTCAGATGGCCCTGCTCATTCGGGAATGCTCGGGCATCGTCTGCCTGGTCCTGACCGACGAACGCCTCAAGGCGCTCGATCTGCCGCCGATGGTCGATACCAACACCTCCGCCTTCGGCACCGCCTTCACCGTCACCATCGAGGCCAAGGAGGGCGTTACCACCGGCGTCTCGGCGGCTGACCGCGTTACCACCATCCGCGCCGCCATCGCCGATAAAAACGGTCCGGAAGCTTTGGCCCGCCCGGGCCACGTCTTTCCCTTGCGGGCACATCCGGACGGCGTCATGGCCCGCCGCGGACATACCGAAGCGACCATCGAGCTGATGCTGCTGGCCGGCCGCAAACCGGCAGGCGTTCTTTGCGAAGTGACGAATCCGGATGGGACCATGGCCCGCCTTCCGCAGCTCGCCGAGTTCGCCCGCCTCCATCGGATGCCGATGGTCAGCATCGAAGACCTCGTCACCAACAAGACGAGCGTTTGAAGGCCGCCTCCCCGGAAAACCGCCGTTCCGTCGCGCCCGGCGGTTTCCCGGGCCTGCATGATCATTTCGTTTTCGATTCCTTAAGACTTCGGTCTTTACAGTAATGGGTTCGTGGTTTGGAGGCAGCGGGATGAAGCGCATGGATGATCCGACCGCCGTCCAGCTGGCGGCAAAACCGGCGGCGAAACGGGTTCTGCCGAATATCCAGGCCGCCAGCCGCAATACCGGCGTCAGTTTCGGCTATTTGATGGCCCAGGCCGGCAAGGAAAGCGCCTTCGAGACGGAAGCCGGATCCCGGGCCTCCTCGGCGGCGGGACTGTTTCAATTCACCCGCAACACCTGGCTGCATCTGATCAAGACCCACGGCTCCGATCACGGCTTGGCCGATCTGGCCGATCAGATTCAACGCACCCCCAAGGGCGATTACGTCATCCATGATGCCGAGGCCCGCCAGAAAATTCTCGATTTGCGCCGAGATCCCCAGATTTCCGCCTTGATGGCCGGCGAATATGCCAAGGACAACAAATCCCTGCTCGAGAAGAAATTAGGCCGCACGGTCGATTCGACCGATCTTTACATGGCCCATTTCCTCGGTCCCGGCGGAGCCGCCAAGGTTCTGAAGGCCAAGGACCAGGACCCGACCCAGACCGCGGCGGATCTGCTGCCGCAGGCGGCCCGCAAAAATCCGTCGGTCTTCTACGATTCCAATCACTCGGCGCGAAGCGTCGCCGCCGTCTACGACCGCGTCCACCACTCCATCGACCGGCCGATGCAGGTTTACGCCAAGATCGACCCCGATGGGCAGACCACCGGAATCGGCGATGGCAAGGGTGGGGAACGGCTGCAAGGAAAAAAGACGAGAAGCCCGGATCAACCCTGGCCGTTCGAAACGGGACAATGGCCCCCCGCACCTATTCCGACCGGACAGGAATCGGCCAAGGCCGAGACGAGGAAGGCAGCCGAACCCGAACAGCAGGTCGCCTATACCGAGGTCTCGCAAAGCGCCGACCAGATTTCCGCCCCGATGCCGCCCGTCACCGGCGCCACTCTCAGCCAGGCGGCGACTCCCTTGGGAAAGTTGCTGAAGAGCCTGTTCGGCTGACGGGACGCGAGGAACAACGAACAGGCCCGATGCTCAACGGCGACGTTGATTTCCATCACCCGGACTGGTTAGAAGTGACCTTAAATCCGGAGGACGTCGTCCGCGGAACGCCCCGAGTGAGCCCGAGTGGAGTACTTTGATGATTCTTTATAGAGTCCAGTGCAGTCATGACCACGTCTTCGACGAATGGTTTTCCAATTCGTCCGACTACGACGCCAAGGCCGCGGCCCACGAGATTTCCTGTCCCGAATGCGGCGACCGGCAGGTAAGCAAGACGATCATGGCTCCATCCGTGGGCAAAAGCGCCTCGGCCGAACCGCCGCAATGCCCCGTCGGCGGTTGTCAGGGTGGCTGTGCTTTCGCCAACAATTTTTAAACTAGGAAGACCCAAGTCGGATAGTTATATCGCGCCCTCATTGTGAAGACATTGACACGCTTTTGGTGAGGCAGAAAATTCACCAGAGCTGTTAGAATTCGTTTTGTTATAAACGCTATTGACCGGGCACGATATTGGGGGGATTTTGTCCCCGTTGCAGATTCGGAATACTACGCAATGGCATTACCTCAGCTCCCTCCTCCGATCGACATCACGAACGAAACAAAGCGTGGCGTCATCGACGGCTTGAAAAAGGTCATCGAAATTTTCCAGGCCAAAGGCATCCTGGAGAAGAGTATCGGGTATCAGAATGTCATCCACGATCCGAAAATTCTGTACGATTTTATTCAGACCTATAAGGCCAATGCCGAACTGGTGAGCAAGATCGTCGTCGGCAAGAACGGCGGTCCGGTCGAAGATCCCGATACCCCGCTTGTCTGCAACATCAGCCTGGCGCAGGTACAACAACTGTTGATCAAGACTTGTGCGCGCTTTTTCCTGGAAAGAGACACCCGCGAAGAGGAATTGACGGTTACCGAAACGGTAACCAAGACCCGCTTTCTGTTCTTCAAGACGACGGAACAGGTCGAGCGCAAGACCGGTGGCGGGTTCGATGAGCGCAAGGTTCGCGAGATCGCGCGCTACATGGCCTTCGACTGGCAACTGCCGCTCCTGACCGCATACGCCCAGCTCAATTCCGCTCAATTGCTGGAACTGGGCGAGGACATCGTCGCCCTCCAGACGGCCGAGGCCATTCTGGAATTCTCCAAATTCGACCAGCCGACCATCAAGAAGGCGAAAAGCACGGCCGGGGGAGATTTCACCAGCATCCTGGCGACCCGCCCCGGAGCCATCGGGGGCGTCGCCACCTGGTCGAAGGACATGTATGGCTTCTATCGTCAGGCATTGGGCGACAACGCCTTCGAGTTCTTCTGTCGCGACAAGGCCTTCTACATGGTTTGCGCCTCCCTGGAGAAGCCGATGGCCCGCATCTATGGCGATGTTCTGTGCTATATCGCCGCGGAAAACCTCGAAGAAATGCAGCGCCTGAACATCGACAAGGCCGACGTGCTGATCGCTGCCATGAAGTTCGCCTTCGGTGACAACATACGCGCCGTCCTGTCGCGTCCGGCCTTCGCCAAGGATATTCTGCGCAAGCTTGTCGAAAGCCTGTTGCATGTCACTCAGGAGAAGAGCCAGCTGGCGATTTCCGCGCAAATCACCTGCAAGGCCATCGCTCCCCAGGTTCTGACCTGGCTTTCCAAACAGGACGCTTAGGGCCTGTCGCGAAATTATCGCTCCAACCCCTAAGATTCCATATGACGCCTACGCTCCGCTTAAGGCGGGCTCAAACGCCGCTCGGGCTTAGGGGCCGTTGATTCGATAATTTATCAACGCCCCCTTAAGAGCCTTTTCCCGCTCCGGGGCTCTTCCGCCGTCGGTCACGTCGCAACGCCGAATGCCACTCGACGTTGCGGTTCTGTTGATGCTGCCATCTATCGCGCTATCTAGCATATAATGATCACCAGTTCGGCGAATGTGCCGAATCGGTAATACCGGCTAGGCTTGGAGTGTGATTTCCCGAGATGTTTCTGCAATTCTGGAAAGGCCGAGGATCATCCAAGGTGCTGCCAAAGGCGCCCGTCGACATTGAATGGCAGCGCGACGAACGCGGATATTACTATCGTCTGCTGCGCCTCCGTCCTGCCGAGGCGGGATTGACGGGAGTGGGCGGCGTTTACGTGTTATGGACCCGCGGCATTCACCCCAAATGGATTTACGTGGGAGCGACCGACAATCTCGGCGCCGCCATCGGGCAAGCCCGCGACACTCAGGAAATCCTGGCTTTCGAGGGCCGCAGCAGCGTTTATGTGACCTGGTCGCCGATCAGGCCCGAATATCGCGACGGGGTCGCCCTTCATCTGCGCAACACGCTGACGCCGGAGCTGGGCCAGGTCTTCCCGACCGACCATCTCAAGGCAAACGAAACGGCGATCGCCGTCCTTCCTCCCGGTTGATGTTTAGGCCTGACGGCCAACCAGATCAACGATGTCGCCCATGATGGCCGTCAGGTCGTAATCCTTGGGCGTATAGATGCGGGCGCATCCTGCGTCGAGCAGGCACCGTTCGTCCTCGGGCGGAATGATGCCTCCGGCGATTACCGGAACATCTCCCAACCCCGCCGCCCGCATCCGGTCCAGCACCTCGCCCACCAGGGATACATGGGAACCGGACAGAATCGAAAGTCCGACCACATGCACGCCCTCCTCCAAGGCGGCGTTGACGATTTGCGCCGGAGTAAGGCGTATGCCCTCATAGACCACTTCCATGCCGGCGTCCCTCGCCCGGACGGCGATCTGCTCGGCGCCGTTCGAATGACCATCGAGACCGGGCTTGCCGACAAGCATCTTGATCCGTCTGCCCAGACGATCGCTCACCGCCTCGACCTTGCCGCGCACCTCCTGCAACTTCTCCCCCGCCGCCTGGGCCGCGGCCCGCCCGACTCCGGTCGGAGCCCGATATTCGCCGAAGATGCGCCGAAGGCAGGCCGCCCATTCTCCCCCCGTTACCCCGGCATGGGCACAGGCGATCGACGCCTCCATGACGTTCTCCCCCTCCCTCGCCACGCGATCCAACTTTTCCAGGGCGAGCGTCACCGCCTGGCCGTCACGGGCAGCCCGCCATTCCTGAAGACGCCCGATTTGTTCGGCCTCGGCCCCCGGATCGACGGTGACGACCGCGCCGTCGGCGACCGCAAGAGGGCTGGGCTCCCCATCCCGGAAACGGTTCACCCCCACCACGGCCAGTTCGCCGGACTCGATCGCCGCCAGCCGCCGACTGTTGGCTTCGACCAAACGTTGTTTCATATAACTGGATTCGACGGCGGCAACCGCGCCGCCCATGGCGTCGAGCCGAGCCAGCTCCTCGGTCGCCTGACGCTTCAAGGACGTGACCTTGCGGGCGATTTCCGGCGAACCGTCGAAAATATCACCGAACTCCAACAGATCCGTTTCATAGGCGACGATCTGCTGAAGCCGGAGCGACCATTGCTGATCCCAGGGTCTTGGCAATCCGAGCGCCTCGTTCCAGGCCGGAAGTTGCACAGCCCGCGCCCGCGCCTTCTTCGACAGCACGACGGAGAGCATTTCCAGAAGAATTCGATAGACGTTGTTTTCCGGCTGCTGCTCGGTCAGGCCCAGTGAATTGACCTGAACGCCATAGCGGAAACGGCGCATCTTCTCATCGATGACGCCGTAGCGCTGCAGACAGATTTCATCCCACAGTTCGACAAACGCCCGCATCTTGCAAAGTTCGGTGACGAACCGGATACCGGCATTGACGAAAAAGCTGATGCGCCCGACCACTTGGCCGAACTCGTCCGGCGGAACCTGACCGGAGGCCTTGACCCTGTCCAGGATGGCGATGGCCGTGGCCAGGGCGTAGGCCAGTTCCTGTTCGGGGGTCGCCCCGGCCTCCTGCAGATGGTAGGAACAGACGTTCATCGGATTCCATTGCGGAATTTCCCGATAGGCGAAGGTGATGACGTCGGTGGACAGACGCAACGACGGTTCCGGCGGAAAGATGTAGGTTCCGCGGGACAGATATTCCTTGATGATGTCGTTCTGCGTCGTTCCCGCCAGCGAACGCCGGGATACCCCTTGCCGCTCGGCGGTCGCTACATAAAGAGCCAGCAGCCAGGCCGCCGGCGCATTGATGGTCATCGACGTATTCATCTTCTCGAGCGGGATGCCCTCGAACAGAGCCATCATGTCGCCCAGATGGCAGATCGGTACGCCGACCTTGCCCACCTCGCCCCTGGCCAGGGGATGATCGGAATCGTAGCCGGTTTGCGTCGGCAGGTCGAAAGCCACGGAAAGGCCGGTCTGGCCACGGGCCAGATTGGTCCGATAAAGACGATTGCTCTCGACCGCCGAGGAATGTCCGGAATATGTCCGGAACAGCCAGGGTTTTTCGCGCTCAGCGCCCTCAGATCGCGCAAAAGTAGTATCGCCATCCGTCATCCCGGCATCTCCCTCTCAGTGGTTTCTTGCCTCTGAATTCAATTACTTAGCTTAATTTAGTCTAAAATTTCTCATTAACACTCATATACGCAAGAAACTATCATTTTGTGCATTGCAAAAAAAGAGGCAAAACGATAAGAATCGATATTAGAAAAATCTGAATGCCACCGAGCATTCCAACCAAGACGTTCGTCCAGGGGATTGGGAGCAGGGCCGTCGCGCCCGGCTGGAAAGGGAGAACAAGGACAATGAACGATGCGGTGCGGGCGCTGGCCCCTCAGGCGAATCAGGCGGTCAAGGATCTTTACGAAATCGGCGAAATCCCGCCGCTCGGTCATGTTCCAGCGAAAATGTACGCCTGGGCCATCCGGCGCGAACGCCACGGCCAGCCGAATGTGGCCATGCAATGCGAAGTGGTCGATACGCCGGAGGTCGATTCCCACGACGTCCTGGTCATGGTGATGGCGGCCGGTGTCAATTACAACGGCGTCTGGGCCGCGCTGGGCAAGCCGATCTCTCCGTTCGATTACCACAAGGCGCCCTATCACATCGCCGGTTCGGACGCGGCCGGCATCGTCTGGAAGGTGGGATCCAAGGTCAACCGCTGGAAGGTTGGCGACGAGGTCGTGGTGCACTGCAACCAGACCGACGGCGACGACGAGGAGTGCAATGGCGGCGATCCGATGTTCTCGCCCAGCCAACGCATCTGGGGTTACGAGACCCCGGACGGTTCCTTCGCGCAGTTCACCCGCGTCCAGGCCCAGCAGGTGATGGCCCGGCCGCGCCACCTGACCTGGGAGGAGTCGGGCTGTTACGTCCTGACCCTGGCCACCGCCTACCGCATGCTGTTCGGGCATCGCCCGCATATCCTGCGGCCGGGACAAAATGTCCTGGTCTGGGGAGCCTCGGGCGGCTTGGGGTCAATGGCCATCCAGCTCATTGCCGTGTCGGGAGCCAACGCCATCGGCGTCATCTCCGAAGAGGACAAGCGCGATTTCGTGATGTCGCTGGGAGCCAAGGGCGTGATCAACCGGCGGAATTTCGATTGCTGGGGACAGTTGCCCGACATCGACGGCGATCCCAAGGCCTTCAGCGATTACATGAAGAAAGTCCGGGAATTCGGCAAAGCCATCTGGGACATCACCGGCAAGGGCACCGACGTCGACTTCGTCTTCGAACATCCCGGAGAAGCGACCTTCCCGGTTTCCTGCAACGTGGTGAAACGGGGCGGCATGGTGGTCTTCTGCGCCGGGACCACCGGCTACAATCTGACCTTCGACGCCCGCTTCGTCTGGATGCGCCAGAAGCGCATCCAGGGCAGCCATTTCGCCAATCTCCTGCAGTCGGCGCAAGCCAATCAGCTGGTCATCGAGCGGCGCATCGACCCCTGCATGTCGGAAATCTTCCCCTGGGAGGAGATCCCCGCCGCGCATATGAAGATGCTGGCCAACAAACATAAGCCGGGCAATATGGCGGTCCTGATTCAGGCCAAGAAGCCGGGACGGCGAACGCTGGAGGAGTGCATCGAGGGATGAGGACGAGGAAACCCCGTCCAGCCCCTTGCCAACGCCCCAGGAGAAGCCCATGACCGACATCCGCCCGCACGACGACGGCCGCCTCGCCGATCTTCTGCCGCTTTGTTCCGAAGCCCTTCGCGACTTGCGTCCCCTGCTTTCGCGCGTCCGCCAGGGCGTATCGGCCCTGACGCTCCGGGACGGCGCCATCGATCCCGGAGCGCTGGAAACGCATCAGTTCGCCGCCCATGGCTTCGCATGGCTCGCGACTTATGCCGAGGCTCTGACGCAACTGCTTCATTGGGCGGAACGCCTGGGAGAGGCGCACCGGCTGGGAGAGTTGGAGCAGCTCATTCTGCAAGCCGCCTTCGGCGAATATCTCAACCAGATCTTCGGCGGCATCCCGATGAGCCAGATGGAGTTTGTCCGCCTGGGTGACTTCGGTCTCGACGATGCCGATGCCGCCACTTTCGAGACACCCGCCATCGCCCGCCTGCGCCGGTGGGGCAATAGCGATACCGTCCGTCGGAAAATCGCCCAATCGGTCGCGGAAGGACCGGATTTCGGTAACCCCGGCCTGGAAGACGAGACCCTGGACATGATCCGGGAACAGTTCCGGCGTTTCACCGAAGAGCAGGTGGTCCCTCACGCGCAAGGCTGGCATCTGAAGGACGAATTGATCCCCATGACGGTGATCGATGCGATGTCGGAACTGGGCGTATTCGGCCTGACGATCCCCGAGGAATATGGCGGATTGGGCATGGGCAAAACGGCGATGTGCGTGGTGACCGAGGAACTGTCCCGGGGGTCCCTCGCCGTCGGTTCGTTGGGCACGCGTTCGGAAATTGCGGCGGAGTTGATCCGGCTGGGCGGCACGGAAGCGCAGAAGCAGGACTATTTGCCGAAACTGGCGTCGGGCGAAATTCTGCCGACCGCCGTCTTCACCGAACCCAACACCGGGTCCGATCTCGGTTCTCTGAAAACCAGGGCGGTCCGGCAGGACGGCGCCTTCCGGGTGACCGGCGCGAAAACCTGGATCACCCACGCCGCCCGCTCGGACCTGATGACGCTTCTGGTGCGGACCCTTCCCGAAAGCCGGGATTGGCGGGGATTGTCCATGCTGCTGGCCGGGAAGCCGCGCGGTACCGATGACGTCCCCTTTCCGGCCGACGGCATGACCGGCAGCGAAATCCGGGTACTCGGCTATCGCGGCATGAAGGAATACGAGTTGGGCTTCGACGGCTTCCGCGTACCCGAGGCCAATCTGCTCGGCGGTGTCGAGGGCCAGGGCTTCAAGCAGTTGATGGCCACCTTCGAATCGGCGCGGATCCAGACGGCGGCGCGCGCCGTCGGCGTGGCCCAAAGCGCCCTGGAGACGGGCCTGCGCTATGCCGGCGAACGCATCCAGTTCGGCAAGCCGCTGTCGGCCTTTCCCCGGGTCTATGGCAAGATCGCCTGGATGGTGGTGGAAACGATGCTGGCCCGCCAGTTGTCCTATTTCGCCGCCCGGGAAAAAGATGGCGAGCGGCGCTGCGACATCGAGGCGGGCATGGCCAAGCTTCTAGCCGCCCGCGTCGCCTGGGCGAATGCCGATAACGCCCTGCAAATTCATGGCGGCAACGGTTATGCCGAGGAATATCCGATCAGCCGGATCCTTTGCGACGCCCGCGTGCTCAACATTTTCGAAGGCGCCGCCGAGATTCAGGCCCAGGTGATCGCCCGCGGCCTGCTGGGAGGCCGGAATTGACGACGGCGGCCCGCCACCGCGGGATATCAGCCGTCTTCCAGGTGAAAAAGGGCGGCGAGGCCGACCAGACCGGTGACCATCGGCGGCGTCCAGGCCGACATGATCACCGGCAACGTGGCCGACAGTCCCAGGGCGTAGACGACCTTCGAGAAGAAATAGAAAACGAATCCGGACACGACGCCGCCGATCAGGCGGACGAGAAGACCGCCCGAACGCAGATCCGGCTTCAGCGAGAAGACCGCCGCCACCAGCACCATCGCCACCAGCAGCAGGGGCGAGGACAACAGCGTCTGAAAGTAAAGCTTCTGACGGTTGGCCGAAAAGCCGGCGCTTTCAAAAAAGTTGATGAACCCCGGCAGTTCCCAGAAGGAAATGGTCTCCGGCGAGGCGAAGTTGTCTTGAATCTTGGCGAGCGTGAGCTGGGTCGCCAGATCGTAGGAGGGAACGAACTCGACGGGACGGCCGGGACGCAGAATACGGGCACTGGTCAGATGGAAGAAGCCCTTGTCGAGCTGCCCGAGAGTGGCCTCGATGCCATAGAGGAAATGTTCGTTGGAGTCGGCCACATAGACGCTGACCTCGCGCAGACGCAGGTCATATCCTTCCTGCCGCACCGCATTGGCATGCACCACCACTTGCTCGTCGCCGTGCAGCTCGCGCAGCCAAAGGCCGCTTTCCCCAACCACCAGCGGACTGCCGCCGCCACGCATCAGCATCTGGTCCTGCAGCCGCTCGTAACGTTTATAAAGCGTCGCCGCCAGGGGATTGAAAGCCGCCACGTTGAATACGCCGATGGCCATCACCACGATCATGACCGGCGCCAGGATTTCCCATGCCGAAATGCCGACCGAACGGGTCACCACCAGCTCACGGCTGCGCGTCATCGTCCAGAAGGCCGTCATGGCGCCGATCATCACTGCAAACGGCAGAATCAACTGCACCATCTGCGGCAACTTGAACAACGCCATTTCGAAAATGATGGAAAAGCCGATCTCGGCATGGGTGCTCGTCCGCCGCATCAGCTCGATGATGTCGAACAAAAGGATCAGCCCCATGATCACGCCCAGCGCCCCGAGAAACGCCATGAGGAAATGGCGGCCGATATAGAAGCTGAGAATGGGTGAGAACCGCATGAAACCCTGTCTGCTTGTTGCGAGCGATTATAGCCATTCACCCGTCAGGCGCTATAACATGTCTCGAAGACACCGCCTGACGAAGGAAAGATCGACCATGGTGCGACTAACACGCATCTATACCCGGAGCGGCGACGAGGGCAAGACATCCCTCGGCGACGGACGCCGGGTCGTTAAACATGACCTGCGGGTCGAAGCCTACGGAACGGTCGATGAAGCCAATGCTATCATCGGTTTGGCCCGACTCCATACCGGCGGCGCCCCCGATGCCGACGCCGTGCTTCTGCGCATCCAAAACGATCTCTTCGATCTGGGCGCCGATCTCTGCGTCCCCGAAAATCCCGGCTCCCGGCCCGCTTTGCGCATCATCCAGACGCAGATCGATCGACTGGAACGGGAAATCGACGCGATGAACGAGATGTTGGCCCCCTTGTCCAGTTTCATTCTGCCCGGCGGCACGCCCGCCGCCGCCCATCTGCATTTCGCACGCACCATCGTGAGAAGGGCCGAGCGGCTGATCTGCCAATTGGCGGAGAGCGAACCGGTCAATCCCTTGACGATTGCCTATGTCAATCGGCTGAGCGACCATCTTTTCGTCTTCGCCCGACATCTCAATAAGGACCGGGAACGGGACTTTCTATGGGTTCCTGGCGAAACTCGGTAAACTTCTGACGACGAGGGGCGCCGGTTGACAACAAAATGCCGCCGCCCTAGGGTGCAGTGCAATAGGTTAGAGATGAGATAATTGCCCTTATTGTAACTTAAACCAAAGGAGCCGCCCGCAAGGCTTGCTCAAACTGACGAAGAGGTCCCATGAAGGTTCTGGTGGCTGTCAAACGTGTGGTTGATTACAACGTCAAAATCCGCGTCAAAGCGGACGGAACCGGCGTTGATACCGGCAACGTTAAATTTACCATGAACCCCTTCGACGAAACCGCCGTCGAGGAGGCTGTTCGGTTGAAGGAGGCCGGGAAGGCCACCGAAATCGTCGTCGTGTCGATGGGGCCGCAACAGGCCCAGGACACCATCCGCACGGCTCTCGCCATGGGCGCCGACCGCGGCATCCTGGTGGGCAGCGACACGGAATTGCAGCCGCTGGCCGTGGCCAAGCTCCTGAAGGCCATCGTCGCCAAGGAGCAGCCCGCGCTGATCATCGTCGGCAAACAGGCGATCGATGACGATTCCAATCAGACGGGCCAGATGCTTGCCGCCCTTCTGGGCTGGCCGCAGGGCACCTTCGCGTCGAAACTGGCCATCGATGGGGAAAGGGCCGAGGTCACCCGCGAAATCGATGGCGGTCTGGAAACGATCGCGCTTGCGCTGCCGGCGGTCGTCACCGTCGATTTGCGCCTCAACGAACCGCGCTACGCTTCGCTCCCCAACATCATGAAAGCGAAGAAGAAGCCGATCGACGCGCTGACCCCGTCCGACCTCGGTGTCGACGTCACCCCCCGCCTGATCACCCTCAAGGTCGAGGAGCCCTCGCGCCGCAAGGCCGGCGTCAAGGTGGCGAACGTCGCCGAACTGGTCAGCAAACTGAAGAATGAAGCGAAGGTGATTTGACAATGAGCGTCCTCGTCATTGCCGAACATGACAATGCCGTCCTGAAGACGGCGACCCTCAACACCGTCTCGGCCGCGCGCCAGCTGGGCGGCGACATCCATGTGCTGGTGGCCGGCCACAACGCCCGCCCGGTGGCCGACGCCGCCGCCAAAATCGACGGCGTCGCCAAAGTGCTGTTCGCCGACGATGCCATCTACGAGCATGACCTCGCCGAGCCGTTGTCGCTGCTGATCACCGCCGTCGGCAAGGGCTATCAGGCGATCCTGTCGCCGGCCACCGCCGGCGGAAAGAACGTGATGCCGCGCGTGGCGGCATTGCTCGACGTGGCCCAGGTCTCCGACATCTGCGCCATCGTCTCCCCCGACACCTTCGTCCGTCCGATCTATGCCGGCAACGCCCTGGCCACCGTGCAGAGCAAGGACGCGCTCAAGGTCATCACCGTGCGCGCCACCTCCTTCGAGGCGGCGAAGGCCGAGGGCGGGCAAGCCTCCGTCGAGGCGATCGCGGCGGGGGAGAACCCCGGCCGGGCGACCTTCGTCGGCCAGCAGATCTCGAAATCCGAACGCCCGGAACTGACCGCGGCGCAGATCATCGTCTCGGGTGGCCGCGGCATGGGGTCGCTGGAGAACTTCAAACTTTTGGAAACGCTGGCCGACAAATTGGGCGGCGCCGTCGGGGCGACGCGAGCCGCGGTCGACGCCGGTTTCGTTCCCAACGATCTTCAAATCGGCCAAACCGGCAAGATCGTCGCTCCCGAACTCTATATCGCCGTCGCCATTTCGGGAGCCATCCAGCATCTGGCCGGAATGAAGGACAGCAAGATCATCGTCGCCATCAACAAGGACGAGGAGGCCCCGATCTTTCAGGTGGCCGATTACGGCCTCGTCGCCGACCTGTTTCAAGCTTTGCCTGAACTCGCAACGGAGTTGAGCAAGTGACATCACAACCCAATCTGCCCCGGCAAGGGGATTCCAGCGCGATCCGAACCATTGGTGTCATCGGTGCCGGGCAGATGGGCAACGGTGTCGCACATGTTTGCGCGGTCTCGGGATTTTCGGTCAAGCTGGTCGATATTTCCGAAGAAGCCCTGGCCAGGGGGATCGCCACCATCGGTAAAAATCTCGACCGGCAGGTCAGCAAGGGGAAGATTTCCGCCGATGACAAGGCGGCCGCCATGGCGCGGATCGAAACCGGCACCGAATACGGTCTTTTCGCCGACTGCGATCTGGTCATCGAGGCCGCGACGGAAAACGAGGCGGTCAAAAAGCAGGTTCTGGCGAAACTTTGTCCGGTGTTGAAGCCCGACGCCTACATCGCCTCAAACACCTCCTCGATCTCGATCACCCGCCTCGGGGCCGCCACCGACCGCCCGGCCCGGTTCATGGGAATGCACTTCATGAACCCGGTGCCGGTGATGGCTCTGGTCGAATTGATCCGCGGCATCGCCACCGCCGAGGAAACCTTCGCCACCATCAAGAATCTGGTCGCCCGGATGGGCAAGACCTCGGTCAGCGCCGAGGATTTTCCCGCTTTCATCGTCAATCGCGTCCTGCTGCCGATGATCAACGAGGCGGTCTATACCCTTTACGAGGGGGTTGGATCGGTGGAATGCATCGACAACGCCATGCGATTGGGCGCCAACCATCCGATGGGGCCGCTCGAATTGGCCGATTTCATCGGCCTCGACGTCTGTCTGTCAGTCATGCAGGTGCTGCACGAGGGCTTGGCCGACAGCAAATACCGCCCCTGTCCGCTGCTGGTGAAATATGTGGAAGCCGGCTGGTTGGGCCGGAAAACCAACCGCGGCTTCTACGACTATTCGGGCGAGACCCCGATTCCCACCCGCTAAGAGTCTGTGGACATTCGGCAATTGGCCGGATGTCCTTCGCGGTTCCGGTGCGTTCCGGCTTTTGATGAACCACCAAGGCACCAAGACACCAAGGTGGCGGAGTGGCCACCGGCATTTTCCCGTCCCGTCATCGGCTGTCGACCGAACGCCTGCGGCGCGGATTGGCCGCCGCCGATTGATCCGAAAGACGCCTTGGTGACTTGGTGTCTTGGTGGTTCAAAATATCCGGGGTTTCCTTTCATGCCATCGGGGAACCAGAGGCAACGGGAGAAGCCCCCCTTTTCAAGGGGGGCATGGCCGTCTGGATATCCACGCGCCCCAAGCATGGGCGCACAAACACGGGAAACATTTCGGGTAACGGGGATCTGTGGTAACAAACGCCCGGATCTCCGCCGGAATCGCTTGAAGGACCCCATTCGTGCTACGGCTTACCAGTGGCTTGCGCCCTTATTTCCTGTTGATTGTTCTGTCCCTCGCCGTCTTCCTGCCCGGTCTCGCTTCGGTGCCGCCGATCGATCGCGACGAATCCCGCTTCGCCCAGGCCTCCCATCAGATGCTGGAAAGCGGCGACTATATCCGGATCCAGTTCCAGGACGAATCGCGGGCGAAAAAACCCGTCGGCATCTATTGGATGCAGGCGGCCAGCGCCCGCCTGCTGGGAGCGGAGCACTCCATCTGGGCCTATCGCCTGCCATCGGTCATTGGCGCCATGATGGCGGTCCTGCTGACCTTCGCCTTCGGCCAGAGCCTGGTCGGACGCCCCGCCGCCCTGATCGGGGCGGCCCTGCTGGCCGCCTCCTTCATGCTGGTCTCCGAGGCCCATCAGGCCAAGACCGACGCCGTCCTTCTGGCCTGCACCGTCGCCGCGCAAGGTGCCCTGGCCCGGTTCTACATGGCCGGCAATGGCGCGGCCAAACGTCCCGGACAGGGGTCCATCCTCATCTTTTGGCTGGCCCAGGGCCTGGGGATTCTGATCAAGGGCCCGATGGTGCCCCTGGTCAGCCTGCTCACCCTGGCTACGCTGTGGATCGCCGACAGGCGAATCGGATGGATCCGGGGAATCCGTCCCTTGGCCGGATTCCTGCTGGTGGCGGCCATGGTCGGCCCATGGGTTGCCGCCATCAGTTCGGCGACTGGCGGCCAATTCGTCGGCCAGGCGGTCAAGAGCGATCTTCTGCCCAAATTGCTGGGCGCCCAGGAAAGCCATGGAGCGCCGCCCGGCTATTATCTTCTGTTGATGACCGCCACACTGTGGCCGGCTTCGCTGTTCGCCGTGCCGGGATTCGTCCGTGCCGTCAAATCCCGCCAGGCCGCCGCCCTGCGCTTCTGCCTGGCTTGGATCGTTCCCGCCTGGATCGTCTTCGAAGCGGTTCCGACCAAACTTCCCCATTACGTTCTGCCCACCTACCCCGCGCTCGCCCTGCTTGCCGGCATCGCCGTGGCCGCCGGGGACGGTGTTCTGCAAAGCCGTTGGGCGAAAATTTATTACGGCGTCTGTTGCCTGGTCGGCCTCGCCCTCGCCGCCCTGTTCGTCTATGCGCCGATCCGCCTAGGGAGCGGGTTGACCTGGCTTTCGGCACCGCCCGCTCTCGCCGCCCTGGCGGGGGGGCTGGCGCCGGCGATCCTCGCCTGGCGTGGCCGGATCAAAGCCGCCGTTCCGGTTTGTCTGATCGGAGCCGCCCTCACCTATGGATTGGCCTTTCAGACCTTGCTGCCGAAGCTCGATCAAATGTGGGTGAGCCAGCGCGTCGCCGCCCTCCTACCCCCCGGAACTCCGGCAGCCGCGGCGGGTTTTCACGAACCAAGCCTGGTGTTCCTGCTGGGAACCCCAACCCGCCTGACCACTGGGACCGGGGCGGGTGATTTTCTGTTGACCACGCCCGACGCCGTGGCGGTGGTCGCCTCGCCGGACGAAGCGCCGTTCCTTGCCACCATCGAGGCCGCCGGACGGCACGCCCATCTGGTCGGCGAGGTCGACGGCTTCAATTATTCGCGGGGCCGGCCGGTCAACCTCAAGGTCTGGGACCTGATGGGCAAACCGTGACGGACGTCCGGAAAGCCACGCGGAACATTTACATAAAATTAAATTATTCGACAGGAAACAAGCCGTCAGCCAGATATATTCCATCTGACGGCAGAATCATGCCCAAAGCGGCATTAAGCAATTATTGATATATTTTTCAACATTATCGGTTAGCACTGGGAAATTATGGTGGTGACTGAGAGCTTCCAGAATCAGAACTCCGCAACCATCGGACGAATATTCCAAACGGAAGCCAACCCGGCCTAATATATAAATGAATTCTCCGTCGACAAGCGCTGCATCCGGGTTGCCACCTTCCGCACAGGCGATGAATCGGCGCATCGCCAAACTTCTCATGCGCTTCGGCATCAACGGCGAGAAAATTCTCGCCGAAGCGGCGGCGGAAGTCACCGAAACCCGCGAATTACTGGCCAATCCCGCGCTGGTTGACGACCATGGCCTGATCCGGCTGCATAGCATCGGCATGATGGATGCGATCCTGGAGCTGGCCACCGGTGGAAAACCGGCCATCACCTTGCCCAACAATCCCCAGGACAGCCTGCAGGCCATCGCCTTGTTCCTGCGCCTCAACCACACCCGCGAATTCTTCTGGCGGGAAAAGGACACGCCATCGGCCTGGTCGACCCGCATCATCGACGCCCTGTTCAACAGCCTGGCCAAGAAACGGCTGTTCAGCCAGACCGACATCCTGGCCCTTGACCGGTTCAGCCGGAATCCGTTGTGGCTGGGTCTGTTCGGCTACATCCTCGAACTCTTCCTGAAAGCCATCGCCGACGAGAAGCGGATAGCCCTTCTCGATCGCGCCACCTCGCAAGCCGCCGTGCAGGCCTTCCGCTCGTCGTCGCAGACACGCCAAGCCCGTCTGCCGAAGGTCAAATACGGCAACCCCATCGCCAGCTTCAAGGATATCGCCGAATATGCCATCGGCGAATATCTGGAGGGCCTCGACGTCAACGAGGCCCTGGCCAGGACCCTGGTACAGGCGCAACTCGGCCTGGGTGAGAAAGGCGGGAACGAGCGTTTCGAAGCCTTTCTGCGCGACAACAGGATCGATCCCGACACCTTTCCCACCACGGTGGCCGTTCTTTATGAGCGCGTTCAAAGTCAGGTCCGCTTCCAGGAAAGCGAAGGCGAAGTGGCCGCCGTCTGCTTCGCCTATGCCGCCGAAATGAAACAAACGGGGCGGATCGAAAAAGTTTTCGCCAATTTCGCCGACGCCATTTTCCCGGTCGCGGCGAAGTGCCGCCGGCATTTCGTCTTCGGAGGGATTTCCGCCAAGGACGGCGCCACCGTCATCGCCCGCTGGGCCGGCCGGTCCTTCTTTCTCGCCGAACTGCGCAAGGGCGGGATGCAAAAGCTGGTCACGCAGCTCGTCCCGCAATTGAGTTCCGAGGAACGGCGCGCCCTGATGGCCTTCCGTGACGGCCGCACCGAGGCGCAGGCTCTCAATCCCGGCGATGTCGAACGCTATGTCCGGGCACGGTGCAAAATGCTCACTCTCTCGGCGCAGCAGGCCAAGATCACCCGCGTCGAACAGTTGATCCATCAGCAAATCAACGGCGCCGAGCAGTTCATCCAGCGGCCCGGCCAGGAAGCATTGCAGGACATGACCTATGGCGTGGATGTCTTTTTCCGTGCCCTGCGCACGGTCATGGAGGACATCTGCACGGGAACCGGCGCCCTGCTGCGCGAGCAGATGAAGGTCCTGCACGAATTTCAGCGGCGCTACGGCCCGCTGTCGACAGTGGCGCTCCTCTACCCGATCCAGCCCGGCATGCGGGCCGAACAATGGCTGCAAAACGCCCGGGCGGCCCTGCGCCAGGTCGACAACGAGTTCTTCGAAGCCTGATTTCTACTCGTCGAAGAGCTCACGCAGGCGCGACGTCATCATGGCCCCGTCCCATTCCACGGGGCCTTCCACCTTGAGGACCTGCCGGTTCTGCTTGTCGATGACGAGGGTGGTCGGAATCCCGCGAATCGCGGCTCCCAGGGCGGCGCCGGTGTTGATATCGGCGAAAGGCCTTAAATAGTTCAATTTTTGACGGGACAGGAATGATTTGGCCAATGGAACACCGCCCTGATCCTCGGCGATGGTGACGACGGCCACATCCTGACGGAAATTTCCCTGCAGGCGATCCAGGTAGACCATCTGCTTGATACAGGGTCCGCAGGTCGTCGTATAGAAATTGAGCACCACCACCTTTCCCTGGAACTGGCGCAGATGAACCGGCATGTTGCTGGCGTCGGCGAAGATCAAATCGGGAAGTTGCTTACGGGTGGCCGTTCCATCATTGCTTTCCGAGGCGACGGGAACGATGTAGGTTAGGCCCGGTTCGCCGCCGATGGCGGGAGAGACGAGAACCGCGAAGGCCGTTGCCAGACCGACGACTGTGGTGACGAGAAGACGAACCATTTCCTAATATCCCAGCAAGAGCCAAGCATGACCAAAGTACCAGACCAAACCGGCGCCAGCACCATCTGGGGCGGACGTTTCGCCGGCGGCCCGTCCGCCGTCATGCAGCGGATCAACGCCTCCATCGATTTCGATAAACGGCTTTACGCCCAGGACATCCGCGGGTCCAAGGCCCATTGCGCGATGCTGGTGAAGGTCGGCGTGCTGTCCGACGCTGATGGACAAGCCATTCTGCGGGGCCTGGACCAGATCCTTCAGGAAATCGAAAGCGGCCGCTTCACTTTTAGCACCGCGCTCGAAGATATCCATATGAATGTGGAATCCCGCCTCGCCGAATTGATCGGCGAGGCCGCGGGCCGGCTGCACACCGCCCGCTCGCGCAACGACCAGGTGGCCACCGATTTCCGCCTGTGGGTCAGGGACGCCGTCGACGGCATGGAAGACGCGCTGGGCCGGCTGCAGGCGGCGCTGATCGACAAGGCCGAACAGCATGCCGGCACGGTGATGCCGGGCTTCACCCATCTGCAGGCGGCCCAGCCGGTCACCTTCGGCCATCATCTGCTGGCTTATGTCGAAATGTTCGGCCGCGACCGGAGCCGCCTCAAGGACGCCAGGGTCCGCATGAACGAATGCCCGCTGGGCGCCGCCGCCCTGGCCGGGACGTCCTTTCCCATCGATCGCCACATGACGGCGGCCGAGCTGGCATTCGACCGGCCCTGCGCCAATTCTCTGGACGCCGTCTCGGACCGCGATTTCGCCATGGAATTCCTCGCCGCGGCGGCCATCTGCGCGGTCCATTTGTCGCGCCTGGCCGAGGAGCTGGTGCTGTGGACCACCGCGCAGTTCCGTTTCGTCAGCCTGTCCGACGGATTCACCACGGGCTCGTCGATCATGCCGCAGAAGCGCAATCCCGACGCCGCCGAACTGGTCCGTGCCAAGGCCGGCCGCGTCATCGGAGATCTCAACGCGCTGCTCATCGTCATGAAGGGGCTGCCGCTCACCTATAGCAAGGACATGCAGGACGACAAGGAACCGGTGTTCGAAGCCGCCGACACCTTGGAATTGTCGCTGGCCGCGATGACCGGAATGATCACCGATCTTTCCGTCAACACGCCGCGCATGAAAGAATCCGCCGGCGCCGGCTACACCACCGCCACCGACATTGCCGATTGGCTGGTCAGGGCCGCCAATGTTCCCTTCCGTCAGGCCCATCACATCACGGGGCAGATCGTCCGCCTTGCCGAAACCCGCGGGATCGGCCTCGAACAATTGTCCTTACCCGATCTGCAATCCGTCGACGGGCGCATCACGGCCGACGTTTTCTCGGTTCTCGGCGTCGAGGCGTCCGCGGCCAGCCGCACCAGCTTCGGCGGCACGGCGCCGGTCAATGTCGCCGCCGCCGTTCAGGCGGCCCGGCGGCGTTTTCTTTAAGGCGGGGAGTAGATCATCATGCATCGCCCATTGGCCGTGGCCCTCGCCGCGATTGTCCTGCTGTCCCTGTCGGGATGCGGCAAGGCGGGCCGCCCTCAGCAGCCCCCCGGCTCGGAATATCCGCGCACCTATCCCGATCCGAGCACGTCGCCGACCAGCCTGCAGAGGAAAGACGGACGGACGCAGCCCTCCGATGGGAGCCAGCAGGATCAGAGCGCCCGCTTCACCTCGGGCGGCAGCTATATCGATCCTTCGGCACAGGTGCCCTCCACGCCTCAGATCCTGCTCAATTCCAATCTGCCCAACACCACGAGCCGCACCACCAGTACCGATCCGTTCAGCCAGGGCATCAACAACAGCGGCCAATCCGCACTGCAGCCGCAGCAGACGACGCCGAGCAGCGACGAGCAGGAAGAAACGGCACCGGCACCGGCCAGCGACATGGAAGAGGGAACCGCGCAATGAATCACTTCCATTACCGCAACGGCGTGCTGCATGCCGAGGATGTTTCCCTCGCCCGTCTGGCAGAAGAGGTCGGAACGCCGTTTTATTGCTATTCGACCGCGACGTTGGAGCGCCATTTCCGGGTTCTGCAAGAGGCCGTGGCGGATCTGAATGCGACCATCTGTTTCGCCATCAAAGCCAATTCCAACATCGCGGTGATCCGCACCCTGGCGGCCCTGGGCGCCGGCGCCGACGTCGTTTCGGAAGGCGAGCTGCGGCGCGCCCTGACGGCGGGCGTTCCGCCGGAACGCATCGTCTTTTCCGGGGTCGGCAAGACGCGCCGCGAGCTTGAGCTGGCCGTCGACAGCGGCATCCTGCAGATCAATGTGGAATCCGAACCGGAACTCGAGGAACTGAACGACGTCGCCCTGTCCCGGGGACGAAGGGCCGTCATCGGCCTGCGCGTCAACCCCGACGTCGACGCCAACACCCACGCCAAGATCACCACAGGGCGCAAGGAAAACAAGTTCGGCATCGAATGGACCCGCGCCCCGGAAGTCCTGCGACGGGCCCGCGGCCTTCCCGGCATCGAACTGGCCTCGATCGCCGCCCACATCGGGTCCCAGTTGACCGACCTGCAGCCCTTCCGCGACGCCTTCCGGCGGCTGCGCGATCTGGTCCTCATGCTGAAGGCCGAGGGCGCCGCCCCCGCCCGTCTCGATTTGGGCGGCGGCCTGGGGGTTCCCTACGACGATCAACCGACGCCGTCGCCGGTCGACTATGCCGCGGCCATCCGCGACAACCTGGGCGATCTGGGATGCCGTCTGATCCTGGAGCCGGGTCGCATGCTGGTCGGCAACGCCGGCATCCTGGTCAGCCGGGTCATCTATGTGAAGGAAGGGGCGACGCGCAGCTTCGTCATTTGCGACGCGGCGATGAACGATCTGATCCGCCCGGCGATGTACGACGCCTTTCACAAGATCCTGCCGGTGACCGAGGCCACCCCGGACGCGGTCTTGCGGCCGGTCGACGTGGTCGGCCCGATTTGCGAGAGCGGCGACACCTTCGCCAAGCAGCGCGCCCTGCCGCCGCTCGCCAAGGATGACCTGATCGCCTTCGCCACGGCCGGAGCTTACGGCTCGGCCATGTCCTCGACTTACAACTCGCGCCCGCTGGCGCCCGAGGTGCTGGTCAAGGCGGATCGCTTTGCGGTGGTCCGCGCACGCCCCACATATGAGGAGATGCTGGCCCTGGAATCCTCCCCCCCCTGGCTTTAGGGAGGGTTCCGGTCCGGCGACGGCATGGGAGGCACGGTGGCCGAACAGCGGACGATCGATCAGACGGAAGAAGGCGAGCCCCTCGACGAAGGGGCGGCCATCCGTTTGCGGAGACGGCTTCGTCTGGCCCGCCTGATCGTCTGGTGGGAGCGGGCCTGGCGGTTGGGTTGGCCGCTGCCGGCACTGCTGGCCACCTTTGCCGCGACGGCCTTGTTCGATGTGCTGCCGCTGCTCCCCGGCTGGTTGCATGCCGCCATACTGGTCCTTTTCCTCCTGGCCGTCCTCGCCGCCCTTTGGCGGCTGCGACGGCTGTCCTGGCCCGGTCTGTCCGAGGCCCGGCAACGGCTGGAACAAGACAGCGGATTCTCCCACCGGCCCTTGCAGGGGCTGGCCGATACCCTTGCCGCCGGTGTTCGGGATCCCGTTTCCCGGATTTTATGGCAGACCGAAAAACGGCGCCTGTCCGCATTGCTCGACCGGCTGACACTGAAGCATCCGGCCCCTGATCTCGCCCGTCACGATCCGCTCGGATTACGTTTCGCCTCCCTGTTGCTGCTGGCCATCGCCCTGGCCGGCGGATGGCACGACTGGCCAACCCGGATCAGCCGTGCCCTGCATCCCGACGTCAGCCGGTTGATGGGCCCGGGGCCGCTTCTCCAGGTTTGGCTGACCCCCCCCGCCTATACCGGCAGGCCGCCGATCCTGCTGGATGGCCCCAGCCGTCAGCCCGTCGTTCTGCCTGCGGAATCACATCTTCTGGCCGTTTTGCAGGGGGGCAAGGGTAAGGCGCAATTATTCCTCGACGGCCGGGCGCAGGCCTTTCAATCGCTGGATGGCGGCAGTCAGCGCCTGGAAACCGGTATCGCCCACGGCGGAACCTTGCAAATCAGGCAAGGCCGCCGCCTGATCGGGACCTGGACCGTCAGCCTCGTCGGGATCGAACCGCCGACGATCGCTTTCGCCTCGCCGCCGGAGACTGATCGGCAGGGACGTCTGCGTCTCGATGTGGAGGGGCGGGATGCCTATGGCATCGCCAAGGCCTGGGCCACCATCCGGCGAGTCGACACGCCGTCCGCCGCGCCCCTGACGCTCGATCTGCCGTTGGGCGCCGCCCACCCCACCGACCTGAGGCAGGCCGCCTGGCATGACCTGACCGGCCATCCCTGGGCGGGACTGCCGGTCACCATCGAGCCCGTCGCGGAAAATGTCGCCGGACGAAAGGCATCGGGGGAAGCGGTGGCGACCACGCTGCCCGAACGCGGCTTCAATAATCCGGTGGCCCGGGCCATCGTCGCCGAACGACGAAAATTGATCGCCGATCCCGAACGGCGGAAAGAGGTGGCCGCGACGCTCGCCGGTATCGCGTCCAGTCCGGAAAGCTTCGGAAAGGACCTGATCGTCTATCTGACTCTCTCGACGGCGATTTCGCGCCTCGCGCACGACCCGACCTCGGAGGCGGCCTCCTCGGTCGCCGATATTCTCTGGCAGGTGGCTCTTCGCATCGAGGAAGGCGACAAGCCCGCCGCGCAACAAGCTCTCGACGAGGCGGCGCGCGCCCTGGAGAAGGCGCTGGCGGAAGGGGCTCCGCAAGCCGAGATCGAGCGGCTGATGAATGAGCTGCAGACCGCCATGGCCCGTTATTTCGACGCCCTCGCCGAGCAGGCGGCGCGCCAGGGCATGCCCCTGCTCCCCGATGATCCCGACCAGCCCAGCATTTCGCCCGAGGAACTGGCCGGCATGATGGAACAGATGCGGGATCTGTCACGGACGGGCTCCGCGGACGCGGCGCGCCAAATGTTGAGCGAGTTGCGTCAGATGCTCGACGGACTGGGATCAGCCATGGAAGGCGGCGCCACCAGCCGGGAAAGCCGCGAAGCGCAGCGGGCCTTGAAGGAATTGCAGGATCTGACCCTTCAACAGCGGCGGCTGCTCGATGACACCTTCCGCCGCGCCCAGCAGAATCCCGACGCCGCCGGACCGGCAACCTCCGGAACGCGACGCCGGGGCGAGCAGAACCAACGGCAGGGAGACAAGCCGCAGAACGCCGGCCCATCGCAAGCCGAAGCCGGACGCCAGGACGCACTGCGCAAACGCCTCGATAAACTCATGCAATCGCTTGAAGGACTGGGCGCCAAGGCCCCCGATGCCCTGGGACAGGCGGGACAGGCCATGGACGACTCGACCCTGTCGCTACGCCGCGACGAGCTTCAGGACTCGGTGGACGCCCAATCGGAAGCCTTGGCCCGCCTTCAGGAGGGAAGCCGCGCCGCCGCTCAATCGCTGGCCAAGCAGTTGGGCGCGGGGCTTGTCCGCCAGGGCCAGGGATCGGGCCGGGATCCGCTCGGCCGGCCGCTGCAGGGCCGGGGCGACGGCGAAGACCATAGCGTCAAGATTCCCGAACAGGCGGCGACCCAGAAAGCCCGCGACGTGCTGGACGAATTGCGACGGCGGGCCGGACAGGCGGAACGCCCCGCCGTCGAACGCGATTATCTGCAACGGCTGTTAAAGCAGTTCTTCTAACCGAGCTGTCGTTTCCACCCCAAGCCCTATATGTTTGCCAGAACGCATGTTGGCCAGGAGTACTGTTCCAATGAGCCGGTTCTGGCTTGTTCTATTTCCCTTCGTAATCTGGTCCTGCGCTGCGTATACCGCATGGCGCATATATGAAATGGTCGCGATAGGCGGTTATGCGAACTGGACGGATATAGTGAAGCTGCTTGCGGCTCTGGTTACGGCCATCGTGGCCCAAGGTCAGGCTCAGCGCAGATACGACGAACGGCAGCAGGCCAAACGGGCTCTACGCGAATGGGCCGAAGAAGATGAATTGAAATCGGGAAAGAGTGATGTCTAAGAGGCGAAAAACGCCCTAAGTCCTGTCGTCATTTACCGCTCTTCCGGTATTTTGGTTTCGCGATTCAATTAAAAGACGTCATGCCCGTGCTTGACACGGGCATCCACGTGCCCGCTTCAAATGACGTCGGCAGATCTATGCAATCATGGATTGCCGGATCAAGTCCGGCAATGACGGTTTGTGGGGCACCAGCACGATACCCGGACAGGCTCTAGGGCCGCCATGTGACGGGATTCGCAGCTCATCTCCTCCCTTTGGAAGTGCCGCCTATCACTTGGCGGGAGAGCGGGCCGGGCGGGCGGTACCGGCGGGCGGTACCGGCGCGGGCGGCGCCGCTGTCGGAGTCTGGGCTGGCGCCGGTGCCGGAGCGGCCGCCGGCGGAGCCGCCACGGGCGCGGGCGCGGGGGCCGAAACCGACGCCGGCGGCGGCGCGGCGGGGGCATCCTTGGCGGGCGGCTTGGCGGCGGTGAAGGTCACCTCGAAACGGGTGGCATTGGCGTCCGGCTGATCGAGCGTGATACGGAAACCGACGGTTCCGTGGGCATCCAGCGTCGTTTGCGGCGGACTGATGATCTTTTCCTGCAGCAGGGTCTGATTGTTGTAGAGCGCCAGGCGCAGAAGCGGCACCTCATGCGGCTGCTCGGTCGTGTTGGCGATGACGCCACGGACGATCAGAACCTCGTTGGCGTCCTGAACCAGCCGCTCGGAATTATAGTTGCGGAAGGTCAGCCCGGCGCCGACCACCTCGTTGCGCAGCCCCAATTGGTCGTAATAGCGCGCCGCCTCCGGCCAACGATCGATCACCTTGTCCTGAAGAAAATAAAGGCCGGCGCCGGCGCTTCCGGTCAAGAGCACGACCAGCAGAAGCCACAATCCCGCGGCCCCTTTGCGACGAACGGCGGGCTTGGGCGGCGGCGAAGCGAAAACGTCGGGAATGGGTTCCGGCGCCGAGGCCATCATCAATTCGGAAATCTTGGCGAAGGGATCTTCTTCCTCGCTTTCCGCCTCGGCTTTATCCTTGGTCTCGTCGGACTCTTCGGCCAGAAGCGCCCCGAAGTCGGGGACGGCATCGTCCTCGACTTCGGCCAGCGCCACGCCATCCCCGGCAGCGTCGTCGATGAACATATGTTCGGCCAACGTTTCCCGGGACCGCGTCGAATCGGACGCGGCCGGCGGCATCTCAAGGGGAATTTCGCCGGCCTCGGCGGACGGGGGGTCCTGATGCCATTTATGCGAACAGCGCGCGCAACGAACGGTCCGCCCCGTCGTGCCCAAGGCCGATTCGGAGACGGAAAAATGGGTGTCGCAATTGGGGCAGGTGACGATCATCGGCCGGGCGAACCGCTTAGTTGGGCTGACTTTGGCGCTTCCCCTCTGACCGGAACACCAGAATCAGGACATTATTCAATCACTTATGGATCGACCCCCAGGACATCGGAGAAATGCGCGCCCCGGATCGAACCACATAGAATATTGTTCTTTATAGGCGGCCACCTGTTACAACACAAGCGCGCGCTGGACGAAGCGACGCCTCCATGTAATCTTTCAAGCGTCCGGGAAGGGAAAAAGCGTGCGACATCCGACGGCAGACAGGGCCAATGTGGTTCAGTTCGACAACGTCGCCGTGCGTTATGGATACGGTCCGGAAATTCTTCAGGACGTCAGTTTTTCCTTGCCGGCGGGCTCGTTCCACTTCCTGACGGGGTCATCTGGTGCGGGAAAGTCATCGCTTCTGCGCCTGATGTATCTCGCCCAACGCCAATCGCGGGGGCGCATCGTTCTTTTCGGCCGCGACATCGCCACCTCAAGACGCTACGAACTGCCGGCGCTCCGCCGCCGGGTCGGCGTGGTGTTTCAGGACTTCCGCCTTCTCGACCATCTGTCGGCGATGGACAATGTGGCTCTGCCGCTCCGGGTGGCCGGCGCCAGCGAGAACGACATCCGCAAATTCGTTCCCGATTTGCTGACCTGGGTCGGCCTCGCCGATCATTTGCACGCCAAGCCGCCGACGCTCTCGGGCGGGCAGAAACAGCGGGTCGCCATCGCCCGGGCGGTCATCGGACGTCCCGACCTGTTGCTCGCCGACGAGCCGACGGGCAATGTCGATGATCACATCGCCATGCGGCTGATGTATCTGTTCGAGGAATTGAATAAGCTGGGAACCACCGTGATGGTCGCCACCCACAACGAAAACCTGGTTTCCCGACTTCCCTATCCGCAGCTTCATCTGGAAAATGGCCAGATGCGGAGGGGATAAAGAGATTTAAAGCATGTTTTCCCGACATTCCGACCTGCCCCTCGAAAAAGACGCCACCAGCCGCTTTTTGCCCTGGCTGGTCGCCCCCATGGTTTTCCTGTGCGCCGTGGCTCTGGCCGGGGTGTTCATCCTGAGCGGCCTGATCGGCCGGTGGGACAGGGACGTGTCGGGAACCCTGACGGTGGAAATCGCCGCCGCCTCCGGAGACGCCAGGGAATCGGCGGAACGGACACGTGAAAGAGTGGATCAGGCCGTCGCCCTGCTGAACGGCTTTCCGGGCGTCGCGAACGCCCGCGCCCTGACCCAGGACCAGCTGGTCGCGCTGCTGGCCCCCTGGCTCGGCAATAGCGAGCTGTTGAGGGAACTCCCCTTGCCGGCATTGATCGACGTCACCACGCGCGCCGAATCCCCCCCCGATCTGATCGCCCTGACGGCCAAACTCGCCCAAACGGTCGAGGGGGCGTCTTTGGACGACCACCGCGTCTGGCTGTCCAGGCTGATCCGCCTCAGCCGCAGCATCGAGTGGCTGGCCATCGCCATCGTCATGCTGATCGGGGGCGTCACGTCGGCCACGGTCTTCTACGCCACGCGAACCGGCATGGCCATTCATCAGGAAGTCATCGAGGTGCTGCATCTGATCGGCGCCCCGGACGATTACATCGCTCGCCAATTCGCCGATCGCGCCTTCGTCCTGGCGCTGAAGGGCGGCGTCGTTGGACTGGCGCTGACCGTGCCGGTTCTGATGCTCATCGGCATGACCGCCAGACGACTGGAAGGGGGCTTCCTGGCGGAACTGTCCTTGCCTATTTTAGGCTGGCTTTCGGTTCTGGTCCTGCCCGCCGTCGCCGCTCTTCTGGCGATGCTGACGGCGCGGATGGCCGTCCACCGAACCCTGGCTCGTCTGCTGTAGGCCTCAAATATCCCCCCGCGGATCGTTTTCAATATGTCGACCGGCCCCGCCCCACACTCCATCCTCCGCTTCATGTTCCGCTGGATCCCCCCGGTTCTGGCCGCAGGCTGGCTGGCGGGATTTTTCTGGTACGCCGCCGACGTGCCCGATCTGGTGGCCGACGCCACCACGCCGACCGACGCCATCGTCGTGCTGACCGGCGGCTCCGAGAGGCTCGACGCCGGCCTCAACCTGCTGCGCCAAAAGATGGCCGGGAAACTGTTCGTTTCGGGCGTCTATCGCGGCATCGACGTCAATGAGTTGCTGCGACTGTCGCGGCAGAAACCCGAAGAGCTGGAATGCTGCATCGTCCTCGGCCATACAGCCGACAATACCGCCGGGAACGCCATCGAAACGGCGGCTTGGATGCGGGCCGAAGGCTATCGTTCGCTGCGGCTGGTCACCGCCAATTATCACATGCGCCGCAGCCTGGCGGAATTCCACCACGCCATGCCGGACGTCAAAATCATTCCCCATCCCGTCTTTCCCGATAAGGTCAAACATGAGCAGTGGTGGCTGTGGCCCGGCACCGCCCATCTCATCGCGACCGAATACACGAAATATCTCGCCGCGCAGTTACGACACTGGGCGGAACTTCAGGAGGATGCCCCGTGACCGCCATCCGCTCCCTGGCCTATCAGTTGGTCTTCCTGCCATGGACGCTGGGCCTCTCGGTTCTCTATCTGCCCTTGCTGGCCTTCGCCTCGCGGCGTTTCATGCAGCATTGCGCCGCCTTCTGGCTGGAGGGATGCCTGTTTCTTCAGCGCCGTTTCCTGGGGCTGACCTTCGAGATCAAAGGAGCCGAAAACCTGCCTGATGGGCCGGCGATCATCGCCGCGAAACATCAATCGGCCTGGGACACCATGGTCTTCCACCACCTGCTGGCCGATCCGGCCTATATCCTGAAGAGGGAACTGTTGTTTCTGCCCTTCATCGGCTGGTACCTGCAAAAGACCGGACAGGTGGCCATCGACCGCAAGGCGGGGATCAAAGCGCTCAAGCTGATGGTCGAGGGGGCTCGCCAGGCCCTTGCCGAAAGGCGCCAGATCGTCATTTTCCCGGAAGGCCACCGGCAGCCGTCGGGGACGGCCGGCGATTACCATTCGGGGGTCGCCATGCTTTATGGCGCGCTCGACGCCCCCCTGATTCCCGTCGCCCTCAATTCCGGTCTGTTCTGGGGACGCAACGCCTTCCTTCGCCGTTCCGGCGTCATCACGCTGGAAATCCTGCCGGCCTTGCCCGCCGGCCTCGACCGCAAGACGGTCATGCACATGTTGCAACAACGCGTCGAAACCGCCACCAGCGCCCTGGAGGACGGCGCATTGCGCCGTTTTCCCCATCTGAACCGCCCGAAAACCATGGGACCGGTCGCCGCACCCGCTGTGGATAAATCTGTGGACTGAATAAAACGGCATGCGCGCACCCCTTCTGAATCCAGGGGATAAACGCCTTGCGGCGAATGATATCAAGGCCTTGCCGCACTGCCGCATGTGGAAACAAAATGAGAACGGAAATCCTTGACGGAACCTCGGGGCGCTCCTAGAGTCCTGACTCTCGGCATTGAAAAATCTCGTTTTTCACACACACTCATAGTTGAACCGTGGACTTGGCGTTCCCGGTGGAGAATGGGTCATGACGCAAATGGCGTCCATTTCGCAGCAGATCTGGGACATGAAATATCGGCTGAAAGGGCCGACGGGCGACGCTGTGGACAAGACCATCGAGGATAGCTGGCGCCGGGTCGCCCATGCCCTGGCCGCCGCCGAACCGCGCAACCGGACGGATTGGGAAGAAACCTTCTTCGAAGCGATGAACGACTTCCGTTTCCTGCCGGCCGGCCGCATCCTGTCGGGCGCCGGTACCGGCCGCAAGGTCACCATGTTCAACTGCTTCGTCATGGGTGACATCCCCGACGACATGGCCGGCATTTTCGAGCATTTGAAACAAGCCGCCGTCACCATGCAGCAAGGCGGCGGCATCGGTTACGACTTTTCGACGCTGCGCCCGAAAGGCGCCCTGGTGAAAGGCGTCGGCGCCGATGCCTCCGGCCCGTTGTCCTTCATGGACGTATGGGACGCCATGTGCCGGACCATCATGAGCGCGGGGTCCCGGCGCGGCGCCATGATGGCGACGATGCGCTGCGACCATCCCGACATCGAGGCCTTCGTCGACGCCAAACGCGAAGCCGGGCGGCTGCGCATGTTCAATCTCTCGGTGCTGATCAGCGACGCCTTCATGGCGGCGGTCAAAAGCGGCGACGCCTGGGAACTGAAGTTCGACGGCGTCATCTACAAGAGCCTGCCGGCCCGCGATCTGTGGAACGCCATCATGCGGGCCACCTACAGTTATGCCGAACCAGGGGTCATTTTCATCGACCGCATCAACCGGCTGAACAACCTGCATTATTGCGAAACCATCCACGCGACCAATCCCTGCGGCGAGCAGCCGTTGCCGCCCTACGGCGTCTGTCTTCTGGGATCCGTCAATCTGGCCCGGCTGGTGATCAGCCCCTTCGAGGAGGAGGCCAGGCTGGATGAAGCGCAACTGGCCCGCCTGGTGCGCGTCGCCGTCCGCATGATGGACAACGTCATCGACAGCTCCAACTATCCGCTGCCGGAACACCGGAACGAGGCCTTCTCGAAACGCCGGCTGGGACTGGGCGTGACCGGTCTGGCCGACGCCCTGATCATGTGCCGGGCCCGCTACGGTGGCCGCGAGGCCGCCCGACTGACCGAACACTGGCTCGCCCTGTTGCGCCGCGAGGCTTATCTGGCGTCCTGCGAGTTGGCCGAGGAAAAAGGCCCCTTCCCGCTTTACGAGGCGGAGGCCTACCTCGCCGGTGAAAACGTCCAGAGCCTGGACCCCGACGTCGTGCAGGCCATTCGGACCCACGGCATCCGCAACGCCCTCCTGACCTCGATCGCGCCGACGGGAACCATTTCACTGTTCGCCGACAACGTCTCCTCGGGCCTCGAACCCGTCTTCAGCTATGCCTATACGCGCAACATGCTGATGCCCGACGGCAGCCGGCGCGAGGAGGAGGTCAGCGACTACGCGGTCCGGCTTTACCGGCGGCTGCATGGCGAGACGGCGGACCTGCCCGATTATTTCGTCAATGCGCAAAGCCTGACGCCATCCGAGCATGTGGTCATGCAGGCGGCGGCGCAAAAATTCATCGACAGTTCCATTTCGAAGACCATCAATGTCCCGGAAGCCATCGGCTTCGACGAATTCAAGGACGTCTATCTCCAGGCCTATGAACTGGGCTGCAAAGGCTGCACGACTTACCGGCCCAACGACGTCACCGGCGCCGTGCTCGCGATCAAGAAACCCGAGGACGGCGCGGCCCTGCAATCCGAGCTGCCGCTTGAGCCGCTTCGCGCACGGGCCGAGGATCCCTACGAGGCGGGCGCCATCGTCCATCTGACCCAGCCGCTCAATCGGCCGGAAGAACTGCCCGGGGCGACCTACAAGGTAAAATGGCCGGACAGCGACCATGCCATGTACATCACCTTGAACGACATCGTGCAGGACGGCCGGCGTCGCCCCTTCGAAGTCTTCATCAATTCGAAGAACATGGATCATTTCGCCTGGACGGTCGCCCTGACGCGGATGATTTCGGCCGTTTTCCGCCGTGGTGGCGATGTTTCCTTCGTCGTCGAGGAATTGAAGGCGGTCTTCGACCCGCGCGGCGGACAATGGATGGGCGGCCGTTACGTCCCATCGCTGCTGGCCGCCATCGGCGAGGTCATCGAGCGGCATATGATCAGCATCGGCTTCCTGCCCGACCATGCCGGCGGCCATCATGGCGCGGGAACGGGTAAAAAGGTGGTCAACATGGGCAACGCGCCGCTTCGCCAATGCCCGAAATGCGGCCAATCCACCCTGATCCGCCAGGAGGGCTGCGATAGCTGCACCAACTGCGGCCATTCCAAGTGTTCGTAGCGGCCCCTTCACAATGAAGGGGCACAGTCCAAGCGGCGTTCACCCGCCCTTTTACCTCTCCCATCAAAAAACAGACTAACCATGTTGTTTTTAGGGTATATCAGGTGTGCAACGTCTTGCATCTGAGTGAACCCACCTTGGTCCGTTGAGAGACATCATGGAAAACGCCGTCCGTTCGGAACGCACCCGTCAGGCCGCCATCCAGGCGGCGCTCGCCATCATTGCCCGGGATGGCCCAGGGCGGCTGACGCTTGACGCCATTGCGCGGGAAAGCGGCATCAGCAAGGGCGGGCTGATGCATCAGTTCCGGACGAAGCAGGCCGTATTGAAGGCGCTGCTCGAACATCAGATCGAACATTTCGAAAAGTTCTCCCAGGATTATTTGGCCAGCACGGACCCCCGGCAGCCCGAGGCCCATCTGTCGGCTCAAATCGAGACATTGCGCGAAGCCGTCAGCGAACCGCATTCCGTCGCCTTTGCCATTGTCGCCGCCTTGGCCGAAGAGCCGGACCTGCTTTCCATCATCCGCGATATCGACGTCCAGAAGATCGCCAACATCAAGGCCGAAGCGGCCGACCCGGAACTGGCAATGCTGCGCTGGGCGGCGGCCAGAGGACTGGTCTTGTCGAGTGTGTTCGGACTTTGCCCATTTTCCGCGGAAGAGCGGGAGCGCTTGTTCGCGCGCCTGCTCGACGCGCGGCAGTGGGACGCTTTCGCCAAGGCCAACCGGTAGCTCTCTCCTCCTCCCCCATCCGGGTGTATGCCGCCCCACATAAAAACCGACTGGACGGTTTTTATTCTCGCTGCTAGAGTGACTCATTCGTTGGATGTGAGGCAATCACGTGCGGCGGAACATCCACGGCATGGAGAGTCAAATGTTGAAATCAATCGTCAAGCGGCGTGTCGCCGTGCTCGTCGCCTGCGTGCTGCTGGCCGGTTGCGGAAGCGCCGACCCCGTTGCCTATCGCGGTATCGCATCCTCTGCCCAGTTGCAGCCCAATCCGCACGACGACTCCGGGCGAGTTCCCTTCCGCTATTCAACCCAGGTGAATTGGCGAACCTATACGAAGATCATCGTCGATCCGGTCACGGTCTACCGGGGACCGGACCACCAGTTCGACGATATGTCCGAGGCGGACAAGACCACCCTGGCCGATTACATGCGCTCACAGTTCTCCGAAAAACTGGCGACGCGCTTCCAGGTCACGAACGATCCGGGCCCCGATACGCTGCGCCTCAAGCTGACGCTGACGGGCGCCGTGGCAACCACGCAGGTTGTCGGCACCTTCACGCATCTCGACCTCGCCGGTAATCTATACAACGGTGTGCAGGCCGTTCGGGGGCGGGAAGGCATGGTGGCCGGATCCGTCGTTTATGCCGTGGAGATCTACGACAGCGCTTCCTCCCGACTGCTCAGCGCTTACGTGAGCAAACAATATCCGGGCGCGATGAATATCGGCGCCAGCTTCGGGTCGCTGGCGGCGGCAAAGACCGGACTTGAAAAAGGGGCCGAGGCATTGACCGAACAATTCAAATAACCACCCTCCGGGATGGCACCCCCGTCGCGGAACGGGGGGCTCGTCCCGCTTGAGGAGGACCAGCCGGCCTCCTTCCCGTCCGACGGGCCCGACGGCTCGGCCCCACGCGGGATCAGAACGCCCAGATCAGTTTGACCGCGCCGGTCTGACTCCAATAATTGGGGCGAATCTCGCCTTCGTATTCGGCGCGCAGGGAAAGCTCGTCACTGCGCTCCAGGGTCGCCGCGAGGTTGATCCGTGCACCGTCGGCCGAGGGCCGGGCAATGGTGCTGGTGAAGGCCTCGCCGCCGATCAGGCCGGAGGCCGCGATCGGTCCCTGCGTATAGTCATGCACCCAGGCAAGGCGCAGTTCGGGTTTGACCAGGCCCCAGCCGGTATCCATGCTCCACGCCACCTTGCCGCCGAAATCCTGGGTCAGCGACTGCACCCCGCGGCGATTGACGCTCAGGTCGGCGTTTCCCGCGCCGGATTCGCCATAGGCGTCGCTGACGACGCGCAGGAAGCGCAGCCCGGCCAGCGGCGTGACGGTGACGTTGCCCGCCGGCAGGTCATAGCCGACGCCAAGCTTGGCGAGATAGAACTCGCCGCCATAATCGGCGCGCGCGGCGGCACCGAGAAAGCCAACCGCGCGCTTTTGATTGAAGCGGCTGTAGCCGAGACCGGCCTGTCCATCGACGAAGGCCTGCTCCCAGCGCTGCAAGCCGTAGGCGGTGAGCTGATAATTATCGGAGCGCACCGAGCTTCCGGACGAACCGTCGAGCCCCGTGCTCCAGCCCCTGAGCCAACTCAGCGCCGCCCCGGCCATGAGGTCGCGCGTCACCTGGCGGTCGAGACCGAACGCCAGTCCGACCCCATGCGAGCGATAGCCGTCGGCGCCAGCCGTGGTCTCGCGCTGGGACTGGTTGCCCAGCACCCGGCCCCACAGCGCGCCCTCGCGCCCGCCGGACCCCCCCGCCACGCCGACACCGCCGTCTCCCGACAGGGCCAGTTCATGCTGTTCGATCGCCGAGGTGACCGGCGCCACCGCCAGATTCGCCACCTGGAGGGCCGGCGCCATTTGCGTCGGGGCGAGTTGCTTGACCGCGGCGGCCTGGGACGCCGCCGGCAGCGCATCGAGGATCGGCAAAACCGTGTTCTGGAAGGCCGTGGCCGCCGGGCCGCTTGCCGCCGAGATGGCGTCGAGCGCCTGCCCCATGCCGGTCGCGGCACCGCCGGCCGCCGCGCCGAGCGGCCCGTAATGGCTGCCGACCAGCGTCACCACGAGATCGTTGCCGGATTCGCTGATGCGGGCGCTCAAGCCGCTGGTGCCGCTGACCGTGGCGGTATCACCACTATAGCTGCCGGTCGCGCCGGAACGCACGATGGTAAAGCTCTCGCCCGCGGCAAGCCCGCTTCCGGAAATGGTGACGGTCGAATTGGCGACGGTGGCATTGCCGCTGACCGTCAGATAGCCATAAGAACTGCCACGGCTGGTGGTGACGATCACCAACCCGCCGCCGCTCTGGCTATAGGTGCCGGTGATGGTCACCGGGTTCACGATCTGGAAGGTGACGCCGCTATTGCCGACGGTGTGGGTGCCGACATTGATGCTGTCGTTGAGCAGCAGATTGCCGGAGGAGAACAACAGGTCGGCAGAGGTGCTGGTGATCGTTCCCACCGTGCCGGGACTAGAAAGCGAGGGCGAGCCGGCATTATAGCCGGTCAGCAGGCCATAGGTCCCGCCGCTGCCGCCGGCGATGGTCAGCGGATTGGAGGAACTGTTCTGGATATTGCCGGCGACCACCCCGCTGTTGGAAAGCGGCCCAAGGCTGCCGGAGGTGCTGATGGCGAAATTGGCGCCGCTGATGGTGCCGGCATTGGTGACGGTGCCGAGGCTGCCTGAGTTCAAAATTCCGGTACTGTCGCCGTGGATGGTACCGCCGGCGGCGTTGTCGAGGACGCGGAAGGTGGCCCCGCTTGTATTGAGAATGCCCCACTTGACGTCGGTGATAAGGCCTTGGTTGCTCAGCGTGCCGACGCTCCCCGAGTTGCCGAGCCCGGTGGTGACGCCGCCACGGATGGTCCCGCTGTTGGTGAGCATGCCGATACTGCCGCCGACACCATTGTTGATACCGAGCCCGCTGTGGCTGGCGCTGATGGTACCGGTGTTGATAAGCGTGGCGATGGTGCCGACGTTGTAGAGCCCGGAGAGACCTCCGCTGATGATAGCGCTGTTGACCAGCGTGCCGATGCTGCCGCCGGAGTAATTTGCAACCGCGTAGCCACCGCTGCTGCTAATGGTCCCGCTGTTGGTCAGAACGGCGATGCTGCCGTCATTGCGGACGGCGTCTCTTGTTCCGCTGCTGATAGTACCGCTGTTGACGAGCGTCCCGATGATGCCGGCACTGGCGTTGCCGATGCCGAAGTAGGCGACGGCGGCGATGGTGCCGCTGTTGGTCAGGGTGGCGATGCTGCCGCGGTTGGCGAGCCCGGTGTTGCCGCCGCTGATGGTGGCACTGTTGGTCAGGATGGTGATCGTGCCAAGGTTGTCGATCCCGCCGAGAGTGCCGATGATGGTGCCGCTGTTGATCAGGGCGGCGATGGCGCCGGTATTGTAAACTCCGGTGCGGCTACCACTGATGCTACCGCCGCCGCCAATGGTCAGCGTGCCGAGGGAGCCGCTGCCGTTGATCGGCCTGGTCCCGGTGATGATGCCGCCGTTGGTGACGGTGAAATTGCCCGACGTCCAGCTTTGAGCGCCCGTCGCCTGCGAGATGGTGGTGTCGGCCAGAACGGGATGGGAGTACGCCATGCCCACCGCCAACGCCAGCAGCGACGTGCCGGCGAGAAAAACCTTTCCTGTCGTCCCCATGCTTCCCCCCTGATCGCCCGGCCCCTTCATGCGGACGTCCACCCGCCCCGAATCAACCGCCGCATTTCCCCAAGAAATTGACAACGGGCGCCCCCGGCGCCTTTTTGCCCTTATCCGGCGTCCTTGCACGTCGTATGCACGTTCGCGAAAGCTACCCGAGAGTCCTGATGCTCGCAAGATTAAGAATTGTTCTAACGATAATCCAGGCGAGCACACGACGATTGATTGTTTTTATTTTATTTTACAATCAGTTGGCGTGACGAGATCCGCCAAGCGCCGATGGGGGACGTCAAGACGGACGGTTGCCACCGACAATTTCATCCGCCGCCTCACCACCAATAGCCGTCATCCCCGGCCTTGAGCCGGAAAGCAGTGTGCCGAGCACGGCCATGCCGCTCATGTTACCAAAATCGAAACGTGAGTTCGAAGCCCCGGGGCCTTTTTCGATGACCTTGAGTCCGGGGCGGCATCTCATGTAGCCTGAAGACGTCCATGCCGATCAGATCGTCCCGCCTCCATCTCGTCGCGCCTTGAAAGCCTCGGCCATCGTCATGTTTCACCGCCTTATGGTCCTCCCGGAAATTCCCTCGGGCTCGTCCCTCCCCCACTCCCATCCGTCCGAAGCCTTTTCGCGGCTCGGACTTGTCCGTCGGTTCCGATGACTCCGCTCCCCCGCCTGCTGCTGGTCGACGACGATGTCGAACTGGTCGAAATGATGCGCGAATATCTCGAACCCGAAGGGTTCCTGATTAACGCCGCCCATGACGGCGCCTCGTTCTGGACGGCGGCCCCCGGCGACGCCGACCTGATCATCCTCGACGTCATGCTGCCCGGTCGTTCCGGGTTCGAGCTGCTCAAGGAACTCCGCAAGCTGTCGAACGTCCCCGTCATCATGCTGACGGCCAAGGACGACGACGTCGACCGGGTCGTCGGGCTGGAAATCGGTGCCGACGACTATGTTTCCAAACCCTTCAATCCGCGCGTCCTGATGGCTCGGGTCCGCGCGGTGCTGCGCCGCGCCTCCTCGGACGCCAAACAGTCCGAGACCGCCGACTCCACAGCCAGGCTGACCGCGGGCGACGTCGCCCTCGATCACGCCTCCCGGGAGGCCTTCTGCGCGGGACGACGGCTCGATTTGACCACGGCCGAGTTCAATCTTCTGGAAATCTTCCTGCGCAACGCGGGGGAAGTGATCAGCCGCGACGACCTTTCCCAGGCCGCCTTCGGACGACAGAACGGCGTCAAGGTCGACCGCAACGTCGATACGCTGGTCAGCAAGCTGCGGCGCAAGCTCGACCCCGACGACGACATCGAGTGCCGCATCAAGACGGTGCGCAACGCCGGCTATATCTATGTCCCGGGCAACGGCAAAACACCGTGACCGCCGGCGGGCCCCCGGTGGAGGGAGCAGCCCCGACGAGACGCCATTTCCGGGCGGGAGCGTGAGACATGCGGATTAAGACGCTCTTCGGCAAGATCCTGCTGTGGTCGGTGTCGGTGCAGTTGGTGACCGTCGGCACCATTCTGGCCCTGGTGACGTTCTATCTGCCGGAATCGCAGCAGGCCGTGGACAACGCGTTCTCGCTTTACGCCGATACGGCGGTCACCCTGTTCGAACGCTTCGGGCCGGAAGCCCTCGACAAATTCCTGGCGCGTACCGGTGCCAATACCTTGCTGCAACTCAAACTCTCGGCGACCAATCCGGGCATGGAATGCGGCCCCCAGTCGCCAAGCTCCACCAGCATCCTCACACGGGGCCAGTCGGGCACTTACTGCCTGACCGTCCAGGCCGGAACCGGCGCATTGCCCGACAGTCCGGAAAGCCGGAGATCCCGCCTGCAACTCACCATCCTGCTGGAGCTGGTGAGTTGCACGGGACTGAGCTACGTCATCGCGCGTTATCTATCCCGCCCCATATCCGACCTGCGCCAAGCGGCCACGCGCCTGGCCAAAGGCGACCTGACGGCACGCGTCGGCGGAAAATTTTCCGGCCGTCATGACGAGGCGGCAGATCTCGTGCGCGAATTCGACCAGATGGCGGACCGGGTCGCCACCTTGATCGAGGCCCAGCGCCGTTTGATCGCCGACGTCTCCCACGAAATAAAGTCGCCGATGGCCCGGCTGAACATGGCCCTGGGCCTGGCCCGGCGCGACGCCGAGGACCATTCTCCGCGGCAATTCGAACGGATGCAGCGCGAAATCGACAATATTTCCCATCTCATCCGCGAATTGCTGACCCTCGCCAGTCTGGACGCCATGCCCGTCAAAACACTTGACGAGCCGACCGACCTGGGCACGGTGATCGCCGACGTCCTTGCCGATATCGCTTATGAATCCCCCGAACGGGCCCCCGACCTGATCCTCAGGCCGCTGGACCGCGACATCGTCATCCCCGGAGATAAGGCCCTGCTGAGGCGGGCGATCGAAAATGTCCTGCGCAATGCCGTATTCTATACGAGCCAGGGGGCGTCCATCGAGATCAGTTGCGACAGGTCGCCGGCCGATCGGGTCAGCGTCTCGATCCGGGACCAGGGTCCCGGGGTTCCCGATCAGGCGCTGCCCCATCTGTTCGACCCGTTCTACCGGGTGGATGACGCCCGCGCCCGCCAGACCGGAGGAACCGGCATCGGCCTGGCCATCTGCCGGCGCGCGGTGGAACTGCATCACGGCACCATCCAGGCCAGGAACATCGATCCGCATGGGCTGGAAGTTGTGATCGATTTGCCACAGGGGGCGGCAAATGCGGCGCTCTGACGCAACTCCACACAACTCCACGATCGCCTGGGCTAAGGTTGTTCCTTAGAGGTCCTCTGAGGATAACGGGAGCGAAATGACGTTCAGGTCGGCCGGCATTGTTGGATTGGTTTTCGCGACGATGCTCGCCTGTGGTCAGGCCCGGGCGTTTCCGGGGGATTCCGATAATAACGGGGCGTCCGGCGGAGGACGCCAGGTACGCCCGGCCGAACGTCCACCCGCCGATTACCAATATTCCGGCAACGGATTCAACTTCTCGATGAGCCGGAATGTGACACAGCCGAACGGGTCCCAACCCGCTCAGGATGCCGACGCGGAGCAACCCCAGCCGTCACGGCAGCGGCCCGGATTCTTCCAGAGACTCTTCCGCGGTATTTTCGGCGACTAAGCCCGAGCGGCGTTTGAGCCCGCCTTAAGCGGAGCGCAGGCGTCATATGGAATCTGGAGGGTTGGGAGCGATAATTTCGCGACAAGCCCTGACGGATCTCGCCCGTCACAAATATCCGCACCACTGCAATCATCTCCACACAACTCCATGAGGCGGCCGGGTAGCGTGATGGCCTCTGGAACTGCCGTGGACGCTTTTCATGCCCGCCCCTCGTTCTGTCCTTGTCCGCTCCCTGTCGATCCTGGCGTTCAACCTGCTGCCCGGTCTCGCCCTGAGGGCTCCGCTACCTGAGGTCCCGGATGGACGGGGGCGGATCGATCACGGCGGCAAACGCCGGATCGGCCGATCGAAAAACCGCGCATACGGAGATCCGGGTCACGCCTCGACCAATCCGCCTCATCACGACGTGCCATCAAACATTTCCCGCCTCCAGGAGGAATAAAGTCATGTTCGAGATCATCGATCCTGGACATCGGATGCGGCCGATGGTGGAAACCTGCATCCGCACCGCCTTCCTGCGTGATTACGATGCGCGGTTGGGCCCCCTTCCCCGGTGCCTGGTCGCCGACACCGATGGCGTCAGGGTGACCTGCGCCGCATCAGTGCGTTTCGCCAGAGACGGCTTCTTTTCCGAACGCTACCTCGACCAACCGGTCGAGGCCCTGATTGCCTGCCATACCGGAGGCTCTCCCGACCGCAGAGCCATTGCCGAAGTGGGCAGCCTGGCGGCCAATCAACCGGGCAAGGCCGAGAGCCTGATCCGCGACATCGGGGAATTCCTGCGCAGCCGCGGGATCCGCTGGGGGTTCTTCACCGCCACGGCGCGCCTGCGGTTGTTTCTGGGCCGCGCCGGCATCTCGATGACCGAACTCGCCATGGCCGATCCGGCGCGGATCGAGGCCGCCGAAATGTGGGGAAATTACTACCGGCAATTCCCCAAGGTGATGCTGGTCGACGACGCCCGGCTCGCCCTGGCCGTGTCCTCAGCCATCACGTTCGAAAAAGGCCGGGCGGTTCCGACGGGATGGGGATCGACAAAAATCGCCAATCCCGACCCCCGCCATCTCTCCCCCTCCGGCGGTGGGCGGCGGGCCGCCGGGATCAACCATGCCGCTTGACGACACCGTCGCCTTGATCACCGGCGCCGGCTCCGGAATCGGTCGGGCACTGGCGCGGGAATTGGCCAGGAACGGCGCGCATGTCCTGTTGGTCGGCCGACAGGCCGCCGCCTTGGAGGAAACCCTGGCGTTGCTCGCCCCCCCCGCTTATGCGACCGTCCTGGTCTGCGATGTCACCGATCCGGCTTCCATCGCCGATCTGGTCGACGCCGTCGGCTCCTTCCGGCGCCTCGACCTGTTGATCAACAACGCCGGAATCATGGTATCTGGACCTGCCTCCACCGAGGATGCCGCCGCTCGCCGGCAGATGATCGAAACCAATCTGCTGGGCCCCATGGAATTGACCCAGGCCCTGCTACCGCTGCTGCGGGCCGCCGCTCCGGCGCGCATCGTCAACATCGGCGCCATGTTCGGCGATATCGCCTTTCCCTATTTCTGTACCTATTCCGCCACGAAATTCGGCTTGCGCGGCTGGTCCGAAGCGCTGAGGCGGGAATTGGCGCCGTCCCGGATAGCGGTGACTTATGCAGCCCCAGGCACCACCCGCACTCCGGCCATGGAGGAATTTTCCGCCATTGCCGATGGCCTTGGAATAACACTCGACTCGCCCGAGAAAACGGCTGGCCTGATCGTCGACGGCATTTTACGGGGCGCCCGCGACATCTATCCGCGTGGACTGGAACGCCTGTTCATTCCCTTACAGCGGCTGATGCCGGGGCTCCTCGATCGGATCCTGATCCGTCAGATGGCCAAGGCGCAGGTCGGATCACCGGCCGAGACGATATGACCGCCGCCGCCGGATGCGTTGACAGCTCCCCGGACGAAGCTTAGGCTTCGGCACTTAATCATTGAATTATAAATGTTTATTGAGGATTTCATGCTGCGATCCGATGGATGCGGAACTCCCCGAAGGACTTGTCATCACTGATGGCCGAAGACCGTCTCAAGGCCAAACTGTGGATTCAAGCGGCGATCCGGACGTGTGTGGCGCAAGGAATCATGGCGACCGTCGTCCGCAAGGGCGACGAGGATGCCGGGGCCATTCTGATCAAGCAGAATCTGGGCAACGGCGCATTCAGGGTTCTGAGCCAAGTCCGCGCCATGGACGGCAGTCCGGCCTGGTTGCAAGCCACCGGCCCGGAACCGGTCGACGAAGCGAAGGCCGACGCCTATATGGCCCGCCAGATCGACCGCGACTGGGATCTGTGGATCATCGAGATCGAGGAACGGAGCGGTCGCTTGCCCTTCGAGGCGGTCGTCATTTAATACGGGCGAGATCCATTACCATTCACGCACGATTTCCTCTTCTAGAAGCGGCCATTGAGGCCGCGGCCAAGCACGCGGATGCGTGCGCTAAGGCCAAGGGCTTGAAAACGAGTGAGAGCGTGATGCAGATTTAAGGCATCACGCTCTAGGGCGTGTCGTCAATTACCGATGCCGCGCCCCATTTTCCCGTAAGACGAGTCCTGCGCACAAGATGACGGCGTAAAAAGATTCTACCAAAGGCAGAAGCAATGTGATTC
>NZ_PIUM01000038.1 GCF_002845745.1 Telmatospirillum siberiense | reverse complement strand
CCGGTGGGGTTGCCGGGGGGCGGCAATGGCGCGGCAACCAGCGGTCCTTCCTGGGGAGCGGCGGGAACGGTGGTCGGATGCCCGGCGAACGGAACGGAAGGCGTGGCCGGAGGTGTCGCGCCCGCCGTCGGCGCGGCGCCGATCCCCGGCAGGGAAGGGGGGGGCGCTCCCACCGAGGGCACGGATTGGCCCGGCAGCGCGGCAAAGAATGCATTTGCCATCTGCGCGATGATGGCGGGGTCGGGCGCTCCGGCTAGGCGCGCCGAATCCGCTTCGAGGCCTGCGGACGGCGGCAACCCCGCTCCCCCGTGGGGAGTTTGGGGTACCGGGCCGCCGCCGAGGTCACTCGTAATACTCATGGCCATATTTGTGATAGCGGCCGACGTCGACATCTTCGAGCACCCCGAGCGCATCCTTGGTGAGGATGGCCGACGAGCAATAGAGCGAGATCAGATAGGACGCGATGGCCTTGCGGTTGATGCCCATGAAGCGAACCGAAAGGCTGGGCGAGATTTCACCGGGGACGCCCGGCTGGAACAGGCCGACCACGCCCTGCTTCTGTTCGCCCGTGCGCAGCAGCAGGATGTTGGATTTGCCATTCGCGTCGACATAGAGCTTGTCGGTGGGGACTATCGGCAGGCCGCGCCAGGTGATGAAGGGCGAACCGAACAGCGTGACGGTGGGCGGCGGGACCCCGCGCCGCGTGCATTCGCGCCCAAACGCGGCGATGGCCCTGGGATGCGCCAGGAAAAAGGCGGGTTCCTTCCACACCTTGGAGATCAACTCATCGAGGTCGTCGGGCGTGGGTGGGCCGCTGCGGGTCTTGATTCTCTGTGATGCGGCGGTATTGGGAAGCAGGCCGTAATCCGCATTGTTGATCAGTTCGGATTCCTGCTTTTCCTTTACCTTTTCGATCAGCAGGCGAAGCTGCTCCTGGATCTGATCGATCGGATGGCTGTAGAGGTCCGAAACGCGGGTTTGAACGTCCAGTACCGTGGTGACCGCATTGAGCCAATATTCATTCGGCTCCTCTTCGTAAGGTACGAAGGTCTCGGGAAGTTCGGCATCGCCGCGCGGACTGCATTGGACGGTGGTCGAGGCGTCGACGGTCGATTCCTTGACCCGGTTCAAACGGTAGATGCCGGCTTCAACCGGAACCCATGGCAGGAAGGAAACCAGCCATCGTGGCGTGATGCCTGACCATTGCGCGCGGGTCTTGGTGGCATTGGCGAGTTGGCGAGCGGCCTGCTCACTGAGTGTTCGGCGTTCTTCAGGGATGTCTTCGGCCATGCGATCTTCTCCTCGGCGAGGCGGTCGGCGTATGCGGCTCGTCGTTCCTCACAAGAGCTTGTGAGAGAATATGTACGAACATAATTCTGCGGAAAAACAGGAAACGCTTATATTGCAGTGCGGTCAATAACCGAAAAGATAGATATCGTGGAATTATCCAATTTTACGGATGAACATCCTTGATATTGAGCGAAATACATTATGTTGATATTTTTTGTGAATATTATGGTAATCACCAGAGGTGGTGGAAAATTTATTAATTTAACACTTATCAACAGATAATTTTTCGATATGGCGAACGAGAGGGCGCCTGTGAAGATCTGCAATCCTTCCGGCGTCGCAGCGAGATGGTTTTCATCATTGTGTCGCGCGCATGAATAACAGTAATTTATCGATGTTTAATTTTTAAAAACATAATTTAATGTGAAAATAATCGGGGACATCACCATCAGCTGTAGTATATATTCTACTGGAATTGTGTGGTGTCACGGCTGGTTTTGGTGCCAGGAGGTTCTGGATGACGATCGTTTCCTCTCAATCCCCGGCATCCTTGTGGTCGGTGACCGCGCGGCCGGGGCCGCCGACGAGTCCGTTGGACGGCGATCGCACCGTCGACGTCGCGGTTATCGGTGGCGGATATGCCGGACTGTCGACGGCATTGCATGTCGTGCAAGCGGGAAAAAGCGTGGTCGTTCTGGAGGCCGTCGACATCGGGTATGGCGGCGCGGGGACCAACAACGGACAGGTCATTCCAGCCCTCACCCGCGCCAATCCCGAGGATCTTCGCCAGCGATTCGGGGAAGAGCGGGGCAATCGTCTGGCACGGTTGATCGCGGGTTCCGCGGCCTTCACATTCGATCTGATCCGAAAGCACGGCATCGAATGCGATGCGCAGCAGACGGGCTGGGTGCAGCCCGCTCATTCGCCCGGCCGGGCGGTGTTGGCCAGGCGTCGTTACGAGCAATGGGCCGAATTGGGAGCGGACGTCGCCTATCTCGATCGGGAGCAGGTGGGGACACTGACGGGGGCGGTCATCTATCACGGCGGTTTACTTGCCCGCACCGGCGGGCATGTCAATCCGCTTGGCTTGGCGCGTGGTTTGGCCGAGGCCTCATTGCGGGCCGGCGCCGAGATATTCACCAAGTCACCCGTTCTTTCGGTGGCGCCGCAGGGTGACGGCTGGAGATTGCAAACACCAAACGGCGCCGTGGTCGCCGGCAAGGTGGTGGTGGCGACCGATGCTTACGCCGATGCGCTCTTTCCGGCGCTGCGGCGCTCCATCGTTCCGGTCCGTTCCTATCAAATGGCGACGCAGGCGCTGGCGCCCGAGATTTTGTCGCAAGTCCTGCCGCTGAATCATGCCTTGTCGGATAGTCATCGCGATCTCTATTTCTTTCATGCCACCGCGGATCACCGCATCGTGACCGGTGGCGCATTGGCGCTGAATTTCCAATGGCGATCCCGTCTGGATCGTCGGATCGGCGAACGTTTGCGCAGAGTGTTCCCGGTCCTCGGTGACGATATCCGATTCGAATATCAGTGGTATGGCGACGTCGCCATCACGACGAATTTCCTGCCCCATTTTCATCAGGTTGCCCCCGGCATCATCACCGTCATCGGCTACAACGGCCGGGGACTGGCCCTGGCCGCGGCGGCAGGCAGGGTTTTGGCCCAGGCGGCCTTGGGGCATGACGTCAATGATCTGGACCTGCCGTTGACTCCCCTGGCCACGATCCCTTTGCAGGGCCTGGTGCGTCGTTTTTCGAGGATAGAGTTGCTGCGCTATCGTTGGCTTGATCGTCAGGAGGTGCGGGCCTGATCATGACCGCCACAATTCTGGAACAACGGGCCATCGAAGCGGCTTTCGCCAAGCAGGTATTCGAGGCCATGACGGTCGAGATCGGCGTCGAGGCGGCCAAGCGGATCCTGGCGAAGGCGGTGATCGAGGCGGCCCGGAAAGCCGGCGCCGATTTGGCGGAACGTTCCGGAGGTCCGTCGGATCTTCGGGCTTTTGCAGAGCTCCTGGCGCTATGGCAGCAAGATGACGCGCTGGCCATCGATTGGCTGAGGGTGGAACCCGATCATCTGGACTTCAACGTCGTCCGCTGCCGTTACGCCGAAACCTATCGGGCACTGGGCGTCGCCGATATCGGGGGGCTGTTGTCCTGCAATCGCGACGGAGAGTTCTGCGCCGGCTATGACCCTCGCATGCGCCTGGAACGGACGCAGACCATCATGGACGGCGCCAGCCATTGCGATTTTCGCTATTCCCTTCCCGGGGATCGGTCCTGAGGAATGGCCCTTTTCGCTGAAATTCAGGCTCGGGACGCCGAGATCAAGCAGTGGCGGCATCATCTGCACGCTCACCCGGAGACCGCCTTCGAAGAGGTCGAGACCAGCGCCTTCGTGGCGGGCAAGCTCCGCGAATTTGACATCGACGTTCATCAGGGAATTGCCAAAACCGGCGTCGTCGGCGTGATCAGAGGCCGCGCCGACGGACCATGGATCGGGTTGCGGGCCGATATCGATGCTCTCGACCTGCAGGAGGGCAACGATTTCGATCACCGGTCGCGCCGCCCGGGAAAGATGCATGCCTGCGGTCACGACGGACATACGGCCATGCTGTTGGCGGCGTCTCGGCATCTGGCCGAGACCCGGGATTTCGCCGGAACCGTCGCCGTGATTTTCCAGCCGGCCGAAGAAAACGAAGGTGGCGGGCGAGCCATGGTTGAAGACGGCCTGTTCGAACGCTTTCCGATCGGTTCGGTCTATGGCATGCACAATTGGCCCGGCCTGGAGGCGGGGCATTTTGCCATCCGTTCCGGCCCGGTGATGGCCGCTTACGACATTTTCGAGATTCACCTGGATGGGCAGGGCGCCCACGCCGCCATGCCGCATCTCGGCCGCGATGTCATTGTCGCGGCATCTCATCTGGTCGTCGCATTGCAAACCATAGCCTCCCGCAACGTCGATCCGCTTGAGGCGGCGGTGGTCAGCGTTACCCAGATCCATGGCGGCGACACCTGGAATGTCCTGCCGCAGCAGGCCGTGCTGCGCGGCACGGTGCGGACATTTCTGCCGGCGCTTCAAAATGAGGTGGAACGCCGCATTGGGGAGATTGTCCAGGGCGTGGCGAGCAGCTTCGGCATCACGGGACGGTTGCGTTACGAACGCCGCTATCCACCGACGATCAATGCGCAAGAACCGGCACGTATTGCCGGGATTGCGGCCGCGGCGGCCGTCGGTCCGGACAAAGTCGACTTAAATCCCCGTCCGGCGATGGGCTCGGAGGATTTCTCCTTTCTTCTGCAAGCCTGCCCGGGAGCTTACATTTGGCTCGGTTCGGGGCCTGGACGGGCCGGGACCCCACTGCATAACCCCGGGTACGATTTCAACGACGCGGTTCTGACGCTGGGGGCCAGCTACTGGGTGCATTTGGTGCACACGGTGCTGCCGCTCGAGAACTGAATTCCCATTCTTCATCGACGAGGGTAACCAAGATGATCCTGTCTCGCCGTGCTTTGCTTGCCTCGGTTTCCGCCGCCGCCGCCGCCGCGGCATTGCCCCGTCCCATCTTCGCCGCTGACGAACAGCCTCGCCGCGGTGGCGTTCTGACGGTGCATCAAGCCACGGAGCAACGCATTCTCAATCCCGCATTGCGGGCATCGACCGGCGTCTACATCGTGACAAGCAAGATCATCGAATCGCTTGTCGACCTTGGTCCGGACGGCAAGCCCGAGCCGGTACTCGCCACCTCCTGGAGTGCGACGCCGGACGGCAAGACGATCACCTTCAAATTGCGCGAGGGGGTCACTTGGCACGACGGCAAGCCCTTCACCGCAGCGGATGTTCAATATAATGCGCTGGAGCTGTGGAAAAAGCATTTGAACTATGGCACGCAGCTGCAGCTTTATCTGGACGCCGTCGACACGCCCGATCCCCATACCGCGATCTTCCGGTATTCTCGTCCGATTCCGTTGCCGTTGTTGTTGCGGGCATTGGCCGACCTTGGTTATGTCGTCCCACGCCATGTTTTCGAAGGAACCGATGTCCTGGAAAATCCGGCGAACACGGCGCCGATCGGGACCGGGCCCTTCAAATTCGTCGAATATCAGCGGGGCCAATATATCGTTGCCGAGCGCAACCCGAACTATTGGAGAAAGGGCTATCCCTATCTCGATCGGATCGTCTGGCGTTTCATTACCGATAAATCGGCGGCGGCGGCGGCGTTGGAGACCGGGCAGGTGCAACTGTCCGCTTACAATCAGCTCTCCCTGTCGGATATCGACCGCCTGAAATCGGATCCGCGCTTTGAAGTTTCCTCCCGCGGCAACGAGGCCAACGCCTTCAACAATACGGTGGAATTCAATCATCGGCGCAAGGAACTCGCCGATGTCCGGGTCCGCCGCGCCATCGCGCACGCCATCAATGTCGATTTCTTTAACGAGAACTTCCTTTATGGGCATGGCAAGCGCGCCACGGGGCCGATTCCGTCCAACTCCACGGCATTTTATCAGGGCGGAAGCTTTCCCTATCCCTTCGATCCCAAGCGCGCCGACGCGTTGCTCGACGAGGCGGGTTATAAGCGCGGTCCCGATGGAAACCGCTTTTCCCTGCGCCTGGTTCCCGTCCAGAACGGCGAGGACGTGCCCCAATTCGCCACCTTCATCCAACAATCCCTGGCTGACGTCGGAATCAAGGTCGAGATCGTGCAACTTGATATCGCCGGCGCTCTATCGACCATCTACAAGGACTGGAATTTCGATCTGGCCACCGGGTGGCATCAATATCGCGGTGATCCCGCGGTCTCCACCACCGTCTGGTTCCGTTCCGGAAGTCCGAAGGGATCGCCATGGACCAATCAGTTCGGGTGGCAGTCCGATAAGGTGGATCGCCTGATCGACGACGCCGCTTCCGAGGTCGATCCGGTCAAACGCAAGGGGCTTTATGACGATTGGGTCAAAGAGGTCAACGCCGAACTTCCCCTTTGGTTCGCCACCGAGCGGGAGTTCATCTCCGTTACCAGTAAGAAGTTGAAAAATCATCATAATACGCCGCGCTGGCCATCCAGCTCGTGGTATGACTTGTGGCTCTGACGGGCCTCATGCCGCTTCTCGGTTTCGCTCTGCGACGATTGCTCACCAGCATTCCCAGCTTGCTGATCATTCTGGTGGGCGTGTTCGTCCTGTTGCAATTCGCCCCCGGCGATACCGTCGACGCCCTGTTGGCCCAGATGGGCGGCGGCGATATCGCGGTGATCGAGAATCTAAGACGTTTTTATGGTCTGGATGCCTCCGCCACCGTGCGGATGGGGCGTTATCTTTTGCGGTTGGTCCAACTGGATTTGGGATTTTCCGCTATTTACGGCAAGCCGGTTGCCGAGGTCATCGTCGAGCGTCTGCCGGTGACCCTGTTGCTGATGGCTTCTTCTCTGCTGTTGGCCCTGCTCGGCGGAATCGTCCTGGGGACGATGGCCGCCCGGCGCGTCAACAAGTGGCCCGACGCGCTGATTTCCACCGTGGGGCTGTTGTTCTACGCCACCCCTTCGTTCTGGTTGGGCCTGATGGGGATGGTGGTGTTCGCCGTGAAGCTGGGATGGCTGCCGTCCGGAGGATATGAAGAGCTGGGGGCCGGACACGTCGGTTTTTGGCGGCTGGTGGACATCGCGCGCCATATGGTTTTGCCGACGCTGACTTTGGCACTGATTTTTCTGTCCATCTATCTGCGCATCATGCGGGCCTCGATGCTCGAGGTATCGACCATGGATTTCGTTCAGACCGCTCGTGCCAAAGGCGTGGACGAGACCCGCATCGTCACCCGGCATGTGTTGCGCAACGCTCTGTTGCCGATGGTCACCTTGGTCGGCCTGCATGCGAGCACCATGTTGGGAGGTTCGTGTGTGGTCGAAAGCGTTTTCACGCTGCCAGGGTTGGGGCGTCTTGCCTATGAGGCCGTTGTTCAGCGCGATCTCAATACCTTACTGGGGATCGTCTTCATTTCGGCTCTGCTGGTGATCATCGTGAATTTCCTGGTGGACTTGCTGTATGCGCGCCTGGACCCGCGTATCCGCGAGAAGGGGCGCTGATTTCCATGCATGCCTTCCAGCGATATCTCCGTAACCCATCCGCAATTCTTGGCCTCGTTCTTCTCTTGGTGGTGGTTCTTCTGGCGCTTGGCGCCGATGTCATTTTCCCCCGCAACCCGCTGGCCTTGGCGGGGCGTCCGTTGCAATGGCCTTTGGCCAACGCGCGGTTCTGGCTGGGAACGGACAATTTGGGTCGAGACATTGCCGCGCAGATTTTTCATGGTGCCAGGATATCGCTGCTGATCGGCGTGGTCGCGACGTCCATCGCCGTCGTCTTGGGGATTCTGGTAGGCGCCGTTGCGGGCTATTATGGCGGCCTGATCGACGAGGTGTTGATGCGTTTGACCGACGCCTTCCAGATCTTGCCGAATTTTTTGCTGCTTTTGCTCCTGATCGCCGTTTTCGGCTCGCATATCGAGACAGTGGTCATCGCCATCGGCATGGTGTCTTGGCCAGCTCCGGCACGCCTGACCAGGGCGGAGTTCATGAGCCTGCGTCATCGTGAGTTCGTCGAGGCGGCGCGATTGTCCGGACTGGGTGACCTGCGTCTGATATTCAGCGAAATTCTGCCCAACGCCTTGCCGCCGGTGATCGTCTACGCCAGCGTGGTCATGGCTACGGCGATCCTGCTGGAAAGCGCGCTGGCATTCCTCAATCTGTCCGATCCCAATGTGTCGTCCTGGGGCAATCTCATTGGCCAGGGGCGTTCGGTCTTGCGGTCCGAATGGTATGTCTGCGCGATCCCCGGCATCGCCATCCTGCTGACGGTGTTGGCGGTTTCGCTGGTGGGGCAGGGGCTGAACGACGTTCTTAATCCGCGATTGGATCAGCAATGACCCCGCGCCTGTCAATCGATGACCTCAGCATTGCGATGCCCGAAGGGGCCGACAGGGCCTTGGCTCTCGATGGAGTCTCGCTGAGCATTGGCTCCGACGAGATCGTTTGCCTGGTGGGGGAGAGCGGTTCCGGAAAATCCATGACCGCCAGGGCGATTCTGCGCCTGTTGCCGCCGGTGGTTCGCCTGACCGGGGGGCGTATCATTCTGGACGGAAAGCAGGATCTGCTGCGTCTGCCGGAAGCCGGCATGCGTGCGGTGCGCGGCGCCCGCATTGGGATGATTTTTCAAGAACCGATGAGCGCTCTCAATCCGTTGCATAGCATCGGTGCGCAGATCGGCGAAGCTTTTCGGGTTCATACGGAGCTCGGGCGGCGCGAGATCGAGGCGCGCGTTCAGGCCTTGCTGGCCGAGGTGCTGATTCCCGATCCCCTGTCGGCCGTCAAGGCCTATCCGCATGAATTGTCGGGTGGGCAACGTCAGCGTGCCATGATCGCCATGGCCTTGGCGATGGAGCCGGGCCTGCTGATCGCCGACGAGCCGACAACGGCGCTTGATGTCACGACGCAGGCGCAGATCCTGAAACTTATTCGTGAACTGCAAAAGCGGAAGGGCACGGGCGTCCTGTTCATCACCCATGACTTCGGCGTGGTCGCCGAAATCGCCGACCGTGTCGCGGTGATGCAAGGCGGAAAAATCGTCGAGCAAGGGGCGGCCGAGGATATTCTCAACCGGCCACAGCATCCCTATACCCGTCGCCTGATCGCCGCCATACCGCCGCTCCATCCGGCGCCATCGCGCTTGCCGGAGAGGTCTGCCCAACTCCAGGTCACCGGTCTGACGAAGACCTATGGCGGCAAAGGGCCGTTTCGGAAACACGGCCGTGTCATCCATGCGCTAAAGGACGTGTCCTTCGATTTGCATCGTGGCGTCACTTTGGGGATCGTCGGCGAAAGCGGTTCCGGTAAATCCACCCTGGCGCGGTGCCTTGTTCGCCTGCTCGAAGCCGATAGCGGTCAGGTTCGACTGGATGGGATCGATTTGTCAGCGTTGTCGGCGAAGCAGTGGCAACGCGAAAGCCGCCGGATTCAGATGGTTTTTCAAGACCCCTTCGGATCGCTCAATCCTCGCCGCCGCGCCGGAGAGATCGTGGCGCAAGGGTCCATCGTTCGTGGCGAGCCTCGGAAACAGGTCCAAGACCGCGTCCGGCGGCTCTTCGATCTAGTCGGATTGGATCCCGATGCCACCTTACGGTTTCCCCATGAATTTTCGGGCGGCCAGCGCCAGCGCATCGGTCTCGCCCGCGCACTGGCGCTGGAGCCGGAGATTTTGATCGCCGACGAGCCCGTTTCGGCCCTGGACGTCTCCGTCCAGGCTCAAGTTCTGGATCTGCTCGCCGATTTGCGCGAACGCTTGGGGTTGTCGCTGGTCTTTATCACCCACGATTTGCGGGTGGCGGCGAAAGTGGCCGACGATATCCTGGTCATGCAGAACGGCGAGATCGTCGAATCCGGTCCGGCCAGCCAAATATTGCTGCATCCCAAGCATCCTTACACGCAAGCTCTGATCGCCTCCGTGCCTGGGCGTCATTGGACTCCGCCTGACGCGGGCACGGCAGATTCCGCCGCCTGACCGAATTGAATAAAGATAAAAACTAAGCGTGGCCTTAAGGCTTCGCACCGCCTACAGGCGCCGCCGGGACGTCGAGGGCTTGTGCCTCATCCCGCCGGAGCCCATGACGCGCGTCGGTCTTACTACCAAGTCTCGGTGATCGGACCCGATCCCCGAGCCCTCAATCGCCGGGCGGGATACATCCGTATCCCTTGGCTTCGCGCCAACGATGGCGCGGGCCCTCAATGGGCCGGACCAAGTCTCGATGAGTCGTCCTCATCGAGACTTGGTCTTACCAGTCTGCCAGGCCGGCGATGGTCTGGGTGGTGATCGAGCAACCGTGGCGGATGACCGAACGGCGCCAAACGCTGGATGTCGGGACAAGGGCGTCGATAACGTCGGCGCGCAGCATCGCATCGCGTTCCGTGTCGGGGCGGGAGCTTTTCGGGGCTTTGAAGCGCAGCCACTGATCGAGCCGGGTGGCGAGGCCGGTGTCGCGACCGCGCGTGCCGAATTCGATCACGGCTCCGACCATCGGGCGATCGCCGAGAAAGCGCGCAACGCCGTGGAAAACCAAGCCCTGGTAGTCGGGGCGCGCCAGTCCGTGAGGACGTTGCCCCTTCACGCGATCCTCCCCCCACCACAGAGCCGCACGTTCCTGTGACGGGCTGTTTTCCTCGTGGAAGCACAGAAAAAACGGTTCGCCATGGTCGCCGATTCCCGTATGCCAATCGATGAAAGCCACCTTTTCGGCCGAGTGCAGATGGTCGTCGATAATCATCTGCAAGGTGACGTTCGACCACGCGCGCTCGGTCCCGCCATACATCACGCCTTCCGGATGGGTGTATTGACCGCGTGCCAGCACGTTGAACCAGGCATCGTCGCCATGGACCGCGCGGAAGCGTTCGAGGGCATCGGCCGCAGCGGTGAGGCTTGTCTCGGTCCATTCGTCCGGAACCAGATGCGGATGCAGTTCGGCATATCGGGAATTTTCCGGAGGGGGAGCGGTGTGGTCGATGAAATTCCTGTTCAGATCGACGTTGCGTTCGGTCGTGCGTGTGGTATGGGCGAAGCCATAGGGATTCAGCCCATGCAGGAGGACGACGCCAACATTCTCCGGCAGGGTTTTTCCGACCGAGGTCAGCCAGGCGACTTGAATGGCCGAACCGGCGGCGCCTTCCAGGCCATGCGTACCACTGACCATCAGGAGGATCCGGCTCGCCGAACGGGGGCCGACGCGAGCGACGTCGATGACCAATTCCTCTCCGGCGGGTCCGTGGGCGGTGGGATGGACATAGGCGGTGACTTCGGCGCCGAGCGCGTCGGCGGCGGTGCGGAACTTGCGCCGGGCTCCGGGATAGTCGGCGGAAAAACAGGACCAATAATCGGGATCCGCACTCATTGTTTTCCTCCCTCGAAAAAACGTAAGGCGACACCCGCCGCGTCCTTCGCCTGCACCAGTACCGAGCCGTCGTCAAATCCGCGCGAAGCGATGCCGTTGGCGTCCAGGAGCGCGCGCAGAGCGGCGGTGGATCGCGTTCGCAGGGCAAGCGCGACCATCCGCTCGGATCCGTCCGTGGTTGCTTCGATCTCCCCGAACCGGCGGTCGACTTCGGCGGGGGGAAGGATATGAATCCGGGCCGGACCGGCCTGGAAAACATATCCGTCTCCGTCGGCCGTCAGGATTTCCGGACCGAACAGCTTGCCATAAAGCGATGCCGTATCTCCCGGGGTTTCGCTGGCGATGACCAGACCCAGGATTTCGGTCACGCCATTCGGGTGGTCCCGCCATTCATCGCGCCAGATGAGTTCCGGGGTGAAATGATGGCAAAAGAAGGTACGACCGTTTCGAACCAGGTCGGCACCTAATCGTACCGTGCGGAAACGCGCTTCCGCGGGACCGGATGGCAAAGTGACGGGGCGCACGAATTCAAAGGGGGCCTCGACCGGAATGCCGAGCGCTTCGATCGCATCGTGAAGCGCCGATGAATCCGTCGTTTTGAAAACGAGGCCGGTCACCCCGGGCGGAAAGGCCAACAAATCCGGGCGCTTATGCTCATTTCCGGGTTCAAGGCCCAGCAATTCGACGTAGGTTTCGCCGAAGACCAGGAGATGATTGCTGGTGCCGAACGGATGATGACCCCGTTTGGTCGGATGGAAACCCAGTTTGCGATAGGTTTCGCAACCCTCGTCGAGTCTGGTGCGAACATTGATGACGATATGATCGAGTATCGGTTGGATCGATCTGCTCATCGGTGGCCTCTGAAATTTTTCCCACCCATATGTAAATATTGTCGAGTGTAAATGTAAATGGGGATGTTTTTCACCGTGAATTTCCCGGGAGTTCATCGACCCGTCCACCGAAGACCTTCGGTGGTGCTGCAAAAAAGACCTACCCAGAAGCGTCTGATTTAGATATATTAAATATATACGACCATAAATAATACCGGTTTCTCCTGGTGAAATAATCGAATTGGAGTGTCGTCCAGTCGATTCCTGTGTGGATGGGGAAGGGTGACGGGGCATGATATTAAAAAGTATTTTTTATAGTATTTGTCTTTCTATCGCTCGTAGATTTGGCAAAAACAATATTTTTATCAAATATAAAATTGGTATTTCCCATCGCATTGTCGCGGTGATGCTCTTTTTTTCGGTGATGCAGCCGGCTTTCGCCGTCGATTCGGTAACCGTAGGCTTGTCGGTATATCCCAGCGTCGCCGATGGTGGAATTTGGGCGGTCGGCGATGAACTTGGGCTCTGGGAAAAAGAAAATCTGGAGGTCAAGGTTCTGACATTTCAGGGCGCGGGCGTCCTGGTGCCGCAAGTGGCTTCCGGCAATGTGACCATCGGGTTGCCGAGTCCGGAAACTATTCTGGCCGCTTTCGCGGCGGGACAAACAAATCTGCCGATACGGTTTTTTTACAATGTGATTCCGGTGAATACGATGGAGTTTGCCGTTCTCGCAGATTCTCAGATCCACGAAGTCGCCGATCTGAAGAACAAGAAGATTGGTGTCGGTGCCCTGACCTGGGGCAATATTCCGAGTACGCGCGCCGTTCTGAAAGAGGCAGGCCTGAAGGCGGCCGATTATAGCATCGTGCCGGTCGGTGTCCTTTCGTCGGGTTTTCACGCTTTGACGGCTGGCGAAGTGGATGCGCTGAATTACAACAGTGGTTGGCATGACATTCTGGAGCTTTCGGGGACACCCCTTCGGCGTATCAAGCTTCCCGGCGTGATCGGAGCGATGTCGGCCAATGCTTTCATCGCCCATGCTGAGGCATTGGAGAAAAATCCTGATCTATTCATTCGCTTCGGGCGCGCCTTCACGGCGGCCGAGGTGGCTTGCGCCGCCAATGTGAGATTCTGCGTCGAGGCGTTCTGGCGGCAACATCCCGAGGCTCGTCCGAAGGAGGGGGATCTCCCGCAGGCCGTGCAAAATGCCGTTGAGGTGGTGCGGAGACGGTTGGATCGGATCACGCTGTTTCCCGACGGCTCTCCCCGCGAGCCGGGCGCCTTCGATCTTCTGGCGATCCGCCGCTATGTTCGGCAAATGGCTCTGGATGGCGAGTTCGTCTCCGACAATGTCCCGGTGGACCAGCTTTTCACCAACAGGCTGGTGGCTGATTTTGCCAAATTCGATTCCGGCGAAATCCGGACCCAGGCCCGGCTCGCGCAATGACGGCAGCGAATGGGCGGGCGGTCGGCGGGCCTGTTTTGGAACCGGTTCCAGTGGCGTTCACGGCCGAAAATGTTTCGGTGTGCTATCAGACGCGGAAAGGTGCCATCGAGGCCTTGCGCGACATCAACCTGGATATCATGCAAGGCGAATTCGTCGCCGTCCTCGGGCCATCTGGTTGCGGTAAGTCCACGCTCATGAAGATCGCGGCCGGGCTGATCATACCGACGTCCGGACGGGCGACGCTTGCCGGGAAGCCGCTCGATCGGCCAGGGCGCGACGTCGGAGTCGCTTTTCAAAAGCCCAATCTGCTCCCTTGGAAGAGCGTGTTCGACAATGTGATGTTGCCGGCCCTGACACTCGGCCTGCCGCGTGCGCCGGCGGAGAGGCGGGCCATGGAGTTGTTGGCATTGGTCGGACTGTCGGCTTTTTCTGCGAATTATCCGGCCGAATTGTCGGGGGGTATGCAGCAACGGGTCGGAATCGCCAGAATGTTGCTGCATGATCCGCAACTGCTGCTGATGGACGAACCTTTCGCCGCCTTGGACGCCATGACCCGTGAAACACTGGCCTTGGAATTGCAGCGGATCTGGCTCGGGCAACGCAAGTCCGTGCTGTTCATTACGCACAGTATCCAGGAGGCGGTTTTTCTGGCCGACCGAGTGATTGTCATGTCGTCGCGACCGGGCCGCGTTATCGACGACGTCCCCATTACTCTCGCGCGTCCCCGGAACACGGACACTTTGAGCAGCGCACCCTTCGGCGATGCTTGCCGCTATCTCAGGGGTCATTTCCAATGAAATATTTGGCGGCGCTTCCGGCATTCATCTATCCGCTGGTGAGCCTGTCGGCAATAGTCGGTATCTGGTTCGCCGCCGTGCGTCTTTTTGTGATACCGGACTATCTCCTGCCGCCGCCGTGGCAGGTTTTCGACTTATTGGTAAATGGGTTTGTCGACGGTGCCCTCTGGCCGCATATCGGCGCCACGCTCGTCGAAACCTTGGGCGGCTATGTGGTCGGATCGGCGCTCGGGATCGGTCTCGGCGTTCTGCTTGCCGAATCGAAGATGTTCGAGCGCTTCCTGCTTCCCCTGTTAACAGGCCTGCAGGCGGTGCCCAAGGTGGCGCTCGGGCCGATTATCCTGGTGTGGTGCGGCTATGGCGTCGCCTCGAAAATCGTTCTGGTGGTCCTGGTCTGCTTTTTTCCGCTCTTCATCAATACCATCAATGGACTGCGGCGTGCCGACGAGGACCTTCTCGACGCCTGTCGGGCGTTTTCCGCATCTCGCGCTTTTCTGTTCCTGCATGTGAAACTGCCATCGGCGGCATCGGAAATATTCGGCGGTTTGCAGATCGGGATTTCACTGGCACTGATCGGTGCCGTGGTGGGGGAGTTCCTGTCCTCGCAGCGTGGGCTCGGATATCTCGTCAGTTCGGCCTCGGTCAATATGAGTGGCGCGACGATGGTCGAAGGTGTGCTGCTGCTTGCCGTCATCGGCATGTGCGGTGCCCAGATGGTTCGAACCCTGCATCGGCATGTCGTTTTTTGGGAAAGTCGGGAAACCCGAACCGAGAGCCGGCGGCGAAGGGGGAAAATGATGGTGTGGGAGGGGTAGGCCATGAGTGGAAATCCTGATCCTGAGGACAATCGAAGCCATATCGAAGGCGAGGTGTTCCATGCCGGAGAGCGGGCCGTTCAGACGCTGTTCGGTGTAAGGTCGCGGGTGGCGGAAAATGGCGCGAGGGCGATCCGGCCTTTCATAACGGAACAGCAAGGGGCTTTTTTGGGGGGGCTGCGCTATGTCCTGATCGGGACGCATGACCTGGCCGGTTCCCTCTGGCCGACGGTACTGTTCGGGGCTCCCGGCTTCATCGTGCCGATCGGTCCTGCCTCGCTGGAAATTCGGACCGGCCTGGATAGGGGCGATCCGGCGGTTGCGGAATTGGTGCCCGGACGGTTCCTCGGCGTTCTGGGGATCGATCTGGCGGAAAGGCGCCGTGTTCGCATGAACGGACGTTTGGTGGAAGGCGGGGACGACGTGATTCGCGTCGAGGTGGATCAGGCGTTCAACAATTGTCCGCAATATATTTGGCCGCGGTGCCTTCCTCATCTCCAACAGTCGGCACCCATTTCCTTGCCGTCAAAGCCGAAGTCGCTGGAATTCGTAGATGCCGAGATCGGCCGGATCATCCGCGGCGCCGACACCTTTTTCATCGCCAGTCGTCACTCCGGTGATGCGGAGCCTCGCTTCAACGGCGTTGACATTTCCCACCGCGGGGGCCGGCCGGGGTTCCTGGAGATTTGCGACAACACCATTGTTTGGCCTGAATACACGGGAAATTCCTATTTCAACACCCTTGGAAATCTCCTTTTTGACGCTTCCTGTGGCCTTCTCGTGCCGGATTTCGAAAACGGCCGATTGCTGCAGTTGTCGGGCAGGGCCGAAATCCTCTGGCCGTCGCCATTGGGGAGCGAGCCTCGAGAGGACGGGCCGCAGATCAATTGCCGGGTTCGCTTCCGGCCTTCGGAAATTTTTCTCCGCACCAATGCCTTGGCGGGAGCATGGCGGCTTTTAGGCAGGGCGCAATTCAAGGCCGGGCAGCTTTAGGGCCCGCCTGCGGCGTCGTTTGCCCTTCGGGCTGCGAAGGCTTCGCGCTAATCGCGCCAGCCTAAGTCTCGATGAGTCATCCTCATCGAGACTTGGTATAAGGCAGCTCTTTTCTACCGCTTAGCGAGAGGGGGGACGGTGGAGTCTTCGTGGTTGTTTGCGGATGCGAAGCGGGGGGCGCCTGATCGGTTTCACGGCAACGGCGGCGGCATCTGCGACAATGCTTTGTGACGCTTTGCGGGCGCGTTCGAACAATTCCTGTTCTCCCATCAGGGCCGCGACATTGGCGATCGCCTGATAGGACATCAATTCGAAAACCAATGCTTCCACGTCGACGTCATCGGCTATTTTCCGCGCCAGTTTGGCTTCTTCGATCCAATTTCGCAGGCGCTGACGGCCAAGCGTGCGGTATTCCGTGATCTTGTCGCGAATAACGCCATCGCGCGTCCGATATTCGCTGCTGACCGCGTTCAGAAAACAGCCGCCGGGCAGGACTCGCCTCTCGACAAAACTGAACCATGACTCGATCCATGATCGGATGCGGGCCAGAGGGTCTCGCTGTTGCTCCGCCGGTTCGATCACCATCTGTCGGAACAGTTCCATCGCATGATCGAGAATCGCCAGTTGCAACTTTTCCCGGTCACCGAAAAGAACGGTAATATTCCCCTTGCCGACCCCGGCTTCGGTGGCGACGCGCCCGATGGTCAAACCATCGAGACCTTCGGCGGACGCGATCAGAATGGCGTGCTCAAGAATTTTCGAGCGAGACCGGAGTCCGCGAAGACGCCGGCCGTCATTTTCGGCGATGCTCATGCTCTCGCCCTTCCATTCAATTCCAGGCTTTTGATGGCTTCAGAAATAAATACATACGTATACATGACTAAGTTATAGACGATTTTGACCGGTCTCTCAATCCCTATGCCATATGGGAGTCGGAAAAGAGTGAAAAAACAGGCTTTTCTATAGAAATTGGCAGTGTGGCATGCAGCGAAAGAAATATACCAAAATAGTAGATAATTGTAGTTGTATAAACGTACGATCGTGTATATTCTTTAGAAGTTACATGGCGGTTGTGTGCTATTCGGGATGGGAGTGAAGGGGATGGGTTCTGTGGATAATGCGATTTTGCGCAATTCCGGTGTGGTTCTCGTCCGAAGCGGGAGAGGCGTCCGATGTTCGTTCTGTCTGCCCGTCCAATCCGGCAGACAATGGCTCCGTCATCGGGAGGGACCACCATGCCCGCGTTGGAAAAACTGATAAAGATCTCGAAGGACCGCTCCTATGACGTCTATGAAAGGTTCCTTTGGCCGGAACGGGTCTCGGAAGACGCCTTGTGGTGCGATGAGAATCTTCTCACGACATATGGCACCCCGTTGCATGACCGGCTTGACGAGCGACAGCGCATCGCTTTGAGCAAATGGGAGGCGATCAATTTTTTCAGCCTCAACGTTCACGGCATCAAGGACGCGATCGCCTTCGTCTGCAACCGGTTTTACGATCGGCGGTATGAGAAATATTCAGAATATCTGCATTTTTTTCTTTCCGAAGAAAATGCGCATATGTGGTTCTTCGCCAAGTTTTGCCTCGACTATGGTGGAAAGATTTATCGGACGCTATCCGTCAAGACGGATGATGCCAGCTCTGCTCTTGTCAGCGACCTCTACATGTTTTCCTCGACTTTGATCTTCGAGGAATTCGTGGGGTTCTATAACCAAAAGGTCGGTAATAATGATAGCGTTCCAGAAATTATTCGAGAAATAAATAGGCAGCATTATATTGATGAATCTCGGCATGTTCAATTTGGCCGTGAAGTCATAAAAGATATTTATGAAGAAATAAGGCGAACCGATCCGAATTGGGAGGGACGCCATGCCGAAATAGAGAAAACAATAAAGCGAATATTTCTTCATTTCATCGGATTGATGTATAGCCCGTCAGCCTATGCTGATGCTGAGACCCATAAGTCTCTTGGCTTCTCTTCGGCGCCGGAATTGAGAAATGTCCTGAGAAACGCGCCGGAACGCTCCGCCTACCATGCCCTATGGTTCAAGAAGACCGCCAAATATTTCGAAAATCTTGGGGCAGTTTCGAGTTCCGATTTTCTGTGAAACCTGTTTCGCGGAGGACGATGTCTCCGATGGATTTTCGGACGACACCCGGTTTCTGCCGTCAATTTTAACGGATGGGCACGCACATGACAAAAACGGAACGTAACCTGGTTACGCTGTTTCATCAAACGGCGTCCCAATATCCCGAGAAGGTCGCGATCGCACGCGGCGACGATACAATTTCCTATGCGGCGTTGGAACGACGCGCGGCTTTACTCGCGGGGGTCATCAACCGGTCCGTCGGCTCCGGCGTTCGCGTCGCCGTTTTTGCCGACAAAAGTTTCGGATGCTATATCGGCATCCTGGCGATCCTGTATTCGGGTAACACCTATGTGCCCGTCAGCAAGGTATATCCGGCCGAGCGCAATGCCGCGATCCTGAGTGCCGCGGGCGTTGAGGCGATCATTTACGAGCCGTCGCAATTCGAAGGCGTTGCCGCCATTCTGTCGAAAACCGACAAGACCGTGATCCCCCTGCCGGTCGCGAGACATCCCGCTACCGATTTGAAGGGTGACGATGTCGGCGCTGAACCGGATATCAGCACGTTTCTCAACAGAAAACTGGCTGATATCCCGGCTTATGTCCTTTTCACTTCGGGAAGCACCGGCAGGCCCAAGGGCGTACCTATTTCCCATGCCAATGTTCTCCATTACATCGACGTCGTTGCCGAACGCTATACGTTTTCCGATGCGGACGTCTTTACGCACAACTTCGAATTGACGTTCGACCTTTCGGTCTTCGACTTGTTCGTACCTTGGCGGCACGGAGCCCATTTTTGCGTGCCGAGTTTCATCGATATCGCCTCGCCGCATCGTTATCTGACGAAGCACAAGGTCACGGTCTGGTTTTCGGTGCCGTCGGTGATAACAATCCTGCGGCACAACGGCCTTTTGGGAAAAGGCAAGTTTCCCAATCTGCGCTTCAGCCTGTTTTGCGGCGAGGCTTTGAGTTGGGACGCGGCTTTGGCCTGGGCCGAAGCCGCTCCGAATTCGGTGGTGGAAAATCTCTATGGTCCGACCGAGTTGACGATCAGTTGTTTCGTCTACGAGGTGTCGCCCCGTGTGGTTTTGAACGACGAACAGGCGAAGGCCACCGTGCCGATTGGGCAGATTCACCGCGGGCATCGCTATCTGCTGATCGATGAAAGCGGCAATCCTGTCGGAAAAGGACAGGAGGGCGAATTGTGCGTTTCAGGAAAACAAAAATTCGCGGGCTATCTGAACGAACCGGAAAAAACGAAAGCGGCGCATGTCCTGTGGGCACATGAGAATGGCGAGTTGATGCTCTATTACCGCACCGGAGATCTCGTGAGGGAGGACGATGACGGTATCTTGCAATATATCGGTCGTGTCGATCATCAAATAAAAATAAATGGTTTTCGGGTTGAGCTTGAGGAAATAGAAACCGCCATCTACAAAATTACCGGAGCGTTTCACGTCGTTGTCAGAAGTGTCCGTTCCATAAACGAAAATATTGGCGGAATTCCGGCAACTCTTGTCGCCTTTATCTCTGGGGCGCCGGGAAATGAGGACGATCTGAAGCGTCAGCTCCGGGAAATTCTTCCGCATTATATGGTGCCTGACGAAATTGTCTGGATAACCTCGGCGTTTCCCGTGAACCAAAATGGCAAAGTCGATCTCGGCGCCTTGCTCAGACTGTCGTCCGTTGCTGCTCATGCCGAGAGACACGCCTAATACCAAGTCTCGATGAGGATGCCTCACCGAGACTTGGGATAACGTCCGGATTTCTGAATTGGCTTCGTTTTGACAATGCCATGTGAGGACCGTCGCATGAATGGACGAATAGGCGTTGATCTGGTTCCAATCGACCGCGTGAAACGGATGATCAATGGAAGCGCGATCTCTGCGCTTTACGCGATGTTGACCGAGAAAGAGGTTTCCGAATGCCGACGTGCCGGCGGATTGGACGAATTCTCCATTGCTGGGCGACTGGCGATCAAGGAAGCGGTTTTCAAGCTATTTCATTGCCGTGACGGCGTTCTTCCATGGAGTGACATCCATGTCTCTTCGACCGAGGGGGGCGTTCCCGCGGTCCAACTGAGTGGTCGCGCGGCGGCTTTGGCCAAAGGCGCCAATCTGACGAGCGATATTGCGGTCAGTCTGTCTCACGACGGCGATTATGCAATCGCCGTCGCCGTCAGCCTGGTCGACCAATAGGCATTCCCATCGATACCGTCGAGGTTCTCATGAGCACATTGAAGAATGCGAGAATAGAGGTGGTGAGGGCGTGGATCCTCGCCAAACATCCGGCACAAAACGAGCTTCCCGGCGAGCTCGATTTAATCGAGGCGCGTCTGGTCGATTCGCTGTCGTTCGTCGAGTTCATCCATGTGATCGGCGAGGCGAGCGGCAAGGAGGTCGATCCCGAGAATATCGAACTCGATAATCTGCGGACGCTGAATGCCATCAGCCAGGCTTATTTCTGACGTCAACACCAAACTTCATGAACGAGGACGCGTCATGGAAACCGTATCCTACACCGCCCAATGGACAGCCGCCGCCCGCGCCGTCGAATCGGAGCGAGGCGAGGCGGCCCTCTTCAGGGACGATTTCGCCAGATATCTCGCCGAGCCGAAAGGGTTCGAGCTGCTTGAGAAATACAAGGGCAGCGGTGTCGCCGAATATGTCGCCATCCGTACCAAATACGTCGATGACGCGATCGAACGGTTTCTGGAAAAAACCGGTATCAGGCAGATCGTGCTGGTTGCCAGTGGCATGGACAGTCGGGCCTATCGTCTGCCATGGCCGGATGATGCTGTCTTGTATGAGGTCGACCACGCTTCCCTGTTCGACGTGAAAAGCAGCCGGCTGGAAAAGCTGTCGGTGCCGCGAAGGGTCAGGACGGTCGAAGTCGGGGTTGATCTCGCCGGCGATTGGTTGCCTGCGCTGGAGGCCAGCGGCTACCGGTCCGACGAAAAGACGCTGTGGGTCGCCGAGGGGTTGCTTTTTTTCCTGACCGAGGTGCAAGCGCATGGCCTGTTGTCGACGCTGGCGCGGGCATCTTCTCCAGGAAGCCGTCTGATCACCGACATGACGAGCGCCACCCTTCTTCGGCATCCGATCACGCAGTCTTTTCTGAATTCCTTGAGGAATGACGGAACGCCCTGGCTGTTCGGTTCCGACGATCCACCGGCATTTTTGCAGAGCGCAGGCTGGACGCTGACGGATCTCAGCCAGCCGGGAGAACCGGGAGCCGGTGAGGGGCGCTGGTCCTATCCGGTGTTGCCTCGGAATGTCCCGGGGGTGCCCCGCAATTGGTTGATCACCGGTTCGAACGGGTAGTGTGGCTTTTCGGAGGGCGATCATGAGCGTGACGACACTCGAACGTATCGAGTCCCACTTGCCCGCGCGGTCGATTCGAATCGATGACCTGGCGGAACGGCTGTCCCTTCGTCCTACCGAAATCGGAGTGTTCCGGAAAATATATGGTCTCGACAGATTGCATTTCGATACCGATTTGGACTTTTTCGATCTGCTGTTGCCGGCAGCCAGACGAGCCTTGCTCCATCTGCCGACCGACGGTTTCGTCGCTTATGTCATCTACGCCCATACGGTGCAGACGGTGGCGCCGCCCGACATCGATCCTGCTCAGGTGATCAAGCGCGAACTCGGTATTGAGGGAGCTGAAGCCTTCGCCCTAAACCAGCAGGCCTGCGTCAGCAGTCTGGGAGCCATTGATTTGGCCGGTACGCTGCTGCGTTCCGAGGCGCCGAAAGGGGCCTATGCGCTGATCGTTACTGGGGAGCAGGCTTTTAGTCCCAAGATTCAATTGATCCCCCACAGCGCCATCATGGCCGAAGGCGCCGCCGCTTGCCTCGTGACGCTGGATGGCGGAGGCGACAGGGTCAGATCGTTCGTCACCCGGACGCTCGGTCAATTTTCGGCGGGCCTTTTGATGACGAATGAGGAAATACGCGAACTGGGAGCTCTTTACGCCAAGACTCTTGCCCTGGTCATCTCCGAGGCCATCGCCGAGGCTGGCCTTCGTCCGGATGATATCCATCTGATCATTCCGCATAACGTCAATACCATTACATGGAAGCAGACGATCAAGGAGCTGGAAATCGGTATTGATAAGTTCTTTTTGGAAAATATACCCAAGGTTAGTCATTGTTACTCATCGGATGTCTTCATAAATTACACGACTCTTCTGGAGGAGAAGAGGCTCGTCGGTAATGGAAATTATGTTTTAGCTTCGGTGGGACTGGGGGCCACGTTCGGTGCTCTCGTCGTGACACGGAAGGAGTCCAATTGATGGGCTCTATCTCCAATTTGCACCTGTCGCGTATCGGCGATCTGAAAGAAGCTTTGACTGGAAGCAGAACGGCGACGTTCGTTTGGTTATGCAATTTCGAAGTCGAGGACGCATGGTCGAAAGGATTCACCGGGCTACCGGGAGGTGGGATTTCTGAAGCCAATTTGCTCGTCCAGCGAATGGAGGAACAGGGCATATTGATCGCCGAGCCGGGCGATTATGTGATAACCGGCCAGGCCATAGACCCTGAGTTTCTGTCTTATCTCGACCGTTGTGGATTGGGGCTGGCCGAGCAGATCGTCGTCGGCAATACCGACGGTAAGCCGACCAACGCGGCAGTGCTCGATTCTCCCGCCGTCTTGGCTGAACTCAGATCCCTGGCAAAATGCGGGGCCTATCTGATGCCGATGGGAGTCTCCGGTGTCGAGGAGACGATTGCCGCGGCCACCGGTTTGCGGCTGGCGGGGCCTCCATCTTCGGTCTGCGTGACGGTCAACAGCAAGATCTACAGTCGTCGTCTGACCGATCGGTTGGGGTTGCGGCCGATTGCGGGACGCGCTTGCGAGACGGTCGACGCGTTGCGCTCGGCCTTGCTGACGGATCCTTGCGGACCTTATCCGTTGATCGTGAAGGACGCTTATGGAGTATCCGGGAAAGGCCTGCTGGTGCTGCGATCGCCCGATGCCGCTGCCGGCTTGTTGCGCATGGTCGAAAGACGCGCCGAACGGCGCGGCAGCGACGCGCTTCATGTGGTTGTCGAAACCTTCCTCGAAAAAAGGTTCGACCTTAACTATCAGATTACCGTCTCGCGGACTGGGCAGGTCACCTTCGATTTCGTCAAGCGAGCGGTAACCGAAGGCGGTGTCCATAAAGGGCACGTCATTCCCGCCGGACTGACGGCCAGGCATTATGACGAGATCCGCGACGCCGGCCTGCGGATCGGAGCGGCCCTTCATGGCGACGGCTTTTTTGGCGTGGCCGGCGTCGATGCCCTGCTCGACGCCGAGGACGTGGTGCGTCCCGTGCTCGAAATCAACGCGCGCCTCAATATGTCCACGTATCAAACCCGTGTGCTGGAGCGATTTTCGCACAGCCAAGGACATGCGCAGGCCCAACAATTCAACGTCCATGTGGACGGCGCATCGGTTCCCTTTTCGCGAATCCTGGATGTCTTCGGATCCTTGCCGACGGTACCCGTCGATGGCGAGGGCGTCCTGGTGACGTGCTTCGGTACGGTCAACGCCTTCGCCGGCAGGAAGGAATCCTATGACGGCCGTCTCTACGTAATGTTGTTCGGTCGGAGCGCCGAACGATTGCAGTCACTTGAATTCAAGGTCGCGCAGTCCTTGTCGGTCTTGTCCAAATGAACATTGCAAACAAACCGTGAAATGGAGAGACGCCATGCCAAACGACTTCTCCTCCACCTCTTACTCCGCCTTGTCCCCCGGCTCACTACCACTTTCGACACCGGCTTTGGCCGCTTCCTATGCCGAGCTGCTCGAAAGGTTCGGTTCGCCGCTGTTTGTTTATGACGCGGACGTGATTAGCGCCCGTTATCGGCAATTGCGCGGAGGGTTGCCCGCGGATGTCGATATTTATTATTCTCTCAAGGCCAATCCGAATGTCAGTGTTTGCGCCCATCTCGGGCGTCTGGGGGCCGGCGCGGAAGTCTCCTCGCTGACGGAATTGCGGACGGCGCTGTGGGCCGGAATTCCACATCACAAGATCATTTTTCTGGGGCCGGGGAAAAGCGAGGCGGAGTTGACCGCCTGCGTCGAATGGAATGTTGGCGCGGTGATCGTCGAATCCCTCGATGAATTGTTTGATCTCGACCGGATCGCTCGCGAGCGAGGAGTCGATCATGTCGATGCGCTGATCCGGATCAATCCCGATTTCGCCGCCAAGAGTTCCGGCCTGACCATGGGAGGAAAACCCCGCCAGTTCGGTATCGATGTCTCTGCGGTCCTGGCCGCTGCGGTTTTGCTGAAAAGCCTGGAAAAAGTCCGTGTAAGGGGGCTTCACGCCTATCTCGGCACTCGATTCCTCGATTATCGGGAAATCGTCCGAAATACCGAAAACATACTGAAGACGGCGGAAACGCTCAAACAAGCCCTCGATATTCCGCTCGATACCGTGGATTTCGGTGGTGGTTTCGGCATCGCTTATTTTGACAATGAGACGGATCTCGACGTCGACAGCCTGTTGCCGGAATTGGCGGCGCTTATCGACGCGTTCGTCGCGGCCAATCCGGGCAGTCGGCTGATTACCGAACAGGGGCGCTTTCTGACGGCGGAGAGTGGGTCTTATCTGGTCAAGGTCCGTTACATCAAGGAATCCATGGGGGAGAAATTCGCCATCGCCGACGGCGGCACCAATCATCATATGGCGGCCGTGGGCATCGGCAGTTTCGTCAAAAGAAACTATCCGATCGTTTCCTTCACCGATGGTTCCTCCGGCGCGGAGGAGCATGCGACCGTGACCGGCCCGCTTTGCACACCGAACGACGTCATCGGCAAGCGCGTGTTATTGCCGAAGATCCGGCGGGGAGACGTTCTGGGGATTCGGCGTTCCGGGGCCTATGGGCTGACGGCATCGCCGGGATTGTTCCTGGGGCACGGTTTTCCAGCCGAAGTGCTGATCCTGGATGGGACGCCGCACCTCATCCGCAGGCGGGATACGGTCGATGATTTGCTGTCGCATCAGGTTCTGGCCCAGCCATTCACGGCATGACGTCATTTCATGGAGGTGAAAAATGCAGAGGGAATCCATCGTTAAGGTGGTTGGCGCGGTAATCGGGAAGGTCGTCTCGCGCGATATCGGCGACGCCTCCGAAAACACGGCGCTATTTGACGACATCAATCTGGACTCCACCTCCATTCTCGAGGTTCTCCTTGGATTGGAAGACGAATTCAGGATTGAAATCGATCCTGACGATTTGGATATGGACAGCTTTCGCACGATTGGATCTCTGGCCGATTATGTCGAGGCCCGTCGTCCGCTGTCCCTGGGGGGCGAATGAGCGCCCGGATGAATATCGTCGATACTCGCCATGTGGTGTTTCCGGCCCGGCCATCTCCCGGCTTCGACCAGGCGACCATCGACTTCTACAGGGATCTGGTCCAGCCTTTCGGTCGATCTGTCGACGAAGACCTGTTGAGCAGGGGCGGAGGGATCCAGCACCGCGACATCATTGACGATTTGATCCGGGATGACTTTGCCTACCGACCGGATTTGATCGTGATCGCCCATGCCCTGCCGGATCTGTTGCCGTTTACGGTGGTGGGCCCTTATCTGGATCATCGGCTCAATGGCGGCGCGACTTGTTTCGGGATCTCTCAGCAGGGGCTCGGGGCGCCGTTCACCGCGCTGCGGACCGCTCTCGGCTATCATCGCGTGTCGCGGTCGCGGCTGGCGGTAATCGCCATCTTGGAACAGACGACTCTTCCCAGTCGTCATCCGGTCGCGGAAGAAAGGGAGCTTCTGGATTCCGGCGTGATCCTGGTGTTGTCGGAAGACGCTGGTTTTCCCATCTCTCAAGTTCTGCTTCTTGACCCGGAAACGCCGGTCCGGTCGTCGATCACCCGTCATATCGATAAGGAGGCGGGGGCGACGCTGGTGATCCTGGGGGCTTCCGTGGATGCCGGCGATCTCGACTGCACGGTCCAACGCGCGGATGCGCGGCATTACTGCACCGGTGTTTGGGTGGCTCTTTCCCAGGCGTCCTCGCGGTTAAGGGACACTTTTTCGACGATCATCCTTTGTGATACCGACCCCGTTTCGGGGGCCAGTTATATCGCCGTCCTGCGGGCGTGAGAGCTATCACCGGAAAATTCATTGCGAGGAGTGGCAACGATGTCTGAGCGCGAGCCGGCGGCGTCAGGTGCGATCAGGGTTCTCGCTCAACCCGATCCGTTCGACAGTGCGCTGTTTTTCTTTCCCTATGCCGGAGGCAGTGCGAGTTCCGGACGCCGCCTGATCGGGGCTTTACCCGACAATGTGCTGGGGGCCTCGATCCAATATCCGGGGCGGGGTGACCGGCGTCACGAGGATCAGGTGGGAAATATCGAAAGACTGGCCGAAATCGTTTGCGAGGAGATCGTCGGTTTGTCCTTTCTCAAGGAAAAGCCTCTTTTCCTATTCGGGCACAGCATGGGGGCCGCGCTTGCCTTCGAGGTCTGCCGTCTGTTGGAAAATGCCCAATGGCGGCCGGCGCGGCTCATCGTCTCGGGACGGCGCGCGCCGTCATCGGGATTGGGTTTTCCGCCCCCCGCCAATGACGACGCGATTCTGGCCCATCTGAAGGAAACCGGAGCGGTTCCGGAAACGCTTTTGAAGAAAAGTACCTTCCGCGATTCGATCCTGTTCGCCGTCAGGAACGATTTCAACGCTAATGCCCAGTACAAGGCAGGTCCGGATACACGGCTTCATTGCGATATTCTCTTCCTTCTGGCGGCATCCGATCCCTATGTCGATGAGCATGGTGCGAAGGAGTGGGCGGCGCATACCGAAGCCGACTTCACCATCGCCCGGTTCGATGGCGGACATTTTTTCATCGACGAGAATCTGAGCGCCCTGGTTCCAGCCGCTTTGCGGGGGGTGGGCCGGTGACGAGTCCGATCCCGGCGATGCGGTCGAGAAGCTGGCTTTCCCAAAGGAGATAAACTCTCAGCGCGTCCTGTCGATGTTGGACGTTTGAGGCATGATCGGGTCCCTGATCAATGGCTGATGTCGGTTCGGGAAGCCCACTTCGCCGACCGACGTCACAAATCGTCGATCAGGCGGTCCTGGACGACCTTTTGCCACCGTTGCTGTTCAGCGCTGACCAACTGCGGCAGCGCCGCCGGATCGGCGGGGATTTCGGCATAGATGTTCCGGTATTGCTGTGCCACGGTCGGATCGGCCAGGGCCTTGCCGATATCGCGGCGGATGCGATCGACGATATCGCCGGGCACTTCGGCCAGGGCGAACAGCCCGGACCAGGGAAGCACCACGCCGCCGGGGTAGCCAATCTCGGCCAGGGTCCTGATAGCGGGAAGGTCCGCCAAACGATGATCGGAAACCGTGGCGAGGGCTCTCAACTTACCGGCCTGGATCTGCGGCAAGGCCAGTTGAGCGGACAGGTAGGCAAAGTCCAAACGTCCGCCGAGCAGATCGATCACGTATGGTGGTGAGCCTTTGTAGGGAACGACGAGAGCCTGAATATTCGCCGTCTTCAGAAACAGGCTGATTCCAAGATGGACCGAACTGCCGATGCCGGCATGGGGAGTGCGCAGACTGCCTGGATTGGCCTGACCGGCGGCGACCAGCGCTTCGAGCGAGGTCCAGGGGGAGTCGTTTGCGACGACGATCAGATTGGGTGGCGTTCCGAACGAGCCGATGGGAACGAAGTCCTGGATCTTGAATTGCGGTTGGGGTTCGATCAGTGGGTTCAGAACGAGAAAGGTCGCCCCGGACAACAGCGTATAGCCATCCGGCGGAGCATTTTTGACCGCCATCGTTCCGATCGTTCCGTTGGCGCCTGGCCGGTTCTCGACGATGACCGGGGTGCCCCATTGCGCGGACAGGTTCTGGGTCAGAATACGCGTCGTAATGTCATTGGGGCCGCCGGCCAGATAAGGAATGACGACCTTCACCGCTCGTGAAGGATAGGGCGTATCCGGACGGGCGCGTGCCTGAGGACCGATGCCGCTTATCGCGCCGAAGAGTCCGGCGGCGCTCAGGGCCAGCAATTTCCGTCGTGTTTTCGAGATCTTTTCCATGGCGGCCTCCTTGGTTGAGCAGAAGCGTTGGACATCCGTTTCAGGTTTCGGCGCCGGCGCGCCAGGCGACAAGCAGCTGGGTCGCGATCAGCAGGGCGCTGAAGCCCAGGAACAGTCCGCTGATCGGCTGGTCGATGAACACCATGAGATCGCCGCGGGAAAGCAGCGCCGCACGGCGGAAATTTTCCTCCAAAGTCGGACCCAGCACATATCCGAGGATGATCGGCGCGACCGGGAATTCGAGGGAGAGCAGAATTGCGCCGGCGACACCGCAAACGAGTATCTCGGCCACTTCGAACAAACTGTTGTTCATGCTGTAGACGCCGATGGCGATAAAGAGGATTGCCGATGGAAAGAGATAACGATAAGGCACTCGCAACAGTCTGACCCAAATTCCGATCAAAGGAACATTGAGTATAATAAGTAAAATATTGCCGACCCAAAAGCTGGCAATCAGACCCCAGAACAAATCCGCGTGTTCTGTTATCAGTTGAGGACCCGGCTGCACGCCGTGGATCAGTAGCGCGCCGAGAAGCAACGCCATGACCGGGTCACCGGGGATGCCGAGGCTCATGGTCGGAATGAAATCGACTTGCGTCTTCGCATGCGATGCCGCTTCTGGACTGGCAACACCTTCGATCGCGCCATGCCCGAAGCGCTTTTGATCCTTGGCGACTTTGCGTTCCAACGCATAGGCGACGAATGTCGTTATCGTCGGACCGGTGCCGGGCATCGCCCCGAACAGCATGCCGATCAGCGTTCCCCGGACCATCGGAAAGAACGAACGCTTGAGTTCGGCGCGACTGGGACGCATGTCACGCATTCTTATCCTGATCTCATCGCCACGGGTCTTCATCCGATTGACGTTGAGCAGAAAATCGGCGATGCCGAAAACGCCGAGCGCGAGCGCGATGAGCTCGATTTTTTCGCTTAGTTCCGGCAGGCCGAAATTGAAGCGCTGGACACCGGTGTTCACGTCGGTGCCAACGGTGCCGACAAGGAGGCCGAGGGCGGTCATTGCGATTCCCTTGAGCGGAGGACCGCGCGACATTGTTGCGCCGGCCAGCAATCCCAAAAGCATGATCGAGAAGACTTCGGTAGGTCCGAAACTGAGGGCCGCGCGGACGAGCAGGGGCGAGGCGAAAATCATGACGACGATGCCCATCGATGCGGCGAAAAAAGATGACAGCATCGTAATGCCCAGCGCCGCTCCACCCCTGCCTTGCAGGGTCAGCGGATAGCCGTCCAGGCAGGTCACGGCGTGCGGCGGATGGCAGGGGAGATTTAATAATATGGCGCCGATCGCGCCGCCATATTGCGAGCCGTAGAAAATTCCCGCCAGCATCAGAATCGCCGGGATGGGGCTGAGTGAATATGTCAGGGGCAGCAGAAGCGATATCGCCGACATCGCTCCCATGCCGGGCATGACGCCGATCAGATTACCGAGCAGCACTCCGAAAAAGGACCATATCAAATTATGGAATTCGAAGGCGACGCCGAAGCCTTTCCATAGATCCTGCAATGCCGGCGCCATCATCGCGTCAGTTCCACGTTACAAGCGGAATCTGCACGCTCAGGGCCCACCAGAATACGATGCCGCTGACGATCGACAAAGTGGCGGCGAGGATCGCCGCCTCGCGCGGCGTGTTGTCGCAATCGCCCAGCGCCGCGATGAAAACGGTGGAGAAAGTCGCGGGCAGAAGTCCTCCGTGCCGGCTCACCACGATGAAGGCGATGATGGAGAGCATGATGCATGTCCAGCCGCGCAGTTGCGTTCTTGGCTGCGTGTCGGCACCGGTCGCCGCGACCGTCCCGGTTCGGTGCGGAGACAGCGCGATGCCGATTCCGCTCAGCAGCAGTATTGTGCCGACCGCTGCCGGAAAGTAACCGGGGCCCATCTGCCGGAACGTGCCGACATGGTACTGAATACTTTGGATGATCGCCGCAAGCCCGATGAAGGTCATCAAGGATCCGCCGTAGTAGGCGATGCGGCGGTCCTTGCGGTCCAAATCCCGTCTTTTCGACATTGCTCGTATTCCTGCGTCAATCAACAGATGCGCCGATCGAAATGAGGCTGTCCGAAAAATGGGGAACCGGCGTCATGTCGATTGTCCCGATATGCCGTGTAATATATGTAATCGAGCGTAAATAAAATTGTGTAGATAGCGATTTCGCACGGGACACCAGCGTTTGTCAATAGACTGGGTGGAAAGTTTCTGGTCGGCGTGAGACGGCCTATCCGGCCCCGTGGCTCATGCGCGTTCGAGCGGGGGGCTCAACGCAGCCGCTTGACGAAGTCGTTTATTATATTTACGATCGTACGTAATATTATTGGTGGGTAATGATGACCAATTCCAATTCCCAATTCGAACCGGCCTCATCCGAAGGGATGTCCTCGCGGTCGTCTCCGTTTCCGGGAGACGCGATCGATGCCTTGATACCGTCTCCGCGTCGGCGGTGGCTCGCGCTGGCGATTTTGTTGACCGGAAATTTCGTCACCATTCTTGATCTTTTCATCGTCAACGTCGCCATTCCCAGCATCCAGGGCAATCTGGCGGCTTCGTTCGCCGAGGTGCAGCTTGTCCTTGTCGGTTATGCCGCAGCCTACGGCGTCTTTCTCATGAATGGCGCGCGGTTGGGAGATCTCTTCGGGCGACGTCGCGTTTTCCTGACGGGGATGGGCTTATTTACCGCCGCATCGGGGCTTTGCGGCATCGCTTGGTCGCCCGGTTGGTTGATTGCGGCGCGAGTGTTGCAGGGCACCGGCGCCGCCATTCTCATGCCGCAAGTGCTGGCTTCGATTCGCGTCTTGTTCGAGGGGGATCAGAGGCGGCATGCCTTTGGCGTCATGGGCGCCGTTCAGGGGGTGGCCGCCACGATTTCGCAACTGGCGGGGGGAATGCTGATCGAACATGGTGGCGGGGAGGGCTGGCGGCTCATCTTCCTTATTAATCTACCGATAGGTTTGATCGCGATGGCGGCGGGCTCTGTCGTCCTTATCGAGACAAAAGCACCTGTTGCCGCGCGGCTTGACTTGCGCGGCGCTCTTACGGGGGCGCTCGGTCTGCTGCTGGTGCTGGTTCCCGTCATGGAGGGAAGGGAATACGGTTGGCCCTGGTGGGCCTTTGCGATCCCTCTGTTGTCGATTCCCGTCTTCTGGAATTTCGTACGCTACGAGAACGGGCTGTGGGCGCGAGGGGGGGTTCCCATCATCGAGATGTCGCTGTTCGAGAATCCTCGCTTCGTCGCCGGTGTTGGCGCGGTCTTTCTGTTCTATTCGGCTATCAGTTCCTTCTTCCTGTCGCTGACGGTGCTCCTTCAATTCGGTCTCGGTTTGACGCCGCTTGTGGCCGGGATGATTTTCACGCCTTCCGCAGTTGCTTTTTTCGTCGGTTCTCTTGCCGGGCCGCGTCTGGCCGCCCGGTCGGGGAGCGGCGCATTGCTGGCCGGAATCTTGATTTTTGCCTGTGGACCGGGGCTGTCGGCCTTGGTTGCCGCGACGGCGGTGGATAATCTTCGGCTCATGATCTTATCGTTGATACTAAACGGCCTGGGGCAGGGGATCGTCATTCCGCTTGCCTTCAATACGATCCTCAGCGGAATCAGGGATGATCAGGCCGGCATGGGAGCGGGCGTGCTCAGCACCATGCAGACCATCGGGACTTCCGTCGGCGTCACGATCGTGGGCGTGCTGCTGTTTTCTTTGATCGAACATGCGACAACCGCTTCATCGCTCTTGACGCATCAGGTTTATGGCCACGCATTGGCGATAGCCACGATTTATAACGTGGTGGCGGCCATATTGAGTTTCGTCTTGTTCACCGTCGCCATTTATGTTCGGCCCAATTCGCGGGTGGTTTGACGACCGGACAGAGGCCGTTTACCGGACCGAGGTGCCGACTCCGGCGTTTGGGCGGTCTGGTATCGTCATGGCTGTCGCGCGCCATTCGATATGGCGATCCAGAGGGTAGATCGGCCGTGACAGTTTCTCAAAGCGGAACAGTGAATAGTCGGAACTCGTAACGCCAAGACTTGCGCAGTCCACCACGGCTTTTGCCGACGGCTCGAATGCCGGGCGGAAATACATCCGTGATTTCAGAATAAGGAATCGGCAATCACAAAAATCGATTCCGACACTTGTGAAGACGCCGTGATCCCACGGTTCGTGTGGGCGTTCCGTTACCAGCATCAGAGCGCGTCCGGTATCGATGACCGCCGCTCGTCCCATCGAGCAGCGCATTCCCGTATAAGTCGGGCCGGTAATGACGTATTGCCCGTCGCCCAGCACCTTCACGGTTCCGGTGAGGGAAAGCGGTGTCTTGGCGATTCCAATGGCCGGCATCGGCGTGCGATTGCCGATCTCGAGGGTCAGCGTGGCTCCTACTCCGGCGGCGGTCGCCGCTGCCACGGCTTGCCGGTCGCAGATGGGGCCTATGATGATACCGCTCAGTTGTTGTCTCATTGCCTCCTCGAAGACGTCCATCGTGTCACAGGTGCCTCCGGAGTTGCAGTTATCGCCGTGATCCAGGAGCAGCACCGGGCCAGACCCGTTCCTCTCCGCGGCCTCACGGGCGGCGGCGACCGATTCGGTCAAAGGGCGTTCTTCATAGACGAAGTCCGTTCTTCGTTCCCACAGCAAGGCACCGATTTCTCTCGCGATTTTTGCCGCCAATTGATGATCGTCGGCGTAGACGACGACTGACATGCCCGTATCCGCGATATCGGCGATCGGGAAGCCGCCAAAAATGCTCACGGCATGCACGCCATGTCGTTTCTCTGCCGCTCGTGCGGCCGCGATCACCTCCCGCATGGCCCCGGGCACGGATGTGTTCATCTTCAGCGTATGTGCAAGTTGCGGGGGGCGGCAAAAGGCGCAGGCATATTCTTTTCCCGTATCGATCATCGTCCGCAGAATTTTTGTAACATGTTCTCCGGTCTCATACATGTCGACATGCGGATAGGTTTTGAAGCCGACGAGGACATCGGCGTTCGACACCATCCGGTGCGAGATGTTTGCATGCAGATCGAGGGCGATGCCGATTGGAACGCTGGGGGCTATCGCGCGAATCCGCGCGAGCAGTTCGCCTTCGCCATCGTCATGTTTCTCGGTAACCATCGCCCCATGCAGATCGAGCAGCACCGCGTCGCAACCGGTTCGAACGGCTTCGATGATCGCAATGCACATCTGTTCATAGGCATCCGTGGGGACGGCGGCGCTTGGACTGGCCGAGGCGAAGACCGGAGTTGCCGTCTCGCCTTTCATTTCCTCGGCAAAGGCGAGGAAGGCATCCATCGCGGTGCGTGAGCCTCTTCCGGCACGCAGGGCGTCTTGCTGCCAGCGTGGAGAAAATGATTCGAGGGGTGTCTCGATCGGCGAGAAGGTGTTGGTCTCATGATGCATACGGGCGATGACAAAACGCATTTTCCGAGATTCCTGATCAGCCGTCGGGTTGGTGAAAAACTCAATCGGCGAGGTTTATTCCGTGATTTTTTGAACCACCATTTCGTTTGACGATCGCGTATGGCGAGAATTCCTCCTTGCCATTAGGAGTTCTCCGATGACGCCGCGAGGCAACCGGACAACCACCAAAAGGAAGGCCGTGCCGAGAACAAGAGGGAAAAAACCCTCGAAATATCCCGTCAACCAACTCTCCGCCAGTCGCACCAACAACGCTCCGCCACATGCCGAGACGATAAGATTTTTGCCGCCTAGCGCGACCCAGATGATGGCTTCGGTGGAAAGCGCCGGCCCGACAAGTGAAGGCGAGGCGAACCCGAATTGGGTTACGAAAAATGCGCCGGCCGTCGCGGCCACGACGGCACCGAGGGCGAATGCTTTGCTTTGCTGGTGGACGACGTTTATTCCAAGAGCTTCCGCTCGGATTCCGTTGTTGCGGATTGCCCGCAGAGTTTTTCCCCATCGGGAGCGTACGATCCAAATCAGCAGACCGGAGAGCGTTGAGAATAAACCGAAGCCGACCAAATACGCGGCCAAGGCGTCGTTGGTTTCAGGTCCTCCGGTCAGACCAAAGCGGAGGGAGGGAACACCGAGAAGACCGTTTTCACCTCCCAAAAAACGCCAACTGGTCAGCGCATTCTCTGCAATCATTCCGATGGCCAAGGTCGTAAGAGCGATTTGTGGCCCTTCCATTGCCTTTACAGAAAAGAATAGTCTGCCGATGGCATAGGAAGTGAGCGTGGCGAGGAGAATGCTAAGTAACAGTCCCATCCACATGGAATTGATCTGTGGAAGAAAGGGCAGTTTACCAAGTTCAACAGCGCCCATGGCATAGGCGCCCATGCCGAAAAATAGGGCCTGGCAGAAACAAAGTATGCCGCAGTGGCCCCAAACCCAAGCTACGCTTGCTGCCAGAAGCATATACGAAAAATAACGTGCAAATTCGCCTCTCTGCCAATCTTCAATGCACCATGGGGCAACGGCTAACACTGCGTATAACAATAATGCTGATTTTATTTCAGAATCATTATTCTGCGATAAAGTAATTTTCTTTATATATTTAATTATTGCCGTCATACGATGCGATCCTTTTGCCGAAATAAACCTCTCGGGAAAAGGCGAATAGAGGCGATGGCCATGATCAAGGTGATGGCGGGGGCCCAGGTCGATGAAATGAAGGTCGCGCCGAGACTTTGTACGGAACCCAGTAATGCCGCCCCGACCATTGGTGCCAACGTGCTTGCCATTCCGCCGAGGAGAACCGCAAGAAAGGCCAGTGCCCCATAGGAACTTCCCATCGAAGGATCGATTGAAATCGTGGGGGCGATGATTGCTCCCGCAAACCCCGCCAATCCCGCTCCGACGGCGAAGGTGATGCGATCGAAATGCCGGGAATCGACACCAAGGCAGGATGCCATCTCCCGATTGATCATGACCGCTCTGGCTATCAACCCCCAGCGAGTCCGGAAAAAAAGCAGATAGACGGAGAGGATGACGAGCAATGTCATGCCCATAACGCAAAGCCGGTAGGCTGGATAAGGAGTTTGAAAAATATGTACCGTCGTCGATAAGGGGGGCTGCACCGTGCGTGCTCCCGGTCCAAAGATCAAAACAGCGCCCTGCCGTAAGACTAACGCCAAGCCGGATGTCGCGAGAATCGTGCCGGCTAGTCTTGTATGGATCCGGCGGATCAATATTTCTTCCACGGCCAACCCGAAAAAGGCGATGGCAAGAGGTGCCGCAATTATGGCGCCCCACGCCGAGATCCCGAAGGAGTTGGCGACGACCACCATATATGCGCCCATCATCATAAATTCTCCGTGAGCCATATTGATGATATGCATCAAGCCAAAAATTATTGCCAATCCAAGGGTAACTACTGCCACTATTATTATGTAATTTGTTGTATCCAGAAGATATTCGAAAATATTATTCATGATAATATAGTTTTAAATATTCATGTAATATTCTGCTGACGATTTGTCTTCTTTTAATTGTGAAGCGTTAAATTCGTTGATGATTTCTCCCGATTCAATAAGAAGTATTCTGTCGCATAACTCGGTAAGAATATTTAGGTTTTGTTCAATGATGAGCATGCTGGTTGCAGCCTGCGTGCCGTAAATCTTCAATACGCGAGATATTTCCTCCACGATGGAAGGTTGAATTCCCTCCAGAGGCTCATCCAGTAGCAGAAGGCTCGGGCGGCTTACCATTGCGCGCGCGATGGCGAGCTGCTGTTGCTGTCCGCCGGACAAGCCTCCCGCGCGGTCATCTCTGCGCTCATAAAGCCAGGGGAAGGACTCGTAGGCGATGTCCAGATGGCCTTCGATCCGGTGGCGTTGCCGGAGGGGGGCATACGTCCCTAGAAACAAATTCTGCGCGACGGTGAAGTCTGGAAATAACTGTCTTCCCTGCGGGACGTATGCGATGCCAAGTCGGGCAATTTCATGCGTCTTAACTGTCGTCAGGTCTTGTTCCAAATAACGGAGAGTCCCGCTTCGGACGGGTAGAAGCCCGAGAATGGTGCGGAGCAAGGTCGTCTTTCCTGCGCCATTGCGGCCGATCACGCCGAGGCGTTCCCCGGGTGCGCAGATCAGGCTGAGGGCTGAAAGAACGGTGCCGTCACCGTAGCCGGAAGCGATATTGGTGATAATCAAGCCGCGGTTAGGCATGGGTGCCGAGGTAAGCGGTTTTTACGGAGGGTGAATGGCGGATGTCGTCATATTCGCCGCATGCGATGATTTCGCCCGCCGAGAGGACGAGTACGCGACAATTTATCGCTTTTACAAAGCGCATATCATGTTCGACGATCAGGCAGGCGCATCGGGTCTGTTCGCACAAGGCTCTAATCAAAGCCACCGTTTCCAGGGTTTCCGCCTGCGTCATTCCAGCGGTGGGTTCATCAAGCAGGATCAGGCGGGGCGATTGAGAAATCAGCATGCCTAGTTCGAGCCATTGCTTCTGTCCGTGAGACAGGAAGCCGGCGGGGATATCCTCCATGCCGTGCAGGCGGACGGCCTTGAGAAATTGCAGGGGGCGGTCCTTTTTCGGAATTGATTTCGCTGCCGTGTGCGCGACCAAAAGGTTGTCAAGGGCCGAGAGGTCTTTGAATATACTGGGAGTCTGGAATTTCCTGCCGATTCGAAGATGGGCGATCCGATCCGGAGAAAGGCCGGAAATAGATTTTCCGGCGAATCGGACGCACCCCTTTTGGGGTTTCAATTGCCCCGTTATGATGTTGAACAAGGTCGTTTTACCTGACCCGTTTGGGCCGATAATACAAAGTATCTCTCCGGTTTGAAGCTTCAGGGAGACGTTGTCGAGTGCGAGGACTTTGCCGAAGCGATGGGAGATGGCGTCCAGCACGAGCAGCGGTTCGGAGGCGTCTTCCTCAAAGTGAATGGCGGCGCGCATGTCTAAAGCAGTGCGCAGCCGGCGTCGGCCCGGATGTTTCCGACGGATTTGACGACTCGTAAGCTGCCTTTTTCCGTTTTGGCGAGAAACATGGACTGATTTACGCAGTGGTTGACTGGATCGACAGTCAGCTGGCCGGTGGGGCTGTCGATTTCCAGGCCGGATAACCCTGCCAGGATGTCCTCGCGTGCGGAGCTTTTCTTTCCCGAGGCCGCCGCGGCGACGGCTTTGATCGCGTTGTAATGTGAAACCACATAGCGCGTCACGAAACCGGATGGCGATCCGCTCTTTGCCCGAGATACGAAATCTCTGATGGCGGGCTGGTCCAGGGTGCTGACGAATGGAGTCTCAACCCAGATATCCTCTCCCTGACCTGGGCCGAACGCTCCCAGACTGGATTCGCTGAACCCGACGCAAGCAAACGTCACCTTTCCGAACAGGCCCAGATCTTCCGCTTGTTTGAGAAAACTCAACCCTCTGGAGCCGGGAAAAGCCTGGATAACGACTTTGGCTCCGCTTTCCCTAATGCGCCTGATGCTGGTTGTGAAATCCGTTGTATTTAGTGCGGTTAGTTCTTTCGCTACGACGGTTCCCCCATGTTCGGTTATTACTTTTTCGGCTTTCGGGAACAGCTTCTGTCCCCAGGCGATGTCTGCGCCGAATAGATAAAAATCGTTACCTGCCTGGGATTGGAGTTCCGTCAGCAACGCGTCGAGTTCTTGATTCGGGGAAGTGCCAAAATTGAATAGATATTGATCGCATGAGCCACCCTCGAAGCTGGCGCCATAGAGGAGGGCCACTTTGTGGCGTCGATGAATGGCAAGATTGGCATCCCGCGCCGGGGATAAGATAGGGCCGACAATTGCGGCTACCGTCTCTCTTTGAATCAATGTGATCGCCCGTTCGACGGCCGTCTTGGGGTCGGTTTGATCATCTTGATACACGACTTCAATCGGCGATCCGAGTACGCCGCCTGCGGCGTTGATCTCCGTGATTGCGAGATCGATTCCCAGTTTTGCCTGATTTCCAATGAGCTCCTGCCCCCCTGAGAACGGCAGGATGGCGCCTATTTTCAATGATTGCGTTCCAAAGGCTTTGTTCGGCGCGATGGCAAATGGCGTGGCAAGCGTGCCTTTGATGAGTTCTCGCCGACTTAACATTTCAGCAACTCCAAATCGGCGCCGATGCCGGGGGGCTTCATGTTGCATGGAGCCTTTCGCCAACGGCGCTGAGGCGGATAACCATGATCTTCGAGGCTAATCCCAGTGAGGCGTTGAATCAATAATATATATTATCGATCATATATATTATTGATTTTTTTATAGAGGGGCGCCGTGTGGCGCCCCTCTATCAGGCCGCTGATGCGATCTTCATGATCGGTTCGGGAGCGGATGGGGCATCTTCCATTACGGCAGCTCCGGAGGAGCGTAATGGCTGCGGCTTCGTCAGTTGACCGCTCCGGCAACTCCCGTGGTCCGGTCGGCGATGGCGACGGTTTCAAAATAGGTGATCGCCGGGTCGTTCCCGTAGCGTGCGCGAATGCCCTCCAACCATTCACCGGAGTAAAACGCTTCCGCAGCTTCCCGATTCTCCCACAGATATGCGCCGCCCGCGACGCCACCTTCACGCATGCAGATAAACTGCTTTTGGATAAAACCAGGTATATTGAGGAAATTTGGGGAAATTCTCGCGAAGTGTTCCCTGCATTCCTCAAGTCCGATTCCTTGGGGCAGCTTATATAAAACGATGGCGGTGATCATTGTCGTCTCCATTGGATGAATATCGGATGGTGATCTTCAAGCGGACAGGTGACGGCCCGTCGGTCGATTCCGACGATTGATGCCGATGTGGCTCTTATTCGAGCCGCGATTTCATGCCGGCGGTTCTCCTGATGTGGATCTGTATCTGCGTATGCAGGCGACGTTTCGAAGGATTAATCATTTTATTCCGTCTTCGAATCCGTCCGTGCTACACTGCGCTCGCCGGGCAACCGGCTATGGAACTAAACGCCTCACAGAATAAGCGTTACGGACCCGGGGGCGGTACCCGGCGCCTCCACCACTATCCCGCCGTTCCGGTTCATGAGCGGCTTTGTGGGGGCGAAATAGGATCGACGTGCGTAGTAAAGGTCAGGCTTGTTCTCGGTATGAGTGCGACCGTCCATCAGGCTCAAACACACTAAGTGCCAACGATAACATCGCTGTCACCGAAAATGTTGCTCTCGCCGCCTAACGGCCGCTAGAGTAATTTGATTCGCGGTCCGGGGGCACCGGGCAACAGAACGCCCCCACTTCCCTTTTTTAGATTATCGTCGTCGACCGCTTTCATTCATGGCGGTTTGCTGTCGGCCCGCCGCGTTTGAAACCGGTCGACGACGGCGTCACAGCCGGGCGACATGTCCGGCGACGGTTATCCGTTCGGTCAGAATGCTGCGATCCGTGAGCCAGTCCGCCGCCGTCTGCAGCCGGGTGACGAAGCTGGTGTCGTTCACGGCGTAGAAACGATATTGACGCTTGAGGCCGATGAAATAGTCCCTGACCTCGTCCTTGTACTGGCCGGCCTGCTGGCTGATCTCCTCGGACTCGCGCACATTGGCCGAGGCCCAGGCTCCCTCGGCGGCGAAGGCGGCATTGACGGCGCGGACCAGATCGGGGTTCGCCGCCGCGAAGTCGCGGGAGGTGAGGAAGGAGCTGTAATCGACGGCGAAGTTCAGGTCCCGCCCCTCGTTGAACACGTCCCTGGCCTGATATTCCACCCGGGCGATGTCGACGGCGGGACTCCACATCGCCCAGGCATCGATCTTGCCGGCGGCCAGCGCCGTCGCCGCATCGGGCGGATTCAGATAAATGGCGTTGACCTTGGAACGCTCGATGCCATGCTTTTCCAGCGCGGCGATCAACAGGAACTCTCCCAATCCCGAGCGGTTGACCGCCACCGTCTTGCCGATCAGGTCCTTGACCGTCTCGATGCCCGTGTCCTTTCTGGCGATGATGGCCGTCGTGCGCGGGTCATAGTGGTAGAACTGGGTGAAGACCAACGGCGCGCCGGCGATGATGGCGGCCAGTGCCGGAGTGGTCGAACCGCCGAAACTGAAATCGGCGCTGCCGCCGGTGACGGCCTGCAGGGTCGGTGCGTGATTGGGGAAGGGGCCGACCCATTCGACCTTGATCCCCTCCTTGGACAGGCGTTTGTCCAGTTCGCCGCGTTCCTTGGCGATCAGGGTCAGGCCGCCCCGGGCGTAGGTCAAACGGACCCGATCGGTGGTCCGTCCGGCGGCGGGTCGGGAAATCACGGCCGGAATCACGCCCGCCGATCCGGCGCCGATCGCCAGTGTGCGGAGGAACTCGCGGCGGGACCAAAAAGATGACGGTTTCGGCATGGAACAGCTCCGGTTGGTATGTTTGGGAGAAAGGGGGGAAATCGGGCGTGCCGATCGTTTCAGTGAACGGGCTCGCCGGCGGCAACGCCCAGTTCTTCGAGCAGGACGGAATGCAATTCCCGGGCATCCGGCTGGTCTGAAACGGTGTATTCCGAGGCGATGGCGCCTTCGCGCATGACCAGGATGCGGTCGGCCAGGGAAATGGCTTCGCCGACGTCGTGGGTGACCAGAAGCACCCCGGGGCGATGCTTGGCGACGAGGCGTCTGACCAGATGGTGCATTTTGATGCGTGTCAGGGCATCCAGCGCGGCGAAGGGTTCGTCCAGGAGCAGGAGACGGGGCTCCTGGACCAGGGCGCGGGCCAAAGCCACGCGTTGGGCCTGTCCACCGGAAAGCGTCCGTGGCCAGTCGTCCAGTCGGGAACCCAGCCCGACTTCGGTCAGGGCGGCCTCGGCTTTCGCCCGTGGAGCCTCGCCTTTCAGGCCGAGGGCGACGTTTTGCCATACCGACAGCCAGGGAAGCAGTCGATGTTCCTGGAACACCACCGCCGGCCGGCGCGGGGCGTCGATGCGCCCGGCCTGGATAGTGTCGAGGCCGGCCAGGGCGCGCAACAAGGTGGTCTTGCCGCAGCCGCTTTCCCCCAGAAGGGCGACGAACTCGCCGCAGGGAATACGCAGGCTCAACCGGTTGATCACCAGGCTGTCGCCATAGGCCCGGACGAGGCCGGTGGCGGTGACGGCAGCCGTTTCGTCGGGCGTGGGGGGCATCACCGTCCCTCCCCGGTGAAGTTGGGGTGCCAGGACAGCAGCCGGCGCTCCAGCAGGCGGGCGATCGAATCCGCGCTCACGCCGATGGCCGCGTAGATCAGGATGGTCAGCACGATGACGTCGGTGCGAAGAAACTCGCGGGCATCGATCGCCAGGAAGCCGATGCCGGCATTCGATCCCACGGTTTCGGCCACCACCAGCGCCAGCCAGGCGGTCGCCAAGGCGTAACGGACCCCGGTCAGTATGGAGGGCAGGGCGCCCGGAAGGATGATTCGGCGAATCAACTCCAGCGACTCCAAATTCTGGACTCGGCCGAGCTCGATCAGCTTTGGGTCGATCTGGCGGATGCCCAGCGTCGTGTTGATGTAGATGGGAAAACTCACGCCCAAAGCGACCATGAATATCTTCTGACTTTCGCCGACGCCGAACCAGACGATGACGAGCGGCAGCAGCGCGAGAAACGGGACGGCGCGAATCATCTGAACGGAGCGGTCGATGACCGTGCCGGCGATCTTCGAAAAACCGACCAGGGTGCCGAGCAGGAAGCCGATGGTGCCGCCGATGGCGAATCCGCTGGCGGCGCGGAGCAGGCTGACGCCGAGATCGGTGGCCAGCCGGCCGCTGATGGTGAGCGCCCAGGCCGTTTCAAGAACCTTGCTGGGGGCCGGCAGGATATATGGAGATATCCATCCGGCACGGGCGGCTTCCTCCCAGACCAGCAACAACAGAACGGGAATGGACCAGGACAGCAGCAGCCGCGTATCGAAGCCGGCGCGCCGGCCGGTCTTGCCCAGCGCCCGTTTCGACCTTTGCGCCGGTATTACGCAGACGGTATCGGGATTGTTCATTTTTCATCCTCAGAGCCGCTGGTCCGGGGGGAAAATTCTGACCCCGCCCGGCTTATCGCCAAATCACACCCTGTATGTTAAAGTCCACAATACCACTAGACAATAGATATATTGGGTTTTAAAACCGATTTCCGCCGGGCCCGTCCCGGTTCATCGATGGGGTGTCGAGGAATGTCGCCGTTGGTAAATGGATTGGATCGACGGTCGGTGGTCGCCGCCATTGCCGATTATGTGCTGCAGGTCAATTACCGCGGTTATCGGCCGGATCCGCGCAAGGTGTTGTCGGTTCGCCGTACCGACCGGACCGCGTGGCTGCGCAATGAGGGAATCCCGGTACGCTGGGAGGTTTATTATTACATCGAGGGCGAGCTGTTTCCGAAGGAAGGCGCCACGCGGCTGGCCGAGGGGGAAAGTTCCGTCCGGCGTGCGGAAGCGTTGGTCGACGAGGTCTGGGATCAGTTGTGGGCATGGAACGGATATGATTTCACGCCGACCAGTTACGGCTTGAACAAGGGGAAATATTCGGACGAGGCCGCCACGTCGACATCGGACGGGACGCAGGACGTCGTCCATGGCTAAGTCGTCCAATCCCAAAAGCGGCTACATCACCCGGCGGTTCCGCGAAACCGGCCTGGATGTCGGCACTATCGCCGATTATCTGGGCGAACTGGTCGGGACCGATCCCCGCAATGCCCTGCCGGAGGGCGATAATGTGCCGATCTGGGAAGCGCCGGTGGTGGGTATCGCATCGGCTGCAGATCCCTTGTTCGACACCTTGGCGCAGCCGCATGTCGTGGGGCCGATTCATGTGAAGGCCGATCATTGGCTGGCCGGCGCGAAGTCGGTGATCAGTTTTTTCGCCCCGTTCTCCCGCGAGATAAAGCAGAGTTACGACAGGGAATCGGCGCTTCCCTCGCTGGAGTGGGTCTCCGGCCGGTTGAATGGCGAGGTTTTCATCAATGTGATGCGTCGAAGTCTGGTTCGTTTCCTGGAACTGCGGGGCGGCCGGGCGGCGGCGCCCAATCTTGACCCCGCTTACAAGGCGCTGAACTGGCTCCCCATGTGGTCGGAACGACACGTCGCCTTCATCGCCGGCGTCGGAACGTTCGGCCTGCATGCCGGATTGTTGACGGAAAAAGGAGCCGCCGGCCGTATCGGCAGTGTCGTCACCGATCTAGAACTGGAGCCGACCCCGCGTCCCTATACCGATATTTACGAATATTGTCCCTGGATGTTCGACGGGACATGCGGCGCCTGCATCAGGCGTTGTCCGGTCGGCGCCATTCATGCGGGTGGCAAGGATCATCGGATCTGCGTCACCAATGGCGATACCAATATCCGTCCGGAATTCAAGGAGTGGGGTTATCACTCCTGCGGTCATTGCCAGAATAATCTGCCTTGTTCCGACCGGCTTCCGAAGCGCAAGGGAACGTGAGGGGGCAAGACCGCCGTGGTTGGCTACCCGGAAATGACGCCATTTCCGGGTAGCGCTCAGTCCAAATAATTCTATGAGTAATAGGGTGAGGCGATCTCTCGGCTGGCCGCGGCCACGATATCGCCGTCAAATAATTTTACTGAAAGACTTCCGCCAAGTTGTTTCGCGGCATCTGACAGATATCCCCCGGCATATGCCTTGGCATTCTCCAGAGAATCAAATTCATAGAAGCCGCCAATCGTGTGGTTATTAATGCCGCTAAGCCATGTTTTGCTTTTGAGTCCTTCATTTTTTTTCATGGCTATGTTTATTGATTTCCAATCAATCTCGGTGAAGGGGATGGAGACCTGAATCTCCGCATAGAGAAAGATTTTCTTCGCGCTCACGATATCCCTCCACGGAATAGCCACCAATGCCAATCGGCACATTGTGCATAAATCTACTAGATAAATCTACTGCATAGCGACGGCAGGAGCGAAGGCGCTTTAATCATGAAAAATCTGTGGTTTAAAAAAAGAACGGGAACCAGCGACTCGTAAATTGACTAATCTAGTAGATTTATAGATAGTAATCGGGCGGGGCGGCGCGGCGCCGTGGATGCGTGGCGAGGAGGGGGCTTGTGACAGCGGCGTATTACGGCCAGGAAAACCATGGCCCTTATGAGATCTATGACCTTGGCGACTTCGATCTCGAAAATGGCGGGAAGATCAGGGGCGGGAAGCTCGCCTATGCCACTTTCGGCACATTGTCGGCCAGCCGGGACAACGCGATTCTCTTTCCGACCTGGTATTCCGGAACCAACAAGATCCTGGAGCAGGCCTATGTGGGGCCGGGCAGGGCTCTCGACCCCGAAAAATATTTCATCATTCTGGTCAATCAGCTCGGCAACGGCTTGTCCAGTTCCCCGCACAATACGCCGGCCCCCTTCAATGCCGCGAAGTTTCCGCGGGTCAGCAACGCCGACGATGTCAGGGCGCAGCATCGGTTGGTCACCGAGAAGTTCGGTATCGAGCGGTTGGCTTTGGTGCTCGGTGGTTCGATGGGGGCCCAGCAGACCTATGAATGGGCGGCCCGCTTCCCCGCCGTGGTCAGGCGGGCGGCGCCGATTGCCGGCACCGCCAGGGGGACGGCGCACAACAGACTGCTGGTGGAAACCTTTATCGAGGCGATTACCGGCGATCCGGCGTTCGACGATGGCTGGTACCGGGAAGATGGTGCCGCGCACCGGGGGCTCCGGCGACATGCAAGGGTGTTCGCGGCCTCGGGTTTCACTCCGCGCCTGTTCAATGACGAATTGTGGCGGGGGTTGGGTTTCTCGTCGGTCGACGATTTCCTCACCGGCTTCGTCGAGAACCATTTTTTGCCGCAGGATCCCAACAATCTGATTCTTCTTGCCTCCAAGTGGCGCGACAACGACGTCGGGCGGATTGCCGGCGGCGACCTGCGCCGGGCCCTGGGCGCCATTACGGCGAAGGTCGCGGTCATCGCCATCGAAGAGGATGGGTTCTTTCCCCTGGCCGATGTCGCCGCCGAACAGAAACTGGTCCCCAACAGCTCCCTCAAGCTGGTGTCTTCGGCTTGGGGGCATCTGGCCCTGTTCGGCATTGATCCTGGCTACAACGAACGCGTCGACGCGTACCTCAAAGAGCTGCTTGCCACGTCCTGATCGGAAACGCCGGGACGCCATTCGTCGTTTTCACTGATGAAGAAGGAGTAGCCCATGACCGACCAAGCGAGACCCCCGATCGATCCCTATCCTCTCAGCGACTATGTGGCCTGGGCGGGGCGGCGCAACCGCGATCCCATCCTGGAGATCTTTCAGCAGAAGTTTCCCGACTCCGGCGACGCCCTTGAACTGGCCAGCGGCAGCGGTCTGCATATCAACCATTTTGCCCCCCATTTTCCGAAAATCCGTTTTCAGCCGTCGGATCTGATCCCCGAGGTCTTCAACTCGATCACCGAGAAGCGGGAGGCCGCCGGCAACAGCAACGTGGCCGACCCCATCAGGATCGATCTTACCGATCCGGCGACTTGGCCATCCGCGGCGGAGCGGCGCTACGACGTCATTTTCGTGATCAATATTTTCCAGGTTGCTCCGGTATCCATCGCCGACGGCATCGCCGCCCTGGCCGCCAAGCTGCTGAAGGACGATGGTTTCGTGGCGATTTACGGCCCCTTCAAAGTGGATGGGGATTACACCACGGACTCCAACAAGGCGTTCGATGCCGAGATTCTGGCCGCCAAGGTTCCCGAGTGGGGCCTTAAGGATGTGCGGGATCTGGAAAAGGCGGCGAAGCCCCATGGCATCGTCCTGAAGGAAAAGATCGACCGGCCGGCAAACAATTTCATTTTGATTTTCGCCAGGGGCTGAAAGGCATAGGGGCGTCGGCCGTTCCATCGCGAGATGGTCGACGTTCCCCGCCATCGTCATGCAAGATGGCCGACGATGGTGGACAGAGAGGCATATCGATGAGCGCGGGAACGGCTGTCGTCGTTGGTGTCGGTGAAAGCCGGGGGTTGGGGGCCGCCTTGGCGCGGCGTTTCGCCGGGGAAGGGCTGAGAGTGATCGTCGCGGGGCGGACCTCGGCGCGCATCGAAGAGGTTGCCCGGGGCATCCGCGACGAGGGGGGGCGTGCCGAGGCCCGGACGGTGGATGCGACCAGCGAATCCGATGTGGTGGGATTGTTCGAAGCCGTCGGCGGCGATCTGGAGTTGGTTGCCTATAATGTCGGAAACAACGCCATGGAGCCCCTGCTGACTTTGCCCGCCGAAGTCTTCGAGAGGCTATGGCGACAGAATGCTCTCGGCGGGTTTCTGGTCGGACGGGAAGCCGTTCGCCACATGTTGCCGCGCGGACGGGGGTCCGTCCTGTTCACGGGCGCCACGGCATCCCTTCGCGCCCGCCCGCCGTTCGTCGCTTTCGCTTCGGCCAAGGCGGCATTGCGTGCCGTGGCGCAAGGTCTGGCGCGGGAATTCGGGCCGCAAGGAATTCATGTGGCGCATGTGGTGATCGACGGGGTCATTCACGGCGACTATGCCGAGGCGCGGTTCCCGGATTTTGTCAGGGCCAAGGGCGAGGACGGGCTGCTTGAGCCCGACGCCATCGCCGACAGTTATTGGGCGTTGCACCGGCAGCCCAATAGTGCCTGGACCCAGGAGTTGGATTTGCGCCCCTTCAAGGAGCCGTTTTGATCAATGCCACCCGCCGGCGGTCCGGACGCGCGAAGGCGCGCAGCCGAACCAGCGGGCGAAGGCGCGGCTGAACACGGAAAGTTCGGCATATCCAAGCTGGCTGGCCAGATCGGAAAGCGGGATATGGGGCTGGCGCACATAGTGGGCGGCGAGAGCGCGGCGGACCTCTTCGACCAGTTGGGAAAAGCTGATGCCCTGGTCGGCCAGGCGCCGCTGCAGCGTCCAGCGCGCCAATCCCATGCTGCCGGCGACGACTTCGATATGCGGCGGACCCTCCGGCAACCGGCTGCGGATTTCCGCCCGGACCCGTTCGAGAAAGGGCGGCGCCCCGGTACTGCCGGCCAAGGCGACCAGTTGCGCGCGCAAATCGGTCAGGCGCGCCAGATCGCCCTTGGGCATGCGCCGGTCCAGGTGGCGGTTGCGAAACACCAGTCCGTTGGTGCGCTGGCCGAAATAAACCGGCGCGTCGAAGGCGTCGCGGTGGTCGTGCCAGGCGAAGGGGCGGGGATGTTCGAAATGGACCTCCTCCGGCGTCCAGCCCGGGCCCAGGCTGGAGCGGAAAACGTTGGCGAACATTCCCATGGTCAGTTCCGCGTCCTGACGGCGTTCGAGAATTCGCCCGTCCAGAATCCGGTATTCCAGATGCAGCAATCCGTCCGCATCCTGGGTGAAGCGGGTTTCCGTGGCTTGCTGATGATAAGGGAAAAGCGAGGCCAGATTATCGAGGGCGGCGCCCAGCGTCGGCGCGGCGAGGGCGATTTCTCCGATCAGTCCCAGGCTGCGCGGCTGGAACTGTTGGCCGAACCATAGGCCGAAATTATCGTCACCGGTCTCGGCGGCGGCGGTTTCCATCATGGCGCAGTAATCGGAAAGATCGAGCGCCAGGAACGGGTCGCCCAGGCAGCGCTCGTTGACGCCCGCCTGTTCGAACACCTTGCCCGCGTCGCCGCCCCGGCCCGAGATGAAATCGGACACCCCGGAGGCGGCGGCGGCGAGAACGTTTCTTTGCTCAAATCGTGGGCGCATCGATCTCGCGGATTGCCCATTCGTTAGACAAAATTCCGTCATTTTCCATATCCCGGCGCGTGTCTTTACGTCACGCAAGACCCGTGCCGGGAGCGTCCGGATTATTCGGCGGCAGGCGGCGTGTCCATGCCGGGCGCCATGGAGAGCAGTTCATCCCCCTCGGCCTGTTCCCGCAGGACGGGGGTCAGGCGGTAGAAGGCGAACCCCAGGATGAACAGGCCGCAGAACACGGCGAAGACCAGCAGATTGAAGTAGATCATGGTGCCGAGGGCGATCAGCGCGGTGACCAGGGCGATGCCGGGAAAGACGGGATAGAACGGGGCGCGGAACGGCCGGTCCAGGGTCGGTTCGCTCCGGCGCAGCGTGAACAGTGCCGCCATGGACATGATATACATGACGATGGCGCCGAACACCGACATGGTGACGATGTTCGCCGTCAGCGGCTGTCCGGCGATGACGATCAGATTGTCCGAAAAAATGGCGGCGATTCCAACGACCCCGCCGGCCAGGATGGCGGCGATGGGGGTTTTCGTCCGGCTGTTGACCCGGGCGAGGCCGCGCGGCAGGAAACCCGCCCGGGCCAGGGCGAAGATCTGCCGGGAATAGCCCATGATGATGCCGTGGAACGAGGCTATCAGGCCGAACAATCCGATCCACACCAGCATATGCAGCCAGCCGGACTGTTCGCCGACGATCATCTTCATCGCCTGGGGCAGCGGATCGTTGATGTCGGAGAGTTGCCGCCAGTCGCCTGCTCCGCCCGCCATGACCATGGTGCCGAAGGCGAGGACGACCAGGGTGAGGATGCCGGCGATATAGGCGATGGGAACGGTTTTGGAGGGGTTTTTGGTTTCCTCGGCGGCCATGGCGGCGCCTTCGATGGCCAGGAAGAACCAGATGGCGAAGGGAATGGCCGCGAATACGCCGCTCAAGGAGCCCGTCGAGAAATCCGCCGAACCGGACCAGCCGAAGGCGGTGAAGTGGTCCCAGCTGAAGCCGGGCGCGACGACCCCCATGAACACCAGCAGTTCGATGATGGCCAGGACGGTGATGAACAACTCGAAAGTGGCCGCGATGGTGACGCCTGCGATGTTCAATCCCATGAAGACCACATAGGCGCCGACGGCGGCCAGCTTGGGATCGAGCGCGGGGAACTGCACATTGAGATAGGCGCCGATCGCCAGGGCGATGGCCGGCGGCGCGAAGACGAATTCGACCAATGTGGCGAATCCCGCGACAAAGCCGCCGAAGGATCCGAATGCCCGGTAGGAATAGGCGAAGGGCCCCCCCGCATGGGGAATGGCGGTGGTCAATTCGGTGAAGCTGAAGATGAAGGTGGTGTACATCGCGGCGATGAGGATGGTGGTCAGCAGGAAACCCAGCGTTCCGGCGGTCGACCAGCCGTAGGACCACCCGAAATATTCGCCGGAGATCACCAGCCCCACGGCGATGCCCCACAGATGGAGGCCGGACAGGCTTCGCTTGAGTTCGGACGTGTGATGGTCTGACATGTTTTTTTCCTCTGCTGTGCGAGGGACCGACGAGAAGGGGGCGGGGATCGCAAGACCGGAAAGCGTTCCTCCGTTCCCTCCCGGTTCCTAAGCGTCGTTCGGTATGGCCGGGACTTCTTTGCCGGCGATGGAAGTCGATGGCGTTTCCTCTTTCAGGCCGACGCCGGTGAGTTTTCTCCGCATGCCCTCCCGGGCCAGCCAGACCAGCTTTTCCGCCGCCTGGGCCGGTGACAGGCCGTCGGCATGAATGTTGGAAATGCAGTTCCGTTCGGCGTCCCGGCATCCCGGCCGGGGCGCGTAGGTGAGGTAGATCCCCAAGGAATCCGCCACGGAAAGTCCGGGGCGTTCGCCGATCAAAACCGCGACCATGCGCGCCCCGAGACGCTCCCCGACATGGTCGCCGAGGGCGACGCGGGCTTGTCGGGCGAGGACGATGGGGGCCACCTTCCAATCCTTGAGACGGGTCAGGATTTCGATGGCTGTGGCCGGCGCCCAGGCTTGGACGGCCGCCGCCGATAGACCGTCGGCGACCACCAGCGCGAGGTCCCAGCCGGCATGGGACAGCCGGCCCAGACTTTCGGCTTCGAGGCGTCGGCCCAGATCCGGACGCCGCAGATAGGTCTGACGATCCGGGGCGGCGCTGTGCACGGCCACGGTTTCCACGCCATCCGGGAGACCCGCCGTCAGACCGTCCCAGTCGACGGAGCCGTTCACCGCATCGCGGGCCAGGGCATGCGCCAGTTGAAAGGAGAGGAGGTGCCGGCTGGGCAGGGCGTCACCCGACCGTCCCAGGCCGATCCGGGCACGGGTGGCCAGGCGGAAGCGGGCGAACGGATCGAAGGGGATCGCTTCGTCGGCCATGATCAGGCTCCATTTCCCAGTAGACGGGTCACCGATCCGGCGTGGGGCCCCTGGGGCGGCAGGCGCCCGGTCTCGTCGAGCATGCCCATTCGGGACAGCCAGGCTTCGAATTCGGGAGCGGGGCGGCGCCCCAGCAGATGGCGCAATGTCAGGACATCGTGATAGCCGAGACTCTGATAGTTCAGCATCACGTCGTCCGCGCCGGGGACGGCGATCAGGAAATTGACGCCGGCGGTGCCCAGCAGGGTCATCAGGACGTCCATGTCGTCCTGGTCGGCCTCGGCATGGTTGGTGTAGCAGACGTCGACGCCCATCGGCACGCCGAGCAGCTTGCCGCAGAAGTGATCCTCCAGCCCGGCCCGGGTGATCTGTTTGGCGTCGTAGAGATATTCGGGGCCGATGAAGCCGACCACCGTGTTGACCAGCAGGGGGGCGAAAGCCCGCGCCACGCCATAGGCCCGCGCCTCGATGGTTTGCTGATCGACGCCGTGGTGCGCGTCGGCCGACAGGGCGCTGCCCTGGCCGGTCTCGAAATACATGACATTGTCGCCGACGGTGCCGCGCCGCAATTCCAGGGCGGCCTGCCGGGCCTCGGCGAGGATCGCCAGATCGATGCCGAAGCCCCGGTTGGCCGCCTCGGTTCCGGCGATGCTCTGGAAGACCAGGTCCACCGGCGCTCCCCGTTCGATGGCCGCGATGGTGTTGGTGACGTGGGTGAGCACGCAGGATTGCGTCGGAATGTCGAAACGCCGCCGGACCTCGTCCTGCATCCGGATCAGGGTCATGCAGGCGTCCAGATTGTCGGAGGCGGGATTGATGCCGATGACGGCGTCGCCGATGCCGAACAGCAGGCCATCCAGGGTGGAGGCGGCGATTCCCAACGGATCGTCCGTGGGGTGGTTGGGCTGCAGGCGCGACGACAGGCATCCGGGCAGACCGATGGTGGTGCGGAAGGCCGTCACCACCCGGCATTTCGATGCCACCGTAACGAGGTCGATGTTGCGCATCAGCTTGGAAACGGCGGCCGCCATTTCCGGCGTCAAGCCGGGGGCCAGGGCGGTCAGGACATCGGGCGTGGCGGCATAGGACAGCAGCCAGTCGCGGAATTGTCCGACCGTCATATGGGCGACGGGCGCGAAGGCCCGGGCGTCGTGCCCATCGACGATCAGCCGGGTGACCTCGTCTTCCTCATAGGGCACCAGGGGATGGTCGAGAAAGACGGTCAGCGGAAGATCGGCCAGAACCATCCGGGCGGCGACCCGGCGCACGTCGCTTGCGGCGGCGATGCCCGCCAACTCGTCGCCCGAGCGGCGCGGCGAGGCACAGGCCAGGACCGTCTTCAGATCGGGAAAGACGTGGCGCTCGCCGCCGGCAGTGGTCGCGAACTGGGACATTGCTTCATACCGCTTCGGTCAAATTGAAGCGGCAGTATGGCAAGGCGGCGAGTCAACCCGTTTGACATTTCAGCACAGAATTTGAGCGTAGTGATATTACGCCTATTTATTAGGCAATACTCCCCGAGACGCGATCGGCCAGGACGGGGTAGTCCGTATAGCCTTCCGGTCCGGGGGAATAGAATGTCGCCGGATTGGCCGGATTGAGTTTGGCGCCGGCCTTGATCCTTGCCGGGAGGTCGGGATTCGCCAGAAAACCGCTGCCAAAGGCGACGGCGTCCAGCTTTCCATCGGCGACGGCTTTGTCGGCCTCTTCCGGCGTGTAGCCCATGTTGCCGACGAGCACCCCTTTGTAATGCGCCCGGATGGGCGTCATCACATCGCCTTTCTGCTGACTGAAGAAATCACCGCGCATGGCATGCAGATAGGCGAGGTTGAAATCATTGAGCCGTTCGGCCAGCCAGGTGGAAAGGCCGATCGGGTCGCTGTCGATCATGCTGTTGAAGCTGTTGAGCGGCGAAATCCGCAAACCGACCCGGCCGCCGCCCCAGACGCCGATGGCGGCCTCGATCACTTCGAACATCAGGCGCGCCCGGTTTTCGAGCGAGCCGCCATAAGCTCCGCCGCGCTTGTTCGCGCCGTTGCGCAAGAATTCATCCAACAGATAACCGTTGGCGCCATGGACCTCGACCCCGTCGAAGCCGGCGCCGAGCGCGTTCTCCGCCGCCTTTTTGAAGCCAGCGACAATGCCCGGCAATTCGTCGTCGCGAAGTTCCCGGGGCATGACATAGGGTTTCTTCCCCTCCGGCGTATGGACCTCGTCCCCGACGATGGCGATCGGGCTGGGGGCAACCGGTTGCGCGCCGTCGTTGAGCAGCGGATGGCAGGCGCGTCCCCCATGCCAGATCTGGAGGAATATTCGTCCGCCGGCGGCATGAACGGCATCGGTCACCGTCTTCCAGGCGGTCACCTGGGCGGCGGAGTAAATTCCCGGCTCCATCCAGAAGGCCGAGTTGCCCTCGATCGCCATGGTGGCTTCCGCGACGATCAGTCCCGCGCTGGCGCGCTGGGCATAATATTGGGCCATCAGGGCGGTCGGAACATGTCGGGCGTCGGCCCGGCAGCGCGTCAGTGGCGCCATGAAAATGCGGTTCGCCGCCGTCAGCGGCCCAAGTGCGATGGGGGAGAATAATGTGCTCATCGTGCAGGGAGTCCCGAAATGGTTGGAGGCCTCGGCGATCATGCGTCTTTGATCAATATGGGTTCTTGCCGTTCTTGAAGGAGTCTTGAAGGGTGTTTTGTTGATCAACGGGCTTCCGGGCTATTCGCGGTTCATTTCGAACTCCTCAAGCGACAGGCCGAGCGCGGATGCCGCTTCCTCGAGATAGTCGGCAAGCAGCGGAGTTCCGATCAGATAGTCGGCTTCGGACGCCGTCCGGCGTTGTCGCGCCTGGCTTATCGCCATTTGCCAGTCATCCTTGTCGAAATCACCGCGACCGATCCAGATGAGGGCCAGAAGTTCTTCCTGTTCGTCCGTATTCAGGCCGTCGATCGCATCGCGCAATTCCTCGGCGGTCGAATTATCAGGCGTATCCAGAAGGATCGCCCCTTCGCCATCGTCGGTCGGATTCGAGTCGGTGTCCCCGGCATCCGCCGGAGTTTCGGCATCGAATTCGCGCGCTTTTTCGATGATGAAAGCGAGCTTTTGAAGGGAAATGGCAAGCATATCCGGTATGTCCCGAAGAATAAGATGTGGGGGCGGCTGTGGTGTCGGCCCGCTCGGCCGTTATCCGAATTTCTCTCACCGGACATTGGGGTCCCGAGGGGCTGGGAGAATGGGCGTCAGCCGCCGGATGGCGACGAATCGGTGGTCTCAACGTCGGCTTTGCATAGAATAACGACCAAGGCTGTCGCCCGGCAGACTCGGAAATTACCTATCGATGGATCATCGTGCGGCGGTTTCCGGCATCCCGAGAGCGAAGACGGTCAGAGCCGTGGCGGCAACGGCGGCCAGGACAAGAAAGGTCGTGTCATATCCGAAGTGGTCGACAATGAGTCCTGCCGCCAGTCCACTCAGCGAAGCGCCGATCCCCGCCATCGTCGCGATGGCTCCCAGGGCCAGGTTGTAGCGGCCGGTACCACGCATGATATCGGCGATCACCAGGGGGTGAGGACGCCGAAAATTCCGGCACCGACGCCATCGAGCAACTGGACTCCGATCAGCCAGACGCTGTTGTCCGAGCCCGGGTTTCGTCGATCGCGCCGCCGATGGGGGTTTGGACGGCCAGCGCCAGAATGCCGCCGAGGCTGGTTACCAATCCGACTTCGGACTGGCTCCAATGCTGCTGGGTGACCAGGAAGACATTGAGATAAGGTCCGAGCGCGCCGCGGACATCGGCAAGCAAGAAGTTGGTGGCGTCGAGGGACAGGCCCACGAAAGCGGCCTTGGGAGCGATCTCCTCCGGTGCGTCGGTGCCGCTCATACCCGATTGATCCCGCCGTTGCGATGGGTGAGACAGGTTCGGAAACCCGGCAGGGTCAAAGCCATAGCCACCATGTCCCAAGGATCAGGGTGATGGCGGTCAGCGGCGCGCCGACCCTGAAGTAATCCCAGAAGCCGATGGTAACCCCGGAAACCGCCGCCCTCTGGACGACGATCAGATTGGCGACCGAGCCCAGCACGGTGAAGTTTCCCGCCAATGTCGAGGACATGGCGATCACCAGCCATGCCGTATCGTGGTCTTTCAGCGAATCGACGAATGGCTTTATCACCAGAACGGCGGGCACATTGCTGAGCAGATTGGACAGCACGGCCGTCACGGCGCTGAGAATGGGAATGCGATCGAGCTGAAGGCGGCCGGCGGCGGAAATGACCTCGGGACTGAGCAGCGCATGTTCGGCGCCGGCGACGATGATGAAAAGGCCCGAGAACATCAGCAGCAGCGACCAGTCGATTTCCGCATAGACCCGCCAGCTTTTCATGCGCCGGGTCAGCAGCAGCAGGCCGCCGATGATGATCGCCGCTTTGGCCGGGACCACGCCGCAGAAGAACGATGCGATCAGGATAACCGTCGCCAGCAGTGCCCGGATGACCAGCGCGCGATTGACGCTGTTCTTCTGTCGAAGCGCGTCCAGCCGCGCGACGCCTGCGAATTCGGCGCGATGGAGGACGGCGATCAGCGCCACGGTGATGATCAGTCCGGCCAGCGCGACGGGGCCCAGCGCCAGGACGAATTTGCCGTAAGGGATATGAGAGAAGCTGCCGATCATGATGTTCTGCGGGTTGCCGGTGATCGTCGCGGTCGATCCGATATTCGACGCCATTGCCACGGCCAGCAGATAGGGCATCGGACGCCGCCCCAGCGCGAGCGTCAATTCCAGCACCAGCGGCGTCAGCACCAGGCAGACCGCATCGTTGACCAGGAAGGCGGAAAGGCCGCCGGAAATGGCGACGACGGCGCCGAGCAGGATCATCGGGCGCCCCGCATGCATGCCGATCCAGGCGCTGGCGGCGGCGAAGAAGCCGGAGAGGCGCAGGCTGGCGACGACGATCATCATGCCGAGAAGGAGGGTGATGGTGTCGAGATCCACGGCCTTGTAGGCCTCCTCGAGGGATAATGCCCCCGACGCGATCATCAGGCCCGCGCCGACCAGGGCGATGCCGGCCCGATCGATGGAGAATCCGGGAATCCGGCCGATCGCGAGTGCCAGATAGCTCCCGACGAAGATGATGCAGGCGGCGACCTCGTGACGCATCCCACCCATCCGCTCTTCTCCGGGGAACAGGGTGGGGGCGAGTGCGCTGGCGATGGCGACGGCGATGACGAACGCGACGAGCAGAATGCTCACGGCAATCAGCCAGCGGCTTCGAAGGGATATCCGGTGACGCATGGACGTTATCTTACCGATGAAACCGGGCGAAATCCCTGGGGTTTAGATAGCGTCGCGATGAAAAGACGTCAAGGACCCGTCGATTCGTCAATAGATCCTTACATCTACGGGGTCTTACTTCGTCAACTGTGCTCGGATCGTCAGCAATTCCTGCCGGCGCTCCGCGGTTGTTTCCGGATAGGTCATTTTGAGATCTTCGAGCGTGTCGAGGACGATTTGCGAAACGATCAACCGGGCATTTTTCTTGTCGTCGGCGGGAACGACGTACCAGGGTGCGTCTTCTGTGCTGGTCGCGCTCAGGCAGGCCTCATAGGCCGCCATATATTGTTTCCAGAATTTCCGCTCCTCAATGTCGGCGATGCTGAATTTCCAATTTTTGTCGGGATCGTCGATACGTTCGAGAAATCGCTTCCGCTGCTCTTCCTTCGAAAGGTGAAGGAAGATCTTGATGATGCGGGTTCCGTTCCTCGCAAGGTGTTTTTCCAAATCCCGGATCGATCGGTAGCGGTCGTGCCAGACCGTCGTTTCATCGAGCACGGAATCCGGGAGCCCTTCGCTGCGGAGAATCTCGGGATGGACCCGGGCGATCAAGACCTCTTCGTAATAGGATCGGTTGAAGATGCCGATTTGCCCTCGTTCCGGCAGGACACGGGTGGTCCGCCACAGGAAATCATGTTGCAGTTCGGCGGGACTGGGATGCTTGAAGCTGAAAACCTGGCAACCTTGCGGGTTGACCCCCGACATCACATGCTTGATGGCGCCATCTTTTCCCGCCGCGTCCATCGCCTGGAAGATCAGCAGAACGGCATGGGCATTGGAGGCGTAAAGAAGCTGCTGGCGCGCGCTGAGTTGCGCGACATGCTCGTGCATCATTTCGTGATAGTGCTTCTTCGACGCGTAGGCGGGGTCCCCTTTGGTCGGCCATTTTTTGAGAGAGACCCCGTCTCCCTCTCGCACCTGATAATCGCGTGAATTGATCTTCATCGGACACTTTCAGCGGTTTCGTCCTTCGTGGAGGGCCTTCGGGCTTCTCCGTCGATCGTCGTCTGAATTTTAGAATCGGTCGGGCGATGGCGACAGGTTCGGAAACTACCCAAACCGTTCGATCTTACGCCGGCCTTATGCGGGAAGAAATCGAACATCGGCGCATCGTTGGTGGAGCGGCATCGCGTCCTGGTTGGTAAGGGGGATTTTCAAAATATCGGCCTTAATTATCTTTATCTATAAACTGGATGGACATATTTTTGAGCCAAGCCAAAGGTGGCTTGGCTCAGGGACGTGGAATTCATGAATATCCAGTTGACGCGATCGGCGTCGGACGAAAGGGCGGAAACGAAAGAGGCGGCGGTCCTGAGAACCGCCATCACCGCCGAAGCGCGCCGGCTCGGCGCCTCGATCGTCGGTTTCGCGCCGGTCGATCGGTGGGCGGCGCATGGCGAGGTTCCCGAAGGGTACCGCCCGCAGGATCTCTGGCCGCAGGCGCGGGCGGTGGTGTCCTTCGGCGTGCCGATGCTGTTGCCGATCATCGAATCGACGCCGTCGATCAACTATCAGGAAATGTACGATACCTCGAACCGGCTTCTGGACGAGATCAGCTATCGTCTGTCGGTTTGGCTGGTCGAGCAGGGCATTCCGGCGATTTGCCTGCCGCGTGACGGCTATGGCAGCCTGGAGGTGTTGCTGAAAAATCCATTCGGGTCGTTCAGCCATACCTACGCCGCCAAATATGCGGGGCTCGGTTCCGTCGGTATGTCGCACAATCTGCTCACCCCGCAATGGGGGCCCAGGATCCGGCTGAATTCGGTATTTCTGGGCGTCGATATGGACGGGGATGCCGAGCTGACGCAGGTCTGCAACGGATGCGGTCTCTGCGCGAGATTGTGTCCGGTCAACGCCATCAAGGCCAGGAAGGGGGAAATCCTGGGCGATCTGGACAAGGACGCCTGCACCCGCCATCACATCGAACTGAAAACGGAAACCCGCTGGCCCTGTGGCGTCTGCGTCAAGGTCTGCCCGGTCGGCGCCGATCGCAAGCTGTTCGACAGCGTCAGCGTCAAACCCTATCGCGATGAGAAGCCGGCCCTGGAGAAAAATCCCGACGATCCGCGTTTCCGGCGGCTGGTGCATATGCGCCGCCATGGTTCGGGCGGCGATCGGATTTCCTGAGGACTCCCGCTACTCCCGGCTCACCGAGACGTCGAGGCCATAGCGGTTCAGGATGTCCTTCGCCCGATCCAGGCGCGGCTTGCTGGTCGAGTGGATTTGATAGCTTTTGCCCAGCGCCTCGTATTTCGAGACGCCGAAATCATGGTAGGGCAGAACCTCGATCGACGGCAGGCCGGCTTCGTTCATGAAGGTGCCGAGCGCGTCGAGATTGCTCTCGGTGTCGTTGAAATCGGGAATCAGGGGTAGGCGCACCACCACCGGAAAGCCCCGCCGGCCCAATGTCCGGGCATTGTGAAGGATCCAGTCGTTGGGTTTGCCCGTCGCTCCGGCATGCAGGGCACCGTCCATATGTTTCAGGTCCAGCAGAATCAGGTCGATGTGGGGCAACAGGGCTTCCAGCGTCGGCCATGGCGCATAGCCGCTGGTATCGATGCAGGTGTGGAACCCGACCTCGTCATGCAGATGCCGCAGCAAGGCGCCGAGGAAGGCCGGTTGGGCCAGGACTTCGCCGCCTCCGAAGGTGACGCCGCCGCCGCTTTGCATGAAGATCCGCCAATGCTGGCGGACTTCCTCGGCGATCTCGGAGACCGTCATCGTCTTGCCCGATAAAGTACGGGCGTTTTGGGGGCAAAGGTCCACGCAGGCGCCGCAACCGACGCAACGCCGGCGATCCAGCCGGATACCGGTCCCGTCCAGGACGAGGGCATCTTGCGGGCATTGTTCGACGCAGTGGCCGCAGCGGGTGCAAAGCGACGTGAAATACAGCAACTCGGCCTTGTGTCGCTGCGATTCCGGATTGGCGCACCAAAGGCAAGAGAGGGGGCAGCCTTTGAAAAAGACGGTGGAGCGCACTCCCGGCCCGTCATGCAGGCTGAAATGCTGGATGTCGAAGATGACGCCGCGTGTGTCGTCCATGATGGGCCTTGAAAACGCGAGGGGCGCGGGGAAACCGTTCCCGCGCCCCGGTCGCTTCCCCTTCGTTCCTAAAAGTTCAATTCCGTACGGGCGATGATCTCGTCCTGGACGCCCTTGTGCAGGCGGGTGAAATAGGCGCTGAAACCGGCGACGCGCACCGTCAGGCCCTTGTAGGCGTCCGGATGGGCCTGGGCATCGCGCAGCGTGTCCGACGAGACGATGTTGAACTGAATGTGCGAGCCGTTCTGGTCCATGTAGGTCTTGATCAGCGACAGCAGTTTGCGGGCCCCCCCGATACCGCTCAGCGCGGAAGGGTGGAACTTCATATTGAAGTGGTTGGAACCGAATTGGACCGTGTCCAGCCCTTGCGCCGCCGAGGCGACCAGGGCCAGCGGACCGGCCCTGTCGGTGCCGGGAGTGGCCGATACGCTGCCGTCCGTGAGCGGGGAACCCCGCCGGTGGCCGTTGGGCAAGGCGCCGGTCAGCAGGCCGAAGTAGTTGTGAATGGACAGCGAATAGGCCTCGATGTTGGCGATGTGGTCGCCGTAGAACTTCTCGTCCACGGCGCGGAACCGCTCCATGGAGTCGTCGTAGACCCGGCGGACCAGGGCATCGGTCGCGGCCTCGCCGTTGCCATGCTTCGGTGCCTTCAGGCATAAGGCCAGGACGTCCTCATAGCCCGCGAAATCGGCGGCCAGCGCGTCGAGGAGGCGCGCCATGGTCACGGCCTTTTTCTCGAATACGAGGTGGCGGATGGTGGACAGGGAATTGGCCACGTCGATGCCGGCCGTGCTGATGACGAAGTAGAGGTAATAATCGGTGGCGCCGTCGAAGACGTGCCGGCCGCGTTCAAGGCATCCGCCATACATGGCGGAACGGAAGGCCGGCGGCACGGTTTCGCCCAGCGCCTTGTTGGACAGCGATCCATAGGGCCGGATGGTGGCGAACAGGTGACCGACCTGGGCGGAGTAGGCGGCGAAAACCTGCTCGAAGTCGGTGAAGTCGCGCGGATTCCCGGTGCGGGCTCCGACCAGGTGGCCGGTTCCGGGATCGCGTCCGTCGTTCAGGGCCAGTTCCAGGCATTTGGCCAGATTGAAGGTACCGTTTTCATGCAGGAAGGCGGTTTTTCCGGCCACTCCGGTGCCGACGCAACTCATGTTGATGCAGTTCCGCGCGTCCTTTAGCGTGATGCCGTTTTTGGCATGCCGCACCAGCAGACGTTCCATGACGATGCGGTTGTTCAGCCATTGCGGCTGGCCGAGGCCGGTGCGCTCCAGGTCGACGGCTTTCAGGAGGAAATCCTCCTTGAGGCCGTCATGATAAAGGATCGTGATGGTCGGCTGGATGTTGTGCATCGCGATCTGCGTATCCAGCAGCAGATAATCCAACTCGCCCGTGGCGTCGCGACCGTCCGCGTCCAGGCCGCCGAGATTGATCGTGTGGCCGGTATGCCCCGAAACCTGCCGGGCGTTGATCAGTCCCTGGTAGTAGCCATATTCCAGGATCTTCACGAACAGGCATTTGAACCAGCCGACCGCGTCTTCCGCCGTCAGGCCGTTGGCCGCCTTGTCGGCCTGGTAATAGGGTTCCAGATATTGTCCCAGCCGACCCGGGGAGGAGCCGCAGCCGCTTTGTTCGATCTGGATGCCGAGATGCAGGAACCACCAGGATTGCACGGCTTCCCGGAATGTCCGGGGCGGGTTTTCCGGAACGTGGCGGCACACTTCGGCGATTTCCAGAAGCTCGGCATGGCGCACCGGATCGCTGGTTTCCCCCGCCAGTGTCGTCGCCAGATCGGCATAGCGGTGGGCCAGGTGGATCAGGGCGCGCAGCGAGATGAGCGCGGCGCGGTAGAAGTCTATTTTGGCGCTGTTTTCGGCGGTTACCGGGACGGCCTTGAGCCGTTCCTCGGTCTCTCCGATGATGGCGCCCAGGCCCTTGCCGATGAAGGTTTCGTAATCGACGTTGCCGGCGCCGATGGTGTAGGGGGCGGTTTCGGTGAAGAGGCCCGCCGCCACCGCTTCCGCCGGATCGAAGCCGTTCAACTGCCGGGACAGGGCGCGGGCCTTGGCCTCGGCGCTCCGTTCCTCGAAGAAGCGGGCGGCTTCCTGCATCAGGGCCTTTTCCTCACCGGTGATGCCGACATGGCCGAGATGGCTTTGCATCGGCTGGTCCAGTTCCTTCAGGATCCATTCGGCGCCCCATTCCGGGAAGACGTAGACGCCGGCCGGACGGCTGGTCACCGTGCCGACCAGCGGATTGTCGTCGATGAACAGCGTCTTCCTGCGCAGCAGGGTCTCGAAGAGCTTGGCCCGCAGTACCACGATGGGTTCGTGGGCCTGGGTCCGGTAGGTTTCCAGCAGAATGGGCAATCGTTCGGTGTCGACGGTCTGCGGGGCGTCGAGCAGGAACTCCTTGATTTTCGCCGCCGCCTCTTCGCAACGCCGTCGTTGGGTTTCGCGCGTCAGTCCCCCGTCGTCGGCGAAAGGGGAGGCCGCCCGCGCGGTCGGGAAGGGGGGCTGGGGAGAGGTCTGTGCGAGTGTTGTAGCCATGGCTTGACTTGAAATCCCTGGTTCGAGGGGGCATGGGGCCGGCCCCTCGTCTTGAGGGCCGGCGTCCGGAAACGATCAGGCCGCTTCGGAGCGGTTGGAGGAAAAGTCCATATCGGACAGGACCCGGCGCTTCAGATCGGCGAATTCGTGACTGGCGCGATCCCTGGGATAGTCGAGATCGACGGCGATCCTGCTGGCGATACGGCCCGGCTTGGCGCTCATGACCAGAATTTCGTTGGACAGGAAGATCGCCTCGTCGACGTCGTGGGTGACCAGGATCATGGTCGTCGCCTGGGCGCGCCAGATACGCAGCAGTTCATCTTGGAGGCGTAGCCGCGTCAGGGCGTCGAGCGCGCCCAGCGGTTCGTCCAGCAACAGGATTTCCGGCTTGCCGACCAGGGCGCGGGCGATGGCGGCGCGTTGCGCCATGCCGCCCGACAGTTGGTGGGGATAGTTTTTCTCGAACCCCGTCAGTCCGACCAGCTCGATGTGGCTCTCGACCGCCAGGGCCCTGTCTTGTCTGCTCCAACCGGAATTTTCCAGGCTGAGGCCGATATTCCCCTCCAGGGTCAGCCAGGGCAGCAGCCGGTGGTCCTGGAACACGATGCCGCGCGCCAGGCTGGTGCCGCCGATCCGCGTCCCGTTCAGCAGGATCGAACCGTCATATTGGTCATCCAGGCCGACGATGAGGCGGAGCAGGGTGGATTTCCCGCAGCCCGAAGGTCCGACGATGCTGAGAAAATGTCCGGATTCGACGTTGATATTGATGTTGGAAAGAACATCGAGCCGGTTTTGCCCGATCGAGTAATGCTTGCTGACGGATTGAATTTCCAGTTTTTCGGCCATGATCAGGGTTCCTTTTGGGCGTTTCGCGAGACAGGGCGGCTAGCCTTCGTAGCCTTGTTTCCAGCGAAGGAGCCCGCGCTGAATGGCGAACATCAGGCGATCGATGCCGAAGCCGACCAGGCCGATGACGACCATGCAGACCATGAGCTGGTCGGTCAGCAGCAATCCCTGGGCGCGGAAGATCAGGAAGCCCAGGCCCTGCATGCCGCTCAAGCCCTCGGCGACGACGACCAGGGCCCAGGCGAGCCCGGCGGCATAGCGCAGGGACACCAGAATATTGGGCAGGGCGGAGGGAAGGATGACCTTGCGGACCATTTGCCAGCGGGTCAGGGTCAGCACCTTCGCCAGTTCGATGTGATGCTTCTCGACGTTGCGGATGCCCTGCAGCGTATTGAGGAAGATCGGGAAGAACACCGATTTGCTGATGACCAGGATCTTGGCCGGCGCCCCGATGCCCAGCCACAGCACGATCAGAGGCAGCCAGGCGATCCCCGGAATGTGGCGGATGGTGTCCAGTGTCGGTCCGAAGAATCGTTCCACCCGGCCGGAAAGTCCGGCCGCGATTCCCAGGCCGACGCCCGCCAGTCCGCCGTAAAGCAGGGATTGCCCGACGATGGTGACGCTGGCCAGGAAATCGAACGCCAGATCCTGCTTGGTCAGCATCTGCCAGAAGGCCCTGGCGACCTTGGCCGGAGCGGGCAGGAAAACCGGTTCGATCCAGGCGAATGTCGCCGCGGTCTGCCAGAGGGCGAAAATGGCCAGGGGCAGGATGAGGCCGATCAAATTGGCGGTTTTCGGGAAGCGCCATGATCTGCGCGGGGCGAGAATGACCGGCGTCTCGGCGACTTCGATGGCGGTGCTGATGCTGTTCATGGCCCTCGTGTCCGAAAAAATCGGGCGGCGGCTTCGCGAAAAGCCGTCGCCCGATATCGTTGTCAGTTGTAGATCGAGTATTTTCCGCCGTTGAAGAACTTCTCGTCGACGAAGGCGTCGATCTGTTCGTCGCTCAGCTTATGGTCGACCAGGATGTCGTCGCCGTTGGCGATGTACCAGGCCTGGAAGGCCTTGAGGCTCTGCCGGGCGCGGCCGGCATTGGCTTCGCCGGCCATGAATTCCCACTCGCCGGCATGGGTGATCTGGAACTTGGCGACCTCCAGCGGCACGCGGGTGCCCTTGGCGACGATCTCGGCGGCTTCATCGACATGATCCAGCGCCCATTCGCGGGTGCGTTCGCGGGCGAGCAGGAAGGCTTTCACCACCTCGGGATATTTTTCGGCGAAATCGCGGCGGGCGAAATAGGTGACCCGTCCCGCATGGTTGACGTAGACGCTGTCGTCTCCGGGCCTGGCCACGACCTTCAGCTTGCCCGACAGCCAGGCGCCGGTGAAATGTCCGGCGGCCAGATGGGCGGCGGTGGCGTCGGTGGCGCCGGAGAGGACGGCGGAAATCGCCACGGTGGGATTGTCGATCGATTCGTAGCGGACGCGGCCCTGGCGGTTGCGGGTGTCAAGCGGCAAGCCGGCTTTATCGAGGATCTCGAACGGCGCCGACCAGTAGCAACTGATGCGGCTTGAGCCGAATTTCTTGCCGTCCAGATCCTTGGCCGAATTGACCGACGCGTTGTCGACGCGGGTCAGGATCGGTGTCCGGTAGCGGTTCGACGGTTCCGACACCCAGATCAGGACGCCGTCCAGCCCGTTGGCCCTGTGGATGGTCGCCGGATAGATCATGCGCTGGGCGATGGCGATGGCGCCGCCGCCGACCGCCGCCGCCTCGGCCCCAAGAAGCTCGGCCGCGCCGGAGGCGATGAGGGTGACCTGTTTGGTGCCGACCTTATCGAATTCTTCCTTGAAGATGCCCTTTTCCTGGGCGATTACCGTCCATGGCGACAATTGCAGATTGATGGAGGGCAGGACCGCTTCGGCCGCCCCGACCGGTTGGCCGCCGGCGCTGATTCCCGCCATCATCATCGCCGCCGCCAACATGGCGGGGCGATACCGCCATCCAATGGATCGAATGTTCATCCTTGCCCCTTCTTTTGCGAATCCCGGCCGCCCTGGCGCCCGGAAACAACTCATAACTTATCTACTAGTTTTATATACAATATGCAATATCAACAAAACTGGTGTGGCTATGAAATTTAATAACACTTTTTATATGTTTAAATGACTGCGTTCCGGGCCAGGCCGTTCCCCTTGTTGAGTTTCCTCTGTTCGGCGTTTATCAAGGGGGCGGGCCGGAGGTGCGGCCGAAAGCGAGGGGTGAGAAGACGATGAGTACGAGAGCGCGCCTGTGGGCGCTGATTGTCGGCTTGCTGGTAATCGTTGCGGCTTATTTCGTCCTCACCAGGCCGTCATCGAAAAACCAGGCCGGTCAGCCGCAGCCCTCCGCCGTTCAGTCCGATCGCGCCGAACAGAAGCCGGCGGTCTCGGGAAATTATTCCGACGACTGGATGAAGACCTGCGGTCCCATCCAAGGGGCGGCGCAAAAGGATTGTACGGCCCGCCTCGGCGCGGCCTATGGGCTGGTCGACGGGGCTCCGGTGCCCGCCGATCCGAAAGGCGCCGGGAAGTGACGACGCTGGTTGCCGCCTATCAATCGAAAGAGGTGGCCGACTTCCTGGAAAGCCGGTTCAAGGGAGCGATCCTTCCGGCGTGGTGAGCGCTCCGCTCGTTCAGCGGAACTGGAACGGCAGCGAAAAGGTGAGCGGTCCGGCCGCGTCCGGGCAAGGCGGAAAGGGGGCCGCCGCCCGCAAGGCGGCCAGCGCCGACTGATCGAGGGTGTCGGATCCGCTGGATGCTGCGATTGCGGCGCTGTCGAGCCGTCCGTCCGCGAAAATGGTAAATCTCAATTCCACGGTTCCCCGTGAACGGGCGTGTCCGGGCCGGTGAGCCAGGATCAGGGTGCGGATGGTCTCGCCATAAAGGCGGAGGCTGTCCTCGTCCGCTGACGGCGTCTTGCCCTCGGGGGCGCCGCCCGGCGGCGTCGGGGCGCTGGGGCCGTCGGCGGACGAGGGTGTCGCTTCCATCGCCGTCGTCCCGTCATCCTTTCCGTCGATAAGTGGGGTGGGGACGGCAAGCGCCGTCTTCGCGGGCGGTGGGATTTTTTTTCGCCGTGTCGCGGTGCCGGCATCGCTGGCCGGCGGGCGCGCGGGCGTCGTCGATTCGCGTTCCGGCTCCTCCGGCGGCGGTGGCGCGACGAGCGCCACCGCGAGAACTGCGCCGGCCGGAAGGACGCTCTCGTCCGTGCCCGGGGAGGTGGCCTGGAGGCACCATCCCAGGACCGCCGCATGCAGGCCGAAGGACAGGGCGATTCCAGGCACTACCCCGGGGAAGCGAGGTTTCCCCGGGGGGCTGGCGAGCGAAATGCCCGTTGTTTCCGTCATCAGAAGGACACGGTCATTCCGG